>NZ_JANHAP010000004.1 GCF_024734385.1 Dasania sp. GY-MA-18 | reverse complement strand
CTTGCCTCTTGCCTCTTGCCTCTTGCCTCTTGCCTCTTGCCTCTTGCCTCTTGCCTCTTGCCTCTTGCCTCTTGCCTCTTGCCTCTTGCCTCTTGCCTCTTGCCTCTTGCCTCTTGCCTCTTGCCTCTTGCCTCAAATATCAAAATACTTTCGGCCATGTTGGCCTGGCAGGTTGGCGGCAACTTTTAAGGGGTGCGCTATTTTATTCCACGCGGTGATTTTTTGGCCTTGGTTGAGTTGCGGGAATTGTAGGCTGGGGTCGGCGGCATGGCCTAAAAAGCCCAGCAGCTGTTGTGGGGCTTGCGGGTCGGCTATGTTAAGTGACAGTAAATCCTGCGGCCTGTGGGCGAAATACCTCAGCACTTGCTGCCGGTGTTGCTGGTAGCAGTGGCTGAGATGTGGTGGGTTATTGATCGCCGCCAGTTCAAAAGGATTAAAAATGCTTTTAAAACAGCGCTTGAGTATCGGGTTAAAGCCACCGCTGTCGTTGTTAATATTTTTAATCATGCGCTTAAGCAGCTGCTGTATAGAGGGCAGCCACAGGCTGAGGTCACGCTCCAGGTAAATAAACTTAGCGCCGGGGTAGCGTTGGTCTAAAAACGGGTAATCACAATAGGCCGGGGTATCAGCCACTACTTCGGCCTGCTCTATAGCCGCTTGGGTAAAAGCGGTATGCGCCACACTATAGCCCAGCTCTAGCAGCGTGGCACAAAGGCTGGTGGTGCCGGTGCGGGGGAGGCCGATGATGAAGATTTTGCGCATCGCGCCAGTCTACAGGGGGGAGTCTCTAGTCGCTAGCAGTTAGTCGCTGGAAGAGCCCCTAGAAGATAGTTGCAAGCAAAACAGTGGAGTAGGCCATCTAGGAACTAGCGACTCAACACTAGTGACTGCCGCATAGGCCTATAAACAAACACCTCCACCCCCACGCACAATATGGTACTGATAATCGCCGCCGCAAAAGCAAACAGGTACACATAAAAATAGCTGCCATCTATCACCATGTGGCCGGCAATAGCTGGGCCTATGGCTGAACCTAGTAGTTGGCAGGTGGGGATAAGCGGGGTGAGGCGGCCGCTAGTGTCGCCTTCTGAGATTAAGCTCATTTGAAAGGGCAGTACAAAATTCCAGGCGCCAGCAAAGAGCAGCATGCCCAAACCAAAGTTAAATGCGGAGCGGGTATAAAGCATCAGCAGTAAGCCGGCGATAAGGGCTAGGGTGGCGGCCATAATGGGGATGATGCGGCCATAGCGGTCGCCCATGTACGAGGCCAGGTAAGCACCGGCGGCGCTGATAATCAGCGAGATGCCAAAGGCCTCGCCCATGGCGGCGTAGCTTAGGCCATTGGCTAGGCCCACCCTGTCTAAAAAGGCCCATACCCCGGTTTCACCTAAAAAGTAGATAAACATACCGGCAACGCCAAGCATGACGCCTAGTAATGAGCCTGCTAACGCTTGTGAGTGAGTACTTGCCAGCTGGCTGGGCTTTTCATAACCACGGCAGCCCTTAGCGGGGAAGAAGGGTAGTAGCAGCAAGGTGATGGCTACCATGGCACAAAACAGCAACATAATGCCGCCAAAGCCCCACTGCGGGGTGATAAATATAGGCATAAAGTACGCGGCCAAACCTGCCAGTAATACTTGGGTGCCCACGCCGTAGCCAAAGTTGCGGTCGGGGGTGGCGGTATCGCCAAAATAGGTGAGCACGCAAGAAACGATGGCGCCATTGGCAAAGCCCACCCCAAAAAAAGCCAGTTTTAATATGTCGTAACTCACAAACGAGGCGTTGGCGTAGCAGGCTAGTACCGTTAGCGATGAGATAGCCACCACCCAGCGCCAGTTAACACGGCGTACCCAAAAAATAGAGCTAACACCTACCACTACCGCCCCCAGCATATAGCTGGAGCCTAAATAGCCAATCTGCACATCGCTTAAACCCATGGCATCGGCGGCGGCCCCCAGCACCACCGGCAGGGTGTTGTAGATTAAATAAGCCACCGATAAAAATAATACCGCCACCCAAACGCTGCGGCCATTATTGAGTGGGATGTCATTGCTGGTTGGGGCTGTGCTCATGGTATGGCTCGCATTATTCTTGTTTTTGTTACGGTTGTGTTCGTTGCTCCAGCCTAACGGCATGGAGGGGCATCGCAAAGAAACAGTCTATTTTTGTGTGTTGCGCTTCTCGTTTTGCCGGTTATCCATCCTATCCTGCTGATCGCCCACCCCGTCCTGCCGGACATGATTTGGCATCCAGCCTTCTATTTGTAGGCTAATGGATTCCGGGTCCAGCCCGGAATGACCGGCAGCAGCTCGTGTTATGTCTACACCTCGCCTAGTCATGCTGGCATCAAACTTTGTCATGCCGGACTCGATCCGGCATCCAGCTCTAATTGGCAGGCTAATGGATTCCGGGTCCAGCCCGAATGACAGGCTGCAGTGCGTGTTATGTCTACACCTCACCTAGTCATGCTGGCATCACACTTTGTCATGCCGGACTTGATCCGGCATCCAGCTCTAATTGGCAGGCTAATGGATTCCGGGTCTAGCCCGGAATGACCGGCTGCGGTTAAGTATGTAAGAATCATCCCATATACTTATATGAATGTTCAAATAATATTATGGGCTGCGCTTATGCAGGTAGTCGCTAGCACTTTTTATATAGCTGTAAAGTATTGATAAATATGAACTATTTTCATTAATAAAAGTTTTAAACGATTTTGTTACTATTGTGAACATAGTAATAACAAAAATATTGTTGAACAAACGTATAATTTCTGAAATGATACGCAACATTGCAACTAAGCCCCTATGCTGTGCAGGGTAATCGCAAACTCATTGACAATAACGGAGGCCTTATGGGCTTTACAGTAGCAACCAATAACGGCGTAAGGCGCATCACCCTAGATCGCCCCGAGCAGTACAACGCGTTAAGCGTGCCGGTACTCAAGGCGTTGGCTGAGTGCATAGACGAGTCGGCCAGCAATGCCGAGGTGCGTTGCGTGGTGATTAGCGGCAGTGGCCGCGCCTTTTGTGCTGGGGCTGATGTAGCCGAGTGGGCTGAGGCTGAGGCCAATGGCACCCTAGAGACCTACGGCTGGACCGAAGCGGCCCACGCCATGATGGCCAAGCTTTACGCCCTGCCTAAACCCGTTATTGCCGAGGTTAACGGCGCGGCAGTCGGTGCCGGGGTTGATTTGGCGCTGTGCTGTGATTTTCGCTACGCCTCTACTAAATCCAAATTTAAAGCTGGCTATACCACCATGGCTTACTGCCCCGATGCAGGTAGCAGCTGGCACTTGCCGCGTTTAATCGGCCTGGAAAAAGCTAAGCAGTTTTTGTTTTTTGATAAGGCCTGGCCTGCCGAGCAAGCGCTGGCCGCAGGCTTAGTTACCGAGGTGCATGAGCCCGAGGCCTTAACGGCTGCCGTTGATGCCGTCGCTGCCACCTTAGCCGCAGGCCCTACTTTTGCCTATGGCCAAACCAAAGCGTTATTAGAGCAAAGCAGCCGCAACAGCTTGGTTGAGCAGCTAAGCCTAGAGCAAGCGGCGGGGCTATTATGCGGCCGCAGCAAAGATGCCGATGAAGCCTTAAAAGCCTCTATAGAAAAACGTAGCCCCGAATTCACAGGCCAATAAATAGCTTAAACAACAGATCATTTAAGTAGCCGCAACTAGCTGTAGGAAAACGCGATGGACTTTCAATTAAACGAAGAACAAGAAATGCTGGTATCAACCGTACAGGCATTTGTTGAAAAAGAATTACTGCCCCACGAAGAAGCCGTAGACCGTGCCGACGAAGTGCCCGCCGAGCTGGCCGCGCAAATTCGTGAAAAAGCCTTAGAGGCAGGGCTGTATGCTTTTAATATCCCCGAGCAGGGCGGTGGCCTAGGTTTGGACCATGTGTCACAGGCGTTAATCGAGCGTGAGCTGTCCAAATGTGGTTGGGCCTTACACGTTAATGTTGGCCGCCCTTCCAATATTTTAATGGCCTGTAAGGGCGATCAAATCGAAGAGTACTTAGCCCCCTGTGTGGCCGGTGAAAAAATCGACTGCTTTGCACTTACCGAGCCCGGTGCTGGTTCAGATGCCGCCTCTATACAAACCAAGGCGGTAAAGCAGGGCGAGAACTACGTGATCAATGGCGCCAAGCACTTTATCAGCCATGCGGGTAATGCCGACTTTTCTATCGTATTTGCTGTGACCGGCACCTTTGAATACAAGGGCCGGCAGAAAAACGAAGTGACCGCCTTTTTAGTCGACAACGACAACCCCGGCATGACCATACGCCGTGGCCCTAAAGGGGTAAGCAACCGCGGCTATCACACCTACGAATTATTTTTTGATGACTGCGTGGTACACGAGTCAAAAGTGCTGGGCGAAGTGGCCAAAGGCTGGGAAGTGGCCAACCAATGGCTAACTGCTGGCCGAGTAATGGTTGCGGCTAACTGCGTAGGCCAATCTATGCGCGCGCTGGACGCCTCGCTGAGCTGGGCTGCCGACCGCAAACAATTTGGCAAAGCCATAGGCTTAAACCAAGGGGTGTCATTTAAGTTAGCCGATATGGCTACCCAAATACGCGCCGCCGATTTAATGACCTTACACGCCGCGCAAAAAATGGACCTGGGCACCTTAACCGATGCCGATGCTGGCATGGCCAAGCTGTTTGCCAGCGAAGCTTTGGGTCGCATCGTCGATGAAGCCGTACAAATATACGGCGGCATGGGCTTAATGGATGAAACACCCGTAGAGCGCATGTGGCGCAATGCGCGCATAGAGCGCATCTGGGAAGGTACCTCGGAAATACAGCGCCATATTATTTCTAAGGAACTGCTAGCACCGTACTGGTAGCACCCTATTGGTAGGTCTTTACGACTAGGGTTTAGATGCGGCGAATTGGCAGTGGCCTAATTGTTGTAGCCATGAAAAAATAGCCGCATCAAAAACTACCCGTGGAACCATGATGGCAAAGCTAAGTGATAACCCCAAAAAACCAAAGTTTGTGCGTGAAGAGCCTGAAGTCAGGCGCAAACTATTAATCGAGGCCACCCTGCGTTGCCTGGCTAAATATGGTTATGGCGGTACTACCGTAGAGGTTATTTGCAAAGCCGCAAAAGTATCACGCGGCCTGCTCAACCATCATTTTAACGGCAAGAGCGATATTATTGTTCAAGCCTACGAGTACATGTCGGATAAGTTAGACAACAGTACCCGAGGCCTGATTGAAGAAATTGGTAGCGAGCCACAAGCTCAGCTAGAGGCCATGATCAAAGCCGCCTTTAGCCCGCCTACCTTTACCAAAGAAGACTTATCCATTTGGATTAGCCTTTGGAATCTCGCACAAGTCGATCCACAAATAAATGGTTTAAATAAGCGCCACTACAACAAATACCGCCGCAGCATTGCCCAATTAATCGATGCCGTGGCCGACGAAAAACAAGTCACCATTAACAGCTCGCGCGCCGCGCTGAGTTTGACCGCATTAATGGATGGCCTGTGGTTGGAGTGGTGCTTAGATCCAGACGCGTTTGTGCCGCAAGAGGGCGAAGCAGCGTGTTTAGACTTTATTAAACGCCTCTTTACCTAGGCTTAAAAAAAGACGTATAGGCTAAGCGCCGCACACTATTTTTAAGATCCGCAGTAAAGATAAAACTAAAAATAGTGTTTGGAGTTGCGCATTATGGCCAACAAAGAAAACATGCGTCGTTTGTTAGACCCAAAAACCATCGCCTTCGTAGGCGGTAGTGCCATGGCCGACGCCGTTATCCGTTGTAAAAAAGGTGGCTACACCGGTGACATCTGGTTAGTTAACCCCGTTAAAGACCAAATCAACGGCGTTAAATGTTACCCCTCAGTCAAAGATTTACCCAGCGCCCCCGATGCCACTTTTATAGGCACCAAACGCGATACCACGATTCCCGTTGTCAAAGAACTGAATGAAATCGGTGCCGGAGGTGCAGTGTGTTACGCCTCAGGTTTTGCTGAGATGGATAAAGATGGCGAAAAGGAAGGCGAGCTTAAACAACAGGAGTTATTAGCTGCTGCTGGTGACTTAGCTATCCTGGGTCCCAACTGTTACGGCCTATTAGATTACTTACACGGCTCAGCGCTTTGGCCCGTTGCCCACGGTGGCAAAATGGTAGAGCAGGGCATGGCCATCATTACCCAAAGCGGTAACTTTGCTTACAACATTTCCATGATAGATAGATCCTTACCTATCGCCTATATGGTTAGCGTAGGTAATCAGGCGCAAGTGGATGTGGCCGGTTTAATTGATGCGTTTTTAGAACAGCCGCGCGTGACCGCTATAGGCCTGCACTTAGAAGGCTTAAAAAATGTACCTAACTTTGCCGCCGCCGCTATGCGTGCCTTAGAAAAAGGCGTACCTATAGTGGCTTTAAAAACCGGCACCTCAGAAATTGGAGCCGAGATGGCGCTAAGCCACACCAGCTCACTGGCAGGTTCTGATGATTTGTATAATGCCTTATTTGAACGCGTAGGCATTACCCGCGTAACCGGGCCAGTGCCTTTTGTAGAAACCTTAAAAATATTTGCCTGCGGTGCAGTGCCTAAAGGCAATCGCTTAGTGGCCTTAGCTAGCTCTGGGGGTGATGCCGGTTTAATAGCAGACTACAGCGATAACCAGGGCATAGCCTTGCCAAAATTATCAGAAGACGTCGTCAAAAATATTAGCGAATTATTACCCGCCTACGCCAACGTCGCTAACCCCTTAGATTTTACCACCGCTATTTGGGGCGACCGCGACGCATTAACTCAGTGCATGGATAATTTATTTGGCGACGATTACGATTTTTGTTTGCTGCCTTTAGATTTCCCCGGCGAAGCTTCGGGTGAAAACCCACAGTGCGAATTAATCGCTGATGTGTTTCAAGAATGCTGCAAAAAACACAATGTACCTGGCGCTATTGCCTCGGTATTTCCCGAGTTAATGCAAGAAAAAACACGCCAGCATATGCACAGCATAGGCGTGCCAGCTTTGCAGGGTTTAGAAGATGCGGTCACCGCCATAGGCAAGGTGATGGCCTATAGCCAGCGCCGCCAAGAAATATTGAGCCGCCAAGACGAATCTACCCAAGCGCTATGCCCTGCCGATGCCTTAAGCGGTGACGCCATCGCCATGGATGAATGGGATTCAAAACAATGGCTACAACAATATGGCTTACCTGTACCCGCCGCAAAATTAGTTAGTGCAGATCAAGTAGAGCAAGCCGCTGCAGAGCTAGGCTGCCCAGTCGTAGTAAAAATGGTGAGCAAAGACCTGCCCCATAAAACCGAAGCTGGTGCGGTTAAAGTCAATATCAAAACTCCTGCCGAAGCTGCAGCCGTTGCCCAAGATATGGTGGCCAGAATTAGCCTAAGCCACCCGCAGGTAGATACCAGCCGCATACTAGTAGAAAAAATGTCAGCTGCGCCGGTGACCGAATTAATTGTAGGCATTAAACGCGAACAAGGTTTTGGCTTGTCACTAGTGATTGGTGCCGGCGGTATTTTAGTAGAGCTAATGAAAGAAAGCGTGAGCTTACTACTGCCTAGCAGCCGCGATGCCGTGCGCGATGCGATTAAGCAACTAAAAGTGTACAAACTGATTGAAGGTTTCCGCGGTAAAGAGGCGGGGGATTTAGAAGCTACTGTCGATGCCGTTATGGCAGTGGCCAACTTCGCCGTAGACAATGCCGATAAAGTGCTAGAGCTAGATGTAAACCCTTTGATGGTGTTACCGCAGGGACAAGGTGCGGTGGCGGTGGATGCGCTGATTTCAAAAGCTCAGTGAGCTTTTGAAAGCGGCAAGAGGCAAGCTACAAGAGGTAAGAGAAAAGTCTCTAGTGGGTAGTCGCTAGTCTCAAGAATAACATGCTATTTCGTCATTCCGGGCTAGACCCGGAATCTATGGAATTAAATTAGAAAGATGGATGCCGGATCAAGTCCGGCAAGACAGAAAAAATGCAGTCATTTCGGCGAAAGCCGGAATCCACTTTAAGCTTGCCACTTGCGGCTTAAAGCTCAGCCCAAAGGGCTGAAAAAATCACAACAAGTCGGCACTAGAATGCTTTGCTTAAAGCTTGCCACTTGAAACTTAAAACTCAGCCCAAGGGGCTGATGAAAAAGGAAGTAATCATGAGCGAATTCGATCAGTACAACACAAACCAAATCGTAGAAGACGACAAAAACCATTTCTTACATCCTTGGCAATATTTCGATAGCTTCAAAGAAGAAGGCGCGCTGCCCATCGCCAAGGCCGAAGGCGCTTATATCTACGATACTGATGGCAACAAAATGTTAGACGCCATTGGTGGCATGTGGTGTACCAACATAGGCCTGGGCCGCGAAGATATGGTTGAAGCTATCGCCGACCAGGTTCGTCAAATGGCTTATGCCAACCCCATGGTGGATATGACTAATATCCCCGCTGGCCAACTGGCGAAAAAATTAGCCGAGCTTGCGCCAGGTGATTTGAATCACGTGTTTTTATCTTGCGGTGGCTCTACCGCTGTGGATACTGCCTTCCGCTTGATTCACTTTTATCAAAACTGCCGTGGCCTGCACGATAAAAAACACATCATCGCGCGCAAAGAGGCCTATCACGGCTCAACTTATGCGGCCATGTCTATAGGCGGTAAAAAAGCCGATCACGTTAAAGAATTTGATTACATTACCGATACTATTCACCACATCTCAACACCGTATTACTATCGTGCGCCAGAAGGTTTGAGTGAAGAAGAATATACCGATACTTTAATCAAAGAGTTTGAAGATAAAATCGAAGAGCTAGGCGGTGCCGGTAAAGTGGCGGCGTTTTTTGCAGAGCCTATCATGGGTTCTGGCGGTGTTATCGTGCCACCTAAAGGTTACATCCAGCGCATGTGGGAAACCTGCAAAGCCAACGATATTCTTTACGTATCCGACGAAGTTGTTACCGCTTTTGGTCGCGTAGGCCACTGGTTTGCCTCTGAAGATGTGTTTGCTATTCAGCCCGATATCATCACCTCGGCAAAAGGTTTAACCTCAGGCTATCAGCCATTGGGTGCAACCATCTTCTCTGATGGTATTTGGGATGTGATTGCTGCTAGCGGTAAAGGCCGTTACTTTGCTCACGGCTTTACCTATTCAGGTCACCCTGTTGCCTGCCGTGCTGCTTTGAAAAATATTGAAATCATTGAAGACGAAAAAATTCTAGAGCACGTACGTGAAGTAGGTCCATACTTCCAGCAAGAGCTAGAGAAATTGGTAGACCTGCCCATTGTTGGTGAAGTGCGCGGCAAAAACTTTATGATTTGTATTGAGAATGTTGCCAATAAACAAACCAAAGAATTATTTGCCGAAGAGTTAGATATTGGCCGTTGGATTACTGATGAAGCCGCTAAACGCGGTGTATTGGTTCGCCCTATAGGCCACTTAAACGTATTGTCTCCGCCAATCATTTTAACCAAAGAGCAAGTTGACCACATTGTGTCTACACTGCGTGAAAGTATAGAGGCGGTAATGCTTGATTTAGAAAAACAAGGCTTGTGGAGTGATCTATCCAAAAGCGCGTAACGCTTTTGAAAGCGGCAGCTACAAGTGGCAAAAAAAGTCTCTAGTAAATAGTCGCTAGAAAAATGCATTAGATCGTCATTCCGGGCTAGCCCCGGAATCTACAGGTTTTTCATAGAAAGATGGATGCCGGATCAAGTCCGGCATGACAGAAAAATTGTCATTCCGGGCTAGACCCGGAATCCACAGGCTTTTATAGAAAGATGGATGCCGAATCAGGTCCGGCATGACAGGAAAATAAAGTCATTCCGGGCTAGACCCGGAATCCACAGGCTTTTATAGAAAGATAGATGCTGGATCAAGTCCGGCATGACAGAAAAATTGTCATTCCGGGCTAGACCCGGAATCCACGAGCGTTAAATAGTAAGATGGATGCTGGATCAAACCAGCATGACGAAATAATTGTAAATTTAAGTCGAATTAATTGACGAGATTATTGAAATGTCATTACCCGAAGTATTAAAAGATCGTTTATCGCTGCCTTTAATTGCGGCACCTATGTTTTTAGCTTCTGGTCCGGAGCTAGTGATTGAGTGCTGCAAGGCAGGCGTAGTGGGAACCTTTCCTGCGCTTAACCCGCGTACCACCGAGCAACTGGACGAGTGGCTAAACGAAATCGATAAACAATTAGCACAGTTTGAGCAAGAGACGGGCCAAAAGCCTGCCCCTTACGGCGTGAACCTGATAGTACACAAATCTAACCCACGCCTGCTTGATGATTTGGCCATCATAGAAAAGCACCAAGTGAAACTTATAATTACTTCTTTAAGCTGCAATGCGGAAGTAATAGATCGCATACATGCCTATGGCGGCATAGTGTTTCACGATGTAGTGAATGTGCGCTTTGCTAAAAAAGCCGCCTCTATGAATGTGGATGGCTTGATTGCCGTTTGTGGTGGCGCTGGCGGCCATGCTGGCCATTGGAACCCCTTAAGTCTAATCGGCGAGCTGCGTGAGTTTTTTGATAAAACCATATTGCTGGCCGGTTGTGTTTCACGCGGTAGCGATATTGCCGCTGCCCAAATGATGGGTGCCGACTTAGCTTATGCGGGCACGCGCTTTTTAGCGACTAAAGAGTGCCGTGTAGTCGATGATTACAAAGACATGATCGTACGCTCTTCCGCCGCTGATATTGTGTATACGCCTGCTATTTCTGGTGTGCCCGCGTCGTTTATGCGCGAGAGTGTGATTGATGCCGGTTACGATCCCGATGACTTAACCCCCGCTGCCGAAATAGATTTTGGTGCTGAAATGGTAGGCGAAGATAAAACCGATAAGAAAAAGGCCTGGAAAGATATTTGGTCTGCAGGCCAAGGAGCAGGTGGCATACACGATGTACCCACTACCGCTGAGTTGGTTAGCCGCTTAAAAGCTGAATATCAGCAGGCCCACGAGGCGCAAGCAAAAAAATCTCAACGCTATTTATAAAACAGCATCTGTCAAATCTCTCCTATTAGCTAGCAGCGTCGGGTGCCATCCTGCGTTGCTGGCTTTATCGAAGTAATCAAATCGCATGTGTCTAGCTATGTTTTAGCTAATCATATCTAAAATTATAAAATCCGACTTGTTATTGTTAATTTCTCGCCATCAATATTTTTGAGCTCCAGATTAAAAATATATGTTTTTGTGTGAGTAACTCTTAGCTGTAAAGTGAAAGCTGTTGAAGTGGGATGTTTGGGCGTTGCTTTTAGATGCCTAGCAATAATTTTGGGTTGGGGTCAAAATTTTGCAAGGTTATGGCAATCGTCAGGTATTAATAATAACTATTAGAGGAAATTTTCGTGAGATTTTTATTGCCAATTATTATATTACTTTCTAGTTCCAGCATTGCTGATACGATTAATCTGGCCTCAGCAGATTATCCCCCATTCTATGGTAAGGATATAAAGGACCAAGGGCCTGTTACTAAGATAGTCAGAGAAGCATTCGGGGCGGTTGGCCATAAGGTTAACATTAAGTTTTACCCGTGGGTGCGCGGTGAAAAATTAGCTGCGGAATGTAAGGTTGATGGCATGTTCCCGCCTTGGGATAAGCCTGAACGTAGAGCCTGGGGAATATTCTCAGATCCTATTCCTCCGGCTAATGAAATAGGCTTTTACCGCCATAATGATAATTCTGAGGTGCTCTCAGATCTAAAGTCCAATAAAGACAATATTAGTGTTGGTATAGTAAATGGCTATGTGTATCCAGATTCATTCTTAAACTCTGGCATGCAAACTAAAGTGGTCAACACAGATTTAAATAACTTAAAAAAATTGCTTAGAAAACGCATCGACCTTGCGCTGCTTGATAAAGCACAAGCGAAATATCTGATAAACACCCAGATAGAAGAAAAACATCGTAATAGACTTACGTGGGTCGAACCCTCAATACAAAAGAATGAACAGTATTTAGTGATGTGCAAAAAGGCTGTCAATGCTGATAAAAAGATTGCGGATTTCAATGCAGGGCTAAAGATAATTACAGACAATGGTAGAGTTGATGAAATACTACGTGAGCATGGCTTGCTGTAAGCACGCGATAAGCATCATCAGCCGAAATGTAAAGGCCTATGTATTGAATGACGTCAGTAGGGAATCTAAGGCGGACTGCGCCTAGCTACTTAGCTATTAAAAGTCGTAAAGCTGGTATGGGCAATACGATCTAGGCTGAAAAGCTTAAGGATGCTATAGACATTGTGTCAATATTATCCATAGATGGGGCTAGCTTTAGGGCTAGCCCCATTTTTTATACTGCCCTGCAGTCATGCCTTGCTGGCTTTTGGGTGATAGCCAAGCCATGGCTTTTCATTAAGAGGCTGTAAGACTATAGTCATAGTATGATGTTGTTCTTTTAATCAGCGATGTTTATCTATGCAGCTATTAGTGAAAACAGGTTTGGGCCATTTTATAAAATACGGATTTTGCGCGCTGTTGGCATTACTGCTAGCTGCCACTACTAGGGCTGAGTTAAGCGATGGCCAGCCGCTAGATAATAGGGTTATTCAAGTTCGCTCAGAAAACTGGTATGGCTATAGTGAGGCTGGTGAAGGCTATCTGTTTCTATTACTGCGGGCAGCTTTTGAGCCTTTAGGGTATCAGCTGCAGTTTAAATTTTGCCCTTGGAAGCGCTGCGTGCAAGATGTGATGGAATCGCGGGCTGATATCATTGTTAGTGTTTATGACGATGAGTCTTTTATGGGCCAATATATGCAAGTAAATCGTTACCCTGTTTTTATAGAGCGAATTGCCGTTGCTTTTAAAGCGCAGCGCTGGCCACAGTGGCAAGGGCAGCAAACCATGTCGGGTGGCACCTTAGGTATGCTGCGTGGCTATGACTTGCATAAGCAGTTGGCTGTTCCCGTAAAGTTACAGGAGGTTTCCAGTGATACACAGCTGTGGAAATTACTCGTGGCTGATAGGGTAGACTTTATTATTGAAGGTATTATGCCGCTACAGGTATACAGCGAGCGCTTTACTCAGCATCCCGGTCAGTTTCGTATTGAGCATGTCTATCAAAAAGAATCTTACTTGGGTTTTGGCCGCAGTGAGCGAGCTAAAACACTGCTGCAACAATTTGACACGCAGCTGCGCAAACTTTATCAACAAGGCGAGGTGCAGGCCTTGCAAAAGCAATTTGGCTTGGATTGGTTAAGCCCCATAGAGCTACAGTAAGCGTTATCATTAAATCCGCGATGTATATATCCCCGCTAAGGCAATCAATCGCATAGCCTAAGCAAAACATACAGGTAAGTGGTGGCTAAAGACTAGCCAGCAAACGACGGTTGGCAGCTGGCTGATAGGTAAAAATGTTTGGCATCATGCCGCAAACGTGGGTAGACAGCTTAGCTAAAATGTTTAACCGGCACCTGCAGCAGCGCAGCTTGGATTCAGTGAAACAGAATAATTATTATATATAACAATGGCTTACCTTCGGTTCTGCTGCTGTTTAGGGCTGTTCAGCCCAGCTTGGAAACCACCACTCTTGGAGTATTGTTATATATTGACAATTATTTATCCTTACTGCCATCTATAGTAGGAGACTAATTGTGACAGCCCAACAGACTGATGATTTAGCAATAGCGCGTCAATTCTTAAACGATAATCCGGATATCGAAACCATAGAGGTGATGCTAACCGACCTTAACGGCAGCTTTAGAGGCAAGTGGTTAACCCGCGATAATTTAGAAAAAGTATTCAAAGGCGATGTAAAAGTTGCCCTCACCACGGTTACTCCCGATGTATGGGGCAGAGACGTGGGCTCATTATGCGATAAAACCGGTGACGGTGATGGCGTTTGTGAACCTATAGTCAGCACGCTAAAACGCCTGTCTTGGTTAAAGCGCCCTACAGCGCAAATGTTTATGCAGTTAACCGGCGACGATGGCCAGCCTTGGGGTTACGACCCACGGGTAGTATTGCAAAACGTTTATAAGCGTTACCAAGACTTAGGTTTACGCCCGGTAACGGCTCCCGAGTTAGAGTTTCACCTGTTTCTTGAAAAGCGCGATGAGATGGGCACGCCACAATTGCCTACCAGCCGCATTAATGGCCGCACCACCATGGCCGGCCAGCTCTATGGCATAGATGTTATGCAAGAGCAGGCAGAGTTAATGCACGAGATACGCGATGCTGCCAAAGAGATGGACCTGCCTCTAGACGGCCTGCTAAAAGAATTAGCGCCTGCCCAGTACGAACTTAATCTAAACCACATAGACAACCCCCTGCACGCAGCCGATAACGCCCAAATGCTAAAGCGTGTGATTAAAGGTGTTGCGCAAAAGCACGGTTATATCGCCACCTTTATGGCCAAGCCCTTTGGTGATATGGATGGCAATGGCATGCACATACATTGCAGCGTGTTAGATAAAGACGGCAATAATATTTTTGATGATGGCACTGACAAGGGTACCGATACCTTGCGCCATGCGATTGCCGGCTTAGCTCAAACCATGGCCGACACCATGCTAATTTTTGCCCCGCATATGAACTCCTACCGTCGTTTTAAAGTGGGTAGCCATATCCCTAACGCACCGACTTGGGGTTATGAAAACCGCGATGTTGCCATGCGCATTCCTAACGGCAGCCCTAAAGCGCGCCGCATCGAATACCGCGTAGGCGGTGCCGACTTAAACCCCTACTTAGCACAAGCGGCTTTGTTATCGGGTATTTTATACGGCATAGAAAACAAGTTAGAAGCCGATGCGCCACTCAACGATAGCGTTAACAAGCCGGAGGCCTCACTGCCACGCAGCTGGCGCGATGCACTACAAGTGTTTGAAGAATCTGCCTATGTAAAAGAACATTTAGGTGCGCCCTTTCAAGAAGCTTTCAGTGCAGTAAAACACGCCGAGCAAGCCGAGTTTGAGGGCCGCGTTAGCGCCTTTGAATACGATACTTATTTAGTAGGTGCGTAAAATTAACTACTAAAAAGTTATTAATAAAAAGCCGACATGATGTCGGCTTTTTTTGTGCCTGGATTGTGCTGTTTATAAGGTCAGTTATTACTCAACTCACCTTGACAATTTTTCTGCATGGCAAGCTTAAGATCGGCTAAAGGCATGTCTTGCGATAATAAATAATGCAGTTTGGTCAGCGCCGCCTCTATAGTCATATCGTGGCCGCTAATAACACCGGCCGTTGCCAAAGCATTACCGGTGGCATAGCCCTGCATATTAACACTGCCTTGCAAACACTGGCTGAGGTTAACAATAATAATGCCCTGTTGTTGCGCCTGCTTTAATACATCAATAAACGCTTTGTGCTGAGGCGCATTGCCCACCCCAAAGCTTAATAAAATTAACGCCCTAATAGGCTGCTGTAAAACCTGTTGTAGTAATTGTGTTGAAATACCTGGGTACAGGGTAAGCACAGCAATGGCCTGCGGTTTAATCTGGGCCACTTGCAGTTTTTTTTGCGTTGCTGTTGAGCTTAGCGGTTGGCCTGCACGCCACTGTATTTTAATGCCTGCCTCTAATAGCAAAGGGTAGTTTGGGGAGGCAAAGGCATCAAAGCCATCGGCGTGTACCTTGGTACTGCGGTTGCCTCTGAATAATTTATTATTAAAAAACAAACACACCTCGGCCACAGGATAATTGGCGGCTAAGTATAAAGCGTTTAATAGGTTGGTTTGCCCATCGGAGCGCA
Organism: Dasania sp. GY-MA-18; assembly: GCF_024734385.1. Classification (GTDB taxonomy): domain Bacteria; phylum Pseudomonadota; class Gammaproteobacteria; order Pseudomonadales; family Dasaniaceae; genus Dasania; species Dasania phycosphaerae. The sequence continues at coordinate 260,944 of NZ_JANHAP010000004.1, read as the reverse complement.
ACTGTGCCAAGGGAATTTGCGAACCCGTCACAATAACCGGCTTGGCTAAATTCTGCAGCATAAACGACAAGGCCGAGGCGGTATAAGCCATGGTGTCGGTGCCGTGCAAAACCACAAAGCCATCGTAGCTATCATAATTAGCCGCTATATCGTCGGCAATAAGCTGCCAATCGGCGGGTGACATATTGGCCGAATCAATTAACGGGCTGTACTCATGTATATCAAAGCTGGGCATGTCTTCATGGTAAAAAGCGGGCTGCGTTTTAATAAAGTCACTTAAAAAACCGGCCACAGGCGCATAACCCTGCGCAGTTTTTTGCATACCTATAGTGCCGCCAGTGTAGGCTATGTAGATGTTGGGTTTGGTCATGGCAGTCATTTCTTTAATCAATGGTGTTAGCAAATAAATGCAGTATTGTTAGCTGGTGCAGAGCGATTAAGCACTACACCGGCCGTTTTAGCAAAAAAAGGCAAATTCATGCAGACAGCTTAGCTAGGGCTAGTGATTTTGCTTGAGCGTAGTCTGTTTTACCAGAGCCTAGCTTAGGTATTTCATCAATTTGTATATAGGAAGATGGGATCATCAGAGGTTGGCAGCCTTGGCTAAGCAAAGTTTGCTTTAGTTGCTCAGGGTCAATACTCTCTGCAATTAAGGCAATAATTTTTTCACCCTTCTTGTCATCAGGTAGGTTAACGGCAACCAGTTCCAGTTCAGAATTATTTAGCGCTAGCCGTATAGAGTCTTCAACCGAAGATAGGCTAATCATTTCGCCACCTAGCTTAGCAAAGCGAGAGTAGCGATCAATAATAGTTAAAAACCCATCACTATCGATACGGCCCTTATCACCAGTGATATACCATCTGACACCGTTGATTACTTTGATAACTTGTTCAGTTTTTTCAGGGTCATTAAGATATCCATGCATTACTTGGCAGCCGCCAATAAGTATCATGCCATCTTCGCCTGTGGCCACTTCCTGCCATGTGTCAGGATCAACAATTTTAAAGCTGGTGCCTGGCAGAGGCATGCCTACGGTACCAAGTTTGCCGCCTAGTTGAACCTGCCAGTAATCGGTGTCTAAAGCGTCAGGTAGATTAACACTAGCTACAGGTGTTGTTTCAGTGGCTCCGTAACCTTCCAGTATAGTTTTGTTAAATTTGGCTTGAAAAGCGTCACGTATATCGGGGTTTAAACGTTCTGCACCGGCAACTACTATACGCAAGCTTTCTAAAGCGAGTGGGTTTACTTTCGTGTTTTTAGTATATAGTCGCAGAAATGTAGAAGTGCCAAAAAGGATGGTGCCACGAAATTTAGCTATAGCCTTGGCTGTGCCCAATACATCAGTAGGATCTGCATGCGCTATTAACGGTATCCCCTCTATTAAAGGCATAAATTGGGTTACGGTAAGGCCAAAAGCATGAAATAACGGTAAAGATGCCATTACCACATCATTATTTTGTGTGTTGAGTACATCCGAAATTTGTTTAAGGTTCGCCATAATATTTTTGTGGCTTAGCATTATGCCTTTGGGTTGCCCTTCGCTGCCGCTAGAAAATAAAATGGCAGCTGTTTGTTCAGTGCCGATAGGCTTTGAGTATATTAATTTTAAAAGTGTACTGGGTATAAATTTCACCATAAAAAGTGTACGTAGCATTTCTAGCTTAGATATAGAGGCTTTTAAATCCTCCAAATAAACCACGTTGGTATTGCCCAACATTACTTTTATGTCTATACCTTTTCGTTCTAATTTGCTAATAAATTTTTTAGAGCTGTAAATCGTTTTAATTCCAGCTTGTTCAATAGATGATATAAATGCAGGCAGGCTGGCAGTAAAATTTAAATTGACTACGGTTTTTCCACTTAGTAATACCGCCATGTTGGCCAGTACACCACCTGCAGAGGTTGGCAATAATAGGCCAATGTTTTGTTCTGGGCTAATACGCTGAATGCGTTTTGAAAAAGCGATGCTGGCAGTTAATGCCTGCCTCGCAGATAGCGTTGTACCTAAAGTGTCGGCAATGGCCATTTCACTACCTACACGTTTAACCGTGTCTATCCATGAATCAGCCAAATTATTCATAGATTTAGTATGTTCTTGCCATGAGCTAATCGAAATATCGAAAACACGGCGTTTGAGCACATCAGCAGTAGTTGACTTAGGCAATGGCTCACCAAAGGCTACAATTAAATCTCGTGATAAACCGGTATTTCTTATAGTTTTTAATTGGTCAGATGATCGAGAAAATTGGCTGCCCCATAAGCCGCGTAAGTAAAAAGGAACAATCACAACGTCATTGTTGCATTGCTCGCAGGCCCGCTCAAATCCCTTTCTAAACTCAGCAAGATGACCGGTTCTAGAAATGCTCCCCTCGGGAAATAAGCAAACTAAGTGGCCTTTGTTTAATAGGTCGGCAATAGTATTGAGTGAGTTTCGGCTGCTAGGGCCAGATTCAATAGGAATAACGCCAAATAACTTAAAAAACCATGTTAAATACCAGCGTTGATAAATGCTCTTTAGCATGACAAAGCGTACGGGTCTAGGTGACGCAATTTGTATAATGGCCCAATCTACCCAGCTAATGTGATTTCCTAATAATAAGGTGCCGCCTTGTTCAGGGATGTTTTTTAATCCTTGAACATTAATTTTGTATCGACGTGTCATTAATAAGCTAAGAATAATTCTTGCCAAGCTTTGGGGTAATTTATAAATGGTGTATAAGCCGCCTAGCACTGCAACTGCAGCCATTAGTAGTAATAGGGTTTTGCTACTCAGGCCATAAATTGCGAAGATCGCCGTGAGTACTAAAAAGGCGAGCATGGAAATATTCTGAATTAAATTATTACCCGCCAATACCGTACCTAAGCTTTCATTTTTAGCATTGAACTGTATAAGCGCGTTTAAAGGGATAATAAATAGCCCACCCATAAAGCCTATGAATAAAAAGTTGAGGGCATGAGCACTAACAGAAGAAAGTTGAGTGAGTAGGATTAAGCCTAAGCTAATACCCGCGGCACCTATAGGTATTAAGCCTGTTTCTATATAGCCCTTGGACCACTTGGCCGCTAAAGTTGAGCCTATAACTATGCCAATACCGATTGTGGCTAATATGCCTTGAATAACAATTGTGTTATCTATAGCCAGAGATTGTTTAGCAAAAGCTGGAAAAGCTGCCAATATAACTTGCCCTACAGACCAAAAAATGGCTAGGCCAATGACTGAGAGTTTTATAGTTTTGTTGCTTGTTAAAGGCTGAAGGTTTTTGGCAACGAGCTTACCAGTAAGATAATCGTTGATCACGAATTGTTGTTGTGGATTACCTTTGTCGGTAGCAGGTAGGCGATAAGCCATCAGCAATTCAAAAATACTATTAATTACAAGTAACCAGCCTATGGGGGCGATAGCTGTAAGAATGACATCCTTTGTGTTGGCTGTATGGGGAAACCAGCTTTCAAATAAAACAGAGAAGAGAAAAGTGCCCAGCAAAATTGCGCCTATGGTAATGGCTTGAACTAAACCGTTAGCTTCAGCTAGGTGCTCCTTACCAAACAAGCCTTTGATATAGCCGTATTTTGCGGGTGAATATATTGCTGACTGTACTGCTAGTAAAAAGGTTAAAATAAATGCTGGCCAAAACCAGCCTTGGTAATAGCATAGGGTAATCGCACAAGTAATAAATACAGCAAACCAAGCGGCTACGCGCATGACTTTGTTTTTAGCGTAGCGGTCGGCAATATAACCGGCAGGGCTAAATAACAAAATAAATGGTAATAAGATTAAGCCATTTATCACTGCGGTTAAGATGATTTGGGTATGGCCATCATAAACTTTAAAGATAGTGTTTTGTAAAGTGATTTTGTGCCCTAGGTCGACAAAGGCATTGAGGAAAATAACCGTTAGGTAGGCGAGTGCACCAGGCAACTTAAACAGAGCTTTCATGATGTGTCCTTTATCGTTATCTGTATCTATGTGGTAGTGGCCGCATAATGAGTTTTTTATTGCGCCTTAGCAACCTTCTGTTGAATTGTAGCTGCATGCAAGCTATAAAGTATTAAATATTGATACTATTTTGTTCTTGGAGTTTAAATGCCGCAAATATCCCCCTTGATTAAGACTTTGAAGAAACAGCTTAAGGCTAATGGTCACACTTATCTTGATGTGGCGAAATTACTGGATTTAAGTGAGGCTTCGGTAAAGCGCTTATTTGCTGAGCAAAATTTCACTCTGCAGCGACTTGAGCAAATCTGCCACATGATGGGGCTGGAGATATCGGAGCTAGTGCAGCTTATGGAAGGAGAGCAGCGTAAAATTATTCAGCTGTCATTAGAGCAGGAGCAGGAAATAGCCTCGGATCTATTACTGCTGATGGTGACCGCCTGTGTGATTAATGGTTATAGCTACCAGGATTTGATTGATCAATACGACATAAAACCAACCGACTGCATACAAAAGCTAGCCGCTTTGGACCGTTTAAAAATTATTGAATTATTACCGAATAATAGAATTAAATTACTGGTGGCTGCTAATTTCAGTTGGCAGCGTAATGGCCCCATACAAAAATTTTTCCAAGAAAAAGTTGAACAAGAGTTTTTTAGTACGGGCTTCGATCAAGACCATGAAAGCCTGATTGTAGTTAATGGCTTGCTATCTAAAGCTAGTAATCTTGAGTTTCAAAAAAAGATGCAGCGCTTGGCTAAGGAATTTAGTGAACTTGCTCAGCACGACATGGCTCTACCTATGGATAATAAGCACGGCAATACCGTAGTGCTGGCTATTAGGCGTTGGCAATATAATTTATTTGAAAGCATCCGTAAAAAATAGTCTTAGTATGTAATGCCTGTGGGTAAGCATAGCGCTACTCTTTAACTATTCATTGATCGCCTCTGTAAATAAAGGTTTAGTGCCTGGGAAAATGCAACGGAGGAAAGAAAAATGTTTAAAAAACTAGTCTTAAGTATCGCAATAATACTAGTAACAGGTTGTGCTACAGCCACCAAAGATTTAGCCAATACCTTGCGTTATGCCGATGGCCAGAGAGTTGGCGTTAAAAATATAGAATTTCAAAATTTACGCACTCGTAAAAAAGGCGAAGCCTGCACCTGGAATCTCTTATTTTTTATTCCCATGCTCGGTGACGGTTCCATTATCAGTGCTGCCGAGAATGGTGAGATTAATAATGTTGAGCTAATTGGCGAAACCGGCCTGTGGTATTTCCCCTTTAATAAGAACTGTACTGTGGTTTATGGGAATGGGGAGGAGAGTGGGTTGTAGTTAGGTATCAAACGGCGGCCGGTGTAATGTTGTTGCGATCTTGCCGCTAGGCCAGTCAACACTAAAAACCCGGCGCTTCAGTTTAGGAGGTGGGTTTTGTTTTGGGTGAGGGGAGCAGGATTGATACTTGCAGCTTTAGGCTGCAAGTACCCTACGGGCGCCTTGAGTAAAGCAGGCGTTGTCTCCGTTTACTGCGTAAACTTCGTCTCGAACGACAGGCTCTCATCGTCAAACAAGCCAATACTAAAAACCCGGCGCTAGGCCGGGTTTTTAGTATTGGCGCGCCCGACAGGATTCGAACCTGTGACCAACGGCTTCGGAAGCCGCTACTCTATCCAGCTGAGCTACGGGCGCATAACTCGTGTAAATTTTGTTGTTCAGTTTAAGCCGTTGGCAGCCAACGGTTTAATGTTATTAGCTTAAGGCTAATAACACCCCTTCGGGGCTTCGTCGTTTCACTCCTCGTTCCCAATGCATGTATTGGGTCGGAAGCCACTGCTCTATCCAGCGGTACCCGTTCCGGGCATAAAAGCTCCAAGCGGGCGCATTTAATGTGTGCAAAATATGAGCAGCTAGTGGCCGCAAGGGCTATCGGCTACTTTTTGGAAAGGGGAATTATACAGATTCGCCTTTATTTGGCACGGCTTTCTTGCGGATTTTGTGTATAAGCGGGCTTAGGGTTTCCGCAAGCGGGATAACTGGCTATAATCGCTGCCTATTACAAGGCTGGGTTTATAGGCCGTTTATTGATTTTAGAGGGCGTCGATAGTGAACAACATTAAGAATAACGCGATGATTAAGTTGAGCTTATTGGTATTGGCTTCAGTGTTGAGCCTTTCAGCGTATGCAGTTTCAGAGAAGAATTTAGAAGCCATTAAAGAGCGCACCAAGCCCGTAGCTAAAGTGTGCTTAGAGGGTGATGACAGCTGTGGTGCTGCGGTAGCAGCTGTAGCGAGTGGCCCTAAGTCGGCGGAAGATGTATATAACGGCAGCTGTGCGGCTTGTCATGGCACCGGTGCTGCTGGCGCGCCTAAGTTGGGTGATGCTGGTGCTTGGGCACCCCGTATTGCTAAAGGTTTAGACACCTTGCACGACCATGCCTTAAACGGCTTTAACGGCATGCCGCCCAAGGGCTTGTGCATGAGCTGCTCGGATGATGAAATTAAAGCGACGGTTGATTATATCGTTGAGAATAGTCAGTAGAGAAGTCGCTAGTCTCTAGAAGCTAGTCGATAGAAAAACCGCGCTTTAGTCGCGGTTTTTTTGTGCCCGCTTTTCTAGCGACTAAAGACTAGGAGCTAGAGGCTGATTTAAAACTTCTTCTCCGCATGCGCGCTAATTGACCAGCTGTCCACATTGTCGCCGGTGGTTAGGGGTTTGGCGATGTCTATGTGAATGACGTTTTGGCCGCTGGAGCGTATGGAGGCTAGGCGCAGGCCAAAGCCTATGCTGGCTAAGGTGCCGCTTTGTTCATTATTGCTGACGATGTTTTCAGTACCTGAGGCGCGGCCTGCGTCTATAAAGCCCACCCAAGCCACCCGTACTAAACGGTATAGCTCTATGCTTGGATAGTGGCGGGCTTCCACAGTGGTTTGCCAGCGGTTATTGCCGTGTTGGTATTGCGAGGGGTAGCCTCTTACAGTGGGCTGTGCGGCTGGGCTAAAGCCAAAGCTATTGTCATCGTCTTCTCGGTTGCCGCCCAGGGTGATGGGTTGGTCTATGTAGTTGTTGCCGCTTAAGGTGATTTCGGTTTTAACATAGAGCTTGTTGGCGGGAGTCCAATTATAAAAATATTCAAAACCTGCGGAAGCTTTATAATAATCATCCTCGGCCACACCAAAGTCCACCGTGCCGCTTGCTGAGCCAAACCATAAATGCTTGCCGACTAACATGCCTTTGCTAATCGAGGCTCTAAGATGGCCGGCATAATCTTTATCGCTGTCGTCATTGTCAGCTTCAAAGCCTAGGCGTATAAAACGGCGCCAACCTAAATGGTGATCTTCTTTTTCGTGGATAAAATGCACGTCTGAGATGACTTCAAAATCATCTTCTATCACTTGATACTGTAACCAGGGGTATATGTAATGGCGGTCGTTGGGCACCGCTAGGCTAACGTCGTTGCTATCCATAATGGGGGCAAAGCTTTCGTCGCTGGCAGTAAGGCCTAGCGTCCAGCGGCGGGTCCAGCCATCCACCTTGCCTTGCGACCAGCCATAGCCGGTTTCGAAAAATTTGCGCTTGGCGATAAAAACATTTTCATCATCGCCGTTTTGGTCTATGTGTAAATCTTGTTTGCTGTGGTCGTTATCAAAATAGTAACTGTCAGTAGTATTTAAAGTATAAAAAGGTTTGCGCCAGGCTATGCCATAGCGGTAGCCATCATCATTATCAAAAGCTGCTAGCGATAGTTCGCTGTGCTTGATATAGGTGATGGGGGCGTCGACTTTAATGCCGTAACCGGTGCGATCTTTATCGGCAAAATAACGAAAATTGCCCTGTATACCTAAGCCTAATAAGTTGTCGTCTTTAAGGCCGTAGGAGTATTTGTTTTCGCCGCCGGAGCGGCTGAAATTTATTTTTGGGTATAGTGTCCAGTGATCCCAAGTGGTGACATTAATATTGCCGTTGGGCTGATGGTTACAATCTTTTTCAAAGCGCACGTTGGCATCGCGTAAATAGTCCAGCTGCCTTAATAAGCGTTCGCTTTCCTCTACGTCGTCCAGGCTAATCGTGTCACCTTTTTCAAAACTCAGATGATTTTCAATAATATGAGGCTGAGTTTTTATGTGCAGGTTGTTGGCAAGATAGTGCAGCCAAATGGCCTTGTCATCTTCTTCAAAGATAGGGCGGTTGTTAATAGTAATATGCTTAACAGCTACCTGCTCTAGCGGCGTGGTTTGGCCGCTGCCTGCGGCTTGGGGCTCGCAGACCATGTGATCGGCTTTAGCACTGGTAGTGGCGAGTACTAAAAGGCAAAAACAGGTGTTGAAGGGAGATGGTCTTACTGCCATTTAGTTGCTCTGTTTAGTTATAAGAGAGAGGCGCTTAAGCCTATGCTGCTATTTAAGCATAGAAGATTGATGCTGGCTTGCCGTTTAATCGGCAAATAAATTTTTCAGGCTGGCCAGAGTTTGCTTGCCACGCTCCTTGGCTAGGCTGGCGTCTTGTTCGGGGCCGCCTTCCCATACGATATCATCGTAGGGTAATTCATCCAAAAAACGGCTGGGGGCGCAGTCCAGCATCTCACCAAACTGTTTGCGCTTGGCGCATAGGGTAAGGGTGAGGCTGCGTTTGGCGCGGGTAATGCCCACATAGCAGAGGCGGCGCTCTTCTTCTATATTATCTTCTTCTATGCTGCTGCGGTGGGGCAGTAATTCCTCTTCCATGCCTATGATATAAACATGGGGAAACTCTAGGCCTTTAGAGGCATGCAGGGTCATGAGCTGTACTTTGCCGCTGGCCTCGTCCTCTTCCTCTTGTCGTTCCATTAAATCGCGCAGCACTAATTTGCTGATGGCGGTTTCTATATTGTTATCGTCCTCGTCAATTTTGGCGAGGGTATTTTCTAAAGACTCTATGAGTATATTGACGTTGGCGTAGCGCTTTTCGGCGGTGGCACTGCTGGCGCTGTTTTGATGCAGCCAGGCCTCGTAGTCTATATCGGCTATCATCTCGCGTATGGCCCAGATGGGTTTTTCACCCTGGCAGTTTTCTCTGACCTTATCAAACCAATAGGTAAACTCGCGCAGGCGCTTGACGCCAGCATCACCCACTTGTTGCTCTAGGCCTTGTTCATTGCAGGCAGTGTACATGCTGATGTCGTGTTGGGTGGCGTAGGTGCCCAGCCCCTCTAGGGTGGCGGCGCCGATTTTGCGTCGCGGGGTGTTGATTAGGCGCAAAAAGGCGTTGTCATCATCGGTGTTAATAATAAGCTTGAGGTAGGCCATGATGTCTTTGATTTCATGGCGTGAAAAAAACGAGGTGCCGCCGGTGAGGTTGTAGGGCACTTGGTGGTGTTGCAGTTTTAGCTCTAGCAGCCGGGATTGGTGGTTGCCGCGGTAGAGTATGGCGTAATCGCAAAACTCGGTGTTGTTGCGTAGTTTATGGTCCAGTATTTCGGTGACCACCCGCTCGCACTCTACCTCTTCGTTGCGGCAGCGCAGTATACGTATGGGGTCGCCGTAGCCCAAATCACTCCACAGGCTTTTATCAAACACATGGGGGTTGTGGGCAATCACCTGGTTGGCGGCCTTGAGTATACGAGCGGTGGAGCGGTAGTTTTGCTCCAGCTTGATAATTTTTAACTGCGGGTAGTCGGTTTGCAGCTGCACCATATTTTCGGGCCTGGCACCGCGCCAGGCGTAAATGGACTGATCGTCATCGCCTACCACCGTGAGCTTGCCGCGGTCACCCACGATTAGCTTTACCAGCAGGTATTGGGTGATATTGGTGTCCTGGTACTCGTCCACCAGCATATAGCGGATTTTGCGCTGCCATTTTTCCAGTACCTCGGGCTGGCCTAAAAACAGCTGCACGGGTATTAGTATCAGGTCGTCAAAGTCTAGGGCGTTGTAGGCTTTAAGGGCGCGCTGGTAGTGTTCATAGGCGGTGGCGCTGAGTATGTCGGCGGGGCCATCGGCCTGGGCTATGGCTTGGGCCGGGCTGACCATATCGTTTTTCCAGTTGGAAATACGGTGCTGTATAGCCTCGGCTTGGTCGCTATCGCCGCCGTGTTGTTGTATGAGCAGGTCTTTAATCAGCGCTTGTGCGTCTTGCTGATCAAATATAGAGAAGCCAGCTTTATAGCCCAGCACCTTATGCTCTTTGCGTATGATGGTCAGGCCTAGGTTGTGGAAGGTCGATACCGTAAGGCCACGGCTAGCAGGGCCCTTGATCAGCTGCCCCACCCGCTCTTTCATTTCCCTGGCCGCTTTATTGGTGAAAGTCACCGCGGCTATATTGGCAGCCTTATAGTTACAGTGGTTGACCATATAGGCGATTTTGCGGGTGATAACGCTGGTTTTACCGCTGCCAGCACCGGCCAATACCAGTAGCGGGCCGTCTATATAGTCTACCGCTTCGCGTTGTCGGGGGTTGAGTTTGGACACAGAACTACAAGCAACTCTAGTGATTAATAGGCGCGCATTGTAGCAGCTGGCTAGCCTAAAGGCTTGGGGAGTGTGTATTATGGGCTGCGAGCGGTACTATTTAACAAAAATAACTAGAATTTTTCTCAAAAGGCAGCTATAACTGCTTGAATTATTTATAATTAAATTAACAAAAGTCAGAGAAGTATCTAGGGCCCAGGGATTGGATCCGTCAAAGGTAGATGTATGAGAGATGCCTCAGTACGGATTTTATTAGCCGGCGGCACGCAAAGCCAATATCAGCTGCTTATCGAGCAGTTGCAACACATAAAACGTCAGCCCTATTTGCTGGTGTGGTCTGAGGACCACGACCGTGCAGAGCGTGAACTTGCGGCCGAGTCTTATGATCTGGTTTTGATCGATTGCCAAGCCGACCCAGAGCGCGCACTGTATTTATTAAGTTATATACAGCAAGGCGCTGCTTTGCCCTGCATCACTCTTTTTGAGCACAGCGATAGCGAGTTATCGGTGCTGGCTCACGACCTAGGGGCAGTAGACTGCCTAACTACCGACAACCTGCATGTTGCCATACTGGAGCGCTCCTTTCGCTATGCTTTGGATCGCAGCGTTGTTGACCAGAAACTTTCACAATCTCACCTCTATGATCCGTTAACCGGCATACCCAATCGCCAGATGTTTAGGCAGACCCTGGATGCTGCCATAGTCTCTGCCAAAGCCCAGCACGCCAAGCTGGGCTTATTGTTAATTAATCTCGATGGTTTTAAGCGCATCAACCAAGCCTATAGCATGGATACCGCCGACGAAATGGTGCGCACCATGGCGCGGCGCTTGGCGCGTTGCGTGCGTAAAAGTGATCGCCTAGCGCGCATGGGCGGTGATGAGTTCGCCTTGATATTAGATGACTGTCGCAGCGCTGAAGATGTAGCTCTGGTGTCACAAAAGGTGATAGATGTGTTATCGGCCCCCTATATGATAGAGGGCGCGCCGGTGATTATTAGCTGCAGCATAGGCGTGGCCATGTACCCGGAGTCGGGAGAGACGGTAGACGGCCTGCTTAAACGTGCCAATATGGCGATGATGGAGGCCAAGTCAGAGCGCGGCAGCCAATATCATTTTTACAGTGAGGAAACCCAAATAGGTGCCTTGCAGCGCGTCAATTTAGAAAAAGATTTACGCCTAGCCTTGCGCGCCAATCAGTTTGAAATGTATTACCAGCCACGGGTAGATTTACGCAGTGGCGAAACCGTAGGTATGGAAGGCTTAATTCGTTGGCATCACCCCAAGCGTGGCTTGGTGTCGCCAGCAGAGTTTATTCCCTTGGCCGAAGAGTGTGGCTTGATTATCCCCATAGGTTATTGGGTAATACAGCAAGCTTGCAAGGATATGAAGTATTTTGATGATTGCGGTAACCACGATTTACACGTGGCCATAAATCTATCCTTTAAACAGCTGCAAGATAATATGTTTGTAGAAACGGCTGCGCGTATTATTAAAGATAGCCGTGTGGATGCCCACCGCTTAGAGTTTGAATTAACCGAAACCGCCATCATGTCGAATTTTCAACAAACCTATGAAGGCATGATGGCTTTAAGCCAATTGGGCATTACTTTTTCGCTGGATGATTTTGGTACTGGCTTTTCCTCCTTTGCCCACATACAGCGTTTGCCTATTTCAGCACTTAAAATTGATCGCAGCTTTGTCAGTAATGTCACCGAAGATTTTGGCGACGCTGAAATCGTCAAAGCCATGATTAACCTAGCCCATAGCTTAAAAATAAAAGTCATAGCCGAAGGTGCCGAAACCTTAGAGCAGATACAGTTTTTATGGGAGCATAACTGTGAACAAGTACAGGGCTACTACTTTAGCCCGGCGGTGAGTGTGCAAGACTTTACTGCTATTATCGATCAGCGTGTTACTGTTACGGCATAATTTTTACAGTCTACAGTCTACAGTCTACAGTCTACAGTCTACAGTCTACAGTCTACAGTCTACAGTCTACAGCCGAGCTAATGGGATGGCAGTATGGATCATAATCCTTTAGAGGCAGTACAAGAATTTCACCTTGCTATTACTGAGCCTGCACAGGTACTCGATGCACTGGCATCTGCTTCTGGTTATTCTAAGCAGGCGATTAAAGGCTTTATGCATAAAGGTGCGCTGTGGTTAAGCCGTGGTAAGCATACCCGGCGTTTACGGCGTGCTAAAACGCAGCTTAATAGCGGCGATGAATTGCATCTTTATATCAATCATGCAGTGTTAGAGGCGGTAGTGCCGGCGGCGCAATTGCTGGCCGATGAGGGGGCTTACAGTATTTGGTATAAACCCTATGGCATGTTGTCGCAGGGCTCTAAATGGGGCGATCATTGCACCATTAGCCGTTGGGCTGAAATTCAGCTGCAGCCCCAGCGGCCCGCTTTTATTGTGCATAGATTAGATAGGGCAACTAGCGGTTTGATTATTATTGCCCATAGTAAAAAAGTGGCGCAGCAATTTTCTTCGCTATTTGAATCGCGCCAGTTAGAAAAAAAATATCACGCCGTGGTAGTGGGTGATTTTAGCCAGCAGCCCAAACCCTACACTGTTCGCGAGTCAGTGAATAATAAAGCCGCTTGCAGCCATTTTTATCACTTAGCCTATAGCGCAGAAAAAAATCACTCCTTAGTAGATGTGAGTATAGAAACCGGGCGCAAGCATCAAATACGTCAGCACTTGGCCCATAGCGGTTTTGCCATAGTGGGCGATAGGCTGTATGGCGAAAGTCATAGCCAAAACTTACAGCTCTGTGCCTATAGCTTGGCTTTTTGTTGCCCCGTTAGCGGCAGCCAACAGCATTACCAATTGCCTGAGGCATTAATGCTGAAGCTTTAGAAAAGCATTTTGAGAGCCAGATAAGGCACAAAATTAAAAATTAAAATCAGTAATTTATAAGCGCCCATCAGTTGGTAATGGATAAGGTCAAAGCGCTCAGCCTTAATATTAAACCAGACCCCGTGCAGGCGCCGCAGCCAAGATTTGGGCCAGCTCAGCATAAGCAGCCACAATAGCAGGAAGCCATAATTGAGTAGCGTGCTGTATAGCAACAGCTGGCTGAGTTGTTCTATGGTCATGGCGCACCTCTTAGTGGTTATTAGCCGTCACCTGCTCTGCATCCCGGCGGTTTAAGTAGTATAGCGCTTATGGCTAATGGCGCTCGTTAGGGGGCTGTGGTCTTTGCTTAACTCACGATTATAGTGTCGAAATACATTACATTTAGCGATTTTTAATCAGATGTTAAGTTATCTATATATTTGATTTTAATAGATAAAATTTAATTGGCCTCTATTTTGCTAAATACTCTGCATAGAAAGGCTGTCTCGCCCCTTAGAGATAACTGTGAGCAATATAGGTTTAGTGATATGAAGAAGTACTTTGCAAAAGTAATAAAAGCCGCGGCGGTAACGGCCTTGTTGGCGAGCAGCCATGCAATGGCCACCTTATTGTCAGGTGGCTTGAACGTCGATAATGGTTTTGTCGCCTACTTGGCAACCGACGATAATACGCAAGGTGTGTATCTTGCGCAGGGTAATAACTGGGGTCATACCTACAGCTTCAACAACGTTAGCTTAGCGCAAGGCCAGGATTATTTTTTACATATCTACGCCTACGACCAAGGTGGCATTGCCGGCTTTTTAGGTGAGTTTAATTTGACGGGCACTGACCATAGCTTCGCTAACGGCGGCTCTAACTTGACGACTAATACTACTGACTGGTCAGTGAGCACCAGCGGCTGGAATAACTACCAAGCACCGCGTTCTTTGGGTAGCAATGGTAACTGGCCTTGGGGTTATAGACCTGGTGTTAGCGCCGGTGCTGAATGGATATGGTCAGCTGATCCTTATAATGAAAATTACAACTACTTCACTACTGCGATCACCGCCTCAGCGGTTTCTGAGCCAGGTACCTTGGCGTTATTAGGTTTGGGCTTGGTAGGTTTAGTAACGGCGAGACGCAATATCAAATAAACTGGCTTGCTAGTACGGCGAGTTTAATAAAACGGCATCTATCATAGGTGCCGTTTTTTTTTGTTAAAACTAATTAGTTGCTGGCACCGCGGTAGCCTATAGCCTCGCTTAAATCGCATAGCCGTATATCTGGGCTGTGGGCTAAGTCGGCTATGGTGCGAGCTACCCGCAAAATGCGGTAATAGGCACGCGGCGAAAGCTGCAATTTATGGCTGGCCTGGGTGAGTAATTGCAGGCCCTCGTCATTTAGCGCACAGTGCTGCTCTATTTCTTGATTGTTTAATTGTGCATTGGTTTTTTGCTGGCGCAGCCATTGCACGTTTCTAGCCGCCAATACTCTTTTGGCGACGGTGGCTGAGTTTTCCGTTGCACTATTTTTATTATTGGCGAGTAACTCTGGCGCTATGCGATTAACGCTGAGCTGCAAATCTATGCGGTCCAATAAAGGCCCAGAGATTTTATCGCGATAGCGGTTGATACGGTCGGGCGTGCAGCGGCATAGTCGTTCGCTGTCACCATAGTAGCCGCAGGGGCAGGGGTTCATGGCGGCCACCAACTGAAACCGGGCGGGAAAACATACTTGCTGGTTGGCGCGGCTAATCAATATTTCCCCCGACTCTAAGGGTTCGCGCAACACCTCTAATACATTACGTTGAAATTCTGGCAGCTCATCTAAAAATAATACGCCATTATGGGCCAGTGAAATTTCACCGGGTTTGGGGTTGCTGCCGCCGCCCACCAAGGCCACGGCTGAGGCGCTGTGATGAGGGTTGCGAAAAGGCCGCTGCTGATACAAAAGCGTGGCCTTGTATTGCTGGCTAACGGAATAAAGGTTGGCCACTTCTAGCATTTCATCCTGGCTTAGCGGTGGCAGTATGCCGGGTAGGCGGCTGGCTAACATGGTCTTACCGGTACCGGGTGGGCCGCTAAACAATAGATTGTGCTGCCCGGCAGCGGCTACTTCTAAAGCGCGGCGCGCCTGCTGTTGGCCTTTAATATCACTAAGGTCAGGGTATTTAATGCTGGCCCCGGTTTGCGGTGGGCGCACATGGGGGCTGAGCTGTTCACGCTGGTGCAGGTGCGCACAGAGCTGTAATAAATTACTGGCGCTGAATACAACGCTTTTTTCGGCCAAGGCTGCCTCGTCGGCATTGGCGGCTGGGACCACAATGGCGCGCTGATCTTGTTGGCTTTGCAGTGAGGCGGCCAGCGCGCCGGTAACGCTGCGTAAATCACCGGTTAAGGCTAGCTCGCCTATAAATTCGGTGTTGCGCAGCGATTCTATGGGCACTTGTCCGGAAGCGGCTAAAATCCCCAGTGCTATAGGTAAATCAAAACGGCCGCCCTCTTTGGGTAAGTCGGCAGGGGCTAAATTAATGGTGATGCGGCGAGCGGGGAACTCAAAGTGGGAGTTAATAATAGCGCTGCGTACTCGGTCCTTGGACTCTTTCACCGCTGTTTCTGGCAGCCCGACTATATTAAGTGCCGGTAAACCATTGGATAAATGCGTTTCTACGCTAACCAGTGGTGCTTCTATGCCGCGTTTGGCACGGGTGTAAACAATGGCGAGTGACATCATACATCCTTGTTGTGTCTGGCCGCTGCATCATGCAGGGCACTTTATTGTTATTGGGCTTGTTGTTGAGCTTGTTCTTGCCAATGAGTTTGTTAGGGCTGTTGGCTTAATTGTTCTAGCTGTTGCTCTAGTTGTTCTAATTTTTCGCGGGTGCGTGCCAGCACGGCGGTTTGGGCTTCAAACTCTTCACGGCTTACCAAATCCATCTTGCTAAAGGTACTGCTGGCCAAGGCTCGTAAGTTCTTTTCTAGCTCTTTACCCATGCTGTCACTGGGTAAAAATTGTTTCGCCTGGGCGATAAATTGTTCTATGCGGTCATTCATGTGGGGCGTCGTCGAATAATGGTTGTGGCTGCGATTGTATGGCTTATTGCCTAACTTGGCTATGCTGAAACAGT
Source organism: Dasania sp. GY-MA-18 (assembly GCF_024734385.1). GTDB lineage: Bacteria > Pseudomonadota > Gammaproteobacteria > Pseudomonadales > Dasaniaceae > Dasania > Dasania phycosphaerae. The sequence continues at coordinate 244,592 of NZ_JANHAP010000004.1, read as the reverse complement.
CATAGCTTTTAGTTTGCTGCATTTTGGATCAGTCAGCACCATGTTGGTGCTGAGCAGTATAGGTGCTGGCCTAGTTAAAAACTCAACACTTTGAATTATAAGGGTTTTAATTTTTTGGTATGGCATCTGCTATGGCTATTGGGTACGCGCTGCTACAGGCAACCGATAATTAAAAAAACAATATTAAGACAATATAGGGGATACCGCAGTGATGAAAACAAGTACCGCAATAACGGCTATGGCGTTACCAGGCCTATTGGCCCTATCAGCGCCTGTGCTGGCGCAGGGGCAGCTCTCGGCAAATATAGGTTATGCCTCTGAGTATTATTATCGAGGTATTTTTCAAAATGAATCTTCTGCCAGTGCAGGTTTAGATTATGCGCTTAGTGAGTTTAGCCTGGGCGAGACTAAGCTGGGTAAATTGCAGGGCGGTGTATGGGCTGCCGATGTGGGTGATGGCGTAGAGGTAGATGTGTATGGCAGTTATGCCTTCGCCGTAGAGGCCTTTGAGTTTAGCGTAGGCTTTACCAATTATTACTACACCGGCGAGTTTGATGACACGTATAAAGAAATCAATTTAGGTGCCAGCTGGGGCCCGGTTAGTGCGATGCACAGCATTGGTGATTATCAAAATTTTTCCGGCCCAGAATTAGATTACACCTTTAGCGAAATTAAATATCAGCATAGCTCGGGTGCCTATGCCCGCTATGGCAGCTACAGTGATGACTTTGATGGTGAATTTGTAGAGCTGGGCTATGGCACCACGATTAGTGAAATCGATCTGGGCATAGTGCTAATTGTTAATAGCAAAGAAATATCAGATCAAAGCAATAGCAGCGGTAATGCCACTCAAGGTGAGGCATTAATTTTTACCCTAGGCAAACAGTTTGATTTATAAGCGATAGTGCCTAGCGCTATTTTATTGAAAAGAACCTAAGCTGGTGGAGGGCTTAGTTTATGGAAACCCCGATTTTTGAATTGCAGTACGCCTTAGATACTTTTTATTTTTTAGTCTGTGGCGCCTTAGTTATGTGGATGGCCGCGGGCTTTGCCATGCTAGAAGCCGGCTTAGTACGCGCTAAAAACACCACAGAAATTTTAACTAAAAACATCGCCCTATTTGCCGTTGCCTGCATTATGTATATGGCAGTGGGCTATGAGCTAATGTACGACAAAGGTTTGGGCATGTTTCTTAGCGGCATTATGGGTGATGGTGTTGCCGGAGCTGCCGCGGAAGAAAAAGCCAGCTATGCACCCTCGGCAGACTTTTTCTTTCAGGTGGTGTTTGTGGCTACCGCTATGTCTATAGTCTCGGGTGCAGTGGCTGAACGCATGAAGCTATGGTCCTTTTTATTATTTGCGGTGGTCTTAACCGCGGTGATATACCCCGTAGAAGGCTCATGGACCTGGGGCGGTATGGACGTGTTCGGCCTCTATAACTTGGGTGATTTAGGTTTCTCTGACTTCGCCGGTTCAGGCATAGTCCATATGGCGGGCGCGGCAGCGGCTTTGGCAGGGGTGTTATTGCTGGGTGCGCGCAAGGGCAAATACAATGCCCAGGGCCAGGTAGTGGCCATACCCGGTGCCAACCTCCCTATGGCAACCTTGGGCACCTTTATTTTATGGATGGGCTGGTTTGGTTTTAACGGTGGTTCGGTATTAGCTACCGCCAGTGTAGACTCGGCCAACAGCGTAGCAGTGGTGTTTATGAACACCAATATGGCGGCGGCGGGCGGCTTGGTAGGCGCATTGCTAGCGGCGCGTTTACTGTACGGCAAGGCCGATTTAACCATGGTGTTAAACGGTGTGTTGGCGGGCTTGGTTGTGATTACCGCCGAGCCCTCTACGCCTACGCCTTTACTGGCCACCTTATTTGGCCTAGTGGCAGGGGTGTTGGTGGTGTTTAGCATTATTGGCCTGGATAAATTAAAAATCGACGACCCCGTAGGTGCGATATCAGTACACGGGGTGGTGGGCTTGCTGGGCCTATTGCTAGTGCCGGTAACCAACGACAACGCCAGCTTACTGGGGCAAATCATAGGGGCGGTAACGATTTTCACTTGGGTGTTTGTTAGCAGCTTAGCGGTTTGGGCGCTAATTAAGGCCACCCTGGGTATACGGGTAAGCGCCGCAGAGGAATACCAAGGCGGTGATTTATCCGAGTGCGGTATGGAGGCCTACCCTGAATTTATGAGCCAGTAATTGAAAGCCAAAAATTGTGCGGGTAGCCAAGCTAAAGCCCGCTTTAGCGCGCAAAGCTTGCTATGATTAGCGCCATTAACTGAATAGAACCCTAGAGGACTTTTTACATGAAATTGGTAACCGCTGTGATCAAGCCGTTTAAGCTGGATGATGTGAGGGAATCCTTATCAGAGATAGGGGTGCAAGGTATTACTGTAACGGAAGTTAAAGGTTTTGGCCGCCAAAAAGGCCACACCGAGCTATACCGTGGTGCCGAGTACGTGGTGGACTTTTTACCCAAGGTTAAACTGGAAACAGTCGTAGCCGACGACAGGGTAGAGCAGGTGATAGAAGCCATCACCAATGCCGCCAATACCGGCAAAATTGGCGATGGTAAAATCTTTGTTTCGCCTATAGAGCAAATCATCCGCATACGCACCGGTGAAACTGGCGCCGAAGCAGTTTAAACCCCGTCGCCTGGCAAAACCGTCAAAAGCCCGTCAGCTCTCGCTTGCGGGCTTTTTTGTGGCCGTTAAAAACACATATTTTAGCGGTTTAGCACTACAGCTTTTGGGATATTTGCCGATGTATTACAGACTGCTTTTAATCGCTGAGGGAATACAAAGTAATGTAAGCGCAAGCTGATAGAGCAAATCAAACTATAAAAACACCGTAAAACCATGGCAGCTAAACGCCACTGAGCTATATATATTTCTCTGCGCAATAGCCGTGTTGCAAAGCAGAAGTTGTCTAGCCAGGTATAAAGCGGGGTGCATAGTTTGAGCCACACAGTATTAACGAGAGAGGGTTTGCGGGTATGGCTAAACAGTCGCCTTCAATGTCAAAAAAGCCTGCCGTACACAGGGCAGTGGAGGACGCATTGGATATGTCTTCTATAAAACAAGTCGATGAAAGTCCGGAGTCACATACCGTGGCCGCCAAGGAGCAAGTGAGGGATCAAATAGACGACGCCGTGGCGCGCTTTTTGGCCCAGGGTGGCAAGGTGCAGCAAATAGAGCCGCACGTAACCGCCGCGCCGCCGAAAAAACCGTTGAGCCGTTATGGTGATAGGCCGATATGATTTCAGTCGCTAGTTGAGAGCCTCTAGTCGCTAGATAACAGTATCTAGTTGATAGTCGCTAAGTAGCAAGGCTGGCCCCTTAGGGGGCTGGCCTTTTTTGTTTTGAATTCTCTCTAGAGACTAGAGACTAGAGACTTTGGACTGGAATCTAGCGACTCTCAACTAGCGGCTTAACCCCCATATATTTTTCTAAAGGGTCGCTGGCGCTGTTTACATTGGTGAGTGGCAGTGAATCTATAAACAAATAAAATAATTCGGATAGCGTGCTCACATCTAACTTTTGATAAATGTTTTTGCGGTGCAGTTTTACCGTTTCGCTGGAAATCGCTAGCCGTTGCGCGGCAGACTTGCCAGAGTGGCCGCGTAATAGCATATGCAAAACCTGCTGTTCGCGGGGTGATAATAGCGAGCTGCCAAAATGTTTTAGCGCGTGTTGCAGGGTGTTATTAAAACTACTACCAGCAGCTGTTATTTTTTGTGGCTGGCTTAGCTGCCAGTGTTGTTGGATTAGGGCCGGTATTACGGTGTGCAGGCTGTTTAAATAACGCAAAACGCTTTTGGGGAACTTGCTGCTGATATCCGCAGGCGTGATAGAAAAATGCAGGTACTCATTATCACCTAAAGTCACCAAATAACAGAGCTCGTCGGCCAGCAGCGAAGGCATATAGTAGTGCTTGTAGTATTCCGTCTTCTTAAAATTATCGGGTGCTATATCGCGTAAGCGATAGGCGCCATCTGGCAGGCCATCTAATTGCGCTTGGTAATAGGGGTCAAAAATATAGGGACCATCAATATAAGCTTGCACTTCTAACTGGTAAGCCTCAGCGCTTTTGCAGTCGTTGTATAGGCAGCGCGGCTTGTCATTAGCCGGGTAATATAAAATCACCACATGGCCGCCACAGCGCGGCAATTCAACAAAGCTCTGGCTGAGGGTTTTAAAAAAATCGTCGCGGCCTTGCTGGCTGATAGCAAAGCCTAAGTGCTCTAGGCTGTTGGCGTATTCTTGCATAGAAGGTATAGGTTTTTTACTGCTATTAAGTAGCGGCCATTATAGGGTTATAGCGTACAAGCCGCAGAACTTATTATAGCTTTAGGCTTTTATGGTGTGGGTTCTATTTGCTGCCGGTTCTGTTGCTCGGCATCTTTTAATACTTGCTCTACATTTTTTGCCGATTCCAGCGCTTGCATTTGATGCTCGGGAATTACGCCTGCTGGCTCTTCGGACTTGCCACAGCTTGCTATAAGGATGATGAGTGCGAAGAGGGTGCTGTATTTTAAGGTGTTCATGGGGTTGATCCTTTGTAGGGTGATATAAGTCGTGTTATTTAATTGACTGTGTCCTTGTTGTTGATTTTTAATTACGTATGCCAAATGAGATGGCTTTTAATATTGCTGCAATAATGAAGGCCCAGATCCAATATTTTTCTATAAACATCCATGCTGCGCTTCCTGCTTTCAGTAATTTATCCAAACCTGCTTTAGATGCGTAAAAAATCTTAGTCATAGCGGGGCTTTTTATAAATTTTGTTAGGGCTATTTGCATGTTTTGAAATGCATTCATTGATGAGGCTGTCACTGCAATAATTGTAGACAAAATTATGCATAAAACGATAACGCCAAGTCTTACATGGTCGATTTCCAAATGACGAGAGGCGCTTTTTCCAAAAATAAAATAAAACCCAGAAAACACATCAAGCCGGCTATAGGGCGGGAAAAGTATACTCATCATTATGAAAGTTGAGCATAAAATAATGATTACGCGGTTGCTTGATTTCATAGCTCGATAACCTAATTCCAAGATTATTGGTAGGTGAAAGTGGTGAAGGCGACGTAAATTTGATCTTGTAAATCTTTTATAGCCTTATAACCTTGGCTTATTAAATTCATGCCCTAATCCAGTTTACTGAATTTTAAGTGGGTAAGAGTGATCACTCCCCCCTAGAATGTTAGAATGATGGGTCCACGAACATAAATTTTAAAGACTCTGAGTCATTTGTTCCTGTGCTTTGATCGCTTTGTTAGGTGATGCCATATATGATCATTCCTAACGTATATAGCCCATATGCAGTAGTACCCAGTCCCACTAATGTTAGTGCGCAAGCTCCAACATTAAACCACATTGGAAAAACAGGCAAAAAGCGAACTTGTATCTGCTTTGCCGTGCCAGAGTCAGATCGAATATTTAGAAGTACGGGAGCCTTAGCGTGACTTAGATACTGAATATTCACGTGTTCTTTTGGGCCGAGAGACGGTATTTTTGTGATATGGCTACCGTCGGGGTTCGTCGATTCACTAAATCCTATAGCCTGAGAGAATTGGAAGTGATCTGGTTTGTCTTTATGAATGATTTCGATATTGGTTGCAGTCTTGAGCCCAAAATTCTCAATTGTTAAAGAGTCAGTCCTTATGTCGGCCCTTGGCTCATTAATCTGAAAAAGAAAGGTTCCTGGCAGAAAATATTTTAATCTGGGTTTGGACTTAAGAAATTGGAGTAAGAGGCCAACTGTAAGGCTGATAACTCCAGTTGCGATATAACCAATAATCGGGTCCATGCTTCCTCTCTCACTTAACAGTTTAATGAATACATCAGAACAATTTATTTTTAAATGTCCCCACCAGTATCAATCATCCACCTTATATTTCAACAATAAAAAAACCGAAATAATTACATACTGACAACGCCTTACTTCCCACCACCCTCTATCCGCGCCACCACCTCTGGCACCTCAGCCAAATCCTTCACCTCATGCGCCCGATGCTGTTGCGGCAAAACCTCTGTCCCCCAATTCAACCAAATTGCATGGCAGCCTGCATCCAGTGCGCCTTGTACGTCGTGCTCTAAATGATCGCCTATATGTATTAGTTCGTGGGGCTGGCATTGGCTGTGTTGCAGGGCGGCGTGAAATAAATCGGGGGCGGGTTTGCTGGCGTTGAGTTGTTCGGCGCTGTAGGCAAAATCAAAGTAGTGGCTAATGGGCAGTTTGCGCACATCGGCGTTGCCGTTGGTGAGTACGCCCAGTTGATAGCGTTGTTTGAGTTGTTGCAGCAGCGGCTCTACCTCGTCGAATATATCCAGCTGATGGCGGGCTTTGATAAATACGGCAAAGGCTTGCGCCGATAAGTTTTGTGCCTGCTGGTGGGGGTAGCCGACTTTAATCAGCGCCTCGGCGATGGCGATTTTTCGCGACTCGCTGATTTGGTGGGCCAGCTCTGGCCGGTTGTTATGCAGCTGCATACGCCATTGCATCAGGCTTGTTAGGTCAAATTTTTCGGTGAGTGCGGGGGTGTGGGTTTGTAGCCACTGATAGGTTTGCTGCTCGGCATGTTGCAGGGTGGGTTTAACCTGCCAAAGGGTGTCGTCTAAATCAAAGGTGATAGTTTTAATGCTTGGCATAAGTGGCTGCTTTAATCCTTGCGTTTTTTGTTGCGGTTGGCGCGCGGGTGAGCCGAGTCATAGACCTTGGCCAGGTGTTGAAAATCTAAATGGGTATAGACCTGAGTGGTAGAGATATTGGCGTGGCCTAATAGCTCTTGCACCGCGCGCAGGTCGCCGCTGGATTCCAAAATGTGGCTGGCAAAGGAATGGCGCAGCATATGCGGGTTTACATTTTGGCCCATGCCCTGCGCCAGGCTGTGTTTTTTTAGCCGCAGTTGTATGGCGCGTTGGCCTAGGCGCTTGCCTTTGTTGCCTATAAACAACGCTTGATCCACAGGCCCTGCCTGCTCGCGCACGGTTAGCCAGGCTTGCAGGGCCTCTATGGCATAGCGGCCTATGGGCAGGCTGCGGCTTTTATTGCCTTTGCCGGTAACGCTGAGCAGGGCGTCGCCCCAGTCTATGTCGCCTAGGTTAATGCTAACTAATTCGGATAGCCGCAGGCCCGAGGAATAAAACAGCTCGATTATGGCGCGGTCGCGCAGCCCCAGCCAGTCGCCGTCGTCTAGGTTTAAGAGTTGGCCTACGCTGTCGGCATCTAAGGCCTTGGGTAATTTTTTAGCAGACTTGGGTGCTTGTATGCCCAGCGCGGGGTTGTGGGGGCTGCCTTTGCGGTTGCGGTATTTGTAAAAGCTGCGCAGTGACGATAGCCCGCGCTGCAGGCTGCGGCCGCTGGCACCTTGCCGAAACCGCGCGGCCACCCACTGGCGCACATGGGCGCTAAGGGCTAGCTCGGCGTTGTTGATGTCTATGCTGTGGCAATACTGGGCAAAGCTGTTTAAGTCGCGCTGATAGCTGCTTAGGGTATGGGGTGAAAGCTGGCGCACGGTGCGCAGCTCGTCGATAAAGTCATCGATTTGCTGCTGCCAGCCCTCGCCGTTCATGGGCCTAACCTAAGCTAAGATAGCGAGGTAATATGCGGTTAAGCACCTCGGCTATGTAACCTAAAAACAAGGTGCCCATGCTGGAGCGAAAGTAGTGGGCATCTTTGCTGCCTATGGCGATAACCCCTAGCGAGTGGCCAAAGCTCAGTGGCACCACGGCAGCGGAGCCTACCTCTTTGTGTTGGTTGGGGAACAAAAAGCTCAGCTCTTCGGGGCGCAGTACGCCGCAGGTGGCTTTGTTGCTTTTAAGTAGGCCGGGGATGGCGTGAAAGGCGTCATCCAAGGGGACTATGCGCGAGGCGCTGTTGCGCTGGCTTTGCGGATCGGCAAAGAGGATTAGGCTAGCAAAGTCCATGGCAAATTCGTTTTTTAGGCCGCGGGTAAAGGTGTTGACTATGCTATCCAGGCTTTTGGCCTCTAGCAGGGCCAGCACTATGGCTTTGGTTTTTTCAAACAGGCGGTCGTTGTTGCGGGCGTTGTCTAATAGGCTGTTAAGGCGGTTGCGTATGTCCATATTGCGCTCGCGCAATAGGCTAACCTGCCGCTCCAGTAGCGATACGGCCTCACCGCTGGAGTGAGCCAGCTCTATTTCGCAGAGCAGGTCGTCGCGCTTTAAAAAAAAGCCGGGGTGGTTTTTAAGGTATAACGCCACTTGCTCTTCAGTGACTTCAATATCGTTATTATGGTTGCTCACGCAAAGTTCCTGTTTTATAGCTGCCTGTTTATGTTGTGTTTATAGTTGCTTTTTATAGTTGTATGGCGCCTTCAAAGACGGTAGTGGCAGGGCCTGTCATCATAACGGGATGGCCCTGGCCGCGCCACTCTATCAATAGTGCGCCGCCGGGTAGGGTGACGGTAACGCTTTGGTCCAGCAGGCCTTGCTCTTGCCCGGCCACTACGGCAGCGCAGGCACCGGTGCCGCAGGCTAGGGTTTCGCCCACGCCGCGTTCAAACACGCGCAGCTTAATATTGCGGCGGTCAATGATTTGCATAAAGCCTATATTGGCTTTTTGGGGGAAGCGCGGGTGGGCCTCTAGCACGGGGCCTAGCTCTAGCACGGGGGCTGTTGCTACATCATTTACCACTAATACGCCGTGGGGGTTGCCCATAGAGACTGCCCCTAAGCTTAGGCTTTGGCCGTCAACGTCTAGGTTGTAACTGGGCGCTGTTGCCTCGGCCTGAAAGGGGATGTCGGCCGGTTTTAATTGTGGCTTGCCCATATTCACCCGCACTTGCTTATCGGCGGTGACGCCCAGCTCGATAATGCCGCTGCTGGTTTCTACTTTGATTTTGCGTTTGCCGGTGAGTTTTTTATCCAGCACAAACTTGGCAAAGCAGCGCGCGCCATTGCCACATTGCTCTACTTCGCTGCCATCGCAGTTGTAGATGCGGTAGCGAAAGTCTACATCGGGGTTGCGGGGGTGTTCTACCACCAGCACTTGATCGCAACCTATGCCAAAGTGGCGGTCGGCGATTAGCAGTATGTCTTTGGGGCGCAGGCGGTAACGTTGGGTGATAAGGTCTATCACTACAAAGTCGTTACCTAGGCCGTGCATTTTTGTAAAGTGTAACAGCATGGCTGTATCCAGAGCGGCTTAACGGCCTAGGCCGGCTAAACGACTCATTAGGGCGCTGGGCTTTAGCGATGGCGTTGGGCTAAAGGGAGCGCGTGTTAAATGTGCATGCTGGTAGCTGCCTAGCTAAGGCCTGCTTATTCAGGCAGTAAGGCTTCACCTAGCATCAGGTCGGCGATGGTTTCGCGGGCGCGTATCACATGGCAGCTGTCGCCATCGACCATGATCTCTGCGGCTCGACCTCGGCTATTGTAATTGGAACTCATGGTAAATCCATAGGCACCGGCACCGGCCACGGACAATAAGTCGCCCTGTTCTAAAATGAGCTCTCTATCTTTGCCTAAAAAATCACCGGTTTCACATACCGGGCCAACTATATCGTAGCGCTTGGATACCCCCTCAGCTCTGGGCGTGACTGGCTGTATATTAAGCCAGGCCTGGTATAGGGCAGGGCGTATCATGTCGTTCATGGCGGCATCGATAATGGCAAAGTTTTTGTGGGGGTTGCACTTGAGGTATTCCACCTTAGTCAGCAGCACCCCGGCATTAGCGGCGATGGAGCGGCCGGGCTCAAAGGCCAGGGTTAACTCGCGCTCGCCCAAGCGCTCTAGCACGGCGGCTACATATTCGCCGGGCTCGGGCGGGGTTTCATCTTGGTAGCGCACCCCTAGGCCGCCGCCTAAATCCAGGTGTTTAATCACTATGCCTTGCTCGGCCAGGCTATCAATTAAGCTCAGCAGGCGATCTAAAGCATCCAAAAAGGGGCTGATTTCGGTGAGCTGCGAGCCTATGTGGCAGTCCACACCAATAACCTCTATATGGCTGAGGCTGTTGGCGCGCTGGTATACCGCCGGGGCGCGCTCTATATCTATACCGAATTTATTGTCTTTTAAGCCGGTAGAGATATAGGGGTGGGTCTTGGCATCCACATCGGGGTTGAGGCGCAGTGAAATACGGGCCTGCATATCCAGTTCGGCGGCCACTTGGTTAATGGCCTCTAGCTCGCCCTCAGACTCTACGTTAAAGCAGTGTATGCCCGCCTTTAGGGCGTGGGCGATATCGGCTTTAGTTTTGGCCACGCCGGAATACACTACCTTGCTGGCCTCACCACCCGCGGCTAATACCCGCTCCAGCTCGCCTATAGAGACTATGTCAAAGCCCGAGCCTAAGCGCGCCAAGACATTTAACACACCGATATTAGAGTTGGCTTTTACCGCATAGCAGATTAAGTGCTCGCGGCCCTGTAAGGCATTTTGGTAAGATAAAAAACGCTCTTCCAAGTGGCGACGCGAATACACATAAGTAGGGGTGCCATAGGTTTGGGCAATTTGCTTAAGGGCAACTTGCTCGGCAAATAGCTCATTGTTTTGGTATAGAAAAGCGTCCATAAGTTGAAACCTATAACAGGGTAGAAAATAAAGAGAATTTACTCGGCGCTGGCGTCGCTATCGGCCAGCGGTGGGGTTAGCTCTGGGCTGGCTTGCGCGGGGGGCTGATCAGAGGGCAAAAATAAAGGCCCTTTTTGGCCACAGCCAGCTAATAGCAGTAACAAACTAATCGATAGATAAAGTGCAGGCAGGCGCATAATCAAGTCCAAGTCAGTGAGCGGCGATTATACCGTTGCCCACCTTGGTAGCAAAGGTTTCATCTAAGCTTTGCTAGACTTAGCGTTATGAAACAACCCTAAACCCATTCAAGGAGTGTGGAGTGCAAAAATATTCAGCGGTAACTAAAGTGGCCTTGCTAGTGAGCGTGGCCAGCGGTAGCGCGGCTCAGGGCAGCAGTTTAGACCAGCCTTTTTTGAGTGCTAACCGTAACCCCCTAGTACAAATACACGGCCTACCCGATGCGCAAAGCGCCAAACTCACCCGCAGCGGCTATTGGCAGGGGGCCTTAAGCGCTGAAAGCAGCAATACCTTTGTGGCTGAAAGCCGAGAGGGTGAGGCTATAATTTTGGATGGCGAAACCTACCGCTCCACCCTTAACTGGAAATACGGCCTAGCCAAGGGCTGGGAGCTGGGTTTAAGCCTGCCGGTGATCAGCCAGCAAGCGGGTGGCATGGATGGCTTTATAGAGGGCTGGCACGATACCTTTGGTTTACCCGATGGCGACCGGGTGGATTACCCTAAAGATCAGCTGCGCTATGCCTACCAAAACGGAGAGCAGGTGCTATTGGATATGCAGGATAATGGCGAAGGCCTGGGGGATGTGTCGCTAAGCCTGGCTTACCAGCTCGCCAAAAATACCCGTCGTAGTTGGGCTGTGCGCGCCGGCTACAAATTTGCCACAGGCAATGTCGATAGGCTGCGAGGCTCTGATGCGGCAGATAGTTATATTAGTTTGCACCTAAGTGATCGCAGCTTAAAAGAAGCGTACGGTATTAATTTTCACCTCAGTGGCGGCCTGTTAAATCTGGGGGATGGCGAGGTATTAGCTCAGCAACAAGAGGACCAGGTTTGGTTTGGCTCCACTACCTTAAGCTGGGCCTATAGCGAGAGTTTGTCATTTAAAACGCAGCTGGATTTTCACAGCGCGTTTTATGATAGCGCCCTAAAACAAATAGGCGATGACTCGGTGCAATTGTTGCTGGGGGCCAGTGTTAAGGTCACTGATAAATTATTTTTTGATTTTGCTATCAGCGAAGACATAGCCGTAGAAACAGCACCCGATGTCGTCTTTATGTTTGCTTTAAGAATGGGTGAATGGAGGTAGGCTGAACTATGTGGAAGTATATACGCGTTTTTTTGCCCTTAATTGTTTTGGGTTTTGTGGTGCCTATGATTATGCCCGGCAGTGATGGCCAGCCGATTATGACTCCTAAGGATTGGCTACCCGATGAAAAAACGCTGGAGACAATTACCAAAAGCGTCAGCAAGGTTGCCAATACCACCAGCGAATTTACCGCAGGCCGCAAGGTCTTTGAAAGCAATAAAAAGCAGCTCTACAAATGGCAAGATAAAGAAGGTAACTGGCAGTTTACCGATAACTATAATCAAATACCCGATTACGCCTTAAAACAATTGCAGGCTCAGGATATGCCCAGGGCAGTCAACACCATGGCCGCGCCACCTGTAGTAGAGCCGGAACAAAGCCCTGAAATTACTAGCCGGCTGCTCAACACCGACGGCACAGTTGATATGAGTAAAGCGCCAGAGTTAGTCGAAGAAGCAAAAAAAGTGCGGGCGCAGTTAGAGGCACGCAATAAGGCTTTGGAGGGGATGTAGTCAGTCTCTGGTTATCGACTAACCACTTAAAATATTGAAGACTTAGTTTTGGTGGTAAAGGCTTCTAGCAGCCTCATGCCCATATAAGAGTTGCCGCGGCGATTTAGTTTGGGGCTCCAAACGGCAATGCAAAATTCACCGGGGTGTATGGCGACTATGCCGCCGCCCACGCCGCTTTTCCCGGGCAGTCCAGTTTTAAAAGCAAATTCACCGGCCTCGTCATAAAAACCACAGGTCAGCATAATGGAATTAATACGTTTGGTTCTTTCTTGGCTGATAACGGTTTCACCCGTCATAGGGTTAACGCCGCCCGCAGCGAGAAACAAAAAGGCTTGGGTTAAGTCCTTGCAGCTCATCTCTATGGAGCACAGGTGAAAATATAAATCTAATACTGTCTCCACATCATTGTGTATGTTGCCAAAGTCTTTCATAAAATTGGCCAGGGCATAGTTTCTATAGCCAGTTTGTTTTTCTGAATCGGCGAGTTTGGCACTATAGTCAATGCTTGCTATACCCGCTGTTTTGCGAATAAATGCCAATAAATCCTGCTTGGGATTTTTTAAGTGGCTAACCAAAATATCACATACCACAATGGCCCCCGCATTGATAAAGGGGTTTCTGGGTATGCCTTTTTCGTATTCTAACTGCACCAAAGAGTTAAACGGTGAGCCGGAAGGTTCAACACCTACACGCTTCCATAGGTCTTTGCCTATGATTTTTAACGCTAAGGTTAGCGAAAACACTTTGGCTATGCTTTGAATGGAAAATGCTTCGTCGGCATCGCCAAAACTGTGCTGCTCTTTTTGGGTGGTAGAAAGATGTATGCCTAACTTATTGGGGTCAACCTTGCTTAATTCGGGTATGTATGAGGCGACCTCGCCTTGGTCGGCCACGTTTTTTAACTCGGCTACAACCTCGTGAAATACGGCTTGATAGTTTGCGCTGTGTATCATTGTTTTTTTTGTTTCCATTACGGGAAAGCTTGAATAGGGCTATTGGCTTTTGGGCTGGCTTATCAATTAAACCTGCAGCAGGGCGGCGTTAAGCGCCTGTTCTAAGCGCTTTTTATAAAACAAGTAGCGGTTAGTGGGGGTGCTGTCGCCGGATTTTTCATTGCTTAGGCTTAAATCCAAGTCGGTAATGTAGCAGGGGTAGCGCTCTTTGGATTGCCGGCGTTGCAGTATGTGCTGGGCTACAGCGTTATATAATTGTTCGCCATATTCCTGCTCGCTAAACTCTTTTTGGTCGCAGTAAATAGTAAACAGTAGTAAGCCATTGTTATCGCGGCTGCCTATGGCTTGCACATTAAAAAAGCTGGGGCAGCCTTCGTGGTTAATCGGGTTGTTGCGAATAATGGTGTAGCCCGATTTTTTGTTGATGATTTCATAGTAATCAACGTTTTTAATATTGTCTTGTGGCAGTGTGTTGAGGTCGCCTTGCGTATCTATGGTTTCATTGTTTTGTCTAAACAACGTAGATTGTAAAAATAAATCCAGTGGCGTTAAAAAATTATTTTTATCTAAGCAGGGCGCGCTAAAGTGATTGAGCACGCCTAGCTCATCAATAATATAAATGTCAGCTTTGTGTTGCTGGCATAAATAAAAAACCTGTATGTTGCCCGCTTGCATATAGGGGCTTAAGGCAGCCACTGGGTTATTGCTTTGGCAGTGACGGTCAAACACCAAGGGGCTAAATTGTGTTTGCTTGCCACTAATGTTGCCCGCTAAATAATCCAGCATATCGCTATATTCGCCCATGTTTTCTATAGTGGGCTGCTGCTCGTTGAATTGCAGTATGTAGTAATCGTGCTGCACTTTTAATACGTAGCGGCTGTTGGCGGGTTTGTTGCCGCCGTGATAGCAGGCAGCGATATCGCTGAATAATTCTTCTACTCTATGGCTGATGGCGGCAGCGCGGCTGGCGCAAAAGCAGTGTATCTCTAATGTTGGCAAGGCCTTGTTACTGCCGGGTGGAATCATTTGCAAGTAGTCGCGCAGGCAGCGCAGCAAGGCGCTTTCGCCATCATAGCGGCGGGTGATTAATTCACCCCAGCTGTTTACCAGTACTTGCTCTATGTTGAGTACTAAGTTTTCACGCATGCCGCTGTAGCTTAGGCTATCGGTTTGGTCGCTAAGCCTTTCTATCCCCTGATTGCGCATAGACGATAGCGGGTCGGTGCTGATGTTGATAAACAGTTGTAACAGGGTGGGGCGCATAGGGCGCGAGAACTGAGTATCGGCTTGATCGCCGTGATCGGTATATTGGCTGGCAATGGGCAAGGTTTTTTGCAGGGCGCGGATTAGATTGAGTAGTTCAAACTCACCCACATCATGGGCGCCATTGACGATATTGCAGCGGGTGTGGCTGCTGAGTAAGCCGTTAAAATGGCACCAGACCAGCAAGCCAATTAAATGGTCGCCGCGCTTAAGGGGGTCATGTTGTTCGGTATCTTTGGCTAGTAAAGGCTCAGTGCTAACGCCCCAGTAGCTGTTGCCACTAGCAGGGCTGTCTACATAGTAAAAATTGAGTCTGTCTTCGGCCAGGCTATTGGATATGCCGGGGTTGATCCACTCTACCTTGCCGGCCTTGCGTTCAAAGGCGGCATACAGTTTGCGGCCTAATAAAGTCATATCAGCAGAGTTGATAAGCGCGGTGGCCTGGGTGCGGCGGGCAAAGTCTAATAAAAAACGGTAGCTGTTGGTAAGTTCGCGCACTATGTCTTTTTGCTCGGCGATAACGCGGGCTACTTTCCATTTATCTTTGGCGTCTAGGCTGTGTATATGTTCGCGCGGCCACTGCCACTCGCTGGTGAGTTTTTCCAGTAGCTGGCGCTGCCAGGATTTTACGTTATGAGTTTGTGGCCGGCTTAGGGCCTTGCCCACTTTAAAATAAAAACAACGTCGTATCAGCTCTAGGCGCGCTAGCTCATTACGGCCGATTAAATACTGCTCTAGTTTTCTAAATACCATCACGTAAGGATCTAGTTCATTAACATCTAGTTGCTTATTGTAAATGGCGCGTTTAAAGCCCGTGCTTAAGGGTTCTATATTGGGGTATTGATCGGCATAAACTTCCGAGAGCAAAATTTTAAGCGTGGATTTATAGGGTGAGTCTATACCTTTATACAGCTGCCAAATGCCCGCGCCTACAAACTCGCCCGCCGGTATTTGGCCTACGTTGCCAAAATCTAAACTGTCATCAGCGGGGATAAACCGTTTTTTTATCAGTGTGTCCACATAGTCTTGATAGCGTGACTCTTGCTCGGGGGGGCACAGCCACCAAATAGGAATACGGCCAGCTAGTAATAAGCCGGTGCGGTAAAACTCATCCAATAATAAAAAGTGCTGGCTGCTGCCACAGTCTTCGCCGGATAGGTTGGCGCGCTCACCTTGTTTGAATTTTTCGCTGTCCATTAAAAAACAATGGGCTTCTACCCCTATGCTCATAGCCCAGGCGCTAATCTTGTCGCACTTTTGGCGCAGCTGTAGTAAGCCCTCTTGGTCTACATCGCTGCTATGGCATACCCATATATCGATATCAGAGCGATCGGACTGTGCCACGGTACCGCAGGAGCCCATTAAAAACAGGCCGTGAATTTGCTGGCCTACGGGGGGTTGAAAGCGATAAGTAAAGCTGCGGGCCAGCTTGGTGGCGGCTAATTGCTGCTCTTTGCTGGGGGTGTAGTGGCTAACACCAAAGGGAGTCTGGTGTGATACATAACCTGGCAGCATGGGGTGGTTAACATGAAACAGCAGCGGCAGTAGCTGCAAAAATACCTGCTGCCTGTCACTTAGCGCCTGTTGGGTACGCTCTAGGCGCACAGCATTAACCTGTAAAAAGCGCTCTTTAACGGTTTTTAACTGTTTTCTATCTATGCCGTAATCAATGCTGGGTTGAGCCGCATCGCTGCTGGCGTTTTTGTGTGTAGACATGCTGACCCATTGTAGCTGAGCAGGGGGAATATAATTATTATTTGTGTTTTGGCGCTGCCAGTAATAAAGGCTATAGCCGCAGCGGCAATAAGCACGCAAGGTGCTGAGGCTTATTATAGGAGATATGAATAAAAAATCTTGTATTAATTGCTATCAGCGCAGGGCATAAACAGTTGCTGTCTTTGAGGTGGCGCAGCGTTAGAAAGTTGACGGCAATAGCTTAAGGGCTAATAGCTTTTTATAAAACGCTTATTTTTTGGCTGTGGTTTAGCTCAGCTTAGCTATGGCCCATAGTGCTGGAAAAACCATTCATAATGATCACGCCGGTAATAATAAAGCCCATACCTATAAGCGCGGCCGCATCCAGCTTTTGGCCAAAGGCAAACCAGCCCAGCAGTGAAATTAGCACTATGCCCACCCCAGACCACAGCGCATAAGCGATGCCTACCGGAATGGTACGCAAGGTTAGCGACAAAAAATAAAAGGCGATCATATAGCCTACGGCTACCACCAGGGTGGGCCATAGCTTAGTAAAGCCATCGCTGTGTTTTAGGGCTGAGGTGGCTATCACTTCGGATAGTATGGCTAGGGATAGAAAGATCCAGTTTTTCATAGTGTTTTGCTAACTAATCCGCAGGGGTGAGTAATAGTCGTTTTTACAGTGCTAGCCATGCTAAAGCCTGCCAGCGGTGAATTCAATATCAGGCGAGAAACACTGTATGGCTTGCCCACCTCGTTGTATAGGTGTAGGATGCCGCTCAGTTTTTGGTCCGACTTTGTTGTTACAAGTCGGTTAAATGGGAAGATGGTGCACCGCTTAGCGGCTATTCCATCGCTGCCCCCGCAACGGTAAATGCATGCTCGCATGCAAAGTCCGATACCAGCCAACAACTGCATTAACTCGATGAAGCGGAGGGCTTTATCAGTGGATTCTTACAGCAGCCCGTTTGCTCTAGCACTTCACTCTTACCCTCCCTCAATCACTTTACTTATCACTATAAGCCTATGTTGCTTATGGAAAAGATTGGGGATCCAATGAAAACATTATTATCTTTGGCTGTTTCAGCCATAGCCTCAGGCGCGGTAGTTGCGGCTGAGCAAAATCACAATAAAGCTGACGATATTATCGTGACGGCTACCCGCACCCAGCAAAGCTATGCCGAAACGTTGGCATCGGTTACGGTCATTAGCCGTGAAGATATAGAAAAATTTCAAGCGCAAAGCGTAGCCGAGCTACTGGCCAAGGCACCGGGCTTAAGCATCACTAGCAATGGTGGCCGTGGCGCCTCTACCGGTATTAGCTTAAGAGGCAATCAGTCCGACCACACCCTGTTTTTAATAGATGGCGTACGGGTAGGTAGTGCCACTTTGGGTAGCACGGCGGTGGAGTACCTAGACCCCGAACTAATAGAGCGCATTGAAATTGTGCGCGGCCCCAAATCCAGCCTGTATGGCTCTGATGCTTTGGGTGGTGTGATAAATATTATTACCCGCCAAGCCAATGCTAATCAGCCTTTATTAATTAAGGCGGCAGTGGGTAATCACAATACCAGCGAAGCTTCGGCCAGCCTGGGGCATAAAGGCGAAAACTATCAGGCTAATTTAACGGCCTCCTATGTTTATACCGGTGGCTATGATTTTACCGAAGATAAAACCGCGCCCAGTGATGATGACGACGCTTATAGGCAGCGGTCTTTAGGTTTTAATGGTAGCTACACACCTATTGATACGCTAACCCTGGGCTTAAGTTATCAATTTAATGAGGCTGAGTCCGAATACGATACCAATTGCTTTGGCTTTAGTTGCTCGCCTTATACCGATAGTAAAACCGAGTCTTTAAATGTTAGCGGCAGCTGGCAGCTACACACTGCTTTTAATAGCTCTTTAAGTGTGGGCTCGTCTAAAGATGAAACAGAAACACTTTACGATGAGTATGGTTTTAGTGGCGGCGTGTTTGAAACCGAAAAAACTAATATAGACTGGCAGAACGATATACGTGTTAGCGACAACGCTTTATTGACCTTGGGCTATGACTATTTAAATGAAAAAGTCGATGGCTCCACAAACTACGATGAAGACGAGCGCGACAACCATGCTGTTTATGCCCAGCTGCAATTTGTGCAAGGTGCGGTATCGGCTAACCTGGGCGCAAGAAATGACGACAATGAACAATTTGGTAGCCACGATACGTTTAACGCGTCACTGGGCTACGATATTGCCGCTGACTTAAAAGTGGTAGCCAGTTACGGCCAGGCCTTTAAAGCGCCTACCTTTAACGACCTTTACTATCCCTTTTTTGGCAACCCCACTATGGTGCCTGAAGAAAGTGAGAGTTATGAGTTAGCCTTTAAAGGCTTTGCTGATAATTACAGCTGGGCTGTTAGTGCTTATCAAAACGATGTGGAAAATTTAATCCAATACAACTCAGCTATTTTTGCCAATGATCAAATTGCGACGGCAACCATTAAAGGTATAGATGCTTCTTTTGAAACCGAGCTTATGGGTTGGACGGTTAACACGGCTTTAACCTTATTGGATACCCAGGACGATGCTACCGGTAATGAACTGGCGCGCCGCCCTGAGCAAGTTATCAATATTGATATAGATAGAAGCTTTGATCAGTGGTCAGTCGGTGCCAGCATCTATGGTGCTAGCAGCCGTTATAATGATGCTGCCAATAGCAGCAAGCTCAATGGTTATGGTACCGTGGCCCTACGTGGCGCCTATACCATAGACCCAGAGTGGAAGTTGCAACTAAAGGTCGATAATCTGTTTGAAAAAGATTATGTGCTCGCGCGCGGCTTTAGCTCAGGCAACTATCTATCATCGGGCCTGGAGTTATTATTCTCGGTGGTTTACACCCCAGAGCTATAAAACCCTTGCTGTAAAGGGCGTACTCTCAATGCTAAGCGTTATGCTATTGAGAGTACGGCCCCAGCAACTTCTATGTAGAGAGTATGAAAAGGTTAAACCCGCAGCATTTGCTAGCCATAACTTTATTGCTATTACCCCTGTCATTAGTGATAGCGCTTACTCTCGGCCCCGAAATCATCAACCCCATCACCTTGTTGACGGGGGATGCCGGGCAACCGGCCAATCAACTCATACTAGAAAAAATCCGCCTACCCCGCGCCCTAATGGCTGCCATTATCGGTGCCACCTTAGCGGTAGCCGGGGTGATGATGCAGGGTTTGTTTCGCAACCCCTTGGCGGATCCCTCTTTAATTGGTGTAACCAGCGGTGCTTCCGCTGGTGCCAGTTTAATGATCGTATTAGGTGCGGGCAGTGCCATAGGGGGCGTTAGCTTTATCGCCTTAGGGGCATTTGCCGGTGCGGTGATAGCCACCACCATTGTTTATAAGCTGGCCTCTAGTAGCAGCGGTACTTCGGTGGCCACCATGTTATTAGCGGGCATAGCTATTAGCGCCTTGGCGGGCGCGTTTAACAGTTTTTTCCAATACATAGCCGACAATCACATGTTGCGTCAAATCAGCCTGTGGCAAATGGGCTCACTTAATGGCAGCAACTGGCAGCGCCTGGCTATGGCCTATGGGGTGTTGGGCTTACTGCTGTGTTGGCTGCCGCGTTATAGCCGCGCGCTTAATGCTATGTTGTTGGGCGAATCCGAGGCGCGCCACTTAGGTATTTATGTGGATAGAGTAAAGCGGCAAATTATTATTTTGGTTGCGCTAGCGGTGGGGGTGGCAGTTGCCCTTAGCGGCACTATTGCCTTTGTAGGTTTAATCACCCCCCATATTATTCGCCTATTAATAGGGCCAGATCACCGCTATTTAATTCCCGGCTCAGCCTTGGCGGGGGCAATTTTATTAGTCTTGGCCGATGCGGTTTCGCGCATAGCCATAGCCCCCAGCGAATTACCCATAGGGGTGGTGACGGCAATATTGGGTGCGCCTTTCTTTTTATCTTTATTGCGCCAGCAGCGTAATACCAGCTTAATTGCGAGGTAAGTATGCTGCAGCTCAAACACTTACAATTACAGCTAGATCAGGCCACGATTTTAAAAGACGTACAGGCCGAAATTAATGCCGGTGAGTTGGTGGTGGTATTAGGCCCTAATGGCGCGGGTAAATCTTCGCTATTAAAAGTAGCCTGCGGCGAGCTTAGCCCCGACAGTGGCGAGGTGTATTACTGGTCGCAGCCTATGCACACCTGGCCCTTATTAGAAAAAGCCAAACAGTGCGCGGTGCTGGCGCAGCATCAGCTGTTAGATTTTCCCTTTAGCGCCAGTGAAGTGGTGGCTTTGGGTCGTACCCCGCACGACACCGGCCTGCAGTCAGATAAGCGCATTATCGATGAGGCACTAGCCTTAATGGATGTGGGGCATTTGCGCGATCATTTATACACCCAGCTCTCGGGCGGTGAAAAACAGCGCGTGCAATTGGCCAGGGTGTTGGCGCAGGTGTGGCAGGGTGATTGCTTATTGCTATTAGATGAGCCTACCGCCGCCTTGGATTTTTCTCACCAACAACAGGTGATGAATATATTTAAACGCAAAGCCATGGCCGGTAGTGCCGTGCTAATGGTATTACACGATTTAAATTTAGCCGCCAGCTTTGCCGATAAAATAATCCTAATGGCTGGGGGTGAGATCAAGGCCATGGGTACCCCTGAGCAAGTCTTGCAAGAGCCCTTGTTGCAGGACGTATTTAAGTTAAAGTTTCACCGCGTGGTACACCCCACCAGCGGCAAGCATTTATTTGTAAGCTGATGCTATTACTTAACCTAGCAGTGGCGCTATTGGCCGATCGAGTATTGGGTGAGCCCAAACGTTTTCACCCCTTAGTAGGCTGGAGCCATTACGCCAGTTTTATTGAGCGTTGCTGCAATGGCGATAAACGCTGGCAGGGTGTGTTGGCGTGGTTGTTAGCAGTGCTATTACCGGCTGCGCTGATTGCAGGCTTATTCCATTATTTACGCGCGCTAGAAATGGACTGGTTATATCAGTTGGCATCGGCTGGCTGTTTATATCTGGCCATAGGTTGGCAGAGTTTGCGCGAGCATGGCTTAGCCGTGGCCCATGCTTTGCAAAACAGTTTGGCTGAGGGGCGGGCGGCCGTAGCTCGTATAGTGAGCCGCAATACCGAAAATATGGATGAGCCCGCCGTACTGCGCGGCGTGTTAGAGTCCCTTTTAGAAAACGGTGCCGATGCGATTTTTGCTGCAATTTTTTGGTTTGTGTTAGCCGGCCCGGTAGGGGTAGTGGTGTATCGCCTAGCCAATACCTTGGATGCTATGTGGGGCTATCGCAGCGCCCGTTGGCAAAACTTTGGTTGGTTTAGTGCCAAAATGGATGATGTTTTAAATTATATACCCGCGCGTTTAACCGCCCTAAGTTACGCCCTGTTAGGCAATACTCGTGCAGCACTGCGCTGCTGGCGTGAACAGGCCCCGCACTGTGCGAGCCCCAATGGTGGCCCGGTGATGTGTGCAGGTGCCGGTAGCTTAGCCATCTTGTTAGGTGGCCCTGCTCAGTACCACGGTGAGTGGATGCATAAACCCATTATGGGCTGCGGTGCCCAGCCGCAACGAGCCGACATAGCACGGGCTATAGCTTTATTAGATCGCACCGTTTATGGCTGGCTAGCATTGCTAAGCGCGCTATTAATGATTCAGGGCTGGGCCAACTATGCTTGAGCACGGTGGCAATTTACTACTGGCGCAACAGCAATATCCTGAGGCGCAGCAGCCGTGGATAGACTTGTCCACCGGCATTAGCCCTTGGTCTTGGCCGGTACCCACCATCCCCGAAACTTGTTGGCAACGTTTACCTGAAATAAGTGAGAGTTTTAATATAGCGGTGGCAGATTATTACGGCGTGCAAGGCTTAGTGCCCGTGGCGGGTTCGCAGCAGGCTATAGAATTATTGCCGCAATTATTACCCGCTGCCCGCGTTGCTATGCCCATATGGGGCTACAGCGAACACAGCCAGGCTTGGCAAAAAGCGGGTCATCAAGTGCTGAGCTATAACAGCTACCAACAACTGCAAAACTTACTTGAGCAAGTAGAGCATGTGCTGGTGATTAACCCCAACAACCCCACGGGTGAGTTGTGGAGCTGCGAGGCCTTGCAAAAAATACAGCAACAAGTCAGTGGCTATTTAGTGGTAGATGAGGCTTTTATAGACAGTTGCCCGCAGCCCAGTATGTTGCAGCATGTCAGCAAGGGCTCATTAATCGTGCTGCGTTCTATGGGTAAATTTTTTGGCCTGGCGGGCATACGGCTAGGTTTTATTTATTTACCACACGAATTAAAAACCAACTTTGAACAGCGCTTATTATTATGGGGGGTGACGGCCCCCAGCCTGTATATAGCAGAACTAGCGTTAAGCGATAAAACTTGGCAGCAGCAACAACGCGAGCGCATCAAACAAATGCAGCAAAGTATGTTGGTATTATTAGCGACTTATTTGCCGGGTTTACAGCTTAAGCCCGGGCCATTATTTATTTCTGTAAGCGGCCCCCATGAAATATTAGCGGCCATAAAACAGCAGTTTGCCCAGCAGGGGATATGGCTGCGCATATTTTCACCAATAGAGCCTCAGGGCGAAGGTTTACTGCGCTTTGGCATACCCGCCGATACCGAGCGCTGCTTACAAGCATTAAAAAGTATAAATTTATGATGAAATTATTAGTCTTATGTATAGGTTTGTTTAACCTAGTGCCTGCTCTAGCCATACAAGTCACCGATGACAGCGGCCAAGTTATACAGCTAGACAAACCCGCCAGCCGGGTAGTGGCCTTGGCGCCGCATATAGTCGAGCTGGTTTATGCGGTGGGTGCAGGCGATAAATTAGTGGGGGCGGTGAGTTACAGTGATTATCCTGAGGCCGCTAAAAAAGTACCTAGGGTAGGTAATTACAAAAACTTTAGCGCTGAAGCGATTTTGCGTTTGCAGCCCGACTTAATATTGGCTTGGCACTCGGGCAATGGCGCCGAACGCATCAAAAAAATCGAAGAGCTAGGTATTAAAGTGTATTGGGGTGAACCTCAAACATTGGAGTCGGTAGGGGAATCTTTGCGTAAAGTTGGGCTGCTGTTGGGTGAACAAGACTCCGGCGCGGCGGCTAAACACTTTAACGAAAAACTCAGCGCCCTGCGACAGCAGTACCAGCACAAAAATCCAGTTAGCGTTTTTTACCAAGTGTGGAATGAACCCTTACAAACGCTAAATGGCGACAGCTTACTCAGTGATGTGATATCGCTATGTGGCGGCCATAATGTTTTTGCCGATGAGCCAGCCTTGGCACCTAAGCTCAGTGTAGAATCAGTATTGCATGCCAACCCGCAAGTCATTATTGCCAGCGGCATGGGGGTAGAGCGCCCCGAGTGGTTAGATGTTTGGTTGGAATGGCCGCAGTTACAAGCCGTAGTTAACAAACAATTATATTTTATCCCCCCCGATATTTTGCAGCGCCATACCCCTAGAATTTTGCAAGGTGCAGAAATAATGTGCCAAAAGTTAGAGTTGGCCAGAGAGGTTTATCAATAAGATGAGCCAGCCCTTAGCCTTTACCGAGGCCATGCGCGAGTCGGTATACAAAGCTATTTTTGAGCGCCGCGATATGCGCCACTTTAATGGCCAACCAATGGACGAAGCCATAATGCAGCGCCTGTTTACCGTGGCCCATGCGGCCCCCAGTGTGGGCTTTATGCAGCCCTGGCGTTTTATACGGGTGCAAAAGCCAGAGCTGCGTCAGCAATTGCATCAGCTAGTACAGCAGGAAACCCTAACCACCGCTGAGCAATTAGGTGAAAAGAAGCAGGCGTTTTTACAATTAAAAGTGCAGGGCATATTAGATTGCTCCGAGGTGGTGGTTGTCACCTTAATGGATAAACGCGAGCAACATGTGTTTGGCAGAAGAACCCTACCCGAAATGGATGTGGCTTCGGCGGCCTGCGCTATACAAAATATGTGGCTGGCTGCCAGAGCCGAGGGCATAGGCTTGGGGTGGGTGTCATTATTTGAGCCGCAGCAAGTAAGCGAGTTATTGCAAATACCAGAGCAAGCCACCGCCATAGCCATCTTATGCATAGGTCCTGTTGATGAGTTTTATCAGCAGCCCATGTTGCAACAAGAGCAGTGGGCACAGCGCGGCGATCTCAATCACTATATTATGAACAACGGTTGGGATGAGCAAAAAGCGCAGCAGGCGCAACAGCAGTGGGGTGACAATGAGCGCAACTAAAAAGTCTTTTAGGGCCGCCAACACTTTAATGGTGCAAGGTACTACCTCTGATGCTGGCAAGAGCGTAATGGTGGCAGCACTATGCCGTATTTTTAAACGCCGCGGCAAAAAAGTTGCGCCTTTTAAACCGCAAAACATGGCCTTAAATTCTGCCGTTACCGAAGATGGTGGCGAAATAGGCCGCGCGCAAGCGGTGCAGGCGCAGGCGGCAGGGGTGGCACCCCATACCGACTTGAACCCGGTATTATTAAAACCCACTACCGATATAGGCGCGCAAGTCATTATCCACGGCAAAGCCATATCACAAATGCAGGCCCAGCAATATCATCACTATAAAACTACGGCGATGGCGGCAGTATTAGAATCGCATCTGCGCCTCAGTAAAGCGTATGAGTTGATAGTGGTTGAAGGTGCCGGCAGCCCCGCCGAAATAAATTTGCGCGATAGAGATATAGCCAATATGGGTTTTGCCGAAGCGGTAGATTGCCCCGTTATTATTATTGCCGATATCGATAAAGGCGGTGTGTTTGCTCACCTAGTAGGCACTTTGGAATTATTAAGCGAGTCCGAACAGCAGCGCGTGGTGGGCTTTGTGATTAATCGCTTTCGCGGCGATATCGCTTTATTACAATCGGGCTTGGATTGGTTAGAGCAGCGCACCGGCAAGCCGGTGTTGGCGGTGGTGCCTTACCTGCAGGGTTTTCATTTAGAGGCCGAAGATGCGCTTACGGCCAATATGCCAGCCGAGTTAGACAATAGCATTAAGGTCATCGTACCCGCCCTGCCACGTATTAGTAATCACACCGACTTTGACGCCCTGCGCTTGCACCCGCAGGTTGAATTTGAGTTTATAGGGCCGAATCAAAACATACCCGCTGCCGATTTAATTGTGCTGCCCGGTTCAAAAAGCGTATGCGCCGATTTGCAATGGCTGCGGGATAACGGCTGGGAGCAGGCCTTACAAAAACACCTGCGCTACGGTGGCAAGGTCATAGGCATATGCGGCGGTTTTCAAATGCTGGGTAAAACCATAGAAGACCCCGACGGTATAGAAGGCAATATAGATTCAGTGCAGGGCTTTGATTATTTAGCTGTTAGCACTCGCTTATACCCTGAAAAACAGTTGGTGAATGTGCAGGCGAAACTATGGACCGGTGCCCAAGTGCAGGGTTACGAAATTCATGCAGGGGTTAGCAAGCTGACCGGTGAACCCATGCTAAGCATAAATGGCCGCCCCGAGGGCGTGCGCACTGAACAAGTGCTGGGCACTTATTTACATGGCCTGTTTGATAGCGAGGCTGCACTGCAGGATTTATTGCAATGGGCGGGTTTAGCGCAGGTTGAACAGTTTGATTATGCCGCCTTAAAAGAGCGAGAAATAAATCGCTTAGCCGATGCGGTAGATGAGAGTATGGATTGGGATAAGTTGTATAAGGGCTTGGGATACAGTCTCTAGTTGCTAGTGGTTAGTCTCTAGAAAAGGAATGGATGCCGGGTCGTGGCCCGGCATGACAC
This sequence comes from Dasania sp. GY-MA-18, assembly GCF_024734385.1. Taxonomy (GTDB): domain Bacteria; phylum Pseudomonadota; class Gammaproteobacteria; order Pseudomonadales; family Dasaniaceae; genus Dasania; species Dasania phycosphaerae. The sequence continues at coordinate 218,562 of NZ_JANHAP010000004.1, read as the reverse complement.
TGACGCTACGTCATACCGGCGTATGCCGGTATCCATACAGAGCACATGAATAGAAATAGCAAGGAGCCAAGGATGGCTAAGCAAGCAGCAGTTTACATACTGGCCAGCAAAAGGAATGGTACTTTATATATAGGTGTAACCGGTCACTTAATACAGCGCATTTTGCAACACCGCAATAATGAGGCGGATGGCTTTACTAAAAAATACCAAGTGCATAAGCTGGTGTATTTTGAACTGACGGATTGCATTACCGCTGCGATAGCTAGAGAGAAACAATTAAAGAATTGGCGTCGCAGTTGGAAGATAGAGTTAATAGAAAAAAATAATCCAGAGTGGAATGATCTTTGGTATGAAATTATAGAGTGATGGTGGATGCCGGGTCGTGGCCCGGCATGACAGCATGCCACACTGGGGTGCAAGGTGAATTGCACAGAAAGAGAGGGTGCCCTGGGGCACGCCGGTATCCATAACAGTACAACAGGAGAAAAATATGAGTGACGACAAGAAAAACCAAAAACACAAAGCCTCTATGGAAAAGCAAAAAGAAAAAGTCGATGCCCGTATAGAGCAGGCCTCTACAGAGCGTGGTGTTGCCATTTTATTAACCGGTAATGGCAAGGGTAAATCCAGCTCCTCTTTTGGCATGATTATGCGCGCCCTGGGTTATGGCCATAAAATTGGTGTGGTGCAATTTATCAAAGGCCAGCAGCTGTCCGGCGAAGAAATGTATTTAAAAGAACACTGCCCGCAAGTGGATTTTTACCAAATGGGCACCGGCTTTACTTGGAATACCCAAGACAGAACCGCCGATATAGAAGCTGCAGAAAAAACCTGGGCGGTAGTAGAGCCCATGTTAAAAGACCCCAGCTACGATTTAGTGGTGTTAGATGAGCTTACCTATATGATCGCCTATAAATACTTGGACGAGGATATGGTGATTAACGCCATTAAAAACCGCCCGGTAGAACAGAGCGTGGTAGTAAGTGGCCGCGGTGGCGGTGCTAAATTGCAAGAGGCAATGGATACCGTATCGGAAGTTAAAGAAATCAAACACGCTTTCAAGGCAGGTATCAAAGCGCGTCAGGGTGTGGATTACTAAAGCCCTTATGTTATCGCCAGCAAGTGCACTATGCCCCGCCCTGTTTATTACCGCACCCGCTTCGGGCGAGGGTAAGACGACTATCACTGCAGCCTTGGCACGTTTATTAAGCCGCCAAGGCAAAAGAGTACGCGTATTTAAAACCGGCCCCGATTATCTAGATCCACAAATATTACAGCTAGCCTCAAGGCAACCGGTAGTACAACTGGATATGTGGATGGCGGGGGAGGACTGGTGTCAGCAGCAATTATTTTTGGCAGCACAAACTGCCGATTTAATTATTATTGAAGGGGCCATGGGCATGTTTGATGGCCAGCCCAGCAGTGCCGATTTGGCAGCACGCTTTAATATACCCATGGTGATAGTAATGGATGTTAAAGCCAAAGCACAAACCGCTGCGGTGCTGGCTATGGGCTTGGCCAATTACCGCGACGATGTACAGGTAGTGGGCTTAATGGCCAATCACTGTGCCTCTAACCGCCACAGAGAATTAATTGAGCAAACCTTGCCGAATGACTTACCTTTAGTGGCTTGCCTGGCTAACAGCGAGCAGATAAAACTACCGGAAAGGCATTTGGGCTTAGTGCAGGCGCAGGAAATAAACACCGAGCTTGAAGGCTTATTAGAGGCTGGCGCCGATGTGTTAGTCGCAACAGGCATAGCAGATTTTATTGCGGGCTTAGCGCCGGTTACTTTTTTTGAGCAGCCACTAGCACCGTTACCAGCCTTACTTAAAAACCTGCGCATAGCAGTAGCAAAAGATGTGGCGTTTAGTTTTATCTACCAAGCCAATATACAGTTGCTCATCGATATGGGTGCTGAGTTGCGTTATTTCTCGCCGCTGAGTGATAGCGTCATACCTGCCGCTGATGCGCTGTGGTTGCCCGGCGGCTATCCCGAGTTGCACGCGCAAACTTTAGCGGATAATCATAGCTTATTGCAGTCTGTTAATGATTTTCACCGCCAGCATAAACCTATCTTAGCCGAATGCGGTGGCCTGCTGTATGTGTTGCAGTCTTTACAAACCTTGGCGGGCGAAAGCTATAACATGGCGGGTTTGTTGGCAGGGCAGGGCGTAATGAAAGCAAGAGGCGGTTGCCAGGGTATGCAAACGGCCGCTTTGCCAGAAGGTGAGTTGCGCGGCCACGCGCATCATCGTTCGGCCAGCCAGGGCACCCCTGAGGCTATGAGCTTTGGCCGCCGTGCTAACCACCCAGCACCGGGTGAGGCGATTTATAGAGAGGGCAGTTTAACTGCCAGTTACCTGCATTTATTTTTCCCCTCTAACCCCACGGCGATTGCGCGCTTATTTAAGCCCGTTGGCTAGTGTATTCATAAAACTGACATAAAACTTTCTTATTATCACTGCAGAAATTAATTGGCAGGCTTACTAAAAGCTTTGCCTATGAACCTAAGCAGTGATGGATGGAAAAGTTATGGATACTACAGTGATAGACAATGCCCCTATGGCTAGCGCAGTGATAAATACCGCCGTAAAAGTAAGTGAAGTGATATTAGTGGCGGTTGACCCCAGCCGAAATTTTCACCCTGCGTTAGAGCGGGTGATAGTCAATGCTAGCCTGCGCAATAAAAAACCACGCCTGCATTTATTTATTGCGGTAGATGTTAATGCCAGCAAAATTAATCCGGCTAATGACAATATTTACCCCTCCTTAGCCTCGTTAAATAAACTAGTGCAATCGGTGGAGGCGCAAGGCCTACACTGCGAAACGGAATTGTACTGGGCTGAGCAATGGCAACAGGGTATGTTAGATGCCGCCAAACGTATTAAGGCTGATTTAATTGTAATGACGGATCACAGCAATGTGTCGCGCAATATTTTTTTAGCAGACTCTAAATGGCAGTTATTGCGACAGGCTAAGCGGCCCGTAATGCTAGTGCGCGGCGGCGCTTCGGGCAGGCGCGAAAGTATATTGGCAGCCGTAAATATGCAAGCTACAGATGAACAGCATAAAATTTTAAACCGTCGCATACTGGCCGTAGGTAAACAAATGGCTAAGCAATATAAAGCAGAGTTTCATGTGGTTAATGCCTATCAAGACTCCATGCATTATCCCGATAGAGGTGAGCTAGTGCGTGAGGCCGGTGTGGATACCGCCAATGTGCATGTCAAAAAAGGCTCGCCTGAATCAGTTATCGCCGAGACTGCTGCCGCCATAGCGGCCGATGTTGTGGTGATAGGCACTATGGCCAGAAAAGGGGTGATGGACAGTATACGTGGCCATACCTCAGAGCGAGTGTTGAATAATCTACAGTTTCAAGATGTGCTCACAATTAACTAATACACAAGGCCATTAGTACGGTGGCTTCAATAATTTCTACCGCGGCACCGGTGGTGTCGCCGGTATTGCCCTGCAGTCTATCCATCATTAAATAGCGTAAACCTAGCAAAACAATAGCGCAGCTGCTTAACACAATCAGCGCCGTAGTTAGGCTTAAACTAATAAAGCACAGTAATAACATAGCAAGCAGCACCGCAGCGATAGCTGGTTTTGAAGAGTAAGTAATAAAGTGCTGCGCTAGGCCATCTTTGCGTACATAGGGTGTAGTTAAAAATAAAATCAACGGCACGCAGCGGCCTATCAGTGGTGCCAGTAGTAGTGCGACAAGCTGGCCTTGCTCTAGCAAACTGGCTAGGGCGGAAAATTTAATGATGAGTAGGCAGCCTACCGCCATTAGCGCGGCACTGCCGCAGCGTGGGTCTTTCATGATTTCCAGGCTGCGCTCTTTGTCGCCGGTGCCACCCAGCCAACCATCGGCGCTGTCGGCCAAGCCATCTATATGCAAACCACCAGTAATAAAAACCCAAAACGTTAACAGCACCGCCGCTAATACTAGGGGCGGCATAGGGATAAGCTGCGCGATTAATAGCATCAGCAAGCCTATGGCTAAACCCACTACCGGAAAATAGGCTAAGGCACGGCCAGAATCCTGCGGCTGAAAATCTTTTAACACCGGCATGGGTAGCCGGGTTAAAAACATAAAGGCGGTAATTAGTGGGCGCAGTGATAATTTAGGCATGGGGTTTTTCAACTATTATGTTGTTGAGCAAGCGGTTGATGAAAAATTAATTGCGGCCAGTCGGGCGAGCCCGCTTGCTGAAAAATTTTTATCTGGCTAAGGCAGGCATGGGGCACCGACAAATACGACAGCGGCCGCAGCGGCATTTGTAAGATATGCGCCAGGATTATACGTATCACCCCGCCGTGGCTAACCACTAAGCTATGCTCACCGCGATGTTGTTCCACTAATTTCTGCCAGCTATGCACTACCCGTTGTTGAAAGGCGGTTAATGGCTCGCCATTGGGTGGGGTATGTTTAGCGGGGTTTTGCCAAAAGTTGCTCACGGCTGTGGGCTGTTGTTGCTGTACTTGCTCGGTTAAACAGCCGTCCCAGTCGCCAAAACTGATTTCTTGCAAGCCCGGCTTTAGTAATAAAGCGGCGTTATGGTTTTGGCTAAGCTGTAGGGCAAAGGCGCTGCAACGCTGTAAGGGTGAGCTAATAATCTGTTGCCAGTGTGTTGCTGGCTGGGGGTAGGCCGCTATGGCCTGCTGCATTTGCTGCCAGCCTAAGTCGCTTAAAGGCGAGTCGGTATGGCCGCGAAAAATCAAGCCGCCCTCACACTCGCCGTGACGCAATAAATCTATAGTGGTGACGCAAGTTTGGGTCATGGCTAGTCTTTATTGGCCACGCCAGCGTCGGCAAAGGTGGCCATATTATTGTGTAAGTCACAGGCCAGTTTTAGCAGGGGCAGGCACACTGCCGCGCCGCTGCCTTCACCTAAACGCATGCCCATATTGATTAGGGGCGGGTAGGCAAAGCCTTCAAATAAAGCTTGCTGGCCGGGTTCCGCTGATTGATGGCTGAGTAGCAGCCAAGGCTTAACACTGGGATTAATCGCTATGGCATAGGCGGCGGCTACGGTGCAGATAAAGCCGTCTACCAAAGCAGGCACGCCTAGTTGCGCGGCGCGTATATAGCCGCCCACTAAGGCGGCAATTTCTAAGCCGCCTAAGTTTTGTAAATTATTTAAGGGGCTGTTGCTGTTGGCTTTATGCAGAGCTAAGGCGGCATTAATCACTTGTGCCTTATGTTGTTGCGCTGCTGCGTCTATGCCGGTGCCCGGCCCCACTAATTGCTGGGCATTAACTTGTAATAGCGCGCAGGCCAAAGCGGTGGCCGAGCTGGTGTTGGCTATGCCCATTTCACCACCCAGCCACAGGTCTTGCTGGCGGCTTACGCTGTTTCTGCCCACTTCCAGTGCCGCTAATAATTGCGCTGATTGCATGGCGGGGCCGTGCGCAAAGTTGGCGGTGCCTGCGGCTATGCGCTGGTCCAATACTTTGGGCAATTCGGGTAGCGCTTGTACTGTGCCTACATTACTAATGGCTAAATCGGCGTTCAGTGTTTGTGCGATAACAGCAATAGCAGCGCCACCGCTGGAAAAGTTTTGCACCATTTGTGCGGTCACCGCCTGCGGAAAGGCCGAGACATTTTCAGCCGCTATGCCGTGATCGGCGGCAAAAATATGTATATGTATATTTTTTAATTGTGGGTGGTGGCTACCTTGCAGGCTGGCTAGGGTAATGGCCAAGGTTTCCAATTGCCCTAGTGAGCCCGCCGGTTTAGTGAGTTGGCTTTGGTGCTGAGTTGCGGCAGCGCGATGTATATCCGAGGGAACTTTTGCTTGCTGTAAAAACCAATCCATTTTTATTCCTAGGCTTGAGTTGCCGTTAGAGTGCTGGGCCTTTCATTACTAAGGGTAAACCGGCGGCGGTAAAAATAACGCGCTCGCAGCGGGCGGCTACGGCTTGATGTAAAAAACCACTCTCATCGACAAAGCTACGTGACAGTTCACCTAAAGGCACTATGCCCATGCCCACTTCATTACTGACGATAATCAGCTCGCCGTTAAAATTTTCTAAGGCCTTTAAAAAATCTTGCCGTTGTTGCGGCCAGTTGCCTTCGTGTAAACAATTACTTAACCACAAGGTGAGGCAGTCTATCATCACCGCATCGTGGTTTTGCAATTGAGTCAGGGCATCAGCTAGCGCTATGGGGGCTTCTACCGTGCGCCAGTGGCTGGGTCGCTGTTGTTGATGCTTGGCAATGCGGGCATCCATTTCGCCATCGTTAAACGCGACATTGGCGGTGGCTATGTAGGCAATGTTATCACCGCAAGCGCTGGCTAAGGTTTCGGCCAAGCTGCTTTTGCCAGAGCGGGCACCACCTATAACAAATTGCTTCATAGAATTTTCTTGAAAAATTAAAAGTCTTAAGCGGTAAAATTATTTGCATGAGGACGAATTTGCTATGTCATCGCTCTTGTCATACCGGCGCAGGCCGGTATCCAGTGCTTTAATTCCGCTTTGTTTTTTGTGCCAATTTTAAGCTTTTGTTTCGCCCTGCTGGGCGAGTTCATTTTCTTTGCTTGCCCAAAGAAAACAGAACCAAAAGAAAGGGCACCCCTAGTCCGTCGCCCTGCGGGTGCCCTGTGCTACTCTAACAAATTGTAAAACAATTTGGACGACCTTTAGGTCGCCCGCAGGGTGAAAAAACACTTCAGTGTTTTTGAATCAAAATTAACGGCCGCTGCGCAACTCGCATTTTTTGATATTCAATCAAAAAATACTCAAACAGTGCTCGCTACGGCGTACCGTTAATTTTCTCCGTTGCTCGGCGACTCCCAAGGGGCTATGGGTACTCCGTAGCTAATTCAGATGCGAGGGTGCTTGATAGTAAATTGTTATCGCTGCGCGACCAGCGCTTTAGCCCTTTCCGCCGCCGCCTTTACCTGCTTGGGCGCAGTGCCACCTATATGATCGCGAGCACTAACAGAACCAATCAGCGTTAATACTTCAAATACATCTTGCTCTATGGTGTCGCTAAACTGTTGCAGCTCTTGCAGGGTCATTTCTGACAAGTCTTTATTTTGTGCTACGCCATAGGCTACCGATTTGCCTACCACTTCGTGGGCATCGCGGAAGGGCATGCCTTTGCGTACCAGGTAGTCGGCCAAGTCGGTGGCGGTAGAGAAACCGCGTAGGGCTGCTTCTTCCATATATTCTTTACGCGCCTTAATTGCAGGCACCATATCGGCATAGGCTTTTAAGCAATCTTTGACGGTATCTATGGTGTCGAACAGTGGCTCTTTATCTTCTTGGTTGTCTTTGTTGTAAGCCAGTGGCTGTGACTTCATCAACATTAATAAGCTGATTAAATGTCCGGTAACACGGCCAGATTTGCCGCGCACTAATTCCGGTACGTCGGGGTTTTTCTTTTGCGGCATGATGGACGAGCCGGTGCAGAAGCGGTCGGGCAGTTCTATAAAGTTAAACTGTGCCGAGGTCCACAGTACCAACTCATCGCTAAAGCGTGACATATGGGTCATTAGCAAGCTGGCGAAGGCACCAAACTCTATGGCGAAGTCGCGGTCGCTCACTGAGTCTAAAGAGTTTTCGGTGGGGGCTTCAAAGCCTAATAGCTCGGCCGTGTAGTGGCGGTCTATAGGGTAGGTGGTGCCAGCTAAGGCCGCTGCGCCTAAGGGGCTTTGGTTAACGCGCTTGCGGCAGTCCATCAGGCGGCTGTAGTCGCGCTGTAGCATTTCGTTCCAAGCTAATAGATGGTGGCCAAAGGTGACCGGCTGGGCGGTTTGCAAATGGGTAAAGCCGGGCATTATGGTGCTGGCTTCGCGCTGGGCTACCTCGATTAGGCCCAGTTGTAAGCGTGATAGCTCGGTAGCGATACTATCGATTTCGTCGCGCAGGTATAGGCGTATATCGGTGGCAATTTGGTCGTTGCGCGAGCGGCCGGTGTGTAGTTTTTTACCGGTAATGCCTATTTTGTCGGTAAGCGCGGCTTCGATGTTCATGTGCACATCTTCCAGCGTGACCGACCAGTTAAATTTGCCGGCGGCGATATCGGCACGTATTTCTTCCAGGCCGGTTTGTATGGCTAGGTATTCCTCATCGCTGAGCACGCCCACTTTGGCTAGCATCTTGGCGTGGGCTAAAGAGCCATTAATATCGTGGTGGTACAGGCGCTGATCAAAATCAACAGAGGCGGTAAAACGCTCTACAAAGGCATCGGTGGGCTCACTAAAACGGCCACCCCAGGGTTTGATTGTTGGATCTTGTTCACTCATGTCAGTCACTTACCACGTTAAAAATACTATTAGGTTAATCGCAGCCGCGAATTATAACAGCATGCGCCGCATGATGCTGCTATTGGGGCGGTGTGCCGTTGAAAAGCCTCTGCTATGATATGGCCCATGGACGATAATAAGCATAACAATAGCGCAAGCAGCCTCAGGGATCAGCCACAGGGCTTTTTTCTGCCCGATTTATGTCAGGTTAAGGCGGTGCTGTTTTTGGTATTGTTGGCTGAGTTGCTTGCGCTAGTGCTCACCTTAGATGATAGCGGTGTCAGCCACTTTAGCTGGCAGGGCTTTGCGCTAAAATCCTTGTTTTGCCAGTGGGCTTTTTTGGCCAGCGCCGCCTGTCTGTGCCAGCTTAGGCCCAGCTTAAGCCGTATGCCCTTGGCTTGGGGGGCAGCCAGCAGTTATGGCTTGATCTTATTATTGGTGGCAGCGTTAGCGCTGCTGGGGCAGTGGCTAATGGCAGGGGCGGCGCTGGATGGTCGCTGGTCCCCCAACGGTGATCAGCTGCTGGCCACTACCTTAATTGCCGCAGTATTAGCAGGCATAGCACTGCGTTACTTTTATTTGGCTCAGCAATTACAGCAGCGCCAGCAGGCCGAGTTGCAGGCGCGCATACAGGCCTTGCAGTCGCGTATACGGCCCCACTTTCTGTTTAATAGTATGAATATTATTGCCAGCCTTATTGCCGTAAAGCCGCAGGCAGCTGAGCGGGCGGTGGAGGATTTATCGGCCCTGTTTAGAGCCAGCCTCAACGACAGCAATAGCCCCATGACCTTGGCCGATGAAATAGAGCTATGCCAAAGCTATGTACGCATAGAGCAAAACCGCCTGGGCGAGCGCCTACAGGTAGAGTGGCAGCTGGCAGGGGTGCCTATGAGCTTGGCCATGCCCAGCTTGGTATTGCAGCCTTTATTAGAGAACGCCATCTACCACGGCATTCAAAACCTCGCCCAGGGCGGCAAGGTAACCGTGGCTGCCAGTTATGAACAGGGCATACTGCGGCTGAGCATTAGCAACCCCTATAATCCCGACTTGCCTCATAGGCATGGCAATAGAATCGCCTTGCCCAATATAGAGCACCGGCTTAAGGCTTTATTTGGTGAGCGCGCTAGTTTAACAACCGAGCAGGATGCTGGCCGCTACAGCGTGCAGCTCAGCTACCCAGTTAGCTTGGGAGATCAGGAATGAAGGTATTAATTGTTGATGATGAACCCTTGGCTAGGCAGCGCTTGGCGAGATTGGTACTGGAAAGCGAGGGCTACCAAGTGGTGGCCGAAGCCGACAATGGCCAGCAAGCTATAGAGCAGGTTAACAAGCATAAGCCCGATATCTTATTAATGGACATACGCATGCCGGTAATGGATGGCCTAGAGGCGGCGCGTGCGCTAATGGCCATGGATGAGCCGCCGGCAGTGATTTTTTGCACCGCCTATAACGATTACGCCCTAGAGGCCTTCGACACCAATGCGGTGGGCTATCTGCTTAAACCGGTGAATCGCGACAAGCTGGCCCAGGCCTTGGCCAAGGCGCAAAAGCTCAACAAGCTGCAACTAGCCAGCTTGGCCGAGAGCGATAGCGGCGACCCAGGCGAGCAGCGCCACTATATCAGCGCCAAGTCCAGCCGCGGCATAGAGTTAGTGCCGGTGGCCGATATACGTTATTTTTTAGCAGATCAAAAATACGTCAGCATTATCTACCAGCGCGAAGGCCGCTTGGCCGAAATCCTGATAGATGACACCCTCAAAGAGTTAGAAGAAGAATTCAGCCAGCAATTTATACGCCTGCACCGCAATGCCTTGGTAGCCGTACAGCATATTACCGGCGTGGATCGCAGTGGCTCTAATTTTTATGTGCGCCTAGCGGGGGTGGAGCAAGGCCCGCAGGTTAGCCGCCGCCATATGCCGGAATTACGCAAGTTTCTTAACAGTCTCTAGTCGCTAGTACATAGTCTCTAGAGGTTTGCTAGCGACTCCCCGTCCAATAAGCGTTAAACTGGCCCTTGTTATTTCATTACCAGTAAAGAGTTGTTATGTCCCCAGAAAAAGTTGTTATCGCCACCCGTGAAAGCCCTCTCGCCCTATGGCAGGCGGAATACATTAAAGCCGAGCTGGAAAAACATCACCCCGGCATAGTGGTGGAGTTGTTGGGTATGACGACTAAGGGCGATGTATTGCTGGATTCGCCGCTGTCTAAAATTGGCGGCAAGGGGCTGTTTGTTAAAGAGCTGGAAGCTGCTCTGCTAGATGGCCGCGCCGATATCGCCGTGCACTCCATGAAAGACGTACCTATGGACTTCCCCGAAGGCTTAGGGCTGTCGATTATTTGCCCCAGAGAAGACCCCAGCGATGCCTTTGTTTCTAATGACTACGCCAGCATAGAGGACTTACCCCAGGGCGCGCGCGTAGGCACCTCCAGCTTGCGCAGGCAGTGTCAGCTGCGCCAGCAGCGCCCCGACCTAGAAATTTTAGATTTGCGCGGCAACGTTAACACCCGCCTGCGCAAACTGGATGAAGGCCAATACGAGGCCATCATACTCGCCACCGCCGGTTTACTGCGCCTAGAAATGCATGAGCGTATACGCAAGATGATTAGCGATACCCAAATGCTGCCCGCCGGTGGCCAAGGTGCCGTGGGGGTAGAGTGCCGCAGTGATGATACTCGCCTGCATGCCTTACTGGCCCCCTTGCACGACCCTGCGACTGCCGAGTGTGTGCTGGCCGAGCGCGCGCTGAATAAACGCTTAGAAGGCGGCTGCCAGGTGCCCATCGCCTGTTTCGCCATCACCGACCCAAATAACAGCGAGCAACTTTGGTTGCGCGGCTTAGTGGGCAAGCCCGATGGCAGCGTGATGCTTACTAGCGAACAATGCGGCCCCAAGGCTGACCCCGAAGCGCTGGGCATTAGTGTAGCCGAAGACCTACTACGCCAAGGTGCGGCCGAGATACTCAGCGCCGTATACGGCAGTTAATGAACGCGCCAGCCCCACACACTTTAGCGGGGCAGGGTATTTTAATTACCCGCCCCGAACAACAGGGCAGCGCCTTAGTTAAAAAGCTAAGCCAGCTAGGTGCCCATGTAGTCCATTACCCCGTATTGGAGTTACAGCCTTTAACGCTGGATGACCCCGCGCGCGCAGTCACTAAGCAATTGCTACTCAACCTTGATAATTATCATCATGTGATTTTTATTAGCACCAATGCTGTGCATTATGGCGCTGAGTGGATGCAAGAATTTTGGCCGCAGTGGCCGCTGGGCATACAGTGGCATGCTATAGGTGTGGCCACCGCCAATGCCATGCTGCGTTACGACCTGGATGCCAGTGCGCCTACGGTAGCCATGAACAGCGAAGCGCTGTTACAGCTGATGGATTTACAGCATATAGAGCAGCAAAAAGTGTTAATCGTGCGTGGCGTAGGCGGCCGCGAATATTTGGCAGAGCAACTACAAGCCAGAGGTGCGTTAGTGGATTATGCTGAGTGCTACCAGCGTCATTTACCTAGCAGGCCTAAAGGCGAGCTAGCTGCTATTATTGAAACGCAGAATATTAATACCCTATGTGTTAATAGCGGTGAGAGCTTGGCAAATTTTATTGCCCTGGCAGGGGCCGAAAGCCTGGCTCAACTTACCGTGTTAGTGCCGGGCCAGCGAGTGGCGGGCTTGGCCCAGCAAGCCGGAGCTAAAAATATTATAGTGGCCGACAATGCCAGCGATGATGCCTGTGTGGCGGCACTGCAGCAGTTTGCAAAAAACTCAACAGCTAACTAAAGCAAAGAGAGAGTCTAGTGAGCGACAAAGAAACGGAACAGCCTACGCCTAAAGAGCAGGATGATACGGCTAAGGATAATCAAGACTTAGTCAAACAAAAAGCGTCCGCTATGAAAGGCAGTGGCAGCGCAGACAGCTCGTCGACAGCAAAAAATGCTGCCGCCAAAAACAGCAGTGCTAACACGGATAGCCATACACATAGCGTCGCCCCTACCGCGGCTAATAAAGCCGGTGCTAGCAAGGCCATAGCGCTAGTTGCAGTGCTATTAGCTCTTGCTGCCGCTTTAGCCAGTGGCTATGTGTGGCAGCAAAGCCAATTAAGCCAACAGCAGCAGAGTGAACTGGTTGATGAACTCAGCCAGTTACAACAACAGCTGCAGCAACAAACACAACTGCAGCAACAAAAAGAGGCCACGCTGCGCGAACAATTAGACGCACAGTTACGCGTGAGCCAGCAACAACAACTGCAATTGCAGGAGCAATTAAATAGTCTGGATTTAACCGTAAAAGGCCAGCAGCAACGCTTGCAGTCCATGTCTAGTACCGATAGAGAGGATTGGTTACTAGCCGAAGCTGAATATTTAATGAAGCTGGCCAACCAGCGCTTATTAATGGGCAAAGAGCTAGAGGGCGCGGCAGAGTTATTAGCGGCGGCCGATGACATACTGCGTGACTTTGATGATGCCGCCTTGCATGCGGTGCGCAAAATTTTAGCGCAGGAAATCACCGCCTTAAAATCAGCGGCCCGTTTCGATTTAGAAGGCCTATATTTGCGTATAGGTGCACTGGCGCAGCAAGTAGAGCAAATAGATTTATTTAAAGCGCCGCAGCTAAACATAAACACACAAGAGCAAAAGTCTGGCGAGCAAAAAACTTGGCAACAAAGAATGAACAGCGCCATAGAGCAGGCCAAGCATAAACTCAGCCAGTACATACAAATTAATCGCCGCGAGCAGGTCTACAAACCTATATTGGCGCCCGAACAAGAGGCTGCCATACGACATAACTTACGCTTGATGTTTGAGCAAGCGCAACTGGCACTCTTAGCCGGCAAGCAAAAGCTTTACGATCAAAGCCTGATTAAATCACAGCAGTGGTTGAATGATTATTTCGCGATTAATCCCGATCAGGTGGCAGCGGTTAATCAAATACTAGAGAATTTAAAACAACAGGCAGTCACCGTAGAACTGCCCGATATATCGGCGTCATCACGTGCCTTAAAAACCTATATAGAAACCCGCCATGAGCTGCCCAAGAAGAAAAGCGCGCCCCAGTCGCAACAGCAAAGCGGCGAGTCGGTAGAAGGCAATGCAGCATGAAACGAATATTTTTAGTCTGTCTATTAATATTAATTGCTGCGGTAGCTTTTGTTGGCTTGGTCAAGCATGATCCTGGCTATGTGTTGATTAGTTATGGTTTGTATACCGTAGAAAGCTCACTCACAGTTGCCGTTATCGCTTTGCTGGCAGTGATGTTGTTAATTAGTTTTGTGCTGTGGTTGGCGTATAGGTTAGTGAACCAAAGCCTGGCCTTTAACCGTTGGTTTTCTGGCCGCGGGCATAAGCGCAGCCGTGAAAAAACTGCCCAAGGCATTATTGCTTTTATAGAGGGCAAGTGGGAAAAGTCACGGCGTTTATTAACCGGCGCGGCTGAAAAATCGGACACCCCCTTAATTAATTATTTATTTGCCGCTTGGGCTAGCAATGAGTTGCGCGATGATGAAAAAACCCGCGAGTTACTGGCCAAGGCCAGTGCGAGTAATAGCGGGGCGGCTATAGCGGTAGAGATTGCACAGGCAGAAATGCAAATTGATAGAGGCTATTTAGAGCGCAGCTTGGCGACACTTACCCGTGCCAAAAACGAAGCCAGTAAATACCCCTATGTATATAAATTACTACAGCAGGTTTATACCGGTCTAAAAGATTGGGATGGCCTTGCTAATTTATTACCTGAGCTTAGTAAGCATAAAATTATTGATAAGGACGAGCTGCAGGCGCTTAGCCAGCAATGTTGCCAGCAGCAGTTATTGGCCATAGTGGCGGCCAATACCGATGCAAATGTTAATAATGCCAAGGAGGCTTTAATAGCACTGTGGAAGCGGCAAAATAAAATGGTGAGCCGTGATAGCGCCAGTGTTTTATGCTATGCCCAATGTTTAGTGCGAGTGGCCGATGAAGCACTGGCCGAAAAGGTGGTGCGTGATCAGCTTAATCGCGATTGGCAGCCAGCATTAATAGATTTGTATGGTGTGGTTAAGGGAGCGGATAGTAATAAGCAATTACTGCATGCCGAAAACTGGCTGAAAGAACGCACCAATGATGCCCGCTTATTATTGTGCCTGGGACGTTTGTCGTTGCGCAATGAATTATGGGGCAAGGCCCGTGAGTACTTTGAAAGCAGTAATAAATTATCTGCTAATAGTGAAGCCTGCGCTGAGCTGGGGCGTTTATTGGCCCGCTTGGGTAAGCACGAGTTGAGCAATAGTTATTTTCACCAAGGTTTATTAATGAGCACCCATGGCTTGCCTGAGTTACCTATGCCCAGCATCAAGGCATAAGCTCAGTAGCCTTTAGAGCAGCTAAATGTCTTTAGAATCTGAAAATAAAAGAATTACCCATGTTTGTAATTTATTGCATAGCGCCTTAGTTCCCATACGCATATTGACCCATGTTAGTTGGGATAGCTCTGTGCGTGAGCAATTTTTTGCTCAGGGTGCAAAGGAATTACCGCAGGTAAGCTACCCTGCCTTTGATGCTCAAAAAACCTTGGCTATAGTGGCTGAGGCTAGGCGTTATATTAAAGACTCCAGCATAGATAAATGGCTAAACCGTCATTGCCACACCATAGAAAACAGTGCCCGTATGTTATCGGCCTGTGGCAGCAAAGACTTTTTCAAATACTCCAGCGAACTGTATGGCTCGCCGCTAAGCTCACTGCCCGATGAATCTACTACCTCCTATGCCTTGGCCAAACAGTTTGATAGCTTGATACAAAGCTTTACTCGTATTGACATGGGCTCGCCACCACCGGCCTGTCACTTGGCACAGACCGTTGCCGATGAAATGACAGTGGCAGTACAGGCCATGTTTAAAGAAGAGGCCCCTAAAATAGAAATTGTCGATGAGTTGTCGGCCAATGCCTTGGCCGGTTCTGATCGCATACGCATACGTCGCAATGCCTGCTTTACCGATAAGGATATTAATCAGCTTATACAACACGAGGCCTATATACATGTGGCCACCTCGCTAAATGGTTTAGCGCAAAACGATTTAAAGATTTTGGGTGCCAGCCACCCCGGTACCACTAAAACCCAAGAGGGCTTGGCGGTGTTTGCCGAGTTTATTACCGGCTCTATGGATATAGACCGCATGCGCAGGCTGGCAGATAGAATTCTAGCTATACAAATGGCCATAGAGGGCGCCGATTTTTTACAGGTGTACCAATATTTTCTCTCTCGCACAGGCAAGGAAGAGCAGGCCTTTGAAAACGCCAGGCGTGTTTTTAGAGGAGGAGTGCTTACCGGCGGCGCACCGTTTACCAAAGATGTGGTTTATTTGGATGGCCTGTTGCGGGTGCATAATTTTTTGCGCACCTTGGTAACTACCGGCAGAGGTGATTGCCTGCGCTTATTATTTTGCGGCAAGCTAGACATAGAAGATATACCTATTATCTATGAGCTGAAAGAGCGAGGCCTTTGTAAAGCCCCTAAATATTTACCCCCCTGGGCCAGCGATATGCGCTTTTTGCTCTGCCAGTTGGCCTATTCATCTTTTTTGAATGGCATAGATTTAAGCCAAATAAAACAACACTACAATGTGCTGTTAGAAAAAGTGCCCAAGTTTGAATAACGCCCTATCAGCAACAGTAAAACAATGAGTTTACCCATGCAATTTGTACCCCTACTAATCATTGTGTGGCTAGCGGGCAGTAGTTTGGCGCAAGCCAATACTATGGACGCTTGCCTACTAGATGCAATTAGTAAAGCTGTAGACAAAAGAACCGTTAGCGATATCAAAGCTTTTTGCAGAGAAAAAAACGGCCTGCAGCAAGAGGCTGTGCCAGCTACTGAGGTAGTGGATGAAAATCTAGATGCGGAAGAGACAGTCACCTTGCGCATGGCCTCTGAAGATCAGGCTGAGTCTAACCCCTTTATGTTGACGGCTTATAAACCCAACTATCTATTGTTTGCTACTTATAATGAAAACCCCAATAGCGAACCATGGCAGCAGGCTTACCCCGATGCGCATTTAGATCATGGCGAGGCGAAGTTTCAATTAAGCTTTAAAGCACGCATGGCCAAAGGGGTGTTGGGAGGCGAGTTGTGGGGCGCATATACGCAGCAATCCTGGTGGCAGGTTTTTAACTCAGATGAGTCGGCGCCTTTTAGGGAGACTAATTACGAACCTGAAGTCATGCTGCGCTGGGAGGTTAATAATCACATACTAGGTTTTAAAAATCGCGTACTTAGCTTGTCATTTAACCACGAGTCCAATGGCCGTGGCGAAGTGCTATCCAGAAGCTGGAACCGAATTATTGCCACCACTACTTTAGAAAAAGAAAACTTGGTAATTGTGGGCAGAGCTTGGTATCGCATACACGAAAGTGAGCGCGACGATGACAACCCTAATATAGAGCGTTATATGGGCTATGGTGATTTAAACCTGCTGTACAAAATGCAGCGCCATACCTTTGGCTTAACGTTTACCAATAATTTGCGCAGCGATAATAAAAGCGGTTTGCAGTTGGATTGGACCTTTCCCTTAACCGAGCGCTTTAAGGGCTATATTCAGTATTACAATGGCTATGGTGAGAGCCTAATTGATTACGATAAAAATATTAATCGCATAGGCTTTGGGGTGTTGCTAAATGACTGGCTATAGCTAACAGCCTAGGCAGATACTACACGGTTTCTACCTTGGTCCTTGGCTTGGTATAGGGCATCATCGGCTCGTTTTATCAAGGTAGTGATACTGTCACCTTTGATCAAGCTTGTTACGCCTATGCTGCAGCTAATGGCTATGCTTAAGCCTATATCTAATCCATTTACTTCATTGCGTACCCGTTCAGCCAACTCTATGGCCGCTTGTTGATTGGTTTCGGGCAGTATAATGAGAAACTCTTCGCCGCCGTAACGGCCTACCAAGTCGGTTTGCCTGCATTCATCCTCTAATTTTTTTGCGATTAGCGACAAAACGTGGTCGCCCATTTGGTGGCCGTATTTATCATTAATATTTTTGAAATGATCTATGTCCACCATAAGCAAAGACAGCTCACGATTATAGCGTGTGCTTATTTCTAAATCTTTGCTTAAAAGTTTGAGAATTAAGCGGCGGTTATGCAGCCCTGTTAAGGTGTCGGTGCTGGCAAGATTGCGCAGCTCGACGGCATTTTTTTCCAGTTCATTATTTGCCTGGCGCAGCTGGCGCTGCATTTGTAGAAGTTCGTCATTGCGCTGGGCTAATATTTTACTACTGGGTATAGCCATGATAGTAGGCATTAACCGCCAAAACATGATGGCGGTGAGTATAGAGATAATACCGGTAAAAAATTTGGCCAGGCCCTCTATAAAATAATAGCCGTACCAAATATTGAGCATGCTAATGGCATGCGTAATACCACAAAAAGCGATAAAGGCCGCAAATAAAATGAAAAAGCTATTGATGTGCAGGTCGGCTCGTTTGCGAACCATATATATTAAAGCGGCGGGAATAGAGGCATAAGCAACAAAAGTTAATATGTCGCCGCTTAAATGTAAAAACAGTAAATCTTCACGCCATAGCAGGCAGTGGCCATGTGGCATTAGACTGCCATCAAGAAGTCGCTCTAGCATGGTCCCCCCTTTTGTTATTATTAAATTGAGCAGAGCCTATGATCGGCTTTGCTATTCTGTAGTGTGAGCCGAACTTACATACTAGCTGGCCCGCACTAAATTACAACAAGGCGGCTAATACAAACTGTTATAACAAGCCCTTTGAAAATACTTTAAGCTCATTTTGTTTGTTGGCCAGTTGTTCTTTAATAGCTGTAATAAAGTCAGCATCTTGAGTTAAACCCTGTAACTGTGGTGCTAACTCGGCACTGAGCTGGGCGCGTAAATCTTGTTTATATTGATCCATTTTTTTCGAAGCCTGCTGGCCAAAGGCTTTGCTTAAGGCCTTATCTAAATTGGATTTAAGACTGAGTTCGGGCTGTTCTATATCGCCCTTTAAGCCCAGCTGCAAATCAAAGCTGTCTATATCTTGTAGCAGCCCGGCAATAATTTGTTGGCTGTTAGAGTCTGTGTTGGCTACTTTAAACTGGGTTTGAGTAAACAGCCCCTTGCCATTAAACGCTAAATTGTCTGCGCTAATGGCCATTTGCGCATCACCCTGTAAACGGGCACTGTTGAGTTTTATGGGCATGCTATCACTGGCCGATAATATCAGCTCGTTAATGCTCAGTTGCTTAACGTTTAAGCTCATTTCGCTAGTGGGCTTGTTACGCAAATCTATGCTGCCCTGGCTGTTAAAACTGGCACCCTGGGTGGAATTGCCCTGTAAGCTGAAGCGAGTGGGCTGTGGCCAGCGCTTAGCCTGGTGGGTGATGTCTTGGGCGTGGCCGGTAAAATCTATGCTATCACCCAGTAGTTTAAAGTTGCCGCTGAGTTTAGCCTGTTTGATTAAAAAGTCGGGGTGAGGTTGTTGTTCAGTAAATGTTATCCACTGGCCTTCACCACGTGCTGGTTTAACGGCTTCTGCAGGCTTGCTGCTGGCGACATTTTTAAACAGACCGGTGAGTTGGTTTAGCCACTGCTTGGCTTGGTCACCAAACAGGCTTTGTGCTAGCTGGGCACTGCCACCGCTATAACCTGCCTTGGCCAGCAAGCGGTCGGCTTCTTTTTCGGGTAGCTCTTTAGCCTCTTGGATTAATCCTTTCAGTTTAGCTTTGTCTTTGTCTAGCTGTTTTTCTAAGTCGTTAAGTTGGTCTATGTCTTGGTTTATATCTTTTTGCAGCGCTTTGGTATCAGCTATTTTTTCTAGCCAGTTCTTTTTCTTCAAGGCTTTCCAGCGCTGTTTATATGCGGCTATATCTTCTTTATTGGGTAATTCATCTATGCGTTGTTGCCATTGCTGCTCAAGGGTTTTAATACGCTGCTCTATATCGTCGACCTTGGCTTTGATAGCGGCTTTTTCATTCGCTATCACTTGCTTAGGGTCAGGCAACATATCTTTAGCGCCGGTTTTGATTTGCTCGCCTAAACCGGGGCTGCTGCTGGCTTTAGCCTTGCTTTTGCTCAGCGCACCGCTGCTGCGGCGCGGGCTATTAAATTGCAGGCCGCTAACATTGGCCTGCTCGACGATAACTTGGCGGCGCAATAAAAAACTACTGTCTAGCTGTAGTTGTATGTCATCGCTATACCATAGGTTTTCCATGGGACGGTCGGGGTTGGTGATGGCCAAACCTTTAATGCTTAAACTTAGGGGGGCTAACTTTAGCTCGCTACTGGCCACTTCCACTTTAGCGCCCACGGCCTTACTGCCAAAGCTCTCTATGCTGTAACTAATTATGCTGTCTATGCACAACCACCAAAGTAATACCAGGGCCACAAAAACACCTAGCCCCCACCAACGTATCCATTGAGTCATCTGTGGCTCCTAACCGTTAAAGGCTTGATATGTGTTAAAGATTTTGCCGCCTTTTACCCATAACCCCAAGCGGCTTTGGCTCACCCATTTAAATAAATGGCTGCGGTATTTAATAATGAGCAGGCGACTAATAAAAAACAGCGGTATGGCTAATATCAAGCTAACCACAGTGCTGCCTAGAATAAGCGTGTTGTTAAAACCCAGAAAACGCCAAAAATTATTGTTGTATAGTGACTGCCATAAACCTTGCAGGGCGTCGGCCTGTAATAGTGCCAGCCCTATGCTGTGGCTAACCGGGTCAAAGGCGTAGGCAATAAGAGTAAAAAAGCCCCAGCTCAGCAAAAATAAACTGAGGTTAATGCGCAATAGCAGTAGCAGAAAAACCAGCAAAATATTATGGGGCGAGCTCAAAGGGGTTAAGCCCAAAGCCGCGGCAAAGCACACTGCCAAGGCCAGTTGCGAGGGGCTGACATTAGAATTGAGTAGTTTTAATAGCTTGGCAATAATCGTTAACACGGTATCCGTCCTATGTGATGTATAACGCTGTACTTTTTAGTATAGCCTTAGTCATGCAAACAATGATTTAGTTGCTTGTCAAACTTATAGGCTTGTTAAGTAGTGGCTGAGCTGACGCATAGCCAAGCCGCGGTGGCTAAGGCTGTTTTTTAGTTCGGGGCTTAATTGCGCCGAGCTGCACTGCTGGCTGGGCACCCAAAATAGCGGGTCGTAACCAAAACCATTGTCGCCTTGTGGCGCGGTCAGTATGCGGCCTTCCCAGCTGCCTTGGCAAATCAGCGGGGTGGGATCCTGGGCGTGACGCATATACACCAATACACATTGAAAACGGGCGCTGCGCTGGGCTTCTTCTACACCGGCCATATCCGCTAGTAGTTTTTCATTATTGCTGGCGTCGGTGGCGTTATCACCGGCATAGCGCGCGGAATAAATACCGGGTTTGCCTTGCAGGGCATCTACCTCTAAGCCCGAATCATCGGCTATGGCCGGTAGGCCTGAGTGCAGGCAGGCATTGCGGGCTTTGATAATGGCGTTTTCTACAAAGCTGAGGCCGTCTTCTATGGCTTCGGGGGTGTTAAAGTCGGATTGCGGCAGTATTTGGTAGCCACTGTCGCCTAGCAGGTTTTGTAGTTCGTTGATTTTTTTGGGGTTGCCGCTGGCGAGTACGATTTGTTTGTTTTTTGCTTGCATGAGTTTAATTATTTTTTAGTGAATTGTTGGGTTGATGGCTGCTGTTTCGCCTTGCTGGGCGAGTTACTTTCTTTTGCTTGCCCAAAGAAAACAGAACCAAAAGAAAGGGCCCCCTACTTCATTCGGCACATCCATGTGCCTCTCCTAAAGGCAGCACTGCGTGCTGTGCAAATTGGCTATCCTGCCAATTTGTCGTCGTCGGCTGCGCCGATACCCTGCGCTACTCAGAAACTAGCGGCCGCTGCGGAACTCACAAAATAAAAATACTTAATTTTTATTTTGCTCAAACAGTCCTCGCTGCTTCGCGCCGCTACTTTCTTGCGTTGCTCGGCGACTCCCAAGGGGCTTCGGGTGCTACGTAGTATAGTGCTTGCCTAGCGTCTTAGTGAATGAAAGTAACTCGCTCAGCAGAGCGAAATAAAACTTTCAATACAATAGCTAATTAAAATTTATAAAACCCTAAACCCTAAACCCTAAACCCTAAACCCTAAACCCTAAACCCGATCACAGCTCTACATAAACCTTCTGCGAAAAAGTCAGGGTATACGGCTCTATGTTCGGGTCTGGCTGTATTTGTATATCAAAGCGCCTAGTGTCTTTGTCGTTAAAACTGAATTCGGCAATGTAGTAGATGGCGCCTTGTTCTATGATTTCTTTAAAGTTCAGCGGGATGCTATGTATCATGTCTGAGGTTTTGCCGCTGACTAGGGCGCGCTTGGCTGTGTCGCTGCCGTCTTTTAACAGTTTGCGTATGCTGATGTTTACAAAGGCGCGTTTTTTGCCGCGGGTAATCTGGTAGGCGGCGGCCACTTCGGGGCTGATAAAGGTGCTGTTAACTACGCTGTAATGTACTTCGTAATCGCCAAAGCGTTTTTTTTGTTCGGCTTGGGCGCTGAGTGCTAACAGGGCTAAGGTGATAATTAGGCTGTGTTGCAATAGAGTTTTCATAGTTAAGCCTGCCAGTTATTTGCTGATGTGGTATACCGCGGTTAGGCCGAATAGGTTGGGGCATAAGCGGGTGAGCAGGCCGTCGGTGCTTTCGCCGGCGACCACTACACGGTGTTTGATTTTGATGTTTTTTTCATGGCATAGCGCATCAAAATCGCGAATGGTACAAAAATGTATATTGGGGGTGTCGTACCAGCTATAGGGTAAAAACTTAGATACTGGCATGCGGCCTTTTAGCATTAGGTATAAGCGGCAGCGCCAGTGGCCAAAGTTGGGGAAGGTGACTATGCACTCTTTGCCTATGCGCAGCATTTCGTCCAGCACCAGGTGTGGGTTTCGCAGGGTTTGCAGGGCGTGGGTCATGACTACGGTGTCAAAGCTGTCGTTTTCAAAATTGCTGAGGCCGTCGTTTAAATCCTGCTCTACCACGTTTAAGCCTTCGGCTATGCAGAGGCTGATTTGTTCGCTGTCTATCTCTACCCCTAGGCCGTAAACATTTTTTGTGCGGGTGAGTACGCTTAGCAGCTTGCCATCACCGCAACCCAAATCTAATACATTGGTGTTTTGTTTTATCCACTGGGGGATAAGCTGTAAATCTAAGCGCATGACTTATCCTCGTTTTCTTTAACTATGCGTTGCAGGTAATTACGCAATACGGTTTCGTAGCGGCTGTGGGGGATTAAAAACGCATCGTGGCCAAAGTTGGCGTCTATCTCGGCATAGCTCACCGGTTTGTGGGCGGCTATCATGGCGTTAACTATTTCGCGTGAGCGCTGAGGAGAAAAGCGCCAGTCGGTGGTGAACGATACTATGAGGTAATCGCACAGCGCGCCCTTAAAGGCGGCCACCGGATCGTCGCCATAGTCATTGGCCAGGTCAAACATGTCCAGTGCTTTGGTCATCAATATATAGCTATTAGCATCGAAGGCGGTGGAAAAAGAATCACCTTGGTAACGTAAATAGCTTTCTATTTGAAACTCGGCCTCGTCGCTGTGGCCTAAATCCAGGCTGCCGGTTTTAAGCTCGCGGCCAAACTTTTCTTTCATGCCGTCTTCAGAAAGGTAGGTGATATGGCCTACCATGCGCGCCAAACGCAAGCCCTGTTTGGGCAGGGTATTGTGTTCCAGGTAGTGGCCATCGTGAAATTCGGGATCAGATAATATGGCTTGCCTGGCCACCTCGTTAAAGGCGATGTTTTGGGTGCTGAGTTTCATGGCCGAGGCGATGACCACACAGTGGCGCACACATTCGGGGTACATCAGCGACCAGCGCATGGCTTGCATGCCACCCAAACTGCCGCCTATGACGGCGGCCCATTGTTCTATATGTAGCAACTGCATTAATCGATATTGGGTGTTGACCCAGTCGCGACAGCGCAGCGGCGGGAAGTCTGCGCCCCAGGGTTTGCCGGTGTCGGGGTTAATGCTGGTGGGGCCGGTAGAACCGTGGCAGCCGCCTATATTGTTAAGGCTGACGACAAAGAACTTGTTAGTATCAATGGGTTTGCCGGGGCCTATATAGGCGTCCCACCAGCCTGGGTGTTTGTCGTCGGGGTGGTGGCGGCCAGCAGCGTGGTGGTGGCCGGATAGCGCGTGGCATATAAGCACGGCATTACTGGCGTCAGCGTTGAGCTGGCCATAGGTTTCATACACTAGCTCATAAGCGGGCAGCGTGCGGCCGCAGGCTAAGTCTATGGGCTGATCAAAATAATGGCTTTGTGGGCTAACTATTCCTACTGATGACATACTTATCTACTTTTGGGATTTTACGGTTTACGCAAAAAATTATGTCGCCAAGTTTAGTGTTTTTAGGCCGGGGGTTCTATAGCTGGGTGGGAGAAAGCCTACTGGCAGTGAGGATAGCTATAACAAGAGCGCAATAAAAAAGGGCTAGCATAAGCCAGCCCTTTTTGTGCTTAGGTAACAGCAGGCGCTGTTTTAACTTGCTTGGCTGGCCGCTTGGGCTTGCTCTTCGGCCACTTCTTGATTCCAGTTAAAGATGTTGAGTTCGATAATTAGGAAGCCCAATAACCATAACACCGCATCAAAGAAGTCAGTGAAGCTGCCATAAATACCCCAGAATACCGCCATGATAAAGAGGGTGCTGTAGAGTATGGCTTTAAACACCCCAGTGACCCGCATAATATGTTTATTCAGTATGCCGCGCAGCTGCAACATAATATCCACTTGTAATAACACCACAATTAACAGCCAGGTGGCGGAGTTAATCAGGTCTATCCAAGCTAAAATTTTAATTTCGCCGTAGGCGCTGTTTTCAAACACTATAGGCTGGTTGGCAATTTGCCCCATAGTGGCGGGGTTGAGTAGCTGGCAGCTTTCGGCGGTAATGGGGTGGTATTCATCTAAGGTGGTGATAATCACACTGCTGGTGTTGACCAGGTCGCAGGGGTTGCCCACAAAAGGTACTGAGTCCAACAGCATAATCAATTTGCCGGCATAACCGACAAAGGCATATATGATAAACATATAGCAGATGGCAGTGAAAAAATTGAGTGACCATTTGACCCGCTTGAGCTTTATGGTTTTATCATCCAGCACCCAGGTTTCCAGCTCAAAGACCACTAATAGGGAAATCCAAGCCAGGGTATCCATGGTGACGGCAAAGGTGTTGACGATATCCGAAAGGCTGGAGGCGCCGCTTAGTAGTTGGTCGGCTGCGGCGAGGTCATCGGAGATAAACTGATAGCCGTTAATGCACAGGCCGGTGTAAATAAAACATTTGAATAGGGTGATTAGCCGCTCAGGGGCCAGGTATTGCAATACATAATGCTTCATAGGGGGCAGAGGCTCTTATTTTGTTATCTTGGCATTGTACTGACGGCAGCACATAAGAAAAGTGTTTGCTGTGAGCTAAATTGTCAGGATATGTCACAGTGCTATCGTCTAGCCCGCTAATAGTAATGCTAAACAGGTTAGGGCGACACTAAAAATCTACCGTCCTAACCTGGAGCTGCTGCTAGCAGAGCGCTTAATAACCGGTAAAACCGGTGTAGTAGTGGGGATAATACACATCATTATCTATGCCTTTGCCCATAGGCCCGTGTTTTTCCACATGGGCGATAGCTTCTTCTACTATATCTAGCCCCTCGTTGAGGGCGGCTTCGCTCATGGTCAGCGCTGGGTATAGGCGCACGGTGTTTTCGTGGTCGTTTACCACAAAGGCACCGCGGCGCAGGGCTTCGTCGCCTACGCTCATGCCCCAGTTCATGCTGGCTAGGCCGGTTTCTGGGTCTACAATATGAGCGGCCATTAATGCCCCCAGGCTACGTACCTCGCCAACAATGGCGTAGTTATCCTGCCATTTGGCCATGCGCTTAGCGGCTAGTTCGCCCAGGCGGCGGCCGCGCTCTACGACATTGTCGCGCTCATAAATTTCCAAGGTCTTTAGCGCCGCCGCACAACCGGCGGGGGTGCCAGCATAGGTGCTACCCGAGCTGGACTGTTTGTTATTGGCCAGCACTTCTTCGGTGGCGGTAACCACAGCTATGGGTTCTACCCCGCCGGTGATGTTTTTGCCTATCACCAAAATATCGGGCTTGATATCAAAGTGTTCTATCGCCCAGGTTTTGCCGGTGCGGCCCAGGCCGGTTAAGACTTCATCGCAGATAAATAACCAGCCGTGCTTTTCGCAGATGCGCTTAACGCCCTGCATAAAGCGTTTGGGGGGTAGCCAGTTGCCGCCCTCGGCTAAGCCTGGCTCTATAATAACCCCGGCAATTAAATCGGCCGGTACTTCGTAGCTGGGTATACGTGTCTCTAAATGCCATAGGCAGTAATCTATGTATTGCTCTATATCCATACCGGCAGGGGCATCATAGGCTGAGGGGAAGGGAGCTTTAATCACGCCGCCTTTCCAGGCTTCCATATAGCGGGTGGACTCGGCATCGTAGCCATTGACCAATTTAGTGCCCAACCCTAAGCCGTGAAAACACTTATCGAAGGAGATAATAAAGCGCGCCTGTTTGGCGCATAGGGCCATATGTATAGCGGCTTCGGCGGCCTCGGTGCCCGATACCTCGTAGTTTAAGCGGCTGTGGTGACCGTAGGGGGTGAGAGGTAAAAGCTTTTCGGCCAGCTCGTAGCGCAATGGGTGCTCGTAAATAAAACCGTATTGGCGCATGGCGGCGGTGACCGCCTCAATAATTTCGGGGTTGGCGTTGCCGCAGGGGTTAGAGGCCCAGCCACACTGAAAGTCTATATAGCGGTTGCCGTCTACATCATAGAGGTAGTCGCCTTCGGCCTTGGCAAAAATTACCTGTGGTGGTTTGTTGTTTAGCCCCGCTTGCTGGGCCGCTGCCCGCCGCTTTTCATAATTGGCGCCGTTGCGAAAGTAACGGTTGCCCTTGGCTAATATAGCTTCGGCTTTGGGGCTGGGTAGGGAGTAAGTCATATTGGCCTCGCGCTTAATATAGTGATGCCTTAACTGTAGAGCTAGATATAGCAGGCGTAAAATGACTTATGGTTAACTATCGTTTGCGTTTTTTGCAGCACTGTTAAGGCCCAATTGAAGCACAGTGCGTTTCAGCTTATGCTGCCATAATTCAATATTGTTACTGTTATGAGAGCCACCCTATGGCTGACGAAAATCACAGCGCCTATCAATTACCGCCCTTAAACGCCTTAAAGGCTTTTGAGGCGGTGGGGCGGCATCAGAGTTTTAAAAAAGCGACTGTAGAACTATGCGTTACTCAATCAGCGGTGAGCCGACAAATTAGTTTGTTAGAGGATTATTTAGGGGTGAAGTTGCTGGAGCGCAATAATCGCAAAACCCAGCTTACCGATATAGGGCAAAGCTATTTGGCAGCACTGACTGCGGCTTTTAAGGGTATTAGTGATAGTACGGCGGCCTTGTTCCCCAGCAAAGTGCATAAACATTTCCAGCGCAGTTTAAAAATTGGCGTGGGGCCTGCCTTTGCCGAGTATTGGTTAACTGGCCGCATAGGTTTGTTTAGGGATAAGTATCCGCAAATAAAATTAGAAATACACATCAATCAAAATCTGCGGGTTGCTGCACCGTTAAATGATGTAGATGTGGAGATTTATACTGGCCCCAAAATATTTGAGGGCTATAGTCGCGAGCCATTGTTTCAAATCGTGGACTACCCGGTATGCAGCCCGCGCTTAATTGATGAGCCTTTAAACGAAGTGGCTGAGCTGCACAATTATACCTTGCTGCACGAAAGCTCTAATCACTGGTGGCCGCGCTGGTTTGAGGCGGTAGGCTGCAGCGAAAAAGGTCAGGGTGCGGGGCCGGTAATACACGATGAAACCCTGTGTGTAAAACTGGCAGTAGCCGGTGAGGGTATAGCCTTGGGCGATGCGATTTCTACCGCACCTTATTTGCGCAGCGGCGAATTAATTAAGCCGGTGGCCGCAGGTATGGTTACCAATGATTGGGTAAGTATTTTGAAAAAAGAGCATGCCCATGACAGTGCCGAAGTGACTTTATTTTGTGAATGGCTGCGCAGTGAAATGCAGCAGTTTATAGCAAGCCTTAATATTTAAAGCGATGGCGCTATTATTTATGGCCCTATCGTGTGCGTCGGTGGCGCGCTCCATTGCAAAAAAATCTTTGCGGTAAATAATTTTGTCATCACCAGGGCCATAAAAATCTCTGATCTGTTCGCTGATTCGATAAGCCATAGCCTCATAAAAGCGGCGGGTGGGTAAATATTGCTCGCGGCCAGAGGTTTCTATAATTAAGCTTTGCCCCGCCGCAGCCTGTACTAAGGACTCTGTGCTTTGCAACAACTGCTTGCCCAAACCCAGGCCTTGTTGGCTGGGGGCTACCGCCAGCCAATACAAATCAAAGCTATTGTCTATTTGTGGTATGGGGCCATAGCAACTATAGCCGCGCAGTTGTTGGGGCTGCGCGTGATCGTCAGCGAATAAAAAAAAGTAGCCGCTGGCACTGCCTTGTTGTAAGTGCTGCTCTACCAGTTCTACCGCAATGGCCACTTCCTGTGGCGAAAAAAATCCTGTGTCTGTGACTAATTGCTGCACCGCTAAAATATCGCTGGCTTGCGCAGTGCTGCGCCAGCAGTTGTTAGAAGATATACGAGTGTTGATACAGTACTACCTTAGGCTGACATGCCCTGCCATAAGCCATTAAAAAAATGCCGAGCATTAATGCCCAGCGTTTGGGTTTTGTAACCACCCTCCTGTATGACCAAGGTGGGCAGTTTTAGTGCGCCTATCAGCTCGCCATTGCGGTAAAAATCTTCTGCCATTAATTGAAAAGAGCCGGTAGGGTCGCCCTTGGCTGTATCCAAACCCAGCGCCAGCACTAAAAAACTGGGCTGATAATTGGCTATGCGTTGCAAGGCTTTATTAAGCACTAGCCTATATTGCTCGCCATTAATATTTTCGGCCAAGGGGTAGTTGCGGTTATAACCTTTGCCTTCGGCCTCACCTTTTTCATCGTCAAAACCTGAAAAATAAGGATAGGAGTGACGGGGGTGGCCATGTATAGACAGGGTGTACACATCACGGCGCTGGTAAAAAATATCCTGGCTGCCGTTGCCGTGGTGATAGTCTATATCGAATAAAGCCACCTTGCCGTGCAGGCTAAGATGATGGGCGGCTACCGCAGCGGAATTAAAATAACAAAAGCCGCCAAAGGCTTGGTGCTCGGCGTGATGGCCGGGCGGGCGTACTAGGGCATAGGCTATGCGGCGGCCATCTAATAAGCAGTCGGCGGCCGTCATGGCGCAATCCACCGAGCCCCGCGCCGCTAAGTAGGCGTTGCTATTGAGGGGGGTAAAGGTATCTATGCAGTAATAGCCCGCCCGCAGTGGCAACTCTTGCGGTGGCCGGGCGCGATTGCGTATGGGAAACACATAGGGGTATACCGATTGCCCCTGAGGTATGGCGGCGCAGGCCTTGCGCAGGTAATGCACAAACTCGGGTTTGTGTACTTGCTCTATATGATGCAGGCCGTATTTTTTGGCATTCAGCGTTTCAAATAATTGGGTGCGCGCCAGCTCTTTGCTAATGGATTGAATGCGTACAGGTGCCTCTACATAGCCGCGCTCTTTGATATGATGTATATCGTGGTCGTGATTAATAATTAAGGCAATTTTATCGAGCTTGGGTTGGATATTATCCTTAGCGGCTTTTTTAATATAACGCGGTTGGCGCAATTGTACGGGCTCATCGCTGATGGAGTTTACTACTTTGTCGATGTAAGCCGGTGGGCATAGCTTGGCGTATTTACGCTCTAAAATAGCGCGCACTATAGCCTGGGTGGGCTCGCGGTGCAGTACTTGCTCGTGTTGGCCTAAATTGTCGAAGACTAAATAGGGCGGGTCCGTATCTTTTTCGTTAACCGGTGTTTCGTAAGCGGTGTTAGCTAGGGGCCTGGCACCATAGCGCTCATAAAAACGCAGGCGGGCGATATTTTGTTTGCGAGTTTCGGCATTGGGTGACAGTGCGGGGTCATCGGGCAGGCATTCCATAAAAAGCCCCAGTGCTTTTAGTTGAAAAGCTTCTTCGCGCACCCGCTCATATAAAGCGCCGCCTATGCCGCCACCGGTTTCGCCACGGCCAGCGCATATATAATCTAAAAAACAAAACTGCAAATCGGGGGCGTGTAATAGCAGAGCAAAGCCGCGCACTTTGGCATGGCCATCTTCAGCCACCAATAAGCGTGAATGAAAACGGTATTTTAAGGGGTTGGCTAATTGCGCTGGCAGCTTGGCTATATCTTTTTCGCTGAGCTCGTTAAATTGTACCCGCAGCATGGCCTGCACTTGGCTGAGCAATTGCTGATTGCTGGCCGTGCTGACATCGTAAATTTTGTGTATGCGAAACATGCTTATGAAGCCACCGCAACTGATGCTGCTGGTGCAGCGCTGTTAGCCAGTGCTGCCAGCACTATATGTTTGATAACCTGTTGGTAGCTGATGCCTGCCTGCGCGGCGGCGGCGGCGAAGCCTGCATCCATAGTCAAGCAGGGGTTGGCGTTAACTTCTAACACCGAAGGTTGTTCATGCTCGTCGCAGCGTATATCAACGCGGGCGTAACCGCTAAGGCCAAAGGCCTGCCAGCACTGCAATACTTGCCGGTGTATAGCGGCGCTCAATGCAGGGTTTAGGGTGGGGAAATGACGCTGGGTGGCGTGATAGTCTGCGCTGTCTTCATCCCATTTTGCGGCATAGCTCACTATTTTGGGTTTACCTTGCGGGTAGTCGATAAAACACATTTCCGCGATAGGTAATACCTGCGGTTGGCCATTAAGCTCTAATACCGAGACATTAAATTCCCGGCCGCTGAGATAGCGCTCGGCAAACCACTCGCCGCCTAGGCGCTGTTGACTATCGCGTATGCGTTGCAGAGCTTCGGCACTGTTATTCACCACGCAGCCATCGTCCATACCAAAGGAGGCGTGTTCCCATAGTGATTTTACTATCCACGGCCCTTTGCTTGCGGGTAGGGGGCCGTGTAAGTCAAAGCTTTCGGCGCTGTCTATGTGATGGTATTGCATCACTTTTTTGGCTAGGCGCTTATGTGAGCTTAAATACATGGCATCGGCACTAACCCCGGTATAGGGTATAGCCAATTGGCTGAGCAGCGCCGGTATGCTGTGTATCAGTTTGCCTTGGCCTGCCAGCGACTCTACCAAATTAAACACGCAGTCGGGCTGCTGCTTTTTTATTTGGGCGGCAGTATTTTCCAAATTTAAATTGGTGCTTAGCATTTGCAGCTGCCAGCCTAGTTGGCTGATAGCGGCGGCAATTTGCTCCGCTTGCTTGAGGGTGTCTAATTCATCACTGCGGGCATCTGCTGCTATGGCTTGATGCAATAGCAGCAGTGATAAGGGCTGTGTTTTCATTAGGCCGCAACGGCTTTAGCAGAGGGTTTAGGCAAGCGTTGTAGGGCCGATTGCATAATGCGGCCCAGCAAGTGCTGGTAACTATTACCCGCTAAGGCATTCATAATGGGCAGGTCGGAATAAGTAGGGTGTATGCCCGCTAAGGGATTTACCTCAATAAAATTAACCTGGCCAAGATGATCGGCGCGCACATCTATGCGGCCACCATCGCGGCAACCCAGCGCCCGCCAAGCTCCTAAGGCAACGGCTTCGGCTTGTTCGCGCAGGGGGCTGGGCTCTAGCAATTGATAGCGCACCAATTGCTCCCAGTTTTCCTTATTGTGAAAAGAGTACACTTCGTTATCGGCACCGGCTTGTAATTGAATTTCCATGGCACCTACCGCTACTGCCGCGTTACCGGTGCCCACTATGCCCACGGTAAATTCACGGCCGGGTAAAAAGCGTTCGACTAATACCGGCTGCTGAAATTCACGCAATAGTTTTTTACAGACGCGCTGCAATTGCTTGGCGTTAGTAATTTTTGAGTCGGCGCTAACGCCTTTGCCCGTACCTTCGGCTATGGGTTTGGCAAACAGCGGGTAAGCCAGGGTAATGTTTTGCAGGTCTGCCAAGTTGTGTACCACGGCATAGTCAGGGGTGGGCACGCCAGCGGCGCGCACTACGTCTTTGGTCATGCCTTTGTGCAAAGTAAGCGCGCACACCAAGGTGTCAGAAAACACATAGGGAATCTGATAGGCGTCTAATAAGGCAGGCACTTGTGCCTCGCGGCCTATGCCGTGCATGCCTTCGCAGATATTAAAGACCAAGTCCCAGCGTTCACCCGCCACTAAGCGCGCAGCTAATTGCTTAACATGGCCTATAGGGTCTACCGCATAACCCAGTTGGCTGAGTGTGCTGATTAAACTTTCTATAGTGCTGGCTTGATCCAGCTCGGCGGTTGCTATTTCGCTATAGCCCATGGCTAGGTAATCGTCGCGCAGGTCGTAGGTTAAACCCAGGCGCAGCGGTGTTACAGATGCTCCCATGAGATAACCTCCTCTTGCTTGCTGGCTTGCGCTATAGGCAGCCTGGCACCGCTATCGGGGTAGCGATAAACGCCACCGTCATAGCTTTTTAATAACAGCTCGCCATTGTCGTCGTAGCCTTGCACATAGTCGGGAGCGATGGGAATTTTACCGCCGCCGTTGGGCGCATCCACCACAAAGGTGGGTATGGCATAACCGGTGGTGTGGCCACGCATGGCGCGAATTAATTCCACGCCGGTAGAGACCGGGGTGCGGAAATGCGCCGAGCCTGAAATAGGATCGCACTGATACAGGTAATAAGGTTTTACCCGCGCTTTTAACAAACCGTGCATAAGCGTAGTCATGGTGTTTACATCATCGTTAACACCTTTTAGCAATACGGTTTGGCTGCCCAGTGGTATACCGGCATCTGCCAAGCGACCACAGGCGGCGACCACCTCGGGGGTAAGTTCGTCGGCGTGGGTGAAGTGCAAACTCATCCATAAAGGGTGGTAGCGTTTTAGCATGCGGGTTAATTCGCTGGTAATACGCATGGGTTGTACCACGGGCTGCTTGCTGCCAATGCGAATAAATTCGACATGAGGTATTGCGCGCAGATTGCGTAATACATAATCCAGTTTTTCATCATCCAGGCTCAGTGGATCGCCACCAGAAATCAGCACGTCGCGAATTTCGGTATGCTGCCTGATGTAATCGAAAGCGGCTTCTATATCGGATTTTTTCACACTGCGCTCACCGGCTGAACCCACCATGCGGGCACGGGTACAGTAGCGGCAATACACCGAACAAAAGTTGGTAACCAATAATAAAACGCGGTCGGGGTAGCGATGTACTAAACCGGGCACAGGGCTGTGATGGTCTTCACCTAAAGGGTCTTCGTTTTCACCGGCGCTGGTTTCATATTCGCTGAGCACAGGTATAACGGTGCGGCGCAAACCTTGGCTGGTGTTTTCGCTGTCTATTAGTGAGGCGTAGTAAGGGGTGATGCCTACGGGTAGGGCACCTTGGTGACGCACTATAGCGGCGCGTTCATCTTCGGATAAAGTGACTATGCGCTCTAAGTCTTCCAGCGTGCGTACACGGTGGCGGTTTTGCCAGCGCCAATCGTTCCAGTCATCTGCAGTAGCCTGCGGGTAAAAACGGCGCAAAAACTCAGCCGAGGCTTTGGATAAACGAAACCTGTTGCGGCGGCGGTTATGAATAACGCGTATGGGTTGTACAGTGGCTGGCGGGAAAGCCTTGGGTTTAAGGTCAACTACAGAAATAGCTGAGGGCGTGCTTAGCATGGCTGTGGCCAGGCTAGGAGGCTCCTCGTCGCGGATGATATTGTCCATTTCAACTCTTTAATAGCAGATGGGCGACCTGCACAAGCTAAAACGTCTCGGCCCTTCGAGGCGTATTACAGTATGCCTGTAATGAAGCGACTATATATTCCTCACTTAAATCTTTGTCAAACTTTATTTGTGTGTTGGGGTAAATAATTATTGGGGGCAAGGGGGGGATTGTTGGGGGTGTAGCTGGGGGATAGAAAGGTAGCTGCTTGCTAGGCACGCCGTAAGTACATTCTTGTACCCAAAGTATTTGTGGTATCCGTGGGGCTGGCTCTAGGCTACGCGCTGGGTCCTTGCCGACTACAGTCTAGTGAGCAGCCACCTTGCCGCCTTGGAGATCGCGCGTAGTAGAGGGTTTTAATATTAGTGAGCTAACACTAAAGTAGTCAGGTCTTGTGTGCTGCATTTAGCCCTTTACGATTTGTTGAGCTACCTTGATTTATCATCTGTAACAAACAAGGCTCCGTAACTTGTTCTAAACGTTATGGTCACTAGGAGGTGACGATGAAAACAGTATTTCTGATTTTTGCTCTTATATTTTCAATGCCCAGCTTCAGCACTAACCCTACAGAGGAAGAGCTTAGCCAAGCGGCAACATATTATTTGGATGCAGCTAAAGCTGGTGATCCGCACGCTCAGCTATACATGTCATATGCATACTGGAATGCATGGGGTGTTCCAAAAAATGAAAAAATAGCTAGGCGTTGGTTACAGAAATCTGCCGACCAGGTTTATCCCCTAGCTGTTTTAGAGCTTGGTCAAAGAAAGCTAGCGGGCGGAGGCTACAATCGTGATATTTCAGAAGGTATTAATCTACTAAAGCAAGCGGCAGCCTTGGGTGTTTCAGAGGCACAAGCATCATTGGGGGCTTATTATCTTGGCTTAAACCCTGTTGATAAGGTGATAGATAGTAAGCTTGGAATGGACTACTTACTGCAAGCAAAGTCATTAGGTAACTCAAATGCCATGATGTACTTAGGCTTAATGTATCAAACTGGTGTTGAGCCGGGTGCAAAATTAGATTCGGACTTAGATCTTGACCAAGCGATTTTTTGGCATACAAAATCAGCAGAAAAATTAAATATTTATGCCATTGGTAATCTAGGGTTTATCTACTCCAACCCCGGCCTCTATAACGTTGATTCAAAAAAGGCTTATTTTTGGTACCAAGTTGCAAAGATGCTTGGTGTTAACGAATGGTCAATGAGAATGATAGAAATGGAATTGCGCATATCAAAAGCATCAAGAAATGAAATGAAAGCTAAGGCTGAGGATTGGGTGAAAACACATGCCCAAACAATTAATTGAGGTAGGATGCCCCATAAGTACTTTGGTTACGCGCGTGCCTCGCAAGCCACTAGCTTGCTGCCAAGCCGCGCATAAATCCCAAAAGCTAAATCCCTATTACCACTCCCATAGGCATCATCGCCGCGGCAGCTAAGTGCTTTAAAATTATCGTCAGTACATTGATGCTTAAAAACACCAATATGGGTGATAGGTCTAGGCCGCCCAATGAGGGTAGCATTTTTCGAAAGGGGGTCATTACCGGTTCGGTGAGTTGGTTGAGCAACAGCACAAAGGGGTTGTAACTACCGGGGCTAACCCAGCTTAAAATAATGACAGCCAGGATGGCGAAAAAATAAATATTCAGCACTATGCCCAAGCAGCCCAGCACGGACCACATAAATAAATACAGCGGGTTGGCAAAGCCGTAGCCGAGCATAAGCAGTAATAAAGTGATGGCTAGCATTTGGGCGAGTACAGCCAGCACGACTGCGGCCATGTCTATGCCCAAAAAGCCGGGGATGACGCGACGCAGCGGTTGTAAAAAAGGCTTGGTCACTTTGACTAAAAACTGCGACACCGGGTTGTAAAAATCGGCGCGGGCAAATTGCAGTAATAGGCGCAGCAGTACGGCGATTAAAAATAAATTAAAAACGGTGTGTATCAGTAGGTTGCCAATTTCGGTTAGCGCGCCCATGTATGCTCCATGTAAAGGCCGCCGGTGGCGGCCAGTTGTAAGCCGCAAGCTGTAAGCGGCAAGTGTATTAAAGTCAGTGTTTTTATCTTACGGCTAGTAGCTTAAAGCTTGCCGCTAGCCAAGCACCGCTTGGCTATTAACCGGCCATTTCTTTAGCCATAACAATGGCGCGATCACGGCAGGCGGTCATGGCTTTGGCAAACATGGCTTCCAGGCCATCGGCTTGCAGGCTGAGTATGGCCTGCTCGGTGGTACCGCCGGGCGAGGTAACTTTGCGTCTTAGCTCGGCAGCCTCGTCACTGCTTTGGCTGGCCATAGTGGCGGCGCCTAAAGCGGTTTGCAAGGTTAATTGCCTAGCTACTTCTGGGCTTAAGCCCAGTTGTACGCCTGCGGCCTGCATAGCCTCCATCACTAAAAAATAATAGGCCGGGCCGCTGCCCGATACCGCGGTTACGGCGTCTATATCGCTTTCTTGCTCTACCCATAGGCTAATGCCTACCGCTTTCATCATGCTGTCGGCCATGTCGCGTTGCGCTGGGCTAACGGCGGCATTGCCGTATAAACCGCTGGCACCGCATTGTACTAATGATGGGGTGTTAGGCATGCAGCGCACCAGGGCCAGGCCCTCACCTAACCACTCGCTAAAGCTGTTTAAAGTGAGGCCTGCGGCCAGTGATATTACTAAAGGTTTTTTTGCTTGTATGGCTGGGGCCAGTGTTAGGCACACACTTTTCATTACCTGGGGTTTGACCCCTAAGACCACTACATCGGCTTGGGCGATGGCGGCTTGGTTGTCTAAGGTGGTAGTTACAGGGGCGATGGCGGTTAGCTTATCTAAGCTGGCCTGGCGGGTGGCGGTGGCGATGATGTTCGCGGCGGGGTAACCCTTGGCCACTAAGCCGCCAATAATGGTGGATGACATATTGCCAGCGCCTATAAAGGCGATAATGGGGTCGGCCAAGTTTAGTACTCCCTAGTGAGTGTCTACGTCAATGATTCTATGTGGGGGCGAGTATAGCAATATCAAGCTAGCCTTAGGCAGGCGGTGTGGCTCTGGCACCAAATATATCGGTGCCTATGCGCACTATGGTGCTGCCTTCGGCGATGGCGGCGTCCATATCACCCGACATGCCCATGGATAAAGTATCTAGCTGCGGCAACTGGCTTTGTAGGGCTTTAAAGGCGTTGGCGACTTGGGCGAAGTTGTGGCGTTGTTCTTGCTGGTCGGTGCTGGCCTTGGGTATGGCCATTAGCCCGCGTAGCTGCAGCTGTGGCAATTCGGCTACCGCCAGCGCCAATTCGGGCAGCTCGGCTAAGCTCACCCCGCTTTTGCTGCTCTCATCGTTGACGTTGACCTGCAGGCAGATGTTGAGCGCGGGCAGCGAGGGCGGGCGTTGCTCGCTCAGGCGGCGGGCTATTTTTAGGCGGTCTACCCCGTGTACCCAGTCAAAGTGCTCGGCTATGGGGCGAGTTTTATTGGACTGTATGGGGCCTATAAAATGCCAGCACAGATCTAAATCTTTCAGCTCGATGATTTTTTCCAGCGCTTCTTGCAGGTAGTTTTCGCCTATATGGTAGGCACCGGCAGCGGCCGCTTCACGGATTAAGGCGGCGGGTTTGGTTTTGCTTACCGCCATGAGTTTTACAGAATCGTGATCACGTTGGTATTTTTGTTCTGCTACACTAATACGTTGCTGTAGCTTTGCTATATTCTGCGCTATTGTGGTTGCCATGATGAGTCCATAAAGTGCTGATTTATCAAGTAGCTGTGTTATAAAGGCGTCATCGCAAACGATAACAAAAACATTATACGCAATATCTACGGTATACACGTTGTAATTCACGCGGTAGATATGATTAACAATATTTGAGGGTGTCCATGGATATTACCGAGCTTCTCGCATTTAGTGCCAAACAGGGCGCGTCTGACTTACATCTTTCAGCAGGCTTGCCGCCCATGATACGGGTAGATGGTGATGTGCGCCGTATTAACTTGCCACCCATGGAGCATAAAGAAGTTCATAATTTAATCTATGAAATTATGAATGATAAACAGCGCAAAGACTTTGAAGAGTTTTTAGAAACCGATTTCTCGTTTGAAGTACCCGGTGTGGCGCGCTTTCGTGTAAATGCCTTTAACCAAAACCGTGGTTGCGGTGCGGTATTTCGTACCATCCCCTCTAAGGTGCTAACTATGGAAGAGCTGGGCATGGGGCAGGTATTTAGAGACTTGGCCATGGTGCCGCGTGGCTTGGTGTTGGTAACGGGGCCTACCGGTTCGGGTAAGTCTACTACCTTGGCGGCGATGATGGATTACATCAACGACAATAAGTACGAACATATTTTAACCATAGAAGACCCTATAGAATTTGTGCACGAATCTAAAAAATGCTTAGTTAACCAGCGTGAGGTACACAGAGATACTCACGGCTTTAACGAGGCACTGCGCTCGGCACTGCGTGAAGACCCGGATATTATTTTGGTGGGCGAATTGCGTGACTTAGAAACCATACGCCTAGCGATGACGGCGGCAGAAACCGGTCACTTAGTATTCGGCACCTTGCACACCACCTCGGCGGCTAAAACCATAGACCGTATTATCGACGTATTCCCCGGCGAAGAAAAATCCATGATACGTTCCATGCTGTCAGAATCCTTACAGTCGGTTATTTCACAAACCTTATTGAAAAAGAATGGCGGTGGCCGCGTAGCCGCACACGAAATTATGATAGGCACACCGGCCATACGTAACTTAATCCGTGAAGATAAAGTGGCGCAAATGTACTCGGCCATACAAACCGGCGGCAGCATAGGTATGCAGACTATCGATCAGTGCTTGGCTGACTTAATTGATAAGCGTTTAATCAGCCGCGATGTGGCGCGTGAGAAAGCGCGTTTCCCTGAAAATTTTTAACAGCAAAAACACAAAAGTAAATCACTCACAATGATTTAGTGATTTATGTAGGAGAGTGGTGTGGAGATTGATAAGTTACTAACCATTATGGTTGAGAAGGGCGCGTCGGATTTATTTATTACTGCCGGTGTGCCGCCATCAATTAAAGTGCATGGCAAAGTAGTACCCGTTACTACTTCTCCACTAAGCCCAGAGAAAACCCGTGAAACGGTAATGGGCATTATGAACGAAACTCAGCGCCGCGACTTTGTGCGTGAAAAAGAGTGTAACTTTGCCATTAGCGCCCGCGGCATAGGCCGTTTTCGGGTCAGTGCTTTTTACCAGCGCAACTTGGCCGGTATGGTGTTGCGTCGCATAGAAACCAATATCCCCAAAGTGGATGATTTGGGCTTGCCCGATGTGATTAAAGATTTATCCATGACCAAGCGCGGATTGGTTATTTTTGTGGGCGCTACTGGCTCGGGTAAATCTACCTCACTGGCGGCGATGATAGGTCACCGCAATAAAAATTCTAAGGGTCATATTATTTCGGTGGAAGATCCCATTGAATATATACACCAGCATCAGGGCTGCATAGTCACCCAGCGGGAGGTGGGCATAGACACCGACAGCTTTGAAGTAGGCCTTAAAAACATGCTGCGGCAGGCTCCCGATGTCATTATGATAGGCGAGGTGCGTACCCGCGAAACCATGGAACACGCCATAGCCTTCGCCGAAACGGGTCACCTGTGTTTATGTACTTTGCACGCCAACAACGCCAACCAGGCCTTGGATAGAATACTGCACTTTTTCCCCGCCGACAGGCACGGGCAAATGTGGATGGACTTATCGCTAAACCTGCGCGCTATAGTGGCGCAGCAATTAATACCCACCCCCGATGGCAAAGGCCGCCGCGCCTGTGTAGAAGTGTTAATCAACTCACCGCTGGCGCAAGACATGATACGCAAGGGTGAGGTGCATGAATTAAAATCGCTGATGTCTAAATCTAACGAGCAGGGCATGCAAACCTTCGACCAAGCTTTGTACGAGTTGTATAAAACCGGTGAAATTACCTACGAAGATGCGCTGGCGCATGCTGACTCGGCCAATGATTTACGCCTAATGATAAAACTGGGTGATGATGCCTCACCGGAAAAACTGGAAAGTATAGCCGGCGGGTTAAGTTTGGAAGAAGACGGTGCGGATGATTTTGGCGGCTTTAAACGCTGAGTGTTATTGTAAATTTTAAGCTGCTAAGTTAACAAGGTTTTAGTCACCTAACACCTTGTTAACTGCCGCGACATTGGCGATTAGATGTTGCGGGTTAATGGTTCCCACTATGGCACTGCTTACCCCCGGCTGCGAAAAAATAAAATCCATAGATTTCTGCACCGGGTCCTCGCCCTCTTTGCAAATATGGCCACTGGCAAAAGCTTTTTTAATCAATAAGCCTTTTTGTTGACTATGGCAGTAATCGATTACCGGTTGTTCATCTTGATAGCTTAAATTGTAGGTGGCCATCACCGCATCGGTTTTTTGTGCCGCGAGTAAGCCACCTTTTACTGTTTTGGTGGACACCCCAAAGGCGCGTATCAGGCCTTGGTCTTTTAACTTTTCTAATTCGGCTAGGGCATCGCAGTGCTGAATAATATCTTCATCGTTGCCGTCGGAGTGAACTAAGACTATATCTATCCAATCGGTATTTAAACGTTTGAGGCTGCGCTCTATGCTGTAGCGGGTGTGCTTGCTACTAAAATCAAAACGCGATTCTCCGTTGTCAAATTCCTCACCTACTTTTGAACAAATCACCCAGTCATTGCGTTGGCCTTTTAATAGCGGCCCTAAACGTTGCTCGCTATTACCGTAAGCGGGGGCGGTGTCTATAAGATTAATGCCTAAATCTTTCGCCAGGTTAATTAACTCTGAGGCTGCGTGGTCGTCGGGTATGGTAAAGGCCTGCGGGTATTTTACCCCTTGGTCGCGGCCCAGTTTTACCGTGCCTAGCCCCAGTGGGCTCACGGCTATATCGGTACTGCCAAATAATCGTGTTTGCATAATCTGCTCTATAAGGGGGCTTGGTTAAACAGCGTTTCCCAGCAGGGGCGGGCAACTTGCGGTGTTGCTAGCTGCTTAAGGGCGGGGTGCAGCTCGCTGTGTTGCGGTGCAATATTATCCGCCCTGAGTAAGGCATCAACTTGATCACCTAAGTTAGGGCTGAGGGTAAGCTTAGTGGGCCAGGCAATAATGGCATTGGCGAGATTGCCCGCTTTTGCAGCAAAAGCCTGATCGGGTTTGATTAGCCCTTTTTGTTTGGGCTCGGCTCTGTCTATGCGCAGAGTTGCCCATTGGGCCGCGCTAAAATCTAGCCAGGGGAACAGCTCAGCCAGCTCTTGTTTAGCCTTGGCTATGACTACCGCGCTATCGCTGTTGGCATGTTCGGTGGCTAAGTCGCCGCCTAAATACCATACCGTGTTGCCGTCTTCGGTTTGATGGGAAGAAATCGTCAGGCGCGGTGAAGGGTTGTTGCCCATGCAGTGAGCGTACAGCGGCAGGTGGTGGCTATGTTTTACTAACACCTGTTGCAAAGGGCGCAGCTGCATGGCGGGTTGTTGTATATTTAATTGCTGCATTAAATCGCCATTGCCTTTACCGGCGCTAAAAATAAAGCGCTGGGCTTTTATGTGATAGTGCTGCTCGCCCTGTTGCAGGCTGAGTGATTCTATATTTTGGCCGTTGCTATGCCATTGGCAGTGCTCATTGTTTATTGCAAAGATTCGGCCCGCGCAATTATTGGCCAAGGTGCTTAATAGTGAAGGCACGTCTAACACTAAATCGACTAGCCGATAAACGCGGCCTTTAAATTTGGGGTTGGCAAAGGCGGCGGGGTAATCGTTGCGGCTGACTTTATCAACTCGGCCGCGGGTGAGTTTGCTGGCAAAAAAAGAAGTGAACTTAGAGGCTATAGACGCGGTAGACCATAAATAAAAATGCTCGCTAAGCACTTTGGCCTTGCGTAAATCAACATCGCCTTCGCCCTTTAAACAGCGCCGCCAGTGATCGGGCATATCGGCTATGGCTTCGGAGGAACCACTGAGCGCACCGCTTAATGCGTATTTAATACCGCCGTGTATCATGCCCTGTGAGGCTATGGTCTGGGCGCCGCCCAAGTCACCTTGCTCAAATAAAATGGCGTTATAGCCTTGCTGGCATAAACGATTTAATAGCCACAGGCCGGCTATGCCGCCGCCGATAATAGCTATGTCGACTTCAATGCTATGTTGGCTCATTAATGCTTAAGTCCTGCGATGAAAAGAGGGGGCGTATATAAAGGGGGGCAGTATATCGTATTTTGCCGTGAGGCGCGGCTGGCTGTTATGCTTGCAGCCCAAAATCATTAGTCCCCTATGGCGCTATACCTGGAACTCAATTATGGCCCTGGCTTTATACACCGCTTTTTATTATTTGATCTCGCCGTTTATAGTGCTGCGGCTATTATTGCGCAGCATTAAAGCGCCAGCCTATAGGCAGCGCATAGCAGAGCGCTTTGGTTTTTTTAGCAGCCCTGAGCTTGAGGGCTGTATTTGGATGCATACCGTGTCTATGGGCGAGACCATAGCCGCGGTGCCCTTGGTGAAACAATTACAGCAGCGCTACCCCGGCAAAGCCATAGTGATGACCACCATGACCCCCACCGGCTCGGAGCGGGTTAAAGCCTTATTGGGTGATAGCGTATTTCATGTTTACGCACCCTATGATTTGCCCTGCTGCCTGCAGCGATTTTTACGGAGGCTTAAACCCAGCTTGCTGGTGATTATGGAAACCGAGTTGTGGCCTAACACCCTGGCCGCCTGCCAGCGCCGCGGCATAGCCACGGTCTTGGTGAATGCGCGGCTGTCGCAAAAGTCAGCGGCGGGTTATCAACGCTTTGCCGCCCTGAGCAAGCCCATGTTGCAAAACCTCAGCCTAGTGGCGGCACAAACCGAGGCCGATGCCGCCAGATTTGTAGCGCTGGGCATGGCGGCAGATAAAGTAGCGGTAACCGGCAGCATTAAGTTTGATATCAGCATAGAGCCCGCGTTACAGCAGCAGGCGCAGCAGCTAAAAGCGCAGTGCAGCCAGCAGGGCCAGCGCTTGGTGTGGATAGCGGCCAGCACCCATAAGGGCGAAGACGAAATTATGTTGGCGGCCCATAGGCAGTTATTGGCTGAGTGTCCCGATGCCCTGCTGATTTTGGTGCCGCGCCACCCTGAGCGTTTTAATGCGGTAGCGCAGTTAGTGCAGGCACAGGGCTTTAGCAGTTTGCGGCGCTCCAGTGGCGAGCTGCCGAATGCTTCGGTGCAGGTCTATGTGGGCGATACTATGGGGGAGATGATGTTGCTGTTAGGGGCAGCAGATATCGCCTTTGTGGGCGGCAGCTTAGTGGCCAGTGGTGGCCATAATATGTTGGAGCCTGCCGCTTGGGGCTTACCCGTATTAACCGGGCCCAGTGATTTTAATTTTTTAGCGATTAGCCAGGCCTTAATGCAGGCGCAGGCGCTAACTAAAATAGAGCATGCAGAAGGCTTGGCTGCTGAATTACTGCGCTTACAGCAGCCTAGTGAGCGGCTATGCCAAGGGCAGGCGGCGCAGCAAATGCTAGCCGCCAACCAAGGTGCCTTGGCTCGGCTGCTAGCTTTATTGGCTAAGTTTATTGCTTAGGGTTGGTATGCGCTAAAGCTAATGCTGTTAGCGGTAGGGTCGCTGGCGGTCACTAAGGCTTTATTGAGGTTAATTACATCCTGTGGGCTTAAGGTGCCTGCTTGCTGCTTAAGCTTTAGCATATTCAACACATAGTCGTAACGTGAGTTAGCGTAGTCGCGTATAGCGGCATACAGGCTGCGTCTGGCTTGTAATACGTCAACAATATTACGGGTGCCTACTTCATAGCCGGCTTCGGTGGCTTCCAGAGCACTGCGGGTAGAGGTGATACTTCTGGCGCGTGCTTTCACCCTTTGTACATCTGTCATCACGTTTAAGTGCAGCGAGCGGGTGGATTGAATAATGGTGCGGCG
The DNA here is from genome assembly GCF_024734385.1 of Dasania sp. GY-MA-18. GTDB lineage: Bacteria > Pseudomonadota > Gammaproteobacteria > Pseudomonadales > Dasaniaceae > Dasania > Dasania phycosphaerae. The sequence continues at coordinate 175,605 of NZ_JANHAP010000004.1, read as the reverse complement.
GGTATCAATCTCGTTTTGTAAGGTGGCGTTATAGCGTTCATAGGCTTCACGGCGCTGCGAGCTAACACCGCCACCTGAGTATATAGGTATGGTGAGGGTCACGCCCCAGGTGCTGCCTTCGGTATCGTTGTAAAAAAAATCATCAGCATCATAGGTGCGGCTGTGGCTGTCGCCATCGCGGCTATTGTCGTTATAGCTGTAGCTGGCGGTGACCTTGGGCATATGCTCCATTTTTTTAGATTTAGCGCTAAGGTGCGAGGCTTCGGTAGCGGCACGGGCGGCGGCCAGTTGATGATTGTTGTTAAGGGCAAACTCTACCCACTCATCGCGCTCGGCGGGCACTGGCGCGGTAATGGCGTAGTCTTCCCGCAGCTCCCATAAGTTATTGTGGTTGTGGCCGGTTAACACGCTGATGGCCTCATAGGCGGTGCCCAGCTCATCTTCAAAGCTCAGCCTTTGCACCATGGTGTTGTCGTATACGGCGCGGGCTTCGTGTACATCGGTAATGGCAATTAGGCCCACATCATAGCGTTGCTGGGTTTGCTCCAGCTGGCGCTTGGTGGCCTGCTCTTCGGCTTTGGCGGCTTCTAAATTATCTTTGGCACGCAGCACATTAAAATAGGCTTCTACCGTACGTACTATTAAAGCTTGTTGGTCGGCAGCGAGTTGCGCCTCAGCCTGTTTGGTAATGGCTTTGCCGCCTTTAAAGGTAAACCAGGTGGGTAAATCAAAGACTTTTTGCTGCAGGCTAATGCTGTAGTTTTCATCCTCGCTGTCGGTTTGGGTATCGGTAACCGTGAAAAAGGCATTGGGCACGCCGGGGTTTAGGTTGGCACCCTTGTTAAGTACATCATTATCGGTTTTGGTATAGCTGGCGCTGCCAACTATTTGGGGCAGCAGTTGTGAAAAAGCCTGCTCTTCGGTTTCTATATTGGCGCGGTAGTTAGCCTCGGCGGCTTTGAGTTTGGCGTCATTATTAAGCGCTAGTTCATACACATCTTGCAGGGTGTCGGCATAGCTGGCCGTTATGCCGCTAAGGGCGATAACGATGGAGGTGAGCGGCCGCGTATAGGCTTTCATAAACTGTCCTGTGTTTAGCATGAAAAAGAGAATAGTGAAGCTGGAGTTTAGTGGCAGTTTTGCCCAGATAAAAACACTAGCTGCGATTATAAGAATTGCATAGCCAGAGCTGCTAAACTCACGTAAAGAGCATATTCCTAGAAAGTGGTATAGATGTAAACATGCTAAAAAAACAAACAACTGATTTAGCGGGGCAAATGGCCGAATGTGAGGCTAATTACGCGCGGGTGATGAAATTAATGCCCGAAATGGCTGATGAGAACCAGCGCCAGTTTTGGGTGCAGCTGCCCGGCGAGCAAAGTGTGCGCTTTCGTTTAAAGGTGCTGGAGCGTTGCGCCTACACCACGATTATGGAGTTCAGCCAAATCGGCAGTAATTTTACTGGCCAGTTAGACTGGGCGCCGGCACCGCATTTTACCCTGCGGGTCTACCACGATGCGCGCATGGCGGAGGTATCAGCTTTTCATGGTAACCATAGGTTGCGCTCCCATTACAACTATCCCAATAAAGCCATGTACCAGCGCGATGAAAAAGCGCAGCTCAACCAATTATTGGGCCAGTGGTTAAGGCATTGTTTAGATTTTGGCCATGTAGACCAGCCGGTGGGCTGTGTTTAATTTTAAAAAACAGCGTTTTTGTAAAATAGTTACTAGACGAACTTCCTGCTCAGGGGATAAAGTTAAGTGGCTATTAACTAAACGATTGATAGCAACCACTCAATTGGTAAGCTATTAAACAATCCACTTATAAGGCAAGGCTAGTTTGGCAGCGACGACTCACTCAGCAGCAGCTTTACGCGTGCTACAAATTACCGACAGCCATTTAGGCGAACAGGCCGGCGAGCGCCTGCTTAACCTAGATACCGATCAAAGTCTGGCGGCGGTGATAGATCTTATTGCCCAGGAGCAAAGTGGTTGTGACCTATTACTGGCTACCGGTGATATTGCCAACCACGCCAGTGTTGCGGCCTACCAGCGTTTTCAAAAACTCACTCAGTATATCGCCCCTGAAACTCTGTGGCTGCCCGGTAACCACGATGACCCAGAATTAATGGCGCAGGCCTTGGGGCAGCCTTTGGTGAAGTCGGCTACATTCGGCAACTGGTTGATTATTATGCTGGACTCCACCGCCAGAGGTCAGGTAGGCGGGAGCTTTACTGAGCAAGAGCTGAGCTACTTGCAGCAGCAGCTAAACGAGGCTGCTGATCATCACGTGTTAATTTGCCTGCACCACCACCCAGTGGACATAGGCTGCGCCTGGCTGGACGAGCAGCGAGTAAGTAATGCGGCGGATTTTTTTAAGCTAGTAGATGGTTGCCCACAGGTGCGCGGTATAGTCTGGGGCCATGTGCACCAGCAATTAGATACTCAGCGCAAGGGTGTACAATTAATGTCCACGCCTTCTAGCTGCGTACAGTTTGCCCCCGCCAGCGAGCGTTTTAAGTTAGATCGCTTAAACCCCGGTTATCGCTGGTTGGATTTACACGCCGATGGCCGCATCAGCACTGGTATCTCGCGGGTAACGCTAAGCTTTGATATACACTACGATAACGCGGATGGTTATTAGCCTAGTGTTGTGCAGTTTCATAGTTACAGCCTTAGCCAAGCGCCGAAATTGCCGCACGCTGTAGTGCTGATTAGCGTAAGCGCTTAGCCGCCGAAACTTTTTCCCTAACTTTTGAGGGCAAGCCTTTCCCAAAGCGGTGGCAACGGGTATGCTCGTGCTTCTTAGATAATAGCTTTGGTTAAAAATTAAACAGGCTCGATGTATGCGCCCCTTGTTACTGTATATACACGGTTTTAGTAGTTCAGGTCAGTCAGAAAAAGCGCTTGCCGTAGGTGAGTTCGTTAAGCAGCATTGCCCTCATATGGATTACTTAGCTCCCAGCTTTCCCAATTACCCCGCGGCAGCTTTTAACGCCATTAAAGAAATTATAGAGTCCGAGCTGGCTCAGGGGCGTGAAAAAATTGGCATGATAGGCAGCTCCCTAGGCGGTTTTATGGCCACCATGGTAGGTGAGTTGTATCAACTTAAAGCCGTGCTGGTAAACCCAGCGGTTAAGCCTTCTAAACTCATGCCGGTGCTGCTGGGTGAAAATACCAACTTTCATACCGGTGAAAAATTTTTACTAACTCAAGATCACTTACAAGAGTTAGTTGAAATTGAATGCGAGCGCATGCAATACCCCGAAAATTATTGGCTGATGTTGCAAACCGGCGATGAAACATTGAATTATCGCTGGGCCAAAAAATATTACAGTAAAAGCCCGCAGCATATAGAAGAGGGCGGCAACCACCGCTTCGAAAACTTTGAACAACATTTACCCGCGGTGCTGGAATTTTTAGAATTAACTGATGGCCACTAAGCCCACCGTTTAGCGACGACAGATAAAATATGAGTGAATACAACGCAAAATCCATAGAGGTCTTAACAGGCCTAGACCCCGTGCGTAAACGCCCGGGCATGTACACCGATACCACCCGCCCCAACCACGTGGCGCAAGAGGTTATCGATAACAGTGTCGATGAAGCCCTAGCCGGTCACGCTAGCAAAATAGATGTGATCGTACACAAAGACGGCTCACTCACTTGTACCGACGATGGCCGCGGCATGCCAGTAGATATACATCCCGAGCAAGGCCTGCCAGGGGTAGAGGTAATACTGTGCACCTTGCACGCCGGTGGTAAATTTAGCAATGACAATTACCAGTTCTCTGGTGGTTTGCACGGGGTGGGGGTGTCAGTGGTTAACGCCCTGTCGAAAACCTTGGATGTCACCATACGTCGCGATGGTCAGGTCTACCACATTGCTTTTGCCAATGGCGAAAAAAGCAGCGACTTAAAAGTGATAGACAGCTGCGGCAAACGCAATACCGGCACCAGCATACGTTTTATGCCCGATGGCAGTTACTTTGATTCGGCTAAGTTTTCCATACTGCGTTTAAAACATGTATTAAGAGCCAAGGCGGTATTATGCCCCGGCCTACAGGTTAATTTTTTAGACGAAGCCAGCGGTGAAAAAGAAGCTTGGTATTATGAAGATGGCTTAAAAGATTATTTGCTATCCAATACCCAAGGCTGGGAAACCTTACCCGCCGACCCTTTTATAGGCAGCTTTAGCGGCTCTACCGAGGCGGTGGATTGGGCGGTGCAATGGCTGCCCGAGGGCGGCGAGCTAGTTACCGAGTCCTATGTAAACCTTATTCCCACCGCTCAGGGCGGCACCCATGTAAATGGCCTGCGCACCGGTTTATTAGAGGCGCTGCGTGAGTTTTGTGAGTTTAGAAACTTATTGCCCCGCGGCGTGAAGTTAGCACCTGACGATATTTGGGATAAGTGTAGTTATATACTGTCGTCCAAATTGGCTGACCCGCAGTTTTCTGGCCAAACCAAAGAGCGGTTAAGCTCGCGCGAAGCGGCGGCCTTTGTTTCTGGTGTGGCCAAAGATGCCTTTAGCTTATGGCTAAATCATCACACCGAAGAAGCCGAAAAAATTGCCGACATGTGTATTAACAATGCCCAGTCGCGGATGAAAAAATCGAAAAAAGTCGCTCGTAAAAAAGTTACCAGCGGCCCGGCGCTGCCCGGTAAGTTGGCAGACTGTTCCGGCGGCGAACCTGAGCGCGGCGAGTTATTTTTAGTAGAGGGTGATTCGGCGGGCGGCTCTGCCAAGCAGGCGCGCGATAGACAGTTTCAAGCCATACTGCCGCTGCGCGGAAAAATCTTAAATACCTGGGAAGTGGATTCGCAAGAGATACTGGCTTCCGAGGAAGTGCACAACATCGCCGTGGCCATAGGGGTAGATCCCGCCTCTGATGATTTAAGCGGCCTGCGCTACCATAAAATTTGTATATTGGCGGATGCGGACTCCGATGGTTTGCACATCGCTACGTTGATTTGCGCCTTGTTTTTACGCCACTTCCGCCCCTTGGTAACGGCGGGCCATGTGTATGTGGCCATGCCTCCGCTGTATAGAATCGATGTGGGCAAAGAAGTATTTTACGCCCTAGACGAAGCCGAAAAGCAAGGCGTGCTGGATCGCATAGAGGCCGAGAAAAAACGCGGCAAGATAGGTGTGCAGCGCTTTAAAGGCTTGGGTGAGATGAACCCCTTGCAATTGCGCGAAACCGTTATGGATGCCGACACCCGTCGCCTGGTAAGGCTAACCTTGGATGCCGGTGACGACACCAACCAAATGATGGATATGTTGCTGGCTAAAAAACGCAGCGGCGATAGAAAGGTCTGGTTAGAAAATAAAGGTGATTTGGCCGAGATTTAATAGCCAAACAGAAAAATTAAAACCCCGTTGTTTTGCGCTATGCTATTAGGCAATCGAACAACGGGGTTTTTTTATGCTTTATCAATGCGCAGACTGTAGTTATAAAGGTAAAACCTTTAACAGCGGAGCTTGCCCTGCCTGTGGCTCTAATAATATTAAGCGCTCCCAGCCCGATGCGCCGCAAGCTGAGGCCGCTAAGCCTAAGCCCTATCGTTTAATTGCGGCGCTAGTGTTGTGGTTGATTTTTATGCTTGAGCTTTATAAAAAACTGGCGGGTTAATTTTTTGATATAAAAAAGGCAGCCTAAGCTGCCTAATGGTTAAAATTGCTAGTGTTTACTTCATCAATTCTTGATCTAGCTCTTGTTGAGCCTTGTAAGCCATAAATTGCTCTTTTAATACCGACTCGTGATCGGGTGATAGGTTAACCTCGGCTGATTTCACTAGGTTTTTAAATAGTTGGTTGGTGGCTTCGGGGGTTAGGGCGACTAAGGCACACATCATTTTTTTGCCATCGTCTAATACCCGTTCAAATTTAATCGCTCTTGAGCCTGAGAGGCTTTGTTGGGTGACTTGCTTAGAGACACTCTCAAAAGTACCGCCTGTGGACGAGCCCGCGTTAGTGGTGGTGACGCGGTCATAGGTTTTATCCATGGCCTTAACTTTGGTATCAATTTGGAAGGCTAGGTTAGCGCGGCCATTAGCAGTGGCTTGTTTTTGTGCTACCGATACATTGCTGCCAGGAATGGGTACACAGCTAGCGGCAGCGATGCCGTTTTCAACCGTGGGATTATAAAACCACTCTGGGTAAGGGTCGGCTTGGGCTAAATCTTCTTTGCTGGGGGTACCGCCACAGGCGGTGAGTAAAACGCTAGCTGCAAGGCCTAGGGTGGCTAATTTCAAGGTTTTCATATCGGTTCCTTTCGTTGTCTATCTCGTTATTGTGGCAGCGATACTGCTTAGCTATCACGCCTGGGCTGCGTAAATGATGGTGCTTTATACCCGCTAAAATGTATGCTTTTTGCGACCACAAGTAAAGCTGCTGGGTCAGTAGTAAAGTAGTTTATGCAAAAATCTATTTTACGCGAGTGCTTAGCGCCATTATTACGGCTGGCGTATCACAATTTAGTGCATATACTGTTGATTAGAGCGGCAGGGTTGGGCCGCTTTGCATGCACAATATCCACGATATTTTGTTATGTTTTGGAGTATACGTGTCGCAGGATTCGATATTACCGGGCCTGTTAGCTTTAGTGATTGGTTTGTGTTTATTGGCTAGCTACACCGCCTAAATTCACACCGTTCACCATAGTTAATAGGCTTTAAAGCCGCGTACAACGCCCCTTTCGCAGCGTTGCTTGGCCCCGTCACCGCAAAAAACACTGCTATTAATACCCCTGTTACTCATATTCATGCTGCATTTGCCATGGCTCGTGATGTAACACCCCAAATAATAAAACCAAGGCATAGCTTTTAATGGGCTGTGATGAATGGCGTTTAATTGCTGGCGTTAGCCACAAGCACTTGCTGATGTGGGCCACGATTAAAAACAGCGCAAAACTATTGAGCCACAGGTCGAGGTTATCGGGCAAATCGATAAAAAGATTAATGGTAACCGCCAGCCATACGCATACAATAGACACTCGACCCAATAAGCCTATGATGGTTTGAGGGGGCAAATTTACCAATACCAGCAAACAAACGATGGAGGCTTGCGCCACTAGCGCGACTTGGGCCAGCAAGGCCACGGGGTGAGTAGAGAAGCTTAGTTCATACATAGAAAATATGGGTGCAACGACTGCAATCTGTTGGGGCTAAACTTCCCTAATGTTGAATGGTTATCCTAACCTGGCGCTATGATAATCGAAAATGCTGGCGGATAATGCAATCCTGAGGGTGTTTGTGAAATAGTACCAAAACTTTTTTGCCAAGGCGGTAGCTAGCAAGCTGTAGCCAGTGTGCAGCAAAGAGAACACAGAGGTTATATGTATACAGGAATAGTGCAGGGGGCGTTTACCGTTACCCAGTTACAGCGGTTACCGGGTTTAATCAGTGTTACCGTGCAACTTAACAGCGAGTTGCTGGAGGATTTATTAATAGGCGCCAGCGTTGCTGTCGATGGCGTGTGTTTAAGCGTTACCCACATAGAGGGTGAGCAAGTCCGTTTTGATATTATGCAGCAGACTTTGGATGTCACCACCTTGGCTGATTTATGTATAGGCCATAGCGTTAATATAGAGCGCTCAGCTAAGCAGGGGGTAGAAGTAGGTGGCCATATACTGTCTGGCCATATAGATAGCACGGCCTTGGTAGTGGCTATAGAGGAGCCGGAAAACAATCGTTTTGTGACTTACCAGCTACCGGCGCCGCTAATGAAATATGTTTTTGAAAAGGGTTTTATTGCCATCAATGGCTGCAGCTTAACGGTGGCGAAAGTGGATAGAGCCCAACATAGTTTTACCGTGTGTTATATACCGGAAACATTAAGAGTTACCACCCATGGCGACAAGCACATAGGCGATAAAGTGAATATAGAAATTGATAGGCAAACGCAAACCATCGTTGATACGGTGGAGCGTGTGTTGAGTTCTCAGCCCGAATTGTTCGCGGGTTTGCTAAACAAAGCCTAATTTAGAAGCGAGTTTTATGATTACCCTGTCAGCTAACGACAAAGAGTTACAAAATTTTTTACACCGTCTAGGTGATGCTGTGTTGGATTACCAGCGTTTACAAGGTTTTTTATTTGCCATTGCCTGTTCACCCGAGCCGGTTAAACCCTCTGAGTGGTTTGAGCTCATTTGGCTGGATGACGAGCCGCAATTTGATACCGAGGCCGAGGCCAAGCGCTTTTTAGCGCTATTGGTTGAGGATATGGCGGCGTTAGAACAAGGCCTGGAGCAGGGCCAGTTGCTGCCCTTTTTCTGCCCCACGGGTATAGATCAGCGGCGCCAGCTGGGTCAGTGGTGCGAAGGCTTTTTACTGGCGCATCAATATTTAGAGGAGTTATGGGAGCTGGCACTGATGGATATAGATAGCGAGGCCATAGATGACGCCGTAACCGCTGCCTTAAATTTAGCCAGCGCCTTTACCGATGTATTGGCCAATGAGCAACTACAGTTTGATGAGGGCTTTGATCATAGCCATACTGCTGGCGACAAGGCTGAAAAACAGCAATTGCAAGAGGCCTATCAATGGTTTGACGAAGTGCTCTCGGTTTATGCTGATGTGCGTATGCAGTGGCAGACTTTTAAGGCCAGCCATGATGCCGACCAGCTATTTTTAGCACTAGAGCCGGTGGCGCGCGATGAGCTTTGCCCCTGTGGCAGCGGCGCCGTATTTGCTAAATGCTGTTTGCATTAAGGCTGGCTGTAGTTTTTATAACTATTTGAATTTAAAGTGTTATTCATTACAGCTAGGCCGCAGCAGTGGGTAAATAGGTCGCTAAAAAAGTGGTTTAATCGACGCTATTAGGCTTTACTTTAGGGATAGCTAAAACCCCTTAAGGTAACAATCAATGAACCAGCCTATCAGTGAGCATCAAGCCCTGGCTGCTAAGATATCAACCGTTGTTGAATCCTACTTACCTACCCAGTTTGAGCGCAGCGCAGCGCATCAGCAGCTACAACAGCGCATAGCCGCCGTATTGGCCGATAGCCCCTGGCTTAATGCCAGCCTAGCCGCCAGCAAACCAGCTGATTCAGAGCAAGAGCCTGAAGCTAGTGCCGAGTCACGTACCGTAACCCTATTACTGGCAGATATACGCGGCTTTCACACCTTGGCTGAAACCTATTCCGCAAAAATGCTAATGAACCTGCTCAACCGCTTCTACAGCCTAATGGCTGGCGTGGTACAGCGTTACGGTGGTTATATCGATAGACCCATGGGTGACGCCATGCGAGTGCTGTTTGGGCTTAGCCAAAGCAAGAGCAATGATGTGGAGTGCGCACTGGCCTGCGCTATTGCCATGCAGCACGCCATGAATGATTACAATCAACAAAATAAAGAGTTGGGCTTCCCCGAACTCTATATGGGTATAGGCATTAACACCGGCACGGTACTGGCTGGCGAGCTGGGTGGGGAGCAGCATACCGTCATAGGCGATGCGGTGGATTTAGTTTCGCGTATAGAGGCGCAAAGCCTGCGCGGCCAAATACTCATGAGCGAGGCCACTTTTAAACTGGCACAGAGTTACACCTTGGTGGGGCAATCGAATAGCGTACAGGTAAAAGGGCGGCGTAAACCGGTGCTGTTGTATGAGCTATTAGGCACCACCCAGCCACGGACCATGACTGTGCCCAGGCGTGAAATTCGTAAAAGCCCCAGAGTTGCGGTTAGCATGCCCTGTTATTTTCAGGTAGTAAAAGGCAAGCAGGTAAAAAGCCAACACTGCAAGGCCGAGGTTATCGATATAGGCTACCACGGTTTTTTGATATTAAGCCCAGTGCCCTTGGAGCATTTTTCGGAAATAAAACTAGAAGTGTCGCTTAACTTATTGGCGACGGATACCAGTGAAATATATGCACGGGTATTACATTGCGAATCCGTGGGCCAGGGTTTTCGTTGTAGCTTAGAATTTACCACCATGGACCTAGCTGGCCAGCAAAGCATTAAACGTTTTGTCGACAATATGATTAGCGGCTAAAGTCTTAGCCAGAGCATTAACTTTATGAGCGATAATAACAGCTGTGATTTAACACTAGAGCTGTTGGACTTACAAAGCCAACACCAAACATTAGATGAAGAGATAGAAAAATTGCATGCCAGTGTCTACGCCGACCAGCTTAAACTGCAGCGCTTAAAGCGAGAAAAGCTCAGGCTAAAAGATTTGATTACGCGCTTGCGCTGCCGCCTAATACCCGATTTAGATGCATAACTGTGACTGGCAACTTAGTAAGCAGCAACTTAGTAAATAAAACTGCGTGACGCTGAGCGCTGCGCTGGAACAACACTATGGTTTTATTTGAGTCTGATATTTTAGAGCCCACACTGACCCAGCAGTTAGTCGATGCCATCGCCATACACTATCAAAGCAGTGAGCAAGCCCTATTGCAGCTCGATAGCCAGCCCCATAAGCCTGAACTGATACAGCAGCTATACCGTGCCGTGCATAATATTAAAAGTGATTTAGGTATAGTGGCTTTTACCCCTTTAATGCCCTTGTTATCCGCGCTGGATGATTTACTGCTGCAAGTCAGACAGCAACGCATGGCCTATAGCCCTTTGCTGGGCGACCTAATGCTGTTGTTACTAGATGATGCCAAAACCTTTGTGGAGGATTATCAGCGTGATGGCTCAGTCGCCTACGATATGGATTTTATCAGCCAAATTACCGCTAATATTGAGCGCCTAAAAGACAGCAGCCATAGCGAGCGAGAACAACTGATTGCCAAAACCATACGCCTGTTAGACCCAGCAGTGGCACAGTTAAGCGATGGTAATACTGATAGTGATACTGATGATTTTTTATCAGCCTATGCTTTTAGCGAGCAAGAAGAATTAGCTTTTTACCGCGCTTTAATGATGCCGGTAGAGGCGCGTTCAAAATTTTGGGCTGGGCGCAGTGATAGAATTTTAACCATGGCGCTGAGCTTAAATCATCTAGCTGGCCAACCGGTAGATGCTATGAGCCTAGCGGTGGCGGTGTATGTACATGATTTTGGTATGGCGGCTATACCTGTCGAGTTACTGCATAAAGAGCAACGCTTAGAAAACGACGAGATTGCTTTACTGCGCGCACATGTACAAAGCAGCATGCAATTATTAAAAAACATGCCTCGCTGGCAGGCCGCCAAAACCATGGTGGCGCAGCATCACGAGGCGGTAGATGGCACTGGCTATCCCAATGGCTTGCGCGAAGAGAAGATATGCGACGGTGCCAAAATACTTGCCATAGCCGATACCTTTGACGCGCTCACTCATCAGCGTGCCTACAGCAGCGAACAAAAGCGGCCTATTATACGCGCGGTAAAAACGATTAATGATTGTGCCGGCAAGCAATTAAGCGAGTATTGGGTGGGGATTTTTAACCAGGCGATAAGCAGTATTATGTCTGCTCATCGTCAGCAGTTGGGTGGTTCAGCAAGGCCTGTACATACTTAGGTAATAACTCGGTGGCGGGGCCGTATTGCTGCTCATCAAAATAGCTGCCCGCCTGCGAGGGCTCCAAATTTAGCTCTACCGTGTGGGCGCCGTAGTGTTTTGCGGTTTGAAAAAATCCCGCCGCCGGATAGACATTGCCCGAAGTACCTATAGAGATAAACAAATCACAGCGGCTAAGCGCTTGCTCTATTTCCTGCATATATAAAGGCATTTCGCCAAACCACACCACATGAGGCCTTAATGCGCCTAGGGTTTGGCAGCAGGGGCAGGCTAGCTGTGGGTGGCTATCCTCCAGCCAATCAAAAATTTGCTGGCTGTGTTGGCAGCGCATTTTTAATAATTCGCCGTGCATATGGCGCAGGTTTTTGCTACCAGCCTGTTCGTGCAGGTTATCAATATTTTGGGTGATGAGTAAAAACTCGCCGCCTCGCTGTAGCAAACCCTGCTCCAATCTAGCTAAGGCGATATGACCGGCATTGGCGCTGATGTCGCCCAGCAAATGCTGACGCCGTTGATTGTAAAAACGGTGTACCAACTCGGGGTCGCGGATAAAAGCCTCGGGGGTGGCCACATCTTCTACGCGGTGATCCTCCCACAGGCCGTCGGCGGCTCTAAAGGTGCGTATACCCGACTCGGCTGAAATGCCCGCGCCGGTTAGCACGACTATATTGTTATAGGGCAGCATTGTGTAACAACAAGATTAACCGGGCGGCCAAGTCATTTGGCGGCCAGCTAGCATGTGCAGGTGTATGTGGTAGACGGTTTGGCCACCTTGCTCATTGCAGTTCATCGCCAACCTGTAACCGTCTTCGGCATAACCTTGTTGGGCGGCAATAGTTTTGGCGGTATAAATCATATGTCCTAGCAAGTCTTTATCTTCCTCGCCTATATCATTAATGGTACTGATATGTTTTTTGGGTATGGTGAGCATATGCAGGGGCGCTTGCGGCTGTATATCTTTAAAGACCGTGACCAGCTCATCTTCGTAAACTATTTCGGCGGGTATGGTTTTATTGTTAATGGCACAAAATAAACAGTCCATTTTAACCTCTTGTGTGAAAATTGATTGCTAGCCAAGCTTATAACATTGTGCGGCGATTTTCCTCTCTAGTAATTGATGGCTATAGTAAAACCATGAACGATGCATTGTATTTATGTTTGGATCAGGGCGGCAGCTCCAGCCGTGCCATGGTATTTGATAGCCTGGGCCAGTGTTTGGCGCAAAGCCAGTTAGCTGTAGCTGAGCACCGACAGGGCGAGCGAGTAGAGCAGGATGCAGCACAGTTGGTAGCCAGCTTGCGCAGCTGTGCCAATGCCGCGGTGGCGCAATTAACCTGGCCGCAGCGCGCAGCCTTAAGCGCCTGTGGTTTGGTAACCCAGCGCTCCAGTTTAGTGGCTTTTAATCCGGTAACTGAAGAGCTGCTTAGCCCGGTGTTGAGCTGGCAAGATACCCGCGCTGCCGAGCACCTACCCAGCAGCGCAGATGATATACAACTTATTTATCAGCACACTGGCTTAATGGCCAATGCACATTTTTCTGCCAGTAAAATGTGTTGGTTGCTGCAGCATAATGACGCGGTAAAAAAAGCAGCGCAGCAACAGCAATTAATCTTAGCGCCACTGGCCTGTTATTTGGCGCATAGCTTATTAGCCAACAAGCCCATACTGGTAGATAGGGGTAATGCTAGCCGCACTTTATTAGTCGATGTGGCTAAGGGCCAGTGGTGCCCGCAGATGTTAGGGCTGTGGGGCTTGGATCGTTGCTACTTGCCCAGCCTGGTCGCCAGCGATGCCATAATAGGGCAGTTAGAGTTGGACGATATTAGTTTGCCTATGCGTTTATTAACGGGCGATCAATGCGCGGCGGCTTTTGCTCAGGGCGAGCTGCAAGCACAACAAGTGAGTATCAATATGGGCACAGGGGCTTTTTTATTAAGCCCGGTGGCCACTCCCCAATGTCGCAATGGCCTGCTCAATAGCATAGTGCACTGGGCTGAGTTACCGGTTTATTGTTTAGAGGGGACAGTGAATGGCGCCGGGGTGGCCCTGCAATATATTGCCAAACAGGGAGAGCTAAAAGATGACGCTCTACCTCTGGATGCCTGCCTGCATTTAGCCGATAAGCAAGCTGATGCCTTGGCCCAAACCCTGCCCTTATTTATTAATACGGTGAGTGGTTTGGGCTCCCCCGATTGGCGCAGTGGCATAGCGCCAAGGTTTATTGGCCATGAGCTGGCCAATCACAGTCTGCGTGTAGCGGCCGTAGCCGAAAGTATTGTGTTTTTATTGCAGCGCAACTTAGAGTGCATGTTGCGGGAAAAACCGGCTTTGCAATATGTGGCGGTTAGCGGTGGCCTTAGCCATAGCGACGCACTGTGCCAACGTTTGAGCGATTTGAGCGGGCTGAGGGTAGAGCGCAGCTCGGTAGTGGAAGCCAGCGCTAGAGGGGCGGCATATTTATTAGCTGGCCGGCCCGCACATTGGCCCTGCATTATTGAACGGGTGTTTCAGCCGCAGGATAATCACCCACTGCGGCAGCGTTATAGGCAATGGTCTACGGCTTTAATGCAACAGCTGCAGCACTAGCTTGCTGCCGCATGGGCTGCGATTAATTCACCGCAACAAAAACTTTCTATGCGCAGTGCGCCTCTGGCCAGTAAAGCGATAGCTTGCTGATAGTCGGCAACTTCGTATACCACGGCCGGGTAAGGTATGGCCTGTAGATTTTGTTGTGGCAGCAAATCATCGAAATCACAAAACACACAGGGGGGCTGCAGGCGTTTTATTTGCTCATGGTGCCACTGCTGGGTATTGAGCAGTACGGGGATTACGGGAAACCCCAGGCTTTGCTCTTGGGCCAGTTGTAATACATCTATATCAAAACTAATTAAACTGCATTGCTTGGCGATAGGGCTTAAAGCTTGGGCGACAGCTGCTAATACCGTACTGCGGCCAAAGTGATAAAGGCTTTTGCGTTTTATTTCTACATACAAACTGGCTTGCGGGTATTGCGCGATTAATTCGGCGCAACCAGCCAGGGTGAGTAATGGGCTGGGGTAGTGTTGTTGCTGCAGGCGTTGCGGCTCATGAAAACTAAAACCTTGCGCCTGCGCTAAACTGCAGTGGCGTATATCGCTATCTTGCCCGCATAAGCGCATTAAATGGTGGTCGTGGCACAATACCGGTACATGATCAGCGGTGAGCTGTATATCGATTTCTATATGTTGCAAACCCAGCTCTAATGCCGCTTTAATACCGGCGTAGCTGTTTTCTGGGTAGCGCTGCGGCCAGCCGCGATGAGCCACTAAACGTTGGCTAAATTCTGTTGTGGAAAGTGATGGTATCATCAGCGGTTTATCTGCCTGCAATTGCTACACTAGGGTGGGTTAAATCAGTAAACGATATATTAATAAGGCGGTCAAGATTGAAACGGCAGACGATTAAGAAAGCATTCCATATAAATAAATGGATAATGATCGCTTTATGTGCAGCTGCCTTGGCGGCTTGCGCTCCTGCAATTAAGCCCGGCGCCCAGCAACAGCGCAGCGATAGAACTGTGCTCAGCCAGCCTAAGCCCATGTTAATACCGCAAACGGCAGCAGCGGTTGCTAATAATAAGCTAGAAAATATATTGGCAAGTTGGCAGGCTGGTGCAAATCAACAAGCCATAGTCAATTTTGTACAGCAATCGGCCAATGAGGATAGCAAGGCTTATGTGCCAGTGGCCGATAGAGTTGCAGTATTTGATTTGGATGGCACCCTGTGGGTGGAGCGCCCACAAAAACCTATGATGGCCTTTATCCACAAAGAATTGTTGAAGCAGCTAAAACGGCAGCCCTCCTTAAAAGCCAAGCAGCCCTGGAAATCAGTAGCTAGAGGTGATGAGGGGTATTTACAAAAGCTTAACTATTCCACGCTATACCTCATGTTATTAAAAGCACATGAAGGCCAGCCGCAGCAAAACTATGATTTTTTTGTGCGTCAATTTTTAAAACAGGCACAGCATCCAGATTATAAAAAAAGCTATTTGCAGCTAGCCTATCAACCTATGCGGGAGCTAATTGCTTACTTACAGGCTTATGATTTCCAGGTTTATATCGTTGATAGCAGTGATAGTCGTTTTGTGCGTGCCTTATCGCTAGAGTTGTTTAATGTGCCTATAGCAAATGTTATAGGCTCTAGCGCTATGCTGATGTGGCGGCAAAGCAGCGGCGAGTTAATAAGAGGCAATGAATTTGTTGCTCCCATTAATAATGATGAGGGCAAACCGGTGAATATAGAGCGCCATATAGGACGACGCCCCATTATTGCGGTGGGTAATGACGATAGTGATATTGCTATGTTGAACTATGCGGCAGGCAATCGCTATAAAACGTTGTTAATGTTGGTGAAACATGATGATGCCGCTCGTGAGTATGCTTATAGTGATGGTGCGGAAAGCAGCCATAAAATGGCTGCGGATAAACACTGGTTAAGCATTAGTATGAAACAAGACTTTAAACAATTGTTTCAATAATAATTGCTGGCTTAATCGTCATCGTCGCCTATGACAATGTTTCTGCCGGCGTCTTTGGCACGAAATAAAAGCTCGCTAGCATAGTTGATTTGCTGCTCCAGGCTGTCGTGCACATAGTTGGTCACGCCTACACTAATAGTAATATCTAAATCTTGATCTTCATGATCTATGGGTATGCTGGTGTTACTAATTACACTTCTTAACCTGTCCATTAAGGTGACAGCTTGCTCATTTTTTAGGTTGGGGAAGATGGCGCAAAATTGTTCGCCGCCCATTCTGGCAACTAAAAAATGCAGTAGATTATGCTGTATTTCTTCTGCCAAAAAGCGCAATACATCATCACCTATTTTGTGGCCGTAGGTGTCATTAATTTTTTTAAATTTGTCTACGTCAAAAATAGCGACAGCGATGGGTGAGCCATTTTTTACTGCCAGCTGATATTGTGCTCCGCCCTTGCTGAAAAAATAGCGGCGGTTATGTAAGTTGGTGAGGTAGTCGCGGTTGGCGGCATCTTGGATTTGTTCGATAAGTTCCAGGCTTTCTATATTGTGCATAATGCGACAGTGGAACTCTTCGTGAAAAAAAGGCTTTTGCAAAAAATCATTGGCGCCATTTTTAATAAACTTAGCGGATAGTGAGCTTTCACCCTCTCCTGATAGGCCGATGATAATTAAGTCAGACTTGTCGACGTTTTGGCGTATGGCTTTGACCAGCGCAAAGCCGTCCATTTCAGGCATGTGATAATCGGTAATCAACAGTTTAACGTCGGGGTTATCTTTTAATACGTCTAGAGCTTCCAGGCCATTGTTGGCTTCTAAAACTTGATATAAATGCTTTTGCAAGAGTAACCGTATAAAGGCGCGTGTAGGCCTGGAATCCTCGGCGATCAAAACTTTAATGTGTTGGTTTTTGTCGAGTCGGCGTACTAGTTTAAAAACATAATTATAGGAGTAACGGCTCTCTTTTATGACATAGTCGACTATGCCTTTGTCCAGCAGAGCGCTGCGGGTTTCTTCTTTGTAGTTGGCGGTTAACACTATGACGGGAATTTTTTTCGCTAAAAAATGGTCAACGCTTTCGCCATTGGGGGCGTCTGGTAAATTAAGATCGACGATGGCGACAAAAATTTCATCTTTATGAGCTTGGTAGACTTCCTCGCTTTCGGCCAGGCTGCCGGCAAAGTAGGCTTCGATGTCAGGCTGCTGGTTAACCAAATGGCGTAATATTTTGGTAACCGTTGAGCTGTCTTCAACAATTAAAATCTTTTTCATTATTATTGGGTACCTGTATCAGAGTGTAACTATATCTGCGATAGCATGGGCTATATGGTGCCTGGACGTACGCTATAACATACTGCTAGCTGGATTTATTGAACCATTATAGGCTAAGAGATGCACGAACAAAAAAGCATAGAGCGTAAAAGCCGTTTTAGCGGCCGACGAGCTGCCTGGGCAATACCGTTGCGGCCAAGTATGTGCTGGCAGTGGGCATAGGTGAAATTATAGGCGGCAGCCAGCGCGAGCAGCGGCTGGAAGTATTGGGTGAGCGCATGGCGGAACTGGGTCTAAGTGGCCAGTTAGGGGGGGATAGAGATTTACGGCGCTACGGCAGCCTGCCCCATGCCGGTTTTGGCTTGGGCTTTGAGCGGCTGCTAAATGACATTGCCGGCAAGGGCAATATTTGCGATGTGGTTCCCTTTGCCCGCACCCTGATCATGCAGATGACTAAAGCGGTAGCTTGGGACGTGTCAAAATACCTACATCATCACAAAATGGAGGCTAATTTTTGTGCAAAAAGCAAAATTTTGGCCATACTTAGGGTCAAGTTCCTATTTCTCCGCTGTTGTTGTGAGGGCTTAGGAAAGAGTCGTAAGGCAGCAGGCACGGGGTATGTATGGTTACACAAGGCGAAGACAGCGACTCCATCAGTGAGATGGCTATAGTCGATCTATTTACACGGCTGATTTTTGATGCCGATGCGGTGCTGGATGAGTCGGATCAGCTAGTGCTGGCGATATTACAGCACAGTGACGCCAGTCTCGCCGCGGCCAGCCGCGTAGATATTAGCGAATACTTACGGGCCATGGATGTGCGCGAAATGATAGCGGTGGTGGCCAGCGTTAAACAGCAATATGAGCAGCAACAGCTGATATTGCTTTCCAAGCACTATTTACATTCCCCTTTATTACGCCACTAAATTCCCCTACTAGTCTATTTTCTCATCGGCCAAGCCCGCCATAGTCAGCATCCTTTAATGCGAAACTTGCTGCACATGGTGCTTGCGAATTTTTTCATGGTCGGTATTATTTCGTGATCACAATATTTTACTACCACTATAAAAACGAATAATAACAAGGGTAATGTAAGAGCTTGCTCAGGCGAACCAAGCAACATCAGCCTTTACGATCGTCATCTTGCGTACCACTATTTAAATAGGGCCAGAAATGTCAGAAACATACAGCGTTGTTCTTACCGGTAAATTACTCAATAGTGAGTCTTTGGACGAGGTTAAGGCTAATGTGGGGGCGGCTTTTAAACTGAGTGCGCCACAGGTAGATAAATTATTTGGCGGTAAGCCGGTAGCTTTGAAACGGGGTTTGGATAAAAAACAAGCCGTGCGTTTAAGTACCCGTTTGCAGCAGCTGGGGGCCCATGCGGTGATCAAAGCCACCGCCGCCAAAGCTGAGCCGGCTGCTGAGCCTGCACCTGCTAAGCCACAACCAGTATTTACCGATATTGTAGCGAGTATGGATGAACCCGCGGAGCCTACAGCCACACCCGCTGCGGCTGAGCCGCAAGCAGCAGCGGCCGAAACTGCAGCAGCTGAGCCAGAGCTAAGCCCAGCGCCCAGCCCCGAACCAGTAGCGGCTGCGCCAGCAGATACTCCCGCCGCAGCACCCGCTGGCGACCGCATTAGCTGCCCGCGCTGTGGTCATGAGCAGGCTTTTGCTACCGCCTGTGGCCGTTGTAAAATGGATTTGAGCTTACATATCAAGCGTATGGAGCGACGTGCTAAGGTCTTAGCTAATCGTCGCTAAACCCAATAGATAGTTATAAAAAAACGGCCGTGGTGACAGGGCCGTTTTTTTTTGGGCTTTGCGATAAGTGGCGCTGGCTTTAATCGGCTGTGGGTTTAGCCTCAGGCTCGGTTTTGGCTTCGGCCTCACTAGCCTTGTTCACTAAAGCAAACTGTATGCTGCGCTGCTTAACATCAAGTTGGGCGATGGTCACGGTGACGGCCTGATCTAACTCTATCACCACATCTTTGCTGCTTAAGCGCAGGCGCAGCGGGTCAAAGCTGTATTTTTCTTTTAGCTTGCGGGTGTCCACTATGCCTTCTATGCCTGTGTTATCTAAGCGTACGGTAAAACCATTGCTATTGATTTGGCATACGCTGCCGCTGAGCTCTTGGCCTTTAAAGGCGTGCAGATACTGGCACTTGAGCCATTGCTCCATATGCCAACGGGCCTGTCTGGCGCGGTCTAGGCTGTCTTGCAGGGCGCTGAGGTCCTGCTCTTTTAGCGCTAGGGTTTTGCCAGCGAGCTTGGCTTTAATAATTCTGTGCACCAGTAAGTCGCTGTATTTGCGGATGGGCGAGGTAAACGTGGTGTAGCGTTCCATGCCCATGCCAAAGTGCGGGGTGGGGCGGGTGTATAGGCGGCCGCGCTCTAGCATGCGGCTGAGTACGCTGCGCACGGGAAAGCTTAGCTTGTCGTCCTCTATGCTATTGCTGAGTTGGCGATAGCCGGCCACGCTTGCTAGGTCTAAATCACTGAGGCCTAGTTGCTCGTCGATTAATTTTTTTACTCCTTCCAAGCGCTCTGGCCTAAAGCCTACATGGCCGTGGAATAGCCCTTGTTCGGCCATAAAGTCGGCGGCACAGCTATTGGCGGCAACCATACACTCTTCTACTAATAAGTGAGCGCTGGTTTTGGTGCTGGGCTCTATGCTGTCGATTTTGCCCTGCTCGTTTAGGCGTATGCGAAACTCGGGGCGGCCACTGCTTACTAGATGTGCTTGTTGGCGATGCGCTAATAGCGCGTTGCTGGCTTGTTGTAATAGGCCTAGCAATTCAGCTTGGGGGTGCTCGCTGGCTTCGCCGTCCAGGTAGCTGGCCACTTCGTAATAGCTGAGTTTCGCTTTGGAGCAGATGCTGGCTTCCAAAATTTGGTAGTCGCTAATTTGGCCCTCGGGGCTAATGTCCATGCGGCACACCAAGGCTGCGCGATTTTGTTCGGGGTGCAGTGAGCAATGCTCCAGCGACAATTGCTCTGGCAGCATGGTGACGGTGCGGCCGGGCATATAGACTGAGCTGGCGCGGCGCTGGGCCTCTTTATCCAGTACCGAATTTTCGCTGATATAGGCGCTGGGGTCGGCTATGGCCACGCTTAATTGCCAACCTTGTTCTTTGGCTTCTATATAGAGGGCGTCGTCCATATCTTGGGTGCTGGGGGCGTCTATGGTGACGAAGTTTAGCGCGCTGAGGTCTACCCGTTGGCTTAGGTCTACGTCTTGTAGGCTAGCCTGCCAGTCTGCGGGTAGCGGCTGCTCTAATTGAAATTTGTATAAGCTGTATTCTGCCTCTATACCGGGGCTGTCATCATTGCCTATGACTGCCAGTACTTTGGCCTGGGGCTTGGCCGCAGGGTAGGCGTGGCGGCTAATGGCGCAGTGTATATAGTCACCGTTTTGGGCGTTGTTGCGAGCCGCAGGGGGGATAAATATCCAGCGTTTAAAGCGCGGTAAGTCTGGCTCTACAAAGTGACCCTTGCCTTTTACCACATAGCGGCCGGTAAAGGTTTTTAGCGGGCTGTTAATGAGCTTAATCAGCTCGCCGCTGACTTTGCCCTCGGCACTGGTGTGTACTTGAATTTTGACCTTGTCGCCGGGGAATACTTTGTCCATTTCCTCGGGGGCGAGAAAAATCTCGCGCTCATCGTCTAATACCACAAAACCAAAGCGGCGTTCGGTGCCTTTGACTATGCCAGTGGCAAACTCTTTGGCGTCTTCAATTTGCTTTTTTAAATCTTTGAGTTGCGAGAGGGTGTTTACATCAAACATAAGGTAGCCGGTTGCACAAAGGGTGCCAGTAAGGGGAGGAAACAAGGCGCAGAGCAGTATTGTCAGGCCTTAAATAACCGCCAAATTAAAAGCGCATAGCCTAGCGGAAACTACTGACTTTGTAACGCAAAGCTGGAATAAAATCGCTAAGTTGTTACTTACTCGTCGTTGACGGGGTCGCCATTTGCGGCGGCGGCTTTATCTTTTTGTATAAAGCGGCCAAAAAATAAACCCAGCTCAAACAGCAACCACATAGGTATGGCTAGCAGGGCCTGGGAAATAACATCGGGTGGGGTTAAAAACATGCCCACAATAAAGCAGACAACGATAACGTAGGGGCGTTTTTCAGCCAATGCGCGGGGCTCGGCAACACCGGCCCAGATTAGCAGCATGGTGGCTACAGGTATCTCAAAGGCGATGCCAAAGGCAAAAAACAGTTTTAAGGCTATATCTAAAAATCGGGCGATATCGGGGGTGTAGGCCACGCCCTCTGGGCCTACGGCGCTGAAAAAGCCAAACACCAGTGGGAACACCACATAATAGGCAAAGGCCAGGCCGGCATAAAATAGCAGTACGCTGGAGATAAACATGGGTATGGCGATGCGCTTTTCATGTTGATACATGCCCGGCGCAATAAAGCCCCAAGCTTGAAACAGCACATAGGGCATAGCTACCGCCAGTGAGGCCACTAGGGTGAGCTTAAAAGGGGTTAAAAAGGGCGAGGCTACATCGGTGGCTATCATGGTGGTGCCAGCCGGTAACAGGGTTCTTAAAGGCTCGGAGACAAAGGCATAGATGTCGTTGGCAAAAGCAAATAGGCAGATAAAAACCAATAAAATCGCCAATACGCAACGCAATAAACGATCACGCAATTCGGTGAGATGGCCTATCAGTGATTGGCTGGCGTCATTGAGTTCGCTCATGGTGATTCAGGCTTGTTACTGGCGGGCGGGGCTTGAGTATCCGTGGCTTGCTCTTGCCCGTCGGCTTCGCTGTTGTCGTGCTCGGTTGTTTGCTGGGCTTGGTTGGCGAGTTGCTCCCTAGCGGCTTTGGCCTGCTGAGCGGCGCGGCTGAATTCGGGCGGGGTCGCATCAGAGGCTGGGTCTATGGCTTTGGCTAGCTCTTCTAGATTGCCTTTGATGTTGAGGTCTTCTACGCCTTCTTTAAGCTGTTGTTTGCTTTGCTCTATGCTTTTGAGCACGTTTTCATTATGCAGCTGCATGCGTATCTCGTCAGCGTTGATGCCCACTTCTTTTTCGATTTCGTCTTTCATTTGAGCAAAGCTGCGCCTGAGTTTGGCCAGCCACAGGCTGCCGGTGCGTATAGCCCCGGGTAGACGCTCCGGCCCCATAATCAGCAGGGCCAAAACCGAAACCATGAGTATCTCTTGAAAACCAATGTCAAACATAGGGTATCTACAAGCTGGAAGTGCGGCAGCTAAGCGGTTTAGGGCCTAGCTTTTATTGGCGTCGGGCTTATCGCTGTCGGCTTTGTCTTGAGTTTTGTCGTCCTTGGTTAAGGTTTTATCCTCTTCCTCATCGGCCTGCATGGATTTTTTAAAGCCTTTGATAGCGCCGCCTAAGTCGCCACCTAGGTTTTTAAGCCGCTTGGTGCCAAATAACATGATTACAATTACTAAGATAATCAGTAATT
The DNA here is from genome assembly GCF_024734385.1 of Dasania sp. GY-MA-18. Classification (GTDB taxonomy): domain Bacteria; phylum Pseudomonadota; class Gammaproteobacteria; order Pseudomonadales; family Dasaniaceae; genus Dasania; species Dasania phycosphaerae. The sequence continues at coordinate 152,920 of NZ_JANHAP010000004.1, read as the reverse complement.
GCCAAATACCTATTCCGCCTATACCCATAACTTACTCCACTACCTTAAACGATTTATTATTGTTGTCGGTTGGCTTTCTCTACCAAGCCAGACAAGTCAAAGCGCCTGGCTAGCTCGTCTAGCACCGCCTCTGGGCTTTCGCCTAGGTGCGAAAGCATCACCAAGCTATGAAACCACAAATCGGCGGTTTCATAAATCAGATTCTCATTATCGCCGCTATTTTTTGCATCTTTGGCGGCGATAACGACTTCAACTGCCTCTTCGCCGACCTTTTCTAAGATTTTGTTGAGGCCTTTATGATGCAGGCTGGCCACATAGGAGTCTTCGGCGGCGGCATTTTTGCGCTGCTCTAGTACTTGCCCCAAGGCTTTAAGAATGTCGCTCATAGTGTACTCGTTTAATGACTATTGATAGATGTCGCTGGGATCTTTGATCACCGCTTCTACACTTTGCCACTGGCCATCGATCAGTTTGCGATAAAAGCAGCTGCGGCGGCCGGTATGGCAGGCGATGCCGCCTACTTGTTCGATTTTCAGTATGAGTACATCTTCGTCGCAGTCCAGCCGTATTTCATGCACCTGCTGCACATGGCCGGATTCTTCGCCCTTGCGCCACAGCTTTTGTCGTGACCGCGACCAGTACACGGCGCGGTTTTCGGCCACGGTGAGCGCCAGTGCTTCGCGGTTCATCCAGGCGACCATTAAGACATCGTTGCTTTGGTGGTCTTGCGCAATTACAGGAATCAGACCGTTGCTGTCCCAGCGCAGGGCCTCAAGAAAATCGTTGTGTGGTTTCATATTGTTTCTATTGCTGTGCTTGTATGGCCGCCATTATGGCATAGAAGCGTTAGTGCCGCAGCCACAGTAGTGCGCCAACAAAGAGTAATAGCCAGCTGCTGGGGGGCATGGCCTGCATATGCTGGCTGAGGCTGGGGCTGGCGGTAACGGCGGCGGCAGCTAGCAGTATCAGTGCGGCATTGCCCAGCCGCTTGTTGCGGCGCTGTTGTTTGAGTTGTAGTTGCAGGGCATTTAATTGCTGACCCTGTTGTTGGCATAGCTCTGTGAGTTGTTGGCTTTGTTCTAAGCCGCTAAGCAGTGCTTGCGGTACCTTGGGTAGTTGCTCGATTAGGTCTGGCCAGTCCTGACGTAGGCGCTTGAATAAACCACCGGGTGAATAGCGGTCTTTTAGCCATTGCTCTAAGAAGGGTTTGGCGGTGGCCCACAAATCCAGTTCGGGGTATAGCTCGCGGCCTAGGCCTTCTATATTGAGCATGGTTTTTTGCAGCAAGACTAAAGACGGTTGCACCTCCATATCAAAGCGGCGGGCGGTGCGAAACAGGTTAAGCAGCACCTGACCAAAAGAAATCTCACCTAAGGGTTTTTCAAAAATGGGTTCGCAGACACTGCGTATGGCGGCTTCAAAATCGTTGACCCGGGTTTCGGGTGGCACCCAGCCACACTCCACATGCAGCTTGGCGACGCTGCGGTAGTCGCGCTGGAATATAGCCAGTAAATTGCGGGCTAAATAATACTGATCAAAGTCGTTGAGGCTGCCTATGATGGCGCAGTCTATGCCTATGTATTCGGGCTGCTGGGGGTGCTTGCGCGAGACAAAGACATTGCCGGGGTGCATATCGGCGTGAAAAAAACTGTCGCGAAATACTTGCGTAAAAAAGATTTCTACCCCGCGTTCGGCTAATACTTTTAAGTTGGTGCTTTGCGCTTTTAAGGCGGCGACATCGGTAACCGGTATGCCGTGTATGCGCTCCATGGTTAAAATATTATTGCGGGTGTAATCCCAATAAACTTCCGGCACATAGAGTTTGCCGCTGTTTAAAAAGTTGCGGCGTAGCTGCGAGGTGTTGGCCGCTTCACGTTGTAAATCCAGCTCGTCAAAAATAGTGTGTTGATAATCCTCTACCACCTCTACCGGGCGCAAGCGGCGGCCATCGGTGGAGTATTTTTGTATCAGCTTGGCCAGCCCCAGCATTAGCCGCGTATCTTGTTTGATGATTTTGTCTATGCCGGGGCGCACGACTTTAACAACCACCTCTTCGCCGCTGGGTAGGGTGGCGGTATGCACTTGCGCGATAGAGGCCGAAGCCAGTGGGCGGCTGTCAAAACTGGCAAATAATTCGGCTACCGGCTGGCCTAAGGCCTGCTCGATAATGGCGATGGCTTGTTGCTCGGAAAAGGGCGGTACCTGATCTTGTAGTTTGGCCAGCTCATCAATTAAATCATCGGCCAGTAAGTCGCGGCGGGTGGAAAGCATTTGCCCAAACTTAATAAAAATAGGACCTAGTGCAATCAGGGCTAAGCGTAAGCGTTCGCCGCGGCTTTGTTTGGGGGCGGGCAGTAAGCGCAGCGGTAATAAGGGTATGCGTATGGCCGCGGGTATGGCGTCGTGTTTAAAAAAAGTATCTAGGCGATAGCGTAGGGCGATGCTGGCAATTTTAATAATGCGTTGTATGCGTGACACGGCTAGCCCTGTGTTTTTTGTTGGGTAAGTTTATTAATGCGTGCGGCCAGCCTTTCACTGCGCAATTGTAGGTTTTCTACTTCGCGATAAAACTGTTCTACCTGCCAGCGCGGCGCTAATAAGTCGCTTTCTTCTTTAATGTATTCTTCGGTTTGGCGCTTAAAGCTTTTAAAGGCCTGGCTGGCAAAGCTAAAGCCTTTGCGCAGGTTGTCGGCGAGCATATGGCCGGCAACGTCACCAAACACATTGACTAGGGGGGCTTCCCAATCCAGCTCTAACTGCTGGCCAATTTTTTGTAATTCGATTAAAGCGCTGCTGTCGCCGTGTAATTCTAGCTTGCCGTTAATCAGGGCATTGGCGGGGTCGCTGGCGGTGGCTAGCTTAAAAAATTCGCTGGCAGTGCCGCTGAGTTTGGTGTCGGCAGCGTCTTCATAATAGCCGCATAGGCGCAAGCCATGACTGCCGGGTATGCAATAAAAACTCAGTTCAGGCGAGGTAAGTTGTAATTGAAAAACATGGCCGTTAAGTAGCCTGAGTTTTTGTTGGCTGGCGGGGTCTAGGCTTAGGGCTTTATTAATCGCCGCCTCTAAACCTGCCAGCCCCGCAGTGTGTAGGGTGGGGCTAATCATTAGGGCTTAATGCCTTTGTGCAAGGCCACTACGCCGCCGGTCATATTGTGAAACTCGCAGCGGGCAAAGCCTGCTTGTTCCATCATGCCTTTTAAGGTCTCTTGGTCGGGGTGCATGCGTATGCTTTCGGCCAAGTAGCGATAGCTGTCGGCATCGTTGGTAATGAGTTTGCCCATAGCCGGTAATAAATTAAAAGAGTAGGCGTCGTAGGCTTTGCTCAGTAATTCGTTTTGCGGTTTGGAAAACTCTAAAACCAATAAGCGGCCGCCGGGTTTTAATACCCGCAGCATAGAGCGCAGGGCTTTGTCTTTGTCGGTGACGTTGCGCAGGCCAAAGGCGATGGTGATGCAATCAAAGGTATTGTCGGGAAAGGGCAGGGCTTCGGCATTGGCTTGGGCGTATTCTATATTGCCCACTAGGCCGCGGTCGGTGAGTTTATCGCGGCCTACGCGCAGCATGGATTCGTTGATATCGGCTAATACTACCCGGCCTTCGGGGCCGACTATTTGGCTGAATTTAGCGGCTAGGTCGCCGGTGCCACCTGCGATATCTAGTACTTGCTGGCCGCTGCGCACCCCTGAAACTTCTATAGTGAAACGCTTCCAAATACGGTGTACGCCCGCCGACATTAAGTCATTCATCAGGTCGTACTTGGCGGCTACGGAATGAAAAACACCGGCCACTAGGCCTTGTTTTTCATCGCTATTAACGGTTTTGTAACCAAAGTGGGTGGTGTTTTGATCCGACATGGTTGGCCCTATAGTTTTGATGCGGGCTATTGTAGCGGTTCTTTATTAAAAAAACAGAGTTAAAGCGGGCTGTCAGCTGTCGCGCTAGCTGTTGAGTTTAAGCAGGTGGGTATCTATTTTGGTGGCTATGGTGCGGGCTATATCGTCAATTTGAAAACTGGAGAGGTGCTCCAGCTTGCTGGTGTCGACACGGTGTAGGTGTAGTAGCGGTGCGCGATTGGGTAGTTGGCGCAGGTCTTGATTCATAATAACGGGCAAAAAAGGTCTGTTTTCACCGGAGGCTTTGCGAGCTAGGGCTATGCCTTTGTCCAGCTCCATGGTGTTGTACTTACCCGTTTTACGGCTGCGCTGTAAGAGGTATAGCTCTTCGCTGCCGCCTATGGCTTTGCCGGGTACTATAAATAAACCGGTGCCTTTGACGCAGTTGGCGGGTACCGATTGAAAGGTATCGTGCCAGGCGTAGGGATCGGGCAGTATAATGAGGTTTTCGGCGTTGTTGATGGGCTGAATTTTATAGTTGGCGTATAGCTGTGATACGGCGCTGGAGAATACGCACAGAGAGCTTTCAAAGCGGTTGAGAAAATCTATAGCCTGATTTTTATGGGTGATGCTGGCTAGGTCCCAAACTAAATCAGGGTTGTCTGTGTTAGTCGCGTCCATAAAGGGTAAGAAATTCCTGTTACTACAAAGCGGGTTAGCTATAAGACTTTAGTATAGTGAAGCAGCATATGCTTGTTAGGTTGAATATTAAAGCTTTATGTCTTTGCGCAGCTGCGCTAGGCGCTCGCGTTTTTGCTCGGAACTTAGTGGCTTGGCCTTGTCATTGGGCAGGGCTAAGGGTTCTGGTGGCGCTAGGCTTTCGCCGTTTTTGATGCGCTCACACAGGGCTTCGTAGTGGCGCTTAAACACCGGCAGCGCCTTGGCTTCTATATTATTGCTAAGGAAAAACCAATCTGAGGCTTTGCCGGCCCAATACACGGCCGGGTGTGACCACTGGTATTCGGTTTTGGGTGAGGGGGCCTGGCAGGCTTCTACATAGGCTTGGTAGCTATCGGGCAGGCCCAGTTCTTGGCTGCTCATTTCACAGTATTTGATTACGGTGTGTATGGTGGGCAGGTATTCGGACTCGCGAGTGGCTTTGCGGCAAGCTTGTAATATGCGCTCGGGGGCGAAGTCTTTTAAATAGTCAAACCATAGCTTTTTGGCATAGCCTAGCTTTTCGGCTGAGGAGAAGGCTTTGAGGTATTGGTTGTGATAGGTGAGCTCAAATTCGGCGAACAGCTGGTTAATCGCATTGGTGAGATTTTGCTTTTGCTCTGCATTTAGTGGTGCTTGCTGCTGTTTATTAGCTTGGGCGGCGGGCTGGCCCTTGCTAATTTGTTTGCCTACTTGTTCGACTAAGTTGTTATTGTGCATGTCGTTACCTTGATGATTTAAAGCCCATCACTCCAGCTGGTGTCGGTGTGCTGCTCAACAAAATCTTTGTTTTTGGATTCTTTGAAGCTGTTTTTATTTTGATACACATTCCAGCCCTGATTTATCCATTTCTTAAACTGCTGATCCCAATTGGGGTGGCTTTTACCGTGGTAGTGGCTGGTAAAGCTGATCAGCTGGGCATTGATATAATCTAGGTTGGGGCAGACCATGGCAATAATGTATTCCAACATATTGGCGCTGGGCTGCCAATCGTCGCTCATAATATTGCTGCTGCCTATCACCTCATCGGGTGAAAAGGGCTTTATTGCCGCTTCGCTGCGAGTGGCGGCAGCAGTTGTGGCTTGGGGGGCTTGTAAGCGTTGTTGGGCGTAGTTGAGAAATAGTTGATCCCAGTCGCCTGACTGGTTGCGCAGCTCTTGTTGTTGGCAGTACAGAATAAACTCGCGGCGAAAGTCGGTTTTGACGGTGTACTCTTGCATACCTAGGGCGCTGATGGCCGACACGGTTCTGGCGGCGGGCTGCCAGTTATAGCTGATCATAAGATTGCCCGAGGACAAAAAATCATCAAAGTTGGTGTGGTATGTAGGCCTTTTATTGCTCATGGCTGGGTAGTACGACTTTTGATTGCTTAACGGTTTGTTATTGTACGGTGACTCTTACGTTGTCACCAGTCCTTTTACGCTGATAGCATGCTCACTATTGCTAACCCTATTTATAATTTTAGCCGCTTTAAGAGATTATCCCCATGGCCAAACGAAAAACCGCCTATGTCTGCAATGACTGCGGCTCCGACTACAGCAAGTGGCAGGGCCAGTGTAATGATTGTGGCGCTTGGAATACCTTGAGTGAAATTACCTTGGCGGCGGCCAAGCCCTCTAACGATGCTCGCTTTCAAGGTTATGCCGGTGCGGCTGGCGGCAAGGTGCAGACGCTTAATGAGATAGACCTGCAGAGTATGCCCAGAATTAGCAGCGGCACCGAGGAGTTTGACCGGGTGTTGGGCGGCGGTTTGGTGCACGGCTCGGCGGTGTTGTTGGGTGGCCACCCCGGTGCGGGCAAGAGTACGCTGTTGCTGCAAACCCTGTGTCACTTGGCGCAAACCCAAGAAGTATTGTATGTGACGGGGGAGGAGTCGCTGCAGCAGGTGGCTATGCGCGCCGACAGGTTGGGCTTGCCCACGGATAAACTGAAATTATTGTCGGAAACCAATATTGATCAAATCTGCAGCCAGGCGCAGCAACACAAGCCCAAGGTGTTGGTGGTGGACTCCATACAGGTAGTACACATGGAGAGCATTAGCTCGGCGCCGGGCAGTGTGTCGCAGGTGCGTGAATGCGCCGCGTTATTGACTCGCTTTGCCAAAGAGACCGGCACGGTGCTGCTATTGGTGGGCCATGTAACTAAAGATGGCAGCTTAGCTGGCCCCAAAGTGCTGGAGCATATGATTGATTGTTCGATCTTGTTGGAGGGCTCAGAAGACAGCCGCTTTCGAACCTTACGCGGGCAAAAAAACCGCTTTGGTGCGGTGAATGAGCTGGGCGTGTTTGCCATGACCGAGCAGGGTTTGAAGGAGGTCAAAAACCCTTCGGCTATTTTCTTGTCGCGTGCCAATGAAGTTTCTTCAGGCAGCTTGGTGATGGTGGTGTGGGAGGGGACGCGGCCTTTGCTGGTAGAGATACAGGCCTTGGTAGATGATTCCTCCCTAGGTAACCCCCGCCGTGTGGCGGTGGGCTTGGAGCAAAACCGCTTGGCCATGTTGCTGGCCGTATTGCATAGGCACGGCGGCCTGCATGTGGGTGATCAGGATGTGTTTGTGAACGTGGTGGGCGGCGTTAAAGTGTTGGAAACCAGTGCCGATCTAGCCTTGTTGCTGGCCATAGTCTCTAGCTTTAGAGATCAGCCCCTGCCCGAAGATTTGGTGGTGTTTGGTGAGGTGGGTTTATCGGGTGAGATACGCCCCGTGCCTAGCGGCCAGGAGCGGATTATTGAGGCGGCCAAACACGGCTTTCGCCGCGCCATCGTGCCCAAGGCTAATATGCCCCGCCAGCCCATAGCGGGCATGACGGTGGTGGGGGTGAGTAAATTGGCCGAGGCTTTGGAGGCGCTGTAGAGCGCCCGTGGTCAGTGAGGGCGCTTAAAAAATATCCTCACGCAGCGCTTCGTTGAAGATGTCGCTGGGGCTTGAGTTATCTTCGCTACCACGTTTGGGAGTATTTTCGGCCCTAAAGTATTCAAAAATGGCGTTGCTCTGTCCGGGCTTGGCGAGTAGGCCGGTATCGGGGTCTATCTTGACCGTGACTATGCCTTCGGGCTGTACGGGGTTGACCTCGGGCTGCCCTTTTAGGGCTAGTGACATAAAGTCTATCCATATAGGCAGCGCTGCCGAACCGCCGTATTCGCGCCTGCCCAATAGAGCGTTGTTATCAAAGCCCAGCCAGGCGGTGGTTACTACACCGCCGCCGTAGCCTGAAAACCAGGCGTCAGTGGGGCCGTTGGTGGTGCCGGTTTTACCTGCTAGGTCGTTGCGGCGCAGGGCCAGTGCTTTTCTCCCTGTTCCTTTTTTTACCACGTCGCGCATCATGCTATCGATTAAATAGGCAGTGCGCGGCTCTATAATACGTTGCGCAGGGGGCAGCGGTGCGTCCTGCTGCAATATGTCTTCTAGTGTTGCCAGCTCTTCGGTAGCGGCGGGCTTTTTCTCCTTCTCGCAGCTGGTGCATACGGTGTCGGGTTTGGCTTCAAATAAGATGCTGCCATCTAGCGACACTATACGCTCTACTATATAGGGGTTTACCTTATAGCCGCCATTGGCAATGGCGGAGTAGGCACTCACTATTGACATGGGGGTTACGGAATGGCTGCCCAAGGCCAGAGATAAGTCTCTGGGGAGTTGCTCGGTGTCGAAACCAAAGCGGCTGATATAGTCTATGGTGTGGTTGATGCCCAAGCTGCGCAGCAAACGTATGGAGACTAGGTTGCGGGACTGATACAGCGCCTGGCGCAGGCGGGTGGGGCCTAAAAACTTGCCGCTGGAGTTGGTGGGGCGCCAGGTGTTTTCTAGGCTGGCGTCCTCAAACACAATGGGGGCGTCGTTAATCAAGGTGGCGGGTGTGTAGCCCTTTTCTAATGCCGCAGTATAGATAAAGGGTTTGAAGTTAGAGCCGGGTTGGCGCGCCGCCTGACTAACGCGGTTGAACTTGCTTTGTTGATAGTCAAAGCCCCCGACTAAGCTGAGTATGGCGCCATTGCTGCTATCTAATGAGACCAGTGCCGCCTGTGCGGCGGGTAGCTGGCTGAGCTGCCATAGGTTGTGATCGCCTTTTTTAAGGCGGATAAGGTCGCCTATAGCGAGAAAATCCTGTGGCGATTGATAAGGGGCGCTGCGGCTGTTGACGGTGACATAGCTGCGGGTTTTAGCGAGTTGCGGCTGCCATGCAACGGTAACGGTTTCGCCGCTGTTTAATAGGGCATCAAAACCTTCGTCGTTTACTTGAATAATGACAGCGGGTATTAAGCCGCCTAGAGCAGGTGTATTGCTCAAGGTTTTTTGCCATAAGCTGAGACTGTCCTCGCCCTCTTTAGGAATGAGTTGCTGCTCTGGGCCGCGGTAGCCGTGGCGTTCATCATAGGCCAAGAGGCCATCTACCACTGCCTGTTGAGCTTTGTTTTGTAGAGGGGCTTTAATGGTGGTGTATACCGAATAGCCTTCGGTATAGGCGTTTCTGCCATAGCGCTTTAACATTTCTTGGTGGGCCAGTTCGGCCACATAGGCGGCGCTGACATCTAGCTGGGTGCCGTGGGTGGAGGCGCTAATGGGTTTGGCTATGGCGATTTGATAATCCTGATTGTTGATGTAGCCCAGTTCTAGCATGCGGCCCAGTATCCAGTTGCGGCGTATGATGGCGCGGCTGGGGTTGGCAATGGGGTTAAGGCTGGAGGGGCCTTTGGGCAGCCCTGCTAGCATGGCGAGCTGGTTTAGCTCTAGGTCTTTAATGGTTTTGCCATAGTAGACTTGCGCGGCGGCTTCTATGCCATAGGCTCTTTTGCCTAGGAAAATTTTATTGAGGTATAGCTCTAAGATTTCTTCTTTGCTGAGTTCCTGCTCTATTTGCAGGGCGAGGAATATTTCATTAAATTTGCGGGAAAAAGTCCGTTCATGGCTTAAAAAATAGTTTTTTGCCACCTGCATGGTAATAGTGCTGCCGCCGGTTTGGATGGAGCCTGTCATCAATAATTGTGAAGCGGCTCTGAGTAAACCTTTGATATCTACGCCATGATGGTCGTAGAATCGGTCGTCTTCTGCCGCTAAAACAGCGCTAATAAGTAGCGGCGGAATATCTTCAAAGTCCACTGGGGTACGACGTTTTTCACCGAATTCGCCAATTAGGGCGTGGTCTTGAGTATAAATGCGCAACGGCGTTTGCAGCTTTACATCGCGCAAGGCCTCCACTGGCGGTAAGTTGGGGCTGAGGTATAAGAAGGCGCTAGCAATAATTAGGGTGGCGCCAGCAAAGCCAGCTAAGGCTAACCACAAGGCAATTCTGGCAAATTTGGTGATTTGAGACATACTTTTCCAGTTGGCTTAAAGGCAAAAGATACACTTTACATGAAAGATATTATCTAAAGTGTGAAATTATAAGCGTTTTTTTTATAGATATATATTTGCGTAATTGTTAATCGTGATATTTAATGTAATCTATAAAAGTTCGCTGTAAGTTACGGATGCAAATAGGAAAAATGCTGTGCTAAGCGGTTTATTCGGAAATAAAAAGAAAACTCCGGTGCTGGGAATGGATATTAGTTCCAGTTCTGTGAAGCTATTGGAACTCAGTAAAAGTGGCGATAGCTACAAGGTCGAGAGCTATTCAGTGTCCTCTCTGCCCCCGAATTCGGTGGTGGAGAAGAATATTGTCGAGCTGGAATCGGTAGCTGAGGCTGTGGCCAAGGTACATAGGTCCAGCCAATCCAAGCTTAAGACGGTGGCGGTGGCAGTGGCCGGTTCGGCGGTTATCACCAAGCATATAGACATGCCCGCCGACCTGAATGACGATGCCATGGAGTCGCAAATCACTCTAGAGGCTGACCAGTACATCCCTTATCCCTTGGATGAAGTCGCTATAGACTTTGAAGTGCAGGGGCCCTCGGAGCGCAATCCCGAGCAGGTTGAGGTGCTATTGGCGGCTTGCCGGCGCGAAAACGTTGATTTAAGGGCCGATGCGTTGGAAATGGCTGAGTTAACCGCCAAGGTGGTTGATGTGGAAGCCTATGCCATTGAGCGAGCCTACACCTTAATCGCGCCGCAAATTGATATAGAAGAGGATGGGGCAGTTGCCATCGTCGATATAGGCTCTACCATGACCACACTTAGCGTGTTGGTCGGCGGGGAGACAGTCTACACCCGTGAACAGTTATTTGGTGGCAGGCAGTTAACGGAAGAAATACAGCGCCGTTATGGCTTGTCGGTAGAAGAGGCGGGCCTAGCCAAGAAGCAAGGCGGTTTGCCCGACGACTATGAACCCGAAGTACTAGATCCTTTTAGAGAGGCTGTAGTGCAACAGGTGACTCGCTCTTTGCAGTTCTTCTTCTCTTCCAGCCAATACAATGATGTCGATCATATCGTCTTAGCTGGCGGTGTGGCCTCTATGAATGGCCTGGCGGAGTTGGTGCAAAATAAATTAGGTACCACTACTAGTGTGGCCAACCCCTTTGCCAATATGGCCTTAACCCCTTCGGTAGATGCAATGGCTTTAAGTAATGATGCTCCTTCATTGATGATTGCCTGCGGCTTGGCAATGAGGAGTTTTGACTAATGGCGAATATTAACTTACTACCTTGGCGGGACGAGCGCCGGCAAGAACTGCAAAAAGAATTTATCGCAGTACTTATTGCGGTAGCTGTTTTTGCCGGTTTGCTGGTTTGGCTGGCTGATACACAGGTGCGCAGTGAGATAGAAAGCCAGAACGCTAGAAATGCTTATCTGCAGCAGAATATTAACGACTTGAATAATCAGGTTAAAGAAATACGCGAGCTGGAAAAAAAGAAACAAGAGCTACTGGATAGAATGAAGGTTATTCAAGAGCTGCAAGGTAATAGGCCTATCATAGTCAGAATTTTTGACGAGATGGTGAGAACCTTACCGGATGGTGTTTTTTATAAAAGCTTAACTAGGAAAGATTCTGTTATTTCCTTGGATGGTAATGCCGAGTCAAACAACCGTATCTCCAGCTTAATGAGAAAACTGGAAGGTTCCGACTGGTTTGCTGGCCCGAATTTAAGCGCAGTAACGGCTAGCCCTGAATATGGTGAGCAGGCCAGCTCATTTAAATTGTCATTTAAAATCAGCATGCCTTCAGCTGTAGACGGAGGTGACAGCAAATGACCTTACAGGATGCACTTAAAGAGTTAGAAGGGTTCGATATTAACGACCTCGACTTTGAGAATATGGGGTCTTGGCCCATTATTGTCAAAGCGGTGGTTTGGGTTATTGCTTTTTCGGCCGTGATTGCCTTGGGGTATACCCAGGATATTTCAGATTTACAGAGTGAGCAGCTAAGGGCCGCGCAAAAAGAAACTGAGTTGCGCACAGAGTTTAGCCGTAAAGCTGGCCAGGCAACCAATCTAGAAGCTTACCGTAGTCAAATGCAGGAGATGGAAGAGTCTTTTGGCGCCTTAGTAAGCCAGTTGCCCAGTGATACAGAGGTGCCTGGGTTGTTGGAAGATATTACCAACAAAGGGCGCGAAAATGGCCTGGAAATAAAAGCTATTAAATTGCAGGCGGAGAGAACATTAGAATTTTATATTGAGCTGCCTATCTCTATTTCCGTGGTTGGTACTTATCACGACATAGGTGCTTTTGTGAGTGGTATAGCGGGTCTGCCCCGTATTGTCACCTTGCATGATTTTAGTTTGCAAGATCTGGGGTCTGGTAAGCTGGAAATGAATATCACTGCGAAAACTTATCGCTATATAGAAATAGATGAGGGGTAGTGATAATGTTGAGACGGATATTTATGCAATCAAAAAAAATAATACTGAGTGTTTGTGTATTAAGTTTAATGGCTTGCAGCAATTCAGATTTTAGTGATCTAGATGATTTTATGGCGGAAGAGAAAGCCAAGCCGCAACGCCCTATCAAACCTATTCCGCCGTTTAAAACGTATAAAGCTTTTTCCTACAGTGCTACCGGTTTGCGCAGCCCTTTTGAGAAGCCGGTAGAGGTGGGCGAAATTACTCGCCTACAGGCCAGCAGCAATGTTAAGCCAGACGAAAATAGAACCAAAGAATATTTAGAAAAATACGGTATCGATGCCTTGAGCATGGTGGGTACTCTTGAGCAGGGCGGTACGCTATGGGCTTTGATTCAAGATAGCGATGGCGGTGTCAATCGCGTTAAGAATGGAAATTATATGGGGCGCAATCATGGTCGAGTTGTAGAAACAGCTGAGAACTATGTTGCGGTTGTTGAAATAGTGCCGAATGGCGTTGATGGTTGGATAGAGCGTCCTAGAACCATTAAGCTACAAGTGAAAGAATAATGAGAGCGGAGAAGTCAATGGATATTGCAAATCGATCACAACAGCTGCAGCGGGGCATATCAGGCTGCAGTGCTAACTTGCAAAGGCCGCTGAGAATTGTTCTGGCGCTAAGCTGTTTATTAATTTCAAGCCTGTCATTGGCTAGCGTTAATTTAACAGGTATAGATTTTAGCTCTAAGCAAGGCGGCCGTTTTCAGGTTAAGTTAGATTTTGACGGTACTCCCCCTGAACCTAAGGGTTACAACATAGAAAAACCCGCTCGCATTGCCTTGGATTTTGCTGGCGTATCTAGCCAGCTCAAGCAGAAAAAACATCCCCTGTCTTTTGGTAATGCCAGCAGTGCGGTGGTGTTAGAGTCATCTGGTCGCACCCGCATGATTTTAAATCTTGTGGAGCTAGCACCCTATACTACTCGCGTTGAAGGTAATTCCCTCTATGTAGAAGTGGGTGATGCTGGCGCGAGGGATTATTTAAAACCTGCCCGTGAAGATAAATTGGTAGCAGCTACGCAAAAAGTATCTAAGGCTAGAGGTAATGAAATACGCAGCATAGACTTTAAACGTGGCGAACTGGGTGAAGGTAAGCTGCTTATCACTCTGGATAACCCAAAAGCTGATATTAATGTTTTTGTTGAAGGCGAAAAAATTAAAATTGATTTTAAAGGCGCTTCTATTCCTGAATCATTGCAGCGTCGCTACGACGTAAGTGATTTTGCAACGCCGGTACAGCAGGTGGAGGCTGCGGCCAATGAGGGCGGTGCTATTTTCGCGCTACGAGCAATAGGAGAGTACGATTACCTTGCTTATCAAACTGATAATGATTATGTGGTTAGTGTTAAGCCTTTAACCAAAGCGGAAAGCGAGCAGCGCCAAAAAGAATTTGCTTATGTAGGTGAGAAGTTATCACTTAATTTCCAAGACATAGAAGTTAGAGCGGTATTGCAATTAATTGCTGACTTTACTGGTTTGAACTTGGTGGCTAGCGATACGGTTTCTGGCAAAATCACTCTGCGATTGCAAAATGTGCCTTGGGATCAAGCTCTAGAGTTGGTGCTCAAGACGAAAGGTTTGGATAAGCGCCAAGTAGGAAATGTTCTAATGGTGGCTCCGGCGGCAGAAATAGCCGAGCGTGAACGCCAGGAAATTGAGAATAATAAACAGGTCGAAGAGTTGGCGCCGCTGCAAACAGAATATATACGCATACGTTACGCTGATGCTAAAGCCTTGTTCGAATTATTTAAAGATGGTGGCACTGAGGACGAAGGTGACTCTGGTGGCTCTGGTACTATGTTATCGCTGCGCGGTAGTATCATTGTAGACGAGAGAACAAACTCGCTCTTGGTAACAGAAACGGCGCAAAAATTAGAAGACTTCCGTCGCGTTATCAAATTATTAGATGTGCCCATTCGACAGGTGTTGATTGAGGCTAGAATAGTGATTGCTAATTCTGACTTTGATGAGCAGTTAGGTATACAGTGGGGTGGCGTTTATGAAAGTGAGGCGAATAGCGCTAGTGGTGGTAATCGCCTAATTGCTGGTGGTAGCAATAATACCTTTGTGGAGCAGGCTAACGGCGAAACTATAGATTGGGATGACGCCTTAGGCGTGGATTTAGGTGTCTCTAATCCTGTAGGTTCATTTTCTTTGGGGTATATTGGTACTGATGTGGCGCTGTCATTTGAACTGTCTGCATTAGAGTCACAGGGCCGAGGTGAGATAGTCTCGCAACCCAAAGTGATTACGGGTGATAAGCAGTTAGCTGTGATCAAGTCAGGTACTGAGGTTCCTTATCAGCAGTCCTCAGGTAATGGCGCTACAACTATTGCGTTTAAAGAAGCTGTGTTAAAGCTGGAAGTTACCCCCAGCATTACCCCGGACGATAGAATCATTATGGACTTAGTGATCAATCAAGACTCCTTGGGGGATTTGATACAGTTGCCTGGCGGGCGTGGAACCATACCAACCATTGATACGACACAGTTGGAAACACAAGTGTTGGTGGGTAATGGTGAAACCGTGGTCTTAGGTGGTGTATTCCGTACTGAGGATGTGAAGTCGGAAAGTAAAGTTCCCGTACTGGGCGACATCCCCTACTTAGGTCGCTTGTTCAGACAGACTTCCATACGCCAAGTCAAAGCCGAAACGCTAATCTTCATCACGCCGCGTATTTTAGCCGACACGCTTATCGACTAAATTATGAAAGCATTAGGTAATATCTTTTTAGTCGGCCCCATGGGGGCCGGCAAATCTACCATCGGCCGCTTATTAGCGGCTGAGCTTCGTCTTGAGTTCAAGGATACCGATAAGGAGATAGAAGACCGCAGTGGCGTCGATATCCCCTGGATTTTTGATATGGAAGGCGAGGAGGGTTTTCGCTTGCGTGAGTCAGCCATGCTGGATGAACTCAGTCAGCAGGATAAAATCCTGTTGGCGACTGGAGGTGGCATAGTTATTAAACCTGAAAACCGTAAGCTATTAGCGAGTCGGGGCCAGGTGGTGTATTTAAAAACCTCTATAGACGAGCAGGTTAAACGCACCAGTAGAGATACTAAACGGCCTTTGTTACAAGCCGATAATCCTCGCGCCGTCTTAACAGCTTTGATGGCAGAGCGGCACCCGCTGTATGAGGAAATCGCCGATTATATTATTGATACCGATGGTCGTAGTCCACGTTCCGTAGCTATAGAAATTAGTCGCAGTATTGCTGGTTAAGGGTCGGGTAAGATTCTCTCTGCCGGCTGCATAGTAAGTTCTATCAATGGTCTTTATAATGCATTTAACACTCAAAACGTGAATGAGATATTGATAAATGCAAACCTTACATGTGGACTTGGGCGATAGAAGCTACCCTATCTATATAGGCAAAAGCCTAATCGAGCAGCCTGAATTGTTGTTAAAGCACATTAGTGGCAAGCAGGTGTTGGTGGTGACTAATGAAACCGTGGCGCCACTCTATTTAGCAAAAGTCCGTCAAAGCTTACAGGGCCTGCAATATTCTGAGGTGATACTGCCCGACGGCGAGCAGCACAAAACTCTAACAGTGCTGGCGACCATCTACGATCAGCTGCTTAAAGATAAGCATAATCGAAGCACTACGCTAATCGCTTTGGGTGGTGGTGTGGTCGGCGATATGACCGGCTATGCGGCGGCCAGTTACCAGCGTGGGGTGAACTTTATACAAATACCCACCACCTTATTGTCACAGGTAGATTCATCCGTGGGCGGGAAAACCGGTGTTAATCACCCCTTAGGTAAAAACATGATAGGCGCTTTTCACCAGCCCCAATGTGTGATTGCCGATACCCATACATTAATGACGCTGCCCGATAGAGAATTGTCCGCTGGTATAGCAGAGGTGATTAAGTACGGGCTTATTTGCGATGCTGAATTTTATCAATGGTTAGATGAGAATGCCTCTGCCTTATTGGCAAGAGATGAATCAGTGCTGGCTGAGGCGATTTACCGCTCCTGCTTAAACAAGGCGCAGGTGGTGGCTGAAGATGAAAAAGAGTCCGGTATTAGAGCTATCTTAAATCTGGGGCACACCTTTGGCCATGCCATAGAAACTGCACAGGGTTATGGTAATTGGTTGCACGGCGAGGCAGTGGCGGCCGGTATGGTGTTGGCAATAAAACTGTCGGCCCAGCTGGGCTGGGTTCAGCAGTCCGATGTGGATAGCCTAGAGCGCATGCTGCGGGCAGTGAATTTACCTATAACTCCGCCAGCAATGAGCCAGCAGCAGTTTTTAGAGTTAATGATGGTGGATAAAAAAGTGCTGGATGGCCAGCTGCGCCTAGTGTTATTAGAGCGCATAGGCAAGGCTATAGTCACCGGCGATATCACTATAGACGATGTTAAAAAAGTACTGGCCAATGCAGGTGTGCCAGCCTAAGTAGGCTAAAAATAATTGTAGGGGCGCGTATGTTGTCTCCAAAAAAAACCGTAAATACCTTTAGCGAACACTATGTTTATCGTTTGGACTTAGGCGCAGATCCTTTTGCTGAAGGTTTTCAGGCTAATTTTTTTTACCAAGGCGGTGAGCGCAGAAAGGTACTAGAGCAACTAGTGCACTACGGCCGTTTTAGTAAGCAGCCGGTATTGTTTTACGGAGATGCTGGCAGCGGTAAAAAAAGACTGCTGCAAGAAGTGCATGAACAGCTGCATGCGGTGATGGACTGCTGCCGCGTCGATGTTGCAGGCCTGGCGGATCAGGATGCTATTTTAGCAGCCTTGGCTGATAGGTTAGGTTTAAAGCTGGATCAGCAGCATAGCTTAAGCTCATTTATCAATGCGTTGGACTTTACCGTGTCTTCAGCTGAAGAGCCTGACCCGGTGTTAATAATTATTGAAAATATCCAATTGTTAGAGCAGGCAGAGGTCAGCTTTTTATTGGATATGCACCAGGCAGCGGAGGGCGGCATACATTTATTATTGGTGGCCAGTGAAACAGAAAACGCCAATAAGCATAAGCAGTTTTTACAGCAGCAATCTCTCAAAACTGTGGCGCTAAGGCCTTTGACTCAGCAAGAGAGTGCGGAGTATCTGCAGCTGTTATTGCAATCGGTAGGCTATGCCGGGGAGTTCCCTCTCAATGAGCATCAGCTAGAGCGTTTACATAAGGCGGCGCAGGGTAATTTTGCCGCTATGCATCAGCTAGTGCCTAGTTTGTTAATGCGCAATGAATTGGCTGCAAACACTGGTGCCGGCTTTCCCGTGCCCATTACCCATGTAGCAGCAATTGCCATATTGGCGGTGGCTATAGTGATAGCTTACCTCTATCAGGGTGAAGAGCCCGCACTGCCAGAGCAGCCCGTAGCGGTGCAACAGCCTGCGGCTAAGCTTAGCCCGGAGCCTGAGCCAAAACTTGAGGCGGTAGAAGCAGAGCCAGCTCAGGTCATAGATCGCAGCCCACGGCCCATAATAGCGTCCAAGAGCCCGCCAGCAGCGGAGCCCAGTAAGCAGCAGTCAATAGAGCAGAGTGCCGTCGTTGCTCCTCAGGCAGCGCCAAAACCACAAGCCAGTAACACGCCTGCCTCGCCTGCAGTTGCTCAGCGGCCCGTAACCACTAGCAAACCCATTGCCGCCAAAGAGCAGCGCCTATTGGATATGCCTAGCAGCGCCTATATGCTGCAGTTATTGGGCACCCGCAAAGAGCAGAGCGCCAAAGACTTTAGTAGCCCTTATCAGGGGCAGTTACCCATCACCTACTTAACCACCACGCTCAAGGGGCAGCCTTGGTACGTGGTGTTAGTGGGTCCCTACGATAGCCGCGAGCAAGCCCTGGCTGCAATTAAGCGTCTCCCCGCTGCCTTGCAGCGGCAAAAGCCCTGGGCTAGAAGCCTGTCGGGCATACAGGCAGAAATTCGCTAGACAGCAGTTGAAAAGCCTTTTTAAAGACTTAAAACAGAGTTTTCAACTGTTTTAAATTTGTTTGTCTCCCACTTAATGTGTAGTATGGCTAGCCCCGCGCCAACAAGCTGGGCCAAAAGCCCATGCTTCACCGCAATAAGTATCGACCTTTTAAGCATCAAGTCTTCAGGTATCGAACCTTTAAGTATTGGGGCTTTGTGTGTTGGGCGTTTAAAAATTGGATGATAATCAGTAGAGAGTGAGAAGTATGACTGTAGGCCTTTATAGACCGGATGAATTTCGTGATAACTGCGGATTTGGTCTTATTGCTCATATGCAAGGTGAGCCCAGCCATAAGCTATTAGCCACCGCGATAGAATCCCTAACCTGCATGACCCACAGAGGCGGCATAGCCGCTGATGGTAAAACCGGCGACGGTTGTGGCTTGCTGATGAAAAAGCCCGATGGCTTTTTGCGGGCCGCGTTGCAGGCCGAGCAGGCCGTAGCCCTGCCTGAGCAATATGCCGTAGGGCAAATCTTTTTAAGTGCCGACCCGGTATTAGCTGAGGCCAGTAAAAAAGTAATTGCCGATTTGGCCGCTCAAGATCAGTTACCGCTACTGGCGTGGCGTACTGTACCAGTGGATAGCAGTGTCTGTGGGGATATTGCCCTTTCCACCATGCCTACCATTATGCAGTGCTTTATTGATATGCAGGCCCATAGCAAAGAGCAAGCTGCCTTATTGCTATTTTTATTGCGCCGTAAAATAGAAAAAGCGCTGGCCAGCGATGAAAATTTTTACGTGTGTAGCCTCTCTTGCGAAGTCATATCCTACAAAGGTTTGGTAATGCCGGTAGATTTACCCAAGTTTTATCTGGACCTAGCCGACCCGCGTTTAGAAACCGCCATCTGTGTTTTCCACCAACGTTTTTCTACCAACACCCTGCCCCGTTGGCCCTTGGCACAACCCTTTCGTTTGCTAGCCCACAACGGTGAAATTAATACCATAGAGGGTAATAGAAACTGGGCCGAAGCCCGCCGCTATAAATTTATCAGTGAGCGCTTGCCTGATTTAGAAAGTATCACACCGCTGGTTAATAGAAGCGGATCCGACTCCTCCAGCTTAGATAATATGTTAGAGCTGTTAGTGGCAGGCGGTATGAGCTTATTTAGGGCCGCCCGCATGTTGGTGCCACCGGCCTGGCAAAACATGGATAGGATGGATACCGATGTTAAGGCTTTTTACGAATACAACTCCATGCATATGGAATCCTGGGATGGCCCGGCCGGTATAGTACTTACCGATGGACGTTATGCCGTGTGTATGTTGGATAGAAACGGCCTGCGTCCGGCACGCTATATCATTACCAACAATGGCTTTATTACCTTGGCTTCCGAAGTGGGTACCTATCCCTACAAGCCCGAAGAAGTAGTAGAAAAAGGCCGAGTAGGCCCGGGCCAAATTATTGCAGTCGATACCGAAACCGGTCAGTTATTAAATAATGAAACCATAGAAACAGAATTAAAATCAGCTCACCCCTATAAACAATGGCTGCGCGATGGTGCCGCCAGAATAGAATCAACACTGGGTGGCGCCAAGGCCGACGCACTGTTAAATAATGAGCAGTTAGCGGTGTATCAAAAAATGTTTCAGGTCAGCTTTGAAGAGCGCGAGCAAGTGCTGCGGCCCTTGGCGGATAGTGGTAACGAAGCTACGGGCTCTATGGGGGATGACACGCCCATGGCGGTGTTATCGCAAAAACAGCGCGGCCTCTACGATTATTTTCGGCAAAAATTTGCTCAGGTGACTAACCCTCCTATAGATCCTTTGCGCGAATCTATAGTGATGAGTTTAGAAAGCTGCCTAGGGGCAGAAAAAAATGTCTTTGAGCAATCGCCTGCGCATGCCGAACGTATTGTTATTAACTCGCCTATATTATCGGCCTATAAATTTAAAGCCCTACTCAACATAGAGCGCCCGGGTTATAGCGCGGTAACCCTAGACTTATGCTATGAGCCTGCAGCAAAAAATTTACAACAGGCCATACAGGAACTATGCCAGCAGGCCGAAGCGGCGGTTAAGCAGGGCCACACCCTGATCATATTGAGTGATAGGCAGCTGGCAAAACAGCGCCTGCCCATACACAGTTTATTGGCGACGGGGGCAGTACATCATCACTTGATTAAAGCGGGCTTGCGTTGCGATGCCAATATCATCGTAGAAACAGGCTCGGCGCGGGACTCCCACCAAATTGCTTGCCTAATAGGTTTTGGCGCTACCTTAGTCTATCCCTATATGGCCTACAGCGTGCTGGATGATTTATTAGCCAGTGGCGAGATTTTAGGTGACCCTATACAAATGCATCGCAACTATCGTCGCGGTGTTAACAAGGGGCTGCTCAAAATACTATCGAAAATGGGCATAGCGACTATTGCCTCTTATCGTGGTGCGCAATTGTTTGAAGCGGTAGGTTTAGCGCAAGAGGTGATTGATTTATGTTTCTGTGGCGTTGCCAGTCGCATTAGCGGTGCTGGTTTTGCCGACCTAGAGCAAGATCAAATCTTGCTAGCAAAAACGGCCTGGCTAACACGCAAACCCATGGAGCAAGGCGGCTTATTAAAATATGTGCATGGCCAGGAGTATCATGCGTTTAATCCCGATGTTATTTATCAGCTGCAAGAAGCAGTGCAAGCTGGCGACTATAAATTATGGGGTAAATATGCCGACAGCGTTAACAAGCGGCCTATAGCAACCTTGCGAGATTTATTAGGTTTTGCTGAAAATATTAAGCCCATACCCTTGGACGAAGTAGAGCCTATAGAAAACATACTGCCGCGTTTTGATTCCGCTGGCATGTCCTTGGGGGCACTAAGCCCCGAAGCCCATGAGGCTTTGGCCATGGCCATGAACCGTTTGGGCGGTCGTTCCAATTCTGGCGAGGGCGGTGAAGACCCGGCAAGATACGGCACCGAGCGCAATTCAAAAATCAAACAAATAGCCTCAGGCCGCTTTGGGGTAACACCGCATTACTTAGTGAATGCCGAAGTGCTGCAAATCAAAATCGCTCAAGGGGCTAAGCCCGGCGAAGGCGGGCAATTACCCGGTGGTAAAGTCAACGCCCTCATTGCGCGCCTGCGCTATGCGGTGCCGGGGGTAACCTTAATTTCACCGCCGCCCCACCACGATATTTATTCCATAGAGGATTTGGCGCAGCTGATTTTTGACTTAAAACAAGTCAACCCCAGTGCCTTGGTATCGGTCAAGTTAGTCTCTGAGCCAGGGGTAGGTACCATCGCTGCCGGTGTGGCCAAGGCCTATGCCGATTTAATTACTATTTCCGGCTACGATGGCGGCACGGCCGCTAGCCCCTTGGCGTCCATACGTTATGCGGGCTCTCCTTGGGAGCTGGGTTTGGCGGAAGCACAGCAAGCATTGCGTGCTAATGGCTTGCGCGGTTTGGTGCGGGTGCAAACCGATGGCGGTTTAAAAACCGGTTTAGATGTTGTTAAAGCGGCAATATTAGGGGCTGAGAGCTTTGGCTTTGGCACCACACCTATGGTGGCCTTGGGTTGTAAGTTTTTACGCATTTGCCACCTCAATAATTGTGCTACCGGTGTCGCCACCCAAAATGATTATCTGCGCGATAAACATTTTATAGGCACGGTAGAAATGGTAATGAACTTCTTTAATTTTATCGCCATGGAAACCCGCGAGTGGTTAGCGGTGTTGGGCGTGCGTTCATTGGCCGACTTAATTGGCCGCACCGATTTGCTGGTTAAATTGCCGGGCCATACCGACAAGCATAAGCATTTAGATTACTCCGCCATACTGCATAAAGACCAAGCTTTAACCCAGCAGCCAGAGTTTTGCCAGGTAGCCAGTAATCAGCCCTTTGATCAAGGCTTAACCGCAGAGGCTATGTTGGCGGCAACGCAGCAAGCCATTGTTGAAAAGCGCGGCGGTGAATTTACTTTTACCATTAATAATTGCGATCGCTCTATAGGCGCGCGCTTATCCGGTGAAATTGCCAGGCATCACGGCAACGACGGCATGAGCGATGCGCCCATAACACTTAAGCTTAGCGGCACGGCCGGGCAAAGTTTTGGAGTGTGGAATGCCGGTGGTTTAGAGCTGCACCTAGAGGGTGATGCCAATGACTACGTAGGCAAAGGCATGGCGGGCGGCAAAATTATTTTGCGCCCACCTGCTGGCGTACAGTACAGCTCGCAAGACACCCCTATTATGGGCAACACCTGCTTATACGGTGCTACCGGTGGCAAATTGTTTGCCTCTGGCCGTGCTGGTGAGCGCTTTGCGGTGCGCAACTCCGGTTGCCATGCGGTTATAGAAGGTGCCGGTGATCACTGCTGTGAATATATGACCGGCGGTAATGTCACCGTGTTAGGTGCTACTGGCGTTAACTTTGGCGCCGGTATGACCGGTGGCTTTGCCTATGTGTTAGATGAAGACCGCAGCTTTGTAGATAAATACAACAGCGAGTTGGTGCAAATCCAGCGTTTAAATGTCGAATCTATGGAGGCCTATAGGCATCACCTGCGTAGCAATATCAGGGAGTTTGTAGACGAAACCGGTTCACAGTGGGGGCAGTACATACTGGATAACTTTGTAGACTATATCGGTAAGTTTTGGATGGTGAGCCCAAAAGCGGCCAGCCTGGATGCCTTATTGGCCAGCACCAAACAACGGCCTGAGTAAAACCGCACAGGCCAATACCGAATTATAGAGTGAGTAAAACCATGACAGAACGTTTAAACAATGTATTTCAATTTGTTGATGTAGGTCGACAAGACCCTGCTAAAAAAGCGATGACAGCTCGCACCCAGGAGTTTGTAGAGATTTACCAACCCTACCAGCAGCCCGAGGCGCAACAGCAGGCTCATCGATGCCTATCCTGTGGTAACCCCTATTGTGAGTGGAAGTGCCCAGTACACAACTTTATACCCAACTGGTTAAAGCTGGTGGCCGAAGGCAATTTATTTGAAGCGGCCGAGCTCTCCCATCAAACCAATACCCTGCCAGAGGTCTGCGGTCGAGTGTGCCCGCAAGATAGACTGTGCGAAGGGGCTTGTACCCTTAACGATGGTTTTGGTGCGGTGACTATAGGTTCCACCGAAAAATATATTACTGATACCGCCTTGGCCATGGGCTGGCGGCCAGACCTAAGCCAGCGGGTATGGACCGACAAAAAAGTCGCCATTATCGGTGCTGGTCCTGCGGGGCTGGGCTGTGCCGATGTGCTGGTGCGCGCCGGCGTCAAACCCGTAGTGTTTGATAAATACCCGGAGATTGGTGGTTTATTAACCTTTGGCATACCCGAGTTTAAGTTGGAAAAATCGGTAATGACCCGTCGCCGCGAGGTGTTTGAGGGTATGGGGATTAGCTTCCAACTCAACACCGAGGTGGGAACTGATGTTACAATGGCGCAATTAATGGCTGAGTACGATGCCGTGTTTATGGGCATGGGTACCTACCGCTATATGAAGGGCGGCTTTCCTGGTGAAGATAAGCCCGGTGTTTACGATGCATTGCCTTTTTTAGTGGCCAATGTAAATCGTAACTTGGGCTTTGAGAAAAACCCCAGCGACTATATTAGCGTACGCGGGCAAAGGGTTGTGGTACTGGGTGGTGGAGATACCGCCATGGACTGCAACCGCACCGCCATACGCCAATGCGCCAGCCAAGTAACCTGCGTGTATCGCCGCGATGAAGAAAACATGCCCGGCTCGCGCCGTGAAGTTGCCAACGCCAAAGAAGAAGGCGTAGCCTTTTTGTTTAATCGTCAGCCGGTAGAAATCGTAGGCAACGGTAAAGTCGAAGGCGTAAAAGTGGTGAGTACCCAGCTGGGTGAGCCCGACGAAAATGGTCGCCGTCGCCCAGAAGTGGTGCCAGGCAGCGAAGAAATTATTGCTGCCGATGTAGTCTTAGTGGCCTTTGGCTTTCAGCCCAGCCCGCCCGCGTGGTTGGCAGAGCATGAAGTAGAGCTCAATGATTGGCAGGGTGTGGTTGCTCCCGAGCAACAGCCTTATAAATTTCAAACCAGCAATCCCAAAATTTTTGCTGGCGGTGATATGGTGCGCGGCTCCGATTTAGTGGTAACCGCTATATGGGAGGGGCGACAAGCCGCCGAAGGAATTTTAGATTTTTTAGAAGTGTAAACAACTATGTCTGAATTAAAAAATGATCGTTTTCTTCGCGCCCTAAACCGCGAGCCCGTGGATGTTACTCCGGTATGGATGATGCGCCAAGCTGGTCGTTATCTGCCTGAGTATCGCGCCACGCGCGCGCAAGCGGGTGACTTTATGTCGCTGTGCATGAACCCGCAGCTGGCTTGTGAAGTGACTCTGCAGCCCTTAGAGCGCTATCCTTTAGATGCGGCCATTTTATTTTCAGATATTTTAACCATCCCCGATGCCATGGGCTTGGGCTTGTATTTTGAAACCGGCGAAGGCCCGCGTTTTAAAAAACCTACCCAAGATGAAAAAGCCATAGCGGCTTTACAAGTTATAGACCCGCATAAAGACCTGGGCTATGTCATGGACGCGGTGAGCACCATACGCAAAGAGCTCAATGGTCGCGTACCGCTAATCGGTTTTTCTGGCAGCCCCTGGACCTTGGCCACTTATATGGTAGAGGGCGGCTCTAGCAAAGATTATCGCCGCACCAAGCAAATGATGTACAACCAGCCAGAAGTTTTTCATCAACTGTTAACTAAGCTGGCCGACTCGGTAATCGTTTACTTAAACGCGCAAATCGAAGCGGGTGCGCAAGCGGTACAAATTTTTGATAGCTGGGGCGGTGCTTTATCACACTCCGCTTATAAAGAATTCTCGCTGAATTATATGCAGCGTATAGTCGATGGTTTAATACGTGAGCGCGAAGGCCGTAAAGTACCGGTGATTTTATTTACCAAAGGCGGCGGCCAATGGTTGGAGTCTATGGCTGCAACCGGTGCCGATGCTTTGGGCTTGGATTGGACTACGGATATTGCTCAGGCTAAAGCCCGAGTGGGTGATCAAGTCGCCCTGCAGGGCAATATGGATCCCAGTATGTTGTACGCTTCGCCTGCGCGTATACGCGAAGAGGTGGCAAATATTTTAGCCGGCTTTGGTAAGGGTAATGGCCATGTGTTTAACTTAGGCCATGGTATTACCCCTGAAGTAGACCCAGAGCATGCCGGCGTATTTATTAACGCGGTGCATGAACTATCGGCGCAGTATCACCAGTAGTGCCAGCGCCATTATCGGCAGTAACACGGGGCCTGCTTTGCTGTTTCTCTTTAGCATGGGCAACAGCCATTTCAGGCTTAAATAACTGTACGCGATTTCTGCCGTGGCGCTTGGCGTAGTATAGCGCTTGGTCGGCTCTTTCCAGCGTGTCGTTTATTTCGTCCTTCGGCTGCCACTGGGTGACGCCAAAGGACATGGTTAGCCCTATATAAATTTCCCCTTTAATAAAAGGGGATTTTTCTATGGCCAATCGGCTGCGTTCAGCCAGCTCTAAAGCCCTTTGCTCGGGGGTGTCAGGTAAAATAATAATAAATTCTTCGCCGCCCACGCGGTTGCACATATCGGATTCGCGTAGATTAGTGCACAGTATTTGGGCCACATGTTGCAGTACCTCATCACCTATATGGTGGCCATATTGGTCATTAACGGCTTTAAAAAAATCTATATCTATAGCAATTAATGAAAAACTACTTTGGTTGCGCTGTGAGCGTTTGAGTTCGGCGCTTAATAATTGGTGAAAACTGCGAGGGTTGTGTAGTTTGGTGAGGTGATCCGTGAGTGCTAATTTTTTTAATTCTTGCTCCGCTTTTTTTCGCCGTTCTATTTCGCCAGAAAGACGCTTATTGGTGTATGCCTGTACCAATAATGCTGCAATTAATGAGGCGAGTATGGCGACAAAATAGGGCCACCAGCCAAACAGGCGGTCCTGCCAAGTGCTGGGGTTAAAAACAAAACCCGACAGCGCAGCTGTGTTGTCAATCATACCTAAGTCTTGAAAGGTTGTTGCCATACGCTCAAGCCTACCTGGGTGTATGTGGCCTATGCTTATTAGTTCCGGAATAATCAGTTTGCGCACCATATTGGCTTCATAGCGTAAATGGTTCAGCGACTTTGGGCTTTGGTATTGTTGTTTAAGTAACTGAATAATTTCTTCGGGGTAGTCTAAGGCGTATTGCCAGCCTTTTAAGGTAGCGTTGACAAAGCGCTGTACCTTGTCAGGATTATTTTTCGCCATAGCTTGGGAGGTAAACAAAATATCACTATAAAAATCTATACCGTAGTCTTCAGGCTTTAGCGCGGTATAGGCTATGCCGCGCTCTTCTAAATAAAAAGGTTCATTGGAAATATAGGCATTAAAAGCGTGTACCTTGCCTTGGTATAAATCGGCGATGTTATACGAGCTGGGGATGATATTGATATTTTCTAAAGAACTATGCGAGGCATAAAGCATAGCCAGTAGGTCTGCATCCTGTGAGTCCACGCCATCGACTAACATCACCGTTTTGTTAATTAAGTCCTCGGTGCTGTTTATTTGGCTGTCTTTGCGGGTGATTAGTATAGAGGGCGAACGTTGATAAATAGCGGCTAGGGCGACTAAGGGTTGGCCCTTTAATCGGGCCAGTAGTACTTCGCTATTGCCCTCGGCAAAGTCTGCACGCCCATTTAATAATTCAGCGACTGGCTGACGGTTTTTATTACCGGCAATAATTTCCACATCAAAGCCGGCCTGTCGGTAATAACCTTGCTGTTTAGCGGCATAGTAACCAGCAAATTGAAATTGATGGTGCCAGCGCAATTGCATGCGAATTTTTTCTAGCGGTAGATTGGCAAGGCTAAGGTTGCTAAGCAATAAAAAGCTAACGAGGTAGTAGCAGTAAAGCTTAGCTTTCTTCATAGTGGCTTAGTCGCTAGGTTTAGGGGGGTAGGAGGCCAGAATATCAGTGACAGCTTTGTCTACCATTTCATCAGCAGCGGCGGGGTCATCGGCATCGACGGTAAAGGCATAATTGCCCTGCCATACCACTTTGCTGGTTTGGGCATCCAATAAGGTGACGCTAATGCTGACATCATTGACCAGGGTTTCACTGCTTAGCGGCACGCTAAGTGAAACCCCAAAAAATGAGCCGCCACCGCCGCTACCTAGTCCTATGCCGCCTCTGGAATTGGGCTCCTGAGTGCGTTGCTGGGAGCGCAGTAGTGGGCTGACTAATAAGGTGTGATCTTGTTGTTGCTGGGATTTTTGCAGCCCGGTCAGTGAGATGTGCTTCTCTATGGCAGCTTGTAAGCGTTTTTGCATTAACGCGTTTTCATCGGCTTTGCTGGGTGTTAATTGATAATAGCGATAGTGGCTAAAGTCGGTGCTGGTATCATAGTCTGTGGCCACAGGGCTGCTTTGGCAGGCCGCGAGCAGGCACAGTAGTAGGCTGGTGCTTATCGTTTTTATCATCAAATAGTCCAAGGTTGTCGCCATTGGCGACAGTAGTGATTATGCTGGTTGTTATGAGCTGTGTATAACTATAGAAGTCTAAAGTATAGCTGCAATTGCGAGGTTTTATAGCACAAAGTCTGTTGAGCGGGGCTGTGCTTATGCCGCGCTTAGCGGGGGGATTTTATGGCTAAGATAAACCTGTTTTACGGCTAGGTTGAGGGCGTGGATTACGGCTAGTGAAAAGCTCAAACCTAGCTCTCGGTTACAGGCGATTAAAGCATTGATGCTGGCTTGTGCGCAGGCTAAGTGTGGATATAGCGCCTGTTGTGCAAAAAAATAGTCTAGGGCGGCGATAAGCTGAGCCCCCATGTGAATATTCTTTTTTTGTAGCTGTTGCGGGTAGCCGCTGCCATCCCATTTTTCGTGATGTTGCAGGCATAGTTCGGCAGCCAACTGCCAGCCTTGTTGTTTAAGCAAATAGTGATAAGCGGTGTATGGGTGCTGGTCTAGGGCTTGCGCTTGTTCGCCGGCGGCAGTGTCCATGCCTAAGTCATGCATATAAATGGCTGCCACTAGCTGTTGGCTATCAATATCGCTGGGAAGATGAGGTAGCGCAGCTTCGGCCAGCTCTACCATTTGTTGATACAGGGCAGGGTTGCCGCTAATTTTTAAGGCCAGTTGCTCGGCGCTAGCGCGGAAAAAAAGCAATTGCTGCTGCGGCAAGCTTGCCTCACTGTCGTCGGCCAATGTTGCGCAGATTGCCGGGTGGCTGGTGTTTATATCGCCGGTTTCTAATTCCATAAATAATTGTTGTATGGATTCTTGGGCGGCAGGGCTATGCCCGCAGCGGGCAATGGCTAAAAATCTTTCTCCAATGGCGGTTAGCGCAGCGGTATCACAGGCGGATTGCTGTTGCAGTAAATCTAGGTGATAGCGCAGCTGATCTAGCGCGAGTATGTAGGTTGCGGTGAATAATTTGTTAAAGCTCAGGCGCCCTTCACGCACTTCGGAAACACTTTCTTCTAGCCCGTGTACATAGTCGCTGAAAGGGCTGAGCATGCACATACGCAGGTTGCCCTTAATCGTATGCAGGTTTCTAAATAGCGCGTTAAGTTGCTCATCGTCTTGGGGGTGGGCAGCCAAATGCTCCAGGGCTGGCTCCAGCTCATCCAGGCTCTCATGAATGGCGGTGATTAGCTCCGCTAAGGTGTCGCTGTCTAAATCATCGGGTAAGCTAAAAATCATTATTGTTATGGCTGTATTACGCGATCAAGCAGTCATACTAGGGGGTATTGCTGCTGGATAAACTAGGTATTTATACCTAAGCGTAGCCTAGCTAGCGCTTGAGGCTATAAATACAGTGATAAAGTGTTTGCTGGGCCGCTAAATATTTGCGTTCAAAGGGGGTGATCACTGGGTCGGGTACAAAGGCCTGCGCGCTGGCGGGGTGGCCCGCCAAGCTTAATGCCCAGGCAAACTCTTCTACATACAGCGGCCAGTTGCTGCGCAGCTCTATGCGGCCACCTAAGGCTAGCAAGCTGCTAAACAGTGGTGAGCCATGGCAGCGCCGCTTGATATGAGCAGATTTGGGCCAGGGGTTGGGGTATAGCAAATAGTGGTGGCTGAGTTGCCACTGGGCATCCACCGCTAAACGCCAAAAATCATCGACATCGGCACGCAATAAGTAATAGTTATCCACGCCGCTGGCGCGGTAGTGCTCGTCGTGTTTATTGAGCCTGTGCAGGGATTTATCCAGCCCTATTACGCTGGCTTCGGGGTGCAGCTTGGCTAGTGCTACTGTGCTTTCGCCTACGCCGCAGTAGGAGTCAAAAATAATCGGGCGGTTAAATTGCTGCAGCCAGTTATTGGCTTCTTCAAAGGCGTGCAGGCTGAAGTCCGGGTAGGGCTTGCGAAAGGGCGCGGCCAAGTGGCGGGCGACCAAGTGGGGGATTTGCTCGTGGGGGCCGTTTTGGTTGCTGATCACGGGCTTGGCGTTGCTAATGATTTCTGAACTCACAAATGATTCGCTTAGGGTAGGGTGGCGGATTGGTAAATGGCGACGCTGCGGGCGTGCTGGTCTATTTGCTGCTCTATATGCGCCAGCATGGCTTGTTGGTTACCCGAGTGGTTGTGCAGCTGCTGCTCCAGCTGTGAGGCCAGCGGATAAGTGACCGGAAAAAAGTCGTGCTCTTGCTGGCTCAGGGCTATGGCTTTTTGCAGTGCTTGTGCTCGTTGCGGGTCGATTAATTGGCTGGCAAATAAACTGCCAGCGCGGTCGGCGATTAAATCAGAAACGGAAAAGCCGCTATAGCCATTTTGGTCCTGTAACTCTTTATACAAACCTATAGCGTCGGCGATAGAGCTGTTAGCAAACAGAGTAATAACCGCGGTACTTAAAAAGTGAGTGGCTAAATCTTTGCGTCGCTCTATGGTTAGCTCTATGGGGCGCTGGGGCAGGTTAACGTGTTGCTTGAGATTCAGTAACTCAAAATCTTCACGGTCGGCAGTGTGTAAAAATAGCGCTAATAAGATGGCCTTATTGTCGGCAATACTATCGTCAATCGTATTGGCTTGGGGTTGGCTTAGCGCTAAGTTAAACATGGCGTGCATAACTTCATAAAGCTTAATGCGCTGGCCTAAACGATTGGCAAATTGTTGCTCTATAGCTTGTTGATAAAAGGGCAGCCGTTGCAATGCGGTTTTGCCTATAAATAATTCTAATTGTTGGTGCTGTAATTGCGCTTGTACTTTTTCATCGATATTAAAATCTATAGCGACATGTTTTTCGCTAATAGTGATGGCTTCTATGGTTTGCCATAGCTGGCTGCCGCTAGTGTATTGTGGATGCTGCTGGGCATAGGGCATAGTCATATTGACCAGTAATTCTACGCTTTGCTGGGGCAGTTCTATGCTGCCTATTTGGCCGCCTAATAAAATAAGATTTTTGCCCTGGGTATTAAAGTCTATGCGTAGATTGAGGTAGGGGCGCAGAGGCAGGTGGGTGTTAATACTCAGTAGTAATTCGCTGCGTTGGGGGTGCAGCTTAACGTGGCCAGTAAAACCCAGATGTTTTTTAAATTGTTGGCTGCTGTGCCTAAGCAGTTCATTTAAATCCTGCTCGCTAAATTCCACTCGCTTATGGGTAGGGGTAGATTCACTCTGCTGGATAAATTGATGTATGCGGCCTAGCTCTTGCCCTGAGTATTGATCACTGGCAAAGCTAACACTGGGCTGCGCCTGCAAACTCATCCACCAGCCTATTAGGGGCAGTGATAGCAAAACTAAAAAAAGAAATAGTAATAACAGTAAAAATTTTTTCACATTAAAACCTGTGCTGCAGTGAGCCGTTTAAAAGACTTGTAGTGGTGGTTCGTTGAGCAGGGCCCATTGTTCCCGTAATTCTAATACATGATCCGACCAATAGCGCAAAGAATTAAACCAGGGGAAGTTATGGGGGAAGGCAGGGTCTTGCCAACGTCGCGCCAGCCAAGCGCTGTAATGCATAATGCGCAAGCTGCGCAGGGCTTCGGCCAGGGGCAGCTGGCGCGGGTCAAAATCATAAAACTCATTATAGCCATCGGCTAATTCTGACAGCTGCGCGGTTTGTTGCTGCCTGTCGCCAGATAAAAACATCCATATATCTTGTATGGCCGGGGCCATGCGGGCATCGTCCAAATCTACAAAGTGTGGGCTGTCATCGCGCCATAAGATATTGCCCGCATGGCAGTCGCCGTGGGTGCGTATGGGGGTGTAGGGCACTTGCGAGAATAATTCTTTAATGGCTTTTAATAAATCTTCGCACAGGCTGTTGTAGGCGGTGGCCAGCTCCATGGGGATAAAATTTTCACTAATAAATTGATAGCTCTGAGTGCCGAAGCTATCTATGTCTAAGTGGGGGCGATGCTGAAAGTCTTGGGTAGCACCTACGGCGTGTATGCGCGCTACCAGCCTGCCCAGCATATGCAGGCTGTCTAAATCGCCTAAGTCAGGGGCGCGACCGCCGCGGCGCTCGTACAGTGAAAATTTAAAGCCTTGAAACTCTAACAAGGTTTCACCGGCGCTGTTTTGCTGCGGCGCGATGACGGGAACATCGGCCTCCACTAGCTGCTGGGCAAATTGATGCTCCTCTAAAATTTGCGCATCGCTCCAGCGCTCGGGGCGATAAAATTTGGCGATGATGGGTTCGCCTTCCTCTATGCCGATTTGGTAAACACGGTTTTCATAGCTGTTAAGAGGGTAGATGCGCAGGTCGGTGATTAGTCCTGTGCTTTCTATGGCATCCAGCACTAACTCGGGGGTGAGTTTTTGGTAGGGATGTAGTTGTTCGTCATGGTCGGCCATTTAATAGTCCAAAGCTTTGTTGAGTAGGGCCACGCTTTTTATTTGTGCGTAAACAGTTTGGCCTAGGCTGAGTTGTAATTGTGCTAGTGATTTATAGGTAATTCTGGCCAGCAGGTATTGCTCGCCCACTAATAGTTTAACCATGGCGTGAGCCGCCCCTGCGGGGTGCATAAGCTCTACCACCTGAGCCGGTAAAATATTGAGTATGCTGCTGTCTTGTTGATGGCTGAGGCTAATGCTGACATCCCGCGCCGGTATGCGTAAACGCAATTGCTCGCCTAGGGCGTGTTCGCAGTGCAAGTAAAGTGAGGCTGTCGAGCTTTCAGTTGAGCTGTTAAGGGCGAATTCGGCCAATTGATATTTGCTGTCCCGGTCTGTGATTTGGCCCTGTAATAAACTGGCCGCTTGCTCTTGTTGATTGAGTGTTAAATCCAGACGATGGCATAAATCTAACAGCGGCCCCTGAGCAATAATTTTACCCTGCTCCAGCAGGCAGAGCTGATCGGCTAGGCGGCTAACCTCATCCATATTATGGCTGACATAAATCACCGGTATATTGATTTGCTGCGGCAGTTGCTCTAACACCGCCAGCACCTCGTCGCGGCTAGATTGGTCCAAGGCTGACAGCGGCTCGTCCATTAATAGTAATTGCGGCTGGCTGAGCAGAGCTCTGGCAATTGCCACCCGCTGCTGTTCGCCCCCTGATAAAGTATTGGGATTTTGCGAGAGCAGGGGCTGTAGTTTTAAAAAGTCACATACCTGCGGCAGGCTAAACAGCTGGCCATTGTTGTGCCTACGTTGATAGGCGTACTGTAAATTCCCCAGCACGCTGAGGTGGGGAAACAGCCGCGCATCTTGAAACACATAGCCTATATGGCGCTGGTGGCTGGGGGTAAAGGTCTGCTCATCCTGCCACGTGTGGCCGTTAAAACTAATACGGCCTTGGGCGTTTTGCTCCAGCCCGGCTATGCAGCGCAGCAGCGAGGTTTTGCCTGCACCGCTATCGCCATACAGCGCGGTGACGCCGCTATTGGCTAGCTCAGCATTGATCTGTAGCTGCAGGCGATCGCGCTGTAAGCTAAAAGCTAAGGCTAAACTCATGATTGCCGCGCCGCCGTTAGCACTGTGGGTTTATTAATGCGGTAAACCACCGTTAATAGCAGCAGCGAAAACACTACTAGCCCCGCGGCTAGTATATGGGCCTGTTGGAATTGCAGGCTCTCTACCCGGTCGAACAGGGCGATAGACAGCACCTGGGTTTTACCGGGTATATTGCCGCCGATCATCAGCACTATGCCAAACTCCCCCACAGTATGGGCAAAGCCCAAGCTGGCGGCGGTAATAAAACTGCGCCGCGACAGGGGCAGTACGATGCTGAAAAAGCGGTCTTTAAAATCGGCCCCCAGGGTGCTGGCGGCTTCTAATAGTTTAACCGGCAATTGCTCAAAGCTGGCTTGCAGGGGCTGCACCACAAAGGGCAGCGAATACAGTACCGAGCCTATTACCAGGGCGCTAAAGCTAAAGGCTAGTGAGTGACCGGTAGCCGACAGCCACAGCTGGCCAAAAGGGCTGTCGGGGGCAAAGGCCAGCAGCAAATAAAAACCCAAAACCGTGGGTGGCAGCACTAAGGGCAGGGCCACTATAGCCTCAAACAATGGTTTTGCTCGGTTGTGGCTGTGGGCCAGCCACCAGGCCAAAGGCGTGCCTAGGATTAATAAAATCACCGTGCTCACTGCGGCTAGCTGCAGGGTGAGGACTATGGCGGCGATGTCATGGGCGTGCAGCATAAATTAGGGTCGCTCAGGTAGCCGGTAGCCCTGTTGGGCAATAATGGCTAGCGCGTCGTCGGATTGTAAAAAGGCCATAAAGGCTAAGGCGGCCGAATTATTTTGCCCCGATTGTAACAGTATTGCCTGCTGCCGTATGGCTTGATACCAATGGGCGGGTATGGGCCAGTAACTTATACCCTGTTCAGCCAGCAGAGGCGAAAGGGGGATAAAGGCCCAATCCACATTGCCAGTCATTAAAAATTGCTGCGCCTGGCTAATATTATTGCCCCTGACTAATCGCCCCTGCAGTGGCTGCCACAGTTGTAAGTGGCTAAGGCTTTGCTGCGCCGCCAGCCCGTAGGGGGCGATCTTGGGGTTGGCGATAGCTATGGTTTGGGCCTGGCTAAGCTGTTGGCGAATAAAGTGCTCATCAGCCGTAGCCAGCGCGGTGCTGCGGCTGGCTAATACCAATTGCCCCAGTGCGTAGGTGTAGCGGCTAGCCGCTAGGCCATAACCCTGTTGTACTAGCTTGTGCGGGTGCAGCTCATCAGCGGCCAATAAAACATGGTAGGGGGCGCCGTGGGTGATTTGATTAAACAGCACCCCGGTAGACGCGCCGCTGATAATAAGTTGGTGCTCGCTAACTTCTTGAAAGCGCTGCTGTAACAGCTCTAGTGTGAGCTTAAAGTTAGCTGCTACCGCAATATGAGCGCTGCCCGACCAGCTATGGCTGGCCAGCAGGCAGCCTATGAATAATAAAATTAAGCGCATACGGTGTTATTGCTGTGGCTTAGGAGGCTAGCGATGATACTAAAGTTACCCCGCCTATACACCGCTAATCGCGGCCCATGGCTTACAAATCTATGGGCGTGCGCGCCAAGCACCAGATATGCACCTCGGCAGCACCGGCGGCTAACAGGCAGCGGCTCATGGCCTCGGCGGTGGCTGTGGTGGTGACCACATCATCGACTACGGCTACACACTGGCCCAGTAGCGTTTGCTGCTTGTTGACCTTAAAAGCATGTTTTAAATTGCGCTGGCGCTGCGCCGCATTCAGCCCCTGCTGCTTGGGGGTGTGCAACTGCCTGCGCAGGCCACGGTGTATGGGGATGTTTAGCTGCTTGCTCAGCTGTTGTGCCAAAAGCTCGCTTTGGTTATAGCCGCGCTGCCACCAGCGCCGCCAGTGCAGCGGAGTGGGTATTAGCAAGCCGGGCTGTGGGCTATGGCCGTAAAGCTGGCGTATGCGCGCGCCCAATAGCTGGCCCAGCACCCTGCCGTGGCTAAGCTTGGTTTGATATTTAAAGCCGGTTATTAGCTCATCTATGGGATGCTGGTAGCGCCAGCCTGCGACTAAGGTGCTGAAACTAGGGAGCTTTTTTAGGCATCTGGCACAGCTTAGTTCGCCCTCATTAGCCAGTGGCAAGGCGCAGTGCTGGCAGAGTGGTGCTTGCAAATAGGGCAGCTCAGCCTGGCAGGGGGCACATAAGTCCAGCGGCCCTGGGCAGTGTTGGTCGCAAAGTATGCAGTGCTGGGGGCTAATAAAGGCGAGCGTACGGGCAAATAACTTGTTAACCATGAGAGTCCTTTCAGGTTGACAGCTTTAGATGAATGCTTATGATAGGCGGCTCTGTATCCTAGATGAGCATGCCCTAGGCGCATTTAATAAGTAAGAGATTATTAAGTAGAGATAATTAGATAACCGCTATAGGCCAGTATCTTACCCATAGCGTTGATACGTTGGAATAACCTGCGAGTATAAACATGACCGAATTACGCCATGATTGGAGCCTAGCGGAAGTACAGGCCCTATTTGACCTACCCTTTAACGACTTGTTGTTTAAGGCGCAAACCGTACACCGCGAGAACTTCGACCCCAACCAAGTGCAGGTCAGCACCCTGTTATCGATTAAAACCGGTGCCTGCCCCGAAGACTGCAAGTACTGCCCGCAGAGCAACCGCTACGATACCGGCCTAGAAAAAGAAAAGTTGATGGAAATAGAAAAAGTCATCAACGAAGCTCGCGCCGCTAAAGCCACCGGCGCTACCCGTTTTTGCATGGGTGCGGCCTGGCGTTCGCCCAAGAAAAAAGACATGCCCTATGTCACCGCCATGGTTAAAGAAGTGAAGGCCATGGGCCTAGAAACCTGCATGACTTTGGGTATGCTAAGTTCCGATCAAGCACAGGAGCTATCAGAAGCGGGCTTAGATTATTACAACCACAACCTAGACACCTCGCCCGAATACTACGGCGATGTTATTACTACCCGCACTTACTCCGACCGTTTAAATACCCTGGCCAATGTGCGCGATGCCGGCATGAAAGTGTGCAGCGGCGGCATAGTGGGCATGGGTGAGTCGGCCAAAGATCGCGCCGGTTTATTAATACAATTAGCCAACTTGCCTGTGCACCCCGAGTCGGTGCCGGTCAATATGTTGGTCAAAGTTGAGGGTACCCCTTTTGCCGATTTAGAAGATTTGGATAATTTTGATTTTATACGCACCATCGCAGTCGCGCGTATCTTAATGCCCAAATCTCATGTGCGCTTATCGGCGGGCCGCGAAGCCATGAACCAAGAGATGCATGCCTTGGCCTACTTTGCCGGTGCTAACTCTATTTTCTACGGCGAAAAATTATTAACCACTCCCAATCCCGAAGCCAACAAAGACTTACAGTTGTTTGATCGTTTAGGTATTAAGCCCGAAGACAGAGACGGCCAGCACTGCGATGATGAGTTAGAAGGCCGTTTGCTAGAAGATGTAGAAAAGGCCACTAACGATAAGTTCTTCTACGACGCCAGCGCGTAAACCGCTGGCCGTTTTAGCCTCTCGCAATGAGCCCGCTAGATTCCCTCGCTGCTGCGCTTACCCAGCGCAAGCAGCAGCACCTGTACCGATCACGCCCCCTGTTAGAAAGCGCACAGGGCGCGCGCGTGTGCGTGGATGGTAAAAATTATCACAATTTTTGCAGCAATGATTACCTGGGCTTGGCCAATCACCCGCAAGTGATTGCGGCTTTTCAGCAAGCTGCTAATGACTATGGGGTAGGTAGTGGCGGCTCGCATCTAGTATGTGGCCACAGCCGTTTGCATCATCAGTTAGAAGAAGAGCTGGCCGCCTTTACCGGCCGCGATAGAGTGTTGCTGTTTTCCACCGGCTATATGGCCAACCTGGGTATTATTAATGCCTTAGTGGGCAAGCAAGATGCGGTGTTTGAAGATAAATTAAATCACGCCTCGCTATTAGATGGCGGTTTATTATCCGGCGCTAAATTTCAACGCTTTTTGCACAATGATGTGGCCAGCCTAGCGAAAAAACTTAGCGCCAGCACTGCCACAAGAAAGCTTATAGTGGTAGACGGCGTGTTTAGTATGGACGGTGACTGCGCACCGCTTACCGAGTTAGCGGCTTTAGCGCAGCAACAAAATGCCTGGCTAATGGTGGACGATGCCCACGGTTTTGGTGTGTTGGGCGAGCAGGGCGCAGGTTGCGCTGAACACTTTCAGCTAGATCAACAACAGCTGCCTATTTTAATGGCAACACTGGGCAAAGCGGCCGGTAGCTTCGGCGCCTTTGTCGCGGGCAGTGAAGTGTTAATAGAAACTTTGATTCAATTTGCCCGCCCTTATATTTATACCACCGCCTTGCCACCAGCGGTAGCGGCAGCCTCCCTAGCCAGCTTGGCGGTTATACGTGATGACCGTGCGCGCAGGCAAAAACTACAGCATTTAATCGGCCATTTTAAACAGCAAGCGCAGGCCCAAGGCATCGCTTTAATGCCTTCGGACACCGCTATACAGCCCTTGTTAATAGGCGACAGTGCCAAAGCCTTGGCCATTAGCCAAGCGCTGGCGGCGCAAGGTTTTATGGTGGGGGCGATACGGCCGCCGACAGTACCCAATAATACGGCCCGTTTACGTATTACGCTAACAGCCGATCATAGCGAGCAGCATATCAACGACTTAGTAGTGGCCTTGGCCCAAATCATGGCCGAGTTGTGCTAATGCATTATCAAACCTTAGCCGCACGCAATGGCTTGGCCGATGCTGAACATTTATTGCTGTTACACGGCTGGGGTATAGCCAGCAGCGTGTGGCAGCCCTGCCTGTCGCAGCTCAATGAAAACTATCATATTACCTTGGTAGATTTGCCGGGCTTTGGCCGTAGTGTTGACGTACCCAGCCAGCCCTTGCCAGTATTATTGGCGCAGCTTAATCAGCTGATGCCCGCGCCCTATACGGTGTTGGGATTTTCTTTGGGGGGCATGTTGGCGGTGCAGTTGGCGGCGCAGTTTCCCCAGCGCGTGCAAAGGCTGATTAGCATTGCTAGCAATGCGGTTTTTGTGCAGCAAGAGGGCTGGCCGCAGGCCATGGCGGATGAAATCTTTCAACAGTTTTATCAACTGGCCGAGCGCTCGCCAGCGGCTTGTTTAAAACGCTTTTTATTATTACAGGCCAAGGGCAGTGATGATGAAAAAAACCTGGTCAAAAAACTGCGTGAGCTCAGTGATGAGCAAGTGCCTAGCGCTAATAGCTTAACCGCGGCCTTGCGTTTATTGGTGGACATCGACAATCGCGCAGCACTTAAAAATTTGCCGCAGCCAGTGCTTTGCATATTAGGCGAGCACGATCAATTGGTACCGGTCGCTTGCGCCAGTAATTTAGAACCGCTGGCGACAGAGCTGCAAGTGATTAGTGGTGCCAGCCATGTGCCCTTAGTCAGTGACGCGCAAAAGTGCTGTGCAGCGATAAGCGCATTTATGCAGCGCCACCCCGTTGCCATTAGCCACGAAAGTTGTTGCGAAAAAAAACGCAACAAGCTTTCGGTCGCCAAATCTTTTGCTAAGGCCGCTTCCACTTATGATGAGGTGGCAGGTTTACAAAGAGATATAGGCCAACAGCTATTAAGCTATCTGCCCAAAACTACAGGCGCAGAGCGGGTGCTGGATTTAGGTTGCGGCACCGGTTATTTTTTACCTAAGCTGCAGCAGCAATTAGCGCCCCAGCAATTAGTGGCTTTTGATTTGGCCGAAGGCATGTTGCAATTTGCTCGCGGCCACAGAGATTTAGAGTCCACCATTTTTTTATGCGGTGATGCCGAAGCTATGCCCCTGGCCGATAACAGCGTAGATATAATTTTTTCCAGCTTGGCGATACAGTGGTGCGAAGCACCGCAAGATTTATTCGCCGAAATTTTTCGGGTATTAAAACCCGGCGGCCGTTTTGTGTTTGCCACTTTGGGGCCCGATACGCTAAAAGAATTACGCAGCGCCTGGCAGCAAGTGGACAGCTATGTGCATGTTAATCAATTCTTAGCACAAGCCGTAGTCACACAAGCCATTGCGCGAGCCGGTTTTGCCGTGCAGCACTGGCAAGAGCAAACGGTAGAGCTGCAATACAGCAAGCTCAATCAGCTGACCCGCGAGCTAAAAGCCTTGGGTGCGCACAATGTTAATGCCGGCAGGCCTACGGGCTTAACCGGCAAGCAGCGCATTAAAGCGCTGTTGGCAGCTTATGAGCAATACCGCAATCCACAGGGCATGCTGCCAGCCACTTATCAGGTGTGGTACGGGGTGGTAGCCAAGCCTTTAGAAACCAGCGAAGAGTCACAACATGGGTAAAAAATATTTTATCGCAGGCACCGATACCGATGCCGGTAAAACCTTAGTCGCCACTGGCTTGTTAGAGGCGGCCAATCAACAAGGCTTAAAAACTCTAGCCATCAAACCGGTAGCGGCAGGCTGTGAACACAGTGAGGGCGGGTTGCGCAATAGTGACGCGCTGTTGCTGCAGCAGGCCATGTCAGGTGATTTACCCTATGAGCAGGTTAACCCCATCGCTTTGGAGCCTGCCATCGCCCCGCATATAGCCGCCGAGCAACTGGGCAAGCAGCTGAGAGTGGCGCAATTGGCCGGCTATTGCCGCGGTGTGATGACTCAGGCCAGTGATTTTTTACTTATTGAAGGTGCCGGCGGCTGGCGAGTGCCTTTAAACAGGATGGAGACGCTGGCCGGGTTGGCCAAAGAGCTGAATACCCCGGTGATACTAGTAGTGGGCATGAAGCTGGGCTGTATTAGCCATGCCCTATTAACTGTAGAGGCCATACAAAGAGATGGCCTGCCGCTGGCGGGCTGGGTGGCCAATCGCATAGACCCTGAGATGAGTTGTTATGAAGAAAACTTCGCAACCCTAAAGGATTTAATACCCGCGCCTTGCCTAGGTGCAGTGCCACATTTAGACAATGCCAATGGCAAAGTGGCTTCACAATACTTGGATATCTCCTTATTAGCCTAGCCCGTGTGGGTAAGGCTAAGAACCGCCAGTGGCTAATCGCTTGTTTTATATAGCTATTATGTCTTGCTGCTGTGCAGGCTATCACAGATAGCGCTAGCGTTTGCGGCGATACTTTGCTTAAATTATGAGCAGGCTGACGACGCTTGGTAGTTTGTTCACCGAGCTCGTACTTACCGGTTCTTTCTAGGAGTCATTATGAACCCCGTACTATCCACAGGTTTAGCAGGTATACAGGCTGGCCAAAACAGCGCACAAAGTGCCGCCCAAAAAATAGCTAGCGCATCAGTGACTACCCCCACCGATACCGAGGCGGTAGATGCCGTCAATGAGGCGACAGCGCCAGCCAGCAGTGGCTTGGATGCGATTACCGAAGGTGCGGTAGAGCTGCTGCGAAGTGAGCAGCAAGTACAGGCTTCAGCGGCGGTGGTACAAACAGCAGATGAAACCTTGGGCACGCTTATTGATACTGTGGTTTAGTGGCTGTATAGGCTGATAGCTTTAGCCGCAATAGCGTATTTGCCCGTAAACAGTAACGTGAATGTAAGCAATCATGATTAGCAGCATAGGCGTTAATACTTTCCCCTCCAATGCCAATACCGTGTCCCCCTTTGCGACCAGCGGGCGGGAAGCTGTAGGCTTAGAAAATCTAGAAGCCAAAGACGATTTATTTTCCCCTGTTGAAGAGCCTCCCAAAAAAGAAGCGGCATTAAACGACGATAAAAAAGAGCGGGTAGGCGATGAGCCGCGCCGCCAAGGTGAGCAGCAGGCGGGGTCAGAGCAGGACGATTTAGATGAAAGTGAGCTCGCTCAAATAAGAGAGCTGAGAGCCAGAGATGCCGAAGTCAGAGCTCATGAGGCGGCCCATGCTAGCGTTGGCGGGCAGTATGCGGGGGCACCTTCCTATAGTTATGAAACCGGCCCCAATGGGGTGAAGTACGCGGTAGGTGGCGAAGTGTCTATCTCACTGCCTGCGAACGCAGATAACCCCCTACAGACCATACAAGCCGCCGAGCAAGTGCGTAGAGCGGCTTTGGCACCGGCAGATCCTTCTGGCCAAGATAGGCGGGTAGCGGCCAGTGCCGCAAGAGTAGCCATCTCGGCCAGAGCGGAGCTCAGAGCCCAGCAAGCAGAGGAAAGGCGTTTAGCGGCCGCTGAAAAAGCCGAGGCTAAAAGCGAGCGCGAGCTGGCAGAGGCGCAGCGCAAAAGCCGCATAGAGTCGGTGCGCAGCAGTAACTTTTTAAGTAGTAATTTGTCCACCCCAGAGAATGTTTCTGGGGCCAATGCTCCGGGGCAGGTGTTAGACCAAATCGTTTAGCTTCGGGCTTATTAATTAATGATGAAAAAGCTCCTGCCTTGGTAGGAGCTTTTTTTGCCTGAGAAATCTTTGCTGATTGTGAGGTTTAATTACGCCGATGGCTGAGCCGGATACTGTCGCTACATGGACTGGCCCCTCCCCCCTTTATCTAGAAAGACGCCCGCATCCGCTACTGAGCCTTAAGGCGCTACGCTGTCTCATCCGCTACCACGGCCAGCCCCTTTATATTTCGCGACAGCACCCGGCTCAGCCCTCTGGCATCATGCGAGTGCCGATTTTAAAGTTCAGAAAACTTCGCTCTAATATCATCACGATAGGCAGGTAATGGCAGAAGGTTATTGCGGAATATAAAAGATGAGCGCTGAGTGAGCGCCTGAGACCGGCTGGTTTCCCCGCAGGGGAGGCGGGCTCAGGCGGGAGTGAAGGCAGCCCGGAGGGCCGCCATCATGGAGCAATGACCTTGTGCCATTGCCGGGTTAGAAACTTCTCACTATGTATTCCAACGAGCATGCTTCTTCATTTGCTGGGAAAAGCTTAGGCCAGCACTGTGGTTTACTAAACCCGATGACTGAGCCGGGTGCCATCGCTACATGGCCTGTCCCCTCCCCCCTTTATCTAAAAAGACGCCCGCGTCCGCTACTGAGCCTTAAGGCGCTACGCTGTCTCATCCGCTACCCCGGCCAGCCCTTTTATATTTCGCGACAGCACCCGGCTCATCCCTCTGGCATCATACGAGTGCCGATTTTAAAGTTCAGAAAACTTCGCTCTAATATCATCACGATAGGCAGGTAATGACCTTGTGCCATTGCCGGGTTCAAAACTCCTAACTATGCCAACGACTAAACTTTTTTTACTGAGATAGCGATGTTTGCTACAGCCATTAAACCGTGTGCTTAGCCACAATATTTGCGATAATCGCCAACTTAACCGCCTTTTTAACAAGAGACTGTGATGAATAATAAACGACAATTATCACCTGAAGACCAGTTAAAGGTTGATGGCTTTTTGCAGCGTGGCGTTAACTCGGTAGAGCGCAAACCCTTTAAGCCTTTAAAATTACTGGCCATATTATTGATTATGGTTACGGGGCTGAGCGTCTTTAGCCTGCTCTTGGCAAGGGCTGCCGGTCTATAAGGGTTTATCCCGTCATTGCTTAAAATATCGACTTAATCACGTTAATTCTCAGCCGCTATGCGCGACTTCACAATTGCCGCTAACACAAGTTGTTAGGCGGGCTGGCCTCTATACACTCCAACCCAGTAGTAACAGTTGTTGGAGTTTGTTATGCGTATTATTTGTTTGTTGGTGATATTAATCTTGTCGGGTCAACAGGCCATGGCCGCCAAAGGGGGTAAAGGTGGTGGCAAGGGCGGTAAGGATAGGGCTGCGCCATCTATAGAAGTGCCTGGGGATATGACGGTAGAGGCTAGCTCTGCGGCGGGTGCCGTAGTTAGCTATAGCGTTAATGTTAGCGATAATAAAGATGCCCAGCCCAGTTATTCGTGTAGTCCTGCTTCCGGGGCTTTATTCCCACTAGCCGAGACTCAGGTGAATTGTAGTGCGGTAGATAGTAGTGGCAATCGCAGCCAAGCTAGCTTTAGCGTTAATGTGCAGGATAGCATCGCCCCTACACTAACATTGCCAGAAAATAGACTGGTTGAGTCCACGACTGCTGAGCCCGTAGCGGTGACTTATCAAGCCTTTGCAATCGATGCTGTGGATGGCGATACCGCGGTGAGCTGTTTGCCGGCTTCTGGTAGCTTATTTGCTGTAGGTGAGAGCTCTGTGCAGTGTAATGCGGTGGATCAGTCGGGCAATTCCGTGGCCGCCAGCTTTTTGGTGACGGTAAATTTGGTGGAGTTAGAGCCAGAAAATCCAGCTCCAGAATGGCAAGCTAAGTCTATTACGGTTACCTGGCAGGCCCCCACTACCCGCGCTGATGGTAGTGCTTTAGCCATGAGTGAACTGGGTGGCTATGATATATATGTG
Organism: Dasania sp. GY-MA-18; assembly: GCF_024734385.1. GTDB lineage: Bacteria > Pseudomonadota > Gammaproteobacteria > Pseudomonadales > Dasaniaceae > Dasania > Dasania phycosphaerae. The sequence continues at coordinate 109,583 of NZ_JANHAP010000004.1, read as the reverse complement.
GTGGCTGAAACCTCTGGCGCGGATAAGGTGATTAACGTCCCCAGTGGTTCTGAAACGGCCCATATTTACTGGCCTGAGCAGCCTGATACCTATCATTTTTCCATCGCTTCCTACGATACCGCGGGGGTGAGCAGCGCACTGTCAAATACCGTATCGGTAGTGATTGAGTAAACCTTCCCCCAAAGCGTTGCGCGGGCGTATTAATTTCACTTATTAATGCGTCCGCTCATGTATAATCGCCCCCAATTATTTCTTGAGTATTGGGTGAGTTATTATGGGTATAGACGCTATTCGCCGTGATTATTTGCAGGGCGGTTTGCACCGCAAAGATCTTAGCGATAACCCCTTCGATCAATTTTCCTTATGGCTAGAGCAGGCCGTGGCTGCCGGGCTTAAAGACCCCACCGCCATGACTGTGGCAACCGTAGACAGCCAAGGTCAGCCTTCTCAGCGTATAGTCTTGCTAAAAGATGTATCCCAGGCAGGCTTTGTGTTTTACACCAACTTCGGCAGCCGCAAAGCTCAGGACCTGGCGCAAAACAACCGCATTAGCCTGCATTTTCCCTGGCATGAGTTAGAGCGGCAGGTAAAAATCTGCGGCGTGGCCCATAAAGTGCCAGCCGCGCAGGCAGCTAAATACTTCTTATCCCGTCCCACCGAAAGCCAATTAGCGGCTTGGGCCTCTCACCAGAGTCGGCCGGTGTCTACCCGTGAGCTGTTAATGCAACAGTTTACCAATATGAAAGCCAAGTTTGCGGATGGTAAAATTCCGCTGCCCGATTTTTGGGGGGGGTTCTGCGTGGTGCCCCAGCAAATTGAGTTTTGGCAGGGCGGTGCCAACCGTTTACATGACCGCTTTCAGTACACCAGGCAAGCCGACGATAGCTGGGCTATAGAGCGCTTAGCGCCCTAGCCTTAACAGTGCTCAAAAACATGGGCAGCTGTGTTAAAATTGCCCCTTTCATTTTTGTTGATTAGTAGAGATTTCCCTTATATGCCGAGTTATAAGTACGATTTATTAGTAATAGGTTCAGGTCCTGCGGGTGAGGGTGCAGCCATTACCTCGGCCAAGGCGGGTATGAAAGTGGGCGTGATTGAAAGCTATAGCATGGTCGGTGGCAATTGCACCCACAAAGGGACTATCCCCTCTAAATCACTGCGTCATGTGGTGAAGCAAATTATACGTTTTAACAGCAACCCCCTGTTTCACCGCGCTGGCAAGGCTTTATGGCCCAGCTACCCTGAGGTGCTAAAACAGGCCGAGCAAGTGATCCCCAGGCAGGTGGATATGCGTTCGGAGTTTTACGTACATAACCGCATACACCTGCATATAGGTGTGGCCAGCTTTGAAGATGCCAACACCATTATTGTTAAAACCGGTGAGGGGGCAGTTGAAAAAATCTCCGCCGATAAAATTATTATTGCCACGGGTTCACGGCCTTATAATCCACAAAATGTCGACTTCAGTCATGAGCGTGTCTATGACAGCGACAGCATATTAAGTATGCAGCATACCCCGCAAACTTTAATTATTTATGGCGCGGGTGTTATTGGTTGTGAGTACGCGTCTATCTTTTCTGGCTTAGGTGTTAAGGTCGATTTAATCAATAACCGCGATAGGCTGCTGTCCTTTTTGGACGACGAGATTTCCGATGCCTTGAGTTACCACCTGCGGGTAGGCGGTGTCACCGTAAGACACGACGAGGTTTACAAGTCAGTAGAAGCTACCGACGAAGGCGTTACCATGGTGATGGAGTCGGGCAAGCGTATACATGCCGATGCTTTGCTATGGTGTAATGGCCGCACCGGTAATACCGATAGCCTAGCTTTGGAGTCTATAGGCTTAAACGCCGATCATCGCGGCCAGCTATCGGTTAACGAGCATTATGAAACCGACGTGGAAAATATTTTTGCTATAGGTGACGTGGTAGGCTGGCCCAGTTTGGCTAGCGCTTCTTATGACCAAGGCCGCTCAGTGGCAAGGTATATTTGTGGCGAAAATAGCCGCTTTATTACCGAGGCCCCTACCGGTATTTATACCCTGCCTGAAATTAGCTCTATAGGTAAAACCGAAAACGAACTTACCGCTGCAAAAGTACCTTACGAAGTGGGTAGAGCCTTTTTTAAGGATACCGCCAGAGCGCAAATATCCGGCGAAAGTGTGGGTATGCTAAAAATATTATTCCACGCTGATAGCTTACAGATTTTAGGCATACATTGTTTTGGTGCTGAGGCCTCAGAGATTATCCACATAGGCCAAGCGGTTATGAGCCAGGAAGGCGAAGCCAATAGCTTAAAATACTTTGTACGAACCACCTTTAACTACCCCACCATGGCAGAGGCTTATAGAGTGGCGGCACTGGATGGCTTGAATAGAGTTAATCGTTTTTAAACAATAATATGTGAGTGGCGTTAGCCAGCAGGCGCGCCACACCAAATTGTTCTTAGTGTCTTTCTATGGCGTTGTTTCTCAGCGCTGTTAAATTAAAATCTTGCGCGTAGACCCTCGATGAAAAATATTGCCATGCCTTCACCCTCTTCATGGAAATTTTTAAAATATTTACAGTTTTTAGAATCCAGCCAATGGTTTCAGGGCTTGGTGATTTTTATTATTGTGTTATCGGCTTTGATGATAGGGGCCAAAACCTATGATATCCCACCCGTTGCCGAACAAATATTATGGGCGCTAGATTGGGCGGTTACCGTATTCTTTTTAATAGAGCTTTGTTTGCGGTTTGCCGTATGCGAAAAAAAGCGCCGGTTTTTTTGTGATGGTTGGAATGTGTTCGATACCTTGGTGGTGGTCGGTAGCTTAATACCATTAGACAATGCCGATGCCGTGTTGGTGGGGCGTTTGCTGCGGGTGTTTAGAGTGTTGCGTTTGGTATCGGTAGTGCCAGAGCTGCGCTTTTTAATTAACTCCTTGCTTAAAGCCATACCGCGTATGGGTTATATAGCCTTGTTGATGTTTATAATTTTTTATATCTATGCGGCTATAGGCTCGCTGATGTTTCAAGAAATTAACCCTGTGCTATGGGATGATGTCAGCATCTCCATGCTCACCTTGTTTAGGGTTGCAACCTTTGAAGACTGGACGGATGTGATGTATGAAACCATGACGGTCTACCCGATTAGCTGGGTCTATTATCTCACGTTTATTTTTCTCACCGCTTTTGTGTTTTTAAATATGATGGTGGGCGCTATTTTAGAAGTGATGAGCGCCGAGCAAAATAGCCAGGATGTACAGCAGGCGCATCAAGAGCGCGAAGAGTTGGCGCAGCAAATTGCAGCCATGAAAATACAGTTGGACGGCATAGAGCGGCTATTAAAAAAATAGTTGGCGACTGTCGAAAAAATAATCACCTTGTTTTGAGCGATTTTAAGGGGATATATAGGCCAACAAAATAAATACTGTGACTTATATCACATAAAAGCCTTGTAAAAACTGCTCAGAAATAAGCAGGGTTTTTAATATTCCTACAGTTAATTAAAAACAGTAGCGCTGCATTTTTGCCGTGTCGGATAGTTTTACGCTAGCGGCTAGATGAATTACTAAGCCTTTGTTTTTTATTGTAATAATCCGTTTGGTCTAGTTATTGCAAATATTGACCTCCAGTCAGCAATGAAATGTATTGTTTTGGCAAAAACATTTATTAAAGGGAGATCAATAAAATGAAATTCACAAAGTTAGCTGTGGCTATATTAGCGTCAACAGCATTACCGGTATTCGCTACAGCTATTACGACAGACATCGTAACTGTGGTCGATGAGTCCGGCTCGATGGGTGGGGAGCACGCATGGATAGGCGGTATGATAACCTCACTGGATACAGCCTTAGCCGCAGAGGCGGGTGCTGATCCGTTTAGCGCGCAATATGGATTAGTCGGTTTTGGCGGTGGTGGCGGTCACACTGGCGGTCATAGTCATTTAGTGGGTGGTGGTGAGTTTGGTACGGCGGCAGAGTTTAATACGGCTACCGGGGGCTTACTACTCAATGGCTTTCTTGAGGATGGCTACTCAGGCATTAATACCGCTCTAGGTTATACCGGCCAAGCCAATTCAGTAAGAAATATTATTTTAGTCACTGACGAAGATCGCGATACCCATGATGCAGGTTTGAGCTATGCCTCTATGGCAGCCGATTTAGCCAGCGATAAAGCGCTATTAAATGCGGTTATTAACTCCAGCATATACTGTGGCGATAACTCAGTAGCCTTAGGTATGGACAGTGATGGTACCGGCTACAAGGCCGATGGTAGTGGTGGTTTTACTACCTGTGCAGGGGCTTATGGTAGCGGCAACTCTAGCTGGAACGATTATGCCTTATTAGCTTTTGGCACTGGTGGTGCGGCATGGGATTTAAATCAACTGCGTGCCGGTGGCTTAACTGCGGATTCGTTTACCGCAGCTTTTGTCGACATCAAAGTACAGGAGACCATTATTCGTACTCCCGAGCCTAGCAGCTTAGGCCTATTGGGATTAGGTTTAGCGGGCTTAATTTGGGGTCGCAAAAAAGCGAAAGCTTAATTTCTATAGCTTAGTTTTTAATTAATCTACAAAACCTGGGCAATGCCCGGGTTTTTTTGTTTTGAATAGGCGTCGTAACCGTTATTATCATCTATAGTGAATAGCAATCTACAGGTGATAACACTGAGTTATGGAAAGCAAAAAAAATTTAGCATTAATTGCGCAATACTCTCCTTTTGATCGTTTAGATAAAGAGCTATTTGCTCAAATAGCAGTCTATATCGATATAGAACTCGCCGCCAAAGGCAGTGTTTTATTTGATGTAGGCGATATCGATATAGATGAATATTACCTGGTGCAAGGTGAGATTAGCCTGGAAGCCAAAGATGGCCGCAAGCAAATGTTGAATGCTAGCGACAGCCGCGCCAAGCTACCTATTGCACGCTTGCGCCCCAGAATGTACCGGGCCGTAGCTGCAAGCGATATATTGTATTTCTCACTGAGCAAGTCGGTATTAGATGAGCTACAAAGGGGCATGAACGACCAGTCTAATGGCTTTGTGGTGGGTGATATGAAGTCGCAGGCCGGGGAAGATGGCCGCATATTGCTGCACGAGTTTCAGCAAGAGTTGGCCGCTGGGCGTTTTGTGTTGCCTAGTTTGCCCGAGACAGCGTTGAAAATACGTGAAAAAGCCGACGATAAAGATAGTAACCTAGCGGATATTGCCGCCTTGGTTAATACCGACCCAGCGATTGCCGCCAAATTATTAAAAACCGCAAATAGCCCGCTATACCGAGGCGTCTCCAGTTGTACTAACACCCAGGCCGCGATATCGCGGTTAGGTATAATAACCACCAAACAGTTGGTTACCAGCTTTGCGGTTTTATCTTTATTTAAATCTGACTCCCACACCACTATAGAGCGCATGGAGCGGCTGTGGAAACAGAGCATAGAAGTGGCCGCTTTTAGTTTTGTACTGGCCAAGCACTTGCCCACCTTTAATGAAGACGAGGCTATGCTGGCCGGGGTGTTACATCGCATAGGCGAACTGGTGATTATCAGCTTTGCTGAGCACTTTTATGATTTAAGTACTGACCAGCAACATTTGGATTCGGTGATTATGTTACTCAGCGGCCATGTAGGTGGCATGGTGTTAGAGAAATGGGATTTCGCCCCCGAGTTAGTCGCTGTGGCCAGGGAGTATGGCGACTGGCTGCGCCACCGTGAAGGAGAGGATGAGCTGGATTATTGTGGTTTGGTGCAAGTCGCCTCTCTGTATGCTACCCAAAGCGGTGGCAGTATGGATGCTGCTGATGAGGCTTCTAGCATACCGGCATTTCAAAAAATTGCTCTCAGCCCAGAGCAAACCCATGAAATATTCCAAGAGGGTCAAGAGCAGCTCGCAGAGATTCGAGCACTATTAAATGGGCGTTGAGCTAAGAGCTTAGGGGCGGCTATATTCTTAAGCCCGCCCCTAAGTGTTGCATGGCATAAGCGCGCAGCTTAAAAACGCAGCGACAAGCAGCTTAAGCCGCCATCCACTTTACGAAATTCTGATACATCTACCGCCAAGGTTTTATAACCCTGATCCTCTATCAACTGCTGGGTTTTTGGATAGCCGGCAGGCACTAACACTGTATCATTAACCCAGACTGAGTTTGCTGCGTAGCTCTCGCTGGGGTCTACTTCCAGCAAGGTGTATTGTTGAAACTCCGGCTTCGTTAAAAACTCCCCGCAGGCCAAGAGCTTATTATTTTCTAAATAGCCCAGCCCCGTTTTTAAATGCAGTACTTCAGACAAGCTAACCACCGAGCCGCTGTGGCCGTACTTTTCTAAGTGGGCAATCATTTGCTCAGCGCCCTGTTGGTTGGTTCTAGCCGATAGCCCTATGTAGTAGTGGTTGCCCACCATCATAATATCGCCCGCTTCTACTGTGCCGGGCGCCTCTATAGTTTCTATGGCCGAGTAAAAGTTGGGTATATGCCTTGCCATGTCTATCACTTCGCCTTGGCGGCTGGCTGCGCCGGGGTTGGTAATAATGGCGCAGTTAGGCGTACACAACGCCGTGTCTTCTACAAAGCAGGAGTCGGGGAAGTCATTGTCAGCGGGCAATACCGTCACTGCTAAACCGCATTGCTCTAAAGCTTTTATATATTGCTGGTGCTGTTCTAGGGCTAGCGCATAATCGGGCTGGCCTAAATTAGCTGAGCTGATCCCCGCAATTAAATTGGGGCAGGGAGTACGAACTATGGCTTTGCTAAACATAAAATAATTCCTAAAAATTTACAGTTTGGAAACTGGAGAAGAAGCTTGTAAGTGCTGTTGAATTTGCCGTATATGCTCAGGCCCCATACGGCAGCAGCCACCTATAATACTCGCGCCACTTTGTTGCCAGCTGGCTGCGGCCTCACCGCACTCCAGTGGGCTAGCTGTTCCGTGCCAGCTATTAGTGCTGGCCTCATAGTGTTCGCCGGAGTTGGGGTAAACCACAACGGCTAGCGCTGGCGCGGTTTGTTTGATACGGCTAATTAATTCATTGATAAACAGTGGCGAGCTGCAGTTAACCCCTATAGCACGCACTTTGGGGTGCTGAGCAAAGAGTTGGGCGCAGGCTTCAATAGGGCTGCCGTCATTTAAATGTTGGCCATCTTGGCAGGAAAAAGTCACCCAGGCTGGAGTTTGGCATTGGGCTAATAGCGAGTGCAAAACCTTGGCTTCTTGTAGGCTGGGTATGGTTTCGCAAGCTAATACATCGGCACCGCTTTGATCCAGCCATTGCAAGCGTTGCTGGTGAAATTCAACCAGGCTGGCATCGCTTACGCCGTAGTTGCCGGTATATTCGGAGCCATCGCCTAAAGGTGCGCCATAGGGGCCTACGCTGGCAGCGACCAATAGCGGTCTGTTGTTATCGGGGTGCTGGGCTAAGTATTCACTGCGTGCGGTAATGGCTAAGCGCACCGATGACAGTATTAAGTCTTGCGCCTGTTCGGCATTTAAGCCTAGGCTCATAAAGCCCGCAAGGGTTGCCTGATAACTGGCGGTGATAGCGCAGTTGGCACCGGCTTCGTAATAGGCGCGATGGGCGTTGATAATTGCCTGCGGTTGATTGAGTAGTAGTTCAGCCGACCATAACTTAGAGTTAAGTGTATAGCCCTGCGCCTCTAACTCCGTCGCTAAGCCGCCATCGAGAATAATAGGCTGGCCATTGCGCAGTAATTGTTCAAAAGTCATGTTGGGCATAGTGCACACCATTCAGCAGAGGGGCTGTAAAAGATGGCTGCTAAGTCTATGCAATAATATTAAAGCTGTCCTGAAAAGCTTGTAAAAAAATTGTTACAAATATGGCGGGTATTGCGAATCAGCTTTTATATGGGGTAGCGCTCTAACAGCGGCCCTAAGGCTTGTTTGAGCGGCCCTAAATGCGCCTCATAATTACGCCATTGCTCTAAGCCCTCTTTAAAAATAGGCTGTCGCACTTGCTCAGAGCTGGGGGTGCGTATGGCTCTATCGGTTTCGTAAAAGCGCAGGCATTGTTCTTCAAAGGGCAGCTCGCAATACTCTAATAGCCGGCGTATTTGGGTTTCGGCATCGGCCACCATATCTTCATATTGCACGCGCAATACGCGGCCGGGTAGTACTTTGTCCCAGTGGTCCATGACATTAACATAGTTGCGATAGTAGTGGCCTATATCCTCCAGTTTATAAGTAAAGGTCTGGCCCTGTGCAAATAATTGTTTAAAGCCCGCAAAGCAACCCGCCATAGGGTGGCGCCTAGCATCAATAATTTTGGCGTTAGGTAAAATCAAATGGATTAAACCTATGTGCATAAAATTATTGGGCATTTTATCAATAAAATACGGAGTGTCACTGCGCTGTATGCGAGTCGTTTTTAAATAGCTTTCGCCTAGCGCTTTAAATTGTTCGGGGGGCAGGTCGGCTAAAATTTCGGGGTATTTTGATGCGGGATTATTTTTTAGTTTGCCACCTAACATTCGCGACATAGCAATAATATCCGGTAATTCAGCGGTGCCTTCAACCTGTGAGTGGCTGGCCAGTATTTGCTCTAATAAGGTTGAGCCTGCTCTGGGTAGGCCGACTATAAAAATAGGGTCTTTAGCTGTGCAGCCCACTCCTTGCCGTTGCTTAAAAAACTCTGCATTGCAGGTGTGAATTTGCCTTACCGCGTTATGCATATTTTTTTTAGGGCTATACACATGGCCTATGCTGCGTATAGCGTTACCGCGCTGATAAAACTTAAAGGATTCATCAAACTCCTTTTTATCTTCCAATGCTTTACCTAGGGCAAAGGCCAGGTGGCTTTGATCCTCGGCATTACCGCCCTGCTCGGTAACTTGCTGGCGCATAGCGGCTATGTCTTCATCGCTAAATCTAAAGGTTTTTAAATTCGCCAAGCTCCAGTACACCTCGCCCAGCTCTGGCCTTAGTTTGATGACTTTTCTATAGGCACTAATGGCTTCGTCTACCCGCCCCAAAGTTTTTAAAATATGGCCATAGCTGAGTTGAGCTTTGGCTTGATGAGGGTATTGTGCAAACACCTGCTCATAAATAGGCAGGGCGCTAAGATGATCACCCATGCGTACCAAGATGGTCGCCTTTAGCAATAAATAGTTAGCGTTATTGGCATCTAAGCTGAGTAATTTTTCGGCTTGCTCTAAGGCTGCTTCTAATTTTTGGCTGCGCATTAGCGCCGAGGCGTAGTTGTGCCTGGCCAAATGAAAATCGGGGGCCAGTTGCAGGCAGCGCTCTAATAATAATTTGGCATCGTCAAAACGATTAAGGCGTATGCCTAAATCCGCCAACAGGCGTATAGCTGAAACATCTGTAGGATCTTTTTTTAAAACATCGCGAATTAGAGTTTCGGCTTTGGAGAGCTCGCCTTGCTGTAGGTGCTCGGCGGCTGTTACTAGCTCAGGATGTTTTTTAGCGCTGGCGGGTAGGGCCGCATCACTGTGGTTAAGACTATCTATGGTGGGTGCATCGGGGTTATTGGCGGCGGTGCTCATAGGGCTTCCTGTTTTATTATTGTGACTGCGCTCAGGCGGCTAATAGTATCGCTTAATAAGGGGGTACACTGCAAAGTTCGCAGCGGATGTTACATTATATTTACATTTGTGCCGATAAGGCTTCTATAGGCGGCTTGTAACTTAACGGAATCGGTCTAGAGTACAAATTATGAGCTGCGATAGCATTAAGCAAGGACGCGGCCGCTGTTCAGTTCTCTAACAATAATAGCTACAACAATAACGGGGATTGATACATGAATACTGGAGCAAAATACCAAAAACACGCTTAGCTGCGTTTATGCAGCAGCGCCGTCGTCAGTTGTTGGCCGGGGCCTTATTGCTGCCCACTTATGCCATCAACGCAGCACCTGTGTTGGAAGAGGTTATAGTCAGCGCGCAAAAGCGTGATGCTAATTTGCAGGATACGGCTGTTTCTGTGCAGGTTCTGGGTGGTGAGGCGCTTAGTGACCTCAATGTGAAAGGCTTCGATGACTATATTCAGTTTTTACCTACAGTATCTTTTGACACGACTAGGCCCGGTGTAGCCCAAGTCTATATGCGAGGTATTAGCAGCGGTGGTGATGGTAACCATTCAGCCTCTATGCCTAGTGTGGGGGTATATTTAGATGAACAACCCATCACTACAATCAATGAGGTCTTAGACCTGCACGCTTATGATATTGCGCGCATAGAGACATTAGCTGGGCCGCAGGGCACGCTTTTCGGTGCGAGCAGCCAGTCAGGCACCTTAAGAATCATCACCAATAAGCCAGTTATGGGTGAGTTTGAAGCAGGCTACGATGTCTCCGGTAATAAAGTTGAGCATGGTGATGAGGGCTATACCTTAGAAGGCTTTGTGAATATTCCTTTAGCCGATAATACCGCCCTGCGTTTAGTGGGCTGGCATGATAAAGCTGGCGGTTATATTGATAATGTTGAAAGAACGGTAACTTTTGCTGCTAGCGGCCTTACGGCAACATCTAAAGCCGAAGAAAATTTTAATGATGTCACCACTTCCGGTATGCGGGCTTTATTAAAAGTCGACTTAAATGATCGCTGGACGGTAACGCCCGGCATCACTTATCAAGAAATGAAGTCCAACGGTGTTTTCAGTCATGACCCCGATGAATTGGGCGACCTTAATACCCAAGAATATTTTGATACTTTTTACGATGAAGAGTGGTATCAAGCCAGCCTCACCGTAGAGGGTAAGGTGGGTAATTTAGACTTGGTTTATGCCGGAGCTTATTTGGATAGAGATCGTATATCTGAATATGATTACACCGGATATGCCGAGTATCTAGAAGATGTTTATGCCTACTATGGTTACGACTGTCTTTATTATCAGGCCGATGGCACGACCTGCGCCAATCCCAGCCAGTATGTAGATGGCGACGAGAATTTTAATCGCACCAGTCATGAGCTACGTATACAGTCTTCCCAAGATGAGCGCCTGCGCTTTATCGCCGGTATCTTTTATCAAGAGCAAGAGCATGAATTTGACCTACAGTGGGTAGTCCCCGATATGAACTCGGCTGATTCAGTTATACCCGGCGGCAAGACCACTTGGCAAACTCATCAAGTTCGTAATGATCAAGATCAAGCCATATTTGGTGAGGTAAGCTTTGATATTACTGAAGATATTACCGCGCTAGTGGGAGCGCGTTATTATGAGTATGACAATAAACTGTATGGTTTTAATGGTTTTATTGGTCACTGTACGGGGGATTATATTAACGGCCAGTTTGTAGAAGGTGCTGGCGCTAATGTGCCCCAGTACCCTTGTTTTGATACCAAGATATTAGACGGTAAACAATCCAATGAAGACTCTATTTGGAAGGGCAACCTTACCTATAACATCAGCGATGACTTGATGATTTATATCACCTACTCAGAAGGCTATAGGGCGGGTGGTGTTAACCGTGCGCGTGTAGATGGCATACCGGGTTATGAGGAAGACTTTACCAAAAACTACGAGTTTGGTTGGAAGACCAGTTGGCTAGAGAAGCGCCTGCGTTTTAATGGTGCCATCTATCAAGTGCAGTGGGATGATTTCCAGTACAGTATTTTAGACTTTGACGTCTCAAACCTAACGATTATTTATAATGCCGGTCAGGCTACGGTAAACGGTTTAGAGTTTGATATTGATTTTGCTGCTACCGATGAATTAATTTTGAAATTCTCCGGTTCTTATAATGATGCTGAATTGGACGATGACATTATTAATGACGGTGAGGTGCTGGCCCCTTCGGGAACACAAATGCCCTTTGTCCCTGAAATTCAATACACGGCCATAGCTCGCTATGCGACTGATGTGGGTGAGTTTAACGTTTATGGTCAGGCGGCGTTTTCCTACACCGACGACAGTTGGAGTGAGCTAGATGTCAGTGTGCGCTCTAAACAGTCCTCCTATGAGGTGTTAAATCTGGCGGCAGGCTTTACTATCAATAATACCAGCGTTGATTTCTTTATTGATAATGCCACCGACGAACGGGCAGAGCTGAATAAGGTCTATGCCGGTTATGATGCCTCTATAGATGAAGGGGTGACCAGTGTTAATAGGCCCAGAACAATCGGGGTGCGATTTGGCCAGCGCTTCTAAATAAGCCAACCCACTAACCAGCAAAGCCACAGCCGCCAAAGCCGCTGTGGCTTTTTTATGCCCTATGGCCTATTTACAATTCCTTACCTGCCATTAACATTTTTTGGCTTGTCTATTTATAGGGAGGCGTTACAGTGCAGCTTAAATTATGTAGTGTTTTTATTATCCAGTGGTTTGAGCCTAAATGTTTTGGGCTATGCTTTGATGACTAGCGCTAAGCTTACCCCGAGATGATCTGTTGATGGAGTTGAAAATGTCTAACCGTTACCGCGATACCGCCCAGCTTATCCAGCAAGCCGCGCCCTTGGAGTCCTTTTACTGCCTATCTACCGAGGCCTTAGCCAGACAGGCTAAGCGTTTTTTAGAGGGCTTCCCCGGTGTTATCGCCTATGCGGTAAAAGCTAACCCTACCCCAGAGCTAGTTAAAGAGTTAGCCGCCAGCGGCGTAGGCGCTTACGATGTTGCCTCGATTGCCGAAATCGCCTTAGTGCGCGGCATTATGCCCGAAGCCAACTTACTGTATGACAACCCCGTTAAGGCGCGCTATGAAATTGAGCAGGCCTACAATGAGTACGCCGTACGCAGTTTTTGTTTTGACGATGAATTAGAGTTTGAAAAATTACGCTCGGTCATTGGTGACGATAGTAATGTAGAGCTAACCCTGCGCTTTAAAATCCCTACCAATAATGCTAAGTACGACCTCAGTGCCAAGTTTGGTGCCGATGAAGAAGAGGCCATACGCCTGCTGCAAAAAGTACAGGCTGCCGGCTACCGCTGTGGTCTTACCTTTCACCCCGGTTCGCAATGCGCCAAGACTGGCTCCTATAGCGAGTACATAGTAACCGCAGCGAGCATAGTTAAGCGCTCCGGTGTGGCTATAGAAACTTTAAACGTGGGCGGTGGTTTCCCTAGCCGCTACATAGGCGAACAGCTGCCCAATTTAGAAGAATTTTTTGCCACTATAGGCCAGTCTTTTAACGAGCACTTCGATAGCCGCAGCTGCACTCTGGTATGTGAGCCAGGCCGTGCCTTAGTGGACTCTAGCATTTCGCTGCTAACCAGAGTTAAGCATAGGCGCGCCGATAACACCGTGTTTCTTAACGACGGTATCTACGGTGGTTTTATGGAGCAGTTATTTTCCCCCATCGTGCATCCGGTGCGCGTATTTAGAAACGGCGAAGAGCACAGCGGCAACGAGCAGCCCTTTACCGTATGGGGCCCCACCTGCGACTCGCTGGATAAGTTTGCTCACCAACCGCTCTTACCTGCCGATGTGGCCGAAGGCGATTGGATAGAGTTTGGTCTGATGGGTGGTTATGGTTCGTCTACTGCCACCGAGTTTAATGGCTTTACCTCTAACCGCTATGTGTATGTAGAGAAGGGCTTCCCCTATAAAGCCGAAACGTTGATGTAATCGCTATTAGTCAATAGCAAGCCCGGCCCCGTTTATCGGCGCCGGGTTTTTTTATGGTATTTAATCTCGAATTTTTTCGTTTCTGTGGGATTAGGCATAGCCACTACCGCCGGGCTAATTTATAGTTTCAGCTAGTTAAAAAACGGAAACGGATTAGCCTGTGCCAAAAAACAAATATTTTCTCGCAGCCCTAGCGCTGCAATGGGCGTTGTTGAGCACTGTAGCCAGTGCCGACTGGTTTAGCGATAGCCAAGCAATTATGGGCACCACTGTGTCGGTGGAGCTGTGGGCCGAGGATGAGCAACAAGGCCAGCGCGCCATGGCGGCAGTGTTTACCGAGATGCGCCGTATAGACAAGGCCATGAATCCCTGGGATGAACACAGCGAACTAGCGGCGATTAATAGGCAGGCCGCAATAGCGCCGGTGCTTATCTCTGAAGAGCTGCAGCAGTTAATTAGCAAGGCCTTATATTATTCACGTTTAAGTGAGGGGGCGTTTGATATTAGCTTTGCTTCGGTGTCGCAGTATTATCGTTTTCGCAGCGCCAAAAAACCCAGTGCGCAACAGCGGCAACAATTGCAGGGGGCGATTAATTATCACAACCTAGTATTGGATGAAAAAAACCGCAGTTTATTTTTTAAAGACGCGCGCATCAGCATAGATTTAGGCGGCATAGCCAAGGGCCATGCCGTAGATAGAGGCATAGCACTGCTGCAAAGTCACGGCATACATTCAGCCATAGTCAGTGCCGGTGGCGATAGCCGCGTGTTGGGCGATAAACATGGCCGGCCTTGGGTTATGGGCATACAGCACCCGCGTAAAAAAGATCAACACGCGCTGCGCATACCGCTGGCCAATACCGCTATTTCTACCTCGGGTGATTACGAGCGTTTTTTTATGGAGGGTGAGATACGCCACCACCATATTATTAATCCGCAAACCGCAGAGTCGGCTAGGGCAGTACAAAGTGTTACCGTATTGGCCGATAAGGCGGTGGATAGTGATGCACTATCCACTACGGTATTTGTATTGGGGGTAAAAAAAGGTTTGGCCTTAATCAATCAATTACCGGGCATAGATGCCATTATTATTGATGACCAAGGCCTGCTGCATTACTCAGCGGATTTGTTGCTGTCGCCCTAATACCAAATGCTGAAATAAAATTTAATGACATTGGCATCAAATTGATACAGCTCTTCTTCACCTATGGCGGCGCTGTCGTCGTCCAGGTTGGTGAAGTTGTTATAGTCAAACTCTATATAATCCCACTGTAAGGCAATTTTACTTTTTGCTATGTGCTTGCTGTAGCTGGGTAAAAAATAACTAATCCCCAAACCTATAGTGGTGTTTTCAAAGTCGCTTAGCTCTTTGTCTCGGGCGCGATAATCTTTTTCATCCTGCGAGGCAAATAAAAATAAGTCGCTGTAAAAATCGGCCTGAGTTTGTTCATAAGTACGATACTTAATATCAAACACCCAGTGCTCGCCTATGGGGTGGGTGTAATTAAGTTGATAGGTTTTTGCCTCTATGCCCCAGTCGTCAGTAAAAAATCGATATTCGGCTTTAATAGCGGCTCTATA
Organism: Dasania sp. GY-MA-18; assembly: GCF_024734385.1. GTDB lineage: Bacteria > Pseudomonadota > Gammaproteobacteria > Pseudomonadales > Dasaniaceae > Dasania > Dasania phycosphaerae. The sequence goes on along the minus strand of NZ_JANHAP010000004.1, from coordinate 94,495 downwards.
GGGCAGGTAGTAAGCCAGGCGCAGTGAGGCAGCGTCGCTGGTGCGAGTACTGGGGTATACCTCTTGGGATAATTGATAGCCTTGGCTGGCATCTAAGGGGTTAATTAAAAAACGGTAGTTGCGGTAGGGGTTGTTTAAAAAACCCTCGTCACTAATGTTTTCATAGTTAAATCCCATAATGAGATTTTTGGTGAGTATTTGGCTTAAGCCAAAGCGGTAGTTTTGCCGGTCTATGTTTTCTTCAAAATCGTCATTGCCGTTTTGGCCTACGATGTCATTACCGCGGGCGTAGCCAAAGCTGATATTGGTTAAGTCGCCAAACATATCTTGGCTAATGCTAAAGTAGCTGGTTTCTGCTTGGTAGTCGTTTTCATCACTGCGGGTAATGCCCGCCGAGAGTAAACTTTTATCGACTAAATAAGTGGCACCCACGCTGTATTCGGTGCGCTCCTCGGTGTATTTGCTGGCACCGCTGGTGGTTACGTCTATAGAGGCGCTACTGACATTATCCACATAGTAGTTAGCGCTAATCGAAACTGTTTCGGCAAAGTTTTTACGCACTAATACCGAGGGGCCGTCTATGGTGACACCGCCGCCATCGTAGCTGTGGTATAGCGCATCTACCCGCTCTTCGGGTAGCACTACCGCATAGCTGAGTTGGCAGGCTGCCAGCGCCAGTGCGGCGCAGCGTGTGATGAGTTTAGTTACAGCCACAGCCACCTCCACCGCCGCCTTCGGCACCGCGGGCACCTTCACGGGCTTGGTATACGTGATGGGTGTAAGTGTCAGCCACCGGGTCGCGTTCAAAACTCATAATAGGGTCGGCCATGTTTTGGCGCTCATAAGGTTTTACCCAGGGCTGAATAGAACAGCCCGCGCTAGCGGCTAGCAGTAGCAGTAAAATGAAACGGCTCATATTATTCGCGTATTAATTGTTTGATTTGTTTTTCGTACATTTTTTCATAACCTGCCTGATAGGCCAGGTGTATAAAACGCATATTGCCGTCGCGGTCTACCAGTACAGTAGTGGGCATGGCATTAACATTATAAAGCTCGCTGGTGCGGTTTTCTGTGTCGTAGAGTATGGGGAAGCTCACCGGATTATCTTTTAACAAACCATTGGCAGCGGCGCTGTCGGTTTCTACATTCACACCTAGTACGGTAAAGCCTAGGCGTTGATATTTTTTATGCAGTTTATCCAGCTCGGGCATTTCTTTACGGCAGGGCCCACACCAGGAGGCCCAAAAATTAACCAATACCACATTGCCTTTTAATTCTTGTAGGCGAATATTATTGCCCTGATTACTTTTTAAGGTGAAGTCTGGCGCGGGCTTGTTCAGGCTTTCGGCGTGGGCCAGGCCCAGAGCAGATAATAATATCAGTGGAATCAATAAAAACTTTTTCATAGTGCTGCCTCGTTATATATGGCGATACAGTAGCTGTTACAAAATCTAGTATTGCTTAGTGTTTAAAAGAAATAACTCAAACCCATAGATAACTCTATATTGTTGGTGGTTTCTTCGCGGCCAAAGGTTTCGCGGTCAAAAATATGATCGCGCACGTCGATATGCACCGCTAAAAAATCAGTCAGTAATAATTGATAGCCGCCACCGTAGGTAATAGTGGCCCAGTCATCCCCTAAAAACTCGGTATTACCGGCACCCAGGGTGAGGTAAAAGTTGGAGTTAAAATTAAAGCGGTCACTAAAATGAATATGGCCGGGTAGTATATTAAAGCCTATGGCAATATTGGTTTGGGTAAATTCGCGCTGGTCTTCCACAAATAGCGGGGTGCCGCCGACCAACTCTTCGTAGCTGGTTAAATCGCCCTGCGCTTTGCTGTAGCTGGCTTCAAAAAAGATATATTCGCTAACATGCCAGGCAAAGCGGTATAGCTCTAAGTCGGTGGTCTCAAAATCTTCTATGCTAATCACACCGGCGTGTACGCTGATTGCGAAGTTTTCGCTGTCTATGGCGTCTACACCGATTTCGCGGCGATCTATGTCGGGGATAATAACCTGCTCGTTATCGTCCTGCGCTACTGCTGCGCTGGAAAAACTTAGCCAAGTTAAAATTAATAAAATGCGCTTATGCCTAATGTCCATGCTTCTATTTCTTCGTCATCGTCTCGGTTAGAAATTATTAGATAATTGCTGTATTGCAGTCGCAATAACAGTCGTTGCGCTAAATACATACGCAGCCCTGCTGCGGTATAGCTCACATTATCGTTGCGTTTTTTGGTGGCCGCTAAGTTGGACTTGGGCTGGGTTTGGTATCTTCCGCCGCCCACTGACACAAAGGGTGAGATGCGCCACTGCGGAAAGGGCTGGTGGCTGATGCCTATAAAACTGCCACTGCCATTGCTAGTGAGGCCGTAGGTTTCTAAGTAGCTGGCCTCTATAGAAAGATTGTCGGTTAAAAAATAACTGCCGTACACGCTAAGGGCATCGCTGCCACCAAAGTCGCCTATTTGTAGGCCGGTTTCCCATGTGCGGTGTTGGCTGCTGGCAAAGTCGGGCAGTGATATATCTAAGGGTTGTTGGCGGCTATCCAAGGTGAGGGCTATGGCGCTGGCGTGGGCCCAGCCTTGTATGCCATTAGCGGTTTCTACTTTGTACCAGTCGGTTTTGCTTTTAATAATGCTAATAGTTTCGCCGCGTTCAGCCACGTAAAACACGGTGTGACCCTTACCTGGCCCTTGATGGATATTGAGATAGGGCTCGGCTATTTGCGCTTGAAAATACTCGCTATCGGCTAAGGTTTTAACACTAACACTCAGTGTTAGTAGCAAAAATAAGAATGTGGTGTAGCTAGTTAGTTTTATCACAGCGCTTTTATTATTGGGTGCTTAGGGCACGATTCTAGGGTCGAAGGGGTTGTTGTAGTACTGCGCCCCTATGTCCAGCCACTCAGATAGTAACCGCAATTCGGCATTGCTTAATAGCCCTGTGTGGTCATAAGTACCCGAAGTAGGTGCTGATAGGCTGGGGTCTTGGTCTTCAACGCAGTTAGCGGGCAGCGCTGGCTCGGCAATATTATTGCGGCCACAGACACCGGCATTAAAGCAGCCCCAAAAGCGGCTGCTATTGCTGGCGCCCGCCGCCGAGAGGTTGCCGCCTATGGTGATGTTAACGGTTTGGTTGGTAGTGCCTATCACATTGCCGTCGGCATCGAGCACATCAACCACACAGGTGCGGGTTCTATTCACGACATTGCCGCCGGGGCCATCTAGCGCGTGTTTAATATCGGTTCTAAACAACTCGTGGTAAGAGCGCATATGCTCGGTGGGGTTGAGGTCTGAGGGTACGCCGGTTAAATCCAATTGGCCGGGAGGGATCACGCCGCTGGCTTCTTTGTGGCAGCCGGTACAAGTGACGGTGTTGCTAAGGGCATCGACTCGGTCGCGCTCCCAAATGGGCTGTATATGATCTTCGTAGTTAATCACTATGCGGCTGGGCTTATCTTCATCCAGATTTTTAAGCACCATGGATTTACCCGCGGGGATATTATCTGTGCCGGCGGGTAGGCTGTCTTCGTCGCTCCAGTCGGCGGGGTAGCTGTAATCTATGGCGGTTTCGGCGGCCACCAGGCTAGTGTCACTCCACACATCTATGTAGCCGGGGTTGAGGGTAAGCTGCCTAGGGGGGTTATGCTGCAAGTAAATTTGCGCCATGGTTTGGCCCTCAGCATTGGCGTATAAGCTGGGGTTGGTAACCGGGTAGCCCAAGTGCGAGCCTAAATTGCTGGCACCGGGGTTGGATGAATCCACCCGCGAGTCGCTGCGGCCATGGGGTACGGTGCTGGCGGCATCGTGGCAGCCGCTGCAGTGTATGACTTCGCCGGGGGCGGCATACAGCCAGTAGTTATGGCGCGGGGTGCTGGTTTTATGGCCGTTTTGGTCGAGAAAATTAAAGGTGAAGTTGGTATGGGCGGGTATGGCCACGGCGACTGAACCGTCTGGCTCTACCGTGGCATAGCCTAAAATTTCACGCATGGGTTGGTTGCTGTTAACCCCAAGGGCGTAGTTGGGCGGGTCTAAAATATCTTCAAAAGTGTCTTGTATGGGTTTGGTAAAGCGCATATAGCGCACCGGCCGGTTGAGAAAATCGGCACTGCCGGGGGTAGCGTGGTTGGCTATGCCAGCGGGTGAAATATCCAACCCGTCCAGGTCGTAAACGCTGTCTATCACTAGCAGGGCCTGGTTGTCGGTGGCCAGGTCACTGTTTACCTCGCCTAATTCCGCCGCGATGCTGGGGTAGGGGCGCTCAACACCGGCGACGATTTCGGCGATGTAATAGCCTTCTTCACCTAGTACTACCGGCTGCTGGGTGTCGTTATTGGGGTTGTACAACCATACCCCATATAGCGGTGGTGCCAGCACTTCGCCGCTGCTTTGCGGCACTACGTTACAGGGGGTGGGGGTGCTGCCTACCATGACCCGGCAGGGGCTCCAGCTTACCAGCAGCCGTTGCTCATCATCATCTAACGGGTAAAAGGCAGCAAACTGGCCGCCAGTAGAGCGCAGGGTATCGGTGCGTACGTTTAAGCCGGTGAGGGTGCTTTGGGCCTGGCCGCTGCGATTGAGTTGGGGCCAAACGCCTATATTGTTGTCGACAAAGTTCTCTTCATCTATGACCACTAAGTTGCCCCCCAAGGTGGGGCTGTCGGCCACTTTAATAATGGCGGCTAGGCGGCCATCGGCCAGTTCGCGGGCTTGGCTGTACTCAATTTGCGTGCCGGGGGAGCCGCTGTCACCGCTGTGGTAGCCGTACAATAAAGAAGTATGTCTACCGCTGGGGTTAACTCTAAACAGGCTGATTTGATCGTTGCCGGGGGTGCTTATCCATTTGCTGTAAACAATCTCGCCGCTGCTGCGCACCACAGGGTCTAGGTCGTGGCTGCGGTTAAAAGAGATTTGGGTAATGGGGTCGGCGAGGTCATCGGGGTCAAAAATATGCAGCACCGAGGAAGGTTCCTCTTCCCCTGCGGCCAGCCCCTGCCTAAAGGTGGAATAGATTTGGCCACGGCCTTCGTCTAGCTGGTTGCTCTGCTCTATAAATTGGCGGGTAGAGCTAAACACGATGCGGTCGTCAGTTAAAAAATGGGGGGCGGTATCTTGGGCGCTGCCATATTCCATACCCTCGTTGCGCAGCAGCGGCGAGGCCATCACATAGCTGACTTGCTCGCTGTCAAAATCGTATTGCCACAGGTTCCAGGTGGTAAATTCCAGGTTGGTAGCTATGGGGCTGGGCACTACCCTGGCGGCAAAGAGTAGGGTTTTGCCGTTGTATGAGGTTTCTAAGTCTTTGATATCTATGCGTAAACTATTGCTGTTCACGCTAAGCTCGGCGGCCACTATAGCGCGTATTTTGCTGTTGAGCTCAATCTCCTCACCATTAAAGCCCGAAGGGTTGCGCACTATCAGCTCGGCGCCGGGGTTAAAGGCGGTGGGGTTTTTAATATTAGGCGGGGTGCTGGGCAGGGGGCGCTTTACATAGGCTATGGGTAGGGTCACAGTAACCGGGTCGGCATCGTCGGCTGAGATGGTGTCACTGCTATCTCCACCGCCACCGGTACAGGCGCACAGTAATATTAGTGAGCTAATGCCACTGAGGCGCAATAGGCTATTCATAAGCGATTAGTGATTAGCCTGCGCTGATGTTGCGAGGTGTAAAGCGAAAGCTATCATGGTTACAGAGTTCCTTCTGATTATAGGTTTCAAATAGGCCTGCTAGCGCCAGCTTTATTAATAATGGCCGCATTTTATCCCCTGTGTTGGCCCAGGGGTAATAATTTATAACATTGTTGTAGGGTTTGTGCTGGCGGTCACGATTATTTCCCATGCACCCTTTATTATTACTGCTGTGCCGCTATGATGCGCGCGCCATGCTGCAAGCGGAGTAGTTTAGCGGTTTAGCTGGCATAAGTAGCAATAGATTATTGGCCCCCACATTCTTCGGGAGAGAAGATGAAAGCTTGGATAACGATGTTAATGGTAGCGGCTATATTGCCGTCCTTAAGCATGGCAGGCCCACGCGAACAGGCTCGCAGAATACACGATAGGTTGACGGGCACCCCCCCCAGCGAAAATATGCTTAACCGCATGACGGCTGCAATTACTGCCGGCAATGCCGTACAGGCCGCAGAATACGCTATGGATGGAGCGCCTGATATAGGCAGCGGCGCTGAAGCGGCCAATGGTAACTTTTACAATGTGGTGGTGAAAAACTGGATTACCCCCGCCACCAATCAGAGCTTTAATGCTTTTGCCCCGCTTAATGACTATAGCGCCACGGTAATAGGCATGGTGCGCGACAGCGGTGCTACCGATACCTACACGCCTTCCATCATGGTGGATTTTAGAGAGCTATTATCGGGGGATATTATTTACACCGGCAATATACCCGGCATCCCCGCTTACAATAATAGTGATAACAACCATTACGAATTTTTAGAAAATAGCGCCGCCAATATGGGCGACGACAGCGTATTACAGTATCAGCCGCAATCCTCGGTGACGGGCATAGCCACCGCAGGTATCGCAGGGGTGCAAACCACCCGTGCTGCCGCCAGAGCCTTTTTTATAGACGGTACGAATAGGGCCATGTTTAGGTATACCCTGGTTAACCACCTGTGCATGGATTTAGAGCAGCTTAAAGACACCACTCGCCCCTCCGACCGCATACGCCAAGATGTATCCCGCAGCCCCGGCTTAGATAGCACGCTGTTTTTAAATCAGTGTGTGGGTTGCCACAGCGGTATGGACCCCATGGCGCAGGCCTATGCCTATCATCAATATGATTACCCTACGGAGGCGGATATGCCCGGTGCCAGCCAAGAGCAACGCGAAGAGCTGGGGCAACTGCTATACACCCCCGGTGCGGTACAGCCCAAATACCTGATCAATGCCACCACCTTTGCCCCCGGCTACGTCACCCCTAATGACCACTGGACCAACTACTGGCGCCTAGGTGATAACAGCGAGCGCATAGGTTGGCTTAACCCCGCCATAGATGATGGCACTAATCTGGCTTTAAACCCGCAGTATTCCGAAGGCATAGGGGCTAGCTCTTTAGGTCGGGAGCTGGCCCACAGCAAAGCGTTTACTAGCTGCCAGGTGAAAAAAACTTACCGCAGTGTTTGTGGCCGCGAGCCCGGCCCCGCCGATAGCGCCGACGTTAACAGCATAGCCGCCAACTTTAATGCCAGCGGCAATATGAAGCGTGTATTTGCTGAAGTGGCCGTGGCCTGCGCTAACCATCTATAACAGGGATTAGAGGCATGAAGAATAAACAAACCATCATAGGCTCAGCCCAGTCTCTATTATTGCTGGCCCTAGCGGCCATGCTTGCAGCCTGTAGTGGCGGCAGCGGCGGTGGCGGTAGCGATAGAGAAAACGACCTCAGTGGCGACTTAAGCGAGCCCGAATTTGTTTACAGTGGCCCCTCGCCTTCCAGCAGCAAGATACAAAACTTTAAAATTAATTTTTACGACCAGCTGGTTAAAAACAACCGCTGCGGCTCCTGCCATACCCCCGGCGGCGGTGCGCCCACCCACTTTGTCAATCAGGACGATGTTAACCTGGCTTGGCAGGCCGCCAACACCGTGGTGAATTTAGCGGACCCGGCCAAATCCAAAGTGGTGCAGCGGGTGGCCAATGGCCATAACTGCTGGATACCCGGTGGCGATGCCACCTGTGCGGTGACCATACAGGCCTATATAGAGCGTTGGGCGGCGGGTTTGGCTGAGGGGGTAACCAGTGTCACCCTATTGCCGCGTACCTATTACGCTCCCGCCCCCAGCCAGCGTTTGCCAGACACTTATGCGGATGCGGCGGCTTTGCTGCCATTAAGCGACAGTGCTGAACTGATGGGCTTATTGCGCAGTTATTGTGCGGGTTGTCACTCTGATACCAGTGCCCAGGCGCAATCCCCTTTCTTTGCCAGTGCCGATAATGACATCGCCTACGATGCCCTAAGCGGCAGAATTAATCTGTCCAGCCCTAGCGAGTCACGCATAGTGGTGCGGGTGGCACAGGAGCGCCACAACTGTGGCAGCAATTGTGGCACCATCGCTACCGAGTTTACCGATGCCATCAGCCGCCTTGCTGCTTTGGTGCCCGCAGTAGGCATCAACTTAGCCACCACCCAAATCAGTGCGGCCCAGGGCCTAGTACGCGATGGCATAGTGGCCAGCACCGGCGGCCGGGTCGAAGGCTCGCTATTGGCCAAGTGGGAATTTAGAGAGGGTGAGGGTATAACCGTAGCCGACACCAGCGGAGTAGACCCAGCCATCGTACTGACCGCCAGCGGCGATCATACCTGGATGAGCGGTTGGGGTATGCGTTTTGACGGCGGTCGCGCCCAGGGTGCGGTGGAAACCAGCACCAAGCTTAGTGGCCAGCTATCGCTAACCGGCGAATACACTATAGAGACCTGGGTAGTCCCCTTTAATGTCAGCCAGGAAGATGCCTGGATAGTGGCCTACTCGGGCTCCAATACCAGCCGCAATTTTATGCTGTCGCAATCGCTGTATAACTACAACCTGGCGGTGCGCAGTAGTGTAGGTAGTGGCAATGGCGGCGAGCCTATACTGTCCACCTTAGGTGCCCAAGAGGCGGCGCAGGCCGCATTGCAGCATGTAGTAACTACTTACACTCCTTTAGAGGGCCGCAAGCTCTATGTGAATGGTGTAGATATGGGCCTAACTGACCCTGTGGGCGGCGGCCAGCTTAACAACTGGAATGCCGGTTTTGCCCTCACCATAGGTAATAGCGTGGGCGGTAACCGCCCTTGGCAGGGGGCAGTGCGTATGGCTGCCGTGCATGACCGCGCCTTAACCCAGGCGCAAATTGCTGCCAACTACGCAGTGGGGGTGGGGCAAAAATACTATATGTTATTTAGCATAGCCGAGCATATTAACGACCCCGGCAACTGCAATGTGGGCAGCGGTGCCAGCCGGGTGGATTACTGTTATATCGTGTTTGAGGTGAGCGAGTACGACAACGCCAGCTACCTGTTTGCCAGGCCAGTCTTTATTAACCTAAACCCCAGCCCCTCGGCGTTAAGCTTTAACTTACAGGGTTTACGTTTAGGGATTAATGGCCAGCTGGCGCTAGTGGGCCAGAGCTTTAGCAACCTTAATGTTACTGTGGATAGCAGCACCTTTAGCGATGTGGGCTTTAGCCAGCCGGCGCAGGTGTTGTCGGAGCAGGGCACCATAATCGCCAAAGAGTTTGGCCCCAACGGCCCCGACCCCGATGTGTTCTTTTTAGCTTTTGAAAATATTAACGGCAATACCAGTGTGTTTGATGATGGCAGCGATGATGCCGCCAGCTATGCGTTTACTGCCACCGGTATTGATGATGTGTCGGATATTATTGTGCGTACCTTTGATCAAATTAACCAAAGCTTTGCCAGTATTACCGGCGTGTCCAGTGCCAGTGCGGCGGTCAGTGCGGTTACCGGTAAAACCGTGTCTGAAACCTTTACGGCCTTAAAAGAGCAGCTGCCTTCGGTCAATAGTTTTCAGGCCTATATGTCATCCCATCAAATGGCGGTAACGCAATTGGCGGCGGCTTATTGTGATGCCTTGGTGCAGGATGCCGGTTTAAGAGCGAGCTTGTTCCCCGGTTTTGATTTTAGTGGCAACGTTTCTACCCACCCACAAATGAGTGATGAAACCATAATTGGTGAGACCTACTGGGGCGGCAATATCGTTGACCCCTTAATTGATAAAAGTATGAATACGGGGTTGCTAAGCGCCGGAGCCAGAACCGGTATTTACGATAGAGTGGTCACTTTAATAACCGATATTAATGACAACCACCCCTATGTGTTTGATGGCAGTAATTATGTACCCGACCCCGACATGAGCAAGCACAATAAAAAAGATGGCCTGCGCTATTGTTTAAATAATGCCCCCTGCCCCGATGCAAAAACGGCAGAGGTGGTAAAAGGGGCCTGTACCGCAGTTTTGGCCAGCGGCGCCTTAACCATACATTAACGAGTACACATTATGGCGAGTAACAAAAAAACTTTTGGCCTGGATGAGGCGTTAAAACACCCCGATCACAGCCGTCCTAAAACCCGCCGCGAGTTTATCTCCCAGGGCTTTAAAGCCGGTGGCGGCATGATGCTGGGTACCTCTATTTTTAGCTTAATGGGCTCGCGCGCGCACGGCATCTCCGATGGCTTGCTGAATAAATATTACAACCCCAGCAGTTGCGAGCTCTCCAACTTAACCGGTAGAAAAATCCCCTTTATCTGTTTCGATTTGGCGGGCGGGGCGAATATTTCGGGCTCTAATGTACTGGTGGGCGGCCCCGGTGGTCAGTTGGATCCTTTAAGCACGGCGGGCTACCAAAAGCTGGGTTTAACGCCGGATATTGCCCCTAACGATGCCGGTGACTTTAGTGATAACTCCCTAGGCCTGCTGTTTCATAGCGAAAGCGCCATGTTGCGGGGTATACAAGAGCGCGCCTCAGCAGCGGCACAGGCCGCCACCAATGGCGCGGTCATACCCGGCCGCTCCGATAATGACACCGGTAATAATCCCCACAACCCCATGTACGGGATTTACCAAGCGGGTTTAAGAGGGCAGTTAGTGCAATTGGTAGGCTCAGAAAATACCGAGTCTGGTGGCAACTCCATGGCCCCTTCCATGTATATCAACCCTGAGATACGCCCCACCAAAATCGACAGAGCCAGCGATGCTAGAGGCTTAGTGGATGTGGGTGATCTCAACCAGTTATTGGATAACCCCGAAGACGTGGTGGCGGTGATGGAGGCCATGAAACACATCACCGATTTTAAATTGGATATGAGCAATACCCTCACCAGCCAAGATACGCAATTAAAAGAGCGTATCAGCTGCGAGTACCTGCGCAGCGCCGATACTCTGGAAAAATACAACGATCCCAATGTGATAGACCCCTCGGCCGACCCGATTATCGTTGGCAGCAGCGGCATCTTTAGCCAGGCAGAGTTTGATGGTGACCGAGAGTTTCAAAAAACCGCCTCGGTGATGAAGTTGGTCATAGACGGCCACGCTGGTGCTGGCACCATAGAGATGGGTGGCTACGACTACCACACCGGCGACAGGCGCACCGGCGAGGCGCGGGATTTACGCGCGGGCCGCTGCATAGGCGCTTGCATAGAGTACGCCATGCAAAAAAACACTCCGCTAATGCTGTATGTGTTTAGCGATGGCTCGGTGGCCAGTAACGGCATGATAGAAATGGTCAATGGCATAGAGAAGGGCGTGTGGACGGGGGATAATTCTTCTACTGCTGCGTCTTTCTTTTTGGTGATAGACCCCATGGGGGGCAGGCCAGCACTATTAGACCAAATGCCCAGCAACCCGCTAATGCATCAACAAATAGGTTGGATGCGCTCCGATGCCTCGGTAGAAACCGGTGCCACCCCGGCCGCAAACAGTGTGAATCTGTTAGTAGAAACTGTCATACTCAACTACATGGCTTTACACGGAGAAGAGGTCAGTTTTGCTAATGCCGGATACTTCCCCAGCCAAAGCTTAGGGGCCACCGTTGATGAGCGTAAGCGCTATATCGCTTTTCAACCTTTAGCCAGTGTGTCAGGTGGCTATATTACCCCGCCACCCTAACCCGATAATAACAAACAAGGTTTATATCCTATGTTCAATGTTTTATTTGGCAAAACAGCCAGCAAAGCCAGTGCTTGCTGGCTGTTTAGCTTTATTCTGTTCGCGGCTGGCAGCGCCAGCGCCCAGCCAGAGCAGGCGTTGGTTGATGACGTGCAAAGCATTAAAGAGCAGGTGTTAGAACTCAACAAAGACCTGTTTATTTTAGAAGAAGAATTATTATTCCCCGCAGAAACGCAGCTGTCGGTTTATGTGTCTTTAGATGTGGGGCAATACTTTAAGCTGGATGCGGTTAAATTAATGGTTGATGGCGAAATGGTGTCCTCTTATTTATACACCGACAGCCAGGTAGATGCCCTGCGCCGTGGAGCCATACAGCGTTTATACCAAGGCAATGTGCGCAGTGGTGAGCACGAGGTAGTGGCGGTGTTTACTGGCTTTGGCCCTCAAGGTGAAAACTTTAGACGCGCCACTGATATTACTTTTACTAAAGACAGCGACGCCAAACACCTAGAGCTAAAAATTATTGATTCCACCGCCTTGCAGCAACCGGAATTTGTTGTCAAAGAGTGGTAGTTAAATCCTTGAACATAATTTCCCTGGCCCAGCGATGGGCAACAGTACAGCAATGGGCTAAAACCGCTCGCTACTGCGCGGCCGGTATTTTATTGTCGCTGCCTTTTTCCCTGCAAGCTGAAACGGTTAAAGACTTGCGCTATGGCGTAGCCCTGTACCATTTCTATCAAGAAGACTATTTTAATGCGCTACTAGAGTTGATATCGGCGCAGCATTTACAGGCTTTGCCCAATCACCAAAGCAATGCCGAATTATTAAAGGGCGGCATTAGCTTGTCCTACGGTTTGGATAGACAGGCCGAAGCCATTTTTAGCCAGTTGTTAAGTGGCCAAAGCCAACACCGCGATGCAATAACATTAAGTGAGGCGCAAAAAAATAAAGCTTGGTTTTATTTGGGTAAACTCATTTACCAACAAGGTGATTATGCTAGAGCCATAAACGCGCTAAGTTATATCAGCCCGGTAAAAACCAGCGGTTTATTTACCAGCGAACAGCCCGCGCCGTTACAAATACAAGCCCATTATTTACAAGCCACCATGTTGCTAGCCTTGGGTGAGCCTAAGTTAGCGCGGCAAAGTATGTTGGCGGTGCCAGAGCACTCCATTTATTGGCCCTATTATTATTTTAATCTGGGCTCTAGTTACGCAGCGCAGCAGCAGTGGCCAGCGGCCATAGCGGCTTATGAACAAACCCATACCCTAATGCAAAACCACAAGGGCGAACAGGCACTAAAAGATAAAGCCAATACCGCCGCAGGCTACGCCTATATGGCGAAGCAAGATTATGTTAATGCGGTTAAAGCCTTTAGGCGGGTCAGCTTAAACAGCTTGGTAGTGGATAAGGCTTTATTAGGTTATGGCCTGGCAGAAAGTGAGCGCGAAAATTACCCGCAGGCACTGGCCCCTTGGCAGGCTTTAAGAAAACAGTCGCTGCTATTACCTTCCGTGCAAGAGGTTATGTTGGCACTGCCCTATGCCTATGAAAAACTGGGCGGCTTAAGTGAGGCTTTAAGCGAATACCAGCAGGCCGCGCAAGCGTATCAACAAGAAATTCAGCAATTAGATGCGGCGATAGGCCAGTTTAGCGGGCAGCCACTAGAGCAGTTGTTTTCACTAACGGGGTTAAATAAAAGCTGGTTGTCCAAGCGTGAGTTGCCGCCTATTAGCAATAACAGTATTTACCTTACCCATTTAATCGCCAAGCATAGTTTTCAAGCAAACTTGCGTGACTACTACGATTTAAGCGTACTTAAAAAGCATGTATTGCAGTTGCAAAAAAGGCATGAGAATTTATTGGCGGTAGATGGCGAACAACAACACTACTGGCAGCAGCTTACCGAGGGTGGGCAATTAAAAAATTATCAAACACACTATCAACAATTATTAGCCTTGCGTAATAGCTTGGCGGAAAAAATCCAACAAGCCGAAACTATTGATCCTGCGCGCAGTGTTGCCCAGGGGGATGATTTTGAATTGTGGCAAATCGTAGACCGAGCCTATCAGCGTATAGCGCAGTTAAGCCAACAAGGGCAGGATGTTAGCGTAGAACGTGAATTACTTAGCCGTTACGAGGATGTTTTGTCGTGGCGCACAGAGGAGCGCTATGCCGATAATCGCTGGCAGTTAAGCAAACAGTTAACGCTGTTGGATCAACACCTAAGCGCAACGCAAAGCACTATTGTGCATTTACAGGCAGCGGTGGGTGAAAAAGCGGTATCGCCATTTCGCCCTAGGTTACAGCAACTGCAACAACGCTTGGCCCAGCAGCAAGCACAAATTGATACTCAGCTTGGCAAAACCAGCGATAGCATTAGGCAGCTGGCCATCACCGAATTGGCGCAGCAAAAACAGCAGTTACAACAGTATTTAGCCAGGGCCACCTTAGCCATCGCACGACTTTACGATTTGGGTAGCCAGCAACAGCCCGCCGCGCAGTCGGGGGCGAGCAATGAATAGAGTAGTGAATAGAGCAATGAATAAAGCCACGCTGCTGGCGCTCAGTATTAGCCTCTCGGCCTGCTCTATGTTTGGCGGTGAGCAGGCTGAACAAATTGCTACCTTAGCCGATTTGCAACCTGCCTATTTACCAGTCAAAAGCCAACAATTACCTAGCGCCAATCTTGAGGAATTACGTGAGCTATATTTAGCTGCGCTACAGGCCAGTGACGACCGCGAAGTGAAACGGCAAGTTAATAGCCGTTTGGCAGGTATAGAAATGCAGCGCAGCGAAGCCTTGCTAGCGCAAAGCACAAGCAGTGAGCAAAAATTATTTGCCGCTACTATTGCCGCCTATGAAAGCCTATTGGCAGATAACCCGCAGGATGCTAAGCGCGATCAGCATTTATACCAGCTGGCCCGTGCCTATGAAATGAACGGCGAGCAAGAAAAGTCCCTGGCCATTTTAAATGGCTTGGTAGTTGAGCACCAAGACTCGTCACGTTATGTGGAGTCACAATTTCGTTTAGCGGAAAGTAATTTTTCGGCGGGCAAATATCAAGCGGCAGCTCAAGGCTATAGCAATGTGATTGCCAGAGGCGAAGGCCTGTATTATCAAAACGCCCACTATATGTTGGCGTGGTCGCGCTTTAAGTCAGCGCATTATGATGATGCTATAGAAAACTTTGTTTTAACGCTGGATTTAATGCTGCAGTATGCCGGTGAGGGGATAGCCCGGGAGCGCGGCGACCAAGAGATGGTCAATGACAGCCTGCGCATGTTAAGCGTGAGTTTTTCTACCCTAGAGGGCGTACAAAGCTTAAACGAAACCTTAGACCGTATGGGTGAGCGCCATTATGCCGCGCAGCTATACCAAAGCCTGGCCAGTTATTATTTAAACCTGCAGCGCTATAAAGACAGTGCCGACAGCTATCAGGCTTTTGTGGAACGTTACCCCCAGGCGGATCAGCGTTACCAATATCAAATTGCCCAAATAGAGGTGTATCAGCAGGGTGGTTTTAGGCAAGAGGTATTACAGGGCAAAATTAATTTTGTGGGCGATAACCAACACGCGGGTGGTTACTGGCAAAGCCGCAGTGGCGCTATTAAAAACGCCATTGATGACAAACTGCAAAACTATATGACCGAGCTGGCCTCTTACTATCACACACTGGCGCAACAGGCCGACAGCAAGCAGCAGGCGCAAGAGCAGCAAGATTATCAAACCGCAGCTCACTACTACGACTTATTTGTAGAGAGCTTCCCGCGCCATGAGCGTGCTGCAGATATGTTGTTTTTATTGGCCGAGGCCTACTACGAGTCTGGTAATTATCAGGCGTCCATAGACAGCTATGAGCGTGTAGCCTATCACTATAGCCACAGCGATAAAGCTGCAGAGGCGGGCTATGCCGCCATACTGGCCTATGACAAATTACCGCTGCCCGCATCGGACGATGAGAGCTACGCGCTTACACAGCAGGCTATCGCGCAAGCAAAAATTGATAGCAGCCTGCGTTTTACGCAAGCCTTCCCCAGCGATACTCGCAGCCCAGCTATACAAATTAACAGCGCTCAGGCGCAGCTGGCTTTGGGGCAGCATCAACAAGCAATCAATACCGCCTTAGCGCTGACGCCGGGCAACAGACTTTATCAAGCAAGCAGCGATAAGCATTTAGTCATTTCCGCATGGCTGGTGATAGCGCAAAGTGCATTTGATACCCAAGATTATTTTTATGCTGAAACCAGCTATAGCGAAGTGCTGGCATTATTACCCACCAAGGATAAACGCCTTAAAGATCTCAACGAGCGCTATGCCGCCAGTATTTACAAGCAGGGCGAGCAAGCCTTGGCCGCTAATCAGCATTTAATCGCAGCACAGCATTTTAGCCGGGTGATGGCTAAAGCGCCCGATAGCAGCATAAGGCTTAACGCCCAATATGATGCCGCCAATAGTTACTATGCAATTAAGGACTGGGATAAAGCCGCCGCACTATTACTGGACTTTCGCCAGCGCTACCCCCAGCACTCTTTAACCGCAAGCATGGGCGCGACCCTGGCGGTTATCTATCAAGAGACTGAGCAGTGGGGCTTGGCCGCCGATGAATTAGCCGTGGTTTATCACAACGAACAAGACCCAGCGCAAAAAGCCCAGCTACTGTTTTTAACGGCAGAGCTATACGAAAAAGCGGGCAATGCCAGCCAGGCCATCAGCCATTACCGCGACTATGCCCACGGGTATAAGCAACCTGTTGCTATTAATTTAGAAGCCATGAACAAACTTAATGACTTGTATTTGGCAGCAGGTGAGGATAGCAAGCGCCGCTTTTGGTTAAAGCGCATAATAAAAGCGGATCAACAGCAGCGCAGCGAGCGTTCACGTTATTTAGCGGCCATGGCCTCCAGTGTGTTTGCCGATGATGCCTATCAAGCCTTTAAATCTATCAAGCTCACCCTGCCCATTAAACGTTCGCTACAAAAAAAGAAAAAGGCCCTAAATCTGGCACTAGAGCGTTACCAGCAAACGGCAAGCTATGGCGTGGCCGACTTTGCTACCTTATCGCTATACCGTTTAGCGGCAGTGTATGGTCAGCTTAGTCGTGACTTAATTAATTCAGAGCGCCCCGGTAATTTGGATGAGCTGGCGTTAGAGCAATACGAAATTCTATTGGAAGAACAAGCCTACCCCTTTGAAGAAAAAGCCATAGCCATACACGAGCAAAACATAGAAAATAGCTGGAACGGTGTCTACGATGACTGGGTAAAAGAAAGCTTTAGCGCATTAAAACAACTATTGCCCGCCCGTTACAACAAGGAAGAAAGCGTAGAATATTTAATGGAGGCAATACACTAATGGCTAACTACTCTCACTATTGCGGCTTAGCGCTGCTTATACTGCTGTCGGCTTGTAGCTCGCTAACAGAGCAGGCTGGGACTAGTTCAGAGGTCAGCCCCGGGGCCAATACAGAGCAGGCCGCAGCCCAACCCCTAATCAGCCCTTATCAACAACAGGCCAAGCCTGCCGCCAGCGAGGCCAAAAAAGTTTACGCCGCTGCCCGTGAGGCTATGGCGGCTGAACAGTGGCAGCAGGCTGAACAGCATTTGCAGTGGATAGTTGCACACTACCCCGAGTACTCAGGGCCAGTATTAAACCTGGCCATAGTGGCCGAGCAACAGGGCCAGCCGAAACAGGCCGAGCAGTATTACCGCAAGGCTATACAAGTCAATAAAAATAATTTAAGCGCCTACAACCGCTACGCTATTTTTCTTAGGCAGCAGGGCCGTTTTAGTGATGCCGAAAACTATTATCAAAAAGCCATAGCGGTATGGCAGTATGATGCCGATAGCCACCGTAACCTAGGCATTTTATATGAGTTATACATGGGGCGCTTAGCCGATGCCAAGCAGCATTATCAGCAGTATTTACAGTTGCGCGAGCAAGCCCAGCCCGACTTTAGCCCCGATAAGGCCTATAAACAGGTGCAGGGTTGGGTGATTGATGTAGAGCGGCGACTACAAAAACAGGAGGCTGCCGGATGAAAAATTATCCAGCGATAGTATTGTGTGCGCTGCTGTTGCCTTTGTCGGCATTGGCTCAGCAGCCGGTGGTTACCTTACAAAGCACCGTCAAAGGTAACCAGGAGCAACCGAAAGTGTTATATATTATGCCCTGGCAAAAAGCCGATAGAGTGCAGCTTAATTATCAGCCTATGCAGGGCATTACCAGCGATGTGTTTAGCCGCATAGATAGAGAAGAGTTTTTACGCGAGCTGCGCTTTAAACAGCAATTAGCCGACAAAGCCGCCGCTAAAAGCCCTTAAAATGCCATAGGGTTAGCAGTTTTAACAAACAGCGGTGGTGTTTTGCGACCGCATTTTTAATAATTTAATAATAAAAGCGTAAAAAGCTAGCGCCTCACTTTTTACCCTTCTTTTGCTACAGCGATAGTCATAATAGGATTGATCATGGATATGTTAGATACAATTTTGCGTTTTTTTCAGACTGGCGGGGCCTTTATGTACCCTATAGCCGTGGTGTTAGTCATAGGTGTGGCTATAGCAATAGAGCGCTGGTTAGTGCTAACCGCCGCCAAAGGGGCCAATAAAAAAGCCTTTGATCAGCTATTGCCCGCTTTAAACAAGGGTGAGTACGCTAAAATCGTGGAGGGCTCTACTCGCTCCAGCATACCTATGTATAGAATCGTAGGCGCAGGCCTGGCCCGCTTTAGCACCAGCAACCGCCGCGACGATGTAGAGTACGCCATGGAAGAGGGCATCATGGAAGCCTTACCTCGCTTAGAAAAGCGCACACCCTATTTGGCAACGCTGGCTAATATTTCAACGCTGTTGGGTTTATTAGGTACCATCATAGGTTTGATCGCAGCCTTTAGTGCGGTGGCCAATGCCGACCCCGCCGAAAAAGCGACCTTATTATCCAACAGTATTTCGGTGGCCATGAATACCACCGCCTTTGGTTTGATCTCGGCGATACCCTTATTGTTGTTTCACAGCTTATTGCAAACCAAAACTTCAGAGATAGTCGATAGTTTAGAAATGGCCGGGGTGAAAGTGTTAAACGCCCTGGGCAACAAACAAGTGGTACGCACCCGCCAAGCCGATAATAAATAAGCCTGACTAAAAGAGTTTTTCATGATGAGAAAATTCAGGCGCAAAAAAATCGACGATGCCGATCTCGATATCACAGCCTTTATGAACCTGATGATAGTGCTGGTGCCGGTGCTGTTGTTGGGCATGGTGTTTTCACAAATTACGGTGGTGGATGTTAAGTTGCCGGAGTCCGCTTTGAATGAGGCGGCCAATTATGAAAAAAACCACCAAGTAGAGCTAGTGATACGGCAGGATTATTTACTGGTTAATTTCCCGCAAGGGGTGCCGGTTAAAACTATCTATAAAAAAGCTGTAGACGACGAAGCCGAAGAAAAGCAGCACGACTTTGCTCTGCTTAGCCTTACCTTGCAGGAGGTAAAGCGCAGGCTGCTTGAAAAAGGCATAGAGAAAAAAAATATCACCATATTGTCTGAGTCCGATACCGACTACCAAACCATCATCAGCGCTATGGATACCGTGCGCTCTTATCAGGCGGTAGTCGCTGCCTCGGTAGTGGATGCAGCTTTGTTTCCGGATATTTCCTTTGGGGATGCGCCAGCTAATACAGATACCAGTAAAGCCGTAGGAGCCGAATCATGAAAAGCTCACTACGCGCCAAGCGCATGGCCCGCAACCACAAGCGCCACAGTGGCCAGCCTAAATTAAACCTAGTATCGCTAATGGATATATTCACCATTCTGGTGTTCTTCCTGATGGTTAACAGCGGCGATGTAGAAGTGCTGTCCAGCGATAAAAACATCAGCCTGCCTGAATCTGTGGCCGAGAAAAAACCCGAGCTTAGCCTCACCATTAAAATCAGCGATAAAGACATAATTATGCAAGGCCAGCGCTTGGGCGCCGCCTTTAATGCCGATGACAGCATTAATGAAGCCACCATCACAGCCCTGGCAAAAGAGCTGCAATATCAAGCACAGCGCCGTGCTAACTTAAGCGAGCGCGAGAAAAAACTGGGCCGCGCCGTGATTATTATGGGCGACGAGGGCATGCCCTATAGCTTGCTAAAAAAAATCATGACTACCTGCTCGGCTAATGATTACCGCGATATTAACCTGGCTGTTAACCATATTGCCCCTGCGGCTGTTGAAAACAGCACGGTGGAGGGTTAGATGACTGCAGCCCTAATGAGAGGCCCAGAGCTACAGCTACCCTGGTCGGCCACCGAGGCCGATGATGCCCGCTTTAAGCGCTTTGTACGCAATGGTTTGATTGCTTTATGCCTAGTGGCGATTATCGTGCCCTTTATGCCGGTAAAAGAAATTAGCCGCGAGAAAAAAGAGGCACTGCCACCACAGCTAGCGCAAGTGATTATGGAAAAAAAGGAGCTGCCTCCACCGCCGCCCCCGCCACCTAAACCGAAAAAACCTGAGCCTAAAAAAGAGCAGCCCAAAACCAAACCTAAAGAGCTGCCTAAAGAAAAGCCCCAATTAAAAACCAAGGTAGTGGACGAGGTTAAAAAAGCCCGCGAGCAAGCCCAGGTGTCGGGCCTGCTGGCCTTTCAAGATGACTTAATGGATATGCGCGACAGCTTAGACGTGCAAAACCTTAACAATACGCCCGTAAGTAGCGGCGAACAAAGTGCCGCCAAAGTAGAGCGCTCGGTGATTACCGGCAAGGCTGCGCAGGGCAGTGGTGGCATAGCCACCGCCAAGCTCAGCCGCAACACCGGCGGTGCCGCTTTATCGGGGCGTGAAACTACCAAGGTGGACAATGCCGATGCGGTAGCCGTTAGCGAACAGGCGCAAGCGGGTGCGGTGCAAGCCTCTGGCCGCAGCGATGAGTCTATACGGCGGGTGATGGATAAAAACAAAAGCCGTATCTTCTCTATATATAACCGCGCGCTAAGGTCAGACCCCAGCCTGCAAGGCCGCTTTGTGTTTGAAATGGTGATAGCCCCCAGCGGCCAAATCACTGCCATCAAACTGGTCTCCAGTGAGCTGGGGGATGATGCGCTCAATAAAAAAATTCTATCCCGGCTTAGGCTGATTAACTTTGGTGCCGAAAAAGTCTTGGCCACCACCGTTAATTACTCCTTGGATTTTGTGCCTTATTAACCAGGTTTAATAAGGCGCTTTCCCCCTTCTTTATTTAGCCAATGTAATGACTACGCCGTGCCATTTTTATTTGGCATAGCTTTTCGGCTTGTTATTTCATTTTCTACTATGCCCGGTTTTAGTGGGCTTACAGATGTTTGCCTCCCTGCTTAAAAAGATTTTTACGGTGTTTTAAATCCTGCTCGTCATGTAGCTAAGGAGCCCCTGTTTCGCTCAGCGATTGTGCTGAATATCTAAGGGATGGATAGGAGCTAGGGGCTCCAACACATAATCCTATAAAAATAGTAACAAGGGGACATACATGAATGCACCGAAATTAACCACGGCGATACGCGCCGTGATAGCTGGCAGTTTGGTGGCCACGGGCGGGGCTAGCTTGCCCAGCTTTGCAGAAGATAAAAAAATGCAGCTGGAAGAAGTAATCGTATCGGCGCGCAAAAGAGATGAAACGCTGATAGAGGTGCCCATGAATATAAGCACCATTGGTCAAGCCGAGATACAAAAACGCAACCTAATCAATAAAGAAGATTTTTTCCGCACGGTTGCGGGTGGTGCAACAACGGGGTCGCAACTTATTTTAAGGGGGTTAAGTGGCGGTAATGACAGCTCCCCCGGCACTACCTCAACGTTCTATGATGGTGTGCCCTTTGATTTTGGCGACCTTTACGACACAGAGAGAGTGGAGGTCTTACGCGGCCCGCAAGGGACATTGTGGGGCTCCAATGCTATAGGTGGCACAGTACAGGTTATTACTAATAAGCCTTCTACTGAGGCCTTTGAAATTTTTGGCTCTATACAGGTAAGCAAAGAGAAAAATGTTGAGGGTACCGGTAATCGCGCTTACTTAGGTGTGAACGTGCCTTTAAGTGATGATGTTGCCATGCGCATAGTTGCTAATGCCAGCTATGAACCGGGAAAAATCGAAAATGCCGCCACCGGTAATACGGGCTACGAGGAAGATAGTTGGTTGCGGGCGCAATTGCTTTGGAACATCAGTGAGGAGGCTCAGCTAATTGTTGGTTACACCCATTCAGAGGAGTATACCGAAGGTTATGAGTATGCCGATGCATCTGCGCCAGCAAATTATTACACCGCCGAGCTTACTCCTAACCCCGCCGCTATGAGTGGTTACGATGTGGCTATAGACTATTACGGGGGCAGTTGCGAGGCGGGTCAATCGCGGCCAGATTGTCGTCAACCATCGACTTTAGGCCGCGGCCAGCCCGATAAATTCACTATTTGGGAAAGGGTAGACGAATGGGAAGAGGATGAAGTGGATATGATTAATATCCATTTTACCCACGACAATATTGCCGATATAGCTGCTTTGACTTATGTGGGGTCATGGCGCGATAAAAAAGATCAAAGCTTGGATAATTGGAGCCGCAGCGATACTGGCGATTTGGTAAAAACCTGGATTATTAATCACGATTTTGATGATGATACCGGTGCAGACATGCCTGCCGGCGAGCGCATTACTCATGAGCTACGCTTTCAATCCATAAATCAAGATAGCCCCATAGATTGGACGGTGGGCTTTTACTATGATGAAAGTAAGTTAGGCAAAACGCCCGATCAGCAGTTTCAATATCATGAGGGTAGCCCCGAAGCTTTAGCTATAGCTTCAGCCATATGGGGCAGTAATTATTGGGGTTATATTTGGGATGACGCCAATGGCAACCCCCAGACTATTGATCAGTTAGGCCAGTCCTTATATGGCGACCCCACTAAAAACTATAACATCAACACCATTAAAAATGAGCTTAAGGAAACCGCTTTATTTGGTGAATTAACCTATACCCTAAACACCTCTATAGGTGAGTGGGAATTCACCGGTGGTGTTCGCTTTTTTGATTTTGAATGGGATGAGCAGTTTATTGAATCAGGTATTTGGGTAGGTGAGGATGTAGCCCTAACTTCCAATCAAGACAGCGCTGATGGTAATCGACAAAAATACAGCGTCTCGTATCGTCCTGAAGAAGATATATCTGTTTATTACTTATATTCAGAAGGTTATCGTCCTGGTGGTAGTAGTTTATCTAACGTGCCGCAAAGCTGCAGGAATGATCCTGTTGCCCAGTACTTTAAGCCCGTGTATGACAGTGATTCTATAGAAAACCAAGAGCTGGGCCTTAAGGGTTTGTTTCTAGATAAGCGTCTAAGTGTTAGCGCTGCAATCTATAGAATAGATTGGGACGATGTGCAGACAGATGTTTATATGGCTACCTGTGGTTTTTCATATTACGGTAATGCTGCCCAGGCCAGGTCTGAAGGTTTCGAAATTGAAACAACTTATGTTATCTCCGAGCAGCTTACGGGTACCTTCAATTACTCACAAACCGATTCAAAATTAACCGCGGATGCACCTTGGTTAGCTGCGGAGAAAGGTGATGAGATGACCATGGTGCCAGAGTATAACTGGTATGCGGCATTAGACTATGAGTTTTCCGCCTACGGTAAAGATGCCAGCCTACGCTTAGCCGCTACGGGTTATGGTGCCTATAAATCACATTTTAGAGCACTGGAACAAGATGAGTCCGATTCCTATACTACTTGGGATCTGTCGGGTTCTATCAGTGCCAATGAAAATGCGACCATAAGCATGTATGTAAGTAATTTATTCAATGAGGAATATACCGAGTACAAGCGTTCACGTTTAAACAGCCCTGATGCAGGGCTGGAGCAATATGTGTACTACGGTGATGAGCGTACCTTTACCGTACGTTTAGACTTTACTTACTAACTAAAGCTGAATTAAAACGGCGAGCATTGCTCGCCGTTTTTTTATTGAGCTATTCAAATCTAGCCAGGGTTTCTTCGCCTAGGCTATCGAGTAAAGGCCCCAGCCAAGGTTCAAAGTTTTGCCAATGGCCTACGCCGGTTTTATAGATGGGCTGCCTTACCTGTTCGCTACTGGCGGTGTGTACAGCGCGGGTGTTTTTGTGAAAGTCTAGGCAGGCCGCTTCAAACTCCAGCCCGCAATGCTGTAATAAGCGCCTAACACTTTGTTCGGTGTTATTAATCATCTCACTGTAGTGTTGGCACAGTACTTTACCGGGTAACACCTGGTCCCAGTGATCCATCATCTTTAAATATTCATTGTAGTAAGCGCCTATGTTGTGCAGGTCGTAACTAAATTCATGGCCCGCAGCAAAGTGTTGCTTAAAGGCGCTTAGGCCAGCGTCTAAGGGGTGGCGTCTGGCATCAATAATAATCGCCTCGGGTAAAATAAGGTGTATAAAACCGACTAAACGAAAATTGGGGGGCAGCTTGTCTATAAAATAGGGCGCGCCGTTTCTAAAAATGGCGGTGTCATCTAAATATTTTTGGCCATAAGCGCTTAGGTTTTCGGCGGGTATGCGCTCAAAAAACTGCTCTATGCTCATACCGCTTTGGCGGCTGTCTTGATAAAGGGTTTCCATCACTCGCGGTAAGTTAGGCAGTTCCATAGTGCCTTCTATAGCGGAGTGGCTGGCAAGAATTTGTTCTATCAAAGTAGAGCCCGAGCGGGGTAAGCCTACGATAAAAATTGGCCGTGGGCCGTTGGGGCTTAGGCTGGTTTTATTTTGTAATAGCGCCCGGCCAAATAGTTCGCGGCCTTCGGCTGCGTGTTTTTGCAATTGCTGGGCATCAAAGTCTGCATTGGGGCGCAGCTTATTGGCTTGCAGGTAGTGTTCAAAGGCTGCCGCGTAGTCTGCTTGGCGCTCTAAGGCATTGGCCAGGGCGAAGCCTGCTTGCGAGCGATGTTCCGCAGCGGCGGTTTCGTCCTTGGCTATAGCTTGCATGGCAGCGATATCGTCAGCGTTAAAATCAAAGTTTTTAAAATCTGCCAGCGCCCAATAGGCTACGCCGTTTTGCTCTCTTAGCGCGATGCTATGGCGAAACGCTTGTATGGCCTGTTCGCGCCGGCCTAGGGTTTTAAGTATATGGCCACGTTGTATTTGTATATTGGCATCGGCGGGGTCTAGCTGGGCGGCGCGCTCGTAGGCGTCCAAGGCTTGCTGGTATTTACCTGCGTGAGCCAAGCTGCTGCCCAGTATGGATGCTAAATGGGCTTGGTCTGGGGCGATATTCACGCATTGTTGGGCGGCGTATACGCGCTGCTCATGCTTGCCCGCATGGGAGGACACCTCGGCTAGTTTATGCCACAAGCCCAGGTTAAACGGTGAGTAGTCCAAAGCATGTTGCAGCATTTGCTCGGCGGCAGCCCATTGCTTTTGCTGGGTAGCCAGCTGCGCCAGTATGGCAATGGCACCGGGGTGGTGGCCGTGGCGCTGTAAAATTTCACGGCAGCCCGCTTCGGCTTGAGCATAGTCTTGTTTGCTCATGGCTTGCGCGACGGCCTCCATAGCAGGGGCAAAGGGGTCGGTTTGTTCGGCGCGTATCAGTGCCGCTGCGCCTTCCTGTTGCTGGCCGGTATGCATCAATAGATTGCCCAAGGCATTCCAAGCGTCGTGGTAATTGTCATCCAGCGCTACGGCTTTTTTTAGCATCGCAATGGCCTGGCTAAAGTCTTGCTGCTGTTGCAGGGCCAAGCCTAAATTGCCATAGGCATCGGCTAGGTTGGGCTTAAGTTCGCACACCCGTTTAAATAGTTGTATAGCGCCCGCCAGGCGTTGCTGCTTAATCAAACTATGGCCCAACAGTGTGAGGGCGATATGGTCATCACTGTGTAGCTGTAGGTGCTTGCGTAACAAGCTTTCGGCTTCGGCAAATTGCTGGCTGTTCAGCAGCTGCAAGGCACTTTCATGATTGGCATGAGGCATAGAAATCCCTGGGATTTGTTCATTATTATTATCGGCGCTGGCCATAATGACATGACATTGTGGCTGAATAAAGGCCAAAAATGCTGCTAAAAGCGGCTAAGTTGTCATTTTTGTCGGTGCTTGGCAAATTGCTGGTGGGCTTGCCTATTTGCAAACTATTTGTAAAGAAAACAGCCAGATTGCACATTCATACTGGCAAACGCTAGCCGTAGACTTTGTTGTGATTTTAAACCTTAGATAAAACAACAATAATAGGTCTATCCATGGCAGTAGCGAATCAAAAGCAGTGCATGCCGCAGGACGCGATAAACTCACAACCTAGTCATAACCCTTCCGTCGCCATTACGGTGATTTATCAACTCAACTCACCAGCCCTAGGTTCTGCTTTTAGTGATTTATACCGCGAGCAGCGCGATAAGCTGGTAGGCTTTTTAATGGCCAAAGGCCAAGCTAGAGAGGATGCCGAAGATATAGCGCAGGTCGCATTTATGCGGGTGCAGCCCTTAATCGATAAAGGCGAGCTGCGTACGCCCAGCGCGTATTTATATCAAACCGCATCCAATTTATTGGTAGATCAGCTGCGGCAAAAAACCATACACCGCAATTATGTTAACGGTGAATATCATAAGTTTGCCGACAGCGAGGCTATAGAGCCGCTGGATTGCCGTACCCCAGAGCGGCAATTAGAGCTAGAAAAGCAGCTGCAGGCGCTCACCCAAGCGCTCAGTGCCTTGCCTATAAATTGCAGTCAGGCCCTGCTATGGCAGCGTATTAAGGGCTATAGCTACAGCGAAATCGCCGCTGCCAAGCAGGTGTCGGTATCCAGTGTCGAAAAATATATAGGCCAGGCCTTAAAGCATTGCCGCCTAGCCATAGAGCAGGCGGAAAGTCAGCCTTAAGCTATTATGAGGAAGCATAGCCATCTAGGCTGGCGCTAGCCGGTAGTGATGGCTGGCCAGTACTGATAAACTTGCTCGCTAGTGGCTTTATGCGCTTGCATAGCGTCGTACTGCGCGAAGTACTAGCTGTGCCAGCTGAAAAATAATAACAACGATACCTACTGGAAACCGTATGCAAAATTATGTTGATGGGCTCAATACTATTATTTGGAGCCCGGCACTAATCTATCTTTGCCTGGGGGCAGGTTTATTTTTTTCTGTATTAACACGCTTTGTGCAGGTGCGGCAGTTTGGAGAAATGTTGCGCTTGCTAGTGGCCGGGCACAGTTCTAAGCGGGGTATATCATCCTTTCAAGCCTTAACAGTATCGTTATCGGGTAGGGTCGGCACAGGTAATATTGCCGGTGTGGCCGCCGCTATAGGTTTTGGTGGCCCGGGCGCAGTATTTTGGATGTGGATGGTGGCTTTTTTAGGCGCTGCTACTTCTTATATAGAGTGTACTTTAGGGCAGATTTATAAAGAAGAGTTTGAGGGCCAGTACCGCGGCGGCCCCGCCTACTATATAGAAAAAGCCATGGGCCAAACCTGGTATGCCTGGATTTTTGCCATAGTCACCATCATAGCCTGCGGCGTGTTATTACCCGGGGTGCAATCCAACAGCATTGGTAATGCTATAGATATTGCTTTTGGGTCTGGCCAGACCATTAGTACTTTTATGGGGGACCTCAGCATCGCTAAAAGTTTAACTGGTGTGCTGATAGTGCTGATGTTGGGTTTTATTATTTTTGGTGGCGTTAAACGTATCGCTCACTTCACCCAAGTGGTAGTGCCATTTATGGCGCTCAGCTATATTGTTATCGCCTGTATGATTATAGGACTCAATATAGAGAAGCTACCTGCCATCTTCAGTATGATTGTTAGCGATGCCTTTACCCCCATGGCAGGGGTGGGTGCAGCCATAGGTTGGGGGGTAAAGCGCGGTGTGTATTCCAATGAGGCCGGTCAAGGCATGGGCCCACATGCTGCCGCCGCGGCAGAGGTACAACATCCTGCGCAGCAGGGTTTGGTGCAGGCCTTTGCTGTATATATAGATACTTTATTTGTTTGTTCGGCAACCGCCTTTATGATCTTAATTACCGGTGCTTATAATGTGCACGGTGCTGGCGATATGATGTTAGTAACTAATATTGCCATTGATATTGCTGCCAATAGCCCCGCCTATACCCAAACAGCGGTAGAAAGTATGTTCCCTGGTGTGGGTAACCCCTTTGTGGCGATGGCATTATTTTTCTTTTCGTTTACCACTATTTTGGCGTATTACTATATCGCTGAAACCAATGTCAGTTATTTGCAGCGCCATTTAAAACTCAAAGGTTTGAAAACTGTGTTGAAATTTGTGGTTGTGGCATCCACTTTTTATGGCACGGTTAGAACGGCTAATTTGGCATGGGCCTTAGGCGATGTTGGGGTGGGCTTAATGGCGTGGCTGAACATAGTGGGCATTCTTATTATTTTCTTTATGGCTAAGCCCGCAATGCAAGCGCTAAGAGATTATGAGCGTCAGAAAAAACAAGGGGTTAAAGCCTATACCTTTAACCCCAAAGCTTTGGGTATAAAAAATGCTGACTTTTGGGAACAGAGATTTAACAAGGAGTCAGTGCAAAAATAACTATTGCGGGATTTATTCGGGTTTTAAAATCTGTAATAAGTTTTGTGTATGTTCACTGGCGGTTAGCCCCAAGCTAGTTAAATAACCGCCATCGGCTTGGCTAATTAGGCCCTTGGCATATAAACGCTGAGTGGCGGCAATGGCCTCTGGGCCTGCTGAAGAGTGAACTTTAATTCCCTCTTGGTTAGAGTGTAAATTAAACTGAGCCAATATATTAAGTTCGGCAATAATGTCTGGCGAATAGGGCATAGTGGTTCCTTAAATCAGTTTTTATTGTATAACGGGCCATTTACAGCATAGCAGTTCGCCAGTGTTTAACCATGGTTCGTTTAAACATTAACAATGTAAATAGGTTTGCCATTAAGGGCATAGCATGACACACAGTAAAACCAAAACCAGTTTTTATCGTCGTTTATATGTGGCTTATTTAATTGAAAACGGCATAGCTACGGTGCCGGCCATTACTGCCCATACCGGTATGCCCAGGCGTACTGCACAAGATACTGTCGCGGCTTTAGCTGAAATAGATATACATTGTGAATTTGTAGGTGCTAATAAAAGTGGCCACTACCGCATTAGTGACTGGGGGCCGGTAAACCAACGCTGGCTGCATAATCACATAGAGATGATTAAAGCGGTACTGGCTTATTAGTACAGCGTGTTATTTTAAGGTTTAGCGTTTGAGTTCGGCCATAAGCTGAGTATGGTTGCAGTAACTGCCCCGATGATTATTCCTAAAATTAGGTTCAAAAAAACAGTGACTAGACCTTGCGATAAATAATAATTTAGCAAGGTGCTTAGGGTTTGTAGGCCGTGCTCAAGAAGAGGTAGGCCATAAGTGCATTCCTAGTAGTGTTAAAGTTAACTTGCTGTTGCTTGTTTAATCGCTTGCAGCAATAAATTTTCATCTAAAGGCTTGAACTGCACCGCTGAAAAGCCGCACTGGTTAATTTCATTAAGCTCTGTTTGGGCGCTATGAGCAGTTACCGCGATTACCGGTATGTGTTTTAGTTTTGGGTTTTTGCGTATTAGCCTAACCGCGTCTTTACCGCTCATACCGGGTAGAGATATATCCATTAATACTAGGTCGTAATGTTTAAGGCTCATCTGTTGTAGGCCTGCTTCGGCGGAATCGGCTATGTCCAGGGCGTAGCCCGCATCTTCAATAATCCAAGACGCTAGCAGTTGGTTTTCCTTGTTGTCCTCAACCAGCAAAATACTCAGCATTACAGCTCCTTGCTATTTATTAGTGGCAAAAATATTGTGAAGCAACTGCCTCTATTGACCCGGCTCTCAACCTCGATAAATCCCTGATGTAGCTTGACCAGTTCATGGGCAATGCTCAAGCCTAGGCCCGCACCGTCTATGGCGCTATTGGCATGTTTTTTTAAACGAGTAAAGCGACTAAACAGTGAGTCTAGCTCATTGGCCTCTATGCCGGAACCCGTATCGCTAATCGCTATAGTGATAAAGTCATGATTAGCTTGCGGGCCCAAAGTGGTTTTCCCCAGTGTGATTGTGATTCCGCCTTGTTCAGTGTATTTAATGGCATTGGCGATTAGATTATTTAACACTTGTTTTATTTTAAGCGGGTCGGCGTTGATCTTTAACTCATCATAGCTACTGTCATGAATAAGCAGGGTGAGTTTTTTTTGCTCAGCCAAAATCTCTATGTCATTGATGGTTTCATTAATTAATTGCCTGATATTTTGTGGCGACTTGATACATGTCAGCTCGCCTGACTCTATTTGCGCTAAATCCAAAGAGTTATTGACCATATTAAGCAAGTTTTTACCGCCTCTATTAATGGCTTTAAGCGCCTCTATTTCTCGGTTGCTTTCTTGTTGGTCTTTTAGTGATAGCAACTTTTTCGAAAAGCCTATAATAGCGTTGAGTGGGGTTCTAAATTCATGAGATATATGGGAGATAAACTGAGACTTATAGTGATCTTTTGTAATCAGCTCTTTATTTTTATTTTCTATAGACTCTATAAATTGCAGATAGGTTTTTTGATATAACCAACCTACCCAGCTAATAATAAAAACCAAAAATGAGATGGACACGGCCCTCCCTATATATAAAGCGTTGCCTTGTAATTTGGGTTCCGGAAAGGGGTAGGCCTGAACATTTAGATAAGCAAATATAGCGAAGCAGCTTATGGTTAAAAAAGAAAATATCCAGCCTGATTTTTGGTCGATTAATAAAAATGCCATTAAAGGCAAGATGGCAATCAAGTAAATAACCGGGCCTTTAAAGCCCGCGGAGTTATAGGCGAATAACAACAGCACGGCCGCTATATTGATTAGCAGTAGCGTGGCAATTAGTTTTTCAGCAGCGCCTTTTTTTAAGGCGTAGCACAAACCCAGGCAGAACAGTACCGATAGAGGACTGATAGTAAAAACATGGCCTACACCCAATTTAATGGAGCGGGCTACCATAGTGATAATGTGTATGCCTGCCCACGCCAAGGCGGTGCCGATAATAATTTTATGTTTATCGAGTATTAGTTTGTTGTTAAGGCTTTTCATATTGAAGGGTGGGCTAGTTTGTTATTGTTCATAATAAATACTCATGCCCACTAAGCGCTGGCCAGAGCTAGGGCCGCAGGTGAGGGTAGAGCTCAGATCGGTGGGGCTGGCCACTAACGGGTTATCCAAGCTGCTTTGCTGTATGCAGGTTTTTTCTTCGCTGATATTATCGGCCCATAAACTGACTCTTAGCCCTGTGTTATAGGGGCTAAAGCTAGTGCTAAGGTTAAAGTAAAGCTGGCTGTCTCGTTTGCTAAATAGGTCGTTGGAAAACTTCAAGCTATCAAGTTGGCTGCTAACATAGCGGCTCTCGCCTCTAATTTGCCACTCGCCATAATGGCCGTTAATGGTTTTAGTGATAGCGCCAGTAAAACTTAGCTCTGGGGTGTTTTGTAATTCGTGGCCTTTATCTATATTGCTGAGCTGGCCTGCATCTTTAATTTCGCTGTGTAACCAGCCTATGGAGCCTTGTATTAACCACTGCGCAGGTGCCTGCCAGCTGCTCTCCAGCTCTAAGCCATAGATAATGCTTTTGGGAATGTTTACAAAACCCGGGCTGCCGTTAACCACATCAAAGGTTTGTAAATCCTGCCATAGGTAATAAAACAGCGCGCCGTTAATGGCCAACTGTTGATCAACTGAGTTGGCTTTAAAACCAAATTCTATGGAGTCTAAGTATTCTGGCTCTACCGGGGTGTTGGCGGTACCGGCAAAAGCCGCTAAGGCGCGGGTATCAAAACCGCCAGATTTATAGCCATGACCATAGCTGCTATAGAGCAAAATATTGTCTTTATATTGATGGTCTACGCTGATATTGCCGCCGAGTTCCTCTAAGCGTTGTTTAAGATTATTGAGCATAAATACACAAGGCAACAGCCCGGGTTGGCAGGCGGCGGGATTGGGGCCGCTAAGTTCTTGTACCAGTGCTTGGCTAATAAATGTGTCGGCGGGGTATAAGGCTTCGGGGGTAAGCACTAAGCCAAAGCGCGAATCAGCTAATTTTTCATCATGGCTATAACGCAAGCCTATATGCCAAGTCGTTTTTGGGTTGATATGGTAATCGAGTTGGCCAAATAGTGCGTATTCTTCATTATCTTGATCAAGAATATTAGAGGCGGTAATTGGCGCGTTATTGGCAATAATAACTCTGCGTACATTAGTGGCCTGTAAGATGTCTTCTTTAAAATAATTCAAACCTATCAACCACTGCCAAGCTTGCTCGTGGCTGCTAGCTAGGCGCAGCTCTTGGCTGATTTGCTCAAATTCGGAATCTTGAAAGGCAATCATACGCAGGCTGCTGTCACCGGCTAAATCTTCAGAAAATTCTACCTCGGTTTTATCGAGGGCGCTGATGCTGGTTAGGGTCATAGTCGGCCAATCATGTACTACTTTGATATAGCCGCCTTGGCTGGCGATATCTTGCTTGGCGGGTGAAACGTCATACAGCGTATGCCAATCATCGGTGGAGGGATTACTGCCGCTAGCGCTGACACAATTCACCCGGCTTTCAAAATCGGGTTGGCTAAGCTCGGCAGCTGAGCAGGGGCTGCTAGCATCGTTTGGGTCTCTTAGGCCTATGGCCTTATTGCCCATACCTAAGCCCTGCATGCGGCTGCCATGCCAATTAACCAGTATTGCGGTGTGGGGGCT
This sequence comes from Dasania sp. GY-MA-18, assembly GCF_024734385.1. Taxonomy (GTDB): domain Bacteria; phylum Pseudomonadota; class Gammaproteobacteria; order Pseudomonadales; family Dasaniaceae; genus Dasania; species Dasania phycosphaerae. The sequence continues at coordinate 62,176 of NZ_JANHAP010000004.1, read as the reverse complement.
GGGCTCGCTTAGCCATTGTGCGCGCCAGGCCTGTTTATCGACGCCGCCTAATTTTTCTCCAACTCTGCCGGGGGCTTGGTTGCGAAACAGGCCATCGCGCTGCTCGCTGGCATAGGCTAGCCGCATGGCATGCTCATCGTTAAGGGTAAAGCCTAAAGCCCCTTGGCTGGCAAATAAACCGTACTCACCCACGCTGGCGTTGATATAGCCTTGTGGCGCAGCGCCAGTTTTAGGGCTAGCGCTAATATAATTAATCGCACCCCCTATGGCATTGCGGCCAAACAGGGCATTTTGCGGGCCGCGCAGTACCTCTACCCGCTGCATATCAAATAAGCTGATAACACCACTATAAGGGTGGTTGACCACTATTTCATCTTGGTAAATTGCCACCGCTCGGCTGACGTTGCCATGAAAATTATTAGTGCCCACGCCACGTAAGGTAAAGCCCGTATTAACCGGGTTGACCTCATTGAGGCTAACATTGCTTAACTGGCTGAGTATATCCCTGGCGCTGCCTATGCGTTGGGCGGTAAGCTGCTCGCCGCTAATGGCCTGCATGCTTAGGCCGAGTTTCTGCATAGCGACCGGGCGTTTCTGAGCAGTGACAATTATTTCTTCCAAGGGAGTGGCATAGGCCATGTTTTGGCAAATAAGCGCCGAAATAAAGAGGCAGTGTTTTTTTATTGTCATTATATAGGCCACTGTTTGATCATGTGGTTAACAGAGTGCTTAAGCATAGCGTATTATGTTTGTGATTTATAAAGGCGGTATCGATTAAGCTTAGATTTAGTTTAGCCATTTAGCTACACTGGTTAAGCAGGTAGTGCCACATAGTTTTTTATTCACATGCGAATAGCGAGCACCACACATGAACACACAAACTGTAAAACAAAGTTTTATAGCCTTATTAATGATGATTGCACTCAGTGGCTGTGGTATTAACAATATCCCCACCTTTGATGAGCAGGTAAAAGCCAGCTGGGCGCAGGTAGAAAACCAATACCAACGCCGCGCCGATTTAGTGCCCAATCTAGTAGCCACGGTAAAGGGCTATGCCGCTCATGAAACCGAAACCTTACAGGCGGTGGTTGAGGCCAGAGCCAAAGTGGGTAGCATGCAGGTCAATGCCGATGTGCTTAACAACCCGCAAGCCTTGCAGCAATTTGAACAAGCACAGGGCCAGTTAAGCAGCGCGTTAAGCCGTTTAATGGTGGTGGTAGAGCGTTATCCTGATTTAAAAGCCAATCAAAACTTTTTAGCGTTGCAGTCGCAATTAGAGGGTACTGAAAATCGTATCAGTGTGGCGCGCCGTGATTACATAGCGGCGGTCGGTAAATACAATACCGAAATCCGCACCTTCCCCGGCCGTTTATGGCACAGCTTTTTATACAGCGATATGCCCATACGTGAAACCTACCAGGCTACCAACGAAACTGCTGAACAAGCCCCCGAGGTTAACTTTTAATGTGGATTTATAAGTCCATCAAATACCTCGCGCTGATTTCGCTTGCGCAGTTGATAAGCACTCTGGCCTTAGCAGAAATCAGTTACCCTAAATTGACCGGCAGAGTAGTGGATAATGCCGAGCTACTTAGCCCCGACGATGAGCAGCGCTTAACTAGCTTATTAACGGCTCATGAAAACGCCGATGGCAACCAAGTAGTCGTGGTAACCCTGCCCAACCTACAGGGCTACGATATAGAAAGCTTTGGCTATCAGCTGGCTAGGCATTGGGGCATAGGCCAAAAAGATAAAAATAATGGCGTGCTGCTAATCGTCGCGCAGCAAGAGCGCAAGATACGTATAGAGGTGGGTTATGGCTTAGAGGGCCAGCTTACCGATGCCATAAGCTCTAATATTATCTACAGCATTATCAGGCCCGCATTCAAAACAGGTGATTTTCCCGGCGGCATACAAGCGGGGGCGCAAGCCATTATTGAGGCCCTGGGAGGCAAGTATGTGATGAATAAACGCGCAGGCAGCGGCAAAAAATCCGATAAACTTTGGATGCTGATTTTCTTATTGATTATTGCCGGCCCTATGTTAGGCATGATGCGACCTACCGGCATGAGTAGCAGCCGCTATGGCAGCCATTACGGTAGTGGCGGCTTTGGTGGTGGTTACAGAGGAGGCGGCGGCTTTGGCGGCGGCGGATTTTCTGGCGGCGGTGGTGGTTTTGGTGGCGGCGGTGCGTCGGGAGGTTGGTAATGAAAGCATTAAATGAACAACAACTGGCGCAAATTAGCGCAGCGATACAGCAAGTAGAGCAGCAAACCGATGCCGAGTTAGTCACGGTATTAGCTAAGCAGGCCGACAATTACTACTACATCCCCACCTTGTGGGCGGCGCTACTCGCTTTATTAGTGCCGGTGTTATTGCGCTTTACACCGCTGTGGTTGGACGGCATAGATTTACTCAAAGCTCAGTGGCTGACTTTTGCCTGCGCAGCTTTAGTCTTTCGTATACCGTTTATAAAAATGCGCTTAGTGCCTAAGTCAGTACAGCAGTGGCGTGCCTCCAGTTTAGCCAGGCGGCAGTTTTTGGATAATAACTTGCACCACACCAAAGGCGAAACAGGGGTGCTGGTGTTTGTTTCCGAGGCTGAACATTATGTAGAAATACTGGCCGATAGAGGTATAGCGCAGCAGGTAGACGATAAACAGTGGCAGCAAATTATTGATGCTTTTACTGCGCAGGTTAAAGCCGGTAATACTCAGCAGGGGTTTATCAGCTGTATAGAACAATGTGGTGCATTGTTAAAGCAGTACGCCCCTGCCACAGCAGAAAAAAATGAATTGCCTAATCATTTGGTGTTGTTGTGAGTTAATGGCGGCAGTACATTAAATATGGAGTTGAAAGCGGCGAGTAGAAAACATGCTGCAATGTTAATACACGCTACTCGCTGGTCACACCGGCGTAGGCCGGTGTCCAAGGCTAGCCTATAGGGTGCTGTCAGCCCTATGGTTTCTCTGGATACAGCAATTGGTTTTGATAAGCGTAAGCCACATTAAAAGCCGCTTGTTGAAACTTTTTTAAGCCCAGGCTGTTAAAGTCTATCGCCACTTTATTATTTTTGATCAGCTCTTTCATGGTGCTGTAGTTCATTAAGGTCACCGGTATATCAATCAGCTGTATGGCGGCTTCCAATTTAAAGCTGATGGCACTACCCGCCAACTTGCCCTTAGGGGCGCGCTCTATAATGACTACTTCATCCACCTTGTAATCTTCCATTAGCTTTTTAAAACTAAATTGAAACTCGCGTATGGCGGTAGTGCTGTCGGTTTTGGCTAGGGTGAAAACGCGCTGGCGACAGTCGGCTACTTCAAACACGCCCTTATCTTGGCCTAATAGGCAAATATTCGCCTCGCTAGTGGTTAGTTCAACGCCGCAAACTCGCATACTGTACTCGCTGTGTAATGATCTAGGATAAGGCCGCCATTGTAGCGGTATTAGTAGCCCGCTTGTAGCAAATGTTTAACCCGTTGCTTTAATGCGGGCAGTACCTCGGCCTCAAACCAAGGATTGCGGCGCAGCCACAAGTTATTGCGCGGGCTGGGGTGGGGCAGGGGCAATTGCTGCGGCCAATAGACCTGCCAGGCCTGCACGGTAGCAGTGAGGTTTTTCTGCTGAGGGCTAAGGTGGTAAGCCTGAGCATAGCGGCCTAATACCAAGCTAAGTTCTATATTGGGTAGCTGGGCTAATAATTGCTGCCGCCAAGTGGCGGCGCATTCGGGGCGCGGTGGCAGGTCGCCGGACTGGCCCGTGCCGGGGTAGCAAAAGCCCATAGGGGTTATGGCAAAAAGTTTGGGGTCGTAAAACTGCTGGCGGCTAACCCCTAGCCAGTCACGCAATCTGTCACCACTGGCGTCGTCAAAGGGGATGCCAGACTCATGTACTTTACGCCCCGGCGCCTGCCCGGCAATTAAAATTTTGGCGCTGCGATGAGCTTGCAGTACTGGTCTAGCACCACAGGGCAAGTGGGGCTCACAGAGGCTGCAGGCGCGTATGTCTTTGAGCAAATGGGTGAGTGTAGCCATGGTTGATAGTCTATTGGGCAATGGGTGAGCAGCAAGCTGAGTGTAGTCTAGACCTTTGTTGCTGGGCTTTTACGCCGCGGCTGAATGACCTTTTTTGCTACTACCCGTAACAACTGCTGAAACTTAGGGCAGTCTAAATGTTGCGGTGCCGGACAGGCGGCGGCATGGCGCAGGCCATTGCGCATGGCGCCGAGCTGTTTGATTTGTAGGTCTAGTTCATCGGCCTTGCGGCTAAGTTGCTGGCGGTCTATATCGGGGCCGTTGGCGGTGAGCATGTCGGCGATTTCGCTTAGCGAAAAGCCCGCGTTGTGTCCCAGAGCAATGAGCGCTAATTGCTCTAACACTTTACTGCTGAATACGCGGCGTAAACCGTTGCGGCCTATAGAGTGAATTAAACCTTTGTCTTCATAAAAGCGTAGGGTGGCGGCGGGTAGCCCAGAGCGCTTGGCCAGCTCACTAATATCTATGGTGGGAGCATGAGGGGTAGGGATTTTAGTCATTTTTAGTTGACCTAAAGTTAACTTGAGGTTGTATGCTAGGGCTAAATATAGCGCTGGGCAAGTAAAGGCTAAGCGCCGGTTAAAAATCAGGAGTCACTATGGATAAACAATTTTGGCAGCAAAAATGGCAGAGCAATGACATTGCCTTTCATCAAGGTGAGGCCAATCCCTTATTGGTAAAATATTTTCACATGCTCAATGTCGCTATGGGTAGTCGCATCTTACTGCCGCTGTGTGGCAAAACGCTGGATATAGCTTGGCTGCTAAGCAAGGGCTATCGTGTTGTCGGTGTGGAATTGAGTGAGTTGGCTATAACGCAATTGTTTGCCGAGCTGGGGGTGCAGCCAGTTATCACTCAGCAGGGTAAGTTGCAGCATTACCATGCGGGTAACCTCGATATTTATGTGGGAGATATTTTTGATTTGTCGCCAGAATTATTGGGCACTGTAGATGCCCTCTATGACAGAGCCGCGTTGGTTGCTTTGCCTGCCAGCATGCGCCCAGACTATGCTAAGCATATCACCATGCTTAGCGCTAAAGCGCGCCAGCTGTTGATTACTTTTGATTACGATCAGAGTTTATTGCAGGGGCCGCCGTTTGCGATTAGCCGCGAACAATTACAACAATATTATGGCCAAGATTACAGCCTAAACTTGGCTGCCAGTGTTGAATTGCAAGGGGGTTTAAAAGGCCAGTGCCCAGCGATAGAAAAAGTATGGTTGCTGCAAAAGCAGAGGCGTTGTGGGGTTAATTAAAAACAGCGTTAAGCACCGGTATTTTTTATTTTGTCAGCTAATGTCATGGGGCGAATAACTTTTTTCATGGTTGAGTAATAATACCCCATTAGACCAACATAGGTTGCGGCGACTAGGCTGATTGATGCTATTTCAAATTGTTGCCTGCCGCGTGCTCAGCTGCTGCATTGCAAGTCAATACTTATTAGGTGCATCCCCTTAAGGAATAGTAGTGTTTCTGAATTTGCAGCGCTTCCCTCCTTGTATATAGATTCTTTGAGAACCAAGAGCCTTTCTGGCTAATAATTGACTTGCTCTACCAATGGGCGTATAAAGTTAAAAGCCTTCATATGACGGTGTTGATGGTGGTGGATAGGAATACAAATGCATATCTAGGTTTGTGTGACGGAAAAGCACTGGGGGTAAGAGAGGTTTTTCGTGGTCTTACCTGAATAGAATAACGGCACGGTTATATGCAGCAGATGGGCAATTGTTATGTATGAAAAAGAATTTTTGGAATGGCTGATAAATGATAAAGGGCCATTGACCTCTTTAATAAGCGATAAAAAATTATAAGTAAATTATTTTATTAAAGAGGCTAGCATGAAAAATATTATTACAACTTCAAACAGCATAAATTTAGACGGTCTTATTGAAGAGGCTGAGAGTAACCCTGGTAAGGCTCTGGCTAGGGAGTTTTACAGCGCAGAGGAAGTGTTTTCTGAAGATATGCAAACTATCTTTAAGAAGCAGTGGGTATTAGTCGATCATATATCTCGCATCCCTGAAAAAGGCCAATATTTCTTATTTGAAATAGCTAATGAGTCAATCATTATCTTGCGTGAAAGCGAAGATAAAGTTAATGCTTTTTATAATGTGTGTAGGCATAGAGGGTCTAAAATTTGCCTAGACAATGAGGGGCAAAGTAACTTTTTGTTATGCCCTTACCATGCCTGGTCCTATAACCTAGATGGTAGCCTTAAGGCGGCAAGGACTATGCCTGAAGATTTTGATAAGAGTGAGCATTCCTTGCATAGCTGCCATGTAAAAGTTTTTCACGGGTTAATATTTATAAATTTAAGCGAGGGGGCAGCGCCAGACTTTGATAGTGAATACGCAGCATTATCGCCATTTGCTGAGCAGCAGGGGATAGCAACAGCAAAAATAGCTGTGAAGAAAGAGTACCCGAATGTAGCAAACTGGAAGTTGGTGGTTGAGAATTTTATTGAGTGCTACCACTGTAAGCCTGCTCATCCGGAGTACTGTTCAGTTCATCCCGCAGAAAAACTATTGGCTTTTGGTGCGGGGCCGGGTTCTGGCCCAGAAGAGGCTGTAGAAAAATATTCTAAAAAGTTACTTGCCTGGGAAGAAGCAGCGCAAGCGATGGGGCATTTAACAGGCGTATATGATGGCGGCAATGATAGTTTAGGCTTGGCCCAAGCCGCACGTTATCCTATTAATGATAGAGGGTGGCTATCTGAAACATTAGATGGCAAGCCAGCCTGTAAAAAATTAATGGGTAATTTTAAGGACTATGATGGCGGGCAAACGGCTTTGGCGTTCAACCCTTTCAGTTTTGCTTTATGTTGTAACGACTTTGCGGTGATCTTACGTTGGACACCTAAAGATGCTTTAAATACTAATATTGAGCTGACATGGTTGGTTTCGGAAGATGCCGTGGAAGGTGTTGATTACGATCCTGAAAATTTAGTTAAAGTTTGGGATATTACCATTAAGCAAGATAAGCAAATTACTGAGAATAATCAGAGTGGTGTGATGTCTGGTAAATATGTGCCTGGCCCCTATTCTCTGCAAGAGGCGAGAAATATAAGTTTTAAAAAGTGGTATCTAAAACAGTTAAAGTCGTCTTCTTGATTATTAGCTGATATCAGCATAAGGCTGGCCTAAACTTAGGGCAGCCTTATGTGTATAGGTTTTATTATGATAATAAATACAAAAAATTGCTTGTATATTAGCTTGATCATGGTTTCTGGCTTGATGGGTACATATACGCTGCCTTTGTTGTTTGGTTTTTATATTGATGAGCTGTCTTTTAGTGAATCCTTAGCCGGAAATCTATGCATGATAGAGATTTTAGCTATTGCTATGGCTTCAATTTTGTCATCTTTTTTTATTGCTTCATGGGATAAGGTGTACGTGACGAGAGTAGCTGTTGCGTTGTTTTGTTTAGGGCAGGTATCTACAGCATATGTAGATTCATATTATTTGTTGTTTATTGCTAGGGTGTTAGTAGGGGCCGCCTCAGGTGTTATTCTGGCGGTAAGCAATAATATTATTGTGCAAATGGATAATCCAGATTCTTGCTATGGCAGGGTCTTGGCAATTACTTCATTGATATTCTCTTTTCTTTTGTGGTTTTTTCCTGTTGTTTACTTAGAGTTTGGGGCACTGAGTATTTTTGTCTCTATTTCAATTGTCGCTATTATGGCTGGACTAGTTGTTAAAAATTTTTCACAGTTATATTCAGGTCTATTAGTGTCAAGTCTGTCTGCTAAGCCAGGTAAGCTAGATATAAAATTAATTGTTTTGTTTTTTGTGGCGATGACGGCTATTTATATTGTTACTGGCGGTACCTGGACCTTTGTTGAAAGATTAGGCAAAAACAATGATATAAGCTTAGACGAGGTGGGCGTGCTGCTGGCTATATCAACGTTATTTGGAATATTGGGTGCTGCTACGGCTGGTTTGTTGGCGAATAGGTTCGGCCGAACTTGGCCGTCGTTTAGTGGATTTGTTGTCAGTGGATTTTCCTGTTATTTATTGATTGCCGCAGATAGTTATATGCTTTATGTGTTGGCAATTGTCTTATATGGTTACTCATATATGTTTACACTTTCGTACGTATTGAGTATTGCTGCCGCTTTAGACAAGCAAGGTAGGGTTGCTGTTGCCGCGAATGGTTATTTATTAATTCCGTATTCTTTAGGTGTTGTGCTTTATGCGCAGCTGGGTGGTGAATCTTTACCGTTGATTGGGTCTGTGGCGATGCTGGCATGTTTTGTTTCTTCATTGTTAATTGTGTATGTTTCGTGGCAGGCATCCCGTGATAATGCAGGCTATGTAGAGCTAGTCGGGCACGGGAGCTAAGCCCGTAAAGGCCATCATAATAGTTTTATATTGGTGCTATAGAGGGTGTTGTCGATTGCATGCCGTAGTTACTTTGGTATTAAGTATAATAATTTATGAAATTTGTTAGTGATTGTATTGGGCAGGGGGGGTGGCTGCTTCTTCTTGAGTTTTACTAGCCATATGCCATGAGTTTATTTTTATAGCTAAGCGTAATTTAAACCTATAAAAACACCCTTTTTTATTTCTTTTTGGTTAGGTTTTACCTATAGGCATTATTGCTTTTTATTTGTTGACATGGCGTTGGGGAAGGGTTATAAATTGAAGCGCCGTCATATGACGGTATTTATATTTTATGTGTGGATTGGTGGCGTTGGTTTATTGAGTTCCATAAAATTTTATCCTTGATTGAATTTTGGTTTTGATTAATAAGCCGTAGGCGTCTTTAGGGGTTGTGTTAAGCGATTTTGGCTGGTGTAAATGATTTAAAGCTATTTGCTAAATAGAGCATATAAGCAATTTAAAACTTCATATATAAATAATAATTTATCCGCATCTAATAATAGAAAAAGTAATAAAGGGGAATAAATATGAGTGTTGTTAAGTTACATAAAAGATCTGTCTTGTATGTTGCATTGTTATCTGCAATGCAATCCATTCCTGCTTCGTCTGCAGTTTTAGAGGAAGTAATGGTGACTGCGCAAAAGCGTGAGCAAAATCTACAGGATGTAGGTATTTCTGTAACCGCTTTTAGCGGTGATCAGATGGAGGCTTTGGGATTTACAAATACAACTGATATCGTTAGCCAGACGCCTAGTTTACAGCTTTATGAGTTTAGCCCTACATTAACCGTGTACAATTTACGAGGTGTTTCACAAAATAGCTTTGGTGATTCCTTAGAGGCCCCTGTTGCTGTTTATGTTGATAATGCCTATGTGTCGTCTATGGGGGCTCTTAACGGTCAGCTTTTTGATACTGAACGTGTAGAGGTCTTACGTGGCCCGCAAGGCACGCTTTATGGTCGCAACGCAACTGCTGGCCTTATTCACTATATCAGTAAGGCACCTACAGAAGAATTTGAAGGCCGAGTTTCAGGAACGGTCGGTAATTATGATTTGGTTGAGGTAGAAGGCGTTGTTAGTGGGCCGCTATCAGATTCTGTGCTTGGCCGTTTAGCGGTGAAGTATACTGAGCAGGATGGTTATCTGGAGTGGGAGCGATCAGAGAACGCAAATGGCGACCTGCAAGTACATGACGATATTCGTGATGCTTATGGAAAAAATGCAATAGGTGTGAAGTCAGCGCTTCAGTTCAATCTCACAGAAAAAACTGATGTGATACTAAGGGTTAATTACAGCAAGGATGATGATGTGCCTAGTGGCGCCTATGTTCGCAGCGAGGCCGCCCCTGACCCAATTACCGGGCTAGGCTATTATGTTGACAAAAATGATGAGCCTTTTAAATTTAATGCAGATCAGGAGGGCGCATTTGATCGTGAGTTGTTAAGCACAACTATAGAACTTAAGCATAGTATCAATGATAGTGTAGAGTTTATGTCTATCACTAATTATATGGATATGGATAAGACCTATATTGAAGATACCGAAGGTTTGGCATCTGGTTTCCCTGCGGCAGTTTTTGATACTTTTTACGTTGATGGTAATGGACAGCCTGTAACCGTACAGAGTTTTTTCCCCGATCAGCCGGCTGGGGCTGATTTACCTGTTTTTGTTTTTGGAACGGACCAAGAGTTTCAGCAAATTTCGCAGGAGTTTAGACTTTCTGGTGGCGATGAAAAATTAAATTGGCAGGCAGGCTTATATTATCTTGATATAGATACTGATAATAGTCAGACCGTACAAGGCTTAGCTGCATGGTGGACGGGTGGTCCTTCAGTAGGATTTCAGCCATCAAGTATTGCAACGTCAACCTGGGAGGTTGAAACGGAGTCATGGTCGGTGTTTGGTCAATTTGACTATCAATTAACCGACGCTTTAATGCTTACTATGGGGCTGCGATGGACCGAAGATGAAAAAACCAATGACTTCTACTCTCGCTATGAAACTAAAGACGGCGAAGTTTTACTGGAAGAAGTAGATTTTGGTGTTGTCCCTGTTGGGCCTGTCTGTTATTCCGCGTCAGTTGATACCAGGTGTCCTGGTGATGTGGCAGATAAAGACGCCAAATATGATTATTCTGATTGGGCAGGTAAGGCGCAGCTTGACTGGGTGATCGATGATGACTCGCTTACTTATTTTGCAGTAAGCAAAGGTGTTAAAGGGGGTAATTGGTCCACGCCTAGCTTCCCGGACTCAATAAATATAGGCGGCACTGATAGATTGTTTCACGAAGAAGAAACGCTGTACTCCTATGAAATTGGCGCTAAGTTTACACTCGCAGATGGCCTAGCGAGATTCAATACTGCGGTTTTCTATTACGATTATAAAGATTATCAGGCATTTTCTTTAATCAACTTTGTGCAAAACATCAGTAATAATGACGCAAGAGTTACCGGCGCTGAATTTGAGCTATTTTTAACACCTTGGGAAGGCTGGGATTTTGCTCTGGGTGGCTCTTTCTTAGATAGTGAAGTTGATGGTATTGAAACGCCAACAGGCTTATTTATTGATACTGAGTTACCGCAGGCACCAGAATATAGCTTCAATGGCTTAGCTCGTTATGAGTTTGATTTTATGTCAGGTTCGTTATCGACCCAGATAGACTTTAACTATAGCTCAGAGCAGTGGTTAGAAGTAACAAATGCACCATTAGATAAAGAGGATAGTTATGCGGTTTTTAATGCCAGATTAACTTATACCTCTCAGAATGAAGATTGGAAATTATCCGGTTGGATTAAAAATCTTGGCGACGAGGAGTATCGTATTTATGCGCTCGACGTTGCAGGTGCGCCGCAGCCATTTGTTAATGATGTGTATGCATCGCCTCGTACCTATGGTCTAACAGCGACCTATAACTTTTAGGGTCTCTCGTTTGGCGGCATTAGTCTATATGGCTGATGCCGCCTTTTTTATATTTGAAAGTGTTATGCACTGCTAATTATTCCCTTCCCGCTGGATAGTGATGCTGCTTTATCATGTGCAGCTTAGACCTATCTATCATTAGTGCGCCTATTATGGCAGGCTATAATCTTACTTAATGCCAATATTTTTCAGGCTAAGCTTAGTAAGACTTTAATAGGCCTCCCCATGATAATAAAAAAACTTCTATTGTTAGTGTTGGCTGTAGCCGTCTCTGCCTGCGGAGTTTCTGGCATTTCACTTAACAGCATGTATTTAAAACAAAATTATCTGCAGATTGCACAATACCAAGATCAATTTCAGGCACTGGATGATTATGCTGTATTAAAAGTATGCCAGTCCTTAATTAAGCTGCAGCAATTTGGTGAGTTTCAGCGCTGTTACCAAGAGTTAGAGCTTAGGTCTAGCAGGCAGCAGGGAGCGTTAAAAGGTATACAGGGTGATGCCTTTACGCCCGCCCTTACCCGGGCAATATTTGCAGCCATGCAGGCAGAGCTTGCGTTAGAGTTGGGGGATTATAAACAGGCTGTTTTGCATGGCGAAAAAGCATTGCAGTTATTAGAAGCTGAGCCCTATGCGCTGACGACTATTGTGGATGTTGCCGGTACCAGCTACGAAGTCATTAAAGTTTTAATGGCGGCTTATCCAGCGTTAGACGATAAAACAAATACTTTGGCGATGATTACTAGGGCTAAAGCTTTAGCTGAGTATAAATATTATGGTGATAGCGGTTTTCGTCTAATTAAAGACTTTAAAATTTTGCCGCTGTTAACTCAGGGTTATTATGCCTTAGCTGATTATCAGCAGGCCCTTAAGCACAGCAGCCTAGCCATCGACGAGCTAAGCAATATAGGTTTTTTTGAAAAAGCATTTTATAGCAGCATGACAGCTGTCAGCTCCGCCACTACGGGTGAGCGTACCGCCGAAGGCAACAGCCAGAGTTTTGCCGATACTCTGTTTGCCCATAGCTTGCAGCCTAAAGCCATTAAGGCACGCAGTGAGCTTGAGCTGGGTAAATATGCCGAGGCTAAGGCGAGTTTTGATGAAATACTTGCTACTAAGCTGATTAGTGGTATCACTAGTTTGTACTACCCGGTGTTGCATGACAGGGGTAGAGTTGCCGAGGCTCTGGGTGATAATAAGGCCGCCATAGATTTTTATCGCCAGGCGATAGAGGTCATAGAAACTAGCCGCGCCTCATTAACTAAAGACAATCATAAAGTTTCTTATGTGGGCAACAAGCAGGCGGTGTACCAGTCGCTAGTAAAAGTGTTGTTTAAACAGGGCGAGGTTGCAGCTGCATTTGAGGTGGCAGAAAGCGCCAAGGCCCGCGCCCTGTTAGATTTATTGGCGGGGAAACAGGGGCTTACCGCAGAGGCTGCACCACGCAGCGCTGAGGCAGTAAGCTTGGCGCAAGAGTATAAGCGTTTACAGGCTGATGTAGATAATAAAGGCGCGCTGGCCAAGAGCCAGTCGCGAGCGTTAGATAGAGGCCTGTTATTGGCGGCAAGAAAAAAATTAACCAGCGCCGCGCCACAATATGCCTCTTTAATTAGCGTTAACCCAACTCAAAGCAGTGATGTGCAGCTGTTGCTAGAGGAAGGCGAGCTATTACTGGAGTACTATGGGGATAGTAATGAATTGTTTATTTTTGCCGTTAGTAAACACGCTATCAGTGCCAGTTATGTCGATGCTAAACAGCTATCGGAACTAGTGGCTAAATTTAGAGCGAGTGTGCAACAAGTTAATAACGATGATTATAAGCTTGTAGGCAAAAAACTTTATCAGCACTTACTAAAACCTGTAGAAGAGCTGGTTGCTGAAGCTGCAGCTGTAGCCATAGTGCCGCATGGTGTACTGCATTACCTGCCCTTTGATGCTCTCTATACCGACAATCAATTTTTTATTGATGCTAAGCCCATGCGCATATTGCCCAGCGCATCAGTGTTAAAATTTTTAAGCAATAAAACTCACCTTCAAGATTCACTGCTGGTATTGGGTAACCCTGATTTGGGTGATAGTCGCTACGACCTTGCTGGTGCAGAACAAGAAGCCATCGCTATAGCCAGCAATAAAAATCACGCTAATATTTTGTTAAGAAAAAAAGCTACCGAAACCGCGGTAAAAGCTCACGGCCAACAATATAAATATATACACCTAGCCTCGCATGGCCTGTTTGATGAGCGGGCCCCACTTAATTCCAGATTACTGCTAGCAAAAGATGCAGCCAACGATGGCAGCTTAACCGTTAGTGAAATTTATAATCTAAAATTGGACGCAGATTTAGTCACCCTTTCCGCCTGCGAAACGGCTTTGGGAAAAGTGGCCAGTGGTGATGATGTACTGGGCTTTAGTCGAGGTTTTTTATATGCCGGGGCTAGCTCTATAGTGTCCAGCTTATGGAAAGTGGATGATGAGGCTACCTCTTTTTTAATGCAGCGCTTTTACAAAAACTTAGCCAGCTTAGATAAGCGCACAGCGTTAACACAGGCCCAGCTAGCACTTAAGCAGCACTACCCACACCCTTATTACTGGGCGGCATTTCAATTAACGGGCGGCTTATAGGTGTTGGTTTGATGGCGCTTGAGTGGTGAGTGTATGTATGCGTTAAATTGGGGGGCTTTTATAGATAAAAGTGGTATTAAATGGAATGCCCTTCAGGAGATGGGCTTAGACTTGATCGGGGGTTGTCTGACGTCCAAAAGGTGATGAGACGGAAGCGCTAAGCTTAGATATAGGCTGTGGGTAGAGTTTTTTTAGTTTGTGTAGTTTATGGTCGTCTATGCTTGTCCTATCTAGGGCTTAATGATACACAGTTTTGAAAATTTAGTTTCAGTTTCCAAGGAATAGTAAACTTCCTTTGTTGTTTTATTTTATTGATTAATAACATGCAAGTATGTCGAATCAATATCATTAAACGTTGGTAAATAAATAGGGGAGTCATCAAACATAAGGTCTATACCCTGTGCTTTGCAATAATCCCGTTTGGCGTTATCCCATTTATCTTCAGCGGCATAAGGCCTGCCATTAACCCATTTTATGTTTTCTTCGGTGGCTTCTAGGTGCTCAACAATTGAGAAGTAGTGGGTGAACATAATGCCTGCATCAGCCAGTAACTTATCAACGCAGGCATCTCTTTTGATACCTGTAACGATGTGTACTTCTGCGCCATCTTTATAGAGGGCGGTTGATAGGTATTTAAAGCGCTCTGGAAATGTGTCGATAACTCCGTGAATGTCTATTCCTACTTTTAGCTTGTTATTCATAGTTACCTCCTTACTTAATGCTTGGCTTAACGTGGCCCTTCTATATTGCGAGTAAAATAAAAGTTCTCGCCTTTAGGTTTTGCTCGGTAGAGCTTGGCGGGGCGATTGCTCCCTGTTTTCATATTGCCGGTTTCTTCCAAAATATCGGCATCATCAATCCGGCGTCTAAATGATTTCTTCTCAATCTTCTTATCCAAAATGATTTCAAAGGTTTGCTGGAGCTCAGTTAATGTGAACTCTTCAGGTAACAGGTTCACAGGCAGAGAGGTGTACTGCACCTTGTTTTTTAAACGTTCGATACAAGCTGCAAGCACCTGCTTGTGGTCAAAGGCCAGTTCCAGCTTATTGGTGATGTCCTTAATCGGTACCCATTTAACATCATCCGAGCTTTCATCCCCGCTCAGTTCTACCTCATCACAGACGATCAAAGCGAAATAGGTAATAGTGACCGACCAGCCCCTGGGGTCTCTATCGGCGCCGCCAAAGGTTGCTACCTGCTCCAGATAGGGCGTATCTACGCCAGTCTTCTCTGCTAGCTTGCGTCTTGCGGCATCAGCCAGCACCTTGTCCTTCTTAAAATCGATAAAGCCGCCAGGCAGAGCCCATTGGCCAAGGGCAGGGTGCTGGGCTCTTTTGACTAAAAGCACCTGCAGCTGCTCATCTTTAAGGGTAAATATCGCCATATCCACCGAAGTGAGTGGCACGTCAAAATCGTGGATGTTGTAGCTTTTTAAGAATTGCTTTTCGGTTTGCTTGGCTGTCATGGGCTTAATCACACGTTGTTAATGTCTATATGCCAACATCTTAGTGGCCTAAAGACACCAATTCAATCCCTGTTTGAAAATTAATCATAAATAAAGTTTAGAAATAGCGTTGACAGGTAAGTGTCTTTGAGCCACTATGTGTTTAAGCCAAGCAAATAAGTGGAATTCACTAGCTAGGCAGGCTGATTAAGTCAGCCTCTAACGCGAATTTGGATAGACCGAATTTCGTTCCGCCCTCCCGGTAGGGCATATACAGCAAGGGGTTTGCTGACATGAACAAGCAAGTTTCATCATCTAAGGGCAATAATAAGCCATACGACTTCTTAGTCTTCATTGGTCGTTTTCAGCCTTTTCACAATGGTCACCTTGCCGTTATCAACGAAGGCTTGAAGCAAGCAGAGCAAATGATTGTATTGTGCGGTTCGGCTCACCAGCCCCGCTCAGCCCGCAACCCTTGGACTGTCGCAGAACGCGAAGCCATGATCCGCGGTGCGGTAGGCCCTGAAGCCAGTGCCCGTATCCACGTCGCACCATTGATGGATATTGTTTATAACGACGAGTCTTGGGTTCGCAATGTACAGGCCACTATTAATGGCTTGGTAACTGCTCACCACGGTGTGCCACACAAATTGCCAAAGGTGGGTTTGATAGGCCACAGCAAAGATCAAAGCTCTTATTATTTAAACCTTTTCCCACAGTGGGGCGCGGTAGCGGTAGAGAACTATCAAAGCCTAAGTGCTACTCCCATACGCGAGGCGGTCTTCTCAGCAGAGGGTGAGGCCTATGTTGAAGGTGAAAAAGCTAAGCAAGTATTGCCCGCTAGCGTGCAACAAGAGATGGTGAAGTTCAGCCGCTCTGAAGTTTATAAAGAAGTAAAAGGCGAGTATGAGTTTGTCGCCAAATATAAAGAGGCTTGGAGTGCAGCACCCTATGCGCCAACCTTTGTCACTGTTGATGCAGTAGTGATACAAAGCGGCCACGTATTAATGGTAGAGCGCAAAGCGCGTCCAGGGAAAGGTTTAATGGCATTGCCCGGTGGCTTTGTCGACCACGGTGAGAAGCTGGTTGATGCCTGTTTAAGAGAGTTGCGCGAAGAGACTCGCTTAAAGGTGCCAGCGCCGGTGATGAGAGGCTCCATCAAAAAACAAGAAGTGTTTGATGACCCACACCGTTCAGCCAGAGGCAGAACCATTACTCACGCATTTTATATAGAGTTAGAACCAAACAAAGCATTACCCAAAGTAAAAGGAGGGGACGACGCAAAACACGCCATGTGGGTTCCATTAGCAGAATTAGACCCCGCAAACATATTTGAAGATCACTATTTCATCATCCAGGAAATGATCGGTATGTGATGAGGTAGGCGAATAAACAAGGAGCAGGGATAGACTCAGCTCCACACAAACCCGAGAGGGACAATGATAGGAGGATTTCCATCATGAGCATCTACAAAAGCAACATCATCTTAAACGCCGACTCTTATAAAGCGTCACACTTTTTACAGTATCCACCTAACACTGCTCAGGTTTCTAGCTACATCGAAGCCCGTGGCGGCAAGTTTAAAGACGCTGTGTTCTTTGGTCTACAAATGTTCATTAAAGAATATTTAACCAAGCCAATCAGCAGTGCCGATGTCGATGAGGCGCAAGCCATCTTTGAGGCACACGGTGTACCTTTTAACGAAGAAGGCTGGAGATACATTGTTGAAAAATACAATGGCTATCTACCCATAGAGATACAAGCCGTACCCGAAGGCACAGTCATGCCGGTTAAAAATGCCATGGTGCAAGTGATAAACACTGACCCCAAGTGTGCATGGTTAACCAGCTATGTAGAAACTGCACTATTAAGAGCGGTTTGGTACCCAACTACTGTGGCTACTGTTTCATGGAACTGCCGCCAAGTGATAGCATGCTACATGGAAGAGACTGCCGAAAGCGTAGAAGGCTTACCTTTTAAACTACACGACTTTGGTGCCCGTGGTGCAACTACTGAAGAGGCAGCAGCCGTCGGTGGTGCAGCACACTTAGTTAACTTCATGGGCAGCGACACTATCAGTGGCATTATGGCAGCGCGCCGTTACTACGGTGCCGAGATGGCAGGCTTCTCTATCCCCGCAGCTGAGCACAGCACTATTACTAGCTGGGGCCGTGATAATGAAGCAGCAGCCTACGCCAATATGCTAGAGAAGTTTGGTGGCCCAGGTAAAATAGTAGCGGTAGTGAGCGACTCTTACGACCTATGGAATGCAATCGACAATATCTGGGGCGAAGAGCTTAAAGATAAAGTCGAAAACTCAGGCGGTACTTTGGTAGTGCGCCCTGACAGTGGTGACCCAGTTGCCATCGTCACTGAAACTATCGAACGCTTAATGAAAAAGTTTGGTTATGAGGTTAATAGTAAAGGTTACCGCGTATTACCCAGCTACATCAGAGTGATTCAAGGTGACGGCGTTGCACAACAATCCATAGAGGCCATTTTGGAAACTATGAAGCAACGCAAGCAAAGTGCCGACAACATTGCCTTTGGCATGGGTGGCGAGTTACTACAAAAAATTAATCGCGACACCATGAAGTTTGCAATGAAGGCATCAGCTGCAAAAGTGAATGGACTATGGATGGATGTGTATAAAGACCCCATCACTGATCAAGGAAAACGCTCTAAAAAAGGCCGCTTAGCCGTTATCAAAGGCGCAAGTGGCGAGGTTAAAACTATTCGTGAACAAGATTTAGGCAAAAGAGAAAATATGCTTGTGCCGGTGTTTAAAAATGGTGAAATCTTAAAAGAGTACAGCTTTGAACACGTTCGCGAACGTGCCGCCGCTGGTGCAATCGTAAACAAGCAAGAGGAGGAGAGCGCAGCATAAGTGTCCCTACTGTCGTCATTCCTGCGAAGGCAGGAATCTAGATTTTAAAAGAATGGATTCCCGCCTTCGCGAGAATGACAGTGATAACAGTTACTTTATGTTGGGCCTGGATAGACCGGGCCCTTAATTCAAAAAGGGTTAATGCCCGATAATGGCAAGGAGTTTGTCATGTTTAACATTCAATACATCAAAGCAGAACCCACAACATTTATCATGCAGTACAAAAACGGCCAGCTTAAACGGCAGGGCAAAGGCCTATCGTTTTTTTACTACGCACCTACTACTTCATTGGTATCTGTGCCTGTAGGCACAACCGACCTTCCATTTATGCTGAAGGAAAGCACCAAAGATTACCAAGAGGTAACAGTGCAAGGGCAAGTGGTTTATCGCATCGCCGACCCTGAAATGTTATCAGGCTTAATGAACTTTACCTTAAAGCCAAACGCCTCTGGTTACTCTTCAGAAGACCCGGATAAATTACGCAACCGCATTGTTAACTTGGTACAGGTAAAAATGCGTACCGCAATCGAGCAGCTAGATTTACGCCAAGCGATTGCCGCATCACAAACCCTGGTGCGTGCCGTTAAAAATGAACTCAGCAATTCATCGGTGCTGCAATCTATGGGAATAGAGATAATGGATTTATCCATACTCGCCATTAAGCCTTCACCCGATACAGCCAGGGCATTAGAAGCTGCTGTGCGAGAGAAGCTGTTGGAAGAGGCAGATGAAGCGATCTACCGTCGTCGTAATGCCTCGATTGATCAAGAGAGAGCCGTAAAAGAAAACGAGCTTAATACAGAGTTGGCAGTCGAGGCCAAGCAAAAAGATATTAAAGAAGAGCGGCTAAAGGCTGAGCGCCTGCAGCAAGAGAAGCGTAGCGAAATGGAGCGTGAGCAGCTTGAAGCCGATATCGTGCTAGAGCAACAACGCAAAGAGTTTGTTGAATTGGCGACAGCTAACGAGCGTGAAGAAGCCGATGTAAAAGCCTATGAAATTGCCGCCACTATGGAGGCGCTCTCTAAGGTTGAACCTAGAATCTTTGAAGCAATGACTATGGCTAACCTTAACCCGCAACAACTTATGGCGCAGGCTTTTAGGGAGTTGGCCGGAGGTGCCGAAAAAATTGGCCAACTTAATATCGCGCCAGACTTGCTGCAATCCATCGCCGGTAAAATTGATGGTGACGCTAGAGCGTAACCAATAAAGGGAAGGCTAAGGAGTTAACGATGAGTACTGATAACAAAGTCATACTAGTAACACGCCGCACTCGCTTAGAGGAGTTAGTAGCCCAATACAACACCGAAGACCAAGCCGCCTTTGTCATAAAAAGCCGAGGCGGTGAGTTTGAAGATTATCGTATCGAGCACAACACCTATATGGAATCGGTGAGCGAAGTAGAGGCGGAGCTTAAACGCTCCGCCCGTGTGCAGCGTTTAGAGCGCGGCTTTTTACCTAACTTTATCTTTGGTCCACAAGATAAAGTGGTGGTGGTAGGGCCGGATGGCTTAGTAGCAAATACCTTAAAGTACCTAAACGGCCAGCCGGTTATTGCTATCAACCCAGATCCAGCTCGCTTCGATGGTGTGCTATTACCTTTTTCCGTTGAAGATACCAAAGCGATATTTTCTGACGTACTAAGCGAGCGTTATCAAAGTAAACAAATCACCATGGCCAAAGCCACATTAAATGATGGCCAAGAGTTAATTGGTGTTAATGATTTGTTTATAGGCCCACGCATTCAAATCTCTGCACGCTATGAATTGAGTATCGATGGCAAGTCAGAGGTGCAGTCATCCAGTGGCATTATTGTGTCTACAGGTTTGGGTAGTACTGGTTGGATGAAAAGCATCGTTGCAGGTGCTGTGGGTGTAATGGGTGGTGAGCGAAAAACTGAAAGTGCAATGGCATGGAATGACGATAAGCTAAAGTTTGCAGTGCGCGAGCCATTCCCCAGTCAGGCAACAGGCACCGATATTGTGTGTGGTGAAATTACTCAACAATCAGGGATGAGAGTTTCATCCCTGATGGCGGGTAATGGGGTGATTTTTAGTGATGGCATGGTGGATGATGCGATTGAATTTAATAGTGGGGTAACTGTAAACATTCGGGCGGCAGATCAAAAAGGCGTGATTGTGGTATAAGAGTCCGCTTTCGGCCAATAACGGACTTTGTATTAAGTGTCGTGTCCCTGAAATCTCTTAAATTTTTAGGGAGTAGCGTTTAGAAAGGATGGCTTCCTTGTTTATAGCTAATAATGAATCAACCTTATTGGAATCAAAACCCCATATTTCCGAAAGTTCAGGTATACACAGATTATTTGTGTCCCATGGGTAAAGAGGTTGATTTTTTAATGAAGTGAAAGGACCGTCGGATTCTAAAAGAATACGATCTTGTGGAATCCTTGAGACCAGATTCTTGCCTTTCTTTCCTCTCAGCATTATAGGGCCAACACTAAACCAGCATCCAAGCTCAATTGCCCTGTTAAGCTCTTTAACAGTGCCGGAAAACCAGTGTAGGATGAAGGTGTTGTTGTGCTTGAAGGGCTCTAGACAATTCATGACTTCTGTAGCTGCCTGACGACTGTGTATAGATAAAATCCTTCCCCCATGAATATCTGACAGTTTCAGTGCGTGGGTAAATACTTTTATCTGGTTCTCCCAAGAACTTCTATATCTCGATGAACCGTCAAGGCCAACTTCACCAACAAAGTCCGTTGAATGTATCCATTTGTCAAACAATGATAATTCACCGAATCTTTGATGGACTAGCTCCGGGTGTAGGCCAAGTCCCGTTTCAATATTCGGACAATCCTTGGCTAGATGTGCGGTTTGTTCGTAAGCAGACGGAGTGGTTGTAACAGATAAGACAAAAGTACCTTGTTGCTTCGCCGTAGTCACGACCTCAAGGGGATCTGGATACAGGTCTAAATGGCAATGAAAATCCACTAAGTTACCCCCTGGGCTTTCAGAAAGTCATCAAGCTCCTTTAAACCACGCTGGGCGATATCGTAGTAGGGTTGAATGTTTGAAATTGGCGCAGAGGAAAGCCCCGCACCCATCCAGCGACGAATACCTACATCTTTTTCTTGTATTATTGCCATAGCAACTGCACGAACATCGTCAAAGCCAGAATTTTCGGAGTCTTTTTTACCTAGGTTTTTGTACACGTAAGTAGTTCTATCCACTTCTCCCCACTTATGAAATGCCGCTCTTCTAACTAAGCAGGGAACGCATCGACCACAATGGGTTTTCTTAAAAAGCAAGAATCTACCGCAGCTCGTTGACAGGTGGGCCAACTCCTTAATGAGGGATTTATTTTTGCACTCTGATAGCATCTCTCCCTTTGTTTTCAATGCGTAGGGAGTATCGATTTTTAGTCCAATATCCGCTGAATCAAAAATTTCCTGAATACCGGAAAGATAGGTTGGATGTGTTGTTCTTGTACTTAGGCTGCCCACTCTCATGGGGGTTAGAGGTGTATTCAGCGAAATAAAGCCGTTTTCTGAGACTACTAATTCAGTATTGGAGCCGTTTTGATTTTTTAAGGATGATGCTGCGAGGGCAGCATAGGCTAAGAAAGCTATAGATCGTGAACGCTGAGACGCAGGAGTTTCGCCATTTGGTACTTTGGCTTTATGACTCATTACGAGAGACTCGATGTCACTGTCAATCTTTTGTGGAAATAACTTTTGTTTGGCTTGATCACCTTGTACAACTTGGCTAATAGTGACTGGCTTTCGTCCATCTTTAACAAGGTTAATTGCACCAATAAGACTATCCATGCCACCAGAGAAAAGTGTCAAGCAATCAGCATCGAATTTTTTCTCTGGTTTTGGTGGTTTTGGATAAAAACCCCCTTCAGAAAAATTGATAAGCCATCGGTCTGTGGTCAGAAAATTTAAAGTTTTCTGAATGATCTCTACTTGTGATCTCCAGAAATCTGGATCAATTACTGCAATTGTAAGGTCGAACTCTCTAGTCCAACCGTCGGGACTTTGCTTTCTGTGTCCAGCGGTATCAGCGCATACCACTGAAAGTGCTATTGATAAAAAGTCCCATGACCTTGAGGAAGGGTTAATTTTTCTTTTTCTGGCTACTTCTGCAATTCCGTGACCTGCATACGCTAGTTTCTTGTTGTCTGGAATGGAGTAGAGCTGAACGTCAAGGTTCGATTTATGATCATCGAAGTTAAATCCCTTTGGCCCGCATACAATTTTCATCGCGTATAGTCCTCAAAAACTTCGTAAGTGTCTTCTAATACACTGCGGGCTAGCAGAGCAACCTGATTCTGTGACAATGAGGATAGGTTGTTTCCTATTTTTTTAAATGAGGACTTAACTGTCTCGCGTACATACTCTTTTATCTGTTTCAATCGGTTTACCCCTGCTGCTGCATTAGGTGCCTTGTCTTGTATGTGCTTCCCGACATCTAAGGCAATTCTTTGATAAATATCGGTGGCAAGAAAAGTCTCTATGACTAAATACTTGTCGTTATCGTTCAGTTCCAGTAAATCAGCGTCGGGGTTCTTATCTAATAGCTCGCTTAATGCGTCCTTTATAGATTCCCGTGAAGCTTCTGAATCCTGAGTTCCATCAATAGGTCTGACCGCTTCAATGATTGCATTTACAACATCATCGGAGTTTTTCGATTGAAAAGACAGTGCATTAAAGTGGTCAGATTGAGTGGTTGTGCGTGTGTCGGAAGATAATATTCCTGCTAAACCACCAGCAGTAGACGCAGTGCTACCCATTCTTCGCGCTGCACTTTTAGCCCCGCCATAACCTCTAGACACATATTGACGAATTCCATTACGCATACTGCTTGAGCTGCCATCGCCAGCGAAAGCGCCCAAGCTACTGCGCGCGCCTCCAAATCTTCCTGGAGGTGCGTTTAGCAGAGGTGGATTAGATTCTTTTGTGTTGTCCCCGGCGTTGTTATCTTCAGGATTTGATTGATTGTCGTCTTGACCACCCTGGCCAGCATCTGGCGCTTCCGTAGGGTTGTCAGCCCAAGGCGGTACCATCGGTATCCCTGAACCGGGGCCTTTGCTTGAACTTGATGTTCCCATTATTTCTTACTCTTCTGAATTGCTTTTTTTACTGGTCCTGATACGTCTGAGTTTGTCCAAACATCAAACGGAATATCGACCCAATCCTCCTCAGCGATCTTTGGAACAATGCTAGGTTCGATCTGGCTTGAGGGGCGTTCACTCAAAAAAGCCCCAAAGCGTTTACCAACAGATTTATGAGACTGGCCAACGACGACACAGGCAGTTAATATGTCCGGCGCGCCCCATGATTGCTCGCGCGCGGCAATTTCCAGTAATTTATCCATTATCAGATTCAAATCTTCAGTTGCTAACTCATTAATTGAATCTTTAAGCGCTGTTGCCATGTCAGGCGTTTCTTTTAATGCACGCAAAATCTCTAGGCCACTCGATGAAAGTTGTTCATGGCTGAGGAGCAATGGAGAGTGTTCTCGACTGACATATAACGCACCACGAATATCAATATCAGCTAATTGTGGCTTTGAGGCAGCCCATTGTTTAAAGAATGCAGTATTGAATTCTGATGGCCATTCAATCTCTTTACCTTCTTCTAAGCTGGCTTCAATGTCCTTCAGAACTGACGGGAGTCCCTCATCATTACTTGCACAAGATGTCGCAATTTTTCTGTAGGCATCATCTGAGCCGCAACGCTCCAACAATAGTATTTTCGTCAGAACGGCTTCATCAATCGCGATATCTTGGGCGTTGCCGATTGCTAGACGAATTGATATGGCATTTAGAAAACGCTTAATTAACCTGGGATTTGCATCAATTGCTGTTTCTGAAGACATTAGAGGTGCTAATCGATCAGCAAGGTCGATTTGTGTGGATAGTTTTACGGGTATTTCTATATTGAGTTCTTGGGATAAGCCTTCCAGAAACTGTCTATCAACACGAGCACCTTTCCAGGTTTCAGCTAACTGCCTGCATATTCTTTCTCTCAGTTTGTCTTTTTCGTGTTGCTCGATACTACTAAGGTCGATGTACAGCATGCAGAGGTAAGCTTTAATATCCTGTACACCGAGTTTGGGTACTTGAATAGGTATTTGTATCAGCTTATCGAAATAGTTGGTTACTAGTTGGTCGTCAGGCATATCATGGAAGTGCTTTTTGACAGAGTGACGAATCATTTTTGTGTCGGCAGCGATTACAAATGCGGTATTTTTTAGGAATAGAAATAGTCTCAGTGCTTCCAATGTCGATATTGCGGTTTCTGGCAAGCAGCGATCTAAATCGTCAATGAGCACAACGAGAGTAACGTCAAGCTCTTCAAGCGAACTCTCAAATCCACTTCTAATTGCTTCTATTTCCTGAGGGGGAGATTTTCTCTTCTTTGGCTTTACTAAGCTATTCCCTTCTCGTAGGGCTTCGCTACCGGACTCTTTAGCAGACTGTAGGTCTTCTTCCGTAACTTCGCCGTCTAGTAGCGCTTCTCCCGAGTCCCAAACCCTACCGACAAGACCACCTATGGGTAGGCCAGTTATAAGTGAGGCGGCGACACCGCCGGTTGTTTTTGCTGCGCGTAACCAATCAATGCGGCCTAACAAATCTTTAGTCTTGCCAACCGCCGTTTGTTGCTGTTCTGCCTCTTCTGCAAGCTTCCTAGCAATGACTTCCATCAACGCAGCTTTAGCATCGTCGTATCCTTGATATAACCAAGCATTGAACTCAACAAAAATATATTTTTTTTCGTCGGGATTATGATCGGTGTTTTTCAGATTGGCTTGAACAAGTTTGATCATGGACGATTTTCCGACGCCCCAGCTTCCTGAAACCCCAATAGAAACAGGCTGCCCATTGGCCCTTGCGATAATCTCTGAAACCGTAGCTGCTACGGTTGAAAAATTAAGAAAATCGCGATCAGTTTCATTATCTGTCCACATTCATTTTTACCTTATTCAATTATCTCGCTAGAAATTACTTCCTAGTATTAAAGCCATTCTTAATTCCGGGGATAGTTAACTTAGTTAATGTCTGCTTTGGGTCGAAAACAGTAATTAGTGATTGAAATTATTGGCAGAGCTTGTCGCTGTGTACAAAGCCCATATTCTCTGTTTTTTATTAGGCTCATCAAACCCAATTGTATGCACAGCATATCTAAGCTGTGGTATCAGCCACTGTGCTTGAGTGCTTTTATCACTCTTATCAATATACTGGCCCGCCAGCTTTCTTATATGGCAGATAGAAGCATAAGTCTTTTCAAATTGCGTGCCTTTAAACTCATCTGGCAATGCGGGTAGGTTTTCAAACGGGTGTTCAAAGCTTAAAAGAAAATCACTAAAGGCATAAGCCTTGATTAAATCTTCTTCTGATTCTATCGGTGTATAGATATAAAGCAGATCATTCTCTAATTTGGCAAAGTCTTTTAATACATGGCCTCTATGAGTGTGGAAGAAGTCGATTAGCCAAACATTACCCCGCTCATCAATAATTACATTAGCGCCGTTAAGATCGCCGTGTACAAAGGCGAAGGGATAGTCGCCTACCATGGAGGGAAGTTGGTCTAAATCTTCTTTATAGAATTGATAGAGATTGTAGGCTTTTTTATTACCGGGCAGGGTTAGCTCACCTTGCTCGGGGCAGTGACCAATTAACTCTTCGATTTTATTTTTTACTGAACCTGCCCAGTGTGAATCAAAGCAGTAGTATACCAGCAGGTCTTGCGTATCGTTGGTGGCAGCGCGATATAAACGGCCTAGCTGCTCGTTAAATACGGCATCTAAATAACTGCGTAGCTTTTCTTGACTTGCACCTTTCTGGAAGCAGCTTTGTAATGAGCGGGCACTGCCAGAGCCCATAGACGCGTAGCGGTATTTAATAGCACCTTTGTGTTGTGAATCGGCGTAGTCGGCAATCGCGGGGGCGTTGTTGCCCATCACATTTTCGATTTGCTCAAAGGAGGTGCGCTCTTTGGCCATCTCGGCGCGTGGACCAATCTTAATCACATGGGGTGTTTGTTCGTGGCCGTGTATATCAATGCTGTTAACACCGGCGACCAAGTTTCCCGAGAAGCCACCATCCAAAATCTTCAGCGAAATTCTTTGGCAATCGCGGAACAGGTGGCGAATTAAAAACTCTGTCTCATCGTCCAATAGCATATCGCCGTCGGCAACAATCTCTATGGACTTATTTAAACTCTGGTGCTGTGTAGGTGTCTCTTCGCCGCCCAAGTATTGCGTGAACTCACCAATAGAGTCGATCACGGTAATACCCACAATGCGATCTAATTGTTGTAGCGCTAAAAAGTGCTGGCTGCGCGATGAGCTGGCAGTGAGTGCACTGCACACGGCAATTTCACAATGGGGGTAACGGGTTGCTAATTCGTAGGCTAAAAATAAAACTTTAGCTTCCGTCCAAACACCGATAATGCCTATGCGTAACTTCTCATCTGCGGGTGCTCTACTGGCGAGGTTATCGAGTGTTTGTTTTAAAGCAGTGCCTTCAAAATCGTTAAGGGTGGTGCTGTCGATTACGGTGACTTCTTTATTCGTGCTTTCTGTTTCAGAAAATATAAAGTCAGCGCCGGCTGTGTTTTGTAAACAATGGCTATTAAATTGTTTGAGGTGGCTGGCTTGTTCGGGGCAGTCTGGGGCGTGCCAATCGCGAATATGAATAGTTGCGAGTTGGTTACTAGTCTGTGAATTAACCCATGCCATAAAGCGGCCAACAGGGCCAGTGGCAATGCTTTCGCCCACTAGCCGTTGCGACTCTTCGTGGCCTATGTGTAATTGATTGGGTAGCGGGTCGCCAGCATTTAGCGGCTTAACAAAATCGTTTTGCAAGCATTGGGTAATGAGAACAGACTGCATCCATTGTCCTTAATCTTTCCATGGTTCTTATTGTTGGGCACAGCTTATCTCGAAAGTACCTACTTTTTCCAGTGTTGCGTTAATACATAGTGCTCTTGTGCATAAGTTTCTATGGAGTGCTTTCTTGCATTACGCACTTCGGCTACCGCATCAACAGGAGTCATTCCCGCTTCAACCAGCATACGCGCAGCGAGTAAACCAGTGCGACCAAGACCGCCACGACAGTGAATAACAATATCTTGCCCGTCACTTAGCAGTTTGTGTAATTGCGGCCCAACGGTTTTCCATAAAACTTCAAATGATTCACTAGGCGGCTGCATATCTTGAATAGGCAAGTGGTGCCACCCAATATCACTGTTAGTAAGTACTTCCATAAACTGAGGTACACCAATAATCTCAAACTCTTGGGCTTCCATAAGCGTAATAAGAGTAGTGGCTCCCCAGGCCTTGATGGCGGCAAGATCTTTATTTAAATCCCGCTCCCAAGTACCGCCGTACAAACCTTCACTGCACTTGCCGGGGCAAAAAGTCAGGCCTATACGCCCACTAGTATTCGGCACTTCGACATAATCAATGCGTAAGGGGTGAGAGTCACTGGTGCGAATCTCTGATTGCTCATCTTTATAAGCATTCTTAGCCCGCAAGTGCTCCAGCGGTGTCCAAGCCTGGCGTTCATCACTAAACCAAGTCCAAAACTGCCAGGCATCACTGGTGCTTTCTGTCTCATCAAGTGTTGCGTCCATGGCGGCTTGTAAATCGCTGTGGGTATTGTTGTTTATTACAACACTGCCATCGCTTAATAATTGAGCGTCTTTAAAGCTGCTACCAATATAGGCGCGGATAGGAAGGGGGGCGGTAACTAAGTGGTTGTTAAACAGGTCTGTGACGGCGGATTTATTGAAGTTTAGATAATGTCTCATAGCGGTTAACTGTATGAGTATATTGGTATGTGTGCAAGGGTTCAGTGGGGGTTAATACTATTGAATTTGTGGTATCAGTTGGTGGAGGTGCTCTTGGCCGATAATGAAAAGCTCTGGAGGAATGCGAAAATTTATTACCTCTAACATGACTCTAAAAGTTTGAGAGTGCAGCGCGTGAAGTAAAAATTTATTTAAATCTATAGGAGGTTCAAGGAGTTAGGTGGTGTTTCCCTGCGGGGCACAAAGGCCCAGATACACCCCGGTCCGAACGGGACCTGCCTGGGTTTATAAAGAGTAGAGTCGGATGCTCTAAGCTTTATAGTTCGATATTAGATAAGGAAAAGTGGTGGGCCCGCCCCGACTTGAACGGGGGACCTGCCGATTATGAGTCGGATGCTCTAACCAACTGAGCTACGGGCCCTTAACTAAAACTACTCTCTACACGGTATAACAAATTACCCTGTAAAAAGAGCTGTGCATTATACCTAAAAACGCCGAGCATGAAAGAGGCTACAGGCTCGGCGTTTTAGTTTTTTTCGCTTTATTTACTGGCTGGTTTCGTTTTCGCTAAACATACCCTCGAATAAGGCGGAGCTTAGGTAGCGTTCGGCGGAGTCAGGCAGTATGACGACTATGGTTTTACCCTTATGTTCGGGTTGCTGTGATACCCGGTGGGCCACGGCCATGGCGGCACCGCTGGAGATACCAGCCAAGATACCCTCTTGCTGCATCAGCTTGTGGGCCCATTCCATGGCTTCTTCGTTGCTCACTTGCTCTACTTGGTCAACCATCTCTAAATCTAGGTTGGCGGGGGCGAAGCCTGCGCCTATGCCTTGGATTTTGTGGGGGCCGTGTGTGGGCTCGGTGCCGGCTTTGGCGGCGGCGATGACGGTAGAAGAGGCGGGCTCAATCGCTACGGTGGTGATGGCCTTGCCTTGGGTTTTTTTGATGTAGCGTGAGATGCCGGTAAGTGTGCCGCCGGTGCCTACGCCGCTGATCAATACATCTATTTCGCCGTTGGTGTCTTGCCAAATCTCGGGGCCGGTGGTTTTTTCGTGTATTTCGGGGTTGGCGGGGTTGTCGAACTGGCCGGGCATAAAGTATTTGCTGGGGTCACTGGCTACCATTTCTTCGGCTTTGGCGATGGCAGCGGGCATGCCTTTGGCACCGTCAGTCAGTACTACATTGGCACCTAGGGCTTTCATCATTTGGCGGCGCTCTAAGCTCATGGTGTTGGGCATGGTAAGGGTAATGGGGTAGCCGCGCGAGGCGGCCACAAAGCATAGCGCTATGCCGGTGTTGCCGCTGGTGGGTTCGACGATCTCCATGCCGGGCTTGAGGCTGCCGTCTTTTTCGGCGGCCCATATCATGTTGGCACCTATGCGGCATTTGACTGAGCTGGCGGGGTTGCGGGATTCTATCTTGGCTAAAATATTGCCATCAGAGATGCGTTGGATTTTTACCAGTGGGGTGTTGCCTATGGAAAGGCTGTTGTCATTATATACGGCCATGTCTGGTCTCCTTGAAATGCGGAATAGGGTGTATCTGTTTATACGTGGGTTTGACTATACACGCAGTTAGTCGCGGTCGAAACCGCTTTGCGGGCTAGTTGTTTGAATTTGCCGGTAGTTTTTGTTGTCCTAGCTGTTTGCTCAAGTAAGGGTTTTTCCGGTAGGCCTTAAGTAAGAGCTGGCAGTTGTCTTATTGGGCTGCGCGCCCACTAATGTCTGGTTAAATTACTATTCCGGTCATGCCGGGCTTCGACCCGGCATCCACGGAAACTGAAATATCCTAGTAGTCTTCAGCGTGTGATTAGCATGCGCTATCAAAATAGTCATTTTTTAAAAACTGTATTAAATACATGCCACGAACTTTGTAAACCTATGGGTACCGGCGCAAGGCCGGTAGAGCCTGCCCCGCGAGCATTGCGAGTGCTTTGGGTACGACAGCTTGGGAAGTGAGAGTTTACAATTGTTAGCAGCGGCAATTGCTGGGGGTTGGATAAGTACAAAACAGTTTAAGTTATGGGTGCCGGCTCAAGGCTGGCAAAGCCTGCCCCGTGAGCATTGCGGGTGCTTTGGGTGCGACAAGTTTAGGGGGTATAAAAAAGGCCGGTAAAAACCGGCCTTTTTGTTATTGCTATAAAGGATTACTCATCCAAGAAGCTGCGCAGGTGATCGGAGCGCGAAGGGTGGCGCAGTTTGCGCAGGGCCTTGGCTTCGATTTGGCGTATACGCTCGCGGGTAACGTCAAACTGCTTACCGACTTCTTCCAGGGTGTGGTCGGTGTTCATGCCTATGCCAAAACGCATGCGTAGCACTTTGGCTTCGCGAGCAGTTAGGCCGGATAGTACATCTTTAGTGGCTTCTTTTAAGCCTTCACCGGTAGCCGAGTCTATGGGCTGATCTATGGTGGTGTCTTCAATGAAGTCACCTAGGTGCGAATCTTCGTCATCACCTATGGGGGTTTCCATAGAGATAGGCTCTTTGGCGATTTTTAACACCTTGCGCACTTTATCTTCGGGTAAGTCCATGCGCTCGCCTAATTCTTCAGGCGTAGGCTCGCGGCCCATTTCCTGTAGCATTTGGCGCGAGATGCGGTTGAGCTTATTAATCGTTTCTATCATGTGCACCGGTATACGTATGGTGCGGGCCTGGTCGGCAATAGAGCGAGTAATGGCTTGGCGTATCCACCAGGTGGCGTAGGTAGAGAATTTGTAACCGCGACGGTATTCAAATTTATCTACCGCTTTCATTAAGCCTATGTTGCCCTCTTGGATAAGATCCAAGAACTGCAGGCCGCGGTTGGTATATTTTTTAGCGATAGAAATTACCAGGCGCAGGTTGGCCTCTACCATTTCTTTTTTGGCGCGACGGGCACGGGCTTCGCCCATGGACATGCGGCGGTTAATTTCGCGTATGTCGGGTATGGTGAGCTCGGTTTGCTCTTCGATTTGGGCAATCTTGCGCTGCTGGCGCAGTACTTCGGGTCTAATTTCGGCGAGCTTGTCGGCGATATCGGGGAAGGCTGCTATTTGTTCATCCAGCCATTCCAGGTTGGTTTCGTTGCCTTGGAATGATTTGATAAACGCGCGTCTGTCCATTTTGCACTGTTTAACGCAAAGCCTGGCGATTTCTTTTTCGCCGCTGCGTATCACGTTAAATTTAGAGCGTACCCGTATGGTTAGCGGGTCAAAGGTGCGCGGCGTCAGTTTTAAAAACTTGAATAGCTCGGCAACTTTTTGCAGCTCTTTGGCTGACTCTTTGCTGTAGCGGCCATGCTTTTCTATGGCTTTTTCTAGCTTGTTGTTGGCTTTGCGTATTTCTTTAAAGCGTTTTTCGGCTTCTACTGGGTCGGGGCCAGAGGTGTCTTCGTCGTCATCATCGCTGGCGGCTGCAGCTTGAGCATTGGCCGGGGCCACTACGTCGGCGGGCTCTAGGTAGCCGGTGAGTATGTCGGCCAGGCGGCGCTCTTCGGTGGCTACTTTGTCGTAGTCGTCCAGTATGTCTTGCACGGAACCTGGGTAGTAGGTTAGTGCGGCCATTACATCGCGTATGCCTTCTTCTATGCGCTTGGCTATGGCGATTTCGCCTTCGCGAGTTAGCAGCTCTACGGTACCCATTTCACGCATATACATACGTACGGGGTCGGTAGTGCGGCCAGCTTCGGTTTCTACGGCGGCAAGTGCGGCGGCAGCTTCAGCAGAGGCGATGTCATCGGGTGAGTCGCTTTCGGCCAGGATTAGGTCATCGGCATCGGGAGCGTTTTCAAACACTTGTATGCCCATGTCGTTGATCATCTGGATAATATCTTCGACCTGATCTGGATCAGAGATGTCTTCCGGAAGGTGGTCGTTAACCTCGGCATAAGTCAGGTAGCCCTGCTCTTTACCCTTGGCAATAAGGTCCTTCAGGCGAGACTGTTTGTTAGCGGTTCCGCTCATAGTTGATCTTTCACTTGTAATACGTGGACGAAAGGTAGCCCAACATTATAATGGCAAACACGGCTCTATGCCAGCGGGAATGCAGGCTAGAAGCGGTTTACACCGATTTTTATCGTGGATTAAGGGCTGATTTATTGATTATTAACTGTGCTTTTGGGCGAGTAATTGTTTTAGCTGCTCTTTATCCTCTGTGCTTAGATCAGCGTAGTTGGTGGCCAATAGTTTGTCGACCTGTTGGTCCAGGTGAATATGGGTATTATTTCGCAAAATATGTTTAATGGTATCGCTGAGCTCCTGCTCGGGGTTTTCAGCACTGCCCTGTACGCCAAAGATATGCGCTTGGTTTAGGGCTTCTTCAATGAGTCCCTTCCAAGGTTGCTGCTGCCAGTTGGCCAAAATCATATAGGTGGTGGAGTCGGGCCGCTTTTGGGTGAGGGTAATAATATCACGCAGCAATTGCAGCTCTAGTTGATCGTTGTCTATGTTAAATTCAGGCAGCTGCGCCCCGGCCTTGGGGTAGAGTATGAGTAAGCCTATGGCGTATAGCACGGGGTCGCGATGGATGTTGGCCTTGGGGGGCAGCGGGCTGCGCTGCTTAGGCTGGTTGTTGGTTTGAAAGGGGGCTTGCTGGTTATCGCCGTGGCTTTGCTTGCTGTTGTAAGCCTCGTGCTGCTGGTCCTGCGCTGTGGCCTGGCCTCTGGTTTTGGGTTTGGGTTGCTGGGCAATGATTTCTATCAGCTTGTCTTCGGCCAGGCCGGTGCGCTCGGCCAGTGAGCTCATCATTAGGCTTTTAAATACGCCTTGGGGTAGCTGGTCTATAAGCGGCGCGGCCAGTTTGCTCATGCGGGCGCGGCCCTCTAGTGAGCTGATGTCTATATCTTGCGCCAGGTGTTCAAACAGGTAGTTTTCCAGTGGTGCGGCTTTGTCTATCAGGCGCTTAAACTCGTTGCTGCCGACTTTGCGCACTAGGCTGTCGGGGTCTTCACCCTGCGGTAAAAATAAAAACTTGGCTTGGCGGCCGTCTTCCATGACTGGCAGGGCTGACTCTAGGGCACGGGTGGCGGCTTTGCGGCCAGCTTCGTCACCGTCAAAACAAAACACCACTTCAGGGCACTGCCTAAAAATCCGTTTGAGGTGGTCGGTGCTGGTGGCCGTGCCCAAGGTGGCTACGGCATAGCCTATGCCATGCTGAGCCAGTGCTACTACATCCATATAGCCTTCAACCACCACCAGTTGGCGCAGTTGGCGGTTATTTTTGCGGGCTTGATACAGTCCGTAGAGCTCGCGACCTTTGTGGAATACCGGAGTTTCTGGTGAGTTTAGGTATTTGGGTTTGTCGTCGCCTAAAACTCTGCCGCCAAAGGCGATAACGCGGCCGCGGTTGTCGTGTATGGGGAACATAATGCGGTCGCGAAAGCGGTCGTAGCATTTGTTCTCTTCGGGTTTTTCTATCAACATGCCGCCGTCTATGAGCAGCTGCTTATCTTCATCGCTGTGGCCTAGCTCTTTGAGCAGGTTGTCCCAGCCGGGAGCGGCGTAGCCTATGCCGAAGTCGCGGGCGATTTCGCCGCTGAGGCCGCGGCTTTTTAGGTAGTCCACCACGCGGGGGCGGTTGGGGTGCTCTTTGAGCAGGCGTTGATAATGGCTGGCGGCTTTTTCCAGCAGGGTGTAAATGTTGCGTTTGAGTTGTGGCTCTTCTTTAAAAACCGAGGCTTCGCGGGGGACTTCCAGCCCGGCCATATCGGCCAGGGTTTCTATGCAGCGCGGAAAATCCAGGCGCTCATAGTCCATCAAAAAGCCTATCATGTTGCCGCCAGCGCCACAGCCAAAGCAATGGTAAAACTGCTTTTCTTGATTGACGCTAAACGAGGGGGTTTTCTCGTCGTGAAAGGGGCAGCAGGCCATGTAGTTGCGGCCGCTCTTTTTTAATTTGACGCGCCTGTCTATCACCTCGACGATATCGAGGCGATCCAGTAAGTCGTCTATAAAAGCTTCAGGTATGCGTCCGGCCATAGGGGGGAAGTCTACAGATGATAGTCGCTAGTTCCTAGATGTCAGCCGCTAGAATGCTAGATTCTATTACAGGTTTCTAGGGAGGGATTTTTAGGGGTAGTATTTTCTAGTGACTAGGCACTGTCGACTAGAGCCTGCCTTACAGGCTAGCTTTTATCAGCTTGCTTACAGCAGCCATATCGGCGCGGCCTTGTAGTTTGGGCTTTAATACACCCATAACCTTGCCCATGTCTTGCATACCGGCGGCGCCAGTGCTGGCGATGGCGTCAGTAATAAGTGCCTGGATTTCGGCTTCGCTAAGCTGGGCGGGCAGGAACTCTTGTATGATCAGCATTTCCGCTTGTTCAACCTCGGCGAGGTCGGCGCGGCCACCGTCGGTGTACTGCTGTATAGAGTCGCGGCGTTGCTTGCACATTTTGTCTAGCACGGCCAATAACCGAGCATCATCGACTTCTATGCGCTCATCAACTTCTATGCGTTTAATTTCGGCCTGAATAGCCCGAATAGTAACTAGGCGCTGTTTAGCCTTGGCCTTCATGGCCGCTTTCATTTCGTCTTTAATACGAGCTTTAAGCGTTTGCTCAGTCATCGTATAACAAGCCTCTTTAAAAGTTGGGGCGGTACAGTGCTAGTTGGAAACATAGCCCCAAACCCTGTGGTTTGGGGTGTTTACTACTTACTAAGTTAACGTTGGTTACCTTGCTCGTTTGCCAAAGGTAACCGAAGGCTTGCTTAGTATAAACGCTGGTGCTTTTTAGTTTCGCGAGAAACTTTTTTAGCGTGACGCTTAACGGCGGCAGCGGCTTTACGCTTACGTACAGAAGTGGGCTTCTCGTAAAATTCACGGCGACGTACTTCGGCTAAAACACCGGCTTTTTCACAAGAACGCTTGAAGCGACGTAGAGCGATATCGAATGGCTCGTTTTCTTTTAACTTAACTGAAGGCATTGGGCCTACCTATGTCTGTGTGGATATAAAATTCGTATTGCATGCGGTTAGTGCTTAACCACCCTATGCAAGGGGGCGGCATTATATTCGGAAGGTGAATAAAATGCAAAGCCTAAAAAGGCCTTGCATAGCCAGCTGGGGTGGTAGGGCCAGAAAAGGGCCTTTTCCCTTTCGGTGCTGGCCTGTAGACAGTATAGCCAGTATCATTCGCGGCACTGAGTTTTGTGGCGCTAAAGGGCGCTATTTCACGATATTAACCGTGCTATTGAGGCCTGAAATGCGTGTACTGGGTATAGAAACCTCCTGTGATGAAACCGGCATCGCCCTGTACGATAGCGAGCAGGGTCTGTTAGCTGAGGCTTTATACAGCCAAATCGAGCTGCATGCCGAGTACGGCGGGGTAGTACCTGAGCTGGCCTCCCGCGATCATATACGTAAAACCCTACCGTTAATCGAGCAGGTGCTGGCTGAGGCTGGCCTCAGGCGCGCTGATATAGACGCCGTGGCCTATACCTCAGGCCCCGGTTTGGTAGGGGCGTTAATGGTAGGCGCTATGATAGGCCGAGGCTTAGCCTATGCCTTAGCTGTGCCCGCCATAGGGGTGCACCATATGGAGGGGCACTTACTGGCCCCCATGTTAGAACCTCAGCCGCCCGAGTTCCCCTTTATTGCCTTGCTGGTATCCGGTGGCCACACCCAATTGGTACGGGTAGATGGCATAGGCCAGTATCAATTACTGGGTGAGTCTTTGGATGATGCCGCCGGTGAGGCTTTTGATAAGGCCGCAAAAATGTTGGGCCTGGCTTACCCCGGCGGCCCTATGGTGGCTAAGCTGGCAGAGCAGGGTGACAATCAGCGTTTTGATTTCCCCCGCCCCATGGTGAAACACCCCGGTTTAGATTTTAGCTTTAGCGGTTTAAAAACTTTTACCCTCAATACCGTGAATGCGCATAAAAACGAGCAGGGCGAGCTGGACCCACAAACTCAGGCCGATATCGCCTGTGCCTTTCAGCAGGCAGTGGTAAGTACCTTGGTAATTAAGTGCAAGCGCGCCCTGCAGCAAGAGGGCTTAAAGCGTTTAGTTATCGCCGGTGGTGTTAGCGCCAATAAAAAGCTGCGCGCCGATTTAGAAAACGCCTTAGCCAAAATTAAAGCCTCGGTGTTTTATGCGCGGCCAGAGTTTTGTACCGATAACGGTGCCATGATTGCCTACGCCGGTTGCCAGCGTTTATTGGCTGGCCAGCAGGATGATTTGGCGGTTAAGACCCGCCCTCGCTGGCCTATGGAACAACTCAGCGCGATTTAATATTTTAGCGAACAACTTTTTTCTAGCGACAGGATTCAATATGGATATCATTTACATACGCGATTTATGTATAGAAACCACCATAGGTATTTATGATTGGGAGCGTGAAATAAAACAAACCGTTAGCCTGAATGTAGAAATGGGTCACGATATACGTAAAGCGGCCGCCACTGACGATATAGCCTACACCTTAAACTACAAAGCGGTAGCTAAGCGCTTAATCGCGTTTATAGAGGCCAGTGAATTTTTACTGGTAGAAACCATGGCCGAACAGTGCGCGCAAATCATACGCGAAGAGTTTAAGGTGCCTTGGCTTAAATTACAGGTGAGCAAGCCCGGCGCAGTGCGCGGCTCACGGGATGTGGGTGTGATTATAGAGCGAGGCGAGCGTTAATATGTCACAAGTTTTTGTGAGCATAGGCAGCAATACCGACAGGTATCGCCACATATCTGCCTCGTTAGATGCGCTGCAGCAGTGCTTTGGTGAGTTAATCATTTCACCAGTATACGAAAGCGTGGCGGTGGGTTTTGAAGGTGATAACTTTCTCAACTTGGTGGTGGGTTTTGAAACCGCCTACTCGGTAGGTGAGTTGCAAGCCCTGCTAAAACAAATTGAAGATGACTACGGCCGCAAGCGCGGCGGCCCTAAATTTAGCTCGCGTACTTTAGACATAGATATTTTAACCGTTGATGATTTAGTGGGCGAAGTGGATGGCGTACTGCTACCGCGCCCCGAAATTTTAGACAACGCCTTTGTGCTGTTACCGCTATTTAATGTTGCCCCTAACGCTATACACCCCTTAACCCAAACCAGCTATCAGCAATTGTGGCAGGACTATGATCAGGCCAGCCAGCAATTATGGTCGGTAGATTTTGAGTGGAATAAAACAAAGCTGTAAGCCATAAGCTGCAAGCTATAAGATGTTTTCTTGCAGCTTGCAGCTTGCAGCTCAGCGCCAAAGGCGCTGATTATTCACATCCCCAAACTACGTCCACCGTCTACGCTAATAATTTGCCCGGTAATATAGGGCGCATCTTTAATTAAAAACAACACGGTTTTGGCGATGTCTTGGGGGCTGCCGCTGTGGCCCAGCGGGATTTTTTGGGTGATCTGTTGTTTGTCTTCGTCGCTGAGTACGCTTTTGCCCTGTTGCTCTGGCCACAGTATAGCGCCGGGTGCGACGCCGTTAACGCGCACGGGGGGCAGTTCTTTGGCCAGGCTTTGGGTCATCATCGCCAGTGC
Source organism: Dasania sp. GY-MA-18 (assembly GCF_024734385.1). GTDB lineage: Bacteria > Pseudomonadota > Gammaproteobacteria > Pseudomonadales > Dasaniaceae > Dasania > Dasania phycosphaerae. The sequence continues at coordinate 24,653 of NZ_JANHAP010000004.1, read as the reverse complement.
CGCTTTTGCCATGCAGTATAGGCTGTGTTCTTTTAAAGGTTTTTGCGCATGTATATCGACGATGTTGACTATGCAGCCTTTATGTTTTTGCAAATAGGGTGCCGCGGCCTGGCTGAGAAAAAACGCGCCTTTAACATTGCTGTTAAATAAATCATGCCATTGGTTTTCGTCGCATTGCGCTACGGGTGTGGGGTAAAAGCTAGAGGCGTTATTAACCAGTGCGTCTAAACGCCCCCACTGTTGTTGTGCTTGCCTGATAAGTTGTTGCAGTGCGCTTACATCGGCCAAGTCGGCTGCTAATGCTATGGCGCTATTGCTGCGTTGCTGGTTGAGTTGCGCACACAATGCTTCGGCTTTGCTTTGGCTGTGGCGATAATGTATTACCACATTGTAGCCGTGGCGGTGCAAGCTGTTGCAAATCTCTGCGCCTATACGTTGGGCACCACCGGTGATGATGGCGACGGGCTGAGTGCTCATGGCAATATCTCGCTGAGTAAGTTTAGCCTTTGTTGCTCTATAGCTAGTGCTATTGCTTTACCGCTAAGGCCCTGAGCTGCTAGCGCTTTGGCATCTACCGACAGACATAGTGTTAAGGCTAGGTTGAGTTTGTCTGCGTGGTTGTGTTGGCTGAGTTGCTGGCAGCATTGTAAAAAAAGTGCAAAGCGTGAGCCGCGCCTATAAGCATCGCAGTTTTGTAATAGCTGCAGGGCTTGTTGGGCGCTGAGCTGCTCGGCTATAACCGTGTCGGCGTATAGGCTAAACAGCTGGCAGAGTTCGGCAACTTCGTTGGGTACTTTTAGGGCTTTAAGTTGTTTGAGTAAATCCTGATTTTGCGCTTGATAAAACAATAAGGCAAAGCGCTGGGCTGGGCTGCAGTTTTTGCTGGCCTGTTGTAATCGTGTGGCGCTTTGCTCTGTTAGTGCCGGCATGGGCGGGTATAGCTGCGCCAGTGCGCCGCAGTGTTGCAGGCATAGAAAATATTGTTGGGGTGATTGCTCGCTTAGCGCTTTTTCGGTTTCTACCCAGATGCGTTCGCGGCTAAGGTGTTGCAGCTCGCCGCTGCTACTTAGTTGTTGCATTAGCTGTAGGGTTTCTTCGGCCACGCTAAAACCTAGGTGATGGTAGCGCGCTAAAAAACGAGCGGTGCGCAGTACCCGCAAAGGGTCTTCGGCAAAGGCGGGGGAAACATGGCGCAGCTTTTTGGCGGCTATATCCTGTTGGCCCTGGTAGGGGTCTATGATATTGCCTTTTTCATCTTGCGCTATGGCGTTAATGCTTAAATCACGGCGCAATAGGTCGTCTTCTAAGCTAACGTCAGGGGCGCTGTAGCAGGCAAAACCGCTATAGCCCTGGCCATTTTTGCGCTCGGTACGCGCCAGTGCGTATTCCTCTTTGGTTTCGGGGTGTAAAAAAACCGGGAAGTCTTTACCCACTTGCTGATAGCCCTGTGCCAGCAGTTGCTGCGGGGTAGCCCCTACCACTACCCAGTCACGTTCGTGAAAGGGGTAGCCCAATAATGTATCGCGTACGGCGCCGCCGACTAGGTAAGTTTTCATGGGGTTTAGTCTACAGTTACCAGTCTATAGCCGCTAGTTTTGTGCAGGGTGATTGGAGAAAAAGTATGGGGTATAAAAAAGGGCACCGTAGTGCCCTTGAGTGTGTTGTAGAATCTTTTAAAAGTTGTATGAAGCCGATACGCCCATGGTACGGGGGCGATTGCGTACGGTTCTGTCGTAGTTTGGCAGGTTAAATACGATGGCGTCGTTATAAGTAAAGATAGCTTCCTCGTCAGTCAGGTTGTCAACAAAGAAGGCGGCTTCCCAGTTTTTGCCACTGTTATAGCCTACGCGTAAGTCAACTATGGTGTAGCTGGGTTTAACGTTGCCAGACTCAATGGTGAAAGCGGTAACATCGGTATTTTTGTCACCGGCTATTTCCAGCGAGTCATCGACATAGCTAACACCGGCTAATACAAACATTTCACCTTGTTCTAAGGGCATGCTCCAGTCTATGGATAGGTTAGCGGTAATCTCGGGGACATCAGCTAATTGGTCGCCATCCATTATGCCTGCAGCGGGTGTGTCTTCTGTAAACTCTGCATCGGTATAGCTGATACCGGCGTTAATGGTTAGGTTGTCTAATACTGCGAAGTTAACTTCAGCCTCTATACCTTGTGATACAGCTTCGCCGACGTTGGCGGTAAAGTTAAAGCCGCAAGCACCACTGGTGTTAACGCGCTGCTGTATGTCTGTCCATTTTAAATGGTATACAGAGGCGTTGACTCTTAGGCGGTCGCTGGGGTCTAGCTTAAGGCCTAGTTCTAGGTTTTCTACTTTGTCGCCAGCGTATGAGGTGGGGTTGCCGCTAATGCCTAAATCGTTTAAATCGTTATTACAGGCGAAGGCTAGAACATCGGCAGAGTCGGTGCTGCGTGGGATAGAGCGATTACCACCGCCAGGGCGAGTAGCGTCCGATGAGGTGACGAAAACTTGGCCTGCGTCCGAAAAATCCCAAGCTAAGGTTACGCGATAATTAGTTTCTTCATCGGAGTTATTTACGTCTAAAAGGTTAGCTTCACTTAATGTGGTGTCACCATAGACCAGCCCCCAGTCCTCTTTATGTTGTGCAAAATCATAATCCAAGGAGCGTAAGCCCAAGGTGAGGGTAAATTGCTCGGCAAAGGTATAGTTAATTTCACCAAAAATAGCGCTCTCGTCGTAGGTGCTTCTGTCGTTGGTGTTGGCTAAGCCGTTATTGGTGACGTATTCGAAGCCCCGCTGCATGACGTAGTCGGAATTAACTTCAGCGTCTTTGTTATAGATGCCGGCTACCCATTGGAAGTTGCTGTCGCCATTAGAGGATAGGCGTACTTCGAAAGTTTCGTCCTTTAAGCTAACGGTTTCATCTACAAACGCCGCCGCAGTGGGTGAGCTGTAAGAGAACCCTCCCGACAGTGCTTCAACGGCGTCGGTCATATCCTCAGAGTTGATAAACTCTCTATCCATTTTAGAAAGGTTGATTAATAGATTTACACCATCAAAGTCACTGTTGATGGTTAAGCTGGTCATAGTAAATTCGTCTTCAAAAGGTTCGGCGGCATTAAAGGGTCGAATTTGTGAGTCATCAGAGCCCGGTCCATCGTAATTAGGCTTGCCGTCCATTTCCATGGTTTGATTGAAGTAAGCTGGCTGTATGTAAGTGTCGTCAGTGAGTTGGTAGCGTAGCGAGGCGCGTAGCGATTCAGTTTCTTCGGTGTTAACGTCATCTACTTTACCCGAGTTACCTGCGCCATCGTCATACACTCTGTCTATATAGCCGCTATTGTCGGTAATAGAGCCCACAACTCTAAGCGCGAGCTTGTCGGTGAATACATGGTTATACATGCCATTGAGGGTTTGGTTTAAGCCGCCGTCTTTGGTGCTTGAGACCTCGCCTGCGATTTTGCCTTCGTTTTCAGCTAGGTTGGGCTGGCCAGTGATTAAACGTACCGTGCCACCCATAGAGCTGGAGCCAAACAGTGTGCCCTGTGGGCCTCTTAATACTTCGACTCTGTCTAGGTCAAAAAGCTTGGGGCTGATCACGGTTTGTGCAAAAGAGGTAGAGGAGCCTGACGAAATAGAGGATATAGGCATTTCATCAATGTAGTAGCTAACGGTAGGGGCAAAGCCGGTAGCTGCAGAGATGCCGCGTATGTTTAGCTTAGTTCGGCCGGGGCCGGAAGACTTCATGGAGAGTGAGGGGACGGAGCCGATGAGGTCATCAAAGTCTTGTATGCCAGCGGCGGCTAAAGACTCGCCGCTGACGGCGCTAATACTTAGTGGTATATCTTGTATAGAAGCACTGCGTTTAGTCGCCGTTACCATCACCTCTTCCAGAGCCGGTGCGCCGTAGCTTACACTGCTGGCTGCTGCGGCGATTAAAGTGGGTAGTAGTGCTTTACTGACGTTGAGTTTGTGCATGGGGGCTGCCTCCAGGCTATAAACCTTATTATGATTGTTATGGCTAAAAGCTGTGTTTATTGTTGTTTTGTGAGCATATTGCTCCGTTAAGATTAGTAGTGGCTAACATGGCCTGCAAGTTTACAGGCAACTATTTGTAATTTAGGAGGGGTGGTGAGTTTAGCGCAGTGGATATCATTGGTGTTGGTGTGTGCTTTAGGGGCGGCTATGCCCGGCCCCAGTTTGGCAGTGGTGTTACAAAATACCCTGCGCGGCGGTTTTACTCAGGGTGTGGTTACCGCTATCGCTCATGCGTTGGGGGTGGGGGTCTATGCTCTACTCACAGTGACCGGTTTGGCGGTGTTGATGCTGGCTACACCCACCTTATTTGGGCTAGTTAAAATTGCCGGGGCGCTATTTTTAATTTACATGGGCTTAAAGGTGTTGCTTGCCGCCAGTGGCCCTATTGTTGATGAGCAGCCACCCGCGCAAGCTAGCCGCAAGAGTGCCCGCGAAGGTTTTTTAATTGCTTTTTTAAACCCCAAGTTATTAATCTTTTTTACGGCCTTGTTTAGCCAGTTTTTGCACGCGGATTTAGATTGGCTACAAAAAGGGATTTTAGTGGCAACGGTTACCGTAGTGGATGGCCTGTGGTATTGCTTGGTGGCCCTGTTATTAAGTCATGGCTTGGTGCGGCAGCGTTTTACTCAGCACTCGCTGTGGCTGCAAAGAATTTTTGCTGCGGTGTTGATATTGGTGGGGCTGCGGTTGGTTTTTCAGTCTTTAGGGAAAGTCGCTAGTTGACAGTCTTTAGTTAGAAAAGTCACTAGTCTCTAGTGACTAGCGACTGTCTCCACAATCACAAGTTTCTATTGCTTGCGTCTCTAAATTCATTAGTGATAGATGGCCCTTCCACGCGCAGCCTGTATCCAGGGCAAAAATATTTTCTGTATTGGCTTTGCCTTGTAGGGCGGCCCAGTGGCCAAAGATAATTTTTTGCTGCTGGGTGCTGCGCAGTGGGTGGGTAAACCAAGGGTGAAAGTTAGCCGGTGCGGTACTGCTTTTGTTGTTTAAATCTAACTCGCCCTGAGGGCCGCAGTAGCGCATGCGGGTAAAATAATTGGTGATGGTGCGATAGCGCGGCCAGCCTTGTAAATCATCTTGCCACCCCGCGGGTTTGTTGCCGTACATATTGTTAAAAAAGTCCACGGCCTTACTGCTTTGTAAAATTTGTTCGACTTCGCGAGCGTAGCTTTCGGCCTGGCTTATAGTCCACAGCGGTGAAATACCGGCGTGACTCATGCAGTAATCACCACTGGGGTCGCGGTACATTAAGGGCTGCTGTATTAACCAGGCTACCAGTTCGTCTTTGTCGGGGGCCTGTAATAATTCATCCAAGGTGTCATGGGGGCGTGGGGTGGTGGTGCCATAGGCTACGGCTAAAAAGTGCAGGTCGTGGTTGCCTAAAACAATGCGGGTGCAGGGGCCTAAGTTTTTTAAAAAACGCAGCGTGGCCAGGGAGTCGGGGCCGCGATTAATTAAGTCGCCTACTAACCAAAGTTGATCTTGTTGCGGGTCAAAGTTAACCCGCTGCAATAAACATTGCAGGGGTTTTAAACAGCCTTGTAAGTCGCCTACCGCGTAGCGGGTCATGATGTACTCGTTGCTTACCGTGTTATTACTATAGCCGCTAGTGTAACGCCGAAGGGTGTATTAGCGAAAAGGTGGCTATGGGGGCCTCAAATAACTCACCGCTGGCGCTAATCATTTGATAGCTGCCTTCCATAGTGCCAGCGGCAGTTTCCAAAATGGCACCGCTGGTATATTGATAGCTTTCGCCGGGGGGAATGGTGGGTTGTTGCCCCACCACGCCTTCGCCGCGCACTTCTTGCACGCGATTGTCGCTGTCGGTAATCAACCAGTGGCGGCTGAGTAGCTGTACATTTTCCTCACCGTTATTGGTGATGGTAATGGTGTACGAAAAAGCGTAGCGGTCATATTCGGGAGCTGACTGCTCCGCCAAAAAGGCGGTGGCTACGTTTATAGCTATTGGATTATTGCTGGGGTTACTGGCTGTCATAGTGTTAGCTTAATGCATTGCTGAGGCGAATAAAGTCTTCCAGGCTAAGGGTTTCTGGCCTGGCCGTTGGGTCTATGCCTAAGGCCTCTATATCGGCCTCGCTGAATAATTGTTTAAGCGAGTTGCGCAAAGTTTTGCGGCGCATATTAAAAGCGGTGCGCAATATGGTGTCCAGTTTTTTAATGTCTTTGGCGACATGGGGTAGCTCTTGGTGTGGGGTGAGCCTGACAATGGCTGACTGTACTTTGGGCCTAGGGTCAAAAGACTCTGGCGGTACTTCAAATAGCATTTCTACTTTGCAATAGTATTGGCACATTACCCCTAGGCGGCCGTAGTTTTTACCGCGGGGTTGTGCGGCCATGCGCTGCACTACTTCTAGCTGCAGCATAAAGTGCATGTCTTTAATGAGGTGTTGGTGCGCCAGCAGGTGAAAAATGAGCGGGGTGGAGATGTTATAGGGCAGGTTGCCCACTATACGCAGCTGCTCATCGGCCTTTTGCAGTGAGGCAAAATCAAAGGCCAGGGCGTCACCTTGGTGCAAAGTAAAATGCGCTTCATCGGCAAAGCGTTGCTGCAGTATGGGCACTAGGTCGCGGTCCAGCTCTATGGCGTCCAGCGGTGCACCGGCGGCCAACAGCTCGTCGGTTAAGGCACCTTGGCCGGGGCCTATTTCTACCAGATGGTCTTTAGGCCCAGCTTTAATGGCGCGGGCGATGCGGTGAATAATGCCGTGGTCGGTTAAAAAGTTTTGGCCGAAGCGTTTTCTGGCGCGATGCTCTGTCATAAAAAATTATCTGTGAAAGGTAAAAGGTGTGCTTAAGGTCTAGGGCCTAGCGCTGCGCGTTAGTGGCCATGCTAATGGCATAGTTAAGCGCAGTTTGTAAGCTACCGCCATCGGCTTTGCCGGTGCCAGCTAAATCTAGGGCGGTGCCGTGATCTACCGAGGTGCGAATAATAGGCAGCCCCAAGGTAATATTCACCGCTTCACCAAAGCCCTTGTATTTAAGTACTGGCAGGCCTTGATCGTGATACATGGCCAGCACCGCATCGCAGTGCTGCAGGTATTTATCGTTAAAGGCCGTATCGGCGGGGAGTGGCCCCTGTAGGTTCATGCCTTGCTGGCGCAGCTGGGCTAGGCAGGGTTCTATAATATCGATTTCTTCCCGGCCCATATGGCCGCCTTCGCCAGCGTGGGGGTTGAGGCCCAGCACGATAATGCGCGGTTGGGCTATGCCAAACTGCTGCTGTAAATCGCGGTGCAGTATGCGGGTTACGCTGCTAAGTAACTCTTCAGTAATGGCGGCGGGCACGGCGCTTAGCGGTAGATGGGTGGTGACTAAAGCTACCCGCAAGCCTTCGGTGGCCAGCATCATGACGACTTGCGGGCTGTTGGTTTGCTGGGCTAAAAATTCGGTGTGGCCGCTAAAGGCTATGCCTGCATCGTTAATCACGCCCTTGTGTACGGGGGCGGTGACCATGGCGGCAAAGTCTTTATTTAAGCAACCGTCTATAGCGGCTTGTAGGGTGTTTAATACATAGCGGGCATTGGCTGGGTTGAGCTGCTGGGCCAGGCAGGGCTGGCTTAACGCTACCGGTAATACACAGAGTTCACCGGCCCGGCTGGGCTGTGGCGCGGCCTGGGGGTTAAACGTGCGTAGGCTTAAAGGCAGTTTTAATTGCTGCGCGCGCTGCTGCAGTAGTTCGGGGTCGGCGATGACCACTAGCTCTATGGCTAAGGCCTGCTGTGCCAGTTGCACGCAGAGGTCGGGGCCTATGCCGGCGGGTTCACCGGCGGTTAATGCTATGCGTAGGGTCATGGTTTATTTATTTGTAATCCACGTAGGCTTCGTCGCGAATTTGCTGCAGCCAAATTTGTAGCTCGTCTTTAAACTTTCTATCGTGCAGGTGGTTGCCAGCAATGCGGCGGCGCATATCTTCGGTCACGTCTTTGTCGCGGCGATCTAACACTTGCAGTATGTGCCAGCCGTATTGGCTGCGAAAAGCCGGGCTAACGCCGTTGATGTCGGTGCTGTCCATGGCTTGTTGAAACTCGGGTACTAGCTGGCCGGGGCTGGTCCAGGATAGGTCGCCACCTTCACTGGCTGAGCCTATGTCTTCAGAGTATTCGCGGGCCAGTTCGGCAAAATCTTCGCCATTGAGTATGCGCTGCCTTAGGGCTTTGATTTCGGCTTCGGTGGCCTTGTCGTCACGTATGGCTGAGGGTTTTAGCAAAATGTGACGCGCCTGAGTTTGTGGAATGATTTCACCATCGCCGCGCTTGCTAAGCAGTTGCACAATATGAAAACCGCTGGCGCTGCGTATGGGGTCGGCGACTTCGCCTTTGCTTAAGCTGGTGGCGGCGTCGGTTAAAAAGCCGGGCAGGTCGTCCAGTTTACGCCAGCCTAAATCGCCGCTGTTGATATTAAAGGGGCCGCCGTCGGTGATGGCTTTGCTAAAGTCTGTGCCTTTGCGTACTTGTTGCGCTAAGGCGTGGGCGTGCTCTTGCGCTTTAATTTCCTGCGCTTGGCTGGCATCACTGGCCAGTGGAATAAGTGCATGTAAAAAGCGGTATTCGGGGGCGGTGAGTTTTTTGCCCTCTTCTGAGTTGAGGTAGTTTTCAATTTCTTGATCGCTAATTTGTATGCGGCGGCTGACGTTGCCACTTTGCACGCGCTGGATGAGTAAATCTTTGCGTATTTGTTCGCGCACGGCGGTGTAAGAGCGGCCCTCTTTTTCTAGCATGGCTTTAAACTGCGGTACGCTAAGGCGATTTTGCTGGGCGATGCGGGCCAGAGTTTCGTTGAGTTGCTCGTCGCTAATGCGCACGCCAGCACGGTAGGCCATTTGCAGCTGTATGCTTTCTACTACTAGCTGATCCAGTATTTGCCGTTGCAGTTCTTTATCGTCGGGCAGGGCTTGCTGGTTGTTGCTGAAGTTGGCTTTTACCGATTCGTAGCGTTCGCGGTATTCGCTGGCTAGGATGACATCGTCATCGACGATGGCAATGATGCGATCCAGAGTTTGTGGCGCACTGGCGTTGGCTGCTTGTACTTGGCCGTGGCTAAGTGCGCTAACGCTAAGTAGGCCGCTTATCAATAAAGGGCGCATGATGGTGTTAAGTAGGGCTTTGTTAATCACGTTCTTCATATCCTAAAATGCTTTCTTGGAGTAGACGTATGGCTTTGTTGCCTATGCCGCCCAGGCCTTTTAATTGAAACTGTAAAACGATTTTGTGATCGTGCTCGGTGTCCAGGCTGCTACTGGCGTTAACTTTTTTAACGGCGCGTTGGTAGACTATGCGGGTTAGCCAGCAGCAGTCTTGATACTCTATGCCGAACAGGTCTTCCAGCGAGCGGTCTTCGGCGACATCGTATTGAAACCTGGCCATGGCCTGCCATCTATCGTTAAGTGCTATGACTGTGGAGATGTCGGCTTGTTCCAGTGCCTCTACGCTGCTGGTGGCGGGGTCGTCGCGGCGAAAGCGGTAGCCTACATTTAATAGTGCTTTGTCGTTTTTATAGTGGCTGCTAAAGCCAAACTCATCCATTTTGTCTTGGCGCGAGTCCCACAGGCTGGTGCTATTTAACCAGAAGTTGTCCTGAGGCTGGTAGCGTATTTCGGCGGCTATCTGCGAGTTGTCCTGGCTTAGCGGGCTGTCGCTGAGGTCTTCCTGTATGCGTCGGTCCTGCCAATAAAAGGTTTGCCCCAAGCTTAGGGTGAGGGTTTCCAGGCCGGTGGCTTCGTCTATAAAGCGGCTGGTGACACCCACTGAGGTTTGGTTGGCGTCGTCTAATCGGTCGTGGCCGGTAAAGCGGCTGTCTCTAAAGAGTTGGTTGTAGCTAAAGTTCAGCGCCTTGCTGTCAAAGTCGGGCTGTTGGTTTTGCTCTTCATAGTCGCTGTACAGGTGATAAACACGTGGCTCTAGGGTTTGGCTGTAGCGGCTGTCGCTAAGGCTAAAGGGGCGCTCGAAGATTAGGCCCATATCTAAAGAGCCTAAGGCGACGGTGGCCTCGGGGCTGTCGTCTTCGCTAGCTTGCAGGCCGTCCAGCTGGTAGCTGACGTGGCGTACTTTGGTGCTGGGGATAATAAAGCCCGGTGCCCAGCGCATGGGAAAGCTAACACCGGCCTCGGCGTAACGGCGCTGGCCACTGTCAAAGCTGCCGCCTTTTTCTTTGGATTCTTCGTGGTCAAATTCGGTGAATTGCAGCGACAGCGAGTAATCGGGGACGAAGTTTTCGCCGTGGCTTTGCCTGCTGAGGCTGATTTGCGGCAGGCGTTTATAGGGGGCGTTGTATACCGTGTCCAAACTTTGATGCTCTTGCACTAAGACTTGCCCGCTCCAGTTTTGCGAGTTAAAGCTCATGCGGCCGGTTTGGGCTAGGTGATTGCTTCTTTGGGTGCTGATGCTGTCAAAACTAAAGTCGCGCAAATAATCCAGGTCACTGACCTTGTTGTAATCTATGCTATGGCTCCAGTGTTGGCCGAAGCGACCTTGCTCTTTGATATTGCCCAGCCAGCGCTTTTCGCCATCCATTTCATCGTCGTTAAGCTGCGCGCCAGCGACAGTCCAAAAACTGTATTGATTTAAATAGCGGGTTTCGGCCTCTAACATATTACCGTGCTGGCCCACGCGACGGGGTGTGATGGTGGCGTCAAAGTTGGGGGCAATATTGAGGTAGTAGGGTAGCGATAAATCCAAGCCACCATCGCTGCTGGCTATGGTGGGCCATAAAAAGCCGGTTTTTCTGCGATCATCTATGGGGAAGGTGAGGTAGGGGCTGTAAAAAACCGGAATGTCTTTTACGCGCACGACTACATCTTCGGCGCTGCCCCAGCCGGTGGCTTGGTCTAGGTTTAGCTGGCCTGCAGTCATAACCCAGACTTCGTCGTCGGGAGTACATTGGGTATAGCGCGCACCGCTAAAATTAAAGCTGAACTCGCTGGGGTGCTCGGCTTGCTCGGCGCTAATACGCAGGCCGGTATCGTGATTGAGTATATGGGCTTGGCTAAAAGAGCCTAGGCCGGTATCGGTATTGATTTCGCCAGCTTCACAGCGCAATAAAAAGCCGGGCTCGCGCACCTCTACATGGCCTTTAAGCTTGAGCACATTGCTTAAGCGATTAAGGGTGGCGCTGTCGGCAATTACGCGGCGCTGGCCTTTGCTTAAAATGACATCGCCATTGAGCTCTACGGTGTTTTCCGTCATAGACGACTGGTTGGCACCCGCATGCAAGGCGGCTTGCTCGGGGGGGATATGGGCCTCGGGCCAGTCGGCTTTAGGCTCTACATAGGCGCCTTGGCAGCCGGTGCTCATTTGGCAGCGCTGCTGGTCACTAAGCTCATGTTCTGGCAGCCAGTCCCAGGCTTGATAGTCGTTGGCCATGGCTGGGCTAATGCCAGCGCATAGGGTGATTGCCGTCGCCAAACTGTGGTAGCGAAATAGCGGCGTGTAGATGGATTTTACTGCGGCCATAAAGTGTATTTTAGTTACCGGCGATAACAGCGCGGGCTGGGTTGGCAATAATAAGCTTGGCAATAACAAGCTCTGTGATGGAAGCAGGCATAATAAAGCATTCCTTAATAAATTGCCTGTTTGCGACTGGCTTCTGTTAAATAGGTGGATTTATCTTGTGGCGGTTTCGGTTATAGTGGCGCAGCATGGTGCAAGATAATATCAATAACCGGTATGTGTGGTGAGTGTGTGTTAGCAAAGGATAAAAGGCAGCAGGCTTTAGAGCAGTGGGCCAGCAGTCAGTTAGGGCAGCCTGTGGTGGGGGTGCCAGCTTCTACCGATGCCAGCTTTAGACGTTATTTTCGTTATACCCTAGCTGATCAGCGCAGCGTGATCGGCATGGATGCGCCCCCCGATACTGAGAACAATCCCGCCTTTGTTGATATAGCCCAGCGCTTGGCGCAAGCCGGTTTAACCGTGCCGGAAATTATTGCTTATGAGCAAGCGCAGGGTTTTTTGCTGCTTAGCGATTTGGGTACCCAAACTTATTTGCAGGCTATTAATGCCGATAATGCCCAGGTTTTAATGAGCGACGCCATCCAGGCTTTGGTGACCATGCAAACCCATACTGCCAGTGCCGGTTTGCCAGCGTATGATGAGGCGCTGCTGAGCAAGGAGCTGGCGTTGTTCCCCGAGTGGTATATAGGTCGGCATCTCAATGAGCACCTGAGCCCAGCAGCCAAGGCGGAAATCAGCAGCTTATTTAACACTTTGAGCCAGCAACTGCTGACTAATATCAGCGCCCAAGGCCGGGTTTTTGTGCACCGCGATTATATGCCTCGCAATCTGATGCTTAGTGATGCTGAGAGCAAGCCTGCCATTATTGATTTTCAAGATGCGGTCTACGGCCCCGTTAGCTACGACCCTATTTGCCTATTTAAAGATGCCTTTATCAGCTGGCCAGAGCCGCAGGTACAGGCTTGGTTGCAGCAATACTGGCAGCAGGCCGTGGCGGCGCAGTTACCCGTGGCTGCGCAATTTGAAGATTTTTTAACCGATTGTGATTATATGGGGGTGCAGCGTCACCTAAAGGTGTTGGGGATTTTTGCCCGCATCCACTACCGTGATGGCAAGCCCCAATACTTGCAAGATGCCCCTAGGTTTATCGCGTATTTACAGACTGTGAGTGAGCGTAGGCCGGAGTTGAGCAGCCTAACTAGCTTGCTGGCCATCATCTCACCTTTAGTTAACCCTTTAGCCAGCAAGGAGCAAGCGCAGTGAAGGCCATGATTTTAGCCGCCGGTTTAGGTAAGCGCATGCGGCCACTGACCAATCATGTACCCAAGCCTTTATTGTTAATTGCCGGTAAGCCCTTAATTGAATACCACATAGAGCGACTGGTGGCGGCAGGTATAAGGGACATAGTGATTAATCACGCCTACCTAGGCGAGCAAATTGAACACTGCCTGGGGGATGGCTCGCGCTGGGGGGCGAGTATTAGTTACTCCCGCGAGGGTGAGCCGCTGGAAACCGGCGGCGGAATATACCAAGCCTTGCCCTTATTGGGTGAGCAGCCTTTCTTAGTGGTTAACAGCGATGTGTGGACCGATTACCCGCTAGAGCAATTAGTCTTGCGCCAGGGCGCCAACAGCTTAAAGCTGGCACACTTGGTGTTAACCGCTAACCCCGAACATAACGCTACAGGTGATTTTGTATTATTACCCGGCCAACATGTGGTGGCCGAGGGTGAGGGGCCGCGCTTGACCTTTACCGGCTTGAGCCTATTACACCCCAACTTATTTAATGCCTGCGAGCCGGGCAGCTTTCCCTTACTGGGGCTGTTAACCGAGGCAATGGCGGCGGGCCAAGTTAGTGGTGAGCACTACCGCGGCAACTGGGTGGATGTGGGCACACCGCAGCGCTTGCTGGAATTGGATAGGCAGGTGCGGGCAGCGTGCTGTGATTAGCTAGCCATTTCCTATTGGCCGTCGCTGGCACATATTAAAGCCTGGCATAACAATGCCGAACACCAGCAGGCGCAGGCTTTGGGTAAGGCGAAGTGGTATGCCAGCTATGAGGTGCAAGTCGCCGAGCTGATTCCTTAGCGGCCCGTTATAAAGCTGGGCTGCGAGCAGCCCTATTATTTAACCCCCACCGAAAAACCTGCTGCGGTTTTGTTTAGCCAGCCGCGTATGCGTTTGCTGAGTTTGTCTTCGTCCTGCTGTGGGCGCAAACCCATGCGGGGCATGCGCACCTGTTGATATTGGCCCCGTGGCAAAGGTTTGGTGCTGCGCAGGCGTTGCTGGGCAAAGAGCTGAGCCTGCCTATCGCCACTAAAATAAATATCCAACACTGGAAATTTCAACTTGGGCAATAGTGCGGTAATGGGCTGTTGGTTGATTTGGTTTTTGGCATCCACCAGCGCCAAGCCGCGAATTTGTTTGAGTTGGGTTTTATCGCTGATTTGGCTGGCATAGTTGATTAGGCGATTAGCGCTGCTACCTTCCCCCAGCAACACCATATTGTAGATGCCCTTGCTGTTAAAAAAGCTAATGGCGGCGGCAATGGTTTGCTGTGCCTGTTCGGCAGTGTCGGTAGTGAGCGGCGGCATGGTCAGCATTAAAGCGTGCCAGCGGTTATCAGCTAAAGTTTGTTGCAGGTTAAAAAGCCGGTTATGGCGGGTAATGGTTTGTTCGTGGCGGGGCAGCAATATCACGCCGCCGCGGGCCTCGCCAGAGTGGTCGGGGCTATATAGGCTAAGTATTTTCTGGCCAGCCACCTCCAGCCACATGACTTGCTCTTGGGGTAGGTCTTGGGCCAAGAGTGTGGGGGTATTGCTGCTAAACTGTGCTCTGGCTGCGGGGGTAGCGGCTGGCGCGGTATCTTCGTTAGTGTCAGCGGCACTGTCGACCGATTCATCCTGGCCGTAGGCGGCCGCGCTAAGCAGCCAAAGGCTAACTATTAGTAATCGTGCTATGGCGTTGAGTTGAGTCATCATGTAGCAATTATTTTGTGGAATCCTGCAAAGCCTGCTGAATCGCGGCTAGTATTTCAGTAAGATAGCGGCCAATTAGCCTAAACCTAGAGTTCGGATTGTATTATGAGAGATTATCAAATAGCACCCTCTATTCTTGCCGCAGACTTTGCCCGTTTAGGCGAAGAGGTGGATAACGTCATCGCGGCCGGTGCCGATATTGTTCATTTTGATGTAATGGATAATCACTATGTGCCCAACCTCACCATAGGCCCCATGGTGTGTGAAGCGCTGCGCAAGCACGGTGTCACCGCGCCTATAGATGTACATTTAATGGTAAGCCCGGTGGATGATTTGATCGCCAGCTTTGCCAAGGCCGGAGCCAGCTATATTACTTTTCACCCCGATGCTTCCACCCATGTAGACCGCTCTTTGCAAATGATACGCGATGCCGGTTGCAAGGCTGGCTTGGTATTAAACCCGGCCATGGGTTTAGAGCCGCTGAAATATGTGATGGATAAATTGGATATGATTTTGCTGATGTCGGTTAACCCCGGCTTTGGCGGTCAAAAATTTATCCCCTCTACCATAGACAAGGTACGCGAAGTGCGTGCATTAATAGACGCCAGTGGTTATGACATACGCTTGGAAGTCGACGGCGGTATTTCTGCTAGCAATATCGCCGAAATCGCCGCTGCCGGTGCCGATACTTTTGTGGCGGGCTCAGCCATTTTTAATCAGCCTGATTATAAAAAAGTCATAGATGAGATGCGTGAGCAATTGGCATCAGTGTAGCGCGTTATGGCTAAAAAGCTCAGTGCCTTATTAGATCAGCCGCTGCAAGGTTTGTTGTTTGATTTGGATGGCACTCTAGTCGATAGCGTACCCGATTTAGCCGTTGCAGTAGATGCGATGTTAGCTGCTGCCAATTTGCCCTTGGCGGGGGAGTCGCGGGTGCGTACTTGGGTGGGCAATGGCGCTAAAGTGCTGGTGCAAAAAGCATTGGCCTTTGCGCAAAATTGCGAGCTCGCTGAATTGGATGACGCAGAACTGGCGCAACAGCAGCAACAGTTTTTTAAATATTATCGGCAAAGTAGTGGCCAGCACAGCGCCTTATACGCAGGCGTAATGCCAGCTTTACAACATTGGCACAGCCAGGGCATAGCCATGGCGGTAGTCACCAATAAGCCCGCTGAATTTATTCCGCATATACTAAAGCAGTTTGCCCTAGAGGATTTTTTTACTGTGTGCCTAGGGGGCGACAGCCTGCCCCAGCGCAAACCGCAGCCGGCGCCTTTAATCCAGGCCTGCGCTGCTTTAGCTGTGCCGCTAGATCGCTGTGTGATGATAGGCGATTCGCAAATTGATGTGGCCGCCGCTAGGGCTGCTGGTATGCCGGTGGCTTGTGTGAACTATGGCTATAATCAGGGCCAGCCTATTAGTGCTGCTAACCCTGATGTGGTGGTGGGATCTTTGTTAGAGTTGTGTGCTTAAAGTTTAAACTGTTGTTGTATCAGTTGGGCAATAATCTGATGACCTTGAGGATTTAAATGCCCTTCATGGGGGTAGTACCACTGCGGCTGCCCCTGCGCTAAGTAAAGCTGTTGTAATTGCTGGGCTAAGTTCCAATAGTCTAAGCTTAATTGCTGGCATATCGTTTGTAACTGCCCCTCTATATAAGCTTGTAGTAAACCATCCGCAGATAGCGGTGCTTGTAAATACGTGTTGTTGGGTAGGCTGGCAACAGTGAGGCTGGCACCTTGTTGTTGTAATTGTTGTTGCAGTTCTTTAAGCAGGGCGGTGAGTAAGCGGCTATTGTCACTATAATATTGTGCAAACAGGGCTTGCGTAGTAACAGGGTCGTACCGAGGAGCGGGTAGTAAGCGTTGCAGTAATAAGCTGCGCTGCCTTAGCTTAATTAAGGGCGTGTGTTGTTGGCTGAGTGTTTGATTGATAGATAGACGCAGCGAGTTAGTGCTGGTTTTTTTTGGGGTTTTGGGCACTGGGGTGTTAGTCAGTTGCAGCTGCTGCTGTAGTAGTGTGTATAAGGGCTTGGCTTGGGCGGCTTGTAATGGGTAGCTGAGCATAATGTCTAAATAATCATTGCCCAGATAAAAAAATAACACATAGTGTTGAGCTTTTAATCGCGGCGCCATATCTTTGATCAGCAAGAGTTGCTGGTCGGTGCTGTATCCGGGGATGCTGAGATTCAATACCCGGTTAGCGACTTGCTGGTTAATTAAGCTGCTAAAGGTTTGATCATCGTTAACGCCCAGGCCAAAACTAAAACTGTCGCCCACTATTGCCAAACTGTTGGCCTGGGCCTGATTAAAATTACTGAGCTCACCGCGAAAGCCCAACAGGTTGGTGCTGTAGCTGGCATTGAAATCATGGTGTTGATGCTGGCCTTGCCAGTTGGGGGTGAGCGTCCAACCTAGGGTGGGGTGGTAGCGTAATAAATTGGCACTGATATGGGAGCTGTTAGCTATGCTGCTATTATATTTGGCTAGGATAAATTCAATAGCTAGCAGGCTTAGTACGCTGCTGCTAATAATAAAAAAACTGGCTGGCCAAAAGTTTTTATTCATAGCCGTTTAAAACAAGGTGTAAATAAACGGACTGAGTGCCGAAGATTCGGTAAAAATAATTAAAGCCCCCACTAGCATCATGCTAAGAATAATAGGCAGCATCCACATCTTTTTGTGTTTTTTACCGTACAACCATAGGTCTTTTAAAAATTCAAACATTTAGAATGGATGCTCCATGTCTTGGGCTGTTTTTTTGCTGCTATTAATTCTATAAGAACCCTGTTGATTAAGCGTGCTGTTGCGTATGTTTTTGCCGCTTAAACGGTATAGTAATGCGCTGGGGGTGATAATGATAAAAAATATCATAGTTAATAAAAACTGTATCAGCCAGCGGTTAAGAGTGTGGCTGACTTTAATCCAGCCGCAATAAAACCCCAGATAGCGCTGTGGCTGCCATAAGCCATGGCAGGCAAATAATCCAATAATTAAGTAAGCGCTGATCACATAGGCTGTGCTGTACTGCTGCCAGTAGTTGAATAGGCTAAACCAGAAGGCTGCTACCAAGCTTAGGCTAATAATAAATATGCGCAGTGTTTTTGTGCGGGTATCCATAGCTTTAATCCGCCTCAAAAGTGCGTGTTGCAGATGTGGCTGGGGGTTGCTCAGTTTTACGCAGCAGGTAGTTACCCAGTATTAAGTAATCCATGTCGGTGGCCATAAAGCATTGGTAGGCATCCTCAGGGCTGCACACTATGGGTTCGCCACGCACATTAAAGGAGGTGTTAATTAATACCGGGCAGCCGGTTAGTTGCTCAAACGCCGTGAGTAGTTGATGAAATAAAGGATTGTGCTGACCGTCGACGGTTTGGATTCTGGCGCTGTAGTCTACATGGGTAATAGCGGGCAGCTGTGAACGCTCTACATAGAGTTTGTCCATCATGGCCAGCGTTGCCATTTTTTGTTCACTGTGGGGTTTGCGTATAGTTTCTGCGACGCCGCAGGTAAATGTCATATAGGGGCTTTGTTCAGATTGAAAATAATCGGCGGTTTTATTTGCTAGCACTGCGGGGGCAAAAGGCCTAAAAGATTCTCTAAATTTAATTTTTTTATTGAGTTTTAATTGCATGTCTTTATTGCGCGGGTCGGCCAGTATGGATCTATTTCCCAAGGCTCTGGGGCCATACTCCATGCGCCCTTGAAACCAACCTAATACTTGGCCTTGAGAGAGTAAGTCTGCGCATAGTTGGGTGAGCTCAGCATCGTTGTAATATTGATGAGTTATGTTCTGAGCGTGTAAATAATCGGCAATATATTGTGAGCTATATTGAGGCCCTAAATAACAGCCTTGCATGTTGTCGCCATCAGCGCTGCTGGTGCGCGCTTGCTGTTGATATATATGCCAGCCCGCCAGTGCAGCTCCCAGTGCACCACCGGCATCGCCCGCTGCGGGCTGTACCCAGATATGTTCAAAAATATTTGCCTGTTTAAGCGCGCGATTGGCCATGCAGTTAAGGGCTACACCCCCCGCCAGGCACAGCTTTGTCGCAGCTGTTTCGGCTTGCAATGTACGCGCGAGCTGGATAACCACTTGTTCGGTGACGGCCTGTATAGAGGCTGCTAAGTCTAATTGTTTTTGGCTGAGAGGGCTTTCGGGTTGGCGGGGTTCGCCGTTAAATAGTTGATGGAATTTAGCCGAGGTCATGGTGTTGCCTAGGCAAAAGTCAAAGTAGCTTAGGTCCAGCTTAAAACTGCCATCGGCGCGTATATCGATGAGTTGTTGTTTGATTAACTCGGCATAACGGGGCTTACCATAGGGCGCTAAGCCCATCAGTTTGTACTCGCCGGAATTGACTTTAAAACCACAATAGTAAGTAAAGGCTGAGTACAATAAACCCAGTGAATGGGGAAAGTTAATTTGCCATAAAGCCTCCAGTTGCTGGCCGCGCCCCATCCAGGCAGAGGTGCTCGCCCATTCACCTACGCCATCTAGGCACAGCACTGCAGCGTCTTGATAGGGGCTGGGGTAAAAGGCTGAGGCGGCATGGGCTTGATGGTGTTCGGTAAATAATAACTGGGGTAGTTGGTGTTTATGTAATTGGCTGAGCGCACAGAGTTCGCGGCGCAATAGCGACTTTAAATGTAGCCGCTCTTTAAGCCAGCGCGGCATTTGTCGTAAAAAAGTACTAAGGCCGCGCGGGGCATAGCTGAGTGTGGTTTCCAGTAGTCTGTCGAAAGTAAGAAAGGGCTTATCGTAAAATACGATAATTGCAACATCGCTTAACTGGCAATTAGCCTGTGCTAAGCAATAGTTGATGGCCTGTAGCGGAAAGCTAGGGTCGTGTTTTATACGGCTAAAGCGCTCCTCTTGCGCCGCAGCAATAATATTGCCGCAGTCAATCAGGGCCGCCGCACTGTCGTGATAGTAGGCGGATATGCCTAGAATAAGTCCCTTATTCATTATTATCCGTTCTTTATCGGGGATTAGTGTTTAAAGATAGTCCTGTTCTGCTAGATAGTCACGGATTTGCCGCAGCAGGCTGCGGCGTAAAGATACTTAACGGCAAAATAAAAAGTTTTTAATCAGTTCTTTACCGCCCTCAGTGGCAAAGGACTCGGGGTGAAACTGTATGCCGTAGATGGGGTGCTCGCGATGTTGTATGCCCATAATTTCAAAATCACCACCGGCTTGGATCAGCGCTTTGTTTTCAAATTCGCTGGCGGGTATATCGCCTACCAGGGCGGTTATTTGCAGGCAGTCGGGAAAGCTTTCGGCTTCGGCCATAAGCGAGTGGTAGCGCATCACCTCTAACTGATCGGGTATGTTGTTAAACATGCCTAGGCCGTTATGGGTGATAGGGCTGATTTTGCCGTGCATGGGTACATGGGCTTTCACCACTTTGCCGCCAAATACATGGGTAATGCCCTGCATGCCCAGGCAAACCCCTAGCAGTGGGGTGTGTTGGCCCAGCTCGGTAATCACCTGCGCGCATATGCCAAAATAGTTTTCATCGTCGGGTGAGCCTGGCCCTGGTGAGATAATAATACGATCGGGGTTGATGTCGCGTATTTCTTGCAGGCTGATTTGGTCATTGCGTTTGACGATGATTTCAAAATCGTTGATGTGGCCGCGATTTTTTTCGGAGCTGAGTATCTCACCTATGTATTGGTATAGGTTGTAGGTGAAAGAGTCGTAGTTATCGATAATAAAAACTTTCATGACTGCGGTTACCCTTTGTGCGCGGCTGGAATAAATTGATCTAACACTTTTTTAGTGCCAGCGAACTTGCGGCGTATTTCTTCGTACTCGTCTTCGGGGTTGGAGTCGTAAACATTGCCGCCACAGGTTTGTACATAGGCCTGCTCGCCATTGGCGAATACCGTGCGTATGGGTATGGCAAAGGTGCAGTCGCCGTTAAAGGAGAAGTGGCCCACCGCACCGCCGTAGGGGCCGCGGCCTTCGTTTTCTAAATCATTAATGATTTTCATGGCTTCTATTTTGGGGGCGCCCGTTAAGGTGCCTGCGGGAAAGTTGCTGGCTAGGGCAGAAAACATGTCTTCGCCTTCGGCAATAATGCCAACGATTTCACTAGAGATATGCTGTACATGGCTAAAGCGCTTGATGTCCATCAGGCTGCGTACTTTGACGGTACCAAACTGGGCGACCCTGCCTATATCGTTGCGGTGTAAGTCCACTATCATATTGTGCTCGGCAATTTCTTTGGGGTCGTTGAGCATGGCGCGGGCCAGGGCGGTGTCTTCTTTGGCTGTGGCACCGCGGGTGGTGGTGCCCGCCAGTGGGAAGGTTTCCATTTCGCCCTGGCGCAGGCGGAATAGTAATTCCGGGCTGGCACCTATGAGTTTTTGCTGGCCAAATTTCACGTAGTACATTTGCGGTGAGGGGTTTTCCTCGCGCAGTTGCTCGTAAATATTGATGGTGTCGCCTTCTAGGCGGAAGCGTTTTTTAAAGCCCACTTCGGTTTGGAATATTTTGCCATCTATAATGTCTTGCTTAACTTTTAATACCGCCGCTTTGTGCTGCTCTTGGCTCATGGTTTCGCCCAGCGGGGTGATGGTCAGTTCGCCGTTAACAACATCGGGTTGCTCTATTAGCTCTTTAATCAGTGCTTCGCGGTTGCCGGTGTCGCTGCCCTCGTAATAAAAGTAGATAAGTTCGCCGGTCATTTTGTCTAGGATAAGGCCGTCTTTAAAGACGCCAAAACGAAAGGCGTCAAACATGTCGCTGTCTTGTAGCTGTAAGCTGGGCTCAAAATAATTCATGCAGTTATAGCTAAGATAGCCGGTGAGGCCGCCAGCATATTTACGGGACAAAATATTTTGCGGCACTATATCGCGCAGCAGTTGGTAGGGGTTGTCGCTATTAAAGTGCTCGGTACTGCCGTCGCGCTGTTCTATGCTCAGGGTATTTTCGTTGGCGTGGATTAGCTGTTCGGGATCGAAGCCTATAATAGAGTGGCGTGCCATATGGCTGTCTTCGCCCAGTGACTCTAAATAAAAGCAGTGCTCAAAGCGGCGCTCTATTTTTTTAAACAGCGCAAAAAAATCACAATCGGCAGTGAGAGTTATATAGTGGGGCTTTCTGGGCAGTGTTATGCTGCGGGGCTTGTTGGCCATAGTCCTAGCTCTAGTTCGGTAGTAATGTTTGTCAATGCTGCCAGCAGAGGCTAGTCGCCTTTGAGGGCGCGGGAGCCTCGGGTAACAGTGGCTATACCTACGCCCAGCTTTTCGGCAATTTGCCGCTGTGGCATGCCCTGCTCCAGCAGCTTAAAGATCTGCAGGCGCTTGCTGATTTCACTGAGCTCCGAAGGGGTCAGCAGGCTGCGCAGTATATGTTCCATGCGGCCGCTGTCTTCCGCGGTGAGCAGATGGGCGATTAGTTCGTGGGTGTAGTTGCATTCTGTATCCATGTACTAGTACACTACCACAAATCAATGAAAGATCAATAGCGGTGAGCTTATCCGTGAAGCTAACGGTTATTGATGTGGGCAAATCGCTAATGTTGTTAATGATAGATAACTATGACTCCTTCACGTATAACGTGGTGCAGTATCTGGCCGAGCTAAAGGCTGAGGTGCAGGTGGTGCATAATGATGAGATCACCGTGGCGGAAATTGCCCAGCTGCAGCCAGAAAAAATTGTGATCTCACCGGGCCCTTGTACCCCCAACGAAGCGGGGGTATCGCTGGCAGCTATAGAGGCCTTTGCCGGCAAGATCCCTTTACTGGGTATATGCCTGGGGCATCAGGCTATAGGTCAGGTGTTTGGTGGTGAGGTAGTGCCAGCGGGCAAGGTTATGCACGGTAAAACCTCGGCTATTTATCATAACGATCAAGGGGTTTTTGCCGGTTTGAGTAATCCTTTTCAAGCCACCCGTTATCATTCATTGGTGGTGGATAAGCATAGCTTGCCCGATTGCTTGCAGCTTACCGCTTGGACTCAACATGAAGACGGTAGCTTGGCTGAGATTATGGGGTTTAAGCACAAGACTCTAGCCGTGCAGGGGGTGCAATTTCATCCCGAGTCTATTTTGACTGAGCATGGCCACCAATTATTACGTAATTTTTTAGCAAGCTAAGCCTAGCTTATAAAAACAGGAAACAACCATGGATATTAAAGCCGCTATAGGCGAAGTGATTGAAGGCCGCTCATTAAGCACCGAGCAGATGACGGCAGTTATGCGCCAAATTATGACGGGCCAGGCCACCGATGCACAGATTGCCGCTTTGCTGGTGAGCCTGCGGGTAAAGGGTGAAACCGTGGAAGAAATTTGCGGCGCCGCACAGGTGATGCGCGAGTTGGCTACGCCAGTTAGTGTTAGCGGTGATTACCTGGTAGATATTGTTGGTACTGGTGGTGATGGCTCCAGCCTGTTTAATGTGTCTACTGCCAGTAGCTTTGTAGTGGCGGCCGCCGGAGGTCAAGTGGCCAAGCACGGCAGCCGTTCGGTGAGCTCTAAAAGCGGCGCTGCCGACTTATTAGAGGCTGCTGGAGTGCGCTTGGATTTAAGTGCTGAGCAAGTGGCTGAGTGTGTTAGCCGGGCAGGTATAGGTTTTATGTTTGCGGTCAACCATCATGCTGCGATGAAATATGCAGTAGGCCCCCGCAAAGAGTTAGCACTGCGCACAGTATTTAATTTACTGGGGCCGGTGACTAATCCCGCCGGTGTGGTCAATCAATTATTAGGCGTGTACAGCAAAGACTGGGTACGGCCTATGGCCGAGGTGCTAAAAAACTTAGGTAGTGAGCACGTATTGGTAGTGCACTCTGCTGATGGCCTGGATGAAATTAGCATAGCCAAAGAAACCTACGTAGCAGAATTACGCAATGGCGAAATTACCGAATACACTATTACCCCCGAACAATTTGGTATGACCCGCGCCAGCTTAGATAGCTTAACAGTCAGCGGTGCAGCAGAAAGCCTAGTGATAGTGAATGCTTTGTTAGCCGGTGAAAAAGGCCCTGCTGCTGATATAGTGGCCTTAAATGCCGGTGCGGCTTTATATGCAGCCAATGTGGTAGACAGCTTAGAGCTGGGTATAAAAGCTGCACAAGATGTTTTAAACAGCGGTAAAGGTTTAGAAAAATTACATGAGCTCGTGGCCCTGACCCGCGCCATGAAAGAAGGTTAGTCATCCTATTATGAGCACAGTTATTAATACCCCAACCATTTTAAAAAAAATTGTCGCCCGCAAACGTGAAGAAATTGCAGAGCGTTCGGCCAAGACTAGCGTGGCGCAATTGCAGGCCTTAGCGGCCCAGCAAACAGCTTGCCGTGGTTTTGCGCATGCCATTGCTGCCAAGCTGGATGCAGGTTTATCAGGTGTTATCGCCGAGGCAAAAAAAGCTTCGCCTAGTAAAGGCGTGATACGGCCTAACTTCGACCCCGCAGCCATCGCCAAAAGCTATGAGCAAGGCGGTGCAGCGTGCCTGTCGGTATTAACTGATGCTGATTTTTTTCAGGGTAGTGAAGAATACTTAATGCAGGCGCGGGCTGCTTGCAACCTGCCAGTAATACGAAAAGACTTTATAGTAGACCCCTACCAAGTGGTCGAGGCGCGCGCCATAGGTGCTGACTGTATTTTATTAATTGCCGCCTGCTTAGACGATATACAAATTGCCGAACTTAATGCCGCCGCCCTAGAACTGGGTATGGATGTATTAATAGAGGTGCATGATCGTGCAGAGTTAGATCGCACCCTGCCCGTAGGTAATACCTTAGTGGGCATTAATAACCGCGATTTAAACACTTTTGAAACCACGCTAGATACCACCTTCAATATGCTGCCGCATATTCCCGATGATCGCATAGTCGTCACCGAAAGCAGCATACACACTGCTGCCGATGTGGCCGCCATGCGCGAGCATAAAGTCAATGCGTTTTTAGTGGGCGAGGCGTTTATGCGAGCGGATGACCCCGGTGCGAAATTAAAAGAGCTATTCTTCGAAGCGGCAAGCGGCAAGCTATAAGCGGCAAGCAAAAAGCCAAGCGAGGGCTTGGCTTTTTAGATTTATATGTTCAAAATTTTTGCAGCTTGCTGATGTGACCCACATAAAACGGACACTTAGATTGCAGCTTTATAGCAGAGCATTGGCACCTGATTCAAGGTGCCATGTACTCGCCACGTGTTATAAAAGTCATTAATGTAGGACTGCACCAAGCGTT
>NZ_JANHAP010000003.1 GCF_024734385.1 Dasania sp. GY-MA-18 | reverse complement strand
AGAATCACTGCGTGATGTCTATGCTGTATTGAGAATGTGTCGCTGGCTTTCTGTTAGCCGCTCTGGCTATTACAAATGGCGATCACGAACACCAAGCCAGCAGGCGCTCCAGCGCGAGCATGTGCGGAAGGCTGTCGTTGTAGCATTCAACCAATATAAGAAGCGTTATGGGGCACCTAGAGTGGCCGTAGAACTGAATGAAAGCGGTATCCCTTGCAGTGTTAATCACATTGCTAAGTTAATGGCTCAGTCCGGCTTAAAAGCCCGTAACGGCAAGAATTATAAATACTTTCCTTCGCCCAATCAGTTTAATCACGTTAGTGAAGACTTATTACGTCGTAATTTTACGGCGGATAAACCCAATGAGAAATGGGTCTCTGACATCACGTATATTAAAGTGAAAAAAGGGCATGTTTATCTCGCTGTCATTATGGATCTGTTTTCACGGCAAATTATCGGCTGGGCAATGGATGCAGCGATGACGACCGATTTTATCCTTGAGGCCTTTGAAATGGCCGTTGCGAAGCGACAGGTTAAACCTGGTTTAATCCTACACTCCGATCGCGGCGTGCAGTACCGATCCAATGAGTATCAACGCTGCTTACTCGATGAAGACATTAAATTCAGCATGAGCCGAAAAGGAAATTGCTGGGATAATGCGGTCATAGAATCCTTCTTCGCACGCCTTAAAGTGGAGTCTATTCATACTGAATCCTTTAATGGACTTGATGAGGCCTATAGTTGCGTGTTTGAATACATTGAATTGTTCTACAACAGCGTCAGGAGACATTCCACCAATGGCTACAAAAGCCCTAAGGAATACGAACGAATTTATTACGAGAAGTGCGCGTAACAACGTGTCTACTTTTTGTGGGTAGGATTAGCCTCAACACATTGGACGTTATGCGAATATTTAAAATTATATTAATCACTATGGGCATCGCGATATCCGCATGCACTGAAAGTGATCATGAAGGTAGAGTCAGAGATTCATTAAGTATTCTCACTGACTATGAAGTTCTATCATTAGAAAAAGCACTTGAAAAATACGAATCTGAAACGTGTCACCAAATAGGAGTGGCAGTTCTGGACACAACAGGAAATGAAAGTATCGAAGAGTTTAGCCTTAAATATGCACGAGACTGGCGACTTGGATATAAAGGCCTAGACAATGGCATGCTTATTCTTCTGGCGCTAAACGACAAAAAGATACGTATAGAACTGGGTCTGGGAATAGAACGATACATATCTAATTCTGTAACCTCTGATGTAATTCAAAAGTACGCAATTCCAAAGCTGAGAGAAAATAATGTGCAGGGTGCCATCCAGTCTGTAGTAAATGAACTTATGGTGCTAGCACGTCAGTACAATATAGAGTTAAAGCAGCGCCCTGAGATATGCCGTGCCACTTAAGGGCCTAACAATACGTGCAATGTTCGCCAGCAAGCTGGCTGGACAGCTAAAAGTGCTGCTTCGCAGCAACACTGCCCATTCACTAAGCGTTAAATTGCGCGGCAAAAAATAATTATTAGCGGTAGTTCAGCTTAGCTAAAGCTATCGTGCCTCTCGCTGGCAGTCAGGCATCAAGGAATGTGCAACATCATATGTCATCACGTTCGTTCCTAGTGCCATTTACAAAGTTATGTTTTATCGGCAAACTCAGTCTATTCGGCAAAGGTTGCCACTAATAATAATCGGGGCATCGGAAAGCTCATGTATCTATCGGGTGCCACCACAAACAAAAGCTACGCTATCGCTACGCAACGTCTTATTGTTCGTGGCCAGTGTGGCGCTAATTTAATCGGGTAAGGACTGGTATCTAACCAGCCTTCCCCACAACACCCTGCATGCGGGTCCGCACAGGGCGTTTCACTAAGAATGGTGAAGCTTAATCCATCCATCTCGCAGCTCATACAAACCCTGAGATTTTAAGTAAGCATTGGATAATGCCTGATTAATCCCCGGTGTTTTAGAGCTGCGCCATGGCCCTTTGCTGGTAATACCGCACGCAACCGCAGCCTGCATGTGAACGCCCAACCTCATCAGATTTCTTACCTTGGTGCGCGGCTTACGCCACTGTCGCCAGTATGCCATCCGCACTCTACGACGAATCCAATGATCGAGTTCGACGCAATGTTGATAGCCGCTAACGATACCAAAGTAATTAATCCAGCCACGTAAATACTGGCTGATCCTGAACAGCTGGTATTTCATCGACACGCCCCAGTTGCGGCTCGTTAGTTTCCGGACTTGCTGCTTAAATTTCAACAGCGTTTTCGGATGCCAGTGAATGCGAGTGCCCTTAAAGGTAAACCCAAGGAACTTGCTTGCAGCTTGTTGAGGTACTCAAAGAAAATAGTGATTCCATAGTTGAGCGGCTTGATCTCTACTTAATTTTAACCGGCCACAAACAGCCATACCTGTTTCGCAGCTACGAACAGTCTGAAACCAAGAGAATTTTTAATAGAGTAAGCATCGGGGATAACCTTCGCCTAGTCATTTACTCCGAAATTAATCAGGTTTGGGGTGTTACCGTAAATAATGTAATGATTTTGTCGCATACACGAATCCAAACTCTTCAACAAGAAAAAGTATGGTTTATGTTTGGCACCGGTATAGTGTGCGTAGTAATAGCTGCCTTCATGCCAAGTAAAAAAGATAACACCGCAGTCAAGCGCGACGGCTTACCTAGGCGTTGAAATTGTTGTTTTTCTCTAGCACTTAGCTATTCTATTTGGCAACTCAACCCTCAACTTTGGGGCTAGCTAACCCGCAAGCGCCATATACCGGCTAAACTGTACCTAGCAGCACTAGCACCAAGGAGAGCAAACATGGGTATACAAAGGCACGGCCTTAGCATTGGTATAGACAGAGTTAACAATGATTTTTTTCTAACACTAAAGGCCACAGGAAAACTCACCCACCAAGATTATGAAACCATTAGCCCTATGATTGACTCCGCCCTAGCTGAGCTTAAACAAGCTAAGGTTAAAGCGTTTGTTGACGCCTCCGAATTAGAGGGTTGGGAGCTAAGGGCCGCTTGGGATGATTTTAAATTAGGGCTAAAGCACGGCAACCACTTTGTTAAAATTGCCATTATTGGCAATAAACAATGGCAGGCGTTAGCGGCCAAGGTTGGCAGATGGTTTGTTTCCGGCGAGGTAGAATTTTTTGAAGATGAAAATGCAGCCTTACAATGGCTTAGTGAATAGTAGCAATATCACATGTTAGATACTTTTTATTTACTAATAGGAGTTGCCCTGCTAACAGCAGGCGGTGAAGGTTTAATACGGGGCTCACTGGGCTTTGCCAAAAGGGCTGGGGTATCGCCTTTACTCTCGGGGCTGGTGATCGTAGGGTTTGGCACCTCTATGCCTGAGCTGGTCGTTTCTGCTAATGCCGCTATCAATGGCCAACCGGATATTGCCATAGGCAATGTGGTAGGCAGCAATATTGCCAATATTCTGTTGATACTAGGGCTATGTGCAACGATCACCCCGCTAGCCGTATCACCGCTATCACTACGCCGTGATGCCACTATGGTTATTGCTGCCAGCTTGCTGTTTATTTTACTGGCCAGTGGCGGCCCCTTAACCTTAATAGACGCGCTTATTCTCTTAATTGCATTGCTTAGTTACTTAGTATGGACCTATTGCACCGAGAAAAATATCGCTGCACCCTCTGGCCAGCTGCATATAGCTGAGGCCGAAGAAATCGAAAAACTGCCCAAGTCTATAACCCTAACCAGTGTTGAGATTATAGGCGGTTTAGCACTGTTAATTGCAGGCTCACAAATTTTACTTAAGGGCGCGGTAGGCATAGCAACAGGCTTAGGGGTATCAGAGGCCGTTATCGGCTTAACTTTAGTAGCAGTGGGGACTTCGCTGCCGGAGCTCACTATTTCGGTTATTGCCGCGCTACGCAGGCATGCAGACGTTGCTGTAGGTAATATTTTAGGCAGTAATATTTTTAATATTCTGGGCATACTCGGGGTGTCTACCCTATTACAACCGCTAGCGGTAACAGGCCGAGTTTTGGTATTTGATCAATGGGTCATGCTAGGCGTAGCACTGTTACTATTTTTATTTCTCTGCACTGGCCGAAAGCTAAGCCGCATTGAAGGGGGCATTTTATTATTGGGCTACCTTAGCTACCTTGCGGCCAGCTACTTATTTTTCTCTGCTTAATCTTTATGCGCAGTTCAACAGCTCATATTAGCCGGCAACACTTTCCTTTCTGCTTTGCTGCTGGCAACATTCCTTAATATTTTTTTAACCACGCAGAGGCATTACTATGGACATGGGTATTAAGGGCAAGCGCGCTTTGGTTTGCGCATCATCCAAGGGCTTGGGGCGCGGCTGCGCCGAGGCCCTAGCGGCCGAGGGCGTTGATTTAATTATTAACGGCCGCAACCCAGAAACGCTAGAGGCCACCGCCGAGCACATACGCCAACACTACGGCGTAGCGGTGCTAGCCATTGCCGCCGATATCACCACCCCACAAGGGCAAGCCGCCGTGTTAGAGCAAGCCAGCGATGTAGACATATTGGTTACCAATGCCGGCGGCCCACCACCGGGTATGTGGAGCGATTGGCAGCGGGAGGATTTTATTGCCGCTTTGGACGCCAATATGCTTACCCCTATCGCGTTAATGCAGGCCATCATGCCCAATATGATAGCCAAAGGCTGGGGTCGCATCGTTAACATCACCAGCGGTACGGTTAAAGCCCCCATACCGGTACTGGGCCTATCCAACTCAGCTCGCGCGGGCCTCACCGGCTTTGTGGCTGGGACTGCCCGCCAAGTCGCCCCCCACGGCGTTACCATTAACAACCTGCTGCCCGGCATACACGCCACCGACAGAGCCACCGCCTTAGACACAGCCGTGGCGCAAGAGCAAAACATCAGCCTAGAAGCCGCCAGCCAACAACGCCAAGCCACCATACCCGCTGGCCGCTACGGCACCGCCGCCGAGTTTGGCGCTAGTTGTGCTTTTTTATGTTCGCAGCATGCAGGCTTTATTGTAGGGCAAAATATTTTGCTGGATGGCGGGGCTATAAATAGCACTATGTAATTGAATAATACGTAGCCCAATTATTAATCTTGGAATGTGTGATGAGCCTACACGGCAGCTGTGCTTGCAATAATATTCAGTTTATCTGGCGCTGCGACAACAGCAGGCTAACCCCCAGAGCCTGCCAGTGTAGCTACTGCCTTGCCCATAACGCTGCCTACGTTACTCAAGCGGGCAGTCCCGTTGCCATACATATCAACAACCAGCTATTTCATGCCACCCACCAGCACGGCTCACATAGCGCCGTATTTCATGAGTGCACAAAGTGCCAACAAGTTGTTTTTGTTAGCGCCGACATAGAGGGTGAAATCTACGCCGCCCTCAATAGCCAATGCCTACATCAACAAAACCAGCTATTAGCGCCAGTTAAACGCAACTTTAGCCAACAAAGCGCCAAACAAAAAAAACAGCGCTGGCAGCAAAACTGGTGCAAACCCACAACCATCACTATAAATAACACTGCTCTCCCTAAACCTTAATAACAATACCAGGAGTTTTCTATGGATAGAAAATATGTGTTATCAAGCTTTGCCTATGCCATAGCCGGTTTAGTGCTGGGGATTTATATGGCGGCCTCAAAAAATCACAGCCAATTAGTTACCCATGCCCATATTATGCTTTTGGGTTTTGTGGTGTCGTTTATTTATGGCTTATGCCATAAGCTGTGGTTAGATGGTAGCTACCCTCGCTTGGCCAGGCTGCAGTATTACAGCCATCATATAGGCAGTTTGGTTTTATTTGTTGCTTTGTTTTTGCTTTACCAACGCAGCTTAGCCGCCACCACCCTAGACCCTATTTTGGCACTGGCCTCTATTACGGTGCTGGTTAGCGTGATACTGATGGCCACACAACTCATTAAAACACCGCAGGCCCCGTTATAAATATTTACCCAGCCACGGGGCGGCTAGCGCTAAGCTCGCTAACGCTATTATTGCTTAGCGGTTGCCTGTTCACCCCCAAAACTGCCAGCCAGCAACCCTATGCTGAACAGTGCAATATGCAAACGCGAAAACTCAGCCTAAGCAGCAACAGTATTAAGCATAGCTACAGCTGCCATGGTCATTCCGGCCATGACGCCAAGGCCTGCCTCGCGGCTTTGGGTATAGTGGTGCCCGCGGGTAGTTTTATTATTTCAGGTAGCATAGTTGCAGCCAATAACACGCTGCACTGGTTGGAGTATCATGGCAGTTGTGATGAGGGCCTGCTCAAAGAAGTGGCGAGAGCATTTAAACGCCGCGCCCACGAGCAAGCCACCCCTGATTAAGGCTGCTGCCCGCGCAAACAATTTATAACCCGTTTTTTACACGCATAAAAAAACCGCCATAAGCGGCGGTTTTAGACCAACAAAAAACCTCCCCCAGCACAAACAACGGGGGAGGAACTCAGGGAGACATCAACTCATTTACTGCAACACTAACCCTTGTTAACACTGTTACCGGCATACCCCTCTGCGGCATTTGATAATGCGACCGTTATTGGAATACAACTTACCGGTATAGCGCTTATTATCGCGAAACTCACCTTCAAAGCGGGTGCCATTGTTCCAAGTGAATACCCCTTGGCCGTGACGCATATCGTCAGACCACTCACCCACATAACTACTGCCTCTGGCCCATTGGTAAGTGCCTTCACCCTGGCGTTTGCCATCAATAATCAGGCCCTTATACACATCGCCGGTGGCGGAGGTTAAGGTGGCTTCACCTACAAGCTTACCTTTATTGAACTTGCCTTCTAATTTATCGCCGTTGTAATAATTCACCGCGCCTACACCATGCGGCTGATCATTTAAACACTGCCCCCGATACGTTCCCTTAACGCTACCATTCTCTGCAAAATCCACTTTGCAGTAATCCACAAGGTCATCCGAACCGTGAGCAAACGACGCCATTAAGCACATCGTAAATATTATTTTTTTCATCTTTCCATCCTCGAAATGATTCTCACGGCTTTCAAGTTAGACCCTGCTGGCAGCGAGTTCAAGAGCCCGCTGTGAAGGCCATCACAGCCACTATGGCAACTGGCACCACTGAAAACGTCAAAAATAAAACCAAATCGACAATTGAAACAAAAATAATTTTGACACCACTGAGTTAAGCCCTTTTTTGCCCCACAGCGGCGACGAAATACCGGCAGCCAGCAGCAGATCAAAGCCAGCCACCCAAAAAGCAACGTTTTTTTGACTGCCGCAAACATGGCTACAAAATGCTGAGCTATAGCCGCCGCCTAGAAAGTAAGCTTTAGCCTATAAAAAGCACTGCCCCAGCCTCAAACCGGCACCGCCAAAGCAAGAGTAAATACTTAATTTTCAATAACTTAGACATTAGGCCTAACACTTTTATTAAGTTTTTCAAAGTTATGACACCTGTTTTTAATGCCTATAGGCGATTAGCAACTAAAATGCATAGCTAAACAGTCTAAAAATCAGCCAAAATAAATCGCCTTCTAGGTGCAAAAACCTATTCCACTGGTCACAAATACGCATAGATAAGATGGACTCGCGGCCTTTATCAGCTGACAGCAACACAGCGACTTGGCATAATGCGCCGCAACTCGCGGCTTAAAACCCATAAGCTGCATACGCAAGCCCCATAGCCACTCGCAGCTATTGTTAAGGAAACCAACATGCGCAGCTTAAGCAGCCAGCTACACCTAGATCACAGCTCCACCGACCTCAGTATTCTTCTTAACTGCCTAGCCGTAGCCTGCAAAGATATAGCCTCGCGCCTGCAGCAAGGGGCTATGGCCGGGGTGCTGGGCTCAGCGGGTGAGGAAAACGTACAAGGCGAGACCCAAAAGAAGCTGGATGTGATCGCCAATGACATTTTAAAAGACTACTTACAAGACAGCGGCGTAGTGCGAGCACTGGCTTCAGAGGAAGAGGAAGACATAGTCGAGTGCAGCAAGCTGGGTAACTACTTAGTGTCTTTTGACCCTTTAGATGGCTCCTCCAATATAGACATCAACAGCATGGTAGGCACCATTTTCTCTATTTATGAAACCACCGCCGGTGGCGACATTAGCAGCCAGGACTTTTTACAACCCGGCCGCAATCAAGTAGCTGCAGGCTACGTACTGTATGGCCCCTCGGTGATGTTAGTGCTTACTACTGGCAACGGTGTAAAGATGTATACGCTAGACCAGCGCATAGGTGAGTTTATGCTCACCCAGGAGCAGGTCAGCATAGCCGCCGATACCAAAGAGTTTGCTATTAATATGTCTAACCAGCGCCACTGGGCAGAGCCTATGCAGCGCTATATTGGTGACTTGCTGGCCGGCCAAGATGGCCCGCGCGGTAAAAACTTTAATATGCGCTGGGTAGCAGCCATGGTCGCCGACGTACACCGTATACTGTGCCGCGGCGGTTTATTCACCTACCCCTGGGACCAGCGCGAGCCCGAAAAGCCCGGCAAGCTGCGACTAATGTATGAGGCCAACCCCATGGGCATGTTAATAGAGCAAGCCGGTGGTAAAGCCTATACCGACCAAGGCCCCATTTTGGATATACAACCCAGCCATATACATCAGCGCGTACCGGTAATTTTAGGTGCCGCCAACGAGGTGGACGCTTGCTTAGGCTATCACCTAGCCCCCTAAATTTTTGCCGTATACCGGCCAGCTTAGGCAGCTACCCTAAAGCCTAAGCTGACCGGCAATAACAACAATAAGGAAAAAGGATTATGCCCACCATTAGCTTTGCTGATTCCAGCTTATATATAGCCTTAACCGCCCTGCTAGTGTTGAGCCTAGCCATACGGGTGGTGGTTTTGCGAGTTAAATTTAAAGTCGGCATAGGCGACGGCAAACACCCCGCCCTGCAGCTGGCTATACGCACCCACGCCAATGCCGCCGAGTATGTGCCTTTGGCCCTGCTTTTGTTAATCGTTTTAGAAAACACTTGGCAGCAAACGCTGCTCACTCACCTTATGGGCTCGCTATTGTTTATAGGCCGCGCCCTGCATGCCGCAGGCCTTAGCCAAAGCGCCAACACCAGCGCCCCCCGCCTGCTGGGCACCCTGTTCACTTGGGTGATGATGGCCGCATCGGCCTTGGCGATTATTGTTTTTTATGTGCTAAAAGCGGCCTAGTGGCTGCGCAGTATGCGCCGCGGCACATTGCCCAACTCACACACTTTGGACCAGCTGGGTGGGACCACGCCTCTGGGGACGGTTTCTACGTGGGCTACGCGCTCATACTCGCGAAACGGCATAATTATCATCTCGGTATGCGAGCCCGCATTAAACGCTATGGAAGCATACTCATCAAAGATGGGCATCATATAGGCGGTAACGCCAAACAAGTGGCCAAAAGGGGGGATGGCCCCTAACTCACAGCGAGGGAAACGGTGGCCAAACTCATGCTCTTGGGCCACCTCAACCTTATCAACCATTAAGGCACTGGCTAGTAAATCGCAATGCACGGTATGGCTGGCGGGTAACACCACCATGGCTAGCTCTCCATCTAGCTTCACCATGGTTACCTTCGCTAAGCTGCTGCCGTTATGGCGGGCATACTCGGCTAATTGGGCGGAAGTAAAGGTTACTGGGTGCTGAACCTGTTGATACTGCGCCCCCGTTCGCTGTAAATAATCCAATAATAATTTACTCGGCACTGCTACGCTCCCTGATTACTATCACTGTTGCATGCAAGTTATGGCCTTAAAATCTAACCTAAAATCCG
Source organism: Dasania sp. GY-MA-18 (assembly GCF_024734385.1). Taxonomy (GTDB): domain Bacteria; phylum Pseudomonadota; class Gammaproteobacteria; order Pseudomonadales; family Dasaniaceae; genus Dasania; species Dasania phycosphaerae. The sequence continues at coordinate 368,248 of NZ_JANHAP010000003.1, read as the reverse complement.
CATAGAACACAGGGCTTTCTTGAATCGATTGCTTATATGAAAGCTGGCTGCATATTCACTTAGCAAGGCGATTTCAGTAAGGCATTGAAACCCTTACAAAAATTATCTAGGCTTAAACGACCCTCTATCAACTCATTGATCAACTGGGCCAAGGGCAGCGTTACCCCATGCTGCTGCGCTAGCGGCAACATGGTGGCTAAGGTTTTATAGCCTTCGGCCAACACCCCCAGCTGCTGTTCTATTTGTGCCAGGCTTAGGCCCTGCGCCAATAACTGGCCCATTTTACGGTTGTGGCTGTTATCGCTAAGGGCGGTGGCAATTAAATCACCAATGCAGGCCAGCCCATCAAAGGTGCTAGCTTGCGCCCCCATAGCCACTGCCAAGCTGCGCATCTCTTGCAGGGCCAAAGTTAAAAAAGCACCGCTAAAATTTAAGCCCGCCACGGCGTGCTGGCCAACAATACCTAGGCCCAATGCGTAGCAATTTTTAAAAATCCCACCCAGCTCTACGCCGACGATATCGGTGGAAAACTGCACGCTGAGACTGTCGTTGTTAAACAGCTGCGCCAAGCTTTGCTGCAGGCTGTGGCAGCTGCTGGCAGCCACAAAAGCGGTAATCACCCCGGCCACAAATTCATTGGCTATAGACGGCCCCGATAATTGCGCCAAGGTATTATTGGGGAATAAACGCTGCAAGGTTTGGCATACCGTTTCGCCATTCTCGGGGTTCATGCCCTTAGACATATTGACTATAGGCAGGCCCGCGGGCAGGGTTAGGCCCGCCAAGGTTTGCTCGATAAAACGCGAGGGCAAGGTGATAATGAGGGCATCAGCCCCAGCCAAAGGCAGCTGCTGGCTATCGCTGGTGGCGGCTATGGTCTTGGGCATGGCCACAGCGGGCAAATAGGCGCTATTGCTATGCTGCTGGTTAAGCTCATCCACCACCGCCTGGTTAAACTCCCAAGCCATTACTTGGTGACCATTGCGGGCCAATACGGTAGCTACCGCCGAACCCAAATTACCTAAACCTACGATGACAACATTCATAACTATCCTAAAACGGCTATTGCCAAACGGCGTTAATAATAATGCGGTGCCGGGCTGCCGCGCTGTAACCACTGCTGCCAGTCCTGCTGTAAACCGGCCACCCCTTGGGGGTAATGGCCCTGCATATAATCGATACTGGCAAACTGCTGGCATTTATTGGCGGCCATGCTGGCTAACATAGTCGCAAAAAATTGTTTGCGCTGGGGCTCGGCCATAAAAAAATACACCAGGCTCCACGCCATGGCGTACATTTGCTCTTGCGTGCCCGCATACCATTCGTTGGGTGCTAGCGCTAAATAATCGGCCAAGGGCATAGCGCCCTGCTGGCGTAAGTAATTAAGCCAGTTGTTATTGGGACTAATGGTTTTGGCATTGCCCTGCAGGCTTAGCAGTTCGAAATATTCGGCCATGCCCTCGTTAACCCACACCGGCGGGTAGCCGTATAGGCCCGCCATAATCACATGGCTGGCCTCGTGGCGTATTACCCCGTACATAAATTCTCTATCGGGGGCCTGCCATATTACGGCCTCGTTATTGCTGGTACTGTAAAAGCCGGTGTTGGTTTGCAGGTTGGGGGCGGTTTGATCGCGCAGGGCTTGAAAGTCCTCCTGGCTGGCCAGCAGGCGCAGGTTTAAATCCACCTGCCGCAGGTAGTCCACCGCTAGCGCGTCGCTGAGCACGGTAAAAATTTGCCTGCTTTCAGCGCTGATTCTATCGCGGCTAAACGCGGGTAGCTGTTTATCGTCGCCCAATAAATTTAAGGTAAAAAATTGATACTTGGATTGGTAGCGGCTGCCAACTTCTTCCGCCTGTGGGCTGACTAAACGCGGGTCGTCACCAAAGTGCCAGCGCCCTTTGTCATCTTGCCAGCGGTACATTTTTTTCTGGGTGGTGTCGCGTATATCGCGGGTAGCTATAGGTTCGCAGCGATACTGTTGTGGCCCGTGCCAGTTGGCCAATAACTCTTTGCCCAGTTCCGTACTGCCAATTTGCTGGTTGATGCGCCCAACCAGCGAGCCCACCGGCGTCATGGTTTTTTGGGTAAAGGGATTAACCAATTGCAGCTGCTGCCAGTTGACTTGGCCACTAGCCATGCTGATTAATAATTTTTTGCGCTCGGCAGATAAAAAAGGCCAGCTTATCAAGGTGATAACAGCTAATACTATGACAATGCGCAGCAGTGACTTGAACATAATGATAATGACCCTATTACAACTCTCAGGTGTACACCACCTTAACATTTTAGCGCTAGCTGCACAGCGTCGCCTTGAAGGAAGTGAGCTGTACGGCTATGTTTATACAGCTAAGTTTATACAACAATGTTTAGTAGCAGATTTGAGCTTAGTCTATTTGGAGTGCGACCATGGATACATCCCGCCACAGCCTAGAAGATTTATTTTCACAATTGGGCCTAGCCAATAGCGAAGCCGCTATAGAAGCCTTTTGTAGCAATAATCGTTTACCGCCACATATACCCTTGGAGCAAGCCGCGTTTTGGTCTTCGGGCCAGGCCCAGTTTATCCACGAAGCCATAGCCGAAGATGCTGACTGGGCCGAGGTGGTTGATCAGCTGGATGCGCAGTTGCGGCATTAGTTTTTCAGTCGCTAGATAGAGAGTCGCTGGGCTGTTTATTTCTGGCGTTGAGTTGTGCCGCATGGCGCATCACATGATAAATATAATGCTGCTCTTGCACCCCCCTAAACAAATGCGCCCAAGGGCCGCTGGCATAAATGGCCACGTCTTCGCCGCCGTGGCTTTCACCATAATATAAAGGCACTAAGGCCTGCTGTTTATAATCATCAGCCGCGGTGTCCACTGCGCTTAAATCTTGCCTGGGTAAAATCTTCGCGGGCTGCTGCTCAGTTGCAGGGCTCATCGCTACTTCGCCATTGGCATAGGCTAAGGTGGTATAAGGTTTACCGTCTAAGGCCAAGTCAGGTTCGGCCATGGGATTACCCCAATCATCGTTAACAATTACCTTGCCTAAAATGGGGTTACCTCTGGTGGGGTAGCCCGCCATGGTGAACACATGACTGTGATCGGCGGTAACAATGATTAAGGTTTCCGCAGGGTTGGTCATGCGATAGGCCTGTTCTATGGCGGCGGCAAACTCCAGAGTTTCGGTTAGGGCTTTTTTGGCACTGTTACCGTGATGGCCGTGGTCTATGCGGCCGCCCTCTACCATTAAAAAATAACCCTGCTGGTGTTGTGATAATAAGTCTATGGCCTTGCTAGTCATATCAATTAGGCGCGGCTCTGTGCTGTCGGCTGTGCGGTTTAAGGCATAGGGCAAATGAGAGGCGCTAAACAAACCCAGTAGCGGCTGCCCATCGCTGGCATCTACGGCCTGCAGTTGTTGCTGATTGCTCACATACAAACCCTGCGGATATTTTGCCTGCCACTCTTGGATAAGGTTGCGGCCATCGGCGCGCACACCGTTAGCCCCGGCCGGTAAAAAATTACGGCGGCCACCACCCAGTACCACCTCTATGCCATCGCCCTGTTGAAAGGTCAGCAATTGCGCCGCTATATCCAGGCAACCTTGTTGCTTGGCTTGCGCGGGCATATCGCTATCGCTTTCCCAATCGCGCTCGGGGCTGTGGGCGTAGGTGGCTGCGGGGGTGGCATGGGTAATTCGGGCACTGCTAACCACGCCGGTAGCCATGCCAGCTTGCTCGGCCTGTTCTAAAAACGTCGCTTGTTGATGTTTTAAACTGGCGGCGCAATCGCCCCGCCGGGGTTGTTCACTGACAGCAATAAAACCGGCTTTGGTTTTTACCCCCGTCATCATTGCCGACATGGTGCCCGCAGAATCGGCCGTTTGTTGATTACTGTTATAGGTTTTTGATAGCGCGGTATAAGGCAGGGTTTCAAAAAACAAGCGATGCTCTTCACCCGCCAAGCCCTGCTGCTGGCCCTGATAAATGCGAGCCGCGGTTACTGTAGACACCCCCATGCCATCACCCACAAATAAAATAATATTTTTAGCTTGGCCGGTGTTTGGCTGTTGCTGCATGGCCTGTTGTAACGCGGCTTGCCCTTGTTGATACCAAGGGCTAGCTGTTTGGGCAGCCGTGGCATTAAGGCATAGTGCGGCGGCACTGGCGGCAATAAGTTTTAACATGGTTGGCGTCCTTAGCGGTTAATGGCAATTAACCTGCTGTTAAAAAATGCTGAGTTGTTGGCTGGTTACATTGGCAAAGCTATCATTGACGCAATGCAAAATACTATCTACGGCGGGCGCTAACTGTTTATCAATATAGTGCTGATAATCTATGCGCGACTGCTGGTAGTTAACCGGCTCGGCACCGTTGAGGGTGATAAGGTATTCTATCCAATCACCGCGCCTAATATCATCACCTTGGGCGGCGGCTTTTTGCGCGGCTTGCACATGGGGTGGAATATTGCGCTGGTAATCTTTGAGCTTGCGGCGCAGGCGTTTGCGATAAACCAGTTGTGCATCTAACTCGCCTGCCTGCAGTTGCGCTACGGTATTCAACAAGGTTTGCTGATAGGGCTGCTCAAAAAACACCTGGCTGAACACGGTTTCTTGAAACTGCCTGGCCAGTGGTGTCCAATCGGTGCGTACGTTTTCCAGGCCTTTAAAAATAACTTTTTTAACACCGTCGCGCTCTATCACCCCGGCATAGCGTTTTTTGCTGCCCTGCTCGGAGCCGCGCATAGTGGGCATTAAAAATTTTTGAAAATGAGTTTCAAATTCTATCTCTAAAGCGCTGCTAACACCGTATTCTTTTTGCAGGCGCTGCTGCCACCAGCGGTTAAGTTGCTGCGCCAGCTCTGCACCTATGGCCTGGGCTTGCTCATTGCTTTGCGCCTGCTGTAACCATACAAACACGGAATCAGTATCGCCGTAGATTACCTTGGCACGCTGGCCTTGCAGCAGTTGCCGCTCTATATACTCGGCGGTTTGCTGAATAATTTGATGGCCGCGTTTGGTAATCGAGGTAGCTAGGCGCGGATCAAAAAAACGGCAGCCGCCTGAGCCCAATACGCCATAAAAAGAGCTCATAATAATTTTAATCGCCTGCGACAGCGGCAGGTCATTATTGGCCTTGGCTTGGTCGCGCCACTGCCACAGCTCTTCAATTAAGTCGGGCAAGATGCTGGGGCTTTTACTAAACCATGCACCTTTAAAGCCGGGCACTAATTGGCTTTGATCCAACTCACTGTGCAGGCCTATGGCCATGCCCATGGGATCAATTTTAAAGCTGCGAATAATAGAGGGGTATAGGCTTTTAAAATCCAACACCAGTACATGTTGGTATAGCCCGGGCTGTGAGTCCATCACAAAACCACCGGGGCTGGCCTCTACCTCATCACTGAGATGGCCATTGGGGGCCACAAAACCTTGCCTATGTAATAAAGGCAGGTAGCGAAAATCAAAGGAAGCCACCGAGCCGCCTATGCGATCCAGTGGCAGACCCGTAGAGCAAGTACGTGCTATGGCAAACGCTATAAGATTGAGGCGGGTAAAAATATCCCACACTAATTTGCAGTCGTGTACGTTGTATAAGGCCAGCGCCGCTTTATCGTGTAAAAATAATTCAGTAATACTGTCGCCGCGATGCTGGCCTTGAATAAGTTTGGCATCGCCTAATACCTTTTTGGCTACGGCATTGAGGGCAAAACTTTCAAAGCGGTAGGTGGCGGCTTTTAATAACTCTATGCCGTCTATGATTACCCGCCCGGCGACTGAGCAGGCTCGGCGGCCACCCTCTTCATCCAATAAACGCCAATGGGGTACCTCGCCTTCGCTGCCCAAGCCCTTGCGCCCCAGGGTGAAGGGTATGCGGTATTGCTCGCAGAGCTGGGCTAAAAACCAGCAGTCAAAGTTGACTACATTCCAACCGATAATAACGTCGGGGTCGTAGTCTTGCAGCCAGGCTAAAAAGGCTTTTAGTAATAATAGCTCGTTGGGGAAGTGGCGAACGTGCTCATTAACCGGCTCGCTGCTGACCATAAAGGTTTCACTAAGGCAGCTATCGCCCTGCATGGCATAGGCCGAAATAGAGTATAGGCTCAGCCCCTGCATGGCGGTTTCTATATCTATGGATAGGCATTTTAGCTGGGGCCGATAGTCGCAGGCCTTAACGCTGGGGTTAATAAAACGATTGCCCTGCGGCTGACCGCGCACGGCCATGCCGCCGCGTATAAAGCGCTCCATTAAAAAACGATCACTGGGTTTAATATCGCATTCCAGGGGGCTGTAACCATTGGCGAGCAGCAAATCGCTGGCGGCACGCATATCGCGCTGCTGCTGAAAATAAACAGCCACCACTGGCTGCAACTCAAAATTGCGCAACTGCCCCGGCTTGCTATAGCAATTAGGCCAAGGTTTGAGCAAAGCGCTGGCGGACTCTACTTGCTGGGCCGGTAAAAAAACACCGCCTCTTGGCCGCTAAAGCTAATATGCTTAGGCCCCTGTGCGGTAGCCAGCCAAAAACTCAGCTCTATGCCCTGGCGGGTATCGCGCCAATGGCGGCTGAGTATAAAGCCCTGTATTTGTTGCTGCTGCACGCTGGTTAACTCTTACTGCATAGTGATAAATCTATTCTATACTGTAAGCACCAATAAAACTTATAAGCTTAGGATTAAGCAATGACCACACCCACTATTTCCGATGATCCGCTATACCAATTACTGCGCCGTGAAAAAATCAGCGAATTTAATAGCAAGAAAAACAGCTTGGACAACAGCAAGTTAGTCAGTGGTGATTATCGCGGCTTAGATCTGCGCAAGATGGAGTGTGAAGGTTTGGATTTTGGCGATGCCTACTTTCGAGGTGCCGATTTAAGAGGGGTGGATTTTCGCAATACCAATTTAGAAGGGGCCAGCTTTTGTGAAGCAAAAATTTCTGGCTGTTATTTCCCCAAGCAACTCAGCGCCGCTGAGATTACCATGAGCGTGGAACGCGGCACCCGCGTGCGCTATAGCGATTAACATCATCGCCTAGCGCCGCAGCTGCCTGTACTCTCTATGCTCGCTAGCGACTAAAACCTAGAGGCTCTTAAGCATAGTATCTACGTCACTGACCTCGAAAGGATCTTCGGGGCAGTTATCCATCATACCGGGCTCTACAAACAGGCTCTTAATTTCGCCATCCACTACGTGCATAGAGTAGCGCCATGAGCGATCACCAAAACCCAGGTTTTGCTTTTTCACCAACATACCCATTAGGCGAGTGAAGTCACCGTTGCCGTCGGGCAACATTTTGACCTTTTCTATGCCCAGGTTTTTAGACCACTGGAACATGCTAAAGGCATCGTTAACGCTAAGGCAGTACACCTCATCCACACCTTTGGCCTTAAGCTCATCGTACTTGGCCTCGTAGCCAGGCAGGTGGGTGCTGGAACAGGTTGGGGTAAACGCACCGGGCAGGGCCACTATTACCACGCTTTTGCCGGCAAAAATATCGGCAGTGGTTTTGTCTTCCCAGCGGAAGGGGTTTTCGTGTTGTATGCTCTCGTCGCGTACGCGGGTTTTAAAAACAACATCAGGGACTCTACGGCTCATTTTCTTTCCTCTTTAACTGTGAGTGAAACCTTGATAACGAGAGTAAGCATAGTCGCTGACCAACCATAGATAAAATGAATTATCTAAATTGATGTGATAGCCAAGAGCTATAGTCAATAGCTATAGCTAATCTATCTTCATCTCTACTGAGATGTCAGCACCCTCTACCTTGGGCGCATCGGTATAGGCCTCGCCAAATTTGAGTAAAGGCTTGCCCGATACTGATATGCGCCCCGCTTCGCTCTTGGGCTGGGCAGGCTTAGCAAATAAATTGGGCAAAGTGGGTTTGGCCTCGTCCAAGGCCGAGTCATCAGCGCTGCTGCCCTCGGGCAACCTCAAATCCAAGGGTTGAATGGGCAGTAGCTCGGCAGCCTGCTCGGTTAGATTGTCTACCGCGGGCTGGCTAAGCGGCTTGGGATCGGCAGCTGTAGCAGGCTTATCGGCCTCGTCAGCTAGGCCAAAATACTCCAGCAACTGTTCTATCAAGCCTGCAGGCTCTTGCGATTTTGGTGCATCCTGCTCGGCATGGTTATAAGTGGCCAAGCTAAACACCAATAAACTCGCCAATACAGTACGGTAAAACCCTTTCATAAATTGCATTCCGCTCCCTTAGTACATCCTTATTACACCCTGCTGATAAGCTATAGACCAGCGCTTGCACTCATACTATTCCTAAACTATGGCCAAGCATAGCTGGGCCTATAAAGCACAAACATAGAGAATTTCAGAGCTGACTGGATAAAAAATGGCCAGCCCGGCTCGACCTCAGGCCTACAAATCCCTATAGTACGCACCCTTTATAATGCCCCTTTATAGTCACTCATACACACCCTAGGATTTTACCCTTGATTACCACCGCTAATATCACCATGCAGTTTGGCCCCAAGCCTTTATTTGAAAATATCTCGGTTAAATTTGGCGAAGGTAATCGCTATGGCCTAATAGGCGCCAATGGCTGCGGCAAGTCCACCTTTATGAAAATTTTGGATGGCAGCCTGGCCCCCACCTCTGGCAATGTGGCCATTAGCCCCAATGAGCGGGTAGGTAAACTCAACCAGGATCAGTTTGCCTTTGAAGAATACAGCGTGATAGACACGGTAATTATGGGCCACACTCAATTATGGGAAGTAAAGCGCGAGCGCGATCGCCTTTACAGCCTGCCTGAAATGAGTGAAGAAGAAGGCATGCAGGTGGCCGAGCTGGAAGTGCAATTTGCCGAAATGGATGGCTATAGCGCCGAGAGCCGCGCCGGTGAATTACTCATGGGCGCAGGTATCGCCCAAGAGCTGCACTACGGCCCCATGAGTGAAGTGGCCCCCGGTTGGAAGCTGCGGGTATTGCTGGCCCAGGCGCTATTTTCTGACCCGGATATTTTGTTACTGGACGAACCCACCAACAACTTGGACATTAACTCCATACGCTGGCTGGAAGGGGTGCTCAACGAACGTAAAAGCACCATGATTATCATCTCGCACGACAGACACTTTTTAAACTCGGTTTGTACCCACATGGCCGATATAGATTACGGTGAGCTGCGCCTATACCCCGGTAACTACGATGACTTTATGACCGCATCGACGCAAGCGCGCGAACGCCTGCAATCCGAAAACGCAAAAAAGAAATCGCAAATTGCCGAGCTGCAGCAATTTGTTAGCCGCTTTTCGGCCAACGCCTCTAAGGCTAAGCAGGCCACCTCGCGGGCCAAGCAAATTGATAAAATCAAACTAGAGGACATTAAGCCCTCTAGCCGGGTTAGCCCTTATATACGCTTCACCCAAGAGAAAAAGCTACACCGCCAAGCTTTAATATTAGAGAACCTCAGCCATGGCTTTGACGGCGAAACCCTGTTTAAAGATGGCTCTATGATTATCGAAGCCGGTACCCGCATGGCGGTAATAGGTGAAAACGGCGCGGGTAAAACTACCTTTTTGCGCTGCTTGATGAATGAGATTAAAGCCAACGGCGGCAATATCAAATGGGCAGAAAACGCCACCCTAGGTTACTGCCCGCAAGACAGCGGCGATGATTTTGACAGCGACCTCAACCTGTTTGACTGGATGGGCCAGTGGCGCAACGAAAGCCACGACGACCAAATTGTGCGCGCCACTTTAGGGCGTTTATTGTTTTCTGCTGACGACTCCAAAAAACAGGTACGGGTATGCTCGGGGGGTGAAAAAAACCGCCTGCTATTTGGCAAACTGATGATGCAAAACACCAATGTATTAATCATGGACGAACCCACTAACCACTTGGATATGGAATCCATAGAAGCGCTTAACCTGGCGCTGGAACACTACGAGGGCACCTTGATATTTGTCAGCCACGACAGGGAGTTTGTTTCATCGCTGGCCACCCGCGTGGTAGAAATTAAAGATCAGCAGCTGATTGATTTCCAAGGCACTTACGAAGAGTACTTAGCCAAGCAAGAAAGCAATAGCTAGCCCGTAAATAAGAGTATTCACAGGCCTATTGAGTATGCTTATATAGCAACAGCTGCGCGGTCAGTTAGTTGAGGTGACACCTCAACTATTGACTTAAATAGCTGCCGCGCTTGCTATTCATCCGCATAAGGCCTGTACCATGTTTTCACGCTTATATTATTTAGTTCTTTGCAGCTTGCTGCTCGCCAACCCTGCCCTGTCGCAAAACGCCACGGCGGGCTATATGGATTTTACCCAACTCAGCCAACACTACGGCAATGCCAAGCTTGAAGTAAACTTAAACAAAGCCTTAATCGGCATGGCCAGCATGCTAGCCCAACAGCAAGATGCCGAGCTGGCAATACTGCTTAATAAGCTAGAGCAAGTTAACGCCCGCGTTTACAGCCTTAACAATAACTACGACAACGCCAACGACTTGCTTAAGCAAGTCAGCGACAGCGTGCAAAAACAGCAATGGCAAAACGTGGTGAGTATTAATGAAAACAAAGATAAAGTGCGCATATTCACCCGCAGTGAGAATAATAAAATCGCAGGCTTAGTGGTGATGGCCATTAGCAGCCACATACCCGGTGGCGAAGCCTATTTTGTAAACATTGTTGGCGAAATAGACCCCGCCAATGTTAGCCGGGTAATTCAATCGCTGAATATTAACCTCAACAATGTCGAGCAATATCTTAGCTTGCCCTACGGGCAATAAAAGGTAGACTGTGATCACAGCCAATTTACTTATCAAAGGACAGAACCATGAAAACACTTAGCCTAGCCCTAGCTTTACTATTCAGCAGCAGCCTAAGCTTTGCCGTAGACTACGGCAAATTGGCCGAATCGGTAGACAAAGAAAAAGCCAATGAGTCAGTAGACAAAGACAAGCTCAAAGGCGCAGTAAGCACCGACGGTGTGGATTATAAAAAAGCCTATGAAGCGGTAGACAAAACTCAGGCTAAAGATGCAGTGGATATGGAAAAAGCTAAGGAAGCATTGAAGGGTGAGAATCCTTTATTTTAGCTTTTTGAAATGTATCTGTAGTGGCTAAACGGAATATTTAAAATAGTAAGCGGCCATAAAATTAGGTGCCAGCTTACGCAATAGTGACCCAGAATACCCAGCAGAGCAGGCTGACAGCCCCCCAATAAAACCGTCTATCAATTTAGCCTGAAGCTGAAGTAGATATTTATTGCAGAAATCATCTCGTAGCAAGCTATCTGTCTTTTGAAGTTTAGCTATCCTCTGTTATTCTTACCTCCTCAATCAATACAATAAAACAGAAGGATCTGCCGTTTTGCTTCTATTTTTTCGGGACTATCTACCCACAAAAACTATTTTTCGTCTTTCCTTTATGTTCTCAGCTTTAGCCATGCTTATCACAAGCTGCGGTGGCGGTGGCGGTGGCGGTGGCGGTGGCGGTGGCGGTGGCGGTGGCGGTGGCGACAATGGCAACTCAACCGATAGTGATAATTCAGAAATCACTCTTTCAACTAATCCAGCAATCCTAATGGAAAACTCTTACTCCATCATTCCTGTTTGTGCTGTCGACTCAGAAGGGAATGCTATTGTTGTATGGAGTAGAGATGAACATGATATTTATACTTCAAGATTCCATAAATCATCAGGAATATGGAGTGAACCAAAACTGCTGCAAAGCTCAGATAATTTTTTATACGCCCCTCAGATAGCAATGGACTCTGATGGTAATGCCATTGCTGTATGGGTAGAAGACGATCATGTCATTTGGGCTGCCCAATACAGTGTCGCTGATGGCTGGGAAATGGCCGTCCCAATTGAGCTTGATGGAGACGGAAGCTCTAGCGGCTCAGTTATAGGCATGGATGGGAATGGCAACGCTATAGCTGCTTGGATACGCTTTGATGGATTTGAGAGCGCCAGCGCTGGAGACTCTAGTGTTTGGTCTAATCGTTATGTAAAAGGAATTGGTTGGGGTACGGCTCAGAAGATTGAATCTAGTGACGGAACAGGAGACCTGAATGTACAGCTGTCTATAACCCCTGAAGGTGATGCATTTGCTGTTTGGAGCAGAGTAGACAGTCCAGCGCAAGTCCTAGTAAATCAATACGATGTAGAATCTGACTCATGGATGGAACCAATAGCACTTGGCAGAGGAAACCCGAGCCAGTTTAGCGGCCCTAAAATTACCCATGACTCCCTTGGCGACACGGTGGTGATTTGGCAAGATTATTCTATCTTGCATGAAGAGCTTACATTATTTGAAAGTAGGCTGGTGAAAAATAATCGTGATTGGGTTACAACAGAAATTAAGTCTATACCGCGTGAAGACTCGGACGGCGTATATTATCGCTTTGATAATGTAAATATTAAAAGTGACACTATGGGAAATACTGCCGTAGCATTTACTTTTAAAAATAATATTTATAGTTTGTACAGAAATGTAAGCAAAGAGTGGTCAGAAGAAACCTTTGAGACAAATCCTGAGTTAATCAGAAAAGTAGAGCTATTGTCATTTGGCAACTCGTTTCTTCTATTTTGGGCTCAAGGAAATATCGACATATGGTTAAACAGATTAATATATACTGAAGGATGGACATCGACAGAACAAATCTTTAACGATGTATCTCCCCCGAGTCTTTTTGCAGTTGATATAAATGAATATGGAAACTTAATGTATGCATGGCTTTCGAATGGAAAACTTTATGCCTCAGTTGAATAACCAGGAACTGAGTACACAGGCTGAGCGGACTGGAGGGTCAGCCATCAGACTTTTTACTAAAATAGAATAAATGGGCTAGCCTCAAGTTCTAAATATGAAACTTTTAGCTATATATTTTCTGTAGTCTAATCAGCAACTCATCCAGCATTACTACTCTGCTTAACATCATCGGCGAGCCAGATTTTGATCAGCGACTGATAAGGCACATCAAGCTTATTGGCTTCGATTTTAATACTATCCAATAAGCCTTCCGGCAGCCTGAGTGAAATTGTTTTAGTGGAAGGTTTTAAATTGGGCATTAAAACTGATTGTGCCTGTTTCCAATCCACATAATCAGTGGAGTCATGCTCTTCCCAAAATGCCTTCTCTTCGGCTTCAGTTTTAAACTTAGGTGTAACTTTGAGTTTACTCATAACCCACCCCTTTCTGCGCGCTTACGAACTGAAATTATCGACCACCCTTCTTCAACAACAACCTCTCATCTATAGCCACAAACTCGCTAGCCTCTTTAATCAAAAAATCTGAGGTTAGCTTGGCCACACCATAAACAATACTGTCGGTATTAAAACGCTTTTTTATGCGGTGCAGCAATATATCAAAATCGCCATCGCCGGAGGCCAGCACTACGGTATCGCAGTCAGCGGCGGCCTCGAATACATCTAGGGCTATGCCCACATCCCAATCGGCCTTAGTAGTACCATCCAAACGTTTTAATACCGGCTTGAGTTTTACGGTAAAGCCTATGGCGCGCAGGATATTTTGAAACTGGCGTTGTTTTTCGTCGCCATTGTCGGTGGCGTAGGCTATGGCGCTGACTAGCTCTTTGCCTTCGGTGACTTCAGCCCAAAATTGATTGTAATCAAAGCTGGCTTGGTAAGCCTGCCGGCAGGTGTAGTAGATGTTTTGCACATCCACAAAGATACTGATTTTTTTGGGGGTATCACTCATAGCAATTAATAACTTTTATAACAGGTGTAGTATTTATACAGGCCAATTAACCCGCGCCTGCACAACACGATAACACGTGCGCTAGCCTAGGGCGGCATAAAAGTTTAGCTCTGCGTGGATACCGGGTCGTGGCCCGGTATGACCAAGTCAGAATTATTTCGGACAGTTGTAGGCTTTTGCCTGTATGACTAAGTTAGGATTATTCTGGGAGCTGTTCATACACCCATAAAAAAACCCGCCCTGTAGCTACAGAGCGGGTTAGTGTAACAGTCTCTTGCTTGTCAGCTAGGTTGGCTAGGCTAGCTACCGCAGATATTACTAATTTTATGTAGCTCGGCCTCGGCGCCACCAAAGGCGAAGCTGCCGCTGTCGCTTACATAGTAGTACACCGCATTATTGGGGAACATTACTATGCCTATGCCACCATAGCCCGACATATAGCTCACCCAAGAGCCCGCTGGGCATAGGGCATTGCTGCGCTGGCCCATGTCGTAGGTCCACACACCGTTGAGGTAACGCGACTCTGAGCCGTAGGTTTCTAAGCCTAAGTCGCCACCTTTAAGCAGCATGTCATCCATAATCGCGCCATTGAGCACTTGCTGGCCATTGATCACACCACGATCATTGATTAGCTGCCCCAGCTTCACCATATCATCGGCGTGCCAGGTCATACCGTGGCTCCAATAAGGGTCGGCGCTGGCATCTTCTGTGCGCACGGTGGTGTAGGTAACAGGACTGAGTGTTAATGGCTTATAGACTTCATCAACCAGCTTGGTAAATAAATCACCACTGTAATAATTATCCATAGCGACACCAGCTATATATGTATCGGATGAATGATAAGAAAAGTGGGTATTAGGTGTGGCCTTGCGTATGTAGCGCTCACAGGCATGCTGAATTTTTTCGTCGTGGGTAAAGGTTAAGAAAAATTCATTAACAGTAGCGGTACTGCCTTCATCCCCTTCGTATGATGCTAGGCGATAATTACCGGTGGCCATGTCCAAGGCGTTCTCTACTGTTACGTCGCTCCATATAGATGCCGTGCCATTGATGCTGTCTTGGCATTCGCTAACATGACTAGCCACCATCATATTTTTAGCCGCGCTATTTTGCTCAACTAATAAAGCAAAGGCAAAATTAGCCACCGCTGTTTTTGCGGTAGAGTATGAGGGCAGGCTCATTACCGAGCAGTATGGGTAATCACCATGGCGCGTGCTACAGGGCGCCGCATAATGCACACCGTTGTATAACACACCATGGGTAGTCGGTGCTGATGATTGCTCGCTGCCGATATTGGCCACGTTGATATTGGCACTGGGGTAATCATTGGCCAATTCCGCTATGGGTTTTAAGGGCAGGCGATTAAGTACTTCGCTTTCATAATCCGCGATGAGATTAGCCGCCCCAGATACCGCAGCGGGTATATATTGCGCCGGCACTAACTTCCACATATCGTATTGAAAATACAAGCAGGTTTCGCCGCCAACTTGCACGGCCACATTGGTGATGCTGCCGTCATCTTTAAAGGCAAAACTCAGTATGCCGTTGTGGGTGCAGTTGGCCTGATTTTCTTGCAAGGCAAAAGGGATGGCAACACGGCTATAACCGGCGTCGTTGTTTTCGTCCCACACACGACCCGGCTCTAAAATATAATTCCAATCCGCATAATCTGGCGCGCCTATATTGCCGCTTACCACTAGGCCGCGATTTTTGGGAATAATATGTGAGCCTACCTGCACAAATTCAAAATCAAAGGCGGGTAACATGGCGGGGTTATTATAATTACCCGCTTGGGCCCGGCCGGAAGTGGTTTCGTTGAAATTCATTAAGGTGCTATTGCCTACGTTTAAAACTAATCGACCCTGAAACGTATTACTGGGTTGTTTGGCGCTAGAGTTTTCAGAATTGATTTCTGGCACACCATGGCTGTAGTGTGAAAAATCCATCATCGCCAAGCTGCTGCCTTGCAACTGGTTGAGGCTTAGCTGGCTGCGCGCCACATTACCATCGCCGCTAAACACCGCTAAGTTACCGCTAGGGGGCGGTGGCTCATTGCTGCCGGTACCGCTAAGCGCCAAGGTTTGCTCGGCATCGTTATTGGCTATGCTGAGAGTGGCGCTATAACTGCCAGCCGCTGTGGGAGCAAACACCAGCTCAACACTGCAGTCACTGCCCGCAGCCACGGTGCTATTTGAGCAATTATCATTGGCCAAACTAAAGGGGTTAACCGCGCCAGTAATGGAGGTGACATTTAGGTCTGCATTGCCATTGTTGGCCACGGTAATCACCGTACTGGCACTGTTACCCACCAGCACAGTGCCAAAGGCGCCGCTGCCATTAACGGCTACACTGGGTGCCGGCACCCCTGCGCCGACTATGCTAATGCCGTCGGCGTAGCAGTAATCTGCGGCAGAGCCGGTTTGCACATAGCGTATATAGGTTGTTCCGCCTGAGGTCGTTGTGGTGGCGCTGGTAAAAACTCCATTGTCTTGGTTTTTATTTAAATTGATTAATGAGCTGCCCCAGTTTTGACCGTCCTCAGAAACATAAACATCGCAGTAATCACCGGTTTCTAAACTGGTGGCGGCCAGTGCTACGCTAACATCACCATCGGCGGCAAAGCTGCGCTCGGCGCTGGCACCACCTTTTAAGCGCATAGAGTAATTACCTATCGCCTTAGTGCTGTTAATGGCCACCGTGCCGGTGGTTTGCCAACCGTTAAAGTCGCCGTCTTCAAAGTCTTCATGTATATCTGCGGATACCGGCAAAATGGTGCACGATGCCAGTAACAAACAGGAATTAAAGAGTGTTGTATTCATTATTATCCCCAATCTGTGATTGATATTGCTGTGCATTACAGCCTTGCCGTCCTGCGCGGGCTAAACATAGAGGGGGCTAAAAATATTCTGCTTGCTGCTGGTACTTATCCCCCTAACCTGAATTTGTGATAGCCACAGCCAATAACAAACTCAGGGCCAGTAAATACTAGCAAGGGCGAAACTGACGCATAGAACCAGTTTACTGTTGTGAGTAGGGCCAGAAAGCCCTATAAAAAAACAGGCCTTATCGCTAAGGCCTGTTTAATAGTCAGTACTTAAAAGATGATTAATGCCGCAGGTATTTATCGTACCAAGCGAGATTGCGCTGCATTCTGTCAATCAGATAACTGGGCACAGTCAGGCTGTGATACTGACCGGGATAAATCACCAACTGGGTGGCGATGTTTAAAGATTTTAAGGCCTGGTACATTTGCTCTGCACCTAAACAAGGCACGTTAAAATCTTTTTCGGCGCATTGGTATAAGGTAGGCGTGGTGATTTTATCCGCCTGTAAAAATGGAAAGCTCACCCGCTGATAATTTTCACTATTATGCCAGGGGGTGCCCAGTTCGTATTCATACTCTCTGCTGTATTGATCGTGGCCGTAGGTGCCAAAAATATTGGCGGTGCCAGCACCACTCACTGCCGCTTTAAATCGGGTATCGCTGGCAATAACATAATTACTTAGCATACTACCGTAGCTCCAACCGCCTATGCCCATACGGTTTTTATCGACTATGCCTTGCTGTATTAAATAATCACTGCCCGCCAATATATCACTGGCATCGACATTGCCCCAGTCGGCATAAATGGCTTTGGAAAAATCAAAACCCTTGCCTGAAGAGCCGCGCGGGTTGATGCCCACTACCGCGTAACCTTTAGCGGCGTAGATTTGCCAATCACTCATAAACTCATGGCTAAATTGATAAACTGGGCCGCCGTGTATACGAAAAATAGTAGGCACCGGCTGCCCGGCTTGATAATTCAAAGGCAGCATTAATAGGCCGCCTATCTCATGGCCTTGGTTGTTAAAACTAAAGGCTTGGGTGCTTGCTAATTGCCGCTCTTGCAGCCAAGCATTGTGATGGCTTAATGGCCGCATGGCTTTATCCAATGCCATGATTTCAAAGGGCCGCTGCGGGTTGCTGTTTAACAGCGCGATATGGCCTTGGCTGGCAATATCGTAATCCATAGTGAAGTGCTCAGCTTTATTTAAGTAATCAATACTGCCGCTGCTGGCATCTATTTTAGCCAGGCTGGTGTATCGGTCTTGCTCAATTAAGGCATAAATAGACTGGCCATCGGGCGACCACTTGGGCAGGTAAAAAAACCTATCTATGCGCGCCAACTGGCGAACTTTTTTAGTATTGATATTGGCCACACTCAGCTGACTGGGGGCATAGAAAAACCATTTACTTTCGTTGCTGGTTAGCCAAACCAATTGCTGGCTATCGGGCGACCATTGCGGTGGTGAGGCCCAATAGGGGTCCACATCGGTGGCTGTAGCTTGGCTGATACGCTGCGGCACAACACTGCCATTCGTAGCGTTAGCCTGCACAATAAATACATCGCTATCGGCATGGCGGTCGGCATCTAAATTTGTTTTATTTGGGTCTTTAGTGACATAGGCTATCCACTGGCCATCTGGCGACCACACCGGCATCCAGTAATCCTGATTGCCAGCCAGTAGCGTGCTTAGTTTTTTGTTTTTAACATTAACAATAAATAAGTGGCTGCGTTGCGTCGTTAAATAGCCCACTTCATCTAACATAAATTGAAATCTATCTATCACTATAGGCGGCGCGGTGCCTGCTTTATTAGGTTGTGGCTCATTGGCCCAGGCCGACAACACCAAGCGCTGGCTGTCGGGGGCCCAATCAAAGGCCACTACCCCGCCAACTATATGCGTTAACTGTTTAACACTGCCACCACTGGCTTTCATCATAAAAAGCTGAGTGCTGTCGTCATCTTTATCGCTGGCTAAAAAAGCAATGTGTTTACCATCGGGGCTGTATTGCGGTGACCATTCGCTGCGTTCTTCAGTGTGGGTCAGCTGTTTGGCTTTACCGCCTTGATAGAGCACCGTCCATATATCACTTTGGTATTTGTCTATGTCGCCATTAACCCTGTTAGTCACATACACCAATTGGCTGCCATCGGGAGAAAAGCTAGGCGCACTCACATCCACTATGCGATTAAGGTCGGCCACTTGCATAGCCACTTTCGGTGCGGACTCTGCCCACAATAGAGAGGGCGCCAGCAACACAAAACTTAAAGCGATTATTTTGTTCATCATATTTATAGTTCCTTGTTAATAAGTGCGCAGCGCTATTGCTATTGGCTAATATCTTTTAGCAGTGCATACCAAATACCCATGGCTCTGGGTAAGTTATGCACGGCTACCCGTTCATTTAAGCCATGAGCAAATTCGTCGGATGATTTTTGAAAAATAGTAGAGAGGGTATAGCAAGGTATACCTGCCGCGCGAAAATGTAAGGCATCGGATGCCCCCGAAGCCATGTGGGGGATAATAGGCAAATCGGGAAAGTAGGGGTGTATGGCTCTGGCGACGGCGTCGAATACATCTTTGCGCAAGGGTGAGGCATCACTGACTTTAGGCTGATCCAATACCTGCCACTGTAAATGCTCATTGGCTACCACTTGTTTTAAGGTTTGCAAGGTATCGTTTACGCTAACACCGGGGAAAATACGGCAATTAACCGTAGCGGTGGCCGATTGCGGCAGCGCGTTTTCGGCATGGCCAGCCGATAATAAGGTTGCCACACAGGTAGTCCCTAAACTGCCTATGTATTCTGGTTTACTGCGCAACACGGTTATTGCTTGTGCCTTGTTCACGCCGCGCACAAAGTCGTTCATGGCCTTGCCAACTTCGCCGCCAATTAGCGGCGCGGTTTGACGAAAAAACTCGCGGGTCAGTTCGCTTTCCATCACAGGAAACTGAAATTCATCTAACTTCACTAAGGCCTTGGCTAAATCATAAATGGCATTATCTTTTCTGGGCAGCGAGCTGTGGCCGCCGGGGTTAGTTGCCGTAACAGTAAAACTGGCATAGGTTTTTTCTGCGGTGTCTATGGTGAAAGAAACGGCCTCGCCCTGCTCACTCAGCAGGCCACCGCCACCATCGGCCACAATGGCATATTCGGCATCAATAAGATGGCGATACTCACCGGCCAAGGCCTGGGTGGTATGCATCAAGGTTTCTTCATCGCCAGAAAAAGCCAAGATTAAATCTCTGCTAGGCTGGTAGCCTTCGGATTTTAAACGCATAAAAGTGGCGGTTAACACCGACACGGCAAATTTATTATCAGCTACACCGCGGCCAAAAAAATAGCCCGCCTCTTCGGTAAGCGTATAGGGGTCGCGCAACCAATCCTCTGGCTTGGCATCCACCACATCCATATGGGCTGACAACAATATAGGTTTTTGGCTAGCGCCGGGCTTGGCTCTATAGCGCGCCACCAAGGCGACAGTATCGGCTACCGGTATTAGTGTTATATCTTGTTGTTGAAAACCGGCACTCAGTAATTGTTGCGTTAAATACTGCGCCAATTCTGGTACCTTGCCGTGGCCCGCCACGGTGCGCATGGCCACGCTGTCGCGCAATATTGTTAAGGCCTGCTGTTGGCTGTGGCTTACAACGCTTTGCGCAGTGCTCACCAGTGGCCAACAACACAATAGACCTAATAAAAAACTTAGCGTTTTATACTGTTTCATCGCTTGCCCTCTTCCTTTTATGCTAGCTATTGCCTTGCTATCGCGCAGGGCTATATGGCCTAGCAGTATTGCTATCAATACTGCTGCCTTAGATAGTAGACGAGTAAACGCCTATAAGCCGTAACCAGCTATAGCAAAATTAAAAAGAGGACGGGGTTTAAATCACGTTTAAATCAGCACTAATGTTAGGCAAGGTATCTAATACCTCTATGGAGTCTATATCGGCACAGACCACCTCTGACACCCACAGCCATTGGCCATTGTCTTGCCGCCTCAGGATGGACTGGCAAGCGCCGCACATCATCTCATTGCCATAGGGCTCTTGAAATATGCCGTGCCATTTTAAAACGTGATAGGCCATATCGCCGTTGACCACAACATCAACGGTTTCGTAGTTGAGCTCTAAGGGATTACCGACTTTCAGCCACAGCTCATAAATGCTGCGTATTTTGTCGTGACCTTTGGCAATAATGCCGTCAAAGGTAATCATTAGGGCGTCGTCACTGTAGTGACTAAGAATTTCATCTATATCGCCATTTAAATACGCCCTACCCCAACTGCGAGTATGGTCAATAATAGCTTCTCTATCTGTCATGGGGGGTCTGCTTCTTACTTAGTTTTATTGTTATAGTTTTACTTTAGAGCCTCTACTGTATAACCCTTTTTGGCTAACTGTTCAAGCAAGCCATCTTCACCGACTAGGTGTAGAGCCCCTACCAACACCAGCTCGGTGGGGGCGGAATCCAATAGGGATAGTATGGGCTCCATCCAGGCTTGATTGCGCTGCACTATCAAGCTGTGATAAATCGCCGGGAATTGCTGCTGCAAGGGCAGTAAGGCAATACGGTTGAGGGTAGCTAAATCACCCTGCGCCCAAGCCTGCTTAAGCTGGCGCATCATCTCGGGCAGGGTCTCTATATCATTAAGTGAGTACTGCACAAATTCATCTTCACGGCCCTGGCCCATGGTGGCAATAAACGATAGCTGTTGGTTTACACTTTCCAAATGGCCGGTGTTTTTATTATCGCTAAGCGCCTTGGCATAATAATAGGCATCCACACCCGCTTCACCTAGCCCCAAACGCTTAAGCTCTACCAGGGTTAGCGTCATAACCGCCATAGCGGGTTTGAATGGATCCATGGCCTCTAAGGCCACGCCTCTGCTGCTGGCAAAGCTGGCCAGCGCCTGATAGGTAGCAGGCTCTAACACAGTTTTTAAGCTGCGGCCGTCATGATAGCTCATGGCCTGTAACAGGGCCTGTTGAAACGCCAGCCCTTGCATGGCCGCCATATCGGTTTCAAATACCAGGGTAGTCGCGGCCTCATAAGCTAGCTCAAAGGGTTTAGGCAGCGGGTAATCCTGTTGTGCCAGTACATGCACGGTGCCGGCGATATAGAGTTGCTTATCGCCTTGCGAGATTTTCCATACCGGGGAAGCCGCCTGCGCCACAGTGACGCAAACTAAAAATAGCAGTACAACTCTTAACATGGCCAGCATATGCCCCTTTGACGGTGATCAACTCTGTAGGCGCGGCAGTTTAACAGATAGTGCCAACGCTGGCCTGTGTATCAGCCTGTAGCCTATTAGCGGAACGGGAGCTATTTGTTTAGGCTAGCGCCGCAAGCAATCCCCCCCCCTAACAGGGTGATACCAGCAAACTTAACGCCCCTGCAAACGCGGCTCAGTCACTAGCTTTTGCCTGGCCTCGCGCCCCAGCCAATACTGGGGATTGGAGTGCGTCACATTGATCTGTGCCTCCATGGACTGAATAATAGGTCGCGCGCCATCCAGCGCTTCTAGCACACCTACCCCTATGGACATTTGCCGTTTATACAGGGCCTCACCATAAAAGGTGAAATCGCGGTTATCAGCACAACCAAAGGATGTATTAACAGCATCGGCGGCGGTGGCAATCACGCTATAGTCGTTTTTAAGTGGCTCTATAAAACCCCCTGAGTAACAGGCTGACACAACCACTATACGCCATTTAATCCCGGCCTCATCCAGCATGCGCCGTATTTCATGGCCACCAAAATCTTTTACCGTATGCGGGGGAAAGTCTACCGACAACTTATGTTCTTTAGAGCCGTGGGAGGTTAGGTACAAATACAGTATGTCCTCCTCGTCCATCTTTTCGCCTACGGCCTTGAGCACCCGCGCTAGATTATGGTTGCTGGCCACTAAATAGTGAGCTGTGGTTTGGCTATTATTAATCAGGGCAATAGAGCGGCCGCTGGTTTGAAAGCTGCTATCAAATAAATTTTTAGCGTATAGGGTTTCTTTCATAAATACATTTTGTTTGGCGTCACCGGCAAAGCCTACAAAAAACAGATCTGTTTGCTGTGGCACCCCAGCTGTAATTTTGTCGCCAAGGTTCGCCAGTAACTGGCTTTGCTGATCTTTAACAGTGCTTTTAAAAACATTACCGCGGCCAAACAAGCGGCTTTCTATATCTTCATAGCTAGCCGCTTTGGGTTTTTGATCGGAAAAATGTACCCGCCCCTGCTCATCTACCCACTTATAAATACCCGCCATGGCTATAGGCACCGCCAGCAAAAAGAGGCTGGTCATTATGATTATGCGCATACAACATCCTGTTTTTTGTTATTAAGCGATACTGCTATTCTTTAATCATTTGCCATAAAGGGGCCGCTCTGGGGCTGGCCTTTCTGGGTTCAGCATAAAACTGCACATGCTCATTTGCAGCTGCATTAGGGTTTAAACGTATACCCCATAGCGGGGCAATTTTATTGGGCAGCATAGAGTAACGCATATCAATAATTTGATAGGGGTTATTCGGGTCTAGGGCGATAAAGCCCGCCGAAAACCAACGAAAGCGCTCTATATCTTTAGCTTGTTGGCTAGCGTTATCCAGCCAGGCTAAGTCACGCTGCCTATCCAAGCGCCTGATGCTTTCCCCGGGCCACACTTTACTGCTAATACCCAGCCTGGTTGCCGCCACGTAGTAATGGTCATCACTTTGATAAATTATTTTCCACACTAATAAATTAGCAAAACTGGGTTTAACCTCAATATGGTTGGCGCTATGGCCACGCTTGCTAATTAAATCATTGGCTACCAGCATAGCGCGCTCATGCTGCAGCACCCCCAAACTTAAATACATGGCGCACCATGCCACAGCACAATAAACAAAAGCTCGCTGCTTACGCTTAGCCGCCAGCACTATTAATATCAATAAGGGCAGGGTAAACAAGGGGTCGATAATAGAAATAATATCCCAAGAGACTCTATAGTTGCTAAATGGCCATAGCAGTTGCGTGCCATAGGAAGTGCAAGCATCCAGCAAACCGTGAGTAGCATAACCCAGCAAGCAATATAAATACGTAGGCTTAAAACGCAGCTGCCAATAGCGACCCAATAGCGCATAAAGTAGCAAGGCGCAGATTAAAGCCCCCAGCGGTATAAAAATTAAGGAGTGACTAAAATGACGGTGATACTCCAGCGCCAATAAGCTATCGCTGGGGGAATTTATCAGCACATCTAAATCGGCAGCCATACCTGCCAACGCACCTATGACGGTGGCTTTAGCTAAGTTTTTTTTATCGCCTATGGTTTGCGCTGCGGTCGCCCCCAGTACAGCTTGAGAAAGTGGGTCCATAGTAGTATTACTTCATATTTATTTTGTTACTGCCATCCTTGGCCTTAGTCGCAATTTACTTTTTACTTTTGGCATCGTCTATACGACAGTGATGGCTGACCTGCGCCAAGTCCAACAGCTCACGCAGGGCCACAGAAAACATCGCAAAGTCAGTGCCGGTGGCGTTTTTAAGCTCATTAATCATATGCAGCCAGCGCTCGACTAACAAGCGGTGTTGTTGCTGCCATTGATCTATGGCTTCATCGACGTCCTGCTCTGACCTAGCGCAGTTAAGCACTGATACTACGATGGTGCGCACCTGCGATTCCAGATCATCCATAAAGGCTTCTCTGGCCATGGCTTGCCAGTAGTTCTCTACTCCTACTTCTGAAATTTGGCCAGCAAACCAATGGAAGCCTAAGCGGTCACCTAAACTAAAATAGGTTTCGGCGACGCGGGTAGCGCTTTCGCCACTCAACCTAGCGGCTTCAACCATATTTAAACCCGATTGGATAATGGGCGAGGCCGCCCTGCGTGCCATAGCATCGCTAAGGCCCTGCTCTTTTAGTTCGTCATATTCTTTTTGCCATAGCTTTTTCTGCTCGCCGCGTAATAAGCCGGGCATTACCTCTATGATTTCATGCAAGGGTTTTTCAAACGCATCGCGCTCTTGCTGCGGATTTAAGCTGCCGCGACGATTACGCAAGAACCAACGCGTGGCTCTGCGTACTCTGGTAGATATGCGTCCCATCAAGGTCATTTGCAAATCGGCAGCAATCTCATAATCCAGCTTTTCAATTTCGCTCCACCAGTCTTCTAAGTGGTAAATATCTTTAGCGGTAATATAAGCTTTGGCGACATGGCCGGGCTTGCAACCTGTGGCGGCCATTAAGCGCTGGCAAAATGTAATACCCATAATATTGACCATATCGTTGGCAACTTGGGTGGCAACAATTTCTTTGCGCAGGCGATGAGCGTAAATATTGTCATTGTATTTTTTGCGCAGTGCCGTGGGAAAAGCATTTTCCACATACTTCACCACATAGGGATCGTTGCTAACATCCGACTGGCTTAGCGATTCTTTTAATTGCACTTTGGCGTAGGAAATCAATACTGACAGCTCTGGCCTGGTCAGTAGTTTATTTTCACTATAGCGCTCGCTAAGCTCTTCATCGCTAGGCAAAAACTCTAACTCTCTACTAAGCTGCCCCGCCTCTTCTAGCTCGATAATAAATCGTCTGTATTCGCCTACCCTATGCCGCCCCTGATGCTCGGCCAAACTAATGGCCTGGGTTTGCCTGTAGTTATTGGCTAACACCATTTCAGAAACATTATCGGTCATTTTTACCAAGAGCTTATTGCGTTGCGTTTCTGTCATACCGCCTTTGGCAACAATTTCATTTAGCAGAATTTTGATATTGACCTCATGGTCAGAGCAATCCACCCCGGCAGAGTTGTCGATAAAGTCGGTATTACAGGCTCCGCCATTTAAGCAAAACTCTATACGACCCAACTGCGTTAAACCTAAGTTACCGCCCTCACCAAACACCTTACAGCGCAGTTCATTACCATTAACCCGCAGGTTATCGTTGGCTTTATCACCAACCTCGGCGTGGCTTTCCTTGGCAGATTTAACATAGGTACCTATGCCGCCATTCCAAATTAAATCTACTGGCGCCTTTAATAAGCGGTTAATTAAATCGGTGGGGGTTAGCGACTTTTCTTTAATCGCAAAAGTGGCGCGCATCTCTTTAGTAATAGTCAGCGATTTTGCCGAGCGATTAAAAATACCCCCGCCCTTGGATATTAATTTTTTATTGTAGTCCTCCCAATTGGTGCCCGGCGTATTAAATAAACGCTGGCGCTCGATAAAGCTTTTGGCTGGATCGGGATCGGGGTCTATAAAAATATGCATATGGTTAAAGGCGGCCACCAATTTAATATGCTCGGACATTAACATGCCATTACCAAACACATCGCCGGCCATATCGCCTATGCCTATAACGCTAAAGTCTTCGGTTTGTACATTTAAGCCCTTCTCTTTAAAGTGGCGCTGCACTGATACCCATGCACCACGTGCGGTAATACCCATGCCCTTATGGTCATAGCCCTGGCTACCGCCGGAAGCAAAAGCATCACCCAACCAAAAGCCGTATTCCGCCGACAGGCTATTGGCTATGTCGGAGAAAGTTGCCGTGCCTTTATCAGCCGCGACGACTAAATAGGGGTCGTCTTTATCCATGCGCACCACTTGCTCTGGAGGCACCACGCCGCCTTCGGATAAATTATCAGTCACATCTAACAGGCCGCGTATAAACATTTTGTAGCAGGCTATGCCCTCTTTCATAAAGGCTTCCCTACCGCCCTCGGTAGGCAGCTGCTTGGCGACAAAGCCACCCTTGGCACCACTGGGCACGATGACGGCATTTTTTACCTGTTGGGCTTTAACTAAACCTAATACTTCGGTGCGATAATCTTGCAAACGGTCAGACCAGCGCAAGCCACCCCTGGCCACTTTACCCCCACGCAAATGCACACCTTCTACCCGCGGCGAATACACAAAAATTTCATACAGTGGCCGCGGCTCGGGTATATTGCTAATTTTTTTAGGGCTAAGCTTTATAGAGATGTAAGGTTTATGCTTGCCTTCACTGTCGTCTTGGTAAAAGTTGGTTCTTAGGGTAGCGCTAATCATCTCTAAGTAGCGGCGAAAAATTCTATCCTCGTCCAGGTTATCTACTGACTCTAAAGCCGATTCTATTTTTTCTTTTAGGCGCTCTATGCGATCGCTGCTTTTTTCTGTTAGGCGATTAACCCGCGGGTCAAACATGGATTTAAACAGTGCTACCAAATTACGGGTAATATCTAAGTGGTTAGACAGGGTATTAGCCAGATAGCTTTTGGGGAAGTTGAACATGGTTTGTTTCATGTAATTGGCATAGGTTCTTAGCAATGCCACTTCACGCCAGTTTAAACGCGCGCCCAATACTAAGCGGTTAAAGGCATCACTATCGGATTCGCCAAACCACACTGCTGCAAACGCCTCTTGGAAAGTGCTTTTTGCCACTTCAACATCAACACTAACCGGCAAGCCAAACACTAAGAAGAAATCATGTATCCATATAGTACTGCCATCTTTACGGGTTACTTTGTAAGGGTGCTCACCCACCACCCGCAAACCTAAATTTTCTAATACGGGGACTACGTCGGATAGTTCGACCACATCATCGACGCTAAATACCTTAAAGCGCAAGTCATCTTCATCAGCACCTTGATACTGGTAAAAACTCATTGCTAACTTATTGTTGTCGTTAATGGTATTTATAATCTCTATATCATCTACCGCTAACTGGGCATCAAAGTTTTCTTTATAGGAACTTCTAAATGCTGTGCTGTAATCATTATAAAGATTGGTGCCTTTCTCTTCACCATGGGTGGCACACAGAGCATCTAACAAGTGATCATTCCAAGTGCGAGTCAGATCAATGATTTTTTGCTCTAGCGCCTTAACATCATAATTTACCGGTTTATCGGGGTTAACCTTAAAAACGATATGACTTCTTACTAAGATAGATTCGGAGAAATGGGTGGTAAATTCATTTTCCTCTGCCTCTATTTCTTTGCTGATTAGCTGCTGTATTTGTTTTCTAATGTCTGAGCTAAATACATCCCTGGGCACATAGACGGTGCTGGTTACAAACTTGCCATAACTATCTTTACGCATAAATAAGCGCACCATATGGCGCTCATTAATAAAAGCTGTTTCTAGAGCGGTTTCATACAGTTCACTACTGCCACTTTGAAATAGCTCATCCCTAGGAAAAGTTTCCAAGGTTTGTCTTAACAGCTTGCCCTCATAGCTATTGGGGTCCATGCCTGAGCGTTTAATAACCTCATCATATTTTTTTCTGATTAGGGGTATTTTGGTGGGGCTCAACAGGTAAACAGGCGAGGTATATAAACCTAAGTAGCGGCACTCACCACAGACGTTGCCTTTGCTATCGTATTTTTTAACAACAATATAGTCAGAGTAGGACGGCCTATGTACTCTAGAGCGCACCGACGACTTTGAAAAAGCAATTGCCTGGGTCGATAAGTGGTGGCGAGTCATACCGGGATTAAAATCGTCTACGGCTATGCTTTTGTCCGTTTTTTTATCGCATTTAAATAAGCCCAAGCGGCTATCGGTTACTTCGCGTAAATATTTTTTGCCTTTAACGGTGTAAAACTCATATTCTGAATAGCCTAAAAAGGTAAAGTAGCCATCGGCCATCCACTGCAAAAACTCGCTACTCTCGGAGATATCCTCTTTAATTTTATCGGTAGCCGCTTTAGCCAAACTGAGATTGGCTATGGTGCTTTGTACTTGCTCTAGTACCGGCTGATAATCATCTACCGCCAACGCCACCTCTTTAACCACATCCCCTAAAGCTTTGGTGAGCTGTTTCATTTCCTGCTCAGAGGTATGTAGGTTGATTTCAAAATACATCAGGGCTTCTTTGGCTACCCGGCGGCCCTTGCTGCTTTTAGTATGGTCATTGTTGGGCAGTACCTCTAACAGCTCACCCTTGCCATCCCTAACCATGGTTAATACCGAGCTGCTGATACTATGGATGGCAATATTGCGTCGGTTGATTTCCATGCGTAAGGAATCAACTAAAAAAGGCATGTCGCGCATTTGCGCCATAATAACGGTATGGCCGCACTTCCAGCTGTGCTCACTCACCGTAGGGTTAAATACTGTAATGCTGGGGGCTTTGCGCTTGTAATTTTGGATAAAATTCCACCAGCCGTAGACTATGCCAAACAGGTCATCCCACTCCCGCCCCTCTAATTCGGATAGTGGTGTCAGAGCATAATAGTGCTGGGCGAAGCTCTGTACGGCCTTGGCCTCTTTGGCCTTCAATTTTTTTGCAATCAGCTCATTTAAGCTGCTGCTAAATTCGGTTTTAGTCATGGGGGCGACGGTAGTGGTATCCACAATAAATAACTCTCTTATTAGTTTGCGAGTTGCTGATCTTCAACATGCGGCTAGCGACAAACACCCTAGCCACATTGCTTTACAGCATAGACTATTACGTTCTAGTACACGTCTATGTCTATACATTTTTTTAACTTTTTTAGCGTAGCGCTTTTTGCGCATAACCCTGCAAGGTTTCTGACAACTGTGCGATTAAGCTGGATTTCACATTCCAGCTATGCCAATACAGCGGTACGCTTATCGCTTTACCGGGGTTGATATCGCGCAGCTCATAATCCCTGGAAAACTGCTGAAATTGCATTTCGGGCACCAGCCCCCAGGCCAGCCCCCGGCCTATAAACTCTACATATTTTTCGGAGGAGGGTATGTGATGCTGGGGGTAGTCGTGCTGCTGCAGCTGAAAATAACGTGCTAGGTATCGGCTTTGCATCTCATCACTGTGGCTAAAATCCACCGCGGGCGCCTGCTTAAAAGCCGCAGCGCTCACCCCTTGGGGGAAATAACGCTGATAAAAGCGCTCGCTGGCTACGCACAAATAGCGCATATCGCCTAAGTACTGGCAGTCGCAGCCCTGCATCGCTGAGTCGCTGGAGCTGATACAACCCAACACCTCGCCACTT
Organism: Dasania sp. GY-MA-18; assembly: GCF_024734385.1. Lineage (GTDB taxonomy): Bacteria > Pseudomonadota > Gammaproteobacteria > Pseudomonadales > Dasaniaceae > Dasania > Dasania phycosphaerae. Next base: position 338,842 of record NZ_JANHAP010000003.1, on the reverse strand, counting down.
TTTAAAAACTCGTGGGTTTTTTCCTGATCGTCGACCTTTAGCTCTATCAACAAATCCTGCTGTTCTATTAAAGGCTGTATGGCCTCTAAAAACCACGCGGCTAAGCTATCGGCATTGATGGCTATGCTCAAGCGGGTAGATTTGAGCTCGCCATAACCTAGCTCTTGTAACAACTCGCCCTGTAATAGCTCTACTTGTTTGGCATAGCGCAGCACCTTTTGGCCAGAGGCCGTCACCACCATAGGTGTGCCGCGCTTAAGCAAGGGCTGGCCCAGCTGCTCTTCCAGCTGCTTGATACGCTGGGAGATCGCCGACTGGGTAACATGTAAGCGCAAGGCGGCTTTTTCAAAGCTTTGCTCCTCTACCACCGCTACCAGGGCCAGTAATTGCTTGATTTCTAGTGCTGCCATGGCCTCACCCTTTATAGATCTCGTTAATTAGAATCTCTAATGCAAGATTAAAAATATTAGATTTTCTGCTGCCGCCAATCCTTATACACTGCCCGCTCCCATATGCAAACCTTTAGAGCCTGATATGTTGTTAGACCCCGTAATACTTAACGCCTGGCAAACCGGCCTGCTCACTAGCGCCGGCTTAATTATTGCCATAGGCAGTCAAAATGCCTTTGTATTGAGCTACGCCCTGCGCCGCCAGCATGCCGTAGGCATAGCCAGCGTGTGCGCTGTAATAGATGCCTTGTTAATCACCGTGGGCGTATTGGGCATGGGCCTGCTTATCCAGCAGTACCCGCTGTTTTTAAAGGGCGCGCTGTGGTTTGGTATTAGCTTTTTAGTGGCCTATGGTTGCATGGCTTTGTGGCGGGCATTATTCCCTCATAGCCTACAAGTAGAAGAGCGTCCGTCCATCACCTTTAAAGCCGCCATTATCACTACCTTGGCCATGAGCCTGCTCAACCCCCACGTTTACTTGGATACCGTGATGTTAATCGGCAGCGTGGGCGGCCAGTTTCACGGTGTAGCGCAAACCAGCTTTATTGTGGGCGCGGCTATGGCCTCCATTATTTGGTTTTACAGCTTGGCTTTTGGCGCGCATTTTTTGGCGCCTTTATTTGCTAATAGCTGGTCGTGGCGAGTGCTGGACCTGTCGGTGTGCCTATTTATGTGGTGGGTGGCGGCTGGCTTATGGGGCCATGAGTTGCTGTAAGTGGGTAATTATTATTAACCCGGCAAGCTGAGCAGGCTATACTCGCGCCTTTCTCAATTATGCGGGCTGGCTATTATCGAACTCTCACTCAGTTTATATGTTTTATTTGCCGGCACCGGTTTTGTTGCGGGCTTTTTAAACGCCATTGCCGGTGGCGGTGGCCTGCTGACCCTGCCAATTTTATTGTGGGCGGGGGTGCCACCGCTGCAGGCGCTAGCGACCAATAAATGCCAAAGTGTTTTTGGCACCCTGTCATCATCGATTAACTTTTTTCAAAAAGGGTATATAGATCTAAAAAGCATTGCCCCTGCCATGGCCATTGTTGCCGTTTTTAGCGCACTGGCCACCTGGGGGGTGCAACAGCTGTCCAATCAAACCTTAGCGCAGCTGCTGCCGTATTTTTTAATTGGCATAGCCTTATACACTTGGCTGTCGCCCAACTTAGGCGATACCGATAAACCCGCTAAAATTTCGGCACCCAGCTTTACCTTAATCAGCGGTGCGGGTATAGGTTTATACGGTGGATTTTTTGGCCCTGGCATGGGGGCCATTGCCGCCCTGCTATTTGCCAGCCTACTGGGTTACAAACTCAGCAAAGCCACCGCCCATGCCAAGCCGCTAGTCTTAGTGAGTAATTTAAGCTCGTTAATTATTTTTATGTTTAGCGGGCAGGTGTTATGGGCTATAGGCCTATGCATGGCAGCCACGCAAATACTGGGAGCCAGGCTGGGTTCTAATCTAGTCATCAGCAAGGGCAGCCGCATTATTAAACCCCTACTGCTGCTCACTACCCTGGCCATAGCGCTGCGGCTGCTGTGGCTTGCATAGTCAAACACAGTTGCTAGTATGAGCCGAAGGCAGCGAACTGCCTGTTTCCAAAGCTACCACACCTATCACTCAACACAGGATTTTAACCACCACTAAAACACAACAATAAATAACTAAGGAGTAGTTATGAATACAACACAGATGTTATCCCTTAAGCCTTTATGGGCTTTATCACTGGCTAGCTTATTGGCGCTTAGCGCCTGCAGTAAAGATCAAGCTCCAGCCTCCCCGCCCATTAAAAGCAACAGCAATATGGCCAGCTCTCAGCAGCAAGGCCCGTGGCAACTACCGCCCCCACCACCTAATTACCAAGGGCCATTATTTAGCCTTAGCCACAATTACCCCGCAGCCTATACTCAGCCCCTGCCCACAGCCTGGCAACAAGCCATTAATAGCTCGCGCATCAACGTTAACAACGCCCAGCAATACACCCTAGCGCTAAAGGCTGCCATCGCTAAAGACATGCGTCAGCTGATTTACGATTACCCTAACTGGCAGCCAGCCAAAGCGGGTTGGTATAACCAGCCTTGGCTAAGTGATATACGCGACCCTATACGCGGCAGCTACATAGGCTCTACGTTTCCCCCTGCGATGTTTCCGCAATCCAAACTCAGCGCCGAAATGACCACCCATGTAGCGGTGTATTACGATAGCGTAGCGGCGGTTAGCCTAAACAATGTATGGGGCAGCAGTGGCACAAATCCCATGCCGGGCTTAGCGGCTGGCGGCGCGCAATTTCCAGAGGGCGGCATTATTGTAAAGCCTGCCTTCACCACCGCCGATGCCAGTACGTGGCCGCCCATGGCTGGCGCTTACCCAGTAACTATATATGCCAACAACGATGGCAGCAGCCCGCGCCAGATGATGGACGTGCAGTTTTTTCAGTTCGACATTATTGTTAAAGACAGCCAATCATCGCCCCAAAGCCAGTGGGTGTTTACCACCTTGGTATACGATAAAAATGCCCCCGGCGATAACTGGGACAAGATGGTACCGCTGGGTGCTATGTGGGGTAACGACCCCAATATTAATTCACCGCAGTTTTGTGATTACACTGTCAAAAACGGCTGCCCGGCACTGGCAGAAACCTGGATTAACCCCGCCGCCCCCTTATACGCCAAAGAAACCTTGGGCTGGGGTGGGCGCCTATCTGGGCCCAACGACGGCGCGGTGGATATAGACGCGGTGGTATTAAAAACTGATGGCAGTTTAGCGTTGGTAGCCCCTAAACGTTATGCCATGTCATCGTGCATGGGCTGTCATGGCTCTGCCGAATACACTATGAAGTCTTTTTTGCTACCCTCGCCCTCCAGCTGCAGCGGCGATAGCTGCACACCGACCTTTGCCCAATGTGATCAGGCAATACCAGCTAACTGCAAAGTCGTGCCGCCCTCGGCCCCTGGCGATAAAGAGCTGGTATACCACCAAACCGCCAGTGCCGATTTTATGCGCTGGTTCCAAAACCGCCCCGGAAACATACCGCAAGACCCCGGCCAAATCGCCTTGGACTACGGTATGAATTACGCATTTAAATCCTTGCCCAGTTGGTACCGCAACACTCAGGCAGCCGATAAAAATGCTGACATAGGATTTACCGGAGCACTGCGCAATTATCGCGGCCTGGACCCTGCACTGGACGATAAATAGCAAACTTAGATCGAGCGAGGGCCCTATAGCCCTAGCTCGATCTAAGCCCACTTGGCCTAGCAATAAAAGCCGTTAAAAACGGCTTAATTACAAAAATTACTCAGGCTAGTCGCGGCCGTTTCTGTTAATATTTCGCCTCCAGCAAACAGCGACAGGCCAGCTTTTTCATGTTTAGCTTTTTCGAGCGTTTAACCAAACCCTTTCCTCCGCAAGCGCCACAACAACCTCCCCACGGCTTGTTTGCTTTTTGCCGCCATTACACCCGTGGCATGGAGCTGCCTTTAATCGCCATGGCCTTATTAACGGCCTGCCTGGCCATATTAGAAGTATCCTTATTTGGCTTTATGGGTGAGTTAGTAGACTTAATGGCCGCCAAAACCCCCAGCCAATTGCTAACAGAAGACGCTGACCGTTTAACCCTAATGGCACTGGTAGTCTTAGTTGCCTTACCACTGTTAGCCTTACTGCACTCGGCATTGATGCACCAATCGCTATTGGGCAACTACCCCATGGCCATACGCTGGCAAACCCACCGTTATTTACTGGGCCAAAGCATAGCTTTTTACCAACACGATTTTGCCGGCCGCCTGGCCACTAAGGTGATGCAAACCTCATTAGCCGTACGCGAAACGGTAATGAAATTATTAGACGTGCTAACCTATGTGTTGGTGTACTTTGCCACCATCTTTGTCACTATTTTTAGCTTAGATATTTTACTTATCATCCCACTAATGGTTTGGTTACTGCTCTATATTCTGGTGCAGGTTTATTTTGTGCCACGATTAAAAACCGTCTCTACCGAACAAGCCAATGCCCGTGCCGAAATGACTGGCCGCATCGTTGATAGTTACACCAATATTGCCACGGTAAAATTATTTTCCCATAGCAAGCAAGAGTCAGACTACGCCCAAAGCAGCATGAGCGAATTTTTACAAACCGTATACCAGCAAATGCGTTTGGGCACGGGCATTAACATCAGCATACAGTGTATTAACTATTTGCTAGTGTTTACCATGGCGGCACTGTGTATTTGGTTATGGAGCAAAGAGGCGGTAAGTGTAGGCGCTATCGCCATCGCCATAGGCTTGGTGCTAAGGCTAAACAGCATGTCGCAGTGGATAGTGTGGGAGGTCAGCAGCCTATTTGAAAACATAGGTACCGTGGCTGATGGCCGCAACACCTTATCGCAACCCCGCTTGGTACAAGACAGCCGCGACGCCCAGCCTCTGCAAGTAGCACAGGGCGCTATAGAATTGCGCGATGTGGATTTTTTCTATGGAAAAAATGAGGCGCAAGTCTTTAACAAATTAAACCTGTCTATTAAGCCCGGTGAAAAAGTTGGCGTGGTGGGCCGCTCGGGTGCGGGCAAATCTACCCTGGTTAATTTGCTGCTGCGCTTTCACGATATACAGGGCGGCGAAATTATTATTGATGGCCAAAATATCAAACAGGTAGAACAAGAGAGTTTGCGCGCACATATAGGTATGGTGACACAAGACACCTCACTGCTACACCGCAGCATACGCGAAAACATTGCCTATGGCCGCAACTCTGCCACCGACGAAGAAGTGTTAGCCGCCGCCAAACAGGCCGAGGCTCATGATTTTATTCAAACCCTTAGCGACCCCAGCGGTAACCAAGGCTACGATGCGCAAGTGGGCGAGCGCGGCGTTAAGCTCTCCGGCGGCCAGCGTCAGCGTATCGCCATAGCCCGCGTGTTATTAAAAAATGCCCCTATTTTAATTTTAGACGAGGCCACCTCGGCACTGGACTCTGAAGTAGAGGCGGCCATACAGCATAGCCTTTATAAACTGATGGAAGGCAAAACGGTAATCGCTATTGCCCACCGTTTATCAACCATTGCCGCCATGGACCGATTAATTGTGTTAGATGAAGGCGAGATTGTTGAGCAGGGCACTCATAGTGAACTCATTGCCCAGGGCGGCATTTACGCACAGCTATGGCAACATCAAACCGGCGGCTTTTTAGGCCTGGATATAGAAGACTAAGCACAGCCACCATACACAGAGAACTTGCCAGTTAGATAAGGGCAGCTAAGCTAAACACAACATGCCAGAATCTACTGCCACACACAGCTATAGCAAGACAAAACTTAAGCTCTTGCGTAACAGTATTATCGCTATAGTAGGCTTATTGCTGTGCAGCTATAGCCTGGCTCAGGACAGCATACGCTTAGCCTATGGCCACAGCTACGCTCCATTTTCATGGTTGCAGCAAGGCGAAGTTAAAGGCTTGCAAGTAGATATACTCACCGAGCTTTTTGAAAAACGGCTAGGTATAAAAACTGTACACAGGGCCTACCCCTGGAAACGTGCACAATGGCAGGTGCAAACCGGGCAAGACGACGCCATGTTAACGGCTAATACTCCAGAGCGCAGCTTATACACCCACGCCAGCACAGAGGTACTGATTCCCGTTAACTACTATGTGTACACCTATAGAGATCATCCGCAGCTACAGGAAATGCTAGCTATAACCGATGTGGAAGGATTTAAACAATTTCACTTAGTGGAATATTTAGGTGGCAGCTTAGCGGGGTTTAGCGCCGATGATTTGCAAATATCTATGGTGCCAGAGCTAGATGCCGCATTAAAATTTTTAGCCCAGCGCCGAGCCGATATTTTTATAGAGAGTGCGCAAATTACCGAGTTTAATATTAAAAAAATGCAACTAGATAATAATATAGTGCAAGTCCCATTTATTGTTGAAACTAACCTTAGGCGGCTATTAATTAGCAAACAATCACCTTTTGCTAAAAAAATGCAACAGATTGATAAAGCCATAGCCGCCATGAAAGCCGACGGCACAATAAATCGCCTGCAACAAAAGTACCTGCAATAGCTTAAGGAGCCAGCCATGCTATACCCTATGTTTGCGATGGTAATACTTACCTTTATTATTGGCGTAATCACTCTTAAAACCCGCTTTGCCAGCGTTAAAAACGGTGATGTTAAAGCTGGCTATTACCGCCTTATGGGCGGGCAAGATGTACCCAACTATGTCACCCAAACAACGCGCGCCTTTAATAATCAATTTGAGGTGCCGGTACTGTTTTATGTGGTGTGCACGCTGTATATCAGCATGGGCATAGAAAACCCCTATGCCGTTTATGCCGCCTGGGCCTTTGTATTTTTTCGCATAGCCCATGCGGTGATACACCTCACCTACAACCATGTACTGCACAGGCTGACGGCTTATTGGTTGGCGATAGTTTGTGTATTCGCGCTGTGGCTGTTATTAGTTTTATAAACCGGCATACAGCGAATCGGCGGGGTACTGTAACTCTAAACGCTGCCGCAGTTTTTTAGTTAGCCCCTTAAGCACCAGAGCATAAGAGTGATCTATCATGCGCTCTAGCTCACCGCGCGGTATGGAGCCGTCTAATAACACCGTGTTCCAGTGTTTTTTATTCATGTGATAACCCGGCTGCACCGCGGCAAATAAATCCCGCAACATAAAAGCCTGATTAGGATCGCATTTTAAATTGACTATAGGCTGACCCGCGCGCTGGCTAAGCAGCGCAAACATTTTTCCCGCGATTTTAAATACCTGCACATCGGTACCAAAGGGGTAGTCCTCTTGCGCCTCGGGCTTGGCTAAGCAATAAGCTTTGACTGCTGCAGTATTCACTAACCGCTCCATCGTTAATAAACGTGTAAAGGCTGGGCTTGGGTGGGCGCGGGAAAGGCCTGCTCTATCTCATGTAAATCTTGCGCGCTTAACACTAGCTCAGCAGCGGCCGCGTTTTGTTTAATATGCTCAGGCTTAACCGCCTTGGGTATGGCAATGACTGAGTCCTGCTGTAGCAGCCAGGCCAAGGCTACTTGCGCGGCAGTGGCCTGATGTCGCTGGGCGATAATATTCAACACAGGATGCTGTAAGCGGCCTTCGTCTAAAGGCGAGTAGGCCATCACCGGCACACCCTGCTTGCGACACCACGGTAACAAATCCCACTCTATACCGCGCTTGTTTAAGTTATATAACAATTGATTTGTAGCTATAGCTTTACCGCCGGGCTGCTGGCAAGCCAGTTGCGTTTCGTAATAATCGAAATTGCTGACCCCGTAGTGGCGTATTTTGCCCGCCTCTACCAAAGTCTGAAAAACCTCTAGGGTTTCCTCCACCGGTGTGAGCCCAGGCCAGTGCAGTAAATACATATCTAAACACTCAATTTGCAAGCGTTTTAAGCTGCGCTCACAGGCCGTGATCGTGCCTTGATAGCTAGCATTACTGGGCAACACTTTACTCACTATAAAAGCATCAGCCCTGCGCCCCTTAATAGCCTCGGCCACCACCAGCTCGGCATCGGCGTAGAGCTCGGCGGTGTCGATTAAGTTCATACCCAAATCCAGGCCCAAACGCAAAGCAGCGACCTCGCGGTTAAATTCAGCGGAGTTCTCGCCCATATGCCAAGTGCCCTGGCCTAACGCTGAAACTAGTTCGCCATTGTTTAATTTAATTTGTTTCATGATCTACCCGCATGCTCACAATTTTTCAGGATTTTAATAATAGGTAATATTTCACAATAATACTTCTGCCATTTTATATGCTAACCCTGTTTTAGCTGGCATACTCCTGCCCCACACTCAGTAGGAAAACACTGAGTAATAATACTAAAAGTCAGGTTATAAATCGCTCATATAGCCTAGTACCTAACAACGAGCGAATGGAGATATAGATGAAAAAATTAGCACTCGCTATAAGCCTATCAGCCTGCGCACTGCCAGCAGCAGCCGAATTTCAGCCGGGGTTCTCAGCCGAAATTTTATTTGGCGAAGCGGATCACAGCTCAGACTTCGATGGCGGCTATGAGCCCTCAGAAAAAGACAGCTCCAAAGGCATAAGATTCGCCTACGCCTTTAATGAAAACTTTGCCATTGAGGCATCCTATCACGATTACGGCAAGGCTAAAGATACCGTTTATTCAGATAGCTACCCCTATTACTATTTTGACGGTGAATCTCAAATAACCGAAGAGTTGGACTACACATCTGAAACCTCGGCGATCAACTTAGGCTTTAAAGCCAGCTTACCTTTTAGCAATGGCCTGTCGTTTATATTACGCGCCGGCCTTTCAAAATGGGATTATGAGATTAGCCAAAGCTATGTGCTCACAGAAGATTATACTGATTATGATTCTTCATTTTATGACGCTGTTTATACCTATGCCCCTGACTACGGCCAGGCTAAAGCCGATGACGATGGCCATGATTATTATTACGGCCTAGGCGCTGAGTACAGTATCAACCAGCAATTTTTTGTGGCTGCTGAATACACAGTCTTAAATGCGGATGCCGATATAGATGGTATTGATGTTAGCCATGAAGTTAAAAACCTGTCTATCTCACTAGGCTACAAGTTTTAATTGCTAAACCCTATGGAAAAAGGGCTAAGGTATTTATGCCTTAGCCCTTTTTTATTACAAAGCTACCGCCAAACGCGTACCCTGATCTATAGCCCGCTTGGCATCCAGCTCCACCGCCACATCGGCACCACCGATTAATTGATAGGGCTTTTCTAACCCCGCTACTAATTCACGGCGCGGATCTTGACCGGCGCAAATAATAATATTATCCACCTCTAACAATTTAGCTTCGCCATTAACTAATAAATGCAAACCCTGATCATCTATTTTTTGATACTCGCAGGAGGGCAGCATCACCACGCCTTTTTTCTGCAAACCGGCGCGGTGTATCCAGCCGGTGGTTTTACCCAGGCCGGCACCGACTTTGCTGCTTTTGCGCTGTAGTAAATAGATCTCTCTGGGTGAGGGGTGTACCTCGGGTTTCACATTGGCCACGCCACCGCGCGCCTGCATGCTCATGTCTATGCCCCACTCTTTCATAAAGGCAGGGATATTCTGGCTTAGTAATACGCCTTCATGGCTGAGGTACTCACTGACATCAAAACCTATGCCGCCCGCACCTATCACGGCCACTTTTTTGCCCACCGGTTTTTTATCGCGCAGCACATCGAGGTAGCTCAATACTTTGCTATGCTCTATGCCCTCAATCGCGGGAGTGCGCGGCACTATACCGGCAGCAATAATCACTTCATCAAAGTCACCTTGGTTAAGCTGCTGCGCATCCACAGTAATATTTAGCTGCAAGCGCACACCGGTTATTTCTAACTGACGTTTGAAATAACGCAGGGTCTCATAAAATTCTTCTTTGCCGGGGATTTGTTTGGCGATATTAAACTGGCCGCCAATTTCACTGCCCGCATCAAATAGCGTCACCTTGTGACCGCGCTTGGCAGCGGTACTCGCAAAAGCCAAACCGGCGGGGCCTGCGCCTACTACCGCAAAATGTTTTTTATCGTTTGCCGGTATGATATTTAATTCGGTTTCAAAACAGGCGCGGGGGTTCACTAAACAGGTGGTGGGCTTGCCTTCAAACACATGGTCCAAACAGGCCTGGTTGCAGCCTATGCAAGTATTGATTTCATCGGCGCGGTCTTGCTGGGCCTTAATCACAAACTCGGGGTCGGCCAACATGGGCCTAGCCATAGACACCATGTCGGCATCGCCACGGGCTAAAATTTCTTCGGCTATTTCGGGGGTGTTAATGCGGTTAGAGGTAATCACCGGTACCGTTAAGGCCTTGCGCACTTTGGCCGTTACCCAGCTAAAGGCTGCGCGCGGCACTTTGGTGGCAATAGTGGGCACACGGGCCTCATGCCAGCCTATGCCGGTGTTCATAATGGTTACGCCCGCCTGCTCTAATTTTTTGCCTAGGCTTACCACTTCTTCAAAATCACTGCCGTCGGCTACTAAGTCCAACATGGACAGACGATAAATAATAATAAATTCCTCGCCAACAGCCGCGCGCACCCGGCTCACTACCTCTATGGGAAAACGTATGCGGTTTTCATAGGCGCCGCCCCATTGGTCGCTGCGCTTATTGGTGCGTTCAACAATAAACTGGTTAATAAAATAACCTTCCGAGCCCATGATCTCTACGCCGTCGTAGCCAGCCTCTTTGGCCAACACCGAAGCATTGATAAAGCCTTGTATCTCGGCTTCTATTTCCTCTTCGCTGACCGCATGGGGCTTAAAGGGGTTGATGGGGGCTTGTATCTCGGAAGGGGCTATAGGGCTGGGGTTATAGGCATAGCGTCCAGCATGCAGTATTTGCATACAAATTTTACTATCGTGGGCATGCACAGCTTGGATCACAATTTTATGATTGGCCACATCCTCTTGGGTGGCCATACAGGCGGCATTAAAAAACACCGCGCCACGGGGGCTGGGACCTATGCCACCGGTTACGATTAGGCCTACACCGCCCTTGGCACGCTCGCCGTAAAAGGCTGCCAAGCGCTCAAAGCCGTTCTCCGCCTCTTCTAAGTTGGTGTGCATAGAGCCCATCAACACCCGGTTTTTTAGGGTGGTAAAGCCTAAATCTAGGGGCTTTAGCAGCGTGGGGTATTTTTGTAAGCCGGGTGCAGACTGTGCCATGAGTAATTCCTCTATGCCTAGATGTATAACGCCAATCTATGCGGCGTCAAGATATGAAAGCCACCTTAGCCTTATATTTTGACAGCGTCAAGATTGATTGCTATTTTAGCGCCCCAGCTTAGCGACTCAGCTAATAGCATGCCCAGCCAACAGTAAAGCAGCCTTTATGAGTAACAGCCCAGAAAAAACCAGCTACCATCACGGCGAGCTGTATAACAGCCTACTCAATGCCGCCCACAGCATGCTGGCCGAAGGTGGCATAGAGGCCCTATCACTGCGCAAACTGGCAGAACAAGTAGGCGTTTCCCGCACCGCCCCCTATCACCACTTTAAAGATAAAAACGAATTACTGTGTGCTCTGGCTGCCGATGGTTTTAAACGCAAGCAAGCTGCTATAGCGCAGCTCAGCCTGCACTCGACCAGTAACCCCACACAGCAGTTTAAAGATTTTGTGTATGACTACATCAAGCACGCCACCGCCAACCCCGAGCTGTATGATTTGATGTTTGGCCGCCCTATATGGAAAACCGGTAGCAGCAACCCGCAATTGCAAAGCCATGCCTACCCGGTTTTTCAACAACAGCTGGCGCTGATTAAAAGCTGGCAACAACAAGGTGTGCTAGACAGTGAAGCCGATACGCTGCGCTTATCGCAGGTAATTTGGAGCACCTTGCACGGTTTAACCCGCTTGGTCATTGATGGTATTTACGATAGCAGCGATAGCAACAGCCACCAGGTTAAAGCCATGTGCGACTGTGCTATCAAACAATTTTTAAGCGCTGCTAAAGGCTGAAAAAACTCTGTGACTTAATGGCCGCTGCGACTCATATTACGCAGTAAGTAGCACAGCACACCCAACCCAGCCCAGGCAAAGACTATCAACCACTCTGGCCACGCCAGCGCGGCTACACTGCCGGGCAGATATAAAGCGCCCAAAGCTAACGAGGCGATAAGCGCAAAAACACCCACCCAAATACCGCCCATCACTCTATATGGCCTTTCCATTTCTGGCTCGCGCAAACGCAGCACCACAAAAGAGAGCGCCACCAAGCCATAGGCAATCACCACGCTAAAGCTGCCAGCATCAACTAGCCACACCAGCATTTTTCGACCAAACAAGGGGGCTATTACACAGAGCACACCGATTAAAATAATGGCGTTATGAGGGGTATTGTATTTAGGGTGCAGCCTGCCCAAAGCCGCTGGCAACTGCCCCGCTTTGGCCATCACATAAATCGCGCGCGCACCGCCTATAAAAAAGGCATTCCAACTGGTAACTATGCCGGCTATGCCCGCCAAGATCACCATATCCCTAGCAAAACCCGAGCTCCATACTGAACCGGCGGCATCAGCCGTAGCCAAACGACTGCTGCTTAACTCCGCAGGCGACAAGGACATACCCACCCCAAAACTAATCAGGCTATACCACAGCACAGCCATTAATACCGAAACAATAATTAACTGACCGATTTGCTTATGCGGCAGGTTAATTTCTTCGGCCATTTGCGGTATCACGTCAAAACCCACAAACATAAAAGGCACGGCCACTAACACTAAGGCTAAGCCGCCCATGCCGTCTTTAAATAACACCGGCATATTTTCCGTAGTGCCATGCAGGCTAGCACCGCTGACAAACATAAAGCCCGCAGCCAATAACAAAACCGTCACCACCGTTTGCAACAGTGCCGCAGCTTTTACCCCGCGTATATTAATCCAGGTGACTAACAGGGCAGCGACACTGCCGATTAAGGCCCAGCTTAAGTACACCTGATAACCCGCCACGGTCCACAGCTCTATGGTTTTTAAACCGGGGATAATTTCTTCCATCACCGTAGGCAAAGCCACCGCTTCAAAAGCTGCCACACTTACGTAAGCTAAAATAATCGCCCAGGTACAAACAAATGCCGCCGCCCCACCCAAAGCCCTATGGCTATACACATGCTCACCACCAACAAAGGGCATGGCAGCTGCCAGCTCGGCATAGGTAAGGCCGATTAATACCATTAAGCCGCCACCTATAATAAAGGCCGCAATGGCACCGCCGGCACCGGCATCCATCACCCAGCTGCCAGCCAAGGCCACCCAGCTCCAACCCACCATGGCACCAAAGGCCAAAGCCAACACTTCTTTTTGTGACAGTACGCGTTCTAAGTTGCCCTGTTGTGTATCGCTCATCTTAGCTCTCTTATATATGCTTAGTATGCGGCCATGTTAACCGATAAAATTGCAAGATAAAAAAGACAGCCGCAAGAGCATGCGCTAGTAAGCCGAAAAAAATATGCCGCTAAGCCGGCAGCAATAAACAGCCGCCCGTTAACGCTGAAAAACCACCATCACCTGGCCTTATCCAAAGCCAAGGCCGGTAACATTACTGCCGCCATGCATAATATTAAGGCTATGCACGCCACATTAATTAACAGGCCATAATTATTATCGCCAACAATTAATGCCGCGGTTAACGGCCCTGAAGCCAAACCCATTTTTGAGGCAAAGCCGCCCAGCGCTGCCATTTGGCCGCTGCTATCAAACTCTGCACACATACCCAGTAAATATGAGATAACAAAGGCCCAAGTAATCCCCACGCCAACATTGGCTACCCAATAATAGCTTTTACTATCACTGTAATGAAACAGCCAAGTACCCACTATGGTTAATAAGGTGGCGATCAATATAGGCCACAAACGGCCAAAGCGGGTGGACATTACAATCACTAATACCGATCCGGCAATTGCTATCCAAGCAGCGAAGCCTAAGGTAGAACTTATAAACAACATGTCTTGCCCGGCGGTTTTACCTAAACCTATCACATAGGCATACACGCCCATATTGGCAGCCTGAAATAAAAACGTAGCCAATAGCGCCAAGCTTAATAATTTATAATTGATTTTTTGAGCCGCTAATTTTTTGTGATCTAACTGTAACTCGGCCACTTTATAGTCGGCCAAAAATGGCAGCATACATAAGGTGATAGCGCTAAAGGCCATGAGCGCAAGAAACAATGCCGTAGTGCCAAACTCCGGCACCAAGGGGGGTAAGAACATTAGGCCAGCACCACCCAGGCCAAACTGCACGGTAAGCAAATAGCCAAAGGTTCTGTCGGCCTCAGTGGTGCGTGCAATCACCGCAAAGCCTATGCCCACCAACATGCCACCTATACAGCCATGAAAAAAGCGCGTAATAACTAAGGCGCTAACTTGCGTTAAATAAATAGAAAAACAATCCGCTAGCAGCAAACCCAGTAATAACAACAGCGCTGCTTTTTTCCAGTTAATAAATTTCACTATAAAAACAGCCGCTAAGGCACCCACTGCAGCCCCATAGACATTAGCCGAGCCCACAAAGCCCGCCTCTTTATTACTAAAACCTAAGCCGTCGATTAAACCATCGATAAGCGCGGGCATGATGTTGACATAGAACAAGCCTGCGGTGGCCAAAAACGACAGCAGCACCCGCGCTAGCTCACCATTAGCTGGCGCTACCGGCAGGCGTTTTAATAAGGACGGCTTAGTAGCAGGGGCATCAGGCACGGCAGTATGACTCATAGTGACTCTTTTATTATCGGTTTATATAAAAAGGACTACTCAACTAGCAGTATAGGCTCCCACCTTAACAACAGCAGCGTTAAAACATAGTACCAGTTACGCGCTACTGATAAGGCCACTTAGTATTAAAGCTGCAACTGATAAAAAGGCGTATCGGCTTTGCAGCCAGGCCTGATGCTGATGGTTTTTTTAGCGGGCTTCATTAACACTGAGAACACCGTGCCTACCTCACCAAAGTTAGCCAGGGCTGAGGGGCTGTAAGGCCTGCATATAGAGGCCAAGCCTTCACTTTGATCCAGCAGCACCGATTGCACACCGCGGTCGGATCTATCATAGGATAGAATTTCTGCAGCGCGCCTATAGCGCTCATAAGTGCTGGGGAAAGCCTCTTGGGTATTCAGCTGGGTATCAGCCAAATAATGATTACTGTGTATCACTATACCGTGGTGATCACTGGCGAGTAGGTAATGCTTATCAGCGGCAAACTCTATGCTTAAAAACTCACCCTGCGCATCGGCCACCAATACATGGCTGGCCTTACCTACCGCCACAGTTTTTAATAGCGCTTTTACTTGCGCTAAAGACTCGCACTCCAACACCGCCCTCAAAAAAAGATGCACCGGCAGGCCCTGTAGGCGAGTAGCGCTTTTTAAAATATTAAGCGATACCGCCAAGCCCGCGCTGTTCATGCCCACCTTTGCCAACATACCGGGCTCGGTGAGGGTGGTAATGCGCGGGCCTTGCGCTTGCTCTATATGCAAAACGCTAATTAAGGGCTCTAAGGCTTTGGACCAATCCCAGTTTTGGGCTAATAAGCCGGTAGGCTGATTATAAACAGTGGTGCACTCCGACACCGATAGATTATTAAGCAGCTCAGAACGTGCATTCAACAATAAGATATCGTCGGCACTCAAACCCGCCCCTTGGGCTATAGCGGCCATCTCTTCCATATAGGCGGGTTTAAACTGCTCAATGACCTGCCGAAACGGGCCAAGCTGAGCCTGTAAGACGCTATCTGGCAGATTAAACAATGCCTTGTAATAGGCCAGCGCCTGCGCTATTTCAGACTTTAACGCCTTACCCTGCTGGTAGCCCCGCTCTGCTGCCCCACCTTTTAAATGTACTTCTTTAAATCGTAACGCTGTCATAGCTTATCGCCGTTTATCACTCTTGTTAGGGTATAGGCTAAAACAAAAAAACCGGGCTTAATAGCCCGGTAACATACCTATTACACAGTGAGCTAGCTTAAAACTTATAAGCCGCCGATACACCTATAGTGCGCGGCTGCGAAATCATCTGCCTATTACTGTTACCGTACCAGTTTTCAAATACACCGGTATCGGCACCAAAATAGGCCTCGGGGAATGAGCCGGTGATGCCTTCTTCATTACCCAAGTTTTTACCGTATAGGGTGACAGTCCAATTATCGGCAACCACTGAGGCCGATGCTCCCCACAATACAAAACCATCGTGGGTTTCACCTAGTACTGACTTATCGTCAATAAAGTTTTCCGATTCCGATTGATAGTAGGCATTGACTCTAGCCACTAAATCCAAACCATCGCTTAATGCCCAAGTGTTATCCAAGCTAGCACTGATTACATTTTCTGGCGTGCCCGGCAAGGTAGCGCCATCTTCGGCGATAACCGTATCGGTTTGTGGATTGACAAAATCATCGGTAAGTTCGGCATTCACATAAGTGTAGCCTAGGCGATAATGTAAGCTCTCGGTGAGGTAGCCTTCCAGCTCAACTTCTATCCCTTTAGTAGCCGCCGACTCACCATTAACCGCCATGTAAAAACCGTACCAGGCCGAGGTAGCATTTAGCTGCGGATCTTGCCAATCAACATAGAAAGCCGAGACTGTGTAATTAAAGCTATCGGTTTGACCTTTAATACCTAGCTCATAGTTTTCCACATTGTCTTTTTCGTAAAAATTTATGCTGTCTGAATTAGGCTCACCAAAATTATCGCCATTGGCCAAGCTGGGTATGGCATTAGCGCCACCGCGCCTAAAGCCTTCGGAGTAAGTGGCGTAAACCATGCTGTTATCGTTTATATCATAAGCAATATTGATTTTTTTCAGCACATCATCTTCTTTCTGCTTAGCCTGCGGCACCTCAGAAGAAACCCAGCCCTCGACTAAGGGAAAGCCCATAATGGTGTCGTTAACCGATTCATTATCAAACCAGCGCAAACCGGCAGTAATATGTAGTTGCTCAGTAATATGGTAAGTCAGCTCACCGTATACGGCTAATTCTTCAAAGGTAACGTCGCGGCGATATTCTAAGTCACGCTCAGTTAAGGTTGCGCCGGGATAAAAAGTTGAGGGCCAAAAGTCAGGGCATACATCACTGCCCGTGCCCACACAGGCCTGGGCAAATTCATTCATACCCGGGTTCCAGCTATTTTGGTAAACCGTCATCTCCTGGTCTAAATAAAACACCCCGGCCAACCAGTCTATGCTGCCACTGCCATCGTTAGAAACTAAACGAAATTCTTGTATGATAGTTTCATCTTCATAGCCGCGCTCTGCCCGTTGTGCCGGTCTGGGCCAACCCTCATAGTAAAAACCACTAATCCAGTCGCGACCGCCACTCACCCACAGGCCACCGTTATCACTATCGCCTTTGCCTTCATGCTCGTAGCTGGACGTATTTGAGGTTAGCGTGGCAAAACCAAAATCCACCTCCACATCTAAGCTGAGTAAATCCACCTCGCGGGATGAGGGCTCTAGCAAGACTTGGCCACTATCGTATTCACCGTAATCAAAGCGCAATGGCGAGCCTACAGGCTGGCCGTTGTTACCGGTGGTCACGGCACGCCTTGCACCGATTTCATCTTCCTGAGTTTGATAGCTAAGCAATAAACTTAAATTATCTGTAGGCTCAAAGGACAGCGCGACTTTGGCATAATCTATCTCTACATCGTCGGCATCTTTTTCATTTTTATAGCAGGCACCATTGTTAAGCACTTGCGCATCTGTTGCCGCACGCGGCGACACACAGTTATCACCCACGGCTACCAAAGGCTCGCCAAATTCATTGAGTTGATAGGCGTTGATATAATCCACCACGCCGTCATTATCGATTTTTCCTACCGAAGCTCTAACCGCTGCCTTATCACTTAACGGTACGTTCAACATAAAGTCGACATTGATATTATTGCCATCAGAACCATCGGTTTGGCTAAAATCGCCATTAACCGAAGCCTCAAAACCAGCAGGGTTAGGTTTGTTACTGATATAACGCACGGTGCCACCCAAGGCGCCAGAGCCATACAAGGTGCCCTGTGGCCCACGCAGCACCTCTACGCGCTCTATATCTTTTAATACAAAATTGGCATACAGCGGTGTGTTATCCACATAGGTTGAAACTGTGGGCACGGCATTGAGTGAGATATCGCCATTAGCGCCGCTATCTACGTTTAGGCCGCGGATAATAATACTGTTCACCGTACCTGAGTTGCGGTAACCGCGATCTACTACCGACACACCCGACATGGCGCGCAGCAGATCTGCCTCGCTATTAATATTTTGTGCGCTTAATTGATCGCCTTGCATGGCGGAAATATTGTAGGGGATGTCTTGCACAGATTGTTTTCTGGCGGTAGCGGTTACTATCACCTCCTCCATCATACCGGCAGCAAAACTAGGTACGGCATGAACTGACATAACGGTAGCCGCTACTACAGCACTTGCCAGTGTATTTTTTTGGAATGATTTTTTACTACTCATAGTATTTCTCCAACACCCTAATTTTTATTGTTAATTAATAATATTGACTATGGTTATAAAACTAGCTGAGCTTTAGCGGTACACGTAGTACCAGTTGTTTGCTATTTATGAGGCCAGTTTTAATTACAGGCTTACTACTCGCCCGGTTTTTTTAGCGGCCCCAGCGCTGCTAAAGCACCAGCTTGCTTAGCCTGCGGTTGATAGGCCGGAAACTGCATTTGGCTATCCCTAAAGCTTTTTAGTGTTTGCCCCAAGCCCAACACGCCGCGCTCGCGCACTCTGCGTACATGATTGAGATCAACCTCTATCGGTATAATTTCGTTTTTTTCACCGGCCTGATGGATGACCTGTCCATCTGGGCCCACCACTATAGAGCGGCCATTACCCAGGCGTCCTGCCACGTTAATATTAAAAAAGTAACTTTGGCTGACTACTGCATTGGTTCTGGCTATAGCTAACTCCAGCTCTCTATCTATGGTGCCGGTTAAGGTAGGGCAAAGAATCACCTCGGCCCCCATACAAGCCAAGCTGCGGGAAATTTCTGGAAACCATTGGTCATAGCATATGGATATACCAAAGCGCCCTACCTCGGGCACATCAAACACCACACAGTGCTCACCCGGCGTCACGCCTTTTTCATAGGGATAAAAGGGGAACAGTTTACGATAGCGTGTTACCACCTCCCCTTGCGGGTTAATCACTGAGCTGGTGTTGTAAACATGCTCTCCCGCCTGCTCAAATAAACTGCCGGTAATTATCCACAGCTTATTTTTTACAGCTATATCACAGTAGCGTTGCTCAGCTGGGCCAGGCATGGGTTGCGCCAATTTAGTACTGGTGCCAAAAGTAGACAGCTCACTAAGCACCACCATATCAACCCAGGGAAAGACTCTTTTAACCCGTTCTATTTCTTGCTCTATAAAGTGAAAATTATCTTGATTTGATAATTCTAATTGTAGTCCCGCTATGGAGAAGTGACTCATTACCAACCCCTAGTATTCACATGGCCTCATTATTGTGCCGTACATTGTTCGACCGGCTTATGCCATTCGTGCAGTGTAAGGTAATGATTTTGCGATAGGGAAAATAGAACCAGTTGCCCAGCTTATATGAGTCCAGTTATTTTTTAGCGGATTTATTTTTTTTAAGAATAGCGTTTTCGATTAAATGCCCCTGCTCATCGAATAGCTTAATATGATTGCGCTCTAACTTAACATGGTAGACGCCTACCTCAGCCCAAGCCCAGCGACTCCACTGCCTATACCAGTAATCCCCCGCTACCCACCAACGGCCAGTATCGCAATCTTCATTGGCATAACCTGCCCGGCCAGTCATGCTGCCATCGGCATGCAGCTCTATGGTGCAGGGATCGCCATAGGCAATTAAGCAGCGCATAGTGGTATCGGACACCCGCTTGCGCAACTCTTCACCCACGTATTGCTTGCCCTTGGCGGTGGCAAAGGTCTCTATGGTATTGGCGCGCAGCTCATGGATTAATTCCCGTAGTTTTACCACCCCATCGCGAATTTTATCGTGACTAATACTGGTTACGCCCATGCGAAAACTATTTTCGGGCACATTTTTGGTCGCATAATAATGATTCATAGGTTCTATTAAAATGCCACGTTTTGCCGCCTCACGTACCAAATACTGCACCGCTAAATCGCTAGGCAAGGTCATCCAAAAAGAGGTGCCGCCTTGCGAGGGAGTAATAGTCACATCGTGTAATAAGTAGTAGTTGACCGCGTAACGCAAGGCCATCCAACGTTTTTGAAAAGTTTCATACAGATGCATTAAAAAGGTATCGTAATAACCCAAGGATAAAAAATAAGCTACTGTGCGTTGATTATTTAGCGGCGGGTGCAACACCATTAAACGCCTTAGCTTGCGGGCCTCGGCGATGAGCTCGGGGGCCGCCACCATAAAGCCCAAGCGCACGCCCGGCGCTAACACTTTCGATAAGCAAGAGGCATAGACCACGCGGTTATCTTTATCTATGCCTCGCAAGGCTGGGTGAGGATTACCCAGATAATTACTTTCAAATTCATAATCGTCTTCAATAATGAGCTGGTCGTGGCTGCGCGCCTTTTGCAATAATTGCTTGCGGCGCTGCATAGACATGGTCACCGCCGTTGGTGTTTGGTGGCTGGGGGTTACATACACTAACTGGCAATGATCTAAGCGCTCATCAACCACCATGCCATCGGTGTCCACTGGCTGATAAACCATATTGGCGCCACGCTGAGTTAACAACTGGCGCATCTCGGGGTAACCCGGCTCTTCTATGGCAACACTGCTGTTATGGTCTACCAATAGCTGGGTTGCCAGGTACAGGGCTTGCTGTGTACCTACGGTAATTAAAATTTCATCGGGGCCAGCCTGTATGCCGCGGCGCGGTAAAATTTTGCTGCGAATTTGTTCTATCAACATAGGGTCGTCAGCGTCGCCACTTTCACCAGCCCAGTCATAAATTTCACGCACCCCCAGCGCTAACCGTGAGGCTTCACGCCATTCTTTAATGGGGTATAAAGAGGTGTCGAATTGACCATCGATAAAAGGATAGGGGTATTGCTGCCAATTTGGCGGGCAAGAAAATCCCGCCGCCGTGCTAACACTGGTTTTTAAGCGCTGCTGCCATTCCGCACTAATTTTTATGGTTTTGCTAGCGCGCCCTTCAAAACCCACGCGGCCTTGTAGGACTTTGGCATTAACATAAATGCCGCTGCGTTCGCGGCTTACTAAATACTCTTCATCCAATAATTGCTGATAGGCTAACACCACGGTGTTGCGGGCCACACCCAGTTGCTCGGCCAGTTTGCGCGAGGAAGGTAAGCGCTTATCTATAGGAAAGGTACCCAAGGAAATAGCCTCGACTAATTTCTGTCGAATCTGGCTTTGTAAGTTAAGCTCGCTTTCTGGGTCTAAATAAATAATGGCTTTGCTAGTAGCCATACAAACTAACCGCCCACATCAGAAGATTTTATTATTATCCTGCTTTACTAACCCTGTTCCATCAGGGCTAGCTTGGGCCAGCAACAGGCAATTTGCAAGAGTTGTATGAGCAAACACGCGCTAGCGGCTATTAGCCCTAGCTAAAGCGCGAAAAATCTGCTGCTCGCTTTTCAAAAAATGCCGTTACCGCTTCGGTAAATTCTTCGCCTTGCAGGCCCTGGCTAAATAACTGCAGCTCTTGCGCCATGACTTGCTCTAGGCTTTGTTGTAAGGGGGCTTTTAATAAAGCCTTGGTATGTCGCAACGCTGCCGGCGCTTTTTGGGTCAGTTTGGCACACTGCACTTTTGCCAAGGCCAAGGGCTGCTCCACTACCGTATTAATAATTGCTGCCTGCTGCGCATCCTGTGCCGAAAACATTTCGCCCAGCATTAATAACTCGGCGGCTTTTACATTGCCCGCTAAGCGCGGCAATAATAATGAAGAGCCGTATTCGGGGCTTAAACCTAAATTAACAAAGGGCATGCAAAAGCGGGTATCGGGGTGGGCATAAACTAAATCGCAATGCAGCAGTAAAGTGGTGCCTATACCTACTGCTACGCCCTCTACTGCCGCCACTACTGGCTTGGGAAAGTTCGCTAAGGCCATCATAAAGCGCACCGTGGGGCTGCTACTGCTACTTAATTCGGCCGGGGCTTTTTTAAAGTCGTCCAGGTCATTGCCGCTGGTAAAAATGCCGCCGTGACCGCTTAGCAACACCACTCTTACCGCCGGGTTGATCGCCGCTTGCTCTAGCTGCTCTGCCAAGCTGGCATACATGGCTTGGGTAAAGGCATTTTTGCGTTCTGGGTTGTGTATAGTCAGTTGTAAGACTGAGTCTTGTAGCTCAGCGATAATCGTATCGGCCATGGCGGTCTCGTGTTTTTAGCAAAAAGGGATGCGACTCAACACTTAGCCTAGCCGCTTATAAATTTTTAGCGGCTAAAATATTAGTGAAATCATTACACCATGACACTAGCAGCTTTACCCATTCTGGGTGGCTATTTAAACAGGGGATTAGCGTTAGCGACTCACCGCCAGCCTCTTTAAATAATTCCGCGCCCTGCATTTCTATCTCTTCCAGTGTTTCTAAACAATCGGTGACAAAGGCCGGGCAGATCACCAGCAGGTTTTTAACGCCTTTAGCCGCCAGCTCGCGCAGGCTGTTTTCGGTGCTGGGCTCCAGCCATTTATTGCGCCCCAAGCGCGACTGAAAGGCCTGGCTGTACTCACCCTCTTGCAAGCCTGCCAACTCAACAAAATGCTGGGTGGTTTTAAATACCTGATGCCGATAACAGCTAGCGTGTGCCTCGGAGGGCTGTTCGCAGCAGTTAGCTACCTGCAAACAATGTTTTAACGTTGGGTCGGCCACTTTTAGGTGTGACTCGGGCAGGCCGTGGTAGCTGAACAAAATATGATCGTATTTTTTATCTGCCATATAAGGCTGAGCGGTAGCTACTAGGGCTTGAATATAGTTGGGGTGCTGGTAGAAGGGCTCTAACACTTTAATGCGTATATTGAGCTTATGCTTAAGCACCACTCTTTTCACTTCTTCCACCGAGGTAGTGACTGTGCTGTCGGCGTAGTGCGGGTATAAGGGGATGAATAACACTTCTCTTAAGGCGGGGTTTTGCGCCAGCTTGAGTAATTCGCTTTCTATGCTGGGCTGGCCATAACGCATGGCCAAAGCTACCGGCACATTAACTTGCGGCTGCAACGCTGCCAGTAATTGCTGGGATAAGGCTACCAGTGGCGAACCGTCTTCGCGCCATACACTGGCGTAAGCATGGGCAGACTGAGCAGGCCTGCGCGGCAATACAAACAGGCTAACAATTAAGCGCCTTAATGGCCAAGGCAACTGAATAACATAGGGGTCCATTAAAAATTGATTTAAATAGCTTCTTACTGCGCCTGCCTCAGGGGCCTCAGGTGAACCCAAGTTAGCCAGCAGTACCGCTTTATCACTCATAATGTTTCTCTATTAGTTAGCTTAATTTGTGCGTCGCTATTGTAAACCATGATGGAAAACAACAACCAGTTATTCACGAATGGGTTTTTAGATCATATCTACATAAGCATTTATTTATGATGACCCTAACTCCAAACATGGTTTACCATCGATAAACAGGAGCTAGCCCTATTAAGCCCATTTGGTAAAGCCCGCTTAATGCGCTATATCTTATAGAGTGAACGCATGATAAACACGTTTAACCCAGCACGATAACGATAAAATCAACAATAGTTAGTGAGGTTTAAGATGATATTGCAGCACGCCCTAGGCCTAATGACCCACCCCGACGACGAGTGGGAAAGTATAGAAAAAGAACACGCCCCCCCAACGACCGTCATCACCGCTTATACTTGCATACTGGCTGCCATAGCCCCCTTATGCGCCTATTTCTCCACGACTCAAATTGGTTGGCGCGTAGGCGATGGTGCCTTAATTAAACTGTCATCGGCCAGCGCCGTAGAGCTGTGTCTGTTAACCTACTTTGCCATGCTAATCGGGGTGTTTGCTTTGGGCTGGATGATAGACTGGATGGCCGAAACCTACGGCGGCAAGCATGAAAACAACGCGGCCTCAGGCATAGCCCTGGCGGCCTACTCTTCCACGCCTATTTTTTTAGCGGGCTTGGCACTACTCTACCCCGCCCCTTGGTTTAACCTGCTGGTATTTGTGGCAGCGGCCTTATACTCCTGCTTTTTAATGCTAGACGGCATTCCCATAGTCATGCATATAGAAAAAGACCGAGCGGTATTTTTTGGCGGCGCTATTTTAGCCGTGGCACTGGTACTTTTGGTGAGCACTCGCGTAGGCAGCGTGTTGATTTGGAGCGTGGGCTTTGCGCCAGAGTTTATCGGCGGCTGATCAGCGCTGCTAGCACTGTTATATATAGAGGGGATGCCATGCATCCCCTTTTTTATAATGCAGAATATTATTCAAAAAACTCACTGCCACCTGTTTGTTGCTTAGCTTGGCGTACACCTTCTATATACAGCTGCAACTCAACATGGGTAGAAGCTGGGCCAAGATCGCGGGTAATGCCAAAGTCAGCCAGCCTTAGTGTGGTAAACCCTTCAAAACCTGCGCGATAACCCATCCAGGGGTCTGGGCCTTGGCCTATGATTTTAGCTTGTATGACTATAGGCTTTTTAACCCCGTGCAAATCTAGCTCACCATGTATGTCAAAGCTCTCTTTGCCAGTGGCAACCACTTTATTACTGCTAAAAACAGCCTTGGGGAATTTTTTAACCTCTAAAAAGTCACTGCCTTTTAAATGCTTGTCACGCTCTGCATGGTTGCTATCTAAGCTAGCTGTGTCTATTACTACGCTCACATCGGAGTTTTCTATATTGCGGGCATCGTAGTTAAACTCACCGTCAAACTTTTTAAAATTACCCAGTAACCAGCTATAGCCCAAGTGTTTAATTTTAAATTGCACAAAGGCATGTTGGCCTTTGATATCAATAATATAACGTTCGGCTTCAGCCCAAGCAGGCAGGACGATTAAACAGCTTAACACTATGCCCCAGCACTGGGTTTTTAATAATCGATTAAACATAAGCTTATTTCCTTCCTAATATTTTTAATAACGTTTTATCGCCTACCACAAAGTGATGCCTTAAAGCGGCAACCGTATGCAGTAATACCATTACCATAAAGCCCCAGGCCAAATACTTATGCGCCCAGCCCGCCACATCCTCTTGCTGGACCACGCTGAGTGTAGCCGGTAGCACAAACCAATCCAGCACCGACAGGCTCTCGCCTCTGGCGGTGACTATCAAATAACCACTAAGCGCGAGGGCAAACACCAAAACATAAAACAGCCTTTGCCCCCATAGTGCCAGGCTAGCCTGGTAAGCGGGTATGCCCGGCTCGTGGTCGGGTAAAGGATTGGCTAAGCGCCAAATATAACGCAGCAACATTAGCAGGGTGGCTAACACCCCCAGCCCCTTATGCCACCACGGTGCCCGCTGGTACCAGGCGCTGTAATAATCTAACTCTACCATCCACCAGCCCAGCGCAAATAAAGCTAGCAGCCACAGAGCTAGCAGCCAGTGTAATAACACCGCCACCCAACCATAAGTAGCGCGACTATTAACTGCCCTCATGCCCGGTTACCTTTTTGAAAAAAATGACGTCATTACCTATAAACTCCAACTGCGCCCGCCATAGACCCGCTATATAGCAAAAGGTTTCCCTGGAGAAAAAACAGATATGAGTGGGATCGTTTTTATAATGCCAGCGCGCAAAGGCCGCCTGATCTTGTACTAGCTTAGTCATGATGGCCAAATAGCCCTGCTCATTGATTAACTCCCACAAGCGCGGCAATACAGTAGCGGGGCTGTGTAAGTGCTCCACCACTTCCGTGGCGGTAATAAAATCGTAGGTTTGGCTAAGGCGCTGCTCTTGCGGATAATAAAAAATATCATAGACACTCATAGGCCAGCCCGCCTCGCCCATTATTTGAGCTAACACGGGGCCGGGGCCACAACCAAAATCCAAGCCCTGGGCATTCGCCGCAATTTTATTTTGTAGCGGGTCCGTCAGCCGGGATAAAAAGCGTCTATAGCCTTCATCCTGGGCATGATTTTGGTGTAAGTCATATTCTGCTTTTTCTTGTTCGGCGCTTAGCCAATATTCCGCAGGCACATAAACTAAATGGCAACGCTGGCAGCGTTGATAACTACGGCGCCGGTCGCGATGAAATTCTGGGTTGCCCGTCAGCCCGCATAAAGTACACGGCAATGAAACTCTCCTCGTTGTTGTCGTCCCTGTTGATTAAGCTCATAATAGCGAGCCCTTCTGCTAGGCTACTACGACCACTATATTAAAGGAATTAAGGCTATGACTATACAAACCGGTGAGCAAATCCCCGCTATTGATCTAACTGTTATGGGCGAGCAAGGCCCTGAAAAATTTAATTTGCTACAACGCTGCCAAGGTAAAAAAGTCGTGCTTTTTGCAGTACCCGGCGCTTTTACCCCGGGTTGCTCTAAAACCCATTTACCGGGTTTTGTACGCCTGGCTGAAGAGATTAAGGCCAAGGGCGTAGATGAAATTATTTGCACCTCGGTTAACGATGTTTTTGTCATGGCGGCTTGGGGTGAAGCGCATCAGGCTAACGCTATTACTATGGCTGCCGATGGCAATGGTGAACTGGCTGCCGCACTGGGCTTAAGCTTAGATGCCAGCGGCAACGGTATGGGCACGCGCAGCAAGCGCTACGCTATGATTATTGATAACGCTAACGTGGGTTATATAGGCGTGGATCAAAAAGGTATAGATGTTAGCTCAGCTGAAACCGTATTAGCGCAGCTATAAGCCTGGCGGTGCTTGGCGGCAGCTCAGCTGCCGTCACACCACAGCGCTGTCAACTTGCCACCCCGCCCATAGTAAAACCGGAATTATCCCTGCTATTAAGCCATAGCTTAAACTGGCGGATGACCTTGGGCCTGGCCACAACAAAGCCCTGTATGGCATCACAACCCAGCTCCCGCATTAAATCCCATTCGGCTTTGGTTTCTACGCCTTCTGCCAAGGCGGGGATATTAAGCTCTTTGGCCAAGTGTACCGTATTGCGTATTACCGCCTGTGCCACTTCATCTTGATGCGCCTCTGTAACAAAACGCCTATCAATTTTTATACCGGTAACTGGGATTTTACTCACCCGGTCTAAGCTGGAATAGCCTGTGCCAAAGTCATCTACCGATAAACCAAAGCCCTTAAGCCGAAAATGATTTAACACCACCACGGGCAATTCATGGCCCGCATGGTAATCACTTTCCAGCACCTCTATCACTATATTACTAGGCTCTAAGCCCGCTGACTTTACCCACTGCTGATATTTAGCCGCCACATTACTATGGTGCAGGCTTTCGGGGGGCATATTAAAAGCCAAATAAGGAACCTCATGCTGCTGACACAACGCCTTGTAATCTTTTAAGGCTGAAGTAAACATCAACTCATTAAAAGGTTCTAGTAAATCAAACTCAGCCACCTGCCGTAAAAAATCGGCGGGCTGTAATAGACCTCTAGCTGGGTGTTGCCAGCGGGCTAAACACTCAACACCGATTAATGCCCCGCTGTGTATATCTACCTGAGCTTGAAAATAGGGCAGGATGTGGCCACTGCGTATTGCGCCACTGATCTCTTCTCTAGTAAAAACCAGGCCCGCATCTATTACCGGCCTAGGCGGTTTTGCGCCGCCACAATAGCGCAGTAAACGCTGCAACTTATTGGCATCTACCGGCTTTTCTATGCTGCCGGTTAAATTCAAATGGTGATTTAAAGCGGTGCTGCAAGCGGCTTTAATAATACGCTTATCGCAGCCGCTAATAATAATGATCTCACCGTTAAATTTCCGTTCACCCAGTGAACGCAACAGATCTATGCCGTCGCCCCCTGGCATCTGTAAATCACACAGCAAAATATCGGGATTAAGCTCACTATCAATTTTTGCTAACACTTGAGTGCCAGAACTGGCGGTATGGATATCGCTAACACCTATATCCTTAGTAAGCCCTACCAATAGCTGCTGTGAGAATAGATCGTCTTCGGCTATTAATACTTTCAGCTGCGATAAAATCACGATTACTCCATTTATCTCGCTTCCATTAGCTTAAGCCTAGCGCATATGCGCCCACGACGATTTAAAAAATAAGGCCTTCCTTAGATTAACAAGCAATAACAAACCGTGCTTATAATTACCGCGCCCATGATGTTTAACACCACCCCTTCGCGCACCATTTGCCTAGTTGTGACATAGCCGCTGCCATACACAATGCTGTTAGGGGCCGTAGCCACCGGCAACATAAAGGCGCAACTGGCGCTCATGGCGGCGGGCACCATTAATAATTTAATATCGATACCGGCAGCCAAACCTGCAGCGGCTAATACCGGCATCAGCAAAACAGTGCTGGCAGTATTACTGGTACACTCCGTTAAAAAGGTCACCCCCAAACTAATGGCTATCACCATTAACCACACAGGCCAGTAAGCCAAGCCCGCCAAGTTGTCACCTAACAGGCCACTTAAGCCAGACACTGAAAAGGCTTTGGCCAAACAGATACCACCACCAAACAGCAGCAACACCCCCCAAGGAATACTGCAGGCCGTAGGCCAATCCAGCAGCCGCTGCGGCTCACCCTGCGCATTGTTAGCTCCGGGCACAATAAACATCAAAGCCACGGCCAATAAAGCTACCGAGGCATCATTGGCCTCAGGCATATTCAGCCAATGGCTCCAGCCACCAAAAGGTTCTTGCCGGGTGATCCAGGCCAATGCCGTAAGCGCAAAAATAGTGAGTACCCGCCGCTCTGCCACCGACCACTGGCCCACAGCCTCTATATGAAAGCCCTCTTTATAGTGCAGCGAGCGACCCAGCCACCAAGCCGCCAGCGGTATCATGCACAGCACCACCGGCAAGCCCCAGCCCATCCACTGGCTAAAGGTAATCACCTCACCGGTGCTCTGTTCATAGACCTGCATAAACACCAGATTAGGCGGCGTACCTATAGGGGTGCCTATGCCCCCTATGCTGGCGGCATAGGCCACCCCCAACATTAACGGCAGCGCCAGCTGTTTATCCTCAGACTTTTCCAATACCGCGATTGCCACCGGCAACAACATTAAGGTGGTGGCGGTATTGGATATCCACATACTTAATGCCGCCGAGGCCAGCATAAACCCCAGCAACAACTGGCGGCTGGAACCGCCACCGCATAGCCTCACCATAGCCAGGGCCATGCGCCGGTGAGCGCCACTGCTCTCCATGGCTTTGGATAGCATAAAGCCCCCCAGCAGCAATAGAATTAAAGGGCTGCCATAGGCCTGCGCCACTTGGTTTTTATCCAATACGCCGGTGAGCTGAAACAGGGCCAGAGGCAGCAGTGACGTCACCGGTATGGGTATGGGTTCAAAAATCCACCACAGCACACAGAGCAGGCCCACCGCCGCTGTGATAGCAATTTGGCTATTAAATTCCAGTGCAATTAAAGCCCCGTAAAGCGTTAGCGCTAATAAGGGCCCTAGATAAAGTAGGGCGTTACGTATAACTACCATTTGATTATGCCTGACCGTGCTTATTTGTTTTATTAGGCCGCAAGGGTACCATTGACGCTATGAATACGCCTAGCTCAGCTCTACCCAGCCACACCCTGGTCGACAAATTTGGTCGCCACGTGGACTATGTACGCATCTCCGTCACTGACCGCTGTGATTTTCGCTGCGTTTACTGCATGGCCGAAGACATGACTTTCGTGCCGAGGCAGCAGGTACTGAGCTTAGAAGAGCTAGCCTTAGTGGCAGATGCCTTTACTGAGTTAGGGGTCAAGCGCATACGCCTCACCGGCGGCGAGCCCTTGGTGCGCAAAAATATTTTATCGCTAATAGAACATATAGGCGGCATCGCCAGTTTAGATGAGCTTACCCTCACCACCAATGGCTCACAGCTACAAAAATATGCCGGTGAACTCAAAGCCAAAGGCGTAAAGCGCATTAATATTAGCCTGGACAGCCTAGACCCCCAGCGCTTTAAGCAGCTCACCCGCACTGGCGACTTACAGCAAGTACTTAAAGGCATAGACAGCGCCATAGCGGCAGGTTTTGAGCGCATCAAAATCAATGCGGTGATATTAAAAGGCCGCAACGAGCACGAAGTCTTAGACTTGGTGAATTTCGCCTGTGACAAAGGCATAGACATCGCCTTTATAGAAGAGATGCCGCTGGGCTTAATAGACGAACACAATCGCCAGCTCAGCTTCTATTCCAGTGATGAAATACAGCAGCAACTAAGCCAGCAACATACGCTTAGCCCCATAGACGAACACACCGGCGGCCCCTCACGCTATTATGCACTGGCCAATAGCCATACGCGGGTGGGCTTTATCTCACCGCACAGCCATAACTTTTGCCATTTATGTAACCGCGTGCGGGTTACTGCCGAAGGCCGCTTATTGCTCTGCCTAGGTAACGAACACTCGGTAGACTTGCGCGCCATTATCCGCAACGGTGGCGACAAAGCCGCCTTAAAACAAACCATCATCGCGGCTATGGACTTAAAACCCGAGCGCCATCATTTTGAGCTAGACGACAGCCCCCAAATCCTACGCTTTATGAATATGACCGGCGGCTAGCCGCAATCTGTGACCGCCATAACAAAACCACAGCCTTTTAGCCCTCATTATTAAAAAGACTTGCCTAGACAAACACGCCGCTTCTATCATAGGCGGCACATGGCCCATAACACGCAGTCACTCCAATAACTCTAACAGGCCTGTTGGTTCGCTCATGACTAGCTGGAACTATCGCATCATCAAAAAAACCGACCCGCTCAATAATGAGCAGGTCTACCAAGTGCATGAAGTGTATTACAGCAGCAACGGCGCAATAGAGTGCTGGAATGACAACCCCGTTGAGCCCATGGGGGTTAACACCGCCGGCCTACGCAATGATATACAAGCTTTTTTAAGCGCCTTTAGATTACCGGCCATGCAGCAACAAATTATCAACGGCCGCCACACCTTGGTAGAAGAACAGTTGCCCGCCAACAAGCCCGATAGCTATAACGACTACCAACAAAAAACCGAACGCGCCATTAGCTATATCAATCAAATTTTAGGCAACAACCTCATACTCAAAAAAGACCCGGCTCTGCGCCAGGCCTTTGAAAAAGTTGACTTGGCCCTGCACGATCTCAAAAACCTCGCAGCCGCCGAACACCAAGCTTTAATTAGCCCTTTAAAAAGCAGCGGCTAAGCCCTCAGCCAAATCAATTTTTTACTATATACTTAGCCGTTATGACTAAGTGCTACCCAGCCAACACAACTAACCACCGCCTACACCAGCAAGCGAGAGCCTAGCCATCAGTACTACCAGCAGCCACTTCGAAACCTTAGATGCGCTAATTCAAAATGACAATGGCGCTTTCTCTAGCTTGCTCAATTTTTGTTACCCGCAAGCCGAGCAAAAACCCAGCCAGTTAAACCTCGCTCAGCTACTGGCGCTACTGCGTAAAATAGACCATCTAGACAGCAAACAATTACTACCCACTCTAGAGCAACAGCTAGACCCCTTAGAAAGCCTGAGCCAAGAGCACTACGCACAGCTGCGCTTTTGCGAGCAATTATTCAGCAACTACTGCCTAGGCCATAAGTTAGCTGGCGAAATACAGCAGGCACTAAACCCACTACTGCTCATCATGGCAGACTTACAATTAAACAACGCAAAGTGGGCTTGGCAGCCACACCCCTTTATAGACTTGCTAGCCAATATACAACAACACTGTATAGGCTGGTATGCCAATGACAACAGAGCCAGTCAACGTTTTTTACAGCAATTACAGCAAGCCATTGCCAAGCTAATAACCAACTGGCAGCAAGACAAGCTGGACTATCAGCACAACAGCCTCAAGGTGTTTTTTGAGCAACACGATGCCCGCATTAGCAAATTAGAGCAGCGCGTTATCGCCGCCGAAAGCGGTGCCTTAAAAGCCAAACGCAGCCAACAAATGGCCACCCGCATTATTAATGAGAAAATGGAGCAACAGCTACTACCTAGCTGTATACAAGATTTTTTACAAAATAGCTGGCACGAATCCATTATCTTGCTGCTGATTAACAGCGAAAATATGCAGGCCGAGTTTCACCGTTTAAAAAAACTTACCGAAACCTTTATCTGGACTTTTAAACCCTACGACCCAGAAGATAACGACACCCAGCAGCGTATCTATAGAGTGATAGGGCATTTACAGGAAGAGCTGGCCGAAAATTTAGCCAGCCTTAAACACCAACCCGACAAACTCGCATCAACATTGGCTACTATAGAAAGCCAACACCTGCGCATATTAAAAGGCGAAGCTATAGAGCGCAGCCCCTGCGTGCTACTAGACAATAATCCACTCAATGACAGCCACACCAAAATTAGCGGCAACTTATTAAAAAAAGTGAACCAACTAAAGCCACAACTTTGGCTTAGCCATAAAGTAGACGGGCAAGTACAGGCGATTAAATTATTATTAAAACTCAGTGACAGCCAACAACTATTGTTCAGCAATTACCTAGGGGTAAAAGCCTGCCAATACAGCTATGAAGAAATGGCTTACAAACTCTCTAACAATAGTATTACTGCACTACCGCATCAGTGCCGTATTATGCAAACCGCCTCCATATTGTTAGAAAAACTACTCAGCGCTCAACAACAGGCACTGCAAAAAAACCTAGCACTAGCAAACGAAAAGAAAAAGCAACAACAGGCGCAAGTACAACAACGTTTAGCCGACCAGAAAAAAGCGCTGGCCGAAGCCCAGGCTTTAGCCCAACAAAAACAGCGCCAACAAGAGCGTCTGGCGGCCGTACGCCAGCCCGAGCTTTCCTTCAACGAGCAACAAAAATACAGCCTACTATTACACAAACTTAACACTGGCGGCCGAGTACGCTTTTATCGCAATGGCCAAGCACGCGAGTGCAAGCTTGCGGCCATTACCAAGCAAGCCAGCAATTATATTTTTGTAAACCAGCAGGGCATTAAAGATTGCGAAGTTTTAAAACAAGAGTTAATCGCGCAGCTAGCTACCAAGCAAGCTGAAATTCTGGATAATGGCGACCACTTTGAAGATGCCCTATCAAAAGTTGTCAACAGCATACGTAACCGTAAATAAGGCACCAGCGATGAATAATAATGAGAAACGCAGCGAAAGCCGAGTCAGCGAGCAAGCCACCATTTTTGTAGAAACCTATAGCAGCGGCTCATTTGGCGGCACCAAAGTGGTGATCTGTAACAGCTTGGATATCTCCGCTAACGGCCTGCAATTTCAAATGGATGAAAAACCGGAGTTAGGCAGCATACTGCGCCTATTCGCCGAATTTAACGACCAGCAAGCGCCCATGCAGCTGATAGGTGAAGTTAAGTGGGTGGTGCCTCAGGGGCAGGACTTTAATATAGGCTTTGCGATTTACGACGCCGAAGACACCGATATTATCCAATGGAAACAATTAATTGCCCAGCGGCTACAGCCCGAGGATAACGCCTAGCCCCCTGCCAGCCTAGGCAAAAAAAGCCCGTACGCGCTTGTATAGCGCTAACGGCATCATTACACTGCGCACAATCATCAATTTTCCTTTCGCAACGCTACAGACCACCGCCAGCCGTCGAAAGGCAACGGAGTAAGACCTTGCCAGAGTTAGCCACCCAGCGCATACAACAACTTAGCCAAACCGACGCCTTCCAGTATTTAAAAGAGCTGCAACGCGGCATAGAAAAAGAGAGCTTACGCACCGATACTAGCGGCCTGTTAGCCCAAACCGACCACCCCCAAAGCCTGGGCTCGGCACTGACTCACCCCAGAATCACCACCGACTTTTCTGAAGCCTTATTAGAATTAATCACCCCAGTATTCCCTACTATTGATGGGGCTTTAGCCTCATTGGATGAAGTGCATACCTACGTGTACTCACAGCTGGACAATGAGCTGCTATGGACCGCCAGTATGCCCTGCCAACTACCTGCTGATGAGCAGATACCGGTGGCCCGCTATGGCAGCTCCAATGTTGCAGAAATGAAAACCACCTACCGTATAGGCTTAGGCAATCGCTATGGCAGAGCCATGCAAACCATTTCGGGCATACATTACAACTTCTCACTACCCGAAGCTTTGTGGCCACATTTGCAACAGCAAAGCACAGCCGAGTTACAGGCGCTATCACTGCAAGACTATAAAACCGAAAGTTACTTTCATTTAATTCGCAACTTCCGCCGCATCTCCTGGCTGCTGCCCTATCTCTATGGCGCCTCCCCCGCGGTAAGCAAATGTTTTTTACAGGGTCAGCAACATAATTTGCAAGCGCTGGACGAAAGCACTCTCTACCTACCCCATGCTACCGCTTTGCGTATGGGCGACTTCGGCTACCAAAGCAATGCTCAAAATGGCTTAGCGATTTGCTACAACACGATTGCCAATTACATAGAAACGCTCAAGCAAGCGATAGTGACCGAGCACCCCGACTACCAAAAAATCGGCATTAAAAAAGACGGCCAGTATCAACAGTTATCCACCGCCTTATTACAAATTGAAAATGAATTTTATAGCACCATACGCCCCAAGCGCGTCACTAAATCAGGGGAGATTCCCCTAGGTGCTCTACAGCAACGCGGTGTTGAATACATAGAAGTACGCAGCATAGACGTAAACCCCTATTTACCGCTGGGCATAGACAAAGATCAAATTCGCTTTATCGACTGTTTATTATTATTTTGCCTGTTCGATGACAGCCCTAAATGCGATGCCGACGATAGAGCCCGCATAGACGCAAATTTTAAAGCGGTAGTAAACCACGGCCGCCAACCCGGGCTACAGCTGCAACAACGCTCGGGCAATATTGCCATGACCGACTGGGCCGAAGAATTATTACAAGGCATGACAGCCATGGCCAAACATTTGGACCAGTTACACGGCGGCGATAATTACCAACGCGTATGCCAACAACAATTAGAAAAACTGCACAACCCAGCGCTCACGCCATCGGCTAAAATTTTAGCGGACATGCAACAAAACCAACAAAGCTATTTTGAATTTGCGCTGGCGCAATCACAGCAACACTACGCCAACTTTACCCAGGCTGCAGTCAGCCGCGAGCTAATGGATGCCTTTCAAAGTGCAGCTAAAGAATCTAACCAGCGTCGCCAAGCCATAGAAAGCGAATGTAATATAGATTTCGATCAGTACCTGGCCAATTTCTACCAACAGTATCAGCAGCTATAATAACGCTGCCCCTGCACCATGAACTATCTTGCCCACTTTCATTTAAGCCACGGCAAACAGGGTTTGATGATAGGTGCATTATTGGGGGATGTCGTTAAAGGCCCCTTAAAAGGCGTATACCCTAGCGAGTGGGAGCAGGGTATACAGCTGCATCGCCGCATAGATGCCTATACTGACAGCCATCCATTAGTGCGGGCCTGCCAGGCTCGCTTCCCCAAAAAGTTTCGGCGTTTTAGCGGCATTATGCTGGATGTAGCCTTTGATCATTTTCTCAGCCAGCACTGGCAGCAATTTCACCCGCAAGCCCTGCCACAGTTCAACGCCGAAGTTTATTCTTTACTCGATAACACCCGCTGGCCAGCAACGGCACAAGCTCATGCCCAGCGCATAGCCAAACATGATTTGCTTAATCATTACCAGGAATGGGACTTTATACTTGAAGTCATCGCCAGCATAGGGCGACGCCTGCGCGTGGCTAATCCGCTGGCCGAAGCTGATCAGATACTGCCTCAACACTATCAATATATGGCACAGGCTTTTACTGAGTTTTACCCACAGCTACAGCAGTTTGCTAGCGCCGAAAAATTAACCATGGGTGAAGACTTAGCGCTGAACAATAAAAGAGTCGAATAATAAATCGACAATAAACTCTTCACCTTCTTCCTCTATCAACAGTTCACGCACCGCCGCCAAAGCCGACTGGCGTAATAACTCACGCCCTTCCATAGAAGACATTTGCTCATCCGTTTGCTGCGACAACAACATGACTAAAGTGTGGCGGATGTAAGGTAAATGATGACGCACCTGTGCCATGCCGTTTGCCCCGCCACCGGTTTTCACCCGCAAGGTAATCGCCGTTTTTAAATAACGTAAGCGCCCTACACCACCGTAGTTCACCACAAAGGCTGGCTTTAATGCAAAATAAGCGGTAGTCGGTGCCGCCTCATCGCCTTCGGCAGCTTCCTCCTCTTGGCCAAATGCCACAGAGCCACATAATAAAATCAACAATACAGTAAGCAGCTTGAACATAGCTTGCATGATTATTCCCTATCTTTAGTGATGCGGCACATGATATGCGCTGAGCGCCTACAACGCCACTTTAGCCTTGAGCAAAAAGCTCATTTGCCCTAATGTAGCAGACCACATAGAGGAACTCATTAATGATTGCCAGCAGCCCACGTCATATCAATATTTTTTTTCTAGTCTCTGTTATCGGCCTGATGGGCTATGGACTTTATAGCCAATATGTCATGGGCCTAATCCCCTGCCCACTATGCATGACACAGCGCATAGCCTACTGCTTAATTGGCGCATTTGCGCTTATCGCTATTATCGACAATCAACGCTACAAAATTTACAGCGCGCTTATCCTATTGGCCAGCCTAGGTGGCCTCGCCGCCGCTGGCCGCCAAGTATGGATGCAGCATCTGCCCCCCGAGTTAGTGCCCGCCTGCGGACCCAGCTTAGAGTACATGCTGGAAACCTTCCCCTTTGCCGAAGCCTTAAAAATGCTAGTACTGGGTGATGGCAACTGCGCGGAAGTGGATTGGTCATTTATAGGCCTGAGCATGGCCGAGTGGTCGTTGGCCTGGTTTGTTGGCTTTTTCGGCCTAGCCCTGTGGCAACTCTTACGCAAGCAGCCTTCAGCCGCATGATTAAAGGGCTTAGCATTTTATTATTTTTTCAAT
Source organism: Dasania sp. GY-MA-18 (assembly GCF_024734385.1). Taxonomy (GTDB): domain Bacteria; phylum Pseudomonadota; class Gammaproteobacteria; order Pseudomonadales; family Dasaniaceae; genus Dasania; species Dasania phycosphaerae. The sequence continues at coordinate 302,009 of NZ_JANHAP010000003.1, read as the reverse complement.
GCTTAGGTGAGTTAATCCGCAGTTACACCCAAGTCGCTCTGCCAGGCCCGGTGATAGGTATGCTGCTATTGTTTGCCGCGCTGTGCCTGCGCGGCGGCGTTGCTAAATCCTTACAAAACGCCAGCCAATCGCTGATTGGCCTGATGACCTTATTATTTGTGCCGGCTACCACTGGCCTGTTTTTTTTAAGCGCCCAAATTATGTCACAGTGGTTGGCTATAGCCGTGTCGCTGGTTGCAGGCACAGTGCTGTCACTCATTTTTAACGCCCTGTTAATGAAACGGCTGGTAAAAATGCATGAGTGATTTGTTAAGCCCCAGCAGTGCTTGGTATAACGACTTTATTTACAGCCCACTGTTTGCCATTAGCCTCACCCTCATCTGCTTTCAACTTAGCCAGCAGCTATACCTGCGCAGCCAGCGCTTTGCACTACTGCACCCCACCATAGTTTGCGCGGCTGTTATCGCCCTGTTGATTAAACTACTAGGGATTAGCTACCAGCAGTACTTTGAGAGCAGCTATATACTCACCCTATTACTAGGCCCCACCACCGTAGCACTGGCCATACCGCTGTATCAAAACGCCAAATACATACGCCAGCTATTTGCCCCCATAGCCATCACTCTGGTGTTTGGTGCTAGCTTTGCTGCCCTTTCAGCCGTAGGCCTGGCCTATGCCATGGGGGCCAGCAACGAAACTTTATTATCGCTATCGACCAAATCACTCACCACTCCCATTGCGATGAACGTCAGCGAACTGATTGGCGGCCATACCGCTTTAGCGGCAGGCGGCGTGATGGTCACCGCCGTCACCGGGCTATGCTTTGGGCCGCTGATTTTGCGCTGGCTGCGCATACACGATGATAGGATTTGGGGCTTTTGCTTAGGTATTACTGCGCACGGTACCGCCACCGTGTTAGCCTTTGAGCGCAACAGCAAGGCCGGTGCCTTTGCCAGCTTAGCGCTATGCTTAACCGGCAGTTTTAGCGCCATTGTTATACCCATAGTGGTAAGCTGCTTGAAATAAGCACGGCCAGGGCAAGTATGCCTTGCCAGCCAGGTCCGGCTCACTTATATTCAACAGCAAGCATGCTTATAACAAGAATACGCAGTTACAGTTAATATTGGCTACTGACGTAGGGAAGCACCTCCCATCAAGCAGTTAGGTATTAGGGGACTTACTATGCTAGACACATGCACCATAGAAGAGCGCTGGAGCGGCGTTAACGATATGATAGAGCGCTGGTTAGAAGAGCGCCAAAAACTCATTGTTGAGTTTTGCGCCGCCGGTGAAGATCACAAAAGCGCCGAACAGCTGCATAAACGCCTGCAGAACTTTTGCCAATTATTAGTAGACTATGTTTGTGCCGGCCACTTTGAAGTGTATTACCAGTTACTGCGCGAGGCCGAAGAGTTTAAAGACGGCAGCGCCAACATCGCCCAAGGCCTGCTACCCGAGCTAAACGAAAACACCTCTATAGCGATGGAGTTTCACGACCAATACGCCGAAACTGACCCCAGCACCCCACTCAATGATTTGTCGACTAAACTTTCTAAACTGGGCGAAACGCTAGAGCTGCGCTTTGAAATAGAAGACCGCTTAATCGATGTGATGCACAACGCTCACAAGGCCGTGGTTGCCAGCGAAGCCTAAACGGCCGGGTAAAAAAACACCCTAGCGAATCAGCTCAGCCTGCCGATATAAAGGCTTAACTCTTATTGCCATGCTCTGGTGCCACTGCCAGAGATGGCGTAAAACTATGACCAAGGCGAGAACGGCCAATGCCAGTACTGCACAGCAGTCGTAGCCCACGAATGCTGCAATCTTATATAACCCCCGTCAAACTTAGCGCGCTACTATTAGCGGCCCTACTGCTCAGCGCCTGTGATAACAGCAAAACCCCTGAGCACAGCGTAGAAGTCGCGGTTAAGGGCCTGTACAGCGGCGCCATTAGCCAGGATGGTAAACTCAGCGTGATAGGCTCCATACACCACGGTGGCAGCCTGTGGCGCAGCAGCCAAAACGAACGGCTGTTTAACTGGAATCACAAACAGGGCGAGTACAGCAACATTATTGCTAGCGGTTTCTCACCGGAGGGCGACTTTGCCCTCACCGCCGACCACCAAACCATGGTGCTATGGTCTACCCAAAACGGCCAAGCGCTAACCTTTTGGACAGCCCCCAGCCAAGTACACGACATCGCCCTCACCAACAATGGTAACTTTGCCTTTTTAGGCCTACACGACGACAGCGCCGTTTTATTTGATGTTAAGCGCGGCGGTATTAAACGCAGCTTTTACCACCGTAATAGAGTCACCGCCGTCGCCCTCAGTGACGACGGCAAAATGGCCCTTACCGGCTCAGATGATAACGACGCCAAACTCTGGGATGTTAGTAACGGCCAAGCCTTATTTACCTGGACCCACGCCGACGAAGTCGTAACCGTGGCCCTAAGCCCCGCTGGCGATAAAGCCTTTACCGTAGCCAAATACGACAAGGCCGCACTGTGGGACACCCGCAGCGGCAAGCTACTAGGCGAGCTACCGCTGCGCGCCAGCAGCCTGCGTCGCGGCCAAGCCTTTACAGCAGCCAGTTTTTCCAGCGATGGTAAGCAATTACTTACCGGCAGCTCTGATAGAAAAGTACAGCTATGGGACGTCAACACACTCAAACCCCTGGCCAGCTGGACCGTACCCAAACGCGACCCAGTTAAACCCACCAGCGCCAGCATCGTGGCAGTAGGGTTTAGCGCCACCAGCGGTAAATACCTAGCACTGGCCTCCAATGGCTTTAGTCTTGTTTTAAAGCGCTGACGCGCTTTAGCTACAAGCTACAAGCTACAAGCTACAAGTAGCCTAGCTGGGACCATCAGGCTTAACCAAGGGCTTAGTGTTTTAATCTTGCCACTTGTAGCTTGTCACTTACAGCTAACATAAAAAAAAGGCCTACCCTTTATTTGGGTAGGCCTTTTTTACTAGAGACTATAGTCTAGGAACTAGCGACTATGACTTAGCCTTCAGCTTCCGCTGAGTCATCCTTAATCGACACCAACTCCACTTCAAAGATTAATGTTGCATTGGGGCCTATAGGGCCGCCTGTGCCGCCGGGGCCGTAGGCTAGGTCAGAGGGGATATACAGGTTCCACTTAGAGCCCACAGGCATTAGCTGCAGGGCTTCGGTCCAACCGGCAATCACGCCATTGACGGGGAAGCTAACGGTAGAGTTGCGCTTATAAGAACTATCAAACTCAGTGCCGTCGATTAAAGTACCGCGGTAATGAACCTCTACGGTATCGGTCTCACTGGGCTTGGCACCGCTGCCTTCAGTAATCACTGAGTACTGCAGGCCGCTATCCAAGGTAACGACACCCTCTTTAGTGGCATTTTCTGCTAAGAAAGCCTCGCCAGCTTGTTGATTCTGGTCAGCAATGGCAGCTTGCGCGGCTTGCTGTTTTTCCATTTGCTGCTGCTGGAAGGTCTGCATTTCAGCCATGACTTCTTCTTGCGTCATTAAACGCTCGCTGCCTTCTAGCGCATGCTTCATGCCTAGCGCAAACGCATCGGCATCAACTTCTATGCTCTCCTGTGCAATACGCTCACCCAGGCCTATGCCCATGCCGTAGCTCACCCGCTTGGCTGAGTCATCTAACTTAACCGTTTTATCTGCGGCTTGTTGGTTACAGCCCGCCAATGCTGCAGTTATTGCTGCAGCAACCAGTAAATTGCGTTTCATTGATATTCCTTTTAAGGCTTTAAAATAAAGATTGTTATTGTAGTCATTGCTAGTGCTATAAGTCTGTGAACAACTTCGTAAGTTCCCTGCACAGCAGCCGGGCTGCTATAAATTAGGCCAGCCCAAGCAAACAGCGTTGCAAAGCCCTATAGTACACGGCCCTAGTTTTAGCGCCAAGCTTGAAAAAAATCACTCACACCCCAGCTATAGGCTGACCTGCTACAAGGCTGAAATTAAAGGCTATACTGTCGCTTGTCGAAATTTTGTACTATACCATTGATAAGTAGTTGATATTTATCGTATAAAGCAATCTATGCCAATAATAATCAAAAGGGATTAACACCATGGCAAGTAAAGCAAAAAAGACGCCCAGCAAAGCCTCGGCCCTGAGCGTTGCCGAGCTTGAAAAACAACTCGCTAAAGCCCAAACCCAACTTAGCAAAGCGCGCGCGGCACTCTTAAAACAACAAACCACTACCGCTAAAAAGTCAGCTGCTGCGCTTAACAAAGCCAAAACTCAGCTAGCTGCCGCTATGAAGAAGCAAAAAGCAGCCAGCACCGCTAAGCAAAAAGCAGCTAGCAAGAGCGCTGTTGCTGCCGCTAAAAAACTCGTGAGCCGCTGCCAACAAACCGCTAGCGATGATAAAGCCAGCCTGGCCGCCACGAAAAACGATATCGCTCACGCCAAAGCCTTAGCGGCTGCTATTAAGCAAAGCTCTGCCAGCAAGGCCAAACCTGCCGCCAAGAAAAAGCCTGCAGCTAAAGCTAAACCTACTGCCAAAGCTAAGCCTAAAACCGCCGCTAAGGCCGCTAAAAGTAAAGCCGCCAGTAAAGCTGCAGCCGCCAAGCCTAAAGCTAAGGCAACTAAAACCACAACGACTAAAGCCAAAGCGCCCAAGCCCGCTAAGGCTAAACCCACCCGCCCGAAAAAGGCCACGGCTAAAAAAGCTGATACTAAACAGCCTGCTGCCAAAGCCGCGCCGGCAGCCAGCGCTATCGCCAAGCCCGAAGCTACAGCCCCAGCAGCAATAGCCACGCCTAAACAAGCGGAAATACCGACAGAACTACCCAGCTCTCAAGCTAGTTCTCAAGCTAGTTCTCAGCCTAGCCCGCAACCTAGCGCCACGGCGAATACACAACAGCCTGCCGCCCCTAAGCCTATAGCTACTCCCCAGCCCAAGCCGGTAGAAAAAAAGCCTAAAGAGAAAAAAACCGAGGATGACTCCCCGGTGATTAAAAGCTTATTTGATTTTTAACTGAGCTGTAACGATAAAACCCAGCAGCAAGTGCTGGCGCATAACTCAATTAGACGCGCTGGTTTGCTGCCGTATTCACAGCTGTTACTTCATGCTGGCTAAGCAGGCCTGTAAATTGCTGCACGATTTGGTCTAAGACTGTTTTGTCTGCCACGCAGCCACTTAAATAGGCTGCTACATTAGCGGGCAATAAATCCTGTTGTGCGGCGGCCAAGGGCAGTTGCCGCACATGCAAATACAAACGCTGCTGCTGTACCGCTTCGGCTTGCAACTCTAAGGCCTTAGCCTGTTGGTAAATATCTGCACTACTATTATGTTTTAAAAAACGCCGCGCCTCTCGCAGGGGTTGCACGCATTGTTGCTGCCACTGTTCAGACTCTGTTTGCAGGGTTTGCAGCAGGCTTGCAGTTAGCGGCTGACCTATAGAGGCTAACCACGCCGCACAGAGCAACATATTGATATCCACGCCATAATCATCCTGTAATTGCAGGCACAGCTCAGCTACAGCTGGCCGTCTATACACTGTTAATGAATACTGCCAAAAAGGGTTGTTATCCATACATCATCCTTGTGATTTCATTACTCTAGTCGCAACAGGCAAGGTATACTTCGCCGCCATGATAAAACTCGATTCAGTAAGCTTACAACGCGGCAGCAAGATATTGCTAGAGCAGGCTAGTGCGGTATTTCACACTGGTCACAAAAACGCCTTAATTGGCGGTAACGGCAGTGGCAAATCCAGCCTGTTCCAACTTATTTTAGGCCAACTCAGCAGCGATAGCGGCAGCGTTGCCATACCCAAGCAGTGGCGTATAGCGCATATGGCGCAGGAAGTCGCCACCAGCCAACGCCCAGCGCTAGACTATATTATTGATGGCGACAGCGAGCTGCGCCGCATAGAGCATGAGCTGCAACTAGCCGAGCGCAATGAGCAACACCAGCTTATCGCCAGCCTGCACGAACAGCTGGATAATATAGACGGCTACAACGCCAAAGTGCGAGCCGAACAATTACTGCTGGGGCTGGGCTTTAGCATTAGCGACACTCAAAAACCGGCCAATAGTTTTTCCGGCGGTTGGCGCATACGCCTCAACTTGGCCCAAGCCCTAATGAGCCCCTCTGATTTATTATTGTTGGACGAACCCACCAACCACTTAGACTTAGATGCTGAGCTGTGGCTGGAACAATGGCTGCAAAACTACGATGGCAGCCTGCTATTAATTTCTCACGACCGCGACTTTATAGACAGCGTATGTGACGGCATAGTCCACATAGAGCACCAGCAGCTCACCACCTATACTGGCAACTACTCCGCTTTTGAGCGCCAGCGCGCCGAACGGCTGGCCCAGCAACAAATTAATTATCAAAAACAACAACAGCGCATCAGCGAAATAAATGATTTTGTGCGCCGCTTTCGTGCCAAGGCTACCAAAGCGAAACAGGCGCAAAGCCGCTTAAAAGAATTATCGCGCATGGAAGCAATCGCTCCTGCGCATATAGACTCGCCCTTTGATTTTAGCTTTCCCAAGCCCGAGCGATTTTCCGATCCGTTACTCAATATTAGCCACGGCCAGCTGGGCTACGGCGACAGCATAATTATCGACCAGCTCAACCTCAGCATACACCCCGGCAGCCGCATAGGTTTGCTGGGCGCCAACGGTGCCGGTAAATCCACTTTAATTAAAACCTTGGCCACAGAGCTGACGCTGTTACAGGGCGAGCGCACCCAGGGTGAGCATTTGGCGCTGGGCTATTTTAGCCAGCACCAGCTAGAGGCCCTGGATTTAGATGCCAGCCCGGCCCTGCACTTGCAAAGGCTAGCCCCCAAGGCCCGCGAGCAAGAGATACGCAATTTTTTAGGGGGTTTTAATTTTCACGGCGACATGGCGGTAGAACCCATACGGCATTTCTCCGGTGGCGAAAAAGCACGCCTGGCCTTGGCCATAGTGGTATGGCAAAAACCCAATTTATTATTATTGGACGAGCCTACCAACCATTTAGATTTAGAAATGTGCCATGCCCTCACCGTTGCCTTGCAAGGTTTTGAAGGCGCAGTAGTGGTGATCTCTCACGACAGACATTTATTGCGTAACACCGTAGACCAGTTTTTATTAGTCGCCAATGGTAAAGCGCAAGCTTTTGACGACGACCTAGACGCCTATAGCCGCTGGATTATGGAACAGCGTAAAATCGCCAATAGCGAAAACAAAAACACCAGCAAAGCCAGCGAAACTGATAACAGCGCCAGTAATAAAAAAGAACAAAGACAACAAGCTGCCGAACAACGCAAAAAGCTAGCGCCTATTACCAACGCCATTAAAAATATTGAAAAAAATATGGCGCAATTAGAAACCAAACTCAGCCGCATAGAAGAGTCGCTGGCCGACAGCAGCCTATACGAGGACGACAACAAGGCAAACTTGCAGCGTTTACTCAAAGAGCAAGGCGAGCTGAAACTGGCTCACGAGCAAGCAGAAGAACAATGGTTTGAGCTTAATGATGAACTGGAGACGATTTCTAGTTCCTAGTTCCTAGTTCCTAGTTCCTTAATGATTGTCACTCCGGCGCAAGCCGGAGTCCAACCCTCGCCCCTATAACAGCACATAGCTTAAAACACAGCACTAATGCTATAGTAGTTGCCCTTTAATGCAGTGTTAATATTTTTTACTTAGCAGGGTTAAATGTGATTTCTAAATTACCTAAGTGGGTGGAATACGGCGCTTTCGTGCTCGCGCTCACTGCCGGCTGGGTCAACGCCGTGGGTTTGCTGGGGTTTAAACACCAAGCGATTTCACATTTATCCGGCACCGCCACCTTAGTGGGTGCAGGTCTGATTAATGGTTCACTAAGCGATGTATTTCATCTGCTAGCGGTGCTACTAAGTTTTTTATTAGGCGCCGTACTATCCGGACTATTACTTTCTGGTAACTCATTAAAACTGGGGCGCCACTATGGCACTTTATTATTTATAGAGGGCTGCCTATTACTGACCGCACTACTGTTATTACGACAAGGCTCGTATTACGGCCACTACCTAGCCTCATCAGCTTGCGGCTTACAAAACGCGCTCGCCACTACCTATAGCGGTGCGGTAGTAAGAACCACACATGTTACCGGCATCTTTACCGACTTGGGCATTATGATAGGCAGCGCAATCAAAGGGGGCGGCTTTGATAAAAGAAAGGCCATATTATTTTTATTAATTGTTAGCGGTTTTATCAGTGGTGGCACACTGGGCGCCGTCGCCTATGCGCATTATCAATTTTTAGCATTGTTAATACCCGCACTGATTTGCTTTTGCCTAGCACTTAGCTATCACAGCTACGCGAGTAAAACAGGCCACTAAGCCTGGCTACCCGGTTGTGATCTATACTCCATAAGCCAACAACAAAGCGGCGAGAATATTACAAGGACCCCCTATGATTTACCAAGGTAGCTGTCACTGCCAGGCTATACGCTTTGAGATCGAAGCTGACCAGCATTTAGAAGCGGATTACTGCAACTGCTCTATTTGCGCTAAATCTAATTACCTACATTTAATCCTGCCCCTCAATCGCTTTAAACTGCTTAGCGGCGAACAGGACCTCAGCACTTACACTTTTAACTCTGGCATAGCCAAACACACTTTTTGTCGCCACTGCGGCATCAAACCTTTTTACACGCCACGCTCCAACCCCGACGGCATAGACATCAATGTACACTGCCTGGACACCCGCCCAGTTTCTATCAACATTAGTAACTTTGATGGTCAAAACTGGGAGCAACATGCGCACACACTGGCCCATAAAAGCAAAACTCTATGAGCAAAAAAACCACAAATGGTAACGAACAAACCTCTGCACTATTGGCGCGTATCTTAGCCGAGCTGCCAGAAGACAATGTCAGTATAGAAACACTCATGGCGCCATTTCAGCGCCGCTCTTTTGGTGGTGTATTACTGCTGTTAGCCGCAGTTAGCTTAATACCGGGGGTATCGATTTTTTCCGGTTTGGCGATGGCAGTGATAGGCCTGCAAATGCTAGCCGGTTATACGACACCAGCCTTTCCGGTTTTTATTCGACGCTATCAAATTGATAGTGCCATGGTTCATCGCATAGGTGAAAAATGCTTAGGGCAAATCATTAAAATCGAAGCCTATATCAAACCCCGCGCCCTACAGTTGACTCAGCCGCCGGCACTCAACGTCTTAGGCGCTATTGTGTTTACGCTATGCCTGGTGATTATGTTACCGCTGCCTTTTAGCAATCTGCCGCCCGCTATTGCCATTATTATTATGGCCATGGGCTTACTGGAGCGCGATGGCCTGTTTATTATTATTAGCCTGGTCGCGGCCTTGCTTGCTTTAGCTATAGGTTATGTTATCGCCTCAGTCGCCATTGAAAGTCTGCTGTTGTTTTTCAATCAAGTTAGCCACTAATCCTTATTTTATTATTGCCAAAATCAACTAAGGTATAAGAGATATATACATACACTTGCAGGGAGTTGCTTGATGTTATTGCTACTGTTGTTTTTAGGTTTAATCTTAACCCTCATTTATTGGGGTATTAACCGCTATCTATGGATAGGTTTTTTTGTTGCCTGCGCACTGGCCTACAGCCTATGGTGGCCACAGGCTAGCTGGCTGGGCGCCGCTATGTTGTGGCTAATCGCCGCCGCTGCCGTTTTTATTTTAGGCCTGCCACAGTTACGCCGCCAATTTATTAGCCGCCCGGTTTTTTTATGGGCTGGCAAAATTTTACCCGAGCTATCCAGCACCGAACGCGAAGCCCTGGAGGCCGGCACAGTAGGCTGGGACGGTGAACTCTTTAGCGGCGACCCCGACTGGCAAAGTTTTTTAGACACCCCCAAACCCAGCCTTAGCAGCGAAGAACAGGCCTTTATAGACGGCCCCACCGAGCAGCTGTGCCAAATGCTAGACGACTGGCGCATTACCCACGAGCATAAAGATTTACCCGCCGAAGTCTGGACCTTTATTAAAGAGCAGGGCTTTTTGGGCATGATCATACCCAAATCTTACGGCGGCTTAGGCATGTCGGCCTTGGCCCACTCTACCGTGGTAATGAAAATCTCTACCCGCAGCATTACTGCCGCGGTCACTGTGATGGTACCCAACTCCTTAGGCCCCGCCGAATTATTAATGGTGTACGGCACCGATGAACAGCGCCAACATTATCTGCCTAGGCTGGCCTGTGGTGACGACATCCCCTGCTTTGGCTTGACCTCAACCCAAGCAGGCTCTGATGCTGGTGCCATTATTGACCAAGGCATAGTGTGCAAGCGCAGCTGGCAGGGGCAAGACGATGTACTGGGTTTATCGCTCACTTGGAGCAAGCGCTATATCACCTTAGCGCCGGTAGCTACAGTGTTAGGCTTGGCCTTTAAAGCCTATGACCCCGACAACCTACTGGGCGATGAGCCCGAGCTGGGAGTCACCTGCGCCCTTATCCCCACCGACTTACCCGGTGTTAATACCGGCAACCGTCACTGGCCTTTAGAAACCCCTTTTATGAATGGCCCCACCTCAGGCGAAGATGTGTTTATACCGCTGGATTACATTATCGGCGGCAGTAGCGGCATAGGTCGCGGCTGGTCTATGTTAATGAACTGCTTATCGGTAGGGCGCTCGGTATCATTGCCCGCCCTTAGCACCGGTGCCGGCAAACTAGCCTGTTTAACCACCGGCGCCTACAGCCGCATACGCGAGCAATTTAATTCCCCCATAGGTTATTTTGAAGGGGTAGAAGAGGCGCTGGCTCCCATAGCCGCACTCACCTATTTAATGGATAGTGCGCGCGTGCTCACGGTCAGCTTTGTAGACAATAAAGAGAAGCCCTCGGTACTGTCGGCGGTATTAAAATACCACAACACCGAAACCATGCGCCGCGTGGTAGACCACGCCATGGATATACACGGCGGCCGCGGTATTATTTGCGGGCCGCGTAATTATCTAGCCAATGCTTATAAATCGGTGCCGATTAGCATCACCGTAGAAGGCGCCAATATACTCACTCGCAACCTGATGATTTTTGGCCAGGGTTCTATACGCTGCCACCCCTACTTATTGCAAGAGATGCAGGCGATACAAAACGACAACCCCGAACTGGGGCTGATGGATTTTGACCAGGCTCTGTTCGCCCACCTAGGCCATGCCCTGCGTTTAAAAGTACGTAGTGTGTGGCTGGGTTTAAGCTGTGCTCGTTTCGTGTTTACACCTAAAAACAGCGTAGCGGCCACCAAGCCCTACTTTAAACAGCTCACCCGCTTATCTGCCGACTTTGCCTTTGTTAGCGACGTTACCCTGGCCTTATTAGGCGGCGAATTAAAATTTAAAGAGCGCACCTCGGCGAGATTAGGTGATGGCTTAAGTTATTTATACCTAGCCTCGGCCATATTAAAACGCTACCACGACGATGGCTGCCCGGCAGAAGATGAGCCCTTAATGCACTGGTCCATGCAGTATTGCATCTACCAATTGCAGCAGGCCTTATTTGCCACCCTGGCTAACTACCCGGTTAAATACTTGGGCGGCATGTTGCGCTTTGCCCTATTCCCCTATGGCCGCTGTTACTCCCTGCCCAGCGACAGTTTAGATAAACAGGCCGCGGCCATACTGCTAAGCCAAAGCGTCAGCCGCGACCGGCTGGTAGCAGGGGTATACCGCAACGAAGACCCCAACGACCCAGTGGGCCGCGTAGAAAATGCCTTCGCCCTAACCCTGGCCGCCGCCGCTGCCAGCAAAAAAATTAAGGCCGCTATCAAACAAGGCAAACTACACCCGCTTAACGACACGGCCACCTTGGCGCAACAAGCGGTAGCGGGCGAGATACTCTCCACCGAGGAGGCTGAGCTGTATACTCAAGCGCTGGCAGCCGTGGACGATGCCATACAGGTGGACGATTTTGAGAAAGATTTTTTTACTAAGGGCTAGTACCTCTACAACCAGAACTAGGAACTATAAACATTGAAATTCATCTACTAGTACCCATATAGTCTGCAACCGCCCTTATGGCGCTTAACTTTTAGACGAGAGCAAACATGCTAAGAATCGCTTTATTTTTACTCACCAACTTAGCCGTTATAGTGGTGGCATCTATTACCCTTAATCTTTTAGGGGTGGGGCATTATTTAGAAGCCAACGGCAACCTCAACCTCAACTCACTGCTAATTTTCTGCTTGGTGTTTGGTATGGCGGGTTCCATGGTATCGCTGCTGCTGTCCAAGTGGATGGCCAAGCGCGCTATGCGGGTACAGATTATTGAGCAACCCCGCACCCAAGAGGAAAAGTGGATTTACGACACCGTAGCTAGGCTGGCCAAAAAAGCCGGTATAGGTATGCCGGAAGTGGGTATATTCCACTCGCCACAATCCAATGCCTTTGCCACCGGCTGGAATAAAAACAACGCGCTGGTAGCGGTATCCACTGGCTTATTACAGCGCATGGGCCGCGATGAAGTTGAAGCGGTTATTGGCCATGAAATAGGCCACGTCGCCAATGGTGATATGGTTACGCTGGCGTTAATTCAAGGGGTGGTCAACGCCTTTGTGATGTTCTTTGCTCGCATCATCGGTCACTTTGTCGACCGCGTGCTACTTAAAAACGAACGCGGCTACGGCATAGGTTATTATGTTGCTACCATTGCTGCCGAAATTGTTTTAGCTATTTTAGCCTCGGTGGTAGTGGCTTGGTTTAGTCGCCGCCGCGAGTTTAGAGCCGACCAAGCTGGCGCGCACTTAGTTAGCCCCGCTGCCATGATTAGTGCCTTGGCCAGCTTAAAAGCCGAGTACGAACAGCCCAGTGAAATGACCGGCGAATTAGTGGCCTTTGGCATACGTGGTGAAGGTAAAATGAACTTTGCCGCACTGTTTGCCAGCCACCCGCCCTTAGATCAGCGCATTGCGGCGTTGCAGCAACAGCAATCCTACTAATCGCTTTTACTTTGTAAGCGCGCTATCGCCTGCTCTAGATGCTTTCTAGGGCAGGCAAAATTAATTCTAGTAAACTGCCCCCAACCAAAATCGCTGCCCGGCGAAGGCGCCAAGCCCTTAGCCATCATATACGCCTGCACATCCGACACCCCCAAACCACTGGCATCCACCCACGCTAAAAATGTCGCCGCCGCTGGCTGGTATTCAAAACCCGCTAACTGTGCAAACTGCTGCGCTAAATAATCGCGATTGCCGCGTAAATAATTCAGCTGCGCCTGATACCAATCATCGCACAGGGTAAACGCCGCCTCGGTAGCCAACACCCCCATATAATTGGCCCAGGGTACTATGCCCATAGCCGTTTTTTGAAAACGTAGTCGCTGTTTTTTATCGGGGATAATGGCAAAGGCCGAACTTAAACCCGCCACATTAAAGGTTTTATTGGCCGCCATAATGGTGATGCTTTGCTCACCTATATTGGGCAAACTGCCAGCGGGTATATGCTGCTCATCAGGATTAAGAATTAAGTCGCAATGAATTTCGTCTGAGCACAGGATGACATTATGCTTTAAACAAATACTTGCTATGCGTTGCAACTCTGCCGCGGTTAATACCGAACCGCAGGGGTTCATGGGATTACACAACAGTAATAAACGGCTGCGCGGATCGGCAGCCTGCCGCTCTAAATCATCCAAATCTAATTGCCAGCGCCCGGCCACATTCACCGTAGCGATAGGCGCTAATTCACGCTGGTTAATGCCTGGGGATAAACGCAGAGGCTTATAATTAGGCAACTGCACCAGCACTTTGTCACCGGGCTGAGAGTAAGCACAACAGGCCACATTAAAAGCCGACACCACCCCGGGCAACCACACTAGCCAGTCATCCTCTATGACCCAGCCATGCCTGCGCTGCAACCACGTTGTTACCGCCGCATTCGCTGAACGACTGGGCAAGTGATAACCATAAGTACCTTGAGCTACCGCTTGCTGCAACACATCAATGATAGGCTGGGCGCATTTAAAATCGGAGTCGGCCACCCACAGCGGCAATAAAGCTTCATCGTAGTGATTCCACTTCATAGCGCCGCTGCTTTTTCTATCGGGGCTGCGATCAAAATGTTCGGCTATTAAATCGCTCATAAGCTGTTAACTTTTAAACCTTTAATCTTTAATCTTTAATCCTTTAATAAACACCACACCGGCTACAATTTTCTAACTTTAAATTTACGTCCTTTAATTTTACCGTTGATTAAACGGCCCAAGGCTTTATCTGCTAGTTTGTTTTCTACCGCCACGTAGGCCACATAATCCAGCACATTAATTTTACCTACCGCCTTACCGTCTATACCGGCCTCACCGGTTAGCGCTCCTAAAATATCACCGGGACGCACTTTTTGTTTGCGGCCACCGGCTATGCACAGGGTGCTAACGCTGGGGCTAAGGTCGGCTAGTGTATCTGCTACCTGCTCTATTACTTCGAACTCTATTTCCCGTTGTTGGTAGTCGGCTATAGCATCGAGTTTATAGCGCTCGCTATCCACACATAGGCTTAGGGCGAAGCCCTCTTTACCAGCGCGGCCAGTGCGGCCTACACGATGTACATAAATAGCAGGGTCGCGGGGTAACTCGACATTAATCACCATAGGTAATTCATCTACATCCAAGCCTCTAGCGGCCACATCGGTGGCTACTAAAAAACGACAGCTTTGCTGTTTAAATTGTACAAACACTTGATCTCTATCGCGCTGTTCCATATCGCCATGCAGGGCTGCGGCACTCACGCCTCTGTCATTTAAATATTTGCACACATCGCGCACATATTGCTTGGTGTTGCAAAATAATATGGCGGAGTCGGGCGCATAGGCGTTGAGTAATTTATACACGGACTCGAAGCGCTGCGATTTTTCACAGAGATAAAACTGCTGCTCTATCACTGCATCATCGTGATGGCTTTCCACACTCACTCGTTGTGGCTGTTGTTGAAACTGGCGGCTTAAGGCCTCTATGTCGTCGGGATAGGTGGCGGAAAATAATAAGGTCTGACGCTGGCTGGGAGTTTGCGCGACTATACCTTGCAAATCTTCCATAAAGCCCATGTCCAGCATTCTATCGGCCTCATCCAATACCACGGTATTGACCCGTGAAATGTCTAAGGTTTTTTTACGCAGGTGATCTTTAATACGCCCCGGCGTACCCACAATAATATGCGCACCATGTTCTAAAGAACCAATTTGCGGGCCTATGGATTGGCCGCCACATAGGGTCACCACTTTAATATTTTGTTGGTAACGAGCGAGCTTGCGAATTTCATTCGCTACCTGCGTGCTGAGCTCGCGAGTGGGACACAGTATTAAGGCCTGCGCACCGAAATCACGCGGATTAATTTTTAATAATAAAGGGATGGCAAAAGCTGCAGTTTTACCACTGCCAGTTTTGGCTTGCGCAATTAAATCCTGCCCTGCTAGGGCGGGCGGCAACGCCGCCGCCTGTATATCGGTCATGTTGTGGTAAGCCATAGAGGCTAGGTTTTGCGTTAATGCTTCTGGCAAATTCAAGCTGGTGAATAATTGCGCGGCATTGGGGGAATGTTTCAAAGTTTACACCAGTCGTTAATTAGGCCATGGCCAATACGTTTTTGACACAGCTATGTATGCCTTTATAAGCCTCTAATACCGAGCCCGCCAACATATAGGCCGGGGTAGTGACCAATTTGTTTTTGCTGTCGACTATGCTGTGCTCTACACCACAATCTACATGCTCAGCGCCCATGCTGGTAATAGCGGCTGCCACTTCGGCATCGTGACCTATGGTGCATTTAACGCCCTCACCAAAAATCGCTGCCGACATAGTAGGCGCAATGCAGATTAAGCCTACCGGCTTATTAGCCGCCCGCATGGCCTGCGCCAGCTTAAGTAAATCAGCCTGCACCGTTAGCGCTGCACCTTTAACCGCAAAGTCCGATAAATTTTTTGCTGCGCCAAAACCGCCGGGTACCACTAATGCGTCGTAGTCTGCCGCATTGGCTGTGCTTAAAGGCTTAATCTCGCCGCGAGCTATGCGCGCCGCCTCTACTAATACATTACGGCTCTCGCCCTCACTTACCTCGCCAGTGAGATGATTAACCACATGCATTTGCTCTACATCCGGGGCATAGCATTGATAGCTAGCGCCTTCTTGCTCTAGGCTAAGCAGGGTCAATACTGCCTCATTGATTTCACTACCGTCATAAACGCCACAACCGGCTAAAACTACGGCTACTTTTTTCATAGTGTTTCCTTTTTACTGTCTTACTCATATTTAATTGTTGTTAACGGCCCTACACCCTATAACGCTACTACAGCGCCGCGCTAACAATTGCTGCTCAAAGCTGAGCCCGCGAAACAGCGCCAGTATACCAGCGCAATGCCAATACCGTTGCTGACATTAGCTCAAACTGCCAAAAATCAGCCAGCAGCCAGTAAATAATCATGTCAAATCAATGACTAACACTACCAGAATAAATCATCCCTGCTACACTCGGTGAAGTGCTAAGCCGCGATTTATAAACGCCATCACAGGCAAACCTAAAACTATACCGAACCGCCAATGCTAAGAAACCTCGTTAACAATTTAAAAAACCCCATAGCCACCAAGCTACTACTTATTACTTTAGGCTGCGGCCTTATAGTAGCGGCCATAGGCATTAGCTTTCAGATCTACCTCAACTACCGCAGCGATCTTAGCAACATTGAACAACGTATAGATCAAATCCGCATCAGCACCCTGCCCAGTATCGCCAAAAGCCTGTGGAGTTTTGATGAAGAGCAGCTCACCGTACAGGTAAAGGGCATTTTAGATGTAGAAGACGTGATTAAGGTTGCTATTACCTGGAACGACTGGAACAACAGCGCCAAAACCCGTGAGCATCAACGCGATAATATCAGCACCGAAGAATACCAGCGCTTGGCGGAAAATGCCTATGTCACCACCCACCCCCTGGTGTACCAAGACAGCGACACCGAAGTCCAACAGCTGGGCACCATCGAGATCACCACTTCGCTCACCGGGGTATACCAGCGCCTGTGGCAGCAGGCGACCTTTACCGCCATGATGCAAAGCTTGGATATTATCGTGTTAACCACGATTATTTTATTAGCCATCCGGCGCTACCTGATTCGCCACCTCAACCAAATCACCCACTATACCAGCACCCTCAACCTCGATGACCTAGGTAACCCACTGGTATTAAAAGATAAAAAACTACGCACCACCCCCGATGAGATAGACAAGGTGGTGAACTCCATTAATCAAATGCGCAACACCCTGTTGCAAGATATAGAACAGCGCCGCCGAGTAGAAAACGATTTATTAAAAGAAAAAGACGCCAAGCTGCAATCGCAACGCGAAGCCCATATAGCGGCGGCTGCCAGCCAAGCAAAAAGCCAATTCTTAGCCACTATGAGCCACGAAATACGCACCCCCATGAACGGCGTCATAGGCATGGTAGAGCTATTGCAAGACACCAACCTAACGGAAACCCAAAAACATTATCTGGATATTATTTATCGCTCGGGTGAAACCTTAATTGAGATTATTAACGACATACTCGACTATTCCAAAATTGAAGCCGGTAAAATGACCATAGAGCAAACCAGCTTTAACCTTGAGGAATTAGCCGAAGACTGCATCCAGCTGTTTGGCGCTACCGCCAGCAAAAGCAACCTGGATTTAATCGGCAGCGTTAGCCCCACCACGCCGTTGCGGCTCAAGGGTGATCCTACGCGGTTGCGACAAATACTGATTAACTTACTGGGCAATGCCTTTAAGTTTACCCGCGAGGGCCATATAGCTCTAGAAATCCAGCGTGAAAAGAACAGCCCTATAGACCGCCCCATTATTCGTTTTTCGGTGAAGGATACCGGCATAGGCATTAACCCAGAAATGCTGCCCCACCTGTTCGACTCCTTTAATCAGGCCGACAACTCCACCACCCGCAAATACGGTGGCACGGGTTTGGGCTTAGCCATTTGCAAACAACTGGCCGAGCTGATGGGTGGCCAGATAGGCGTAGAAAGTACAGTGGATCAGGGCTCTACGTTTTGGTTTAGCGCTCAGTTTAGCCTGTGCGACGATGTTGCCGACTCCCCCTCACACGACATTACTATCAGCACCGCCCTAACCGCTAAGCGCCTGCTAATCGTGGAAGATAACGAGTATTTCTGCGAGGTCATGTATCACCACAGCTTAAGCTGGGGCATGAACACCCATACCCTAGCCTTAGGGGCCGACGCGGTTAACATGCTTAGCAAGGCCGCAGCTAATAACAAACCCTATGACTTTATTGTGCTAGACCTGATTTTGCCGGATATTAGCGGCCTAGAATTGGCCAGCCAAATACGAGCAGTAGCTGCACTCAAGGACACGCCTATCTTTATTGTTACCGCCAGTGATGAGGCTATTTCAGAGCAGCAACTCAAAGAGCTCAATATATATAAAGTGATACGCAAGCCTATTACCCCGTCTACGCTTAAACTGTGTTTAGCGCAGAGCTTGGGTAAAGTCCCCGCCATGCACGACTACAGCCGTTTTGACCGCAAGCTCAGCGTCATCGCCGGCACCCGCGTACTGGCCGCCGAAGACAATGCCGTTAACCGCATAGTCATTAAGGGCTTACTCAGTAAGTTTGGGGTAGAGCCCGTATTTGTAGAAAACGGCAAGCAAGCGGTAGACCTGATCTGCCAGCCTGAACAGGCTTTTGACATCATTTTTATGGATTGCGACATGCCTATCATGGATGGCTTTGAAGCCGCCCGCCGCATACGCAAATTTGAAGCAACCCATCATCTAGAGCCCTGCCGCATAGTGGCGCTAACCGCCCACGCACTGCAGGAGCATCGCCGCGAGGTCAGCCAGGCGGGTATGGATGATTATCTAGCCAAGCCCGTTAACCTAGCCGATTTGGCGCGCGCCTTTAAACGCGCCAAGCTACTCTCGTCTGGCTAGCTGACAAGGCTAGCCCAGCACTCTTAGGCCAAAGCCTATAGCCGCTAAGCTGTCGCTTTCCTGCGCCAGTTCAGCGGCAGTAAGCGGCTTGTCGGCCAGCCAGCCTTCGGGGAAAGCCAGTAATAGGCCATCACCTCCCACCGGCGTCACCTCAAACTGCGGCAATACCTCTACCGGGTCCAAGTGTTTGAGCAGTATGGTTAAGCGCAAAATCACCGCCACGCAGCGCAGCCGCCGCTTACTGTCAGCAGGCCAGTCCAGTTTGGCGTATATATTGGCAGGGAATTTACGTCTGTGGGCACGCACCAACAAAGCTAAGCCCTCTTGCTCACCCCTAGAGAACCCAGCCAAATCGGCATGGCGTATCAGGTACTCGCCATGCTTATGAAAATGACTATGGGATACCGCCAAACCAATCTCATGCAGCCGCGCCGCCCACACTAATAAGCGGCGATCGGGGTGGGCTTGCAGCGCCCATCCCTCTGAGACCTTGTCAAAAATACTAAGGGCAAACTCCTCTATAGCCTTAGCGCGGCTGGTGTCTACATCGTAACGCCGCTCCAGTGCCTGCACACTGTGTTCCCTCACATCAACATGCTCTAAACGGCCCAGCTGGTCGTACAATACACCTTCTCTCAGGGCCCCATCCGACAAGCTCATGCGCTCTATATTCAGGGCATCGAACAGGGCCATAGTGATGGCTAAGCCCGAGGCAAACACTTGCCGTCTATCTTCTTTTAAACCCTGAAAGGACACCGCATCTAAATGCTCAAAGGTGAGCAGCATCTCTAATAGCGGCACCAGATTTTCGTGGTCTATACCACTTTTAGAAAACTCATACTTTATCAGCACCTGCTCTATGGCCAGCAAGGTGCCCGAAGCGCCTATACACTTTTGCCAGCGCCCCAGATATTGGCCGCGCACATTCAGCACCTCTCTATAGGCGGCATTGTAAGCCTCTTGAAAGCCCTCACGGGTGATTTGCCCCTGCGGGAAATACTGCAAATAGGAAACACAGCCCATATGCAGGCTTTCCGTAAGCTGGGGCTGAAAACGCTCGCCCACGATTATCTCAGTACTGCCGCCGCCTATGTCTATGACTAAGCGCTTGTCGGCATCATCAGCCAAACTATGCGCCACCCCCAAATACACTAATCTCGCTTCTTCCCTGCCGGCTATAGTCTCTATGGCGCAGCCTAAAATCGCCTCTGCGGGCTCTATAAACTCACGCGCATTTTTAGCCGCGCGCACCGCATTGGTGGCTACAGCCCGCAGCGATAACTGTGGCCAGGCATCCAAGCGCTGCCTTAAACGCCGCAAACAAGCCAAGCCACGCGCCATGGCATCCGGGCTTAATTGCCCAGCCTCCATGCCCGCCGCTAGTTGCACCTTTTCACCTATGCGCTCTATGGGCCGTAACTCACCTTGGTGGCACCTAGCTATAATCATGTGAAAGCTATTGGAACCTATATCGATAGCAGCGAATAAGGCACCGTTGTTTGTATAATTATTTTTCATAACGATAGATTCTAGAGCACTTAGCCCATTATTACTGCTTTCTAGCACTAATCAGCGCAATTAATTGGGTTTCGATATTCACAGTAACAGTGCTAAGATGAGCTCCTTTTTTACCAGTCCTTATTTTGTTAACTGATTTTTATTAATGGAGATATCCATGAGCGACAACATCATCCACGTAACTGACGCCAGCTTTGAGGCCGATGTCCTGAACTCTGACTTGCCTGTACTTGTCGACTTTTGGGCAGAATGGTGTGGCCCCTGTAAAATGATCGCTCCTGTATTAGAAGAAATCGCCGGTGATTATGCAGGCAAGCTGAAAATCTGCAAAATCGATGTTGATGCCAACAAAGAGACTGCACCTAAATTTGGTATACGCGGCATACCCACGTTAATCATCTTCAAAAATGGCGCAGCCGAAGCCACTAAAGTAGGGGCGCTCTCTAAAGCTCAACTGACTGAGTTCATCGACGCTGCCATCTAAGCCTATACCGCTCACCAGCCCCTAGCCGCGTACCAACCATAAAAAAACGCAAATGGGGCTGGACGCTTTGTAAATTCAGTGTTAGATTGAAACGTAGCTGCATGTCCTGTGGCTATTTCACCAATCTTATCTAAGAATCAGAATTATAAACTCCAAAACATTCAGGTATGACGCGCCCGCGTCCATCATTTGATGTTTCTATTCCATTCATCACAAATACAATCTTATGAACTTAACCGACCTAAAAACCAAACCTACCCAAGAACTATTGGATATCGCCAAAGAGATTGGCCTAGACAACATCGCCCGCTCTCGCAAACAAGACATTATTTTCTCCATATTAAAGCGTCACGCTAAAAGCGGAGAGGACATTTACGGCGACGGCGTATTAGAAATCCTCCAAGATGGCTTTGGCTTCTTACGTTCAGCAGATTGTTCATATTTAGCAGGGCCTGATGATATTTATGTATCGCCCAGCCAGATACGCCGCTTTAACCTACGCACCGGCGACACTATTTCTGGCAAGATACGCCCCCCTAAAGACGGTGAACGCTATTTTGCCCTACTCAAGGTTAACGACGTTAACTACACCGAGCCCGGCAAATCCAAGAACAAAGTCTTATTTGAAAACCTTACCCCCCTCTTCCCCAACGAACGCATGCGCCTTGAAGCCGGTAACGGCTCCACCGAAGATTTAACCGGCCGCATCATCGATTTAACTGCCCCCATAGGTAAAGGCGCGCGCGGTTTAATCGTGGCACCACCCAAGGCGGGTAAAACCTTAATGATGCAAAACATGGCGCAGAGCATAGTGCGCAATAATCCCGAGTGTTATGTCATCGTCTTGTTAATCGACGAGCGCCCGGAAGAAGTCACCGACATGCAGCGCTCGGTACTACAGGCCGAGGTAGTTGCCTCAACCTTTGACGAGCCACCCACCCGCCATGTGCAAGTAGCCGAAATGGTTATAGAAAAAGCCAAGCGCTTGGTAGAACACAAAAAAGACGTGGTAATTTTATTAGACTCTATTACCCGCCTAGCCCGTGCCTACAACACCATCATCCCTTCATCGGGCAAAGTGTTAACCGGCGGTGTAGACGCTCACGCCCTAGAACGCCCCAAGCGTTTTTTTGGTGCCGCGCGTAATATAGAAGAGGGCGGCAGCCTGACTATCATCGCCACCGCCCTAGTAGACACCGGTTCAAAAATGGACGAGGTGATCTACGAAGAGTTTAAAGGCACCGGCAATATGGAGTTGCATCTAGACCGCAAGATAGCCGAAAAACGTGTTTACCCCGCCATCAATATTCGTCGCTCAGGCACCCGCCGCGAAGAACTATTAACTGGTGAAGAAGAGCTACAGCGCATGTGGATACTGCGCAAACTCTTACACGGCATGGAAGACACTCCCGCCATAGAGTTTCTGTTAGATCGTTTAAAAGACACCAAAACCAACGACGAATTCTTCCTGTCCATGAAGCGTAAATAATTACAGTCACTAGCCGCTAGTCACTAGTCGCCAGTGCTACATCTAGTGACTGGCGACTGGCGACCTCTAGAGACTGTCCCGCATGAAATATAAAGATCTTCGCGACTTTATAAACTCCCTAGAACAACAAGGCGAGCTGGTTCGCATTAGCGAAGCCGTAGACCCTCATTTAGAAATGACCGAAATCTGCGACCGTGTTTTACGCAAGGGCGGCCCCGCAATTTTGTTTGAAAACCCCAAAGGTTTTAACACCCCAGTGCTGGCCAATTTATTTGGCACCGAGCATCGTGTCGCCTTGGGCATGGGTCAGGAAAGCATTAGCAAACTGCGTGAAGTCGGTGAGCTGCTGGCCTATTTGCGCCAACCTGACCCACCCAAGGGCTTAAAAGATGCCTGGGATAAAATGCCTGTATTAAAACAGGTGTTAAATATGGCCCCCAAAGAACTGAGCAACGCCTCCTGCCAATACCATGTTAAAGAAGGCGAGGCTGTGGACTTGGGTGAACTGCCCATACAAACCTGCTGGCCCGGTGATGCCGGCCCCTTGATTACCTGGCCCTTAGTGGTCACCCGCGGCCCTGAAAAAGAACGCCAAAACCTAGGCATTTATCGCATGCAGGTGATCGCCAAAAATAAATTAATTATGCGCTGGCTATCCCATCGCGGCGGTGCTTTAGACTTTCAAGAATTTAAGGCCAAAAACCCCGGTAAAAATTATCCCGTTTCTGTCGCCCTAGGTGCTGACCCCGCCACTATTTTAGGTGCCGTCACCCCAGTGCCTGACAGCCTTAGCGAATATGCTTTTGCCGGTTTATTACGCGGCAGCAAAACCGAAGTGGTTAAATCGATTAGCAATGATTTACAGGTACCCGCCAGCGCCGAGTTTATTTTAGAGGGCTATATCGCGCCCGACGAAATGGCCGACGAAGGTCCCTTTGGGGACCACACCGGCTACTACAATGAGGTCGATAGTTTTCCAGTAATGACGGTGACCCATATTACCCACCGCGAAGACCCGATTTATCACAGCACTTACACCGGCAGGCCACCCGATGAGCCTGCTATTTTAGGGCTGGCCTTAAACGAAGTGTTTATCCCTATTTTGAAAAAACAATTTCCAGAAATTGTGGATTTTTATTTACCCCCCGAAGGCTGCTCTTACCGCTTAGCGGTAGTGACCATGAAGAAACAATATGCCGGCCACGCCAAGCGAGTGATGATGGGCGTGTGGTCTTTCCTGCGTCAGTTTATGTATACCAAGTTTGTAATCGTCACCGACGACGATGTTAATGCCCGCGACTGGAATGACGTAATCTGGGCCATGACCACGCGCATGGACCCCAAACGCGACTGCATGTTTGTGGAAGATTCCCCCATAGACTATTTAGATTTTGCCTCACCAGTTTCAGGCCTAGGCTCAAAAATAGGTATGGATGCCACCAACAAATGGCCAGGCGAAACAACTCGCGAATGGGGTACACCCATTGCTATGAGTGACGAAGTAAAACAACGCGTCGATGAACTCTGGGAGACCCTAGGCCTCTAGCCCTAATCTCTTTTCCCCTAGCGACTAGAGACTACCCACTAGCGACTTACCACCATGCTAACCCTGCCGCCACTATCTCTATACATACACATACCTTGGTGTGTACGTAAGTGCCCCTACTGTGATTTTAATTCGCACACTAGCGAGCAAGCGCTACCCGAAGAGCGCTATGTTGACGCACTGTTAGCTGATTTAGATTTTCAATTAGCTTATGTACAAGGCCGCGATTTGCATTCCATTTTTATAGGCGGCGGCACCCCCAGTTTATTTTCGGCCAAAGCGATAGCACGGATACTGCAAGGGGTAGAACAGCGGATACCCTTTAGCCGCGATATAGAAATTACCCTAGAGGCCAACCCCGGCACTTTTGAACAAGAAAAATTTGCCGGTTATAGAGCCGCTGGTGTTAATCGTCTTTCTATAGGTGTACAAAGTTTTAATCAGCAGCATTTAAAAAACCTGGGCCGTATACACGATGGCGAAGAAGCGCTATTAGCTGCTTCAAGGGCACAAGCTGCAGGCTTTGATAATTTTAATATTGATTTAATGCACGGTCTTAGCAAACAAACCGCCGAGCAGGCACTGCAAGACTTACAACAGGCGATAGATTTAGGGGCGCCCCATATATCCTGGTATCAACTCACCATAGAGCCCAACACCGCATTTTATAAATCCCCCCCTATCATCCCCAATGACGATCAATTAGCCGATATACAACAGGCAGGTGAGAGCCTGTTAGCACAACAGGGTTTTCAACATTACGAAGTCTCGGCCTTTAGCCAACAGGGCCGACACTCTAGGCATAACACGAACTACTGGCAGTTTGGTGACTACCTGGGCATAGGGGCAGGTGCCCATGGCAAAATTACCCAGTTAGCCCAACAGCATATTAAGCGCCAGTGGCAAACTCGCAGCCCCGCTGATTATTTGAGTAAACAAAACGACTATAGCGCGGGCTCGCGCCTACTCAGCGCCGAAGAACTACCCTTAGAATTTATTATGAACGCCCTGCGCCTGCACCAGGGTTTTAGTATTGCTTTATTTCAACAGCGTACCAGCTTAGATTTTGAAGCTATAGCCGCAACCATCAATACCTTAAGCCACAAGCAATTATTACAACGCAGCGGCGACAGCATCGCCACCACCGCTTTAGGGCGCCGCTTCTTAAACGATGTGCTGGCGGCTTTTTAATACCCCATAAGCTGTAGCCCACCCCCTGAGCTATGCTAAAATAGCTCTCTTTTTTTGATCACCACCTCGAGGCCCGCTATGCCGAAATATCGCTCTAAAACCTCTACCAGTGGCCGTAATATGGCCGGTGCCCGTGCCTTATGGCGTGCTACCGGTATGAAAGACGACGATTTTCATAAACCCATTATTGCCGTTGCTAACTCCTTTACCCAATTTGTCCCCGGCCACGTACATCTTAAGGACATGGGTCAGTTAGTCGCCCGCGAAATTGAGAAGGCTGGCGGTGTTGCCAAAGAATTCAACACCATAGCGGTGGATGATGGCATCGCCATGGGCCACGACGGCATGCTCTACAGCCTGCCCTCACGGGATATTATTGCCGATAGCGTTGAGTATATGGTTAATGCTCACTGCGCTGATGCGCTGGTCTGCATATCCAACTGCGATAAGATCACCCCCGGAATGCTAATGGCAGCCATGCGCCTCAATATTCCTGTAGTTTTTGTCACTGGCGGCCCTATGGAAGCCGGTAAAACCAAGCTAGCCGACCAAAAACTAGACCTGGTTGACGCCATGGTGATAGCAGTAGATGACAGCGCCAGCGATGAGAAAGTCGCCGAATACGAGCGCAGCGCCTGCCCTACCTGCGGTTCTTGCTCAGGTATGTTTACCGCCAACTCTATGAACTGCTTAGCTGAAGCTTTAGGCTTGGCCCTACCCGGCAACGGCACCGTAGTAGCGACTCACTCTGACCGCGAACAATTATTTAAACGTGGTGGCCACCTGATTGTTGAGCTAGCCAAGCGCTATTATGAACAAGATGACGAGAGCGTATTACCGAGAAACATAGGTAATTTTAAAGCCTTCGAAAACTGCATCACCTTAGATATCTGCATGGGTGGCTCCACCAATACCATCTTGCATTTACTGGCCATCGCCCAAGAAGCCGAGATCGACTTCACCATGGACGATATAGACCGCCTCTCGAAAACCGTACCGCAGCTGTGTAAAGTTGCCCCCAACACCCCGGAATACCACATCGAAGATGTGCATCGCGCTGGCGGCATTATGGCCATACTAGGGGAGCTGGACAGAGCCGGTGTACTACACACTGACTTACCAACGGTACACAGTGCCACCATGGCCGAGGCCTTGGAGCAGTGGGATATTATGCGCAACCCCAGCGAGGCGGTACGCACCTTCTACAAAGCTGGCCCCGCAGGCATACCCACCCAAACAGCATTTAGCCAGTCTACTCGCTGGCCTAGCTTAGATACCGATCGCGCCAGAGGCTGTATACGCTCTATAGATCACGCCTTTAGCTTAGAAGGTGGTTTAGCCGTACTAAAAGGCAATATCGCTGTAGACGGCTGCGTAGTTAAAACTGCAGGTGTTGATGAATCTATACTGGTTTTTGAAGGCACCGCCCACGTCACTGAATCACAAGATGAAGCCGTACAGAATATTTTGGATGATAAGGTGAAAGCCGGCGATATCGTTATTGTGCGCTATGAAGGCCCTAAAGGCGGCCCCGGCATGCAGGAAATGCTATACCCCACCTCTTACATTAAATCCAAGGGCTTGGGCAAAGCTTGTGCGCTACTCACCGATGGCCGATTCTCTGGCGGCACCTCGGGCCTATCTATAGGCCACGCCTCGCCAGAAGCCGCCGCAGGTGGTGCTATAGGCCTAGTTCGTAACGGCGATAAAATTCTTATCGACATCCCTAACCGTAGCATCAATGTGTTAGTGAGCGATGAAGAGTTAGCCGCTCGCAGAGTAGAGCAAGACGCCCTAGGCTGGAAGCCTGCCAAAGAGCGTCCCCGCAAAGTCAGCGCAGCCCTTAAGGCCTACGCCTTACTGGCCACCAGCGCCGACAAAGGTGCCGTTAGAGACTTATCTATGTTGGATTAAGCCTGCTATGCAACAGCTGTAACTAGCGAAACCTCTTCAAAAAAACCAAGCCTATGGCTTGGTTTTTTTGTCTTTAAACTTTCTTCTTACAACGTATTTCTTGTAGCTTGTAGCTAAAAATTGGCAAAAAAAAAGGCAGCTCTCAAAGCTGCCTTTTCGCCAAAATGTATTTATCAACCTTCTAACAAACTCTTTTGACGCTCTATTTCTTTTTCCATGTAATCCAACCACTGACCAGCAGTCTCAGTAGAGCGCTTGTCTTTGCCCGCTTCGCCAAAAGCTTTGCGTGCCGAGTTGTAATCTTTCATGTTGAAGTAAGCCATACCTAAAGCCAAATTAGCTTGATCAGGACGCTTAACACCACCCTTTTTCAAACCTGCTTTAATCGCTTCAGCAGCTTCTTTAAAGCTATCATTATTTAAGTACAAAGTACCTAAACGCGTCCATAGCTCGCCCTTATCAGATTTTTCAGCAGCTTGAGCCATAACAGGAATTGCTTTATCTAACTCCTGTGATGCGCGCCACGCATTACCTAATAATTCCAAGTTTTTGGAAGTTGCTTTAATTTGCTTAGCTTTAATACCTTTGTCCATAACCTTAGCGGCTTTGTAAGGTACTTCGCTGGCTAAGAAGATATAAGCCATACGCGTTAAGTCTTGCTCACTTTCAAACAAATTCTGTACATACGCTGTTTCATAAGCAGCTAACTGCTTACTTAACATTTCTTTCTCACCATACATGGCTGAAAGCTGCGCCCAGTATTGCTTTTTAGGATAGTGAACTAGCATCTCTTTAAGAATGCTAATAACTTTATCGTAGTCTTTCTTCTCTTGGTACAAGAAGCGCTGCAAGCCATACCAGTTTTCTTTAGGTACCTTGCCTTTCTCTTTGTACATGCCTATAGCTTTGTCGACATTCTTAATAGAACTGTCGTACTCTTTCATTTGGTACTGGCCTTGTGCTAATAGCACATAAGCGTTAGCGCCTATAGTATTAGGATCTGAAGCCTTGAACCAAGTCTTCAACATCTCTACACCTTTGCTATATTCTTCTATAGCGAAATACATTTGTGCGGCACTATATCTAGCTGCAAGCTTGGTACCTTCAGGTGCTTTTTCTAAGGTTATGATTTGCTTATAGGCCTTGATGGCATCCGTAAGCTTATCCTGGTTATAGAAAATAAAAGCTTCAAGGTTTAAAGTTGTTGATAGCTCGGCGTCGTTAAGTGGCTTGCTGCCACCTTTAACTTCAGCGATTAGCTGATGCGCGCCGTCATAATCCTTAGCATCAATTAACTCTTGCACTTCTTGTAGCTTTTTATAAACCTTCTGGTTCATTGCTTGCGTACGCTTCGCTTTACGCTGATCACCACTTTTTTCTTCTTCAGCATAGGCAGAGCCTATGGCCATATCATTAAAAAGAGGGGCAACAACGCTGGGCAGTACGGCTTGAATTGCGAGTACCGGCATGCTGATAGCAGCTGCACAGGTCCATCGCTTGATTGTTTTCATCTGTAAAACATTCATTATCAAATGACCCGTAGTTATTGATCAAGCTCGTAGATAAAGCGGTTTTGAACGCCAGGTACTTCGATGGGCTCGCCATCTAATACACGCGGCTTGTACTTAAATTTCAATGCTGCTTTCACAGAAGTACGTTCAAAATAGCCCGCAGGTTCACAATCGACAGGTACTACGTCTTTTGTTGCGCCGGTAGTTGTTACGGTGTATTCAACAATACAGTAACCGGTTATACCACGGCTATTCGCTCTACGAGGATACATGGGTGCCACTTTAAAGATCGGCAAATATTCACCATCAGCACCACCAAAGCCTGAACCTATATCAATCTCTAATGAAGCGGTGGGCGTCATATTAACCGCATCAGGGCTAATATCCACATCGCTAACATCGGGTTGATCCATTTCAGGTGGCGGCTCTTCAGGGTCAGCCGGCTTGGGCGGCTTGACTTCAGCCAAGTTCACGTCGATCTCTACTTCGGGCATCGTGATGTCAGCAATACGTTGGATTTTTGATTCATCCAACGATTTATCTGCCATTTCGATTAACGTTGGCATGATGACAAATAGGACTGCTGTTACAACAAAACCTAATGCCGTGCCAATTAGTAAACGTGCGTAATTCATACTTTAGTCATCTTCTGTGGCTAGCGACACATCGAATACACCCGCAGCGCGAGCAGAATCGATAACAGAGGTTACAGTTTCGGTTGTTGAAGCTAAATCAGCTTGAACTACCACTGCCCCTTTCGGGTTCTCTGCGTGCATACGTTCGATAACGGAACGAACAGAGCGCTTATCTACACGACGCTTGTCTATCCATATTTCGTTGGTAGCACTTACCGCAACAAGAATATTTACATTCTCTTTTTTGCTAGCTGTCGATGCTTCTGGACGATTAACTTCTATGCCTGCTTCTTTAATGAACGAAGCCGTCACGATGAAGAAAATCAGCATGATGAATACAACGTCCAGCATTGGCGTTAAATCAATTTCTGAGGCGTTATCTTCACCGCCTCTTCTATTATTTCTGCGCATGTTGAATCTCTTAGTGATCAGTTGTCAGATGGTCTTCGAGCAGCTCGCTTTCACGCTCAGCAACACGAGTTACATAAGTATTGGCAAACACGCCCGATAGCGCGGCTACCATCCCAGCCATAGTTGGGATCGTCGCTTTCGATACACCACCCGCCATTGATTTAGCGTCGCCACCGCCGGTTACAGCCATGATATTAAATACTTCTATCATACCTGTTACCGTGCCTAGCAGACCTAATAAAGGCGCCATGGCTACCAATGTTTTAATCATTGGTAAGCCTTGGTTGATTCTTAAAGTCACCTGTGAAATTAATTGGCGACGAATCTGGTGGGCGTTCCAGGACTTGCGTTCGCTGCGTGCTTCCCATGCATTTACTGCATTATCAACATCGCGGCGCATAGCCCCATGGAAATACCAAAAACGCTCGAATACCAGTGACCACATTACGAAGGTCAGTAGAGCGATGAGCCAAAGCACATCGCCCCCAGACTCCATGAACCGTCTGATTATATCCGGTGCGTCATAGAGGTAGTTCATTTACGCTTTCCCCAGTTGAGCCTCAGTATGCTCAGCGATTAGGCCTGTAGATTGCTCGTCCAATACTTGGATAACTTTCTTAGCCTGACCACTGGTCACAGTGTGTAGTAGTACTGTTGGAATCGCTACTAATAGACCCAATACCGTCGTTACAAGCGCACCAGAGATACCGCCAGCCATTGCTTTTGGATCACCAGCACCGAAGATGGTGATAGCTTGGAAGGTAATGATCATACCGGTTACGGTACCTAGTAGACCCATCAGAGGCGCAATCGCGGCAATGATTTTCAACAGGTTCAAGCCAAACTCAATCTTAGGTACTTCACGTAGAATCGCTTCAGAAAGCTTCAATTCTAGAGTTTCAGTATCCATAGTTGGGTTCTGCTCGTGAACCATCAACACACGACCCAGTGGGTTGTTAGTATTGGCTTTATCAGACTTAAGCTGAGCACTAACGCGGGCATTAACACCGGTTAACACTACTAGACGCCACAAGGCTAACAATATTGCGAACACACCTACAGCTGCAATTGCCTTACCGATAGTGCCACCTTGCTCAAAGCGCTCACCCAAAGTTGGAGAGTTGATCAACGCAGCTAGGAAAGTACCGCCAGTAGGACCTGTGGGGTCAACACCAAATGGGCTGAAGCCTTCAGTCGCATTAGCTAAATCTTTTGCCCAGCCCACAACAGGACCTGAAGGCTGACGTGCTAATTCGTTTAAACCACCGGTTTCAGACACATACTGTAAGTATTTGCCGTCTTCAGTCACCATGTTGAAAGTACCAACACGTACAACTTTACGTACTGACTTTTCACCGCCTGGAGTAGATACTTCGGCGTCAAAGGCAACAATACGACCAGATTCAGTCATTTCACGCTGTAATTCAAACCATAAACGCTCGATTTCTTCGATGCTAGGTAGCTTCTCAGCTCCGCTCATCTTAGCAATCATTTCGTCTAGGAAAGCTTCACGGTTAGGGAACTGGGCGCTTACTAATGAGCTACCGAAGTTACCGCGTAAGTCACCAGCAGTAGAGGTTAGGTGACCGAATAACTCAGTCAAAGTACCCAAACGCTCTTTTAATTGACGTTGCTTATCAGCTACGCGCAATTCGTTTTTCTCGAACTCGCCTTCTAGCTGTGCAGAACGCTTCTCTTGAGCGGTACGCATAGCTTTAGCTTCGTTCAATAATTGACCTTGCTTAGCTTTAGCGTTGCGGAAAGCCGCTTCGCGCTGCTTGTTTTCTTTAGCTTCGTCAATTTGACCTTGCTTAACAAAACCTAACAATTGGTCTAATGATTTAGCTTCTTGTGCAACTACTACAGTAGCTGAAGCCATAGTCAACGCAGCAAATATTGCTGACTTAAATAATTGAGTTTTCATTATTTAGCGGCCTCCGGAGCAGGAATCGGTAATTTCAAGATATCGATAGAGGCTTCTTTACGTGCAACTTTTAAACCTTTCAAGATTGCACTGCGATAGGCACTTTTCTCTAACTGAACGAATTGACCTGTTTTCTTATCCCAGGCACCTGAGATTTCAGTGTCAGTTGTTTGATATAACAAGGCTACACGGCCAACGCGGAAGAAGTTAACTTCACGCTCAACACCGTCTATAGCTACGCTACCTTTATAAGCATCGATCTTACGACCGTACTCATTTTCGATTTTGTAAGCCTCTAATACTTGGCGAAACTTCTCAGAAACAGCCAAATCAGAGCGGTCTACGTTAGTGCGCAAGAACTTAATGCGCGCTGCACGCTCTTCTTGATGGAATGGAATATCAAGTTTTACAAACTGCTCCAAACCGTCAATCATGCGAATAACCAGAGGGGTTACCTGACGCTGTATAACAGTTACTTGACCGATAGAGGCTTCGATATCTTCGATGCGCTCTAACTGGTTAGCAATTTGCTTTTCCAGACGTGAGTTATACACCTTAAGGCCGTCTACTTGCTTCATGACTGTCTTATAGTCTTGTAACAAGCTGTCGGTCTCTCCAGCTAATGTGTCAATTTTCTTCTGTGATTGTTGGGCGGCGACAGTTTTTGCCTCGCCTACTTTGATCACAGCATCAACGGTGTTCGCTTGTGCGCCAGAAGCGCCAAGCAGCGTGCCAGCTGACATAGTCATGGCAAACGCGATCGTTTTGAATCGATGCATATTCATGGGGATTGCATTTCCTTCAGGGATGTTTATTAAAACAGTTTGAGAAACTTCTAACCTATCAATTTAAGGTAGTCGTACTACTTTGCATTTCAAGAACAAGCGCGCATTTAATAGGATCTGAATTCAATAATCAACGCTCATTCCCTATTTTCAGCAGTAAATTCTAAAATTTACCACCAAAGGGTGAAGTGTTACCTTGCCAAGAGAAATATGGAAACACTTTTGCCACGTTTGGTAACACATGCCTACTGGTCATTTTTGCAGCGATCCAGCACTACAAAGCTGTAATCATAGGTATTTGGCCCACTGGCCAAATACTTTTCACGCGCTACTTCTCGCCACATTTCTCTGTCTATTTCGGGAAAAAAAGCATCGCCCTCTACCACCGCATGCACCTCGGTAAGATAGAGCCGGTCTACTTTTGGCAAAATATCCGCATACAATTGCGCACCGCCAATTATCATTAATTCTTTAGCACCATCGATCACAGCAATATCGTCCGCCAACTTAATTGCTTCATCTATACTACCGACGACTTTTACGCCTTCAGCACTAAAATGAGTGTTACGGGTAACAACGATATTGCTGCGCCCAGGCAGCGGCCTGCCTATAGACTCAAAAGTTTTTCTGCCCATCACTATAGGCTTGGCCATAGTCACGCGCTTAAAATATTTTAAATCTTCGGGCAAGTACCAGGGCAATTGATTATTGCGCCCTATCACACCGTTTTCGGCAACAGCCACTATCATAGAAATTTTTATTGCTATATCATTCATCTTTTTTATTCATTTTATTAAATAGAAATAGGCGCTTTAATCGCCGGGTGGCTTTGATAATTAATAATTTCAAAATCATCAAAGTGATAATCAGAAATACTTGCAGGCTTACGTTTTATTTTTAATGTAGGTAGCGGTAAAGGCTCACGACTTAACTGTTGTTGAGCTTGCTCCATATGATTATTATATAAATGCACATCACCGCCCGTCCAAACAAAATCGCCCACCTCTAAGTCACATTGCTGGGCCAGCATATGCGTTAACAAAGCATAGGAAGCAATATTAAATGGCAAGCCCAAAAAAGTATCGCAACTTCTTTGGTATAACTGACAAGAAAGCTTGCCATTAGCAACGTAGAACTGAAAAAAAGCATGGCAAGTGGCCAAGGCCATACGACCCTGCTTAACATTTTCTACCGGACTTAAAGACTCATCAGGCAAATCTGCCACATTCCAACCCGACACTATCATGCGGCGACTATTGGGATTATTTTTTAACTGCTCTATCACTGTTGCAATTTGATCAATATGGCCACCCTCAGGCGTAGGCCATGAGCGCCACTGTTTACCATAGACGGGGCCCAACTCACCATTTTCGTCAGCCCACTCATCCCAAATTGTTACGCCGTTATCTTGCAAATATTTAATATTGGTATCGCCATTTAAAAACCACAGCAACTCATGAATGATAGAGCGCAGATGCAGTTTTTTAGTCGTCACCAAGGGAAAGCCTTGCGCCAAGTTAACGCGAAACTGATAGCCAAATACTGATTTAACACCGGTACCGGTTCTATCCCCTTTTTGCTCGCCATTTTCTAAAATATGATTTAACAAATCTAAATATTGTTTCATTACTGACTATACCCTTTACTTATACGGCTTAGCTGTACTGTTAGCACTAATATTATTTCGACTATAGGCCCACCACATCATGGCGGCCCCCACGACTATCATAGGCAAGGACAATTCCTGCCCGCGAGTTAACCAACCAAAGGCATCAAAACCTATATGGCTATCGGGCTGACGGAAAAACTCCACCACAAACCTAAACGCGCCGTAACTCAATAAAAACAAACCCGCTACCGACCACTCAGGCCTGCGCTTACCAGAAAAGAAAAATAAAATTATAAATAGCAGCACCCCTTCCAGCATAAATTGATAAAGCTGTGAAGGATGACGCGGCAAGCGCTCAGGATCGCTTGTAAAAACCATGGCCCAAGGCACATCGCTAACCCGCCCCCAGAGCTCTTGCCCTATAAAATTACCTATGCGCCCCAAGCCCAAACCTATAGGCACCAAAGGCGCAACAAAATCACACAGCGCCCCTAAAGATATTTTTAAATGGCGCGCGTATAAAATTAACGCAGTAAAAACACCCAACAAGCCGCCATGAAAAGACATGCCACCCTGCCACACTT
The DNA here is from genome assembly GCF_024734385.1 of Dasania sp. GY-MA-18. GTDB lineage: Bacteria > Pseudomonadota > Gammaproteobacteria > Pseudomonadales > Dasaniaceae > Dasania > Dasania phycosphaerae. The sequence continues at coordinate 267,510 of NZ_JANHAP010000003.1, read as the reverse complement.
TAATCAGCCAAATAGGATCGGCTAAAAATTTATCAAAATTATAAAACAGCACATAGCCAAAACGACCGCCTAACACCACGCCTAAGGCACAATAAAAAATTAAATCATCAACTTGTTTGGCGGCTATAGGCGAGTAATCGGTTTGGCTGCGCCGCTGCGCCAGCCACCAAGCGGCAGCAAAACCCAGCAAATACATAATGCCATACCAATGTATGGATAAAGGCCCCAACTGCAAAGCAATGGGATCAAAGTTCGGGTGTTGTAACATGCTAGTTGAGCTACCTAATTTAGATTTATTCGCGATTTATAAACAGCGTATATTACAGCTGTGGCTTGGCCTATGCCTGAAAAAGCCATTATGCCCAAAGCCTTGGCCGATTGATAATTTATGCGTCTATAATGGGCTTCTTTATACCGGCCTTAGCCTTATGTGTTTAATTACCTTCGCCCTACAGCAACACCCAGATTGGCCGTTGATCGTGCTAGCCAACCGTGATGAGTATTATGCCCGCGCCACGGCCAGCGCTCATTTCTGGCAGGAGCAGCCGCAGATTTTTGCCGGCCGCGACCTGCAAGCAGGCGGCACTTGGTTAGGGATCAACCAGCAAGGCCAATTTGCCGCCGTCACCAATTATCGCGAAACCCTAAACCCATACACCACAGCAGCACGCTCTAGGGGCGCGCTAAGCCGTGATTTTTTATCCGGCTCAGCCTCTGCCAGCGAATACCTCAGCCAACTAGCCGCACAGCAACAAGACTATGCGGGCTTTAATTTTATCTGTGGCAATGCGCAGCAACTGCACTATTTCAGCAATCGCCTGGCCAGCCCGCAGACTCTTAAACCCGGTATTTATGGGCTGAGTAACGGCCCACTGGACAGCGCCTGGCCCAAGGTCATTAGCAGCAAGGCCGCCCTGCAGCAGCGCTTAACTAGCGGCGCTATCGATAGCGCTTTCGATAGCGCCAGCCTCATTGCCGACATGCAAGACCGCCACACCGCCGCCCAACACTTACCCAACACAGGGCTTAGCCGCGAGCGCGAGCAATTGCTATCCAGCCGTTTTATTGTGTCTGAGGATTACGGTACCCGCTGCACCAGCGTTGTGCTATTTCACCGCAGCGGCGCAATAAAATTTGTGGAGCAAAATTATACGGCGGATGGCCATGCCAGCCATAAAGTCGAACAGCACATAAGCGCTAACGCTGCCACTAACCATGCTCAGGCTTAGCTTCACCCTCATCTAATACCGGGTTGAGCATGCGATGCGCCCCTACATCGGTCAGCACCTGCTCCAGCAACTCGCGTATATCGCGGGAGTTATCCATTTGCATAGCCTGCTGCAGCAAGTCTTGGCACTGCTGGTAGCTCAAGCTGCGCACCACCGATTTAACTTTAGGCAGGTTGCTGGCACTCATAGAGAGCACATCATAGCCCATGGCCACCAGTAGCGGCGACGCCAAGGGGTTACCCGCCAGCTCACCGCAAATACTTACCTGCTGGCCTTCGGCGTGAGCGTCTTCGGCCACTTTTTGCAAGGCCTGCAAGATGGCTGGGTGAAAAGGATCAAAAATCGAGGCTACCCGCGAGTTATTTCTGTCTACCGCCAATAAATACTGGGTTAAATCATTAGAACCCACCGATAAAAAGCTGACGCGCTTGGCCAAATCCCTAGCCTGATATACCGCCGCTGGCACCTCTATCATCACCCCTATTTCCGGCAACTCCAGCTCCACGCCCAGCTCTTCGATTAATTCATCGTGGGCCCTATAAAGCAGCTCTAAAGCCTCTTCCAGCTCGGTCACGCTGCTAATCATAGGCAGCATAATGCGCAGATTGTTTAAACCCTGATTGGCCTTCAACATGGCCCGTACCTGCACCAAAAATATTTCCGGGTGATCCAGGGTGACGCGAATACCGCGCCAGCCTAAAAAGGGGTTATCTTCGACTATAGGAAAGTACGACAACGACTTATCGCCACCCACATCCAAGGTACGCATGGTGACCTTGCGCGGTGCAAAGGCCTCTAGCTGCTCGCGGTAAATTGCCCGTTGTTCCTCTTCCGAAGGGAAACGTTCACGCAGTAAAAACGGCACCTCGCTGCGGTACAGACCCACCCCTTCAGCGCCCCGCTCCAAAGAGCGCAGCACATCGGCCATCAGGCCGGTATTAACCCATAGGCCTATGCGATGCTTATCCGTGGTTTCACCGGGTAGGTCTTTTAAAACCTCAAAGCCCTTAATCAGCTGTGATTCTTCTTCTATGATGGCCTGAAAGCGGCTATGTAACTCTTCGCTGGGGTTGTAATGCACATGGCCGTTATAGCCATCAAGTATAATTTCCCGCCCCTCTAACTTGGTAAAGGGCAAATCCTGCACCCCCATGACCGTGGGTATACCTAGGGAGCGCGCAAAGATAGCAACGTGGGAGTTGGCCGAACCGCGCACTGATACCAAGCCCGCCAGCTTCTCTGGCGGCACTTCTGCCAACATAGAGGCGGTGAGCTCTTCGCCGATTAAAATGGTTTGGTCAGGGTATATCAGCTCTTCATCATCGGTAAGCTGCAGGTAAGCAAGTACTCGCCTACCTAAATCTTTAACATCGGTGGCGCGCTCTTTAAGATAGGGGTCATTCATACTCTCAAAGGTGTCTACGTGAGCGCGTATGACTTGACTGACCGCCCCCTGCGCCCACTGGCCCTGTTCTATGCGCTGGCACACCTCTAAGGGCAGCGCATTGTCATCCAGCATACTGAGATAAACATCAAATAAAGCCTGCTCTTCTCGGGCTAAACGGCTGGCCAGCTTGCCGCTAAGCTCCTCTATATCCTTGCGTACGGCTTGTAAACATTGATTAAAAAACTTCAGTTCCAGCTCTATATTGGTGGAGCTACGATCGGGCACCGAGTATAAATCGGCGGTAGGTGTGACCACTACCCCCGTACCTATGCATACCCCTGCCGAGCCACTAACCCCGTCAAACTTGCCGCCCGCCAGCTTTTCATCTTCGTCTTCCGATAACAGGCCTATAGAGCCGGTGACTTGGGCATGGGCAATCACCCCGGCCAATTGCGCCGACACGGTAACTAAAAAGGCTTCTTCATCTTCATCAAAGCGGCGCTGGCTTTTTTGCTGCACCACCAACACCCCCAGCACGGTGCGCTGGTGGATAATGGGCACACCTAAAAAGCCCCTATACGCTTCTTCGCCTATACCCGGCAGGCAAATAAAATGGGGATCGGCCATGGCATTTTGCAGGTTGATAGGCTCTTCCCTACGCGCCACTTGGCCCACCAAGCCCTCGTGGGAGCCTACTGAAGCCTTGCCTATAAACTCACGGTTTAGGCCTTCGGTAGCCATAAATATATAGCGATCCGTTTTTTGATCGCGTAAATACACCGTGCAAACTTCGGTGCCTATCGCATCACGCACACGCGTAGCAATCGTATCCAGCACCGGCTGCAAGCCCCGTATGCTGTTTAACTCTTGTACTATGATGCGCAGTGATTCAAGCATGCTCTACCTATGGGTTTAGCCCTAGGGCTACTCTAATACTAAACGGCTATGCTTCACCGCCAACTCTTTCATTGCCCGCCTATACACTTCGCGTTTAAAGGGGATAACCTGGCCCAGGGGGTACCAATAACTCACCCAACGCCAGTGATCAAACTCAGGCTTACAGCCATTATCAAAGCTGACCGAATCATCATCGGCCAACATTTTTAATAAAAACCATTTTTGTTTTTGGCCTATACACAAAGGCTTACTATCGCGGCGTATAGAGCGCTCGGGCAAGCGATAACGCAACCAGCCGCGGGTACAGGCCATAATCTCTACATCATTGGCACTGAGGCCCACCTCTTCACCCAGCTCGCGGTATAGCGCCTGCTCTACGGTCTCGCCTTGATTAATGCCGCCTTGGGGAAACTGCCAAGCATCTTGGCCAACGCGGCGTGCCCACAGCACTTCACCTTTGCCATTGGCTAGCATTATGCCAACGTTGGCGCGAAAACCATCTGCATCAATCACATCTACATCCTTATGGTTGTTTGCCACATTTGGACGGGCAAAAACCACCTTATCCGTTTATCATCCCCAGCATTGTTCCACAAATACGCCAATAATCACAATCGAGATGCAAAAAAGGCCGCGGCCCTTTATGCTAGGCGGCTTTTTCCACCCCTATTTTGGATACCACCATGACACTGGCCATCTTTGACCTAGACAACACCCTACTCAACGGCGATAGCGACCACGGCTGGGGCCAGTTCTTAGTAGAACAAGGTATAGTCGATAGCCACAGCTACAAGCAAGGCAACGATTACTTTTACCAACAATATAAAGATGGCAGTTTAAATATTTATGAATACTTGGAGTTTTCTCTAGCGCCGCTAAAAGCCCACCCCAAGGCTCAGTTAGACCAGTGGCACCAGCAGTTTATGGCCGAGGTCATCGCCCCTATGCGGCAAGCCAAAGCTGACGCCCTACTGCAGCAACACCGCAAGCAAGGCCACGAGCTACTCATTATTACAGCCACCAATTTATTTGTTACCGGCCCTATCGCTAACAGCATGGGGGTAGAACATATACTGGCCAGCGAACCCGAACTGGTTAACGGCGAGTACACCGGCCGCGTCACCGGCACGCCTTGTTTTCAAGAGGGCAAGGTTAAGCGCTTGGAAGCTTGGATGGCCGAACATGGCCACAGCCTGGCGGGCAGTTATTTTTACAGCGACTCTCTCAACGACCTGCCACTGCTAAAGCTGGTTGATAACCCGGTGGCCGTGGATGCCGACGAGACCCTCAGCGCCTACGCCCAAGCACAGGGCTGGCCCTGTATTAGTTTAAGAGGCTAAACATGGCGCTGCGCCTTAAGACTATCGCCCTATTAAGCCTGTGCAGCCTATTATTAGGCTGCCAGCCCGATAGCTCCGGCGACAGCGCCGCCATTAACCCTCCAGCCGCAAGTGCCCCCGCTATAGATGTAACACAACTACACCATCGCATAGCCCAGCAAGCCGAGCTCTCGCTGCGCCAGAGCATCGCCAGCGCCCAAGCCTTATTAGCTCGCAGCCAGCAATTCCTAGAACACAGCGATACCTCACACTGGCAGCAATTGCGAGCGCAGTGGCTGGCCAGCCACCGCCAGTGGCACCACAGTGCGAGCTACCTAGCCTTGCTGCCGGCCCAGCCTGAACTTATCGAGTTACAGCAGCGCTTACACAGCCACGACATTAGTGCTGGCTACTTAGATAGTATTGAGGGCTACCCGCAAAGTGGCATAGTCAACGACAGCACTCTGCACCTCAGCCTCGCCAACTTAGCACAACAGCACCAGCGCTATAGTGACGAAGAAGCTGCCCTGGGCTTGAGCGTATTAGAGTTTTTTATTTGGGGCCGCGAGCTCAGCCACTATAGCAACGCCGACGCAGATGCCCTCACGCAACTAGCCCTACCCAGACGGCGGGACTATTTAGCCTTATTAGCACAGCAGTGGCTTAGCGATGTAGAAAGCGCTCACGCCTATTGGCAGGCCCATCATAAGCAACTGCCTGCCGCCACCGAGATACGCATATTGTGGCAGCAGCAACTAGGCGCTATAGCAAATGGCCAACACAGCCCCTACAGCCAAGATAGCCAGTGGCCCATCGCCGTACTGACCAGCATCAGCCTACACACCGCGGCCCACCCCAACTACGCCAGCATTGCCCAGCTACTGCAACAACCAGACCCCGACCCCCTCAGCCTAAATCAACAACTGGGCGAGCTCATGCTGGCCTTAAGCTTTAAAGACGAGCAATAGCCTGTTAAGAAACGGGTAATAAGCGGGTAAACACAGCCTTTAGATAATCCGTTTCGGGTATAGCCGGGTGTACCGGGTGATCATAGGTTTGGCCAAAGTGCTGCAGTATTTGCAGCTGGCGGTCTATATGCCGCGAGGACTGGCGCAATATATCCACCAATACCTCACGCCCCAAGTGCATAGAGCAAGAGGCCGACACCAAGATGCCGTCTTTATTAAGCAAACGCATAGCCAGCTCATTCACCCGCCTATAAGCCTGCTCGCCCTTTTTAATATCTTTGCGGCGCGGGATAAACGCCGGTGGATCCATAATCACCACATCAAAGCGCTCGCCCTCTAAGGCTAATTGTTTCATGGCCTCAAAGGCATTACCCTGCAGGCTTTCTACCTTATCGCTAACGCCGTTTAACTCGGCATTGCGATGCACACAGTCCAGCGCAAACTCAGAACTGTCTACACACATTACCGATTCAGCACCAAAGGCCGCGGCCTGCACGCCCCAGCCGCCTATGTAGCTAAACACATCTAGCACGCGCTTGCCTTTGACATAGTGCGCCAGGTTGGCGCGGCTGGCGCGGTGATCGTAAAACCAACCGGTCTTTTGACCCTCGTATACCGGCACTTCAAACTGCACGCCGTTCTCTTCTATCAATACCCGCTGGGGCACCTCGCCGTAGGCCACTTCCACATAGTCTTCCAAGCCTTCGGCGCTGCGTATACGGGAGTCGTTTTTAATTAATATGCCGCTGGGTTTTAGCACTTGGCACAGGGCCTCGACGATTTCTGTTTTCACCCGCTCCATACCGGCGGTGGCCAATTGCACCACCAACACCTCGCCAAATCTATCCACCACCAAGCCGGGCAGGCCATCGCTATCGCCGTAAACCAAACGATAATAAGGTTTGTCGTTCATAGCCTGGCGCAAACTCAGGGCAATATTGATACGGTGCACTAATAGAGATTTATCTAAACCATGTTTGCCATCGCGGCTGATTAAGCGGCCGCAAATTAAGTTATGCGGATTGAGGTAGGCCAAGCCCATCAATTTGCCCTGAGCATTTTCTATTAACACCTGCTGGCCCGGCTCTATATCTTTAATAGGCGTGGCCTTGGTGTCTATCTCATTGCTGTAAATCCATACATGGCCACCCCGCAAACGACGGTCAGCTTTATTGTTTAAGCGTATTAGGGGGTAATCGGTGCTCATGGCTATATCCTGAATTACAAAAAAGGCGAGGCTAATCGAAAGGCGCCGTATTATACCTGAGATTTGTGCAGCTCACTCACAGCAAGCTGGACCGCGTTAATCTACACTGTTATACCTAGCGCTCAGGTAGCTTTAGACAAGCACCCAAATACACACCCAAGCAAGCACCAAAATAGGCACCTAAGCATGAGTATTAGCTTAACCCAGGAACAAGTTAGCCAAGTTTTACAGGGCATTAGCATCCCCCCGCAGCCGCAAATTATGGTGGACCTGCAAAGAGAGCAGGTCTCACCCGACTGCAGTATCAACCGTATCGCCGAGCTAATCAGCCAAGATGTGGGTATAGCTGGCAGTATTTTAAAAACCGTTAACTCCCCGTTTTACGGCCTAAAAAATAAAATCAGCTCCATACAACAGGCCTGTAATCTAATGGGCATAAACAGCGTAATTAACATTGTAAACGCACTATCCATACGCAGTGAGCTGAGTGATGAACACGTCAGCAGCCTTAATAAATTTTGGGACAGCGCCATGGATATTGCCATGGCCTGCACCACCATCGCCAAACAACTAGGCATACAGTCCCCCGATGAAGCCTATACTGTAGGCCTGTTTCATAATTGCGGCGTCCCCCTACTGATGCAGCGTTTTGATAACTACCCAGAGGTGATGGTGGCATCCTATGGCTGCCACAACCAACGTATTGTTGATAGCGAAAACCACAGCCTTAATACCAACCACGCGGTAGTGGGCTATTACATTGCCAAGTCTTGGAACCTGCCCGCCTATATCAGCGAAGCTATCGCCGATCATCACAGCTGCGCTGCTATTTTTGCCAACCCCGATTATCCGAAAATTGAAAAAAAGAATTTGCTAGCTATTTTAAAAATGGCCGAACACATATGCGGCAACTACAAAATCATAGGTAATCAAACCGAGGACTTTGAATGGCAGCAAATAGAAGAGACACTATTAATCTATGTAGGCCTAAGTCACTATGACTTTGAAGGCATCAAAGCCACTTGCCTAGAGTTGGGCCTGGGGAGCAGCGACTACTTCGACCAATAACGGCCAGGCCACAAACAACAACGCCCGCAATAGCGGGCGTTGAATGTAAAATCTAATGCGATTTATTCGTCTTCACACAACTGCTGATAATCCTCAGCATCTAACAAATTATCCAGCTCGGAAACGTCGCTGGGGCGCAGCTTAAATAACCAGCCATCTTCGTAAGGCTCAGTATTAACCGTTTCTGGCTCTTCTTCTAAAGCTTCGTTAACAGCAATCACTTCGCCGCCTATAGGTGCATAGATATCAGAGGCCGCTTTTACTGATTCAACCACACTCACTTCATCGCCAGCCGCTACATTGGTACCCAACTCTGGCACTTCTACAAACACTACATCACCTAAAGACTCTTGCGCAAAATCAGAAATACCCACGGTAACCGTGCCATCTTCTTCTAAACGCGCCCACTCGTGGCTGCGAGCATATTTCAATTCGCTAGGGGTATTGCTCATAGGTTTTTCCTCTTATGGGTCACCAGGTAAATGTAAGGGGGTGAAAGCTATTGTTAATATTTGCCTGCATTCTAACGCTGCTCAGCGGAAACACAAGCACCAACCGGCGATAAAACTAATTCAAACCCATGGCACTGCGCATGATCTTGCGCTTAATCGCAGGGCTGCGGTTAAAACTATTCATACCGGTATTGCGCAGCCAACGCAGTGCAATATTGGTCTCGGCGAACAGGCGCTTAAAACCATCCATAGCCAACATCATGCTGAGATTATCGGCTTTGCGGCGGCGCTGGTAGCGCTGCAATATGCTGTAATCCGCCAATGCTAGCCCTCGTTGGCTGGCGCGCAAGATTTCCTCTGCCAGCACCGCCACATCGCTAAAGCCCAAGTTAATACCCTGCCCCGCCAAAGGATGTATGCTGTGTGCGGCATCGCCCACCAAGGCCAGACCGGGCTGAATATAATCTACCGCATGGCGCTGCTGCAGCGGAAAACTATAGCGCTGGGACAGCGCCTGCACCGCCCCTAGCTTATGCTCAAAGGCTGCAGCTAACTGCTGAGCAAAGGTCTGGTCATCCAAGGCCATAAGCTGCTGGGCATATTCCGGCACCGCCGACCACACAATAGAACAAAAATGGCTGTCAGCCTCCGCAGCGGCAGCCAGCGGTAAAAAAGCCAAAGGCCCCTGGGGTAAAAAACGCTGCCAGGCGGTGTGCTGATGGGGCAATTCGGTTTGCACCGTGGCGACTATGGCCCGATGCTGGTAATCCCACTCGCGTACTGCAAAACCCGCTTGCTGGCGCAGCAGTGAGTTGGCACCATCGGCGGCCACCATTAGCGGCGCGCTCAGGCGCTGGCCATCTTCCAAACGCAAACAGCGCTGTTGCGGCTCGCTCTCTAAAGCCGCCACTTTTGCCGGGTTAAAGCACTGCACATTGGCCAAGCCCTTTAAGGTATTTAACAACGCCGATAGCGTGATGCGATTTTCAACAATATAGCCCAGACAGGGCTGGTTCACTTCAGCGGCCTCAAAACTCACGCTGCCGGTGCCTTCGGCATCCCACACCTGCATATGGCTATAGGCCTCGGCGCGCTGGCTGATTATGGCTGGCCATACACCTATACCTTGCAAGAGCTGCTGCGAGGCTAAGGTGAGTGCACTCACTCTGGGGTCAAAGCCCTGCACGGCTTGCGCCAGGCTGGGGGGCTCTGCGGGCAGGGTCTGTGCCTCTACCATGGCTATGCGCAACTCTTTATTGGCCTGCGCCACCACACAAGCCAGGGCCGCACCAGCTAAACCGGCACCGACGATAATCAAGTCAAAACTGTGGCTGGCGCTGTGGGTAGCACTCATAGCGGCTGCGCCTCTGTGGGGTTACTGGCCAATAGGCCCAAGGCGGCACCGTAATGCTGGCCTGCGGCGTGGCGTATAAATTGTTGTTTCAGGCTGGGCACAGCATCCACCGCACTCAAGCCCAAGTTGCGCAGCAGCATCAAGGGCTTAGCCCGATGCGCAAAAACCGCCCCCACCTTATCGGAAAACAAAGTAGTTTTATGCTGATCAAACTGCTGCGCCTGCTGATACTGTTTTAGCACAGCCAGCTCCCCCAAGTTTTGCTGCTTAGCGTGGGCGGCTAGCAATATCTCGCTTAAACGCGCGCAATCCCGCAAAGCTAAATTAAAACCCTGCCCCGCCACGGGGTGTAAAGCATGAGCGGCATTGCCCATAATCACCACCTGCGAGCGCAACTGCTCGGTGCTGGTGACCAGCTGTAAAGGGTATTGCTGACGGCTGCCCACTTGCGTGAACTGCCCCAGCCGGTGACCAAAGCGCTGCTGTAAAGCCGCTAAAAATTCTGCTTCATCGCAGCTGCATAAATGCTGCGCTTGCTCAGGACTTTGTGTCCACACCAGTGCGGCCCGGTTAGGCTCGGCCAGCGGCAGCAGCGCCAGCGGCCCCTGATCGGTAAAGCGCTCATAGGCAACTTGGCGGTGACTTTTTTCAAAAGCGACATTGGCCACCACCGCCGACTGCTGGTAGCTGTGTACGCTGTGCGCTATGCCCAAGTGCTGGCGCAATTGTGATTGCGCACCATCGGCCACCACCAATAACTGACAGCGCAGCTGCCGCTGCTGGCCACCTTCACTGAGGGTAATGGCCATGGCTCCCTGCTGAGGCTGCGCCTGCACCACCGTAGCTGGGCAGGCCAACTCTATATCGCTGGCAGCTAAGGCGGCGTGTAATACCTCGCCCAGGCCACGGTTTTCTATCACATAGCCTAACGCGGGCCAGTGCATATCGGCGGCATGTAATAAGGCGGAAGCAAACGCGGCGCGTTCAGAAACGTGTATATGCTCTATGGCGGTGGCATAGGGAGCAAGTTGCTGCCAAAGACCCAGCTGCTGATAAATAATGCGGCTGCCATAAGATAAGGCCGTAGAGCGCGCATCAAAACTCGCACCCTTATTTTGCGCCGCCGCGCTGCTTGGCGCATAACTCTCCACCACTAACACTTTTGGTGAGCGGCCAGTTTGTAAGCTGCTGTGCTGCAATAACAGCGCTAGGCTTGCACCCACCATGCCACCACCTGCGATGACCACATCGTAGTCTAACGCGCTAGTCATTAACGGGCGGCCGACATAAAGGCTTCTATTTCAGCAACGGTTTTGGGGGCTGCAGCGGTAAGGTTTTCACAGCCGTCTTTGGTCACGACTATATCGTCCTCTATGCGTATACCTATGCCGCGCCATTTTTTTGCGACCTTCATATTATCGGGGGCGACATAGATACCAGGCTCTACGGTCATCACCATACCCTCTTCCAGCACCCGCCATTCATCGGCGACTTTGTAATCACCCACATCGTGTACATCCATACCCAGCCAGTGACCGGCGCGGTGCATATAAAAATCTTTATAGGCTTCATCGGCGATTAGCTTATCTAACTTGCCTTTTAATAAACCTAAATCCAGTAAGCCCTGGGTAATCACCCGCACAGTAATGTCGTGGGATTGATTCCAGTGGTTGCCGGGTTTAATCGTGGCTATAGCCTGCTGCTGAGCATCTAGCACTATGTTGTATAGGGCTTTTTGCTCTTTGCTGAATTTGCCGTTGGCGGGAAAAGTGCGAGTAATATCGGCGGCGTAATGCTCTAGCTCACAACCGGCGTCGATTAAAATTAAATCGCCGTCTTTGATTTTGCAGTTATTGTCTATGTAATGCAGTACGCAGCCATTTTTACCGGCCCCCACTATGGTGGAGTAGGCGGGAAAACGGGCACCGTTGCGTGCAAACTCATGCAGTATCTCGGCCTCTAATTGATACTCCATTAAACCCGGCTTACAGATTTTCATAGCACGCTTATGAGCCTGGGCGGATAATTCACCCGCCTTGCGCATAATGCGTATTTCGGCGGCGCTTTTATAAAGGCGCAAATCGTGTAGCAGGTGATCCAAATCTAAAAACTCACCCGGGGGGTGCGCGCCCGATCTGACTTTTGAGCGTATGGTGTTTACCCAGCCCATGACTCGCCTATCAAAATCCTGATGGCGGCCCATGGAGTAATACACTCGCTCGCGGCCCTCTAGCAGGCCCGGCAAGATATCATCTATATCGCTAACCGGAAAAGCATCGTCGGCCGCGTAATCCGCACACACCCCTTCGGGGCCTGCGCGATAGCCATTCCACAATTCCATTTTAGGGTCGCGTTCACGGCAAAAGACTATGGTTTCGCCGTGTTCACGGCCGGGAATTAATAGCAACACCGCATCGGGCTCGGCAAAGCCGGTTAAATAATAAAAATCGCTGTCTTGACGAAAGTGATACTCGCAATCGCGATTGCGGATTACCTCTTTGGCAGCAGGCACTATGGCAATACTATCGGCTTCCATTTGCGCCATTAAGTTTTTACGGCGCCTAGCAAATTCCTGTTTTGATATTTTTGTCATGAAGGCTATTCAAACTATTAGTGTAATTGTTTTTTAGAAAATAAATGCGCCGCGCTGCCGGTAGCCGACTCTGTTTTGGGGGCAGCTTCAGCGGCGGGCGGCTCTTGTTTGGGCAGGCACTCAAAGTAAATATTCATTGCCGCCAGGCGCACATATTCTAATACCTCAAAAAAATCGCTTTCGCTTTGCTCGCTGCCATCCTCTTCGCTTAAACCAATTTGAGCTATGGCTGCCATATCACTTAAGGCCTCAGACACTTCATTAGAGTAAGCCTGTTGACCTTGGTCACTTTGTTTTTGCTTACCGGCTAAGGCAAAGCCGGTCAGAAAACCCTGACACCAAAAGCCTAGGCACTCTACCCGCTGACTAAGCTCTATATCATCATCGGGCAATAATAATTGCGCGTTTAAGCTGCCTTCGGCAAAGATAGCCTGGGTAGTCGCCAATAATTCGCTTAAGAGTTGATTGTCTTCATCACTGCCGGGCTCTACACCATCAATCAATCGCCAAGCTTGCTCCAACCACTCGGGCTCCGCCAGCTCTGCCCCCACCGCCAGCTGGCCCATTAAATAACCCTGCAATTGACTGGGGGGTAACATGGAACCTAGGCGCCAAAACACGGTGGCTAAGTCATCAAAATTCGGTGTCGCTAGCTCAGACATAAAAAACTCAATGTGGAGATAAAAATACGGGGATAAAATGCAGTTCACACTGCTATGGCGGCATCTTAGCGCCTTGCTACCACAAAATCGACACCCCTCTGCCCAGCTGGCCTACAGTGAGCAAACGCAAACTTGCGCACATTTTTCAAAACCCTCGGCAGGTTATTGAAATTATTAAGATTTATTACATTGACCCCACCGCTTTGCGCAACTATATTAAGCGGTGACTAAACCTTTATTAGACTAGGCGAATGGACGATCACAATTTGAAAGCGCTAAGCAAGAAAATTGAAGACTTGATTGAGTTTTGCGGCCAGCTAGACAGCGAAAACCGCAAGCTCAAAGCTGAGGCCAGAAACTGGCAACAGGAGCGCGAGCAGTTAATAGAAAAAACGGATATCGCGCGCAACCGCGTTGAAGCCATGATCACCAAATTAAAAGCCATAGAACAAGAATCTTAATGCGACCAGCAAGAGACCTACACATGAGTAGCAACGGCACCGTGACTGTAAAAATCCTAGGCAAAGATTATCAAATCGCTTGCCCCGAGGGCCAGGAACAGGCGTTGCAGCAATCCGCAGCCTATTTAGATCAAAAAATGGCCGGCATACGTAAGTCGGGCAAGGTCTTGGGCGTGGAGCGCATCGCGGTAATGGCGGCGCTTAATATCAGCCATGAGCTATTGGAAAATGGCCCGCAAACCGGCGCAGCCTCTAAGGCTAACAGCGACCAGATCAACAAGCTGGGCAATAAAATTGATGAGGCCCTGCACCGCTTTCGCCAATTAGATATAGGCTAGCCTTCTTTCCTCTGCCAATACCCTCTATAATTAGCCCAGCTCTCTCGTCTATTTGCCAGGTAGTTCAGACCCCTGAGCCGATGCTTATATACCCGGGGGTTTCTCGCCTTGTTGGCGTGCCTGTCCGCTTGACGGAAAGCCCGATACTAGTCAGAAACCACCACCTTGAACCGCTGGGTTCAAGGGCCAGACCGCCAGCGGTAGACAGGGAGAGCCCTATTCAAACCGCACCAACTAGCCACCCAGCAACAGCATAATAATCCTAAGGCCGGTTTCATCTGTGAGTAGCCCAGAACAATTAGAACAGCAAAAACGCCAGCTACGACAACACTTGCGCAGCCTGCGCAATGACCTCAGCAGCCAACAACAGCAACTCGCCAGCCAGCAACTCGCTGAGCTTATCAGCCATAGCCCTTATTACCGTACTGCCCAGCATATCGCTCTGTACTTGGCTAACGATGGCGAGATAGACCCCCAATACATACTTGAAAACGCCGTGGCCGCAGGCAAGCACTGCTACCTACCCGTGCTATGCCCCAACAACAGCCTGCGCTTTAGCCGCTACCGCCCCGGTGACAAGCTCACCCTCAACCGCTATGCCATACCTGAGCCCAGCCATCCCGACTATATTCCCGTTGCAGCACTGGATTTGGTGTTAATGCCGCTGGTGGGCTTTGACCGCAGCGGCGGCCGCTTGGGTATGGGGGGTGGTTTTTACGACCGAACCTTTGCCTGGCTGCAACAGTCAAGCAGCACTGAACACCCTAAATTACTGGGTTTGGCACATCATTGTCAGGAAGTGGCGACGCTAGAGCTAGCGAGCTGGGATATCCCTTTATCGGCGGTAGCCACCGATAAAGAGTTATTAATTATTTAGCGAACAAAACTTACGCTAAATACATCTGCAGGGTGCCCGTTAGTACGGTACCCACGCTAAATACAATCATTAATATCGTTAGTGAATCAACTTTGGTTAACACTGTTCTCTCCTAAACCCTGTTTCGGGCTTTCAATCAATTAGCCACTCCCTGCACATTAAGGAATAAATCCCACCGGCGCAAAGCCAATCCTCGTTCCTGTGATAGGCTCACAAGCCCGCCTGTTAACTACATCACAAGTACATCACAAGCTGGCGCGCATTAGGCATTTGCCTAAACGATTAACAAGATACGGCTATCGAAAATCATGCTATGGGGGCAATCGATAAACATTGGGCATCGTTTTTTATTGTTTTTATACCACCGAGCTACTACAACTAACTGCTGCCACCATAAACCACATGGGGCTACCAATAACAGCAGCATTACAGCTGGGCTCAAAATACTGGCAGAGTAATTGCCAATCCGCCAGTTTTTGCAGGGCTTTTTGTAATTATTTAACAAAAAAACTCACAAAAAGCCCTAAAAACTCCACATTTACGGCTAACACCGATACTACTGAGCGCTGAGAAACTGCTGATAAGCGCAGTTATCACTTTCATCGGTGTAGTTATAACCCAGCTTATCAAAGAAGGGCTTTAACTGTTTGCGCTGTTTTTTGGGCACTTGCATACCCACTAACACCCGGCCATAGGCCGAACCATGATTGCGGTAGTGGAACATGGAAATATTCCAGCGGCTGCCTAAGCAGGCCAGAAATTTATCCAAAGCACCGGGGCGCTCGGGAAACTCAAAGCGATACAACACCTCTTCTCCCGCGGCAAAAGGCGCATGCCCGCCCACCATATGACGCACATGCAGTTTAGCCATTTCATTATCGGTGAGGTCGGTCACTTGGTAGCCCTTATCGGCCAAGGCCTGCACCAGCTCCTCCCTGTCCTCCGGCTGCCCCGAGGTTTGCACCCCCACAAAAATACTGGCCTCTTTTTGCGAAGCATAGCGGTAATTAAATTCGGTGATATTGCGCTTGCCCAAGTCACTACAAAAGCGCTTAAAGCTGCCCGGGCGCTCGGGGATAATCACGCTGAGTATAGCCTCGCGCTTTTCGCCAATTTCCGTGCGCTCCGAAATATAACGCAAACGGTCAAAGTTAGTATTGGCACCACTATCTATGGCCAATAGCGTCTGCCCCTGGCAGCCGTTTTGCTCTATATATTTTTTCAGGCCCGCTAAAGCTAGCGCACCGGCGGGCTCGGCTATGGAGCGGGTATCGTCGAAGATATCTTTAATGGCTGCGCAGATTTCATCGGTATTGGCGGTAATCACCGCATCCACGGTTTTGCGTATCACCCTAAAGGTCTCTTTGCCTATTTGTGCCACTGCCACACCGTCGGCAAAAATACCTACCTGCGGTAAGACCGCGCGCCTGCCCTTTTCCATGGCCAGCTTAAGACAAGCTGCATCCTCTGGCTCTACCCCTATCACCTTGATATCCGGGCGCAGGTATTTGATATAGGCGGCCACACCGGCTAATAAACCGCCGCCGCCTACCGGCACAAACACCGCATCTAGCGGGCCGTTATGCTGGCGTAAAATTTCCATGCCTATGGTGCCTTGGCCGGCAATTACCTCGGGGTCATCATAGGGGTGCACAAAGACCAGACCTTTTTGCTCCATCAATTGATAGGCGTGTTTAGAGGCCTCATCAAAGGTGTCACCGTGCAGCACCACCTTGGCACCGCGGCTGCGCACAGCATCCACTTTGATTTGCGGGGTGGTTTTGGGCATCACTATGGTGGCCTTCACCCCCATTTTTAAGGCTGCCATAGACAAGCCCTGAGCATGGTTGCCCGCCGAGGCGGCCACCACCCCTTTGCTGAGCTGCTCTTCACTAAGGTGCATCATCTTGTTGTAGGCACCGCGCAGCTTAAAGGAGAATACCGGCTGTAAATCTTCACGCTTAAGCAAAATTTCATTATTAAAGCGCTTAGACAGGGCGGGAGCTTTATCAATTGGCGTCTCTATGGCCACATCGTAGACACGGGCTTCGAGTATTTTTTTGATATAGCGCTGCGGCATGGCAAGCAAACTCCCAAGAAATAAATAGTGATGAGGACGTCAGCCTGCCATAGTAATCGCTTGCACAAAAAAATTCAGCACAAAGCTGGTCTGGCGGGCCTTAGCCTATAAAAAAATGACTCAAAACCGAGATATCTTTTCCATTCGCGCTGCAGCTCTCTATAATTAGGGCCTTCACACCACCAGCACAGAGCCCCAACATGACCCAAGACGAGTTAAAACAAGCCGTAGCCAAAGCCGCATTGGATTATATAAAGCCCCACATCGATGAGCACACGGTGATAGGCATAGGTACTGGCTCCACCGCTAACTACTTCATCGATTACTTAGCTGAAATTAAAGCCGAGGTTAATGCCACCGTAGCCAGCTCAGAGGCCTCAGCTCAGCGCTTAAAGCAACACGGCATACCCGTATTTGATTTAAACAGCGTGGATGAAATCAGCTTTTATATAGACGGCGCTGACGAAAGCAATCATCAACTGCAGCTGATCAAAGGTGGTGGCGCGGCGCTTACTCGCGAAAAAATTGTCGCCGCCTGCGCCAAAGAGTTTGTCTGTATCGCCGACGAAAGCAAGTTAGTCGACACCTTGGGCAGCTTCCCACTGCCGGTAGAGGTTATCCCCATGGCCCGCAGCCATGTTGCACGTGAGTTGGTGAAGTTAGGCGGTGACCCGGTCTACCGTCAAGGCGTAAGCACTGACAACGGCAATATCATTCTCGATGTCTATAATTTTGCTATTGCCGACGCCCTGGCGGTAGAAAGCGCCATCAATCAAATTACCGGAGTGGTTACTAACGGCCTATTTGCCCAACGCCCTGCGGATATATTATTGTTAGCCACTCAAAATGGTGTAAAACAGCTACACTGTTGAGACCAAGTGCCTGCTAATGTTTAGCCTAATGTCGCTATAAGTAATTAAACATTAAAGGCATTGGCTCATTGGCCGACATCTACTTTCACGGAATCGCTTAATCATTTGCGCAATGCATTACAAGAGAACAGGTATTAATCATGAATAGACTTAGTGTGGGCCAACGCCTTGCCGTTTTGGTAGCTGTGCCACTGATCATTATTATTCTATTGGTCATCTCTTCACTCTCCTCTTTCTCAACTATTAATAATGGCGTGGGCCGCATCTATGATGACCGGGTAGTACCGCTTACCCAGCTAAAATCCATTATGGATGGTTATACCGATATTATTAACGCTATTAACAAGGCCGATAATGGCCTGAAAAACCCTGATGAAGCCTTAAAAGAACTGCGTAAAGGCGAGGAGATGATTAAAACCAATTGGGCCAGCTATACCCGTAGCCGTCTTAATGAGGAGGAGCGCAAGCTGGTTGAATCTACCAATTCCAAATTTGGTGCCGCCGACACCATTATCGACGAAGCTGCTGAAATATTAGCCAGCATGGGCAGCACCTTGGCTTTTGACGAATACGGTGACACCTTGATCACCGACTACAACGGTGACCTATTCGAATACACCGACCCTATCGCCACAGAGATTGCCGCCTTAATCGAGTTGCAATTAAATATCGCCAAACAAGAGCGCCAAAACGCCCAAAGCATTTACGACGACTCTTTTAATCTATTGATTACCTTAGGCCTGATTGCCGCCGTGCTGATGACCGTATCCGGCATTATCGTGGGCCGCTCTATCTCCAAGCCGCTAAACGAATTACGCGCCTTAATCCAGCAGGTGGATGCCGACCAAGACCTCACCGTTAAAATCAGCATAGAGCAAAAAGATGAAATCGGTGAAGTAGCAGCAGCCTTCCAGCGCATGGTTAACCGCTTTAGCGGCATACTGGCGGATGTACGTGACACCAGTTTCCAAATTCAAGACTTTGCCAACTCACTGTCTAATAACACTGAGATCACCCGTGAAGGCGTCAAAGTACAAACGCGCGAAACAGACCAGGTCGCCACCGCTACCACTGAAATGACCCACGCCATAGAAGAAGTTAGCCGCAACGCCTCACAAGCTGCCAGCGCCGCCAATGACGCCAACCGCGAAACCATTGATGGTAATGCGGTATTAGAAGAAACCATCAACTCTATTAACAGCTTAGCCAGTCGCATTAACGCCTCTAGCGAAGTGATTAATCGTGTTGAAACCGACAGCTCTGCCATAGGCACCGTGTTAGACGTTATACGCGGCATTGCCGAACAAACTAACCTACTAGCACTTAATGCCGCTATCGAAGCTGCCAGAGCGGGCGAACAGGGCCGCGGCTTTGCGGTTGTTGCCGATGAGGTACGTTCATTAGCACAGCGCACCGCCGAATCCACGCAGGAAATTCAGCAAATGATAGAGCGCCTGCAAAGTGGTGCACAGGAAGCGGTTAAGTCTATGTCAGAAGGCACCGACGAAATGAGCCGCACGCTGGAGCGCGCCGCCAAAGCTGGCCAGTCATTAACGGCTATAGCCAAGGCCGTACAGCTGATCAACGAAATGAACTCGCAAATCGCCGCCGCCACTGACGAACAAAAAACCGTATCCCAGGAAATATCCCATAACGTGGTTAATATTTCTGACGTTGCCAAAAGTTCAGAACACTCCGTGGCCGAAATTGATCAAGCCAGTTCACAGCTTAAAGATGTGTCCAACCGCTTAGCCAGCTTGGTAAATGAATTTAAAACCCAATAAAAAAACAAACATGCGTTAGCAAAAAAAGGAAGGCTTAGCCTTCCTTTTTTTATGCCTAGCATTTGCTGACACAACATGACAAAAAACTTATAGCCCATACATACAGGCGGTTGACAATATTGGGGAGAAACACAAAGATGAGTTAATACAAAAAACAGCCCTAGTGGCTAAGGACAATAATAATGCCAGCCCTAAAACACGCACTATTGATAGCCAGCACTATCACCATCGCCAGCCTAAGCAGTCTGTCTGCCAGCGCCGCAGAAAACAAGCTTGCAAAACCCGCCGTGATGACTCAGCAAGATATAGCCGGGGATATTTTTAAACGCCCCGATGTGATTATTGAAAAACGCGACAACGGCACTCAAGCTTTAGATGTAGTTTCACTGCTAAGCAGCGACAAAAAATTTGTTAGCGGCATGTATAAAGCCGAAGCTGGCCGCTTTGAAATTACTGAGCCTTACGGCGTTGATGAGTATATGTACTTTTTAGAAGGCGGCGTCACACTAACCTCTAGCGATGGCACAGTCACCGAAATCAAAGCTGGCGATGCCGTCACCATTGCTAAAGAGTGGACTGGTATTTGGGACACCCCAGGCTATACCAAAATCTATGTGATCTACTCACCCGATAAGCCCATGGATTAAGAGCTCAGCCCTATGTCTAACAAGCCCGCTATTGATCGCCGCGACTTTCTTAATGGCATGGCCTTAAGCTTGGGAGCCAGTGCCATTAGCTCCCCGCTAAGCGCCCTAGCTAACAACACAGCAGCCCAGGCCAGCCCTGCTTATTATCCCCCGGCGCTTACCGGCCTGCGTGGCACCCACAAGGGTGCATTTGAAGTGGCGCACTCAATCGCCTGGCAGGGCAAACAATGGCCTATACCCAGCCAGCAAACTGATAGCGATTACGATTTAGTGGTGGTCGGCGGTGGTCTCTCCGGGCTAAGTGCCGCGCTGTTATTTCAACAGCAGGCTGGCGCCCACAGCCGCATATTAATTATAGAAAACCACGATGACTTTGGCGGCCACGCCAAGCGCAATGAATTTACCGTGGATGGCAAGCAACTGATTAGCTATGGCGGCAGCCAATCCATAGATACACCTTCGGGTTTTTCTAAAGCATCGGCACAGCTATTAAAAGATCTGGCTATAGACACTGCTCGCTTTAATGATTATTACGACAGTAATTTCAAAAAAAAATGGGGCTTAAAATACGGCTTATATTTTAGCGAACAGCACTATGGCAAAAATGTATTGGCCGAAAACCCTTTTAGCTGGCACGGTGAAAAACTAGCCTCATTAAAAGACACTATAGACAGCTACCCCATTTCAGACAGCGCCAAAAAAAGCCTATTAAATTATCTTAATGATTCACAGGATATCACTCTGCCAGCCTGGAGCTATGCAGAAAAAATAGAGCGCTTACGCAAGCTCAGCTATTACGATTTTCTTAAGCAGTACGCCAAACTCACGCACGAAGCCATCAACACCTTTAATGGCAATCTGAAAGGCCTGTGGGGCGTAGGCTGGGACGCACTCTCAACGCTGGAAGCCGTGCGTATGGGCATGCCAGGCACTGAACGGCTAGGCATTAACTACGATGATATTAACACCCATGTAGGCGATGAAGAGCCCTATATTTACCACTTCCCCGATGGCAATGCCGGCATAGCTCGCGCCTTGGTACGCAGGCTGATACCCGCAAGTATGGCCGGAACAAACATGGAAGAGCTGGTGCTCAACAAGATCGATTACAGCCGCTTAGATAAAAGTGACTCCCCTGTGCGCTTACGCCTAAACAGCACCGTTGTTAAAGTGCAGCACAGTCAGGATAGCCAACACGTTAACATCAGCTATGTGAAACAAGGGCAAAGCTTTAGAGTACAGGCTAAGCACTGCATCATGGCTTGCTACAACAATATCATTCCCCACATTTGTCCTGAAGTGTCAGAGCAGCAAAAAACCGCCATAGGCTATGCCAGCAAAGTACCGTTGGTATATGCCAATGTTGCGGTGAAAAACTGGCGCGCTTTTGCCAAAGCCGGTTACAGTGGTTTTCATATTCCCAACAATCCACTGTTTCACAATGTTGAGCTGGACTTCCCTGTTAGCATGGGCGGCTACCAGTTTGCGCAAAATCCCGACCAACCTATAGTGCTGCACTGCAGCATGGTTCCCACCGCCCCCTATCAGGGTTTAACAGGACGCGAACAACATAAACGTGGTCGGCAGCAGCTGTACCAACTTTCTTTCCAAGATTTTGAAAAAGATTTATTCAGCATATTGGATGGCGCACTATCACCCTACGGCTTTGATGCCGTTAAAGAGATAGCCGCCATTACTGTGAACCGCTGGCCCCATGGCTACGCCTATGAATATAACGAGCTGTTTGAACCCAAGGATTGGAATAGAAATAACGGCCCGCATATTGCTGGCCGGGCTCAAATCGGGCGCATCTCTATCGCCAACTCTGACGCCTGTGCCTACGCCTATGTTAATGGCGCGTTTGACGCGGCCCACCGCGCAGTCACTGAGCAAATTAATAGCTAACCATAGCTGTGGCTTAGGGATAAGCCCACTTTTTGAGCTATATCAATTACTCGCTAGCGCGAACAACTATACTGCATAACCATACCTTTATTGCAAAGAGAGCAACCATGCAGCCTTTACCCCATCACTACACCGTGACCGCCCGCGCTGAAGAACAGACCAACCTAGAACTAGCCAGCGATAATTTACCTACACTCACTTGCGCCCCGCCCAAAGACTTTGACGGCCCCGGCGACCTATGGTCACCAGAAGATTTATTAATGGCCTCAGTGGCCAGCTGTTTTGTTTTATCTTTTCGCGCCATTGCCAATGCCTCAAAGCTCTCCTGGCAGCAGATTGACTGCCAATCGCAAGGCACCTTAGATAAGGTTGAGCGCAGCATGCAGTTCACCCGTATCGACACTACTGTCAAACTGCTAATCACTGACCCACAAGATAAAGACAAAGCAGAAAAACTATTACATAAGGCTGAACAAAGCTGCTTAGTGTTAAATTCTATGACTTCGCAGTCACAACTACAGTGCGAGATTAGCAGCGCCAGCTAAATCTAGTCGGGCTGTTATAGCGGCAAAGCAACAGCTATAGTTATTGCTACTTTCAACTAAGCAAGTAGCTGCCTCATGAATATACAGCCCTATTTTGAGCAACAAGGCTCAGGCCCGCCTATCGTTTTTATACACGGTTCATTTGCCAGCTATAACACGTGGAAAAAATATTGTGAGCAACTCAGCAACAAATATCTCTGCATTAGCATTAAGCTACCCGGCCACGGCGGTGCGCCGCCACTAGCCAATAGCAACCCCGCCGACATAAGCGGCGAAACAGCACTGATTAAGCAGATTGTAACTAGCCTCAGCGATCAACCCGCACATATAGTCGGCCACTCCTACGGTGCTGTAGTCGCCTTAGCACTGGCCTTAGAAAACACCTTGGCACTCAGCAAGCTCAGTTTATTTGAGCCAGTATCTGGATGGTTATTACAATACCAGCAACGCACTCAGGCAGAGTTAACCATACTTAATCAGTTTGTAGCCGACTACAAACTAACTATTGCCCAACAGCAGCCACAGGCCTGCGCCAAAGTCATAGACTTTTGGGGTGGCGAAAACAGCTACGCCTCACTGCCTGAATTTATCCAAAACAGTATGCCGCCCTTAACCCAACTTAATATAAAGCATTGGCAGCAATGCATGGCACTAAGCTATAACTTGAGAGATTTAAGCCAACTCAATATTGCCACCCAAGTGATTTATGGCGACCAATCCAACCCCATATTAAAAACCATAGCCCAGCTAATTACTGAGCACACTCCCCATAGCCAAATCCATTGCATAGCCGGGGCCAGTCACTTTTTAGTAAACAGCCATAGCGATGCTTGTATCAATATATTGCAGCAGCCTATAAACAGCTAACGCTTTTATAAAACTTATTTGACGCCTTAATTTACACTTTCATGCTGATCACACACATGCACCTCTACAGTCACATGCACTAAGCCCAAAGACGCAGGCAAACGTGCCTTATAGTCATTAGCTGTGGCAGGATTATGAGCGACCACGGTAATCAGTGCCGAGTAAATATTGGGCCCTATAGACCACACATGCAGGTCAGTCACACGGCTGTCATCATCGCCTTCTAAGGCTAGCTTTATGTGTTCACGCAAAGGTTTAGGTGCCTGCTTATCCAGCAACACGGCACTGGTAGTTTTCAATAAACCATAGGACCAACGCGCTATTAATATTGCTCCCACTATGCCCATCACCGGATCCATCCACATAAAGCCATAATATTTAGCAGCAACCAGGGCCACTATAGCTAGTACCGAGGTTAGGGCGTCGGCCAACACATGCAGGTAAGCTGACGTTAAATTGTGATCGTGATGGTGATCGTGGCTATCATGATGACCGTGATCATGATCATGGTCATGGTCATGGTCATGGTCATGAACGCCTAAGATAAACGCACACAGCGCATTAACCAGCAAACCCAATACCGCAACGGCAATGGCTTGGTTAAACACTATAGCGACGGGGTTAAGCAAACGCTCAATACTCTCAACCACCATAAACACAGCAAAAATAACCAGTACTAACGCCCCCGTAAAGCCACCTAAGGCATTCACCTTGCCGGTGCCAAAACTAAAGCCGCGATTACTGGCGTGGCGCCGAGCATAAATATAGGCAAAGGCGGTAATAGCTAAGGCCACGGTGTGCGAGGCCATATGCAGGCCGTCGGCTAACAAAGCCATGGAACCGTAGAGTATGCCCGCGCTAATTTCTACCACCATCATAATGGCGGTAATAGCAATTACGATTAATGTTTTAGACTCGCCGGGGCGGCGCTGATCCTGATCAAAGGTATGTTCGTGCTGCCAAGCCTGTAGATTATGTTCATGCATGATAGATCTCACTTTACGCGCTAGCACCTAGCGTTTAATTTAGCTCATGGTAATACTGGCATTGCTCTAGCTATAAAAAATCCGTATTAATAAATTTGCAGCAAGGTCGCGTTGCCTAGCGCAAATCATGGCCACTCCCTATATACAGCGCCCAATAATAGCCTACGCCAAGAAAAAAGCTCCACTCAAAAGAGCGGAGCAAAACGTCGTTGCGAACAACGACCCGTAAACCTGCAATAGCGATTA
The DNA here is from genome assembly GCF_024734385.1 of Dasania sp. GY-MA-18. Lineage (GTDB taxonomy): Bacteria > Pseudomonadota > Gammaproteobacteria > Pseudomonadales > Dasaniaceae > Dasania > Dasania phycosphaerae. The sequence goes on along the minus strand of NZ_JANHAP010000003.1, from coordinate 242,766 downwards.
AGCTTAGCGCTTAAAAACTGTATTTAGCCTCTAAGCTAATCGAGCGTTCAGTGGCGGGGTAACGGCCGGCTGGGCTAACATCTATGCCGCGGAAATAATATTCCTTATCAAATACATTATTAACCGATAGCGCCGTAAACAAACTGTGCTCGTTAGCCAAGGCAAAAGTTTTGCTGATTTGTAAATTCCACACCGTGTAAGCGGGCAACTCACCAACCGTGCCACTCACATTTTCGACTTTGGTATTGGCATTATCGCTATATGAGCTGCTGTAATAGTAGCCCGATAACATCATATCTATATCCTGCCACTGGTAACTGGCATCCCAGCTCAGTTGATGTTTAGAGGCGTAGGGTAACTCCTTGCCTTTATCCACGCCCTCTAGCTGCTCACTATCTAAGTAGCTATAAGCCATGTGTAATTTTAAAGCGGGTAAGGCGGCAACAGCGTAAAACACTTCCAGCTCTACACCTTGGTGTTGAGTGGCACCTACGTTTTCAAAGCTTTGATTAGTACTGTTGTATAGCAACTGATCTTTAAAATCTATGCGATATAAAGAAGCGCTAACGCTGGCATTTTCTGACCAGTTATAGCGGGTGCCCAATTCATAGTTCCAAGCCAATTCGGCACCTTCATTACCGCTGCCGCGTATCACCGCTATTTGCGGCACCCGCAATGAGCGCTGGGCATTGCCGTAAAAAAACCAGGCTTCATCACTGGCATAACCTACGGTTAGGCCCGGCAAGGTTTCAGTGATTTTATTATCCGCCTCGGTGTTAAGGCCTAGGTCAGTAAATTCCATATCGACTTGTTCAAAACGTACCCCGGGGGTGATGCTAAGCTGATCATTTAGCAAGCTTATTTCATCACTCACATAGGCGGCGATAGCGCTGGTTTGTAAACGCCAGTCGCGAGGTGTGGTTTTAATGCCGGTACTGATATCGGTTTGCTCCAGCTTATAATCTATATCTTCCTCTACAAAGCGACTGCCTATAGTGACTTTGTGGCTCACTTGCTCACCGCTAAATTGCAAGCTTACCCTAGGTTCAGTACCCCACACTGAAAACTCTCGGGGCGAGCTGCGCAAATGGGTTACCGGCGCACTGCTGTCGGCCCAGTGCGTTGCATCGGGATGAGTGCTAAACCCCCAATCAAAGTTGCGGCTGGAGTCATGGCCAAAGGCCATCCAATCAAACTCACCGGCGTCGGCACCTGCCAGGTTTTTAAACTGATAGTTATAGCGCGTGGTGATGCGTTTGGTATTGCCTTGGAACTCATCTTCTAATCGCAGCGACTGGCTGCGATCTTGTTTATAGGCAGCGGTAGTTAATGCGCCGGGCATTTCGGTATCGGCATCATAGTATTGCAAAGTCGTGGCTAGGGTTTGCTGCTCGTCTATGGCCCACTCTGTTTTTAACAACCAGTTTTGCACCTCGGTATCCGAGTGCTCGCGGAAGGACTCCCCTTTAATTAAATTACCTTCCAATTGCAGGGCAAAATTATCGCTAAGCTTGCCACCTGTTTGCACATAGCTATCGGAGAGTAAGTTACCGCCAGAAAAAGATGTTAGCTTTTCAGACAAGCTAGTGCGCCACTGCTCAGGTATCGCTTTAGTCACCAGGTTGATCACGCCGCCTACATTGTTGGGGCCGTATTGCACCGCCGCACCACCACGCACTATATCGATGCGATCCAAACTTTTAAGCGTCATGGGAAACAAGGACTGGCCTGTATGGCCATAGGGGGCCAAGGTCAGTGGCACGCCATCTAATAAAAACTGGGTATAGCCACTACGGCTGGCGTTAAGGCCGCGCACCGCAACATTGGGCAATACGCCGGTGCCGGTTTCATCTTGTACTTTAATACCTGAAACACTTTGCAGGGCACCGTCTATAGAAAGTACGGCGTTTTTTTCTAACATCTCGGCGCTAATAATATTGCGGTTGCCGGGGTAAAACTGCACCTCTTCGGGCAATGAGCTGCCCAGTACACTGCCGCTGATAATCACTTCTTCTATGGGCTGGGCGCTATCGCTAGCATAAACGGGCAAGGTCGTGGTAATGATGGCTGTGGCCAGAGCTGTTGGTGCATAGCGCTGCTGTACTAATATCATGGTGGTGGGTCTCTTGTTGTTGCACATCCGCCACTAGCCTTAGCGATAGCAAGAAGCCCCCTAGCCAGGTTTAATTAACGGTGTGCCAAATGTTTATTGCAATGCAACGCGAGGCCAGGCCAGCTACAGACATACAGTTATCTGTATTCTAACTAGCGCCCGTACACGCGAACGATAATGCGAATTATTATCATTAGCAAACAAAAGTCAAGTTCCCCATGTTGATTCGGCATAATAAAAAGCCCACCACCACAACCAGAGCTGATCTAGATTAACCACAAAGTAAAGCCTAAAAGCTATAGTCGCCGCTTAGCGACGTGCTTCCGTCCAGCGCATGAGCAAGATAGCGATAGCGGCACAGCCGCCAAAGCCCATCACCAAGGGCTGCACACTGCCTTGGTAGGCGCCGCCTATTAACACCGCCAAAGGCACGGAGATTAAAGTCGATAGCGAGCCCACTACCGCAGCCCCTACCCCCGCTATATGCCCCAGTGGCTCCATCGCCAAGGCATTGATATTGCCGAACAATAGCCCTGTGCAAAATAAACTCACGAGAAAATACAGCACCAATAGCCACAAGGGTGGATGGCCCATAAACTGCCAAACAATCACACAAAACAACAACGACACCCCGGTTAACAACCACAGCGAACGGGCACAGATATACTGCATGCCAAAACGCATCACCAAACGGCCATTAGTAAACGAAGCGCCACCCACCGCCAGCGCTAATAATGCAAATAACGCGGGAAACCAGGCCCCTAATCCATATTGCTGCTGAAAAAGCTGCTGTGTGCTTGCCAAATAAGCCAGAAAAGCACCAAACACAAACCCTGCCATTAGGGTATAGCCCAAGGCAATTGGATTACTTAACACCTCAGCAATGGCACGTCTTATTTGCTGTAAAGAAAAAGGCACTCGCTGCTCAGGCAATAAGGTTTCGGGCTGGCGCCAGTAAAACCACAATAGCACCAACAAGCCCTGCAGCAGTATGGCGATAAAAATCGCACGCCAACCCGCCAATGCTAAAATGGCTTGGCCCACGGCTGGTGCAAGCATAGGTGCCAATATAAACACCGTCATAATAAAGGACATCACTCGCGCCATAGCTTGGCCTTGATACATATCCCGAATCAGGGCCATAGATACCGTGCGCGGAGCACCCAAGCCCATCCCCTGCAGGATACGACCTAGCAACATGGTAGAAAAATCCGTAGCCACAATAGACAGTAAACTACCCACCGCAAATACCGCCATGCCTATAGCTACTGCAGGCTTACGCCCCAGGCTATCGGACAAGGGGCCAAAAAATAACTGCCCCAGCGCCATACCTAAAAATAACAAAGAGATAATTAATTGGTTATCGTTGGCGTCGCTTACTTGCAAATCACGGCCTATTGCGGGTAAAGCTGGCAACATACAATCTATCGATAAGGCAACTAAGGAAGTCATTATCGCCATTAAGGCGATAAATTCCGGCATGGCCAAGGCAGGCTTAACGGTGGGGGTAGTCAACAATCATTACTCTTAACAATAGATGAATAAAGCTAGGGTAGCAGAAAGCCCTGTGCAAATATTCCTTAATCACAATCATAGCCTTCAGGCTCACTGCAATCCTTGCAAGTTTAAGCGGTAAGTTTAATCACGACATGAGCACAGTAAATATTGGCAGCTCTCTATTATCAGGATCAACCTCTTTTTTAAAAAAATAAATATTGCTAGCTATAAATATTTTCACGTGTAAAAACTCTTATTGATATTTTCACCCTGAACTTTTTTATTTTTGCACAGCTCCGTATTTTCTCTAGCAGTAGTAAAAAGCTCATGGCTATATACGTAAAATCACCTATATTTTTTCTAGCAAAATTAAAAACACTTAATAAGGCAGCCTAACAACTGGCCTTAGTCATAAAAAAAATGATAACTTCTATAATCTTAGATAAACTCAATTTTCAGTTTTCTTCGGCTTTCATAACGCTTGATCGCTATACAAGCAATTACTAATAATATGGCCGTGCTCGCTTATTCCATTAATAGAGAGTTTTGTTATGCCTCTTACCATTAGATCACAAGCCTATATGGGTTTATTAGAGCATATTGCTGTAGCAGCCAATGAGGCCAACTCAACCAATGACTCTTTACAAAAAGCCTTGGAATATATTTGCCAAGCGACTGGCTGGGCTCTAGGGCATGTTTTTGTTAGCCACCAAGATAATATTTTACGCTCCGCCAATATCTGGCATATTAGTGCCCAAAGCCAACACCCTAGCTTAGAGCGCTTTCGTGAAGATAGCGAAGCTCGCCCCTTTGCCAAAGGCGAAGGCATACCCGGCCGTGTCTACGCTAGCGGCCAACCCGAGTGGATTATTAACGCGCAACAAGACGACACTTATTTGCGTCACGACAGTATTATTAAAACCAACTTAAAATCCTGTTTTGCTTTTCCCGTGCTGACTGGCAACAAGGTGGTCGCGATCTTAGAGTTTTATTCATTACAGGCCCAACGTCCTGACCACACACTATTGGATGTGATGAAGCATATAGGCGTACAACTAGGGCGGGTATTTGAACGCGAGCAATCGCAACAGCAGCTGGCTAATCGCGAGCGCCGCCACCGGCAAATTCTTAATAGTACCGCCGATGCCTTTATTGCTATGAATAGTCAGGGAGAAATAACCGCATGGAACCTGGCCGCGCAATCTATATTTGGCTGGCGTTCAGAACAAGCGTTAGGCCGCACCGTGTCGGAGCTTATTGTCCCCCAGGCCTTTAGACAAGCTCATCACGATGGCATGCAACGCTTTTTAAAAAGTGGCAAGGCCAGCATACTGGGGCAAACCTTAGAACTGCCCGCCATGCACAATGCTGGGCACGAGTTCCCCATAGAAATAACACTGTGGTCTCTACAAGAGAAAGGTGAGTGGAGTTTTTTTGCCTTTGCTCGAGACATTACTGAACGCAAGCGCAGCCAAGATGAACTCAAACACAAAGCCCTGCACGACGCCCTTACCGGCCTGCCTAACCGCATCTTATTATTAGACCGCCTCAGCCAACATTTAGAGCAGCGCGAGAACAGACGCTCAGGACTAGCCACTTTATTTGTAGACCTGGATCATTTTAAGCGCATTAACGATAGCTTTGGCCATGAAGCTGGCGACAGAGCCCTAATAGAAGTTGCCAATCGCCTGCGCCACGCCGTAAGGCCAGTAGATACGGTAGCGCGCCTTGCAGGTGATGAGTTTGTGATCGCCTGCCCCGACATAAAAAGCCCCCGCGATGCCGCCATTATTGCGCAGCGCATACTCGATGCCCTAGCCCCACCCATGCAACTACAAGGCGACAGCATCTTTTTAAATGCCAGTGTAGGCATAGCCCTAGCCGACACCAACAGCAGCGCCGAAAATTTAATTAGCGCTGCCGATATCGCCATGTATGAAGCAAAAAGCAGCGGCCGAGGCGAATACCAATTATTTGACGAGCGTATGCAAGTACAGGTTACCGCAAGGTTGCGAGTAGAAAATGATATGCGTCATGCTTTAGAGCATGACAAAGAACAATTTTGTTTACACTTTCAGCCAATCATAGAAAGCCAAAGCGGCGACATAGTTTGCTTAGAGGCTTTAGTGCGCTGGCAACACCCTGAACGCGGCCTGTTATCACCCATAGAATTTATCCCCATGGCTGAAGAAACCGGCTTAATCGTGCCACTGGGTGAGTGGATACTAGAGTTGGCCTGCCAGGAAGCTAAACGCTGGGAACAGCTATGCCAAATACAACGCCCGCTAGATATTTCTGTCAATTTATCAGGCCGACAATTAGCCCAAGCCGACTTAGTCACCACTATTAGCAATACCCTCAGCCACGCCAATATCGACCCCAGCCGTTTTCGCTTAGGCTTTGAGGTAACCGAAACCGAAGTAATGCGCGACCCTGCAACAGCAGCCACCACCCTGCAAACCTTACGGGATCTGGGCGCCCACCTTTCTATTGATGACTTTGGTACGGGTTATTCCTCGCTGGCTTATCTCAAACAATTCCCGGTAGACACCATCAAAATAGACCGCTCATTTATCACCCATATTATGGACAGCCCTGCCGACCAAGCCATAGTCAGCTCAGTGGTGTATTTAGCCCATGCCCTGAATCACACGGTGGTCGCTGAAGGGGTAGAGACCATTGCGCAAGCCGATAAGCTGCGTGAAATGAAGGTGGATTACATACAGGGCTATTTATTTGCCAAACCTCAGCCTGCCGAGCAACTGCTAATATTAATTAACCAACAACAGGGGCGCCTATACCAAACAGCGCCAAACTAACTGCATTTTTTTGCCCAAGCTAAATAACCTTTAACATAGCGTTGCAAGCGCTCTAGCGCCTTAGCATCACTGAGCGCCCCGGCGCCATCGAAGGCGTTTTGCGCCAGCGGTAATAGGTAATCAGGCGCGAGATACACCGGTGTCAGGGTTGCCGCCAATACCTCACGCAAATGCACCTGCGCTCTAGCGCCACCCAATGGGCTCATGGAGGCACTGATTAGACCGCAAGGTTTGCCTACCAACAGCGATTGATAAGCCGGCCGCGAAGCCCAGTCCAACGCGTTTTTTAACACCCCGGGGATACTATAATTATATTCTGGGGTGGCAATAAATAGGCCGTCTGCCTGTGCAAGCGCTGCCAATAAACGGCTTACCGCGGCAGGCTTTACCTCGCCATCTAAATCGCTGTTATACAAAGGCAGCTCGCCTATATCTAAAAGATTTAGCTCTGCCCCCTCAGCTTTAGCCGCCTTAGCGGCGGCCTTTAGTAACAGTGTGTTCCAAGAGGCTGAGCGCAAACTGCCGCTAATGGCCACTATATTCATGGTAACCCCCCGCCCTTAGCTTTCATCCGCCGATGAAAATAAAGCAAATACCTCTGGCCCAGTTAGCGTTTGAGTCTGATTGGCAAAACTATAAAAGTCTGGCTTCTCATCAATAAAAACCTGGCTCTTAAACACCAGCCCTGGCTCATCACCCAGCAGCCCTATGGGCACCATATGCTCCCCCGTTTGTTTTAACCTATAAAATAAGTGGGTACCGCAAACCCCACAAAAGCCGCGCTCGGCCCAATCCGAAGAGGCGTATACCTTAATATGCTCCTCGCCGGTAAAGCTCACATCCGTACCGCAATTGACCTCCATATAGGGGCCTCCACCCCAGGTCCTGCACATAGAACAATGGCAAGCCCCCACCTGCTGGCTCATATGGTCAAGGTGAATTTCAACTTGCCCACAAAGGCAACGACTGCTCTTTTTGATTGTTTTACTCATCGATTGCTCCTTGGCGATTGCTGCTAAAAAGATAGACTATAGACCGCCAAGCAGAAAGCTATGGCGACCTTAGCGGCCCATTACAGAGATTAAAAACTGGCATAGATGAAAAATTACTATTAACTTCTATAGTTAAAACTACATGATTAACTGAGTGATAAGCGATGCAGATCAAGCTACCCCTAGCTGAAGAAAAAAAGCTTACGGTATTAAGCCGTATAGAGCCCGGCTGCCTAGGGCCTGAAGGGATTAAGCATGTGGCCGCTTTCTGCGAGTTTGCACAAAAACAGCTTAGCTCACTAGATTCCGACTTTGTGCATTGGCAGCTTAGCCCCAGGCATGATAAAAACCAGGCTGAGATGCAATATCAACTCAGTAATAAAACTCTGAGCTATCAGCAAGCCGAACGCTATTTAGCCTTATTTGATCAGAGCCTGGATACATTTGAAAGCCACTTACACGAGCAGCTGGCGCAGTTAATTGATCAATATTTAGGGCAATAAACCTCACTCATCAGTACTGGCTTCATCAATATTTTTTTGCTGCTCTCGCCGCCGCCATTGCCTTAATGCTTCTTTTTGCATATCTATGGCTCTATCTTTTTCGTCAATAATTTCCAGCCCCAGCATGGTTTCCAGTACATCCTCTAAGCTAATAATACCTTCCACGCCGCCATACTCGCTGACCACCATTAACAAATGCACCCGCGACTCTAACATTTCATTAAGCGCATGGCTTAACGACATAGTGGGCAGTAACGCAGGCAAATCGCGGCGATAATTGGCTAACAAACTATCGCCATTGCCCCGCGCTTGCGCAAGAAACAAATCACTGCGAAACACATAGCCGGTAATATCTTCGCGGCTATCGGCATACACCGGTATACGGGTAAAAGGCTCTTTATCATGCTTGTGAAAAAATTCTTCTACTGTCATCTGCTGCGGCAATGAAAAAATCACAGTTCTTGGTGTCATCGCATGCTTAACCAAAGTACTTCTTAGCTTCATTAAGTTTTTTAAAAACTTAGATTCCTGCTTCGCTAACTGGCCATCCTGCGAGCTAATCTCTGCCATGGCAGCAAATTCTTTACGGCTAAAACCATTTAAGCTGGGTTCGTTAGGAATATTAGCGGTGATTTTTGCCGACAGCTGCACCAAAGGGTATAGCAGTATAATTAAATACTTTAATGAATAAGCCGTGACAGGTGCCAACTGACGCCAGTATGTAGCGCCCAATGTTTTGGGTATTATTTCTGAAAAAATTAGTATTAATAAAGTCAAAATCACTGAGGCCACACCCACATAGGCACTGCCAAATACGACAGTAGCTTGTGCACCAGCACCCATGGCACCTATGGTATGAGCAATAGTATTGAGCGATAAAATAGCCGACAAAGGCTTGCTAATATCATCCTTAAGTTCTTTCAACAAACTGCCCGCGGCCTTATGCCCCTGCGTTTTCATTAATGCTATATGCGCGCGGTTAACACTGAGCAGCACCGCCTCAAAAATGGAACAGGCAAAAGAAAATATTATGGCAACAAGTATGTAAGTAATTAATAACAGCATATAAACACTATAGCGCTAAATAGCGCGTTTTTAATTAAGGCCCGTTTAGCTATCAGGCAGTGAATTGTGATACATCTAATGTTTGGCTATCACCCAACCAATAAGCGTAGTGGGTGTGATCATCTAAATCATTACCTGATAAGGCATGCACTAACACCGTTAAACCATTGCGATGTTCATCCAGCCAGCTTATTAGTTGCTCAAAGTCTTTGCTGCCAAAAATAATTTGGCAGCTCCACATAGGGTGAGGCCCTACTAATTTCTCATGCACTCGCCCTACCTGCAAGCCAAAGCGCTGACCAGCTTCACGGCATAACTCACTGGCAAAATCCACTGTGGCCTCATCAAAGTACACATGGGCGTGATAGGCTTTATGACTATTAACCGGGCGTTTTACTTCATTCATAACTTTATCGACACTTTAATATTATTAACAAACTACTGCATGGAATGCAGACCAAAGATATTGCCTTCGCTATCTAGCGCTAGGGCTATATAGCCGTATTCACCAATAGACATTTTAGCTTTTTGCATTTTGCCACCTGCCGCAGTAACACGGGCAGCCTCAACAGCACAGTCATCACAGCCAAAATAAACTAATGTGCTATTACCCCCAGCAGCAAATCCATCCATTTTCACTAAGGCCCCCGTCACACCATAGCTTGCCATATCAGAGGGAAAGGCCTGCATTTCCATACTGCTATCACTGGGGTCGCCTAAGGGCTGTAGCCGCACCGCAAACACCGACTCGTAAAAGGCTTGAGCTCTCGCCATATCATCCACATATATTTCAAACCAAGCCACTGGATTCTTAGCCATTTCTACTCTCCTTTCAGCTGTTGTTTATTTCGTTTATGAAAAAATCTTGCCGGGGTTCATTATGCCATTAGGATCAAACTGCTGCTTAATGCCCTTCATTAAAGCAATTTCTAAGTCGCTGCGGCTGTAATGCAAATAATCCTTCTTTAATAAGCCTATGCCATGTTCAGCAGAAACACTGCCTTGATAGCTGGCCAAGTGTTTAAAAATTTCTTCACTAAGCAGCTTGCAGCTGAGGTCGAAATCCGTTTTATTCAGCTCATCGGGTTTGAGTATATTTAAGTGCACATTACCATCGCCTATGTGGCCATACCATATCACTTGATATTGCGGCGCTAACTCGCTGATTATTTTTTCTACTTCCAGTAAAAATTCACCTTGCTGCGAAGGCGGCACGGACAAATCATGTTTGAAGGGCTGCCACTGCGCCAACACTGAGCTAATCTCTTCCCGCAGCCGCCATAGGCTTTGATATTGCGCCTGGCTTTGGCTCATCACCCCATCTAAGGCAATACCCTGCTCTAGGCATTGTTCAAATAAAGCCATGGCCTGATCAACTATCGCCTCATCTTTAGCCTCAAACTCTATTAACGTGTAGTACTGGCCCACTTCATCGCAGGGCCTTTGCAACTGCAATTGTGTGGTGACTTTTTGCAAGGCCTGTTCTGAAAAAAACTCAAAAGCAGTGAGCTCCATACCTGCCTGAAAATGAGCTAATACCTGTAATAGCGCGCTTAAGCTGGGCACCGCTAACAGCAATACTGTTAAATTTTCTGGCGATCGGGTTAGGCGCATGGTGGCCTCGGCAATAAACCCCAGGGTGCCTTCAGCGCCTATTAATAATTGCTGCAAATCGTAACCGGTATTATTTTTAAGCAGGCTTTTGTTCATATCTAAAATATCACCAGCACCGGTCACCACTTTCAAACCTGCCACCCACTGCCGGGTCATGCCGTATTTTAAAACTTTAATGCCACCAGCATTGGTACTGATATTGCCACCAATTAAGCTAGAGCCACTAGAGGCAAAATCTACCGGATAATACAAACCCTGCTGCTCGGCATAAGCTTGTAAATCGGCAGTAATGACACCCGCCTCGCAGACCACAGTGCGATCTACCGCATTAAATTGTTTAATACTATTCATATCCCGCAGCGATACGACTAATTCTCCTTGAGCGGCCACAGCGCCACCCGATAAACCCGTGCGCCCAGCTGAAGGCACCAGCGCTATTTTTTCTCGATTAGCCAATTGCACTACGGCCTGCAATTGCTCGATATTTTGTGGAAAAATAATGGCTGCCGCATTGGCGATTAATGACGTACTATCTTTACCCCAATAACTCAGCTCGGTAGCTTCGCGGGTGATTTTTTTATCCCCTACCAACGCTGCTAACTGTTGGTATATTTCATCTGACAACATTTAATTTTGGTCTCTTAGATATTGGTTAATAAGGGTAAATACGTTATCGCGTATCGCTGGCAATTCATTGACTAATTGATGACCCGCGTCATCGATATAATGTATATCGGCATTTGGCAATTTTTTATGTATAGCGGTGATATTATTTTGCCAATCAACAGTACTATCATCCCTGCCCTGCACAATCAGTGCTGTGTTTTTACTGACTTTAAAATATTTAAACGCAGCTATCCACTCTGCCAGAGCTCCCACCCAATCTAAATGGGTACACCTAGCTTGCAAGGGATCTTGATATTTTAAAAAATAAATAAAATTTTTATCCTGACTATTATTGGCAAAGCGACGCGGTAATTTTTTGATAAACCTTTTAAATATCTGATAAAACACATTAACACTGCGCCACTGGCAGGGCTTAAACAAGGGCGCCAACAATACTAAGGCTTTTGGTGGCAGCGGATTTTCCAACACATACTGCATAACAATAGCTGCACCCGTACTCTGCCCTAGCAAGGCATTAACGGTTATTTGCTGTTGATTAAATAGCGCAATGAGCTGTTTTAACACTTGCTGGTATTCACCAAAGCGGCTAATCCGGGTGCGCTCACCACTGGATAAGCCATGGCCTGGCAAGTCAAAGGCTATCAGGTTATAGCCCTGCTCTAAACAATTCGCAATCACATGTTTATACAAGCCCACATGATCGTAGTAACCATGGACTATCACTATTGTTTTTGCTTCCGCCTCATCGTTAGCTACGTAGTAATGGCAGGCTATATGATAGGGGTCGCAATCTATACGGCCAAAATAATGCTGCAAACCTTGAAATTGGTTTTCAAAGTCCAGGCCATAGTATTTAAAGTAATCCAATACGGGCTGGGAATAATGAGGGCGTTGCAACAAACTAAAACTGGGCAAAGTCTGCAGCAGCTCATCTAAATTGAAAGTAGGTTCTGTCAAGGACTTAACACCTCTGGCTATAAGTGTGGTGATTCATCATATTGCAACTTTTCTGTCATATAACTCTTTTACACTTAAGCGGTATTTTAATTTTGGACTTGCGCATGTCACCCATCGCTTATACCGACGAACTGCTTAATATCATCAAGCACAATTTACTCACCGCCGTATTCCAACCTATTGTTAACCTACGCCTAGCTGAACTGCATGGTTATGAGGCACTAACCCGCGGACCTGCTAATAGCCCCTTGCATAACCCACTGCAGCTATTCGATACGGCCAGTAAATCAGGCAACCTCTCTAAGTTAGAATTCGCCTGCCGCGATGCCGCCTGTAAGCGCTTTAGCCAGTACGAGGCCGAAGGCAAACTGTTTATTAATGTTAGCCCTGTTAGCCTAGCCGAGGCCGGTTATGAGCACGGCATGACTGACTGGATACTGTCACAATATAGTATACCTGCTAAAAATATTGTTATAGAACTTTCCGAACAATACCCTTTAGATGATTACGATTTATTAAAGCGCTCCTTTGATCACTTCCGCGACAAGGGCTTTCAAGTCGCCATCGATGACTTGGGTGCTGGCTATGCGGGCTTAAAAGCCTGGTCAGAGCTGCGCCCGGACTACGTCAAAATAGATCGCCACTTTATAGAAAATATTAATGAAGACCCAGTAAAGCGCGAGTTTGTACGCTCCATACAGGAGATTGCCAACGAACTGGACTGTAAGGTGATTGCCGAAGGCATAGAAACAGCTGAAGAGCTGGCCGTGGTGCACGCCTTAAAAATTCAATTTGGCCAAGGCTATTATTTAGGCAGACCCAAGGCCATACCGGCTAACTTTCACTCCATACAAGACAAGCTGCACGCCATAGACAACCCTCATCACAACATTAATTGCCTTTCACAAACGGTAGCCGACATGTCGTTAAGCTATCCGGCCATACATAAAAACTGGTCATTAAACCGTGTTATTGACTTATTTCACAGCAACAAAAGCCTGCGCTGCCTGCCGGTTACCGAGGGTGACACGCCTTTGGGCTTAGTTGAACGACAGGCGGTTTTAGAATTAATGACCGGCCGCTACAGCCGCGAGTTATACGGCCATAAGTCCGTGCTAGGCTTTATGAATCAACAGGCAGTGATCGTGGATTTAAACACCTCTCTAGAAGAGGTCAGCCGTAAACTCACCACTTGCCAAAGTGATAATTTGCAGCAGGATTTTATTATCACCCACAACCAAAACTACTACGGCATAGGAAAAACCAGCACCTTACTGCAGAAAATTACCGAACAGCAAATACGCTATGCCCGCTATGCCAATCCCTTAAGCCAACTGCCAGGCAATGTGCCCATCTATGAGCATGTGGATAAACTATTGCAACAGCACAGCGCTTTTACCATCGCCTATTTTGATTTAAATAATTTTAAGGCCTTTAACGATTACTATGGCTATAACATGGGTGATCAGGTGCTGCGGCTGCTATCAGATATATTAAAAAAAATGGTCACCAGTGCCGACGATTTTATTGGTCACATAGGCGGCGATGATTTTATCGCCGTGTTTCAACAGTCAGACTGGCTAACTTGCTGCCAGCAGATTAAACAGGATTTTGAACAGCAGGTTAGGCGCTTTTATAATGCCAAAGAATTAAGCAACAACGGCCTCTGGCATGTAGATCGCCAAGGCCAGAAACAATTTTTTGGCTTACTAACACTGGCCATAGGCCTAGCCCAGCCCGACGTAGAACAATGCAAGTCACATCACGAAGTCGCCACCCTAGCTGGCGAAGCTAAAACACAGGCCAAACTTAGCGACTCGGGTATTTTTATTTCTCGCCGCCGCAAGCCACAGGCCGAACTCTGCCCCAACCTTTGATCGCCACAGCTAGCTCTAAGGGCATGCAAAAAAGGCAATGCTGTTAAACAAGCCTATGGACGGCTACACAAGCACCAAATAGCGCTCATAAAAAAGGCGACCTAGGGTCGCCTTGCGCATTCAACTCAAACTTAGTTTACTTTGGCGTCTAGCTCACCAGCCTCATAGCGCTGGAACATAGCTTCCAGTGATACCGGCTTAATTTTGCTGGCGTTGCCGGCAGTGCCAAAGGCTTCAAAACGCGCCTCTACGATTTCTCTCATAGCATTAATGGTTTGCTGCAAGTATTTACGCGGGTCAAACTCGGCAGGGTTTTCAGCCATAAAACGACGCACTGCGCCGGTAGAGGCCAAACGCAAATCGGTGTCTATGTTAACCTTGCGTACACCGTGCTTAATACCTTCGCAAATTTGCTCTACCGGCACACCGTAGGTTTCGGGTATGGCGCCACCAAACTCATTGATGATCGCTAACCAATCTTGCGGCACTGATGAAGAACCGTGCATCACTAAGTGCGTGTTAGGTATGCGCTCGTGTATGGCTTTAATACGGTCTATAGCCAAAATATCGCCCGTAGGTGGGCGCGTAAATTTGTAGGCACCGTGAGAAGTACCACAGGCAATTGCCAAGGCATCTACGTTAGTCTTTTTAACAAAGTCAGCGGCTTCTTCGGGATCGGTTAGCATTTGTTCGTGGCTTAATTTTCCGGCAGCACCTACACCGTCTTCTTCACCGGCCTCACCTGTTTCTAAAGAGCCCAAGCAACCTAACTCACCCTCTACCGACACACCACAGGCGTGAGCCATGGCAACAGTTTGTTGAGTCACGTCTACATTGTACTCATAGCTAGAAGGGGTTTTGCCATCGGCCTCTAAAGAGCCGTCCATCATGACTGATGAAAAACCCAATTGAATAGAACGCTGGCATACCGCCGGGCTGGTGCCGTGATCTTGGTGCATAACCACGGGGATTTCTGGAAACTCTTCTATAGCCGCCAAAATCATATGACGCAAAAACGGTGCACCGGCGTACTTACGTGCGCCAGCTGAAGCTTGCATAATCACCGGGCTGTTAGTGGCGCGGGCGGCTTCCATAATGGCGCGAGTTTGCTCTAAGTTATTCACGTTGAATGCGGGTACGCCGTAACCGTGCTCGGCGGCGTGATCCAACATTTGACGCATGCTGATAAGTGCCATGATAGTTTCCTTTATAATTGACCTAAGTTTTAATTGTTACTGTCTTTGCGCCGCGCTATGTTTAACGCGGCTGTATTCTGTTTTCTCGTTGTTCAAATCGCTGTTCGGTAATGGCAATAGATACCGGCGCAAGGCCGGTATGACGGTACAACTTAATTTGCGTCACGCCGAACTCGATTCGGCATCCCTTATTTTCAAATAGGCTTTTTCTTGCCAATTGCAGCTTGGCTCTTAACGCTAGCTTTTACCCTTTCGCCCGCTGCTCTAACATGGCCACAGCGGGTAACACCTTACCCTCCACATATTCTAAAAAGGCACCACCGCCGGTAGAGATGTAGGACACTTTATCGGCGATATTGTATTTGTCTATGGCGGCTAGGGTGTCACCGCCACCGGCTACTGAAAAACCTGCGCTATTGGCTATGGCCTCGCTTAAGGCTTGAGTGCCCGCGCCAAACTGATCAAATTCAAACACCCCCACCGGGCCGTTCCACAAGATAGTTTTGGCCTTGCTTAAAATCTCAGCTATCTCAGCTGAGGCCTGAGGGCCTATATCAAAAATGCTGTCGTCGGCCTGCACATCGCTGGCGTTTTTCAGCTCGGCCGCACCGCCCCATGCTTTACTGGTCACTACATCACTGGGTACGGGTATGGTGGTTTTGGCCATTAGAGTTTGTGCCACCGGAATTAAATCGTGCTCACATAGTGACTTACCTACCGGCTTACCACTGGCGGCCAAAAAGGTATTGGCTATGCCACCACCCACGATTAGCTGATCGGCTACCTCGGATAGTGTTTCCAGTACCGTAAGCTTAGTCGAAACTTTGGAACCGCCCACTATCGCCACCAAGGGCCTGGCGGGGTTGGCCATGACTTTTTCCAGCGCGTCTAATTCACCCGCCAATAGCGGCCCGGCACAGGCCACTTCGGCAAACTTGGCTACGCCGTGAGTAGAGGCCTGGGCGCGGTGGGCGGTGCCAAAGGCATCCATCACAAACACATCACAGAGGCTGGCGTAGGCTTGGGCCAGCGCCTCGTCGTCGGCTTTTTCGCCTTGGTTAAAGCGTACGTTTTCTAGCAGGGCCAACTCGCCATCGGCCAGCTCTACACCCTCGCGCCAATCGCTAATCAGGGGCACTTCGCGGTTTAATAAATCGCCCAAATGCTCGGCCACGGGCGCTAGTGAATACTGACTTTCGTATTGGCCTTCGGTGGGGCGACCCAAATGCGACATCAGCAAGACTTTAGCGCCAGCTTTTAAGGCCAGCTCTATGGTGGGCAGCGCCGCACGTATGCGTGCATCGCTGGTTACTCGGCCTTCGCTAATGGGTACGTTTAAGTCTTCACGTATTAATACCCGTTTACCCGCTAAGGCCAAGTCGGCCATTTTGATGACGCTCATTATGTTTTCCTTTTACTGCTGTCCGTTATCGTTATTAGGATGAAACACTGCCATGGTCTATTTGCTCATACCAATACTGGGCAATATCCAGCATGCGGTTGGCATAGGCCCACTCGTTGTCAAACCACACCAATACATTGACTAAACTACCACTGACCCGGGTTTGTGCGGCATCCACCACACCGGAGTGGGTGTCGTGATTAAAATCGCAGGAGGCCAGCGGCTCGTAGGTAATGCCCAGCACGCCCTTTAGCTGCTGTTGAGCGGCGACTTGTAAGCGCTCATTAACCGCGGCACTGGTGGCGGGCTGCTTAACAATCACCGATAAATCCATGGCCGACACATTGGTGGTGGGCACCCGCAAGGCTCTGGCGGTAAAGCGGCCGCTCACACTGGGCAGTAATCTATCTATACCCTGGGCCAGGCCGGTATCTACCGGAATAATCGAGTGGCTGGAGGCGCGAGTTTTGCGCAGGTCGGTATGGTGATAGCCGTCCAGCACGGGCTGGTCGTTCATCACCGAGTGTATGGTGGTAATACCGCCAGACTCTATAGTGAAGGCCTGATGCAAAATATCGATAACCGGCACTATGCAGTTACTGGTGCAAGAGGCGGCTGAAGCGATGGTGTCAGCCGCACTTAATTGCTGGTGATTTACCCCATAAACCAAGGCGTTGATATCGGCTTCGCCGGGCTGCGATAGCAATACCCGCTTGGCCCCTTGGGTGAGATGCTGTTGCAAGGCAGCTTGGCTATCAAAGCGACCACTGCACTCCAACACTAAGTCCACCTGCTGTTGCCCCCAGGGCAAATCCGTTAGGGCTTCGTGATGGCTAATAGCTATGCTATCGCCATTCACCGTCAGGCAGCCCGCCGAGCTGCTCACCTCGGCCTTAAAGCGGCCGTGGGTGCTATCGTACTTGGTGAGGTGAACAATGGTGGGTAAATCGGCGGGCTCATTAATGGCCACCACTTGCATATGCTCGCGGTAGCCCCCCTCATATAGAGCGCGCAGTACGCAGCGCCCTATGCGGCCATAACCATTAATTGCCAGCCTTATCATGTTGCTTACTCAGCTATGCAGTCGTTGATCGCTTCTACAACGTTTTCAACGGTAAAGCCAAAGTGCTTCATTAAGTCGCCTGCCGGGGCCGACTCACCGAAAGTCTCCATGCCAACGATACGGCCATCTAAGCCTACGTACTTGTACCAAAAATCGCGGTGCAAGGCTTCAACCGCAACGCGGGCTAGCACATTGCTAGGCAATACGCTTTCGCGGTAGGCGGCGTCTTGTCTGTCGAATACCGAGGTAGAAGGCATAGATACAACTCGTATCTTTTTATCGGCTAGCTGTGCTTTGGCTGCCATCACCAGAGCCACTTCCGAGCCGGTGGCAATCAGTATGGCTTCGGGCTCGCCTTCGCAATCGCTTAAGATGTAACCGCCCTTGGCGATGTTGGCCACTTGCTCGGCAGTGCGAGGCTGGTGCTCTAGATTTTGGCGAGAGAATACCAAGGCCGCGGGGCCGTCGTTGCGCTCCAGCGCCGCTTTCCAGCTCACCGCTGACTCTACCGCATCACAGGGGCGCCAGGTATCCAAATTAGGCGTGGCGCGCAGGGCAGTCAGTTGCTCTACCGGCTGGTGGGTGGGGCCGTCTTCACCCAGACCTATAGAGTCATGGGTGTAGACAAAAATGCTGCGCTGCTTCATTAAAGCAGCCATGCGTACCGCGTTGCGGGCGTACTCCATAAACATCAGGAAGGTCGCGCCGTAGGGGATAAAGCCGCCGTGCAAGGCGATACCGTTCATCATCGCCGACATGGCAAATTCGCGCACACCGTAAAATAAATAGTTGCCCGAGGCATCGTCGGCGCTAATGCCTTTAGAACCACTCCACAAGGTCAGGTTAGAACCCGCCAAGTCAGCGGAACCGCCTAATAACTCAGGCAGTAACGGGCCGTAGGCGTTTAGGGTATTTTGCGAGGCTTTGCGCGAGGCTATGCTAGCGCCATCGGCTTGTAGCTGCTGTATATAGGCCTCAGCTTGGGCACTAAAATCTTCCGGCAGGTCGCCGCTTAAACGGCGGGCCAGCTCTACGGCCAACTCGGGGTGAGCTTCGGCATAGGCTTCAAAGCGTTTATCCCAGTCGCTTTCTAAAGCTTGGCCCTGCTCTTTAGCATCCCAACCGGCATAAATATCGGCGGGGATTTCAAAAGGTGCGTGCTTCCAGCCCAGAGTTTCACGCACTAGCGCAATCTCTTCATCACCCAGTGGCGCGCCGTGGCAATCTTCTTTGCCTTCTTTATTAGGCGAGCCCTTACCGATAATGGTTTTACAGCAGATCAGGGTGGGCTTGTCCGAGGCATGAGCCTCTTCTATGGCCAGCTTAATCGCAGTGCTATCGTGGCCGTCTACTGCGGGCACTACATGCCAGCCGTAAGATTCAAAACGCTTGGGGGTATCGTCGGTAAACCAACCTTCAACCTCACCATCTATAGAAATGCCGTTGTCGTCGTAAAAGGCAATCAGTTTGCCCAAGCCCAAGGTACCGGCCAGCGAGCAGGCTTCGTGGGAAATACCTTCCATTAAACAGCCATCACCTAAAAACACATAGGTGTGGTGATCCACCACATTATGGCCGGGGCGGTTAAATTGTGCGGCTAAGGCCTTCTCGGCTACCGCCATGCCCACAGCATTGGTAATGCCCTGGCCCAGCGGGCCGGTGGTGGTTTCAATACCCGGCGCATAACCGTATTCGGGGTGGCCTGGGGTTTTGGAGTGCAATTGGCGGAAATTTTTCAGCTCCTCTATGGGTAGCTCATAGCCGCTGAGGTGCAATAGCGAGTAAATCAGCATAGAGCCATGGCCGTTAGATAGTACAAAGCGGTCGCGGTCGGGCCAGTTGGGGTTAGCGGGGTTGTGCTGTAGGAAGTCGTTCCACAGTACTTCGGCTATATCAGCCATACCCATAGGGGCACCCGGGTGGCCGGATTTGGCTTGCTGCACAGCATCCATACTGAGTGCGCGGATGGCGTTAGCTAATTCGCTACGTGACGGCATTGATTGGAACTCCAAGAAGGTCATTTTGAAAGCCGGCTATTTTCTCGCACCCACGCCCATACAGCAATGCCCATAAGTGCATTTGCCGACTAAAAATACGGCTTTTTCCGCCAATTAGCGCGCCAGACTCAGGCGACACCGCCAAACCTATATCAAAATATTTTGATATAGGTGCAAAGTGCTGCTAGACTGCGCCCCCATGAATAGCCAAACCCATGCCCTAGCCACCCCCAGCAGCCCGGCCCAACAAGCCCAGCAATACGCGGCCGCCCTGCTGGCACTGTGCAAAGCCAGCGCCGACCAATTGCGGCTGGATATTTTGCGGGTGTTAAGCCGCGACTCTTTTGGCGTGTTAGAGCTGTGCACCATCTTGGATTACAAGCAGTCTGGCCTCAGCCATCATTTAAAACTATTGGCGACTGCGGGCCTATTAATCACCCGCCGCGAAGGCAATACCATTTTTTACCGCCGCGCCCACCATGCCTTGGACCATAAACTAGATGCCCTGCAGCGTGGAGTGTTTGATGCCGCCGACCAGTTGCGCTTAAGCCCCGAGGTAGAAAAGCGCCTAAGCGAAGTGCAAAACCACCGCGCTCAACGCTCGCGCGATTTTTTTAATCGCCACGCCGACAGCTTTAACGAGCAACAAGAGCAAATTGCCGCCTACGATATTTACGCCAGCAACTGCGCCAGCCTGGTACTGCGCAATGCCAACACCGCTGGCAATGTCTTAGAGGTAGGCCCGGGTGAAGGCGCTTTTTTGGCAGAGTTAGCACCGCACTTTGCCACCGTGTATGCCTTGGACAACTCCGAGCAAATGCTTAATAAGGCGCAGGCCTTTGCCCAGCAACAGGCGCTAGCCAACATAGAATTTATTCACGGCGACAGCAAACATGAAAGCCTGAAAAGCATTCAGGTAGACAGCATAGTGGTCAACATGGTGCTGCATCATGTGCCCTCTCCCGCCGAGATGTTTAAAGATTTAGCTCAGCTACTCAATCAACAGGGCCGCTTATTTATTACCGACCTGTGCAGCCACGACCAACTCTGGGCACAGGAAGCCTGTGGCGATTTATGGCTGGGTTTTGAGCCCGAAGATTTAAGCAGCTGGGCCGAGAGCGCCGGTTTAACAGAAGGCCAAAGTGTATACCTGACCCAACTCAATGGCTTTCGCGTACAAATTAGAGAATTTATTAAGCCCTAGGCTTACCCATTATTTGAAAACCCTGTAAGGAATTAACCATGGCAGAATATTCAACCTTTACTTCTGAATCCGTTTCAGAAGGCCACCCCGATAAAATGGCTGACCAAATTTCAGATGCCATCTTAGACGCCATTATTGCCAGAGATAAAAACGCTCGCGTGGCGGTAGAAACGCTGGTAAAAACCGGCATGGCCGTAGTGGCCGGTGAAGTCTCAACCTCTTGCTATGTGGATTTAGAAGATATTATTCGCGACGTTATCACCGGCATAGGCTACAACAGCTCGGCGGTAGGTTTTGATGGCGCCAGCTGTGCGGTACTCAATGCTATAGGCAAACAATCTATAGACATTAATGTAGGCGTGGATCGCGGCAAGCCCGAAGAGCAAGGCGCTGGCGACCAAGGTTTAATGTTTGGCTATGCCACTAACGAAACCGACACCTTAATGCCTGCCGCGGTTTACTACTCGCACCGCTTAGTGGAACGCCAAGCGAAATTGCGCAAAGAAGGCATACTGCCCTGGTTGCGCCCTGATGCAAAATCGCAAGTGAGTTTACGTTATGAAAACGGCAAGCCCGTCGCCATAGATGCGGTAGTGCTATCCACCCAGCACGACCCCGAAATTGCATTAGATGATTTACGCGAAGCCGTGATAGAAAATATTATTTTGCCGGTATTGCCCGCCGAATGGTTGCACGCCGACACTAAATATCACATCAACCCCACCGGCGTATTTGTTATCGGCGGTCCGGTAGGTGACTGCGGCTTAACCGGTAGAAAAATTATTGTTGATACCTACGGCGGTATGGCGCGCCACGGCGGCGGCGCTTTCTCGGGCAAAGACCCTTCAAAGGTTGACCGCTCGGCAGCTTATGCAGGCCGCTATGTGGCTAAAAATGTAGTGGCCGCTGGCTTGGCTGAGCGCTGCGAAATACAAGTGTCCTACGCCATAGGCGTGGCCGAACCCACTTCTATTTCGGTCAACACTTTTGGCACCGGCACGGTTAGCGACGATCAATTAGCCGCCGCCATACGCAAAGTATTTGACCTGCGCCCTTACGGCATTAACAAGATGCTGGACTTAGAACACCCCATGTATCAGCTCACCGCGACTTATGGCCATTTTGGCCGCGAGCCCTTTGAGCACACCTATAGCTGGAAAGACGAAAGCGGCCAACAACAGTCAGACACGTTTACCGCTTTTAGCTGGGAAAAAACAGATAAGGTTGATGCACTGAAAGCTGCGCTTTAACTACATCAAGCAATAAGCCGCAAGTTTTAAGCGGCAAGACTAAACAAAATATTTATTTTTAGGATTTTATTATGAGCGATTATAAAGTAGCCGATATTTCTTTAGCCGATTGGGGCCGTAAAGAATTAGACATAGCCGAAACTGAAATGCCAGCCTTAATGGCTATGCGCGAAAAATACAGCCCCAGCCAGCCTTTAGCCGGCGCTAAGATTTTA
Source organism: Dasania sp. GY-MA-18 (assembly GCF_024734385.1). Taxonomy (GTDB): domain Bacteria; phylum Pseudomonadota; class Gammaproteobacteria; order Pseudomonadales; family Dasaniaceae; genus Dasania; species Dasania phycosphaerae. The sequence continues at coordinate 220,375 of NZ_JANHAP010000003.1, read as the reverse complement.
GGCTGCATACACATGACCATACAAACCGGTGTATTGATTGAAACCTTGGTGGCCTTAGGTGCAGAAGTTCGCTGGTCATCGTGTAATATTTTCTCTACCCAAGATCACGCCGCTGCTGCCATTGCCGCCGCTGGTGTGCCGGTGTTTGCCTGGAAAGGTGAAACTGAAGAAGAGTACGAGTGGTGCTTAGAGCAAACCATTTTAAAAGATGGCCAGCCCTGGGATGCCAATATGGTATTGGATGATGGCGGCGACTTAACCCTGATGCTGCACAACAAATACGGCCACATGTTAGACCGTATACACGGCATTACTGAAGAGACCACCACCGGCGTACACCGCTTACAAGAGATGTTAGAAAAAGGCACCTTAAAAGTGCCTGCGGTTAATGTTAACGACTCAGTAACCAAGTCAAAAAATGACAACAAGTACGGCTGTAGACACTCATTAAGCGACGCCATCAAACGCGGCACCGATCACTTATTATCTGGCAAAAAAGCCTTGGTTATAGGCTACGGTGATGTAGGTAAAGGCTCTGCCCAATCGCTAAACCAGGAAGGCATGATAGTACGTGTTGCCGAGATAGATCCCATCTGCGCCATGCAGGCCTGCATGGATGGTTTTGAAGTGGTGTCGCCTTATAACAACGGCATAAACACCGGCAAGCCAGAAGATACTAACAAAGCACTATTAAACAACACTGACTTAATCGTGACCACCACTGGCAACTTCAATGTGTGCGACTCAGCGATTTTACAATCGCTAAAATCAGGTACGGTAGTCTGTAACATAGGCCACTTCGACAATGAAATCGACACCGCCTATATGCGAAAAAACTGGGAATGGGATGAAGTTAAACCACAGGTACACAAGGTCTACCGCAACAAAGCTGAAAACGATCACTTGATACTATTATCAGAGGGGCGTTTGGTAAACCTAGGCAATGCTACCGGTCACCCTTCGCGTATTATGGATGGCTCTTTTGCCAATCAGGTGCTGGCACAAATTTATTTATATGAGCGCAAGTTCGCCGACCTGGAAGCTGACTTAAAGCCAGCGGCTATTACCCTAGAAGTACTGCCCAAAAAGCTGGACGAAGAAGTAGCCGCACATATGGTAAACGGTTTTGGTGGTGTATTAACTAAGCTAACCCCAGAACAAGCGGACTATATAGGCGTATCGGTAGACGGCCCATATAAAACGGAAACCTATAAGTATTAATTTTAGTCGCTAGTGGCTTAGCCACTAGTCGCTAGCAGAACATTAGGCCGCGAATTCCTCTAGGAACTAGCGGCTACCAACTAGAGACTCTTTCCATGTCCAAACGATTTTCTTTTGAGTTTTTCCCCGCTAAAACCGATGCGGGCAAAGAAAAACTTAAATTAGTACGCGCTGAGTTAAACCAGCTAAACCCTGAGTTTTTTTCTGTGACCTATGGTGCCGGCGGTTCCACCCGCGATAACACTAAGGACATAGTGTTAGAAATGATAGACGAAGGTATAGACACCGCCCCACACCTGTCTTTTGGTAGCGACAGCAAAGAAGAAATGCTGGAACTGATCACTAGCTACAAGGACGCCGGCGTAAAACGCATGGTAGCCCTGCGCGGCGACATGCCTTCGGGCTTAGGGGCGCAGCGCCTGGTATATGCCAGTGAGTTAGTTGCCTTTATACGCGAGCACACCGGCGATCACTTTAATATAGAAGTAGGCTGCTACCCCGAGATACACCCCGATGCCGACGGCTACGCCCAAGACATACAGTTTTTAAAAGAGAAATTGGACGCCGGTGCCAACAGCGCGATCACTCAGTACTTTTTTAATGTAGATGCCTATTTCCACTTTTTGGAAAAGTGCGACAAGATAGGCATAGACAAGCCCATCTATCCCGGCATTATGCCCATCATCAACCACCACAACTTAATGCGTTTTTCTAAGACCTGTGGTGCCGAGATACCACGCTGGTTGGGTTATAAATTAGAAAGTTTAGAAAACGACCCCGAAGGCTTAAAGGCTTTTACCACCGATTTTATTAGCAGTCTATGCGAACGCTTATTAGCGGGCGGCGCCCCGGGCTTGCATTTTTACACCATGAATCTGGTAGAGCCGAACAAAACCATTTGGCAAAACTTAAAACTTTCTTAATGTGATTGATTGAGCATGCGCGTACCTAGAATTTTTACTCAAAACACACTGGTCACTGGCCAAACCGTTGAGCTAGAAGCGCAAGCCAGTCATCATTTAAGTAAAGTTTTACGTATGCAAAATGATGCCGCCCTCATATTATTCAATAATCAGGGCGGCGAGTTTGATGCCAACATAGTCAGCCTTTCTAAAAAATCCGTTAGCGTTATTATAGGCGAACACCGCAGCGACAATAGACAATCCCCTTTACCGGTACACTTAGGCATAGCCATGTCTAAGGGCGACCGTATGGATTGGGTAATGCAAAAAGCCACCGAATTGGGTGCCACTGAGATTACACCGCTGTATACCGAGCGCACCGAGCTGAAACTCAAAGCCGATAGAGCCGAAAAAAAACACAGCCACTGGCAAAATATTATTATCAGCGCCTGCGAACAATGCCAACGCAACCTGCTACCGCAGCTGCACGCCCCCACCCCCTTACTAGACTGGCTTAACAACAGTCAAGCCGAGAAAAAACTGGTATTACACCACCGCAATACGAAAAAGTTAAACCCCGCCGACAGCCCCAACAGCGCCGCTATTTTAATCGGCCCCGAAGGTGGCCTCAGTGATCACGAAATTGAACAGGCTCTAGCTCAAGGCTTTAACGCCCTAAGCCTAGGCCCCAGAGTGCTGCGCACCGAAACCGCACCACTGGCCGCCCTAACCCTGCTGCAATCGCTGTGGGGTGATATCTAATTTTTTAATTATAAAAAGGCCTCCAGTATTGAGGCCTTTTGACTTTAGTCTTTATCCTAGGAACTAGGAACTAGGAACTAGGAACTAGGAACTAGGAACTAGGAACTAGGAACTAAAAACTTTACCCCTTCATCGTATCTATCATATCCCGCAAATAAAAAAAGCTGGAGCCTAATAAATAACCGGGCTTGCGCAGCAAAGTACCGCCGGGGAAAGTGTGGTGTTTTATTTGATTCCAGATATCGTAACGCTGGGTATTGCCCATGACTTTTTCTGCCAATACACGGCCGGCTATATGTGTAGCCACCACACCAAAGCCTGAAAAGCCCTGCACAAAATACACATTATCGGCGTAACGCCCCATATGTGGCATGCGGTTAACCGATAAATCTATATGGCCGCCCCAGGCAAAATCTATTTTGACATCTGCTAACTGCGGAAACACTTTTAGCATATCTTTAAACATGCTTTTGCCTATGTCTTTGGGGTCTTTGCCGCTGTAAATAGTTTTGCCGCCAAACAGTAAGCGGTTGTCGGCGGTAATACGGTAGTAATCCAATATATGGCGCATATCACACACCGCTTGGCCTTGGGGGATAAGCTTGGCTACGCGCTCAGCCGCTAGTGGTTCGGTGGCGATCACATAGGTGCCGGCGGGCATGATTTTCTTTTCTAGCTTGGGTGCGGCCTTACCCAGGTAGCAGTTAGCCGTCATGATCACCTGTTTTGCTTTTACCTTGCCGTGAGCGGTAGTCACTACAGGCTCATCGCCGCCCTGCACATCCAGCACGGGTGAGTGTTCGTAGATACGCACACCTAAATCGGCAGCAGCCTTAGCCTCACCCACCGCCAATTTTAAAGGGTGTAAGTGGCCGTTGCTTTGATTATCTAAAGCGCCTATGTAGCTATTGCTGTCTATATAGTTTTTCACATCCTGCTGCGAAATAAGACGGTAGTGTTCGGCACCGCCCCACTTTTCCGCCTCGGCTATATAGTCATGCATGTAGTTCACATGCGACTTACACATGGCCGCCAACAAATAGCCCTTTTTTATATCGGCATTGATCTTATATTTTTCGGCTCGGTCATAAATAATTTGTTTGCCTTCGTTGCTCATGTCGGCAAAAGTTTTGGCGGTGTCATAGCCAAATTTAGCCTCCAAGTCATCATAGCTATCACGCCAACCGCCTATAATCTGGCCGCCGTTGCGGCCCGAAGCCGCCCAGCCCACTCTCACGCCTTCTAGCAATACGACATCATGGCCTTGTTCAGCTAACTCTATAGCCGCTGAAATGCCCGCAAAGCCGCCACCTATAATGCACACTTCGGCTTCTATATCAGCTTGTAAACGTGGGTAGTCTGCCACCTCGCCTACCGTAGCGGCGTAATAGGAATCGACGTGCTGGCCCTTGGCATTTTTAAATACAGAGTGAGACATAATAAAACTCCTACAACATAAACCTTGCTCGCCTGCACACAAAGGCAAGCAACAGGTAGTAATCAATAAATTTACAAAAGAGAAACGATCAGCGGTAGCAATTACCAGTAGGTAGCAAACATCACCACCCAAGCCGCAGGCAAGGTGAGGATGTGGCGGCCGCCTGTACCATGGCTTAAACAGGCAGCGGTTTTAGGTAGATACTGAAAAGTCATGCCAACACACATTAGCGAATGAATATACATTCATTATAATGCCGCAACAGCACTTGTCCACAATTTTTTAAAAAAAGATAAAACCCTATTAAAACAATGCCTTATGATGAACGCCTATTCATTATAAACCTTTGCCAAGCTGTTCACAGGGTTTTACCTACCGCTTTTTAACTAGTCTTTAAACGCAAAAAACCGAGCTGGGCTCGGCTTTTTGCGTTTAAAGTGAAGACCTTCAGCTATTGCAGCGCCAGCACCTGCTCCTGTATGTAATCCACATTGGGGATTACCGCCTGCTCACCATGCACCAGCACATGGCCTAACTCAGCGGGGCCGGTTTCCACATCCTCATTAACTATGTCGTTGGGCTGTATACGCATTAGGCGCGGCACACTTTCGGCGATAAGGCCGCAAAACGGGAGCTTTTCACCATCCACCAAGGCATTGAGTACGGCAATACGACGGTTAGCACTTTGGCTAACAAAAGGCTCCTCATTAATCGCCTCAAAGGACACCACCGGCACTTCTATACCGCGCCAATTGATATTGCCTAAAAACCAAGTAGGTAAATCACTTTGCTCGGTACTGGGCTCAATATAGGGGATAATTTCCGCCACCGTGACATTGGGCACCACCAACTGCTTACCATTCATAGGTATTAATAGAGTGGCTAATTCATCGTTTACTGTTGTTACTACTTGTTCACTCATCGTCTAACCTCTTGCTGGGCAATGGGCTGCGCCATAATATGCGCCAATTGCATCGCTAATTCTTCTGGGCTGCCTTGAAAGCTAACACAGCCAGTGCTCATTGCGGCCTCGGGCATGGCCGCACTCACACAGGTGGCGGGGCTTTGCGCCCACACTTTGCCGCCACAGGCTTTAACTACGCGGCAACCAATTTCGCCGTCATTACAGGTGCCGCTAAATATAATCACGCCGAGTTTTTTCCTATACTCTTTGCCCAGCTCGGCTACCACCTGATCAATTGAAGGCTGGTAAGGGCCCTGCCAGGGTATGGCCGTTTTAATCACGCCGCCAAAGGGTAAAAATCGTAGTTGGGCGTCGGCTGGAACGACCAACGTTTCGCCGGCCCGTAAATTTTGTTCACGGTTTATCAGGCGCAAGGGGTAACCCTGCTCGGCCCCCATGCCGCCCGCTAAGTAATTATCAAATTCTGCTTCTATATGCTGCACATATACAAAGGCTATGGGTAAACCTTTGGGCAGGCTGCTTAAAAAACGCTTAACCATTGCGGGGCCACCCAATGAGGCGGCCAGCACCCAAACCTGTACAGCAGGGGCCAAGCCAACATTGTCAGCGCCATTATTTTCTATACTGAGACCTGCCACCTTTTCCAATAAGCGCTTTTGCCACAATTGATAGCGCTGCATATGCTGAGCAGTAGGTAACTCGTCATTAACTAAGATGGGCTTGTCGCTACCATCACAGACTATGTGCAAAATACTCTGGTCGTGCTGCGCGCTAATATCCAGCAGCCACATATCCAAGTGTTCATCGTGATGCTGCTGAAGATAGTCGACCAAGGGCTGGCTGCCTAGGCTTACATCTATGCTCACCGCAATGCTATTTTGCGAGCCGCCGACTAAGGCCATTAGCGCCTGCCTGCCCAGCTCACTGTCGGTTACCAACGCCACCCGCCGGGCATGTGCCGTCATCGCTTAATAACCTATCACCCTGCTACAGCGCCGGTAAGCTCTTGTATAGTTTCTAGTAGCACCGTCTCTTGGTAAGGCTTACCCAGGTAGTGATTAACCCCTAAGCTCATGGCGCGCTCTCTGTGCTTATCACCAGTACGCGAGGTAATCATAATTATGGGTAGCTCTTTTAAACGGCTGGTGTGCCTTACCCGGCTGGCGACTTCAAAGCCATCCATGCGTGGCATTTCTATATCCAGTAGCATCACATCAGGGATGCGCTCCATTTCATTAAGCTGCGCGACGGCGTCGATACCATCTTTTGCTAACACTACCTCCATGCCTTGACGCTCTAAGAAGCGCGAAGTTACTTTGCGCACGGTTACCGAATCATCCACTACCATCACTTTAGTGATGCGATCTTCTTCGTAGCGGCTTTCATCTTGCGGTATCAATACATCTCTATGCGCATGCAGGGCATCGGCGCGTATCATGGCAGGCAGATCCAAGATGATAACCACATTACCATCACCCAACACGGTGGCACCCGACAAGCCTTGCACCATGCTAAATTGGGGGCCCAAGGGTTTCACCACTATTTCGCGCGAGCCCATCAGATGATCAACTTGTATTGCCACCGAGTGGTCAGCACCGCGAACTAAAATCACCGGTAAGGGCATGCTGCGGCCTTCCAAAATCGGTTTTTCGCCGCGGTTTAACAGTGCGCCCATATAGCGCAATAAATAGGATTGGCCGGCATATTCAAATAGCGGGGCATCGGGCTGATAGTAAGCCTCTAGCTCGAAGGGGCTAACCCGCACTATACCCTCTATGGTGTTTAGCGGTATCGCATAGTTGTCGCCGCCTATGTTAACCATTAAGGCGCGGTTAACCGATACGGTAAAGGGCAGGCGCACAATAAAGCGGGTGCCTTGGCCGTAGATAGACTCTATGTCCATGGTACCGCCCAGCTGTTTGATTTCGCTGTGCACCACGTCCATGCCTACGCCGCGGCCCGATATTTGTGTCACTTTGTCAGCTGTACTAAAGCCGGCCTGCAAAATAAATTGCAAAATTTCATGATTAGAGAGGCTGGCATCAGGCTCCATTAAACCGCGCTCTATGGCTTTTTTCTTCACCGCGTCTAAGTTGATACCGGCGCCGTCATCGGAGAGAGTTAACACGATCTCGCCACCTTCGCGCGCTAAATTAAGGGCAACAGTGCCGCGCGGTGACTTACCCGCCGCTTGACGCTGCTCTTTGTTTTCTATGCCGTGATCTACCGCGTTGCGTAACATGTGCTCTAAGGGCGCGACCATACGCTCTAACACGGTACGGTCTAATTCACCTTCGACATTATCTAAACGGAAGTCGACTTTTTTATCCAGCTCGCCACTGACCTGCCTGACGATACGGCGCAACCTGGGTACCATGCGTGAGAAGGGCACCATGCGTGAACGCATCAAACCTTCTTGTAGCTCGGTATTAATGCGCGACTGCTGCACTAACAAGGTTTCCATGTCGCGAGCTTTATCGGCCAGCGTGCCTTTAATATCGGTCAAATCCGATGAGGACTCTAACAGCGAGCGCGATAATTGCTGCAGCTGTGAATAGCGGTCCATTTCTAAGGGGTCGAACCCCTCTAGGCCTTCACTCTCTACCTGCTCTTGGCGATAGAGAATTTGCTGCTCGGTTTCCATATCCAAACGACGCACCTGCTGCTGCAAGCGGTCGACGGTGATTTGCATATCGTCTAGCGAGAAAACCAGCTCCGAAATTTGCTCTTCCGCACGGCCACGGGAAATAGAGGTTTCACCCGCAAGGTTAACCAGCTCCTCTAATAACTGCGCCGACACTTTGACCACTTCTTGCGGACCGCGCTTACTATCAGCGGGCAGAGGCGTTACCGTGTCGTTGCTGGCTGCAGGAGCGGTAAAAGGTGTGATTGTTTTTTCGGGCTTGGCCGCTGCTAAGGGCAGGTTAAATTCATTGCGCTGCTCGGCAACAGGCTCACTCAGCGGTTTAACTTCAGGCTGGGCTGCTGGCTCATCTACCGCAGGTAAATCGGTGGCTATACCGACCAGACTTTCACCCTGCTTAAGCTTTTCAACCATAACCACTAACTGATCTTGAGTGGCTAGGGTTTCAGCCATCAGCGCGTCATCGGCCTGTAAATTATCTAAATCTAGGCTTTCCAAACGCGTTTCAAAATTATGACTGAGATCGCCTATGCTGCTAATACCCGCTAAACGCGCGCCGCCTTTAAGGGTGTGTAATACACGCAGTAATTCATCGGGGTGGGCGCGATTGGTTCTATCTTCGCTCCAAGCATGTATAGCTTCATCCAGTGACTCTAATAGTTCACCCGCCTCTTCCATAAAGATTTCGATGATTTCATCATCCAGCTCTTCATCATCGTCGGCGCTGGCAGTGCTGCTATCCGCTGGCGCTGCTAGCGGCTCTGATTCGCTTATGGTTTGCGACTCTGGTTCAGATTCAGGCTCAGGTTCTGGCGCTTGCTCTAGTTGCGGCTCTATAGGCTCGAACTCATCGCTGGCCTCACTAACGTCGCTGCTAGCGATAGCATCGGCCTCTGCGGTTTCAGACTCGGCCATAGGACTGCCTGCCGACATGCTAAAGTCTTCTATCGCCGCTAACAAAGCTTCATCAAAAGCTGGCGTTTGATGGCCAGCAATTTGGTCTAACATATCAATTAAGGCGTCATTGCCTTGTGCTGCCAAGTTACAAAACGCTTCGCTTTGTTCACCGGCATCTATGGCCTGCCTATAGAAAACTTGCATCGCTTGCGCCAGCTCGACAAAGGCGGGCATATTAATAATTTCAGCACGCTCTATCATGCGAGAAAACTGTATTAGCAACTGCTGTTGCTTGCCTTCATCCAGCTCGTCTTTAGCCCAAGCCAGTAGTTTTTGCTCAGCATCGCTTACTACGTCTAGGCTCAGAGTTAAAAATTCATTTAGCGCCTGCGGCGGAATACTGTTGTCTTCGGCGTTGGCATCGGCGGCGACAGCTAAGCGCTCTTGATGTATGTTTGCTAGCTGCGTTAAAAAATCGTCACTGCCTGGCAGTGTTTGCATGGGGTTAGTACTAAGCTGTGCCGAGCCCTGCGAAATGTAGCTAGAGGTTTGTTCTAACAGCTCAACAATGCTGTGATCAGCCTTCATTTGCATGGCGCGCAAATCTTTTATCAAACCTTCCACCGGCCCTACTATCATCGCCACTGGGGTAATACCCGCCATATTGGCGCTGCCTTTTAAGGTATGTAAGGCACGCTGCAATTCGTCGGTTAAATCGGCGGGGCCCGCTAGCTCGTGGCAATGGCTGATAAATTGATCCAGCACTTCCCTATGCGTAGCAGCTTCGCCGGCAAAGATCTCCAGCAGTTCGTTATCAACGGCCTCTTCGCTTTCATCGGCCAGCTCTAAGGCCAAAGCATCTTCCTCTGGCTGTTGCTCTGGCTCTTCTATACTCAAACCATCATCAAGCTGCGAAGTTTCTTCTACTTCAGGCTGTGCTTGTACAGCTTCGGCTGCAGGCACGTCACCGGCAATATAAGCTTCGGCGCGGGCAATAAAGGCCTGTGCCGTGGCGCCCTCTATAGGCTGGCGATTTTCAAAAGCGCTAACCATGGTAGGCACATAGTCGGCAACTTCAGCCGCTAGGCTTAAGTGCTGGCCCTCTAAATTTAATGAGCCATCGATAATGGTATTGAGCAGGCTCTCTATAGCCCAGGCTAACTCACCTATATCGGTGGCCCCCACCATACGGCCGCTGCCTTTTAAGGTATGAAAAGCACGGCGCACAGTGTCTCTTGCGTCACTATTACTGTGGTCGGCCTGCCATTGCGGTAAGTACTCGGCTATGGTTTCTAAAACTTCGCCGGCTTCTTCAATGAAGATCTCTACAATTTCAGGATCGTAATCTTCATCTTCTTCTACAGCGGCGGCTGTTGCGGTTTCAAGGTCGGCAATAGGCTCTGGGCTGGCTGCAGCATGGCTTTCGCTAAGCTCTTCGGCGTCTTCAAAATCTATAGTGGTTTCGTCGGGATCGACAAACTCAGAAGCCATGGCCTCGGCTAATAAGGGTATATCTTCTGGTGACAGTTCACCTACCTCATCGCTAGCCGCTGAGGGCTCGGGCTCTAAGGTCGGTGGCTCTACAATAAATTCTTCTGCTGCGGCAAGTATCGGCGGTTCAACACTCTGCTCGCTACTTTGTTGTTCGCTATGACCCTCACTAGGCTGTTCATCATTGAGCACTGGGGGCTCATCTAACAGCGGTGGCTCTACACTGGCTGGTTCAGCTTCGGCAGCCAACAGGGGTGGCTCATCGGCACTAACGCTGTCAGCCGCCACCGGATAGCCTAGCTCAGCAACACTGTCGGCCGCCATATCTAAAATAACACTGCCGTCACTTTCTGGGTCTTCGATTAGACGCTCTAAATAATAATCTACCGAGGTAATCGCATCGGCTAAAGTATCTAACACCTGCCAATCGGGTACGCTTTTGTTGGCCAGTAAATCGCGGCTAACATAGGTTTCGCAGGATTTTAAAATTGTGCTGGCACGGGCTAATGGCACCATGCCTAAACTGCCAATAATATTTTGTAATTGCGCGGGCACATCGGCCAAGCAACTGTGATCCCACTGGGTGGCGACAAATTCTATAACCGCATCTTTAGCCTGTTCTAAGCCTACTCGCGATTCACGCAGCACCGATTCAAAAGCCGTATCTAAATGGCCCTGAGCCTCTTCGCTATCGTTAAACAGCTCTTGTTTTTGTTCAGGTTCAACTAATTCATCAGGCTTAAGTTCTAGGCAGATAGCGGTAATCGCTGCCAGTACCTCGGCAATTTCCTGGCTATCAATATCGGTTGCCAACTGTTTGGCAAAACGCGTGTATAAATCATGCAGCTGTTTAAGATGACTACCCAAGCCCAGTATGGCCATGGTATCGCAGACCCGGCGAAACAGAGGCAATATACCTGCTAGCGCCACACTATCTGTGCCAGCCACTTGCATTTGCTGCTGTATATCGGAGAGCTCATTGGCTAGCGCCACCATTACCGCGTGCATAGCGGCACTATCGGGCGTGGCCAAATCGCCACCGTCTAAATCGCCCTCACCCAGTAGCGAGCCAGCCAAATTAAAATCGTTTTTAATTTCTTTAATATAACGGGAGTTGGCCTTGCTGCGCGCCACGTAATAAAGCAAGTTTTTAACTAGGTCTTCTGGATATGGCGCCAATACCGCCAGCTCACCTTGATCGATAATGTTTTTGATTTGCCTATCAACTTGGCGCAGCAAAATTTTTACCGAGACGCTGGTCTCTATAGAGCCATTTAGCAAGCCCTCTAAAACTGCTATACAAACACGCCATATAGCTTGTGAGGATTGCCCTTCTGAAACTTTTACTAAGCGCGCACAAACTTTTGCTAGGTAATTTAAATTTTTCCTAACATCTTTGCCGCGTATTAAACCTAATAAAGCAATTTGGTACATTTGCCTTAGTTTATGTGCAACCTCGGTTAGCTCTTTACCTGAAATACTTAGCGCTGTTGCGGCATGACCTTCTTTGGCCATGGACATATCGGGGGCAAATAAAACCGTTTCTGATAACAGTTGCTCGCCGCGCACAGCACGCAAATCATTTAATACCGGCAATAAAATGGACGGCAGGCCATGGCGCGAAGCTTTAACCCGCTCTAAATATTTGGGCAGCTGCACCATAGCGGCATGCAATACTTGCAGGGCATCTTCTATATGGCTTTCGTGTATGCGGTTATGGGAAATGGCATCCGCTACGTATTCCATTTCTTCGGCCAGTAATGCAGCGCCGAAGAACTCAACCATGCGCAAAGTGCCTAACACTTGATGGATATGTGTTAAACAAAAACGCAACTTGGTCGCATCATCACGATTGGCAATATAGGCATCTAAAGCTTGCGCGGCCTGTTTGAGAGTTTCTTCTATCTCTCCAGCTACCCAATCTAGCGCAACATAATCTCGACGCTCAACCATTCTCTATGGCCCTTTTTTTATCAATTCAATCAGCGCTTATTGCTCATGAGCATGAAGGTAAGCCAATACGCGTTCATCAGCTAACCGTTTCATTTTTGGGTGGTTCCACTGTGTAACCTCACCCGCCCCCATGACTAACAAACCGCCGGGCTTCAAGCGTTCGGCAAACATATCCAGTATTTGTTTATGACGCCAACGCTGAAAATATATCAGTACGTTTTGACAATAAATAATATCCATTTTTATGGCTGGCGCTTGTTCCAGCTCTAGGATATTACCCTGCGTAAAACATAGTTTTTGTTTCAGGCTAGGAACAACCTGGAAGTGTTTATCCTCTTGCTCTGAAAAGTATTTAATTTTTGTTTCTGCCGGCATGCGCTCTAGCTTGCGCGGCGCATAAGCACCTCGCCGGGCGTAACTTAATGCGGTTGAACTAATATCGGTTGCCGTCACCCCTATAAAAATTTTAGCCTGGGTATAATCGACCATGTCGCTGGCAACCATGGCAAGAGAGTAAGCCTCCTCACCTGTAGAGCAACCCACACTCCAAATTTCTAATGTATCATCTTGCGGCCTTTGCTGGGCATCAAGGCGGTTGAGTAAAAACTGCTTAACCGCATTAAAGGCATCAGCATCTCTAAAAAAACTGGTTTCCTTAACCGAGATGCGATCCACCAACAAAGACCATTCAATGGCTCCTTGAGGTACGGCACTGACCTGCTGAAAATATTCATCGTAATCACTAATGCCTATCTCCCGCATGCGCAACACTAACCCAGCTTGCAAAATAGATCGGTGTTGCATAAAGCAAATACCGGTGCGCTGCTCTAGTAATGCCTGCCACTGCTCATATTGCTTATCGCTTAATGGCGCTAGCGGCTCATATGCCCACGACGCCATGACTATTTACATCGCCGCTATCGTAGGCTGTGGTGAGCATGGTGAATTACTCAACCTCCACCAGTTCCATATCTATTTCGGTAATATCAGCACCCGCTTCTTCCAATAGCACATCTTCCTCTTCAGGCAGTTTGAAACCCGCCACCGATTCTTTCAGTTCGTTCGCCATGCCGGCCAAGTTACCGATAGATTGCGCGGTTGCAGTAGTACCTGATGAAGTTTGCGAGGTAATCTCTTGGATTACATTCATGGTATTGGAGATGTGGCCCGCTGACGATGCCTGTTGGCGCGCCGCGTTCGAAATGTTTTGAATCAATTCCGCCAGTTCCTGCGATACGGTTTCGATTTCTTCCAGTGCAGTACCCGCGTCTTGTGCTAAGCGCGCACCTCGCACCACCTCGGCGGTGGTTTGTTCCATCGAGATTACCGCTTCGTTGGTATCTGACTGGATAGTTTTTACCAGCGCCTCAATCTGCTTGGTTGCAGCTGATGAACGTTCCGCTAGGCGCTGTACCTCATCCGCAACAACCGCGAAGCCCCTACCGGCGTCACCCGCCATCGAGGCCTGTATGGCAGCGTTAAGTGCCAGGATGTTGGTTTGGTCGGCGATGTCGTTGATCAAAGATACGATGTCACCAATCTCCTGTGACGATTCACCCAATCGTTTAATACGCTTAGAGGTTTCTTGTATCTGCTCACGGATGTTATCCATGCCGTGTATGGTGTTTTGTACCACTTCGGCACCGGTGTTAGCGATGGCAACCGAGCGCTCCGCAACGCTGGCTGATTCGGCCGCGTTGGAAGATACCTGGTCGATGGTCACCGCCATCTCGTTAACCGCCGCTGATGCCCCGGCAATTTCTTGCGCCTGATGCTCAGACGCTTCGGCCAAGTGCAGTGCAGTGCCCTGTGTTTCTTCTGCCGCCACCGATACTTTTACCGCGGTGTCGTTTATTTGCGATACCAGTATTCTTAATTGGTCGATAGTAAAGTTGATAGAGTCGGCGATGGCGCCAGTAAAGTCTTCCGATACCGTTGCAGTGGTGGTTAAGTCACCGTCCGCCAAGTCGGCTAGCTCATCCAGTAAACGCAAGATAGCGGTCTGGTTACGCTCGTTGGTATCTGCCGTTTCGTTCAAGCGGGCGCGGGTATTACGGAAGTTTTGTATACCTATCATAAATACCGCAAAGATAGTGATACCCACAAACACCAGCGCGGTGGTAGTAGTTACCGTGCGCTCGCCCTCTAAGCGACCGATGCGGGCAGCTAGCTCACTGGTTTGCTCCATCATGCGCGGCGCATCAACCAAGATTTTATCGGCAGCTTCACGCGCTTTTAACAAGTCGGGAGAGGCTTGGAAGATTTCATCTACCGAGCCACTCACAAATTCAAACAGCTGGCTAATACCCTCTAAGCTGGCTTTAGCCTCGGCATCGGTAACGCGGGTAATACCCATTACGCGATTACCTTTCAGCATGCCATCCAGCACGCTACCAAACAAACTCGCATCCAAGTTAAATTGGTCGGCCGCCGCTTTAGCGGCATCGCCACCTTGTAGCATCTTATCGACGTTACGCGCGATACGCTCTGCCAGCCATGACTGCCTTTGGGCTATAGACACTTGGTCGGCGGGGGCTCGGTTATCGGTAAGGATTTCAACAACGTTGTTATACTCTTCTTGCAGCTCGGGTATAGATTCGTTCAGGGTTCTAGCAACATCATGTAAAAACAGTATACGTTCACGGTTTTTTACAATGGTTTCTGCCGAGGTGTTAACCTGCGCCCAGGTTGAGCCCAGCGCCGACAACTCATCGGTTAACATAGCCTGCGGCGAGGGCAAGTCGCCCTTACCATTGAGCAATACACGCAAGGTATCGTTAAAGCTATTTCGTGAATTATCTAGCTGGGTAAACGCCTCTGGGTCTCCGCCGGTCGCCTGCCGCGAACTGGTGGCGATTTGTTGCGACAATATACGCAGCTCACCCGTTAGCTCTAGATACTGCGCATCGTGCCCCGCATCCCTAAGAACGATATACGCATTAATTATCGCCCCCACCAAGCCTGCGGCCAGCAACACTATAAAAAATAGTATGGTGCGATTTGTCGACAGCTTAGCAGCTGCACCTTTTGTTTTAGCATTCATGCCCGGAACTCCCAGCCCAATATCCGATCGATCATTAATTAAATCTTATTTTAAGCGCCCAATATTAACTGGCCGCTGCATTCATAAACTCTGTATTTTGTGCCAACTTAAAGGTGCTAAACACCACCCAAGTATCGCCGTTTTGTTGATAACTACCCGCCAAAAAAGGTGCCAAAGGCTCAACGCCCGCTGGCAACTCATCGCTAAAGGTATCAACAGGAAAATGCTGCATACCGTGCACCTCATTGACTATAAGGCCGGTATACAGCTCACCTAACTCTAAAGACAGCACGCGGTGATTTTTGCGACCGCCACTTAATGCGCCACCAAAAAAAACTTCTAAATCGATTAGCGGTAGTAACTTACCCCGCACATTAGAAACGCCACGTACCCAGGGCTTAACACCGGGCAAACGCGTAGCAGGAGGCTGCACTAAAATTTCAGACACTTCACCCATAGGGGCGACAAAACGATGGCCACCCAAGGTAAAACCTATGCCTGACCACAGCGGAACTACATCAACCTGCGCAGGCAGGCCTTTGGCCGACTGCAGGCTACGGCTTGCTATATCCTGTAAGGCGGCAAAAGCTTGTAGTTGTTTACTCATAGCAACTCACTATAGTTGTGTTGCGCTTGCCAGCCCTAGGCCAGCACTTCATTGATAGCATTCATTAATACCGCATCGTTAACAGGCTTGGTCAAATACCCCTTGGCGCCTTGACGCTGGCCCCACAGCCGGTCGGTCTCCTGATCTTTGGTGGTCACTATAATCACCGGGATGTGGCTGGTGCTAGCATTTTTACTGAGCTGCCTGGTGGCCTGAAAACCATTTAAGCCAGGCATAACTATATCCATTAGCACAACATCAGGCAGCTCGGCCTTAGCGGTTGCCACTCCCTCTTCACCACTGCCGGCGGTAAGCACTTGGTGGCCGTGCTTATCGAGGATAGTCGACATTTTGTGAGTTTCGGTAGGCGAGTCATCAACAATCAATACTCGAGCCATAAATCATTCCCTCTAGATGCTATACAGAGCCCAGCTAAGGGCTTATTCACTTATTATTATAGGTTGGCCAGCGTTCAAGCTTCGCTAACATGGGCTTGTATCGCCCCTAGTAATTCGTTTTTACTAAATGGTTTAGTGAGGTATTGGTCAGAGCCCACAATGCGGCCCTTGGCCTTATCAAATAAGCCATCTTTACTGGACAGCATAATCACAGGGGTAGACTTAAACTCACTATTGTTTTTGATTAACGCACAGGTTTGGTAGCCATCCAGGCGCGGCATCATAATATCAACAAAGATGATATCGGGCTTGCTATCGGCAATCTTGGCCAGCGCATCAAAACCATCGGTAGCTGTAATCACCTCACAGCCCACTTTTTTGAGTAGGGTTTCTGCCGTGCGACGAATCGTTTTGCTGTCATCGATGACCATGACTTTTAAATCTTCAAAGTTTACTTCCATACCATCGACCTTATTATCATTTTAACTCGCTATACCTGCGCAGTTATGGATTATCACGAAACTCTTTAATATTTAACACAGTTTCAAGCTTTTATCCATAAACCCCAGATAATTCTAAGAAAAATCTATTTTGTGTGGTTTCTTAGCCAGCCTTAATTGTAGTCTTGATTTGTAAAGCCCAGCCACGTAACTTAGAGCAAATTACCAGTATAGAGGCACAATGCAATATCGCCCAGCTGGAACTGAGAAACACCTAACAGAATTTAGCGACCACTTCGATTACAAGAGCAACCTCACTATGACTATTCACCTAGGCGTGGTAATGGACCCTATAGAAAGCATCCATTACAAAAAAGACAGTACTTTAGCCATGCTTTGGGCAGCCAGCGACCGCGGCTGGCAGATCAGCTATATGCGCCAGCAAGACCTGTACTTAGATAAGGGGCAGGCGCGGGCAACGGCCACTCCCTTACAGGTTTTTCGCGACCCCGAGCACTATTACGACTTAGGTGACAGCCAGGATATTGCCCTGGCCGAGCTTGACGTCATTCTTATGCGCAAAGACCCGCCCTTTGATAACGAGTTTTTGTATAGCACCTATATTTTAGAGGCCGCAGAGCGCCAGGGAGCCTTAGTGGTCAACAAGCCACAAAGCCTGCGCGACCACAATGAAAAGCTGTTTGCCACTGAATTTCCCGAGTGCTGCCCACCGCTAGTGGTCAGCCGTGACCCAGCGAGGCTGCGGGCCTTTCACCAACAGCACCAAGATGTCATCTTCAAACCCTTAGACGGCATGGGCGGCTCTTCTATTTTTAGAGTAAAGGCCGACGACCCTAACTTGGCGGTGATATTGGAAACCCTCACCAACTTTGGCCAAAGCACTATTATGGCGCAGCAGTTTATCCCCGATATTAGCAATGGCGACAAACGGGTGCTGCTGATCAACGGCGAGCCCGTTCCCTACTGCCTAGCCCGCATACCCGCCAAAGGCGAAACCCGCGGCAATATCGCCGCTGGCGGCACCGGCCGCGCCCAACCGCTAAGCGACCGCGACCGCTGGATAGCCGCACAAGTAGGCCCCATCGCCAAGGAGCGAGGACTGCTATTGGTGGGCCTGGATATTATCGGCGACTATCTCACCGAGGTTAACGTCACCAGCCCCACCTGCTTGCGCGAAATTGATAACGAGTATCAAACCGATATAGCGGCTATGCTGATGGACGAAATTCAACAACTGTTAGCCCAGCGTTAAGCACACACACCATGGCAGCATCTGCGTTACCGCCACAATACCCCAGCGACTTGGCCAACGACCGCCTGGGCTTTGCCCTGTGCTTAGCACTGGCCCTGCATGCCGCCATTATCCTAGGGGTTAGCTTTAGCCCCGAGGCCAGGCAAGCTGCGGCCACCAAGCTGGAAATTACCCTGTCGCAATACCGCAGCGATAAGAAACCTGAGCAAGCTGATTTTTTAGCGCAGAGCAACCAAGAAGGTAGCGGCACCCTTAAAGAAGCCGCCATGCTCACCACCCGCGACAAGGCCCAGTTTCACGACAACAGCATCCGCGAAATAGCGCCGCAGCAGCAATCCAGCCACAGCGAGGCCCGGCAAAAAACCAGCCCGGTGCTGGTCACCCAGGCAAGCTCCAACCATCAGCAATTGCAGCGCAGCAGCCAGGATGAAAGCCAAGAGCATCGCGAGCAGCAAATTAATGAGATGACCGTTGCCCAGCGCAAGCAGGAGATCTCCAGCCTAGAAGCCAAACTAGACATACAGCGCCAGGCCTACGCTAAGCGGCCACGTATACGCCGCCTCACCTCCGTGGCCACCCAACAATCCGAGGATGCCCTATACCTGCATCACTGGCGCGAAAAAATAGAAGCCATAGGCAACCAAAACTACCCCGCTGCAGCTAAGCAACAAAAAATATTTGGCGAGCTGCGTTTAGTGGTGTCGCTGATGCCCGACGGCAGCGTATTTGATGTCAAAATCCTGGCCTCTTCCGGCCATAAAATATTGGACCAAGCCGCCATACGCATAGTGCACTTGGCCGCCCCCTACCCGCCCTTCCCCGCGGAGATGCAACGCAAAGTCGATGTGTTAGAGATCATACGCACCTGGCGCTTTCACCAAAATCGCCTGACTTCTAGCAGCGAATAAGTACTGCAACACTTGAGATTAGCCCAATCACCCCCATACTAAGGCTATGAACAACGAAACCAATAGCAGCAATCTCACTGGCCATTTTTTAATCGCCATGCCCAGTCTAAACGGCAGTGCCTTTAGCCATACCATCACCTATATCTGCGAACATAATGAACAGGGCGCCATGGGCATAGTGATTAATCACCCGCTAAAGCTTAACCTTGATGATGTGTTTGCTCACTTACAGATAGACGATATTAGCGCCAGCCGCAGCGACGCCATTTTAGCTGGCGGGCCCGTACAAACCGAGCGCGGCTTTGTGCTGCATGAACACAGCGACAATAAACAGTGGCAGGGCACCCAAACTATCGCCAACAATATTTGCCTGACCACCTCGCAGGATATACTTAACGACATGGCCCACAACCAAGGCCCCGAACACAGCTTGGTCGCCTTGGGCTATGCTGGCTGGGGCGCAGGGCAACTAGAGGCCGAGATCGCTCAAAACGCCTGGCTTACCACCCCCGCCGATAACGATATTATTTTTCGCACCCCCATAGAAAAGCGCGCCAAAGCAGCAGCCGCTAAACTGGGCATAGATTTATCACTAATCTCGCCACAAGCCGGCCACGCTTAATTTATGGCTGCCACCCCAACCATCACCGTACTGGCCTTTGACTACGGCTTAAAAACCATAGGCGCAGCGGTGGGGCAATCCCTCACCCAAACGGCCAACCCCTTAGCTGAAATTAAAGCCAACGATGGAGTGCCCGCCAACTGGCAGCAGATAGAAAAGTTACTGCAGGAATGGCAGCCCGACCTCTGTGTGGTGGGCCTGCCCTTAAATATGGATGGCAGCCCCTCGGAGATGTGTACCCGCGCCGAAAAATTTGCTCGCCGCCTTAACGGCCGCTTTGGAGTAAAGGTAGAAACCATGGATGAAAGGCTATCCAGCTTTGAGGCCCGCGGCGATATTATTGAGCGCAGCGGCTCACGCGACTTTAAACAACAAGGGGTAGACAGCCTCTCGGCCAAGATCATTTTAGAGAGCTGGTTTAACCAGCAATAAATCGCCTTAGAGCATTCCGATCTAAGCCCCCACACTCACCCGCGGGACAATTCACAGCCTATACGCAGACCTACTCGCAATTATCAAAAGCCGTGGTAAATACCCATAGCCAGCGCGGTATGGCTCTTACATACTCTAGCCATGATTAAGTCGCTGCCCCTACTATCGTTCATCCTCTGGCTACTAAGCAGCAGCCAAAGCTATGCGCAAACCCTAACTCCACAGGCGGATGAGAGCCAACAAGTACAATGGCTAACCGCCTACGGTTTATCCTTTGGGGGTGCCGACAAGGTTGAAAGCCTCTACAACCCCTACGATGATAGCTTTGCCACCAGCGGCCTGGCCCCACTGGGGGCTGGCGCGGCCCTGCCACTGGCGCAGTTACCGCTGTCACTGGAGGCGATGGTATCGGTGCATTTTGATCACGCCGAGGCGCAACAAGGCGATGCTAACTTGGGCTACAAGACCATAGACCTGTTAAGCTTTTACCGGCAAGGGGCACACCGCTTTGGCCTAGGCTTTAGCCACCAGCTCAACCCTCGCTTTAAAACCGAGCACAGCTATGCCGATGAGGCTATGCGCTTTAAAGACAGCACCGGCACCGTAGCAGAATATAATTACCACTACTCTCAGGGCACAGCACTGGGGATTAGGCTAACCGATATACGCTACACCCCCTTACAGGGCGACAGCCAGCGCCGCATTAACGGCAGCAACCTCAGTATTTTTATTAAAACCTTCTTCTAAGGTCGGCCCGGCTTATGGGCTAAGCTGCCAGCCCTTTAGCTAAGCCAATCTAGTGACGCAATCCCAAATAAATGAGCTGTGACTAAAAACGGGCTAGCGGTTTTTCTCCAGCACTTTTTCAACAATAGAAGTCGTGGAACAGCTATCAAACAGCGAGAGCACTTTGACCTCACCGCCATAAGCCTCAACTATCTGCCAGCCCACGACGCCTTCTTTATCGTAGTCGCCACCCTTGGCGAGGATATCGGGCTTGAGTACTTCCAATAATTTTTCTGGCGTATCTTCTTCAAAGGGAATCACCCAATCCACCGACTCCAGTTTAGATAACAACGACATACGACTCTCTACCGGGTTAATAGGGCGGCCGGGGCCTTTTAGGCGGGTGATAGAGGCATCGCCATTGACGGCCACCACCAGGCGATCACCCAGCTCTTTGGCCTGCTCTAAATAACCGGCGTGACCGGGGTGCAAAATATCGAAACAGCCATTGGTAAACACCACTTTTTCGCCGTGGGCACGGGCATCTTGCAAGGCTATTTGCAGCTGCTCTAGGCTTAACATGCCGCGCTCTGAGCCCTGCTCGTTGTTAATGGCCCGGCGCAATTCGGGCGCACTGATCACCGCCGTACCCAGCTTGCCTACCACTATGCCCGCCGCTAAATTGGCCAGCGCCACCGCCTGTGGCATAGGCTCACCCGCCGCCAGTGATGCCGCCAAAACAGAAATCACCGTATCGCCAGCACCGGTTACATCAAACACCTCGCGCGCGCGGGCCGGCAAGTGCAGCTCCTGCTCGTTGGGGCGCAACAGGGTCATGCCGTGCTCACCGCGGGTAATAAGCAGCGCCTGCAGGTCGTGCTCAGCCATCAGCTGCTCTCCCTTGGCCACTAACTGCTGCTCGTTGACGCAGTGGCCGACTATGGTTTCAAACTCGTGCAAATTAGGGGTGAGCAAAGTAGCACCGCGATAGCGGCTAAAGTCGGTGCCTTTAGGATCTACCAACACGGGAATATTAAGGGCTTTGGCGGCCTGTATTAATGGCTGCGGATCCAACAAAGCACCCTTGGCGTAATCCGACAGTATCAAAGCCCCCATAGCAGGCAGCATAGCCTTGGCTTTGTCACTTAGGCCATCGGCAGCAGAGGCACTAAAAGCCTCTTCAAAATCCATACGCAGTAATTGCTGATGACGGCTGATAACCCGCAACTTAGTAATAGTAGGCTCGCTCTCAGCCTGCTGAAAATTACAATGTACCTGCGCCGCCTGCATGCGAGTGGCCAGCACCTCAGCCTCATCGTCTTTGCCAACTATGCCAGACAGCGAGGCACCCGCCCCCAAAGCCGCGATATTTAAAGCCACATTGGCCGCGCCACCGGGCCGGTCCTCAACCTGCGAGACCTTAACCACTGGTACCGGTGCCTCGGGGGAGATTCTATTAGTGCCACCATGCCAGTAGCGATCTAGCATTACATCGCCCACGACTAGGACTTGGGCTTGGTCAAAACGGGGCATGGTGAGTTTCATAGGGGAGTTATCTCTAAATAAAGTTCACAGGCGGGTATTATTACGTGAACGAAGAGAAATGACCATTACCGTCAGCCAGAAATACGTTGGCCTCAATATATGAGAGGGAATGGCAGCCTCTACTATCGGGGCGCAAGCAAAAGTAACTCTGTTATTTACGAGCCAAATCAATATCTGTCACCGCGGCTATCTTAGACGCAGTAACAGGTTTTTTTTGGTTCCAAACCAGATCGTCTATAGCATTATTGGGCGCAAAACCCAGCGGAGCCGCCTCTAAAATGGCACGTACTTTTTCACAATCAAAATCATGGCAACAATGATCTAGCTGATCGAGGATCAGTTCTACCTCGGACCAAGGTAACGATCGCTCTTGCGCCTTCATAATTCTCGGATGCTCGGTACCTTGCGGATTGTCGCCTATCAATAACTCTTCAAACAGTTTTTCACCAGGGCGCAGGCCGGTATACACAATCTCTATATCACCATCGGGGTTCTTTTCGCTGCGCACCTCTAAGCCCATAAGGCGGATCATTTTTTTAGCAAGGTCGGCAATTTTAACCTGCTCCCCCATGTCCAGTACAAAAACATCTCCACCTTTACCCATGGTCCCTGCTTGCAACACTAACTGAGCAGCCTCAGGGATAGTCATAAAATAGCGAATAATATCCTTATGCGTTACCGTTACCGGGCCGTGGTTTTTGATTTGCTCTCTAAATAAAGGCACCACCGAGCCCGATGAGCCCAACACATTGCCAAACCTCACCATGGAAAAACGTGTCACGGATTGACGCTCGGCCATACCCTGCAGTACCAACTCCGCCATGCGCTTGCTAGCCCCCATCACATTGGTGGGACGCACTGCTTTATCAGTGGATATCAACACAAAAGTCTCTACCTTAGCTTTAACAGCCGCTTCGGCCGCATACCAGGTGCCAAAGACATTGTTGCGTACACCTTCAACAACATTATGCTCGACCAAGGGAACATGTTTATAAGCTGCAGCATGGTAGACCGTTTGCACACCAAAGCTGCTCATAATCACCTGCAAACGGTGATCACGTTGCACCGAGCCGACAATAGGCTTAATCTCTACCGCTAACGCCTTATCGCTAATTATATTAGTTAGCTCATTATGAATGGCGTATAGATTAAATTCTGACAGCTCAAATAACAGTAGCACCTTGGGCTCGTGCTCGATAATTTGCCGGCATAGCTCAGAGCCTATAGATCCACCAGCGCCAGTCACCATCACCACCTTGCCTTTAATAATGGCATCTAATAATTCATTATTCGGTGCAATGGGGTCACGGCCAAGCAAGTCCTCTAACTCTATATCTTTAATTTCTTCAATTTTAGCTCTACCACTGACTACATCAGCCATATCCGGTATGGTTTGAACTTGTATAGCCAGAGGCTCTATCGAGCGTAATATCTCTGCCCGCTCAGCACGGGTGGCATGCCCCATCGCCAGCAGCAACTTAGTCACACCATGCTTTCTAATTAAACGTTCAAGCTTGCTAGGCTTATAAACACGCAACCCTTGCAAAACACTGCCCTGCAAAGCCTGATTGCTATCCACATAGGCAACGGGCTGGTAATCCTGCCCCTGAAATAAGGCATTGGCCAACTGCAAACCCGAAGTCCCAGCACCGTAGATAATCACTTTTTCTTTTTGTAGTTTTTGCAAGCGACGTACATAGTCGCGCACCAGCATACGAGAGCCCCCCACAAAAATAAGCGCTAGCCCCCAATAAATAAACGGGGCAGAACGAGGAATAGGGGCTTTTAATAAGAAGCTAGAGGCCGAAAATATAAGAGCCGAAATAGATACGCCTGAAACGATTGTAATAAGTGCATGGTTAGAGAGATAGCGAATAACAGCTCGGTAAAGACCTAGACGTACAAAAACTGCCAGGGTAGCAATAGTGGTAATTGCCAAACTATAGACAACTAAGGGATTATCTATCCGATATAGCGTCTCCAAACGAATGCTGATGCTGCCCCATAATGCTAAGGGGATGCAGAACATATCGGTGAGTACAGATATAACACGTTTTTGAGGCCTAGATATATCGACTAGTTTTTTAAGCATTTATGACACTCTTTGACATTCCATATCAACAAAAATATTTCGTTCGTTTATGGCTATAACACCTTATCACCAACTATTGGCACACATAGCACTCTAATAATATTCTGAGCATCTACGATGAAGAAGCTAGTGCCAACACTTCACCAATTACTTCGCAAGCGTCTCTGACCTCTTCTTCTAGCAGCGTAGGGTGCACTAAAAACATTAAGCTGGTCTCTCCCAGCTCTTTGGCATTTGGCAAACGTATATCAGGCCGAAACCCTGAATTATCGAAAGCTTTTTCCAGATAAATTTCTGAACACGTCCCCTGAAAACAAGGCACTCCTCGCGCATTCACTTCATCAACTATACGATCACGACTCCAGCCTTCGGCCAAATATTCCGGCCTGACAAAAACATAATGTTTATAACAGGCGTGTACAACATGACTTGGCACAGAGGGAACTCTTATGACTGAAAACTGTTCACAAACACGATTAATAGCCTTCGCATTTTCTTGTCTTTTTCGACTCCACATGGGCATATGCTTAATTTGAATGCGACCAATAACAGACTGCATTTCAGTTAAACGCCAGTTAGTGCCAAAACTCTCATGCAACCATCTAAAACCCGGGGGGTGGTTATAATTGTAGACCGCATCGAAGGACTTGCCATGGTCTTTATAAGCCCACATTTTCTCCCATAAAGCCTTATTATTGGTTGTAACCATTCCGCCTTCACCGCCGGTAGTCATAATTTTATCCTGGCAAAAAGACCATGCCCCAACATCGCCTATAGATCCCACCGAGCGTCCTTTATACATAGCACCGTGCGCCTGAGCACAATCTTCAATCACAAACACGCCATTTTCTTTAGCCAACGCCATTATCTCGTCCATCTCACAAGGCAACCCTGCCAAATGAACACAAATAATAGCTTTGGTTTTATTGGTCATCACCTCACGAATAGAATCAGCTGTAATATTCTGACTATTTATATCCACATCAGCAAAAACAGGAGTCGCACCGCATGTAACAACAGCACTAGCTGATGCCAGAAACGTGCGTGAAGTAACAATAACTTCATCGCCGCTAGAAACCCCCAAGCCATACAACGCCAAATCTAAGGCCACTGTTCCATTTGCCACAGCAATGGCATATTCTGAATCAGAAAAATCCGCAAACTCTTTTTCAAATTGGCGGCCTTCTTGGCCCGTCCAATAATTTACTTTATTAGATAACAAAACACGTGAAACGGCATCAGACTCTTCTTGAGAGAAAGACGGCCATGGTGATAAAAAAACTTTAGACACGATTATTCCTGTATGAATCACAATTAACGGTTAACCAAAACACGTGCAGGATTGCCAACAGCAGTCACCCCACTAGGCAAAGACTTAACAACCACAGCCCCCGCACCTACAATAACATCACTGCCAACGGTTACCAGCTCCTTAGTAACAGACGCAGCCCCCAACCAGCTTCGTGCGCCAACAACCGTTTGACCTGATAAAGTTGCATGGGGACTTATATGCACGCCTTCATGAAGCAGGCAATCATGTTCGATGACTGCTGCGGTATTAATAATGCATGCCAGACCAATAACAGCATCGGCATTAATGATAGCGCCTGGAAATACAACAGTACCCAAATCTATTTGGGCATACGGACTGACCACTGCCGAAGGATGAACAACCGAAACAACCTTGCCGCCAGCACTCAATAACTGCATGGTTTTATTTAACCGCAGCTGATTATTACCAATAGCAACAATAACCCCATCGAAAGCTTCTAGCTGTTCAAATAGCCTCTCACTAGAACCTACAACCGGCCACCGACCGCCACTCACTTTTGGGTATGCGTCATCGAAAAAAACAACCTCATCCCAGAAACCACCCAAAATCGCAACTTCCGCTACAACCTTACCGTGACCACCAGCCCCTATGACTGCTAACTTATTACTCATTATTTCCTGTAAACTTATGCATAGTTACCTCGCCATCAGCGGAAATCCCTTCTTTAACAAACACCTTTTTAACTGTCAGAAATAGTATTTTCAAATCCAGCCAAAAACTTCGATTATCGACATACCAAACATCTAGCTTAAATTTATCCTCCCAACTAATCGCATTTCGTCCATTAACTTGTGCCCAGCCCGTAATGCCTGGGCGTACAGTATGGCGCCTGGCTTGCTCTTTCGAATACAAAGGTAAATATTCAACTAATAATGGGCGGGGGCCTACAAGACTCATATCACCTTTCAAAACATTCCATAAACCAGGCAGCTCATCCATGCTTGAACTACGCAACTGCTCACCAAATGGCGTCAAACGCTCTGAGTCAGGCAATATATTACCATTACTATCAACGGTGTCTCGCATACTTCGGAACTTAGTCATTTTAAATATCACTCCATTCAAGCCAGGCCGATATTGATAAAAAAAAACCGGTCTCCCAATATTTTTAGCTACTTTATAGCCGACTAATATTATAACGGGAAAAAGAATAATCAGGCCCAAACCAGAAACGATAAAATCAAACAACCGTTTCATCATCAGAACAAACCCATATACTGCTTAGCCAAGACGTTAAAGCTCCTATTATTCACCAAAAAATCATAGCCATTTTGACCCAGTTTACTTAGATCATCTTTACTATAGGACTCATACTCTAACAATTTATCAACTAATGCCTCGGCATCTTCCGACGGTATAAATTCACCACACCCTGCCTCATTAATCATTGATGGATAGCCAGAAAACAGACATATTATTGGCTTTTTGGCATACATATAGTCTATAAACTTATTTAATGACAACCCAAATCTGTAAACTTTTTCATCCCTAACGGAAGCCAATAATACATCTGACTCCTCTAAGATAGACTGCACTTGGTTTTTTCCCACCCGAGGAGCAAATGTAATATTCTTAATATTAGAGGCTAAAACCTGCTCTTTAAGCTTTGCTTCTTCAGATCCTGCTCCCACTAATAAAAAATGAATATTTGTGCTTTCATGACTCAACATTCTAGCAGCGTCAACAATATAATTTAAGGCGTTAGCCACACCAAATGTACCTGCATAGGTTACGATGAATTTATTTTTTGGAATATATTTATCTATATACTCCAGAGAAACGCTTTCTTGCCTATCCCTGTACCAATCAAGGCTAACCCCCTGAGGTATAAAATGTACTTTACTACTGTCTCCTATTTTCTCTTTAACATGCAAATGCAGACCCGGCATTGTACCAACAATCACATCTGCATATTTATAGCCAAATCTCTCAATGCCCCCTAACAATAAAGCTATAGGGCTGTTAACCGACAGCCCTTTTAGATCAATCAAGCTCTGAGGCCAAATATCTCTAATTTCAAAAATAAACTTTGACTTATAAAAGAACTTAAAAAAACTTCCCGACAGCACTGAAAAGAGAGAGAGAGACGAGGCTATTACAACGTCTGGCCTTTTGCATTTCTTAACCATTGGAAAAATAATCACTAACAACTCGAACCAAATCCAGCTGACAATTCGCTTAACACCATTGGTCTTACGATAGCGAATAGTATTTACCCAAACCACATCCACACCTTTATCTTTATGCTCATAATAACATCCTTTAAAAGTAGGTAACGTTTCAAAAAGGTGCGATGAATTAGATGTGATAAGCCTCACATCTAATTCATTTCTGGAAAACTCCTTGCAAAAGCTAGCGTGCCTAGTATCTGAACCAAATCTCTCAATATTGGCATACTTAGATATATACCATACAGTTTTCTTCTTAATCAATTTCAATCACCGCAAGCCAACAAATCATAATACAAATTCATTAGCACTTACCTTCAATAACCGGTTAAATTAGTTGGCATACCCTTGCAAAAAACACTACCTGGAAAACTTACGAAAACACAATATCTCTCACTTATTTTCATCGTAAAAAAGCAAGTCTTCGTATAAAGCAAGCAACTTACTTAACTCCGTATTCCAATTGTACCTATCCAATACCGCCCGTCTACCACGAAGCCCCATTCCTATAGCCATTTCAGGTTTATCTAACAAGCTATTAATAGCGCCAGCCACCTCCACCGGCGATGTTGGGTCCACACAGAGACCACATTGCACCTCATTTATAATCTCTCTCCAAAGAGGGAAATTCGACGCAATCACAGCAGCACCTGAGGCCATATATTCAAACATTTTTACAGGAAGGGCATCCTCGTAATCCCCTGTTGGCTGCAACACAACAAGACCCACCAGCGAATTACTTAAAAGTTTGGAGATTTGACTTCTCGTCTGCCACCCTAAAAAATCAACATTTCTCCATCCCTCAAGAACTTCTATCTCTTCCTGTAAGTTAGTTCCTTGAAATCTCCCTCCTAATGTTAACTTCTCATCAACAATATCAATTGCATTTACCATAACGGCAATACCTCGATCTTTCGATATTCCTCCAATATAGGTAACAAGCTTCTTATTTTTTAAACTGTTATTTTCTGCACTATTATCTTTAAACTCTGATAATAATGCATAATTTCTCACCTCAATCACTCGAGAAAAAGGAAAGCGCTTTGCAATAGAGGGAGTTACAGTCACTATGGCATCAACAAATTTAGCTGTCACAAACTCTAGCGATTCAACTATTAATGAAATTGGCTTGCGAAGCATATACGGAAGCCAGTATTTTCTTAATACCTGCCTTGGCAAGTCTTCATGGATATCGAAAACAACTTTCTTCTTTAACAACTTTAACAATAAAGCGACAGGCATTAATTCTGGATCATGCAGATGATAAATATCCGCATCTAGCTCTTTCGCCTTTTTAAACACTTTAAATACTGTTGATGTTATACGTAAAAAACGATTTTTTTCTTCTCCAACATCTACTATTTTAACCTTGGACTTAACTTCTCCACCTTTTCCGTCTGCCACAATCAATGAAACCAAATAGCCATTCTGGGCTAGCGACTGACACATTTTTATAAATATCCTACTATCGTAACGAGGATGGACCGAAGTAAGATGAACAATATTATTATTTTTCATTTTGGCAGTTCGCTAAAATTTCGTGAAATATGCGCAATAGAATAACACCCATAACAAATGGGGTTACTCCCCATAAAAAATTAACCATCATTGTAGAATCAACCTTAGGGTATATAAATATAAAACGCGCTAAAAACACTGAATAGACAAGCAACAAAAACACTCCGCCCTTAGACATTACATATCTGTAAATCAAAGAAAAAGCTACCCCAATAAAAAAAATAAATAGCGGGGCGCCAAAATTAAAATTAGCGTATGCCTCTCCAATGGCACCAGGAGTTGGCGCCCCTGAACTTTCAGGAACATATAGCTCTTTAATTGTTAGACCAACAGAAGAAGGGGAAGAACCAAAAAACACACCTATACTATTGCGAAACCAATCAATATAAGTAGCCCCTAACAAAGAGTTACTTAACTCGAAAGTATGAAATATAATCACGAGCTGTTGCAGGTCAGCAACATTCCCCCCGCCAACAATTGTCTCGAGTATGCTTTTACTGAATACATCTACTTCGCTACCAATAAACACACTATTACTCAGCATTCGCAAAAAGTATACGCCAAATGCTAGTGCCATTAGCCCGACAAAGCTTACAAAAACTTTTCTTCTATTCTTCACCTCCAACAATGCAAGGAAGAAAAGCTGCGACAATAGAAAAGTAATCGCAAGAGTTATTCTCCCTTGAGATAAGTTTATCACTAAACCAAGAATGCTAAATACCACAAAGTAAAGGCTGATTTTTTTTCCACTAACAACTAAACCTAACAGCCAAATATAAATACCACTATAGTAGAAATGATATGGAAGCACACTAACCTGCGCATCAGCCACTAAATGCCTGAAAGCCTGAAAGTAAATCAACATATCAATCAACCCTCCAGCTGTAACAATGGCAACCCAATACCAATAAACAACGCCGATAAAAAGAAAGGGGAATGCCAAGTAATGATAATACCGAGAGAAAAACAACCAAAAAGATCGCCCTGAACTTTGATCAAAAAACACAATCTTTTTCTTGAAAAGAACATATCCACATCCGAAAAAAAAGTACGAAATAATAGAATATAACAAC
Source organism: Dasania sp. GY-MA-18 (assembly GCF_024734385.1). Taxonomy (GTDB): domain Bacteria; phylum Pseudomonadota; class Gammaproteobacteria; order Pseudomonadales; family Dasaniaceae; genus Dasania; species Dasania phycosphaerae. The sequence continues at coordinate 189,964 of NZ_JANHAP010000003.1, read as the reverse complement.
CCACACTCCATTAACCATACCGTTTCTTCGCGAGAAATATTTATAAACTCAAGAAACTTCCCAAAATAATCTTCCGAGCCCGCATAATAATACCCACCAATGGCATAACCAGAATACATAATTGAAAAAATAGATAACGGGGAAAAAACATCATCATCGTTTAAAAAAAAGTTAAACACCATTATCTCTAGCAGCAACACAAAGCTCAGCGTAGGTAAAAAATTATTTGTAGCGTATACTTCTTTGAAGAATGTAAATAATGCCAAAATCATTACTAAAGCAAAAAAAACCCCTGACTTTTTAACGCTGTCTTTGCGCACCATCATCACATCACCCATCCCTCCGCCCCTTTAAAGCACTAGGCATATTGTCTTTTAACAACGAACAAAACACCAACAACTGCCTTTTATAACTGCATATCGCGGCAACAAAGAAAACCAAAAAAACAATAACAACCTCCTTTGAACTAAAGAACAATATATTTATAAGGACAGAAAGCACCAACAACAAAACAATAAACAAATACATTTTAAATCTTTCAAATTCAAGCCATATACGAACTGAAACTTCAGTTTTTACAACAAAAAAAACAAAAAACGCCAAGGCTGAAGCCACACCTGCGCCCGCCGCCCCATGCCTAGGAACAAGAAAATAATTCCCTATGACATTCACGACCAACGCAACTACTGTTGCAATCAATGAGTACACTGACTTTCTCTTTACACCAATGCCAACAGAAGTAGCCTCAGACAACGTATAAAGCAATGGATAAGCAATTGCTACAAGTAAAATACTCTGTACACTTTGAAAGCTTTGAGGCAAGAATAAAGGCACCATCCATGAAAACACACCAACCCCCGCCCAAAGCAAGACCACAATCACAACCATACTATCAATAACTTTTTTAACTTTATTGGTGCTACATTTCTCGGCACTCCATTTATAAACTGTAGGCGCCCATATGGTTGAAAATATAGCCTGCAAGATCAGGCCTACACCAGCAAAGCTCATGGAAACAGAATAAACCCCCAGCTCTTCAAATGAGGAAAAAGCTCTCAAAAAAAACTTATCTGTAGCTGTTAACCCCCAGAAGGAAACCCCCCCTCCCATCAAAGGAATAGAATACACCAAAATCATTTTAAGTTTTTTATAATCAAAGTCAGCACGTAGCGCCAAACATAACTGCCGCCTTGCATTAAAAGAAAAAAGCAGAAACACACACAAAACAGAAATAGTTTGCGCAATAACTAAAAGCTTAAACGTGCTTTCAAACTCAAATAAAATATAAACACCTAAAAATAGTAAAAATACAACCTTAGGTAAAATTTGGCTTATAGAAAAAGCCAACCCTCGCTCATTCATACGTAAAACAAGGCTCAAAAATCGAATATTGAACGCGCAAAATATAGCGATCAATAAAAAAAATGTTAAACTCCCGGCATTAACGCCAAACAACATTTTAGAAATTGACCAGGGGCTAATAAACGAGCCAGCCAACAGGCCAACTATAATAAACAGCCCTGGAAGCGATACTGTTTTTAAAAGCGAAGCCCTTTTATTTTCTTCAACTTCATAAAACTCTCTCACGTACGCCTGATCTAGCCCCAAGCCACACATTAAAACAGAAAAGCTCATTATGACCTGTAACATTGCCAGCCGACCAATATCCTCAGGTAAAAAAAACCACGTTGCTATTGGCAGTGTTATTAAACTTAATACAGCCGACCCTAGAGGCCCTATAGAAAATAACAGCACATTATTAATATTCATGCTTTTTACTGTCATTTAATGCTCTGAGATAAAGCACTTCAAAGCTCTTAACTATTGACTGCACGCTATAATCAACTTGAGAGTTATCTTCATCCGAGCCAGCCAACTCCCCACCTTTGATCTTTGTAACTAGGCTATTCAACGCATCATCTGAAATATTCGTTAATACACAGCCCCCATTTGATCTCGCATATTCTCGGTAAGAAGGCAAGTCACTCAAAATAGGATAACTTCCCAATAGCGCTGGCTCAATAACCCCTCCGCCTAGGCTGTCTGATTTAGGAATTGACACATGAATAGTTGCCTTGCTGTAAATGTAATACAGTTCATCTTGGGTAAGCAGCCGATTAACAAATATTATTTTTGACATGTCAACCAGCTTAGAGAAACGTTCTACACTTAAATTATCGGAAAAGCCCTTAAGAACAATTATTTTATTTTTTATATTTTCAGAATGAAGTTTATTTATAATTTTAGCCACGCCGGTAGGATTATAGACCTCGCCCACGCCTCGTGGAAAAACTATATATCCATCACCCTCTAGCATAAATTCTCGAGAGAGTTTTTTACCAATACGCTTAAGCTCACTATCCGAAGGCTTAGTTAAAGGAAACCCCCAATAAAAAACTTCCATCTTTCCTTTCGAAAATCTGCACTGTTTTAAAGCTTCAGCAGCAACATGAGAGCCTGAGGTATGTATCCTAGTCGCCCTTTTCAAGACAATGTAGTTTATGGCTCTATAAAAAAACTTTCTCAGGATAGACCCGCCATAAGGAGCCAGCATCACATCAGACCCCCATAACGCAACAACTAATGGCCTAGAATGAACAGCCCCCATCAAGCCGTAATGGTTTAACACATGCGCATGGACAACATCAGGATTGTAAGATTTAATAATTTTTCTTATTTTAAAAAAGTTGAAATAAGAAAAAATTGAATTAATCTCTCCGAGATCGATCACGCCATCAATATCTTTTGCATTATGAGAGGCTGCTAAAACGTCAATTCCGGCATTTTTTAAGGCCGCGACCAACTTTTGAACAATCGGGGAATGAATAGGCGCAATGATCAAGACTTTCATACACACTCAACTTTACAAATAGGCATGCATAGGCAAGCTAAATACTTGTTTGGCCAGCCTCTCCGCTACAGGACAATTGTCTTTACGAAAACTAAGCGCCTTGAACACTGTCTGTTGATGCATACAAGTCCCATAATAAATAGCCGTGGGTATGCCTTTATTCTTATACTCCCGCATAATCGCATCACGATTTTCATCGACCAATGTATATTGCGCCCAAGAACTAGTATAACCCTTCGGAACTTGAGGCGTTTTATAACTACCACTTAGCTCTTTTTCATATTCTGCGGCAGCTCGATCACGACAAGTAAGTTCCCGAGGAAACTCGGCGAGCTTTTCCAATAAAATAGCTGCTTGAATAGTATCCAGCCTACTATTCATACCAACTCGAACATTATCGTATTTGTCGCTCCCTTTACCATGAACACGATATGATCGAATCAGCTCCGCATACTCATCATTATCAGTAAATATCGCCCCTCCATCGCCATAACACCCCAGAGGCTTAGCAGGAAAAAAACTGGTTGTAGCTATGTCGCCAAAACTACCCGCCCTTTTACCATTAATCGAGCCACCAAAGCCCTGCGCGGCATCTTCAATTAATTTTAAATCGTATTTCTTAGCAAGCTTTTCTAATTCAGGGTAGTTCGCCGGGAGGCCAAATAGATCAACAGCAACTATAGCTTTAGGGCTCAACTTCCCCTCCGCAATTGTTTGTTTAATACACCGCTCTAAATCCTTCGGGCATATGTTAAATGTCGACTCATCAGAATCCACAAATATTGGTGTTGCCCGCTGAAAAGCAATAGTTTCTGCTGTAGCAAAAAAAGTAAACGTGGGGCAGAAAACCGCATCACCCTCTTTTATTTCTAAAGCCATCATAGAGAGCGTCAATGCATCAGTTCCATTAGCGCAAGTAATAGCATGCTTCACCCCCACATACTCTGCTAACGCCTCCTCCAGCTCTTGAACTTCTGGCCCCATAATATACTGCCCATGATCGAGTACATTCTGAATACGCATATCAATACGCGCCTTTAAATGCTGGTACTGAGAAGCCAAATCAATGAATTGCATTATCAACAAACCTTTTCCACTATATCGTTCTTTAAGATGTACTTTTGCTGCGTGTTAGGACAGACCGCCTCAGCGCCACCAGTTAGTGGCAAATCTAGCTTCTCACCATATTCGCTCATCCAGCCAATTTGCTTTCCCGGAACCCCCACAATCATCGCATAGGCAGGAACGTCTTTATTCACAACCGCGCCTGCACCAACAAATGCATACTCCCCAATAGTTACTCCACAAACTATCGTACAATTTGCTCCCAATGTTGCACCTCGTTTAACTATCGTAGACATGTATTCGGATTTACGCTCAACACCCGAACGAGGATTATAAACATTAGTAAACACCATACTTGGACCGCAAAACACCTCGTCCTCTAAATAAACATCATCATAAACTGATACATTATTTTGGATTTTGCATTTATCACCAATAGTAACTTTATTGCCAATAAATACATTTTGGCCCAATGAAACATTGCAACCAATGACAGCCTCGCCACAAATATGAGAGAAGTGCCAAATACGCGAACCCGCCCCTATCTGCGCACCATCATCGATAATAGCGCTTTCATGTTTATAATATTCAATCATGAGACACCCTTATTAAGATATCACTTTGTCTACAAAAGGGTGCGCATCTGACGAGTTAGCAATCACATCTTGCTTACGAATATTACTTACTATTTCAATACTCTTACGCGCCTCTTCTAAGCCGAACCCACCGCCATTAAGTACGTGCTCGTAGCTTTTGGTATGTAAATCAGTAAACCCACCTGAAAATTCAATTTCCTCACCATCAACGGTAATTGAACGGTATGTTCTTTGCCCTGACACTTTTATCACTTCAGGAATATAGTCATAATTTACAGACAAAAACCAGCGCACTCTCGCGTATTTAAACTCGAGGTACCCCGCATTCACATCCTCACGCTTTAAATGCACTTCATTTTTTTGGATATCACCAAAAACCCAGCCCAGCATATCGTAAAAATGAACACCTATATTAGTTGCTATACCACCTGACTTATCATCATCGCCTTTCCATGAGGTAAAATACCAATGTCCACGACTAGTAAGATATGTAAGATCAACATCAAAAATTTTATCAGGATTTTTAATAAGCTCTTCAGTAACATAAGCCTTAAGGTCAATAATGCTCTGATGCAGGCGTAACTGTAAAATGTTATATACTTGCATGCCGGTCTCTTCTTGAACAACCTTTAATGCATCTATATTATGCGGGTTTAATACAAGCGGCTTTTCACATATAGCATGGGCATTATTACGTAGAGCAAAACGAATATGAGAGTCATGTAAGTAATTAGGCGAGGCTATGCTTACGTAATCAATTTTGGTGCCCTTGCGTCTCAGAAGGTCAATATGCCTATCAAAACGCTCATATTCAGTAAAGAAGTCTGCATCAGGGAAATAACTATCAATAACACCTACTGAGTCATTTTTATCTAAGGCGGCAACTAAGTTGTTTCCCGTTTCTTTTATAGCCATCATATGTCGTGGCGCTATATAGCCAGCCGCGCCAATTAGTGCAAAATTTTTCATACTATCTCTCTATTATTTAACTTTTAGCCACTACGCTTTTAACGCGCCCCTAAAATCAAAGCAATATTTCTTATCAAAGCTTATTTCATTTGCTCTAAGCCTATCCAAAATCCCTTTATGAGGAACCGCTAAAAAGCCAACATCAGCGCTCTCGGGCTTATCTTTGACTAGCACACCATATTCCCGCATTGCTTCTGCCGCATTAACAACAGGGTCATATATTGAAACGACAAACCCCATTCCCCTAAGCGCATTATATAAATCAACAACTTTTGTGTTTCTCAAGTCGGGACAATCCTCCTTAAAAGCAAAACCCAACAAAAGAACTCTTAAACCAACAGGATTTATCTCTTTTTGAATAATAGATTTCAGAAAACTACTAACTAGTGCATCAACCATGTTGTTATTGATTTCTCTAGCTGAACGCATTAAATCCGGTATATAACCACATGACTGAGACTTATGCAGCAAATAATAGGGATCTACTCCTATACAATGCCCACCCACCAGGCCAGGTTTCAGCTTCATAAAATTCCATTTTGTAGCCGCAGCTTCGATTACTTGATTAGTATCAACACCCATACGCTCAAATATTTGGTACAACTCATTAACCAGTGCAATATTGACGTCGCGCTGCACATTCTCAATAATTTTTGCAGCCTCAGCTACTTTTATCGACTCAGCCTTGTGCGTTCCCGCCACTATAATAGAGCGATACAGGTCATCTACAATATCAGCTACAGCCGCTGTCGAACCTGAAGTAACCTTTTTGATATCCGGCAATCTTCTCTCTTTATCTCCAGGGTTAATACGCTCTGGAGAATACCCCGCATAAAAATCTTGGTTAAACACAAGCCCAGATACACGTTCTATTACCGGAATACAATCCTCTTCTGTCGCCCCCGGATATACAGTAGACTCATAAATAACAATATCACCTTTGGATATCACCCCTCCCAACATTTCACTTGCTTTAATTAGCGGTGTTAAATCAGGCCGGTTGTGGCTATCAACAGGCGTTGGCACAGTAACAATATAAGTAGTGGCCTCTTTTAAATCGTCAAAATTTGATGAGAAAGTTAAATAAGCCGCTTCCTTTAACTCCCTTGACGTAACTTCATCCGTGCTATCTTGACCAGATTCAAGCTCTTCAACTCTGTCTTTATTTATATCAAAACCTATGACAGGCCGCTTCTTCCCAAACTCCACAGCCAATGGCAGACCAACATATCCAAGACCAATAACTGCTATGCTAGCATCATTATTCCCTATCACTTTTTCACCTTATCTTTTACACTTAAATAACAGCTAGCACAGATCAAGCCCCATGCTTTCCATCTTGTTAAACTCCGCCTAGAAATCAAAGCATAGCTCCCCGCCAACACCCCCACTAAGATAAACATACTCAGCGCAAGCCGATTCAGCGACAAAGCTCGACCAAACTTAAAAATGATTATACTTAGTGTATTTGCCAAATATCTGTATGGACATCTAGAAGCATCAATGCTTATCAATCCTAAAAAACAACTCCAAGAAACGCTCTATTGCAGTAACCACATGCCAAACATCACATGTTATATTTGCACTCTTATACTGATTTACTCGCCATACTTACGATTATCAATAGCCCATTGAATTAACACAACAAAAACGCCCAGCAGACCACCCAGCATACCCGCTAACACTAGCACTAAAGCCTTTTTAGGCTTTACACTACTTTCTGGCTCAACCGCCCAGCCATCAATATTTACAACCTTTATCTCATTAACATTGAACGTTAACGATTCTAGATAAGTAATCTTCTCTTGGATAAAACGAATATCAGGAATAAAGGAGTCTCTTTGGGTGCGTGACTTTAGAGCGTCCAGCTCAGCCCGCAACACTTCACTCCCTCTCATATAAAGTAAACTTTCATCAAGATTGCTGATAAGGATTTTATTGCCGGCATTGCTAGATACTGGTTTTTCAAACCCCAACTGCTTCGCAATACTATATGCTTCCTCTAAGAGAACAATTCTATCCTGCAGCCTTTTTTCATATACCGACCGCAGCGAAGCAACCTGCTTTTTATACTCATTGATGGCTAGCACTTTGTTGTCGATAGCTGCCTTGAGTAACTCATGCCTAGTCTTATTATCAACATAGCTAATATAGCCGTTGAGCCATTTAGCGGTATATCTAGGATCCATGTATTGGTAGGTTACCGCCAAATATTCGCTACCCTTATCTGGTTTGGTTACACCCAAGGACTTCAAAAACCCCCCCCTAACCAACTCAGCAACAGACCGTTTATCCCCTCCCTGCCTATACACACCTTCCATATCCTGCTTAAAATAGGCGGTTGCCATGGCTATAGAGTTAAGGTTTTTTTGCAATAAAGCAAAAGCTAGCTCTTTAGTTACTGCCGCAGGCTGCGACATATACCTATCTGCAGCGTTTAGTATCGCTATATCTGCGGGCTGCACCTCACTTAAGTAGACCTTGGCCTCATACACTTTTGGCGCATAAGTTAAATACAGAGCCGCTAAACCTACAACTGCCAACATAACGGCAATAACCAGGCCTTTTCTAGCCCATAGCGCTGCCGCCAGCGCAAATAGATCCACTTCATCCTGAGATTGGTTATCTACTAAACGTGAAGCTTGCATAGTGTTTCTTCCATATTATTCGTTAAACTTTTATGGCGGGGGAGTTTACAGCATTTATACTAGGCCTGAACACTGTATAGACACCCATTTCTACCGACCACCCACTACTTAGCCAGAACAGGGGCCGCATTAACAGCATTGCACCCAGCTAAACAGGCAAAACAAAACCAAAAGCATAACCAAGCCTCATTAGGCGAATTTATCAATTGCTGCGAATCCGTCATCATAGCAGCTAAGAAAAAGACCATCGCAGTTAAGCATCCAGCCACTTTATTTAAAGGCCTCCTAATCGCTCTAGCTACTACCCACCCCACAGCCAAAAGGAAGAGCAATAGCCCAAAGACACCCGTCGTTAGCCATATATTCAGGTACAAATTATGTGCATGAGCAAAACCGCGAGCTGTAATCCCTGGCCTCTCCCCCAAACCAATACCCAGCCAGAAGTTACCCTGTATCATATGCCAAGCCTCCGCCCAAATCTCATAGCGGTGGGAGCTTCCACGGCTCAAAATAAACGCAGGATAGTAGTGATAGATAGCCAAAGCCAAGAGCGCTAGTACGACACATAGCCCAGCCGCCAAGATATATTTTTTATAGTGCCTGACATACAGGCCTGCAGCAAAAATTACGGCCACAGCCACAGCTAAATAACTCCCTCTGGACTTTGTTAATATAATCGCCAGCAAAGCCAATCCACATACAGCACCGGAGAGAATAAGCAACACTCGATGCTTAGAAAACAACAAAAACCCTAACGCCAAAGAAAAAAACACTCCGTAATAATGCGCAGCATGTATAGCCTGACCAAAGCCTGCCTTGTTGCCCAGCCTATGGCCGCCAAGCAAGATTTTTACTGAAGGAAATGTCCCCAAACTCCAAAACACACCCACCGCAAACAAGACAAAAAGCAAAAAATAAAAACGTGTAATAAACTGCGGATAATGGGTGAATACATGCCATACCACACACAGATAAATCAGCACTGCAAGCATTCGTCTAAATTGCGAGCCAGCTACTCCCTCACTACCCCATAACAGCGTCATACACCAATAAGCCAACATTATAAAAACCAGTTGCATGCCGCGGTTACTTTTGAGGCTTTCTGCAAAAACAGCACCATCTAAACACAGTAATATCAACCCAGGCAGTATCACCATTACGTAATAAATAGCTTTAGGAGAACCACTTTCAATTAAAAAAGCCGGGTAAGCAAAAGATAATGCCAGCCCTAGCAATACAAAAATGGCCAGCCCGTTAGTTAAATTTACTTTTGTCACAACAAATTCTCAACCAGGTACTTTTGATATGAAAAAACAGCTCTTTCTATAGAAAAGTGCTCCAGGGCATAGACATACTGCTTTTCAACAATAGCTTTCCGCACCAACTCTTCATCACAAGCCACTTCCTCCATCTTATGTGCCAAGTCGGTTACATTATTGGCCTCAACCATATATTTATGATCAATTGCTAGCGCCCTAAAAATATCCAAGTCTGAAAATATAACTGGCACTTTTGCAGCCATGGCCTCAACCAGCGCCAAGCCAAACCCTTCTCGCAATGAGGGAAAAACAAAAAAATCAAATGCTTTTAAATAGCAGCTTGCAGACTCAACATTCCCTAAAATTTTTACCTGTTCGCGCACTCCCAGCGACCTACACAGATCCTCTATTTTTTCTTTTTCTGCGCCATCGCCCATCAAGACCAAAACGGCTTTCGGATTTAAGGTAGCAATTTCACTAAAAGCCTTTACTAACACATCAGTCCCCTTAGCCTTAACTAAGCGACCAATGGAACCATAAACCACATCGCTAGCCTTAACACCAACGGCAGCCCTAGCCTCCTCTCGACCCAGCAAAGAGGACTCAATTTTTTTAAAGTCAATACCATTGTGAATAACCTGAACTTTTGATGGATGTAGACCTGGAATACTACTTAATAAATATCGCTTAACACTGCCCGACACAGCCACTAAATAGCAACTCTCATCCATATACAACGAACAAGAAAGACGCCTAAACCATGACGCGAATCCACGCTCACCATGAAAAACGGCTACAACTTTAGGCCCTTTTATTATCTTTGAGATAATAGCCAGTAAAGCAAACTCTTTGTAACGATGTACCAGTACCACATCAGGCCGTGCTCGCCTCATATATTTTAAGAGCTTGATAAATAGCTTTACCCTAAAGCCCTCCCAGTGCTCCACATCTAAATCGAGGCTATCTACTCGATCAAATTTTCTTTTAAGGGCGCTTTCATCTTCTCCTCTTAGCAACAGTGCATGCGACTTTAAACCGGCGTTCTGAACTGAGCTCGATATTGAGTACGCCACCGAACTAATACTGCTATCTACCGATTTCAGTATCTGTAGCACAACCTTACTTTGTTTATTATTTGACATATATACCACGTAGCCATATTGAGATATGGATGCACTCTCGCCTCTAATGCCCTGTTATCCATACAGGCTGGGCTATCTTAACCAACCAGCCAATCCTTAATTTGAGGCCGCATATTAGCACATTATCTCCAGCGTATTTCAGCGACCCCCTCTTATTTTCCGCCTATTTATTAATCAATCTCGCGCCCGCACGGTTTATATGCAAAATCTGCTCACCGGCTCTTTCCAGATAGTGCCGCCACTTCTCCTTCTGTGATCTTAGATGCGTCTCTAAATCTCCGGCATCTAATCTCACAGCAAAGTCACCTCCCCTCGCAGACATTACTTCATTCAACAATGATGCCCCATACTCAGGCTTGGCATGTGAGGACTCAAAATACCACCGTGCAGCCACATCTTTCCTAATTAATTCTTCATTCATAGCGTTATATACAGCGGCGTCATATAAGGGGTATGGTTTCATACCGTATGTATTGGCAAGCAATGCGTTCTCTTTGACTAACAAGGTTTTCCAAGCTTCAAAATCTGGCCATAAACCCGCTTCGTGATAGACCTGCAAAAATCTAGCGTGCAATGGTGAAATTATAATTGTGGTATCAATTTTATTTTCATATAAGAATGCCAATAACTCATGATATTTTTCTTTATACAATTTATGATTTGCTAACAACTGACTAGCCACATTGCTTTTAACTAATTTTTCTAAATATCCCAGCTCTAATCGCCTGAACTCCTTTTCAAAATAATTTTCCCTTTTTATTTTATAAAATCCTTTTTCGGTAACCCTGTCTCTATCCGCCCCATCTTTAGACAGAAATATTTTCCCGCTATCTTTTAAAGCCGCCACAGATAGTAATGTGTCACGAAAATCAGAAGCAACATCTCCAAATTCAAAACCTGAGCTTTTAAACGTTTTTGCCGAAGGAATATAATCTGAAGCCTCGATATCTTTTTGCAGGCTATAATCCAAAACCAAAAGCACCTTTTTAATATCGGAATACCTGCTTGCATATATCAAGGAATGATAAACTTCATTAATGTGAGCGCCACTTAACGCAAGGTTATATGACCTATACCCCTCAAAAAACTCATGCTCCGGATCATAAGCCCGAAAAGCGCGCGAATTACCCAATATCAACGCATCATATTGATTACGCTGTAACTGTGCCCGCTTATGTAAACGAATTTGATTATTAACTTCTGGCTTTTTAAAGCTACCTTCGTTCGTATACGCCCCATACAAGCCATATGGGTCAACCGCCCAACAAAAGCCAGCTGTAGCCAATACCACAAAAACAACAACTGCCAGCAATGTCAAAAAATACTGTTTAAACATAATCAAAATTGAAAGTAGATAAATTCACTCAACTGGGTAAGATTTAGCACTGCAACAACCAACATAGGCATTACCACAAAAAACCATTTTAGTGTTGGCCGCCATAAAACCATAACCACGCTAGATTCAAACTTTTTCGACTCGAAGTCATAAGCCGGGCGGTACTTTTTCATTACTTCTTGAACATTGGGAAATAGCCAAACCCATAGAAATAGCAACACAATTGCTGGCAGTGATTTTGAAACCTTGAAAATTTCACTCGTATCATCTGTAAATCCCAACATGGCCGTAACTATATCTACCGCTGAGCTGATATCTACTGCTCTAAAAAATACCCAAGCAATCACTATAGCCAGTATGGTTAGCACTCTCGATAGCGCTGCCAGCAACCATTGCTGAACTCTGTTTTCTGAACTCCCTTTACCTGCCATATCATTAGTCGAAATAAAACTGCGCCAACCATGGTTTATCACTAAGTAAACACCATGCAAACAACCCCACGCTACAAACGTCCAACCAGCTCCGTGCCACAAACCTCCCAGCAACATAGTGACAAATAGATTGATTAATCGCCTAAACTTACCCTTGCGTGAGCCACCTAGGGGAATATAAAGGTAGTCCCGCAAAAACCGCGACAACGTCATATGCCAGCGCCGCCAAAAATCGATAATACTATTGGCCTTATAGGGTGAGTTGAAATTTAGCGGCAGCCTAATAGAAAACATTCTGGCTATACCTATAGCCATATCGGCATAGCCCGAAAAATCAAAATACAACTGGAATGTGTAAGCCAGCGCCCCCACCCAAGCATCGTAAGCACTGAGCGGCAAACCTGCTTCAGCATGAGAAAAGACGTCGCCAGCATAAGGCGCCAGATTATCCGCGACCATCACCTTCTTAAACAGACCCATGGCAAAAATACTGATACCTATAGCCAAGTCGCTATATTGAATTGCCCTAGGCTGCGGCCGGGTAAATTGTGGCAGCATTTCTTTGTGATGGACTATGGGGCCAGCTATTAGCTGTGGGAAGAAAGTGACGTACAGGCAGTAATGCCAGAAGCTATGTTCGCTAGTCAGCCCTTTAGCGCTATCGACCAAGTAAGTTATCTGCTGGAATGTAAAGAAGGATATTGCCAGCGGTAATATAATAGACTCTAACGCCACCGGCGTTTCGGCAAAATAGTTGTAATTTAAAACAAAAAAACCCAAGTACTTGTAATAGGCCAGTAGAAGCAGGTTGCCAGCAACACCAAGAACTAGCCAAGCTCGCTTATACCGGCTTGGCCGCTCTATCAATAAACCCATGCCATAGTTGGCGACTATAGAACAGCCAATTAAGAGCAAATAATAAGCATTCCAATAGCCATAAAAAACCAAGCTACTGAACACCAAAAAGATGATGCCTGACTCCTGCCTGCCAGCCGACTTAAAATAGTTATACCCCAGCCACACTAAGGGCAGGAATATAAAAATAAAGATATGAGAGTTAAAAAGCATGAAAATGATTGATTATTCAAGAAAAACAGCATGTTATCATATCAAGTCAAAAACCATTAGCCCTCTCTAACCAGCTTTAAAGCGCAGAATAGCCATGCAATCCCCTCACAAGATTTGTATTATTGCCACACCCAGCCCCCAAGAGATTAACCCATGATTTCATGGCTAGCCCCTAGCAACACAACCTTAGCAGCCGAGATAGAGCAACTTAACACCACGGCACTGCCCAGCGGCTGGCAATGGGTAGACTCATCGCCCTATGCTAAAGTGGCCGTTAATGCCGACCGCAAGCTGTTTTACAAGGCTTTTCTACCTCGCAATATTTGGGAAACACCTAAGGCCTGGTTACGAGGCAGCCGCTGCCAGCGGGCTATAACACAGGCTAAAATACTACCCAAGCAAGGCTTTAACACTCCAGCCGTCATTGCCTGGGGCAAGCTCAGTGGCGGCCGCGAGTTTATGCTCACGGAGGCAGTAAACGGCATCGGTGTAGGCAGCTGCATAGCCAGCTACTTTCGGTCACCCTGCAATCGCGCCGCCTTATATTGGAAACGCGAGCTGCTGCGCGCCATGGGCAAACTGGTTGCTCAGTTACATACTGCTGGCATAGTCCACGGTGACCTTAGGCCTAACAATGTGCTGGTGGAACTAGGCAAGCAACCTTACACCTTCCATCTCATCGACAATGAGCGCAATCAATCATATACGCATATACCCTATAAGCTTATTGTAAAAAACCTAGTGCAAATAGGTATGCTAGCCGCCATAGACCTTAGCCGTACTGACCGCATGCGTTTTTACCAAAGTTATTTACAACACTATTCGCGGTTTGATCAATCAGCAGCCAGCCACCTGTCACTGGAGGTCTACCAGACAACCATGCATAGGCTAAGCACCAAAAACCCCGACCGGCTGGGTTCACCCAACCTGCCCCGTGCTCATGTCGATAATGGACTTATTTACCCGCTATCCTAATAACTCATATTTCGCTAAGGCCACGCACGCATGTACTCTAAGCGCACTCAAAAACGCATACAGCAAATCACCAGCCTGCTCTCACCACTGGCTAAACTACTTTCGCTAACAGTAATAAAAACGAACAGCAAACAACAAATTTGGGGCTTTCTACTTAGTGAGCATCAAGGTTTAGATGGCAACGTTCGTGCTATGCTGGACTACGCCTACCAACAAGCCAACGTTACGCCCTATATAATCAATGCGCGTGATGACGAGATAGCGAAATACCAACAACTATACCCAGGTATCACCGTGGTGTTTCCTCATAGCTGGCGGCAGGGCCACTTTCGCCTACGCTGCAACACCCATGCTTATTTTGTCACCCACGGCACCCAAGAATTGCGCGGCCTGTATGGCATGCTTAAACCTAAAGTGATTAACCTGTGGCATGGCATCCCTTTAAAGGGCATGTGTAACCTAGACTATAAATTTAAGCGCAGCAGCTTAGCCAAGCTATTTAAACGTGGCTTAGGCATTGATGCTTTCTGCGTATCTTCAATGACTGAAAGAGCACTCATCGCCGGATGCTTTTTAATGGATGCCCAACGTATAAAAGTAACGGGGATTCCACGCAACGACTGGCTCACCAGCCCAGCTGAGCAACTTCCTCAGGATTTAGCCGCCGACCAAAGCAAACTCAAAGCCCTACTCAATGGTAAAAAGTTAATTTTATATGCCCCGACTTTTCGCGACTATGATCGCAAAGCCTGTGGCTTCACTACTGAAACCATTACCCAGTTAAAAGCTATTTTAGCCCAGCACAATGCCGTATTAGGCATACGTGCCCACCCAAGAGATCAAGGTTTATTTAGTCCATTTATAGATAATACTAATGTATTGGATTTGGATTATCGCCATTACCCCGAGCTAAACACAGTAATGCGCAATACGGATATATTAATTACCGATTACTCCAGCTTGTGGGTAGATTTTTTGCTGTTGGACAAACCCATTGTGGGCTATGCCTTCGATATGGAACAATACCAAGGCGCACGCGGCTTGCTATATGATTATGAAAACCAGTTTCCCGGCCCACTCACCCAAACTTGGCCGCAACTAGCCTCCACATTGGAGGCCCTGTTAGCGCAATCATCTCTCAACGTTAGCGAAAAACAACAATGGCTTAAACGCTTTTTCCATCAGCCTTTAGAGGGCAGCCGCTGCCAAGCCATAGAACAATTAGTTGCCGAGCTAAGCTAAATTTCTTTAATGACCTCTATCAAAGCCGTGGTTGATATCGACGGAGTTCTTTTCAAATACACCACTTCGCAAATGGATTTGCAAAAATCGAACTTACCCGCCCAATCATCACCCATCACCAATACATCAGCCTTTTGTGCTTTGATGTATTCCATCTTTAGCTCTAAGTCTTCTTCTAAAAATACGCTATCAACAACCTTTAAGGCTGCCACAATATCCATTCTATCGTGTTGACCATAAACAGGGTTGCGCCCTTTTTTCTTAAAATTTAATGCATCAGAAGAAACGCCCACCACTAGCGAGTCACCATATTCAGCAGCTCGCTGCAATAATCGCAAGTGCCCTAAGTGAAACACATCGTAAGTACCAAAAGTAATAACTCTTTTCATGTTACTTCTCTATCTCTTGCCAGCTATATGCTATAGCCACGCAACTATTTAATTTATATCTTTGACTGATACTTACTACGATGCCTAACAGCCAGTTTTTCATAAGCTGGTGCCAACCATTGCTTAATCATTTTAAGCTCGCAGTCACGCTGCTCAGCATAAGCCTGCAAAAATGCACCCTGTAAATCCTCACTGAGTGCAAACTCTTTCGCATTTACTAAAAATCTTGCCAAATCACGGCCCGAGTCTTTTTTATTAAACCAACTAGACTTAGCACCATCTAAATCGACAAACCAAAAATCTTGCCCATTCTCTGCCACAATAATATTCGACCACTTAAGGTCGCCGTGGCACAAGTTAGCTTTATGCATTGCCGCCAACGCCTTCGCAATATCTGTTAGCAGCTGCCGCACATCAACACCGCACCACCGCTGACTATAATACAGCTGCTTTAAATCTAGGCAGCCACCAGCAAAAGCCTCGCATAAAAAATAACTATCTTTTGCCCAACAGTAGCCGTTGTAACCATAGGCTATAGGCTTAGCCACTGGCACCCCTGCAGCAGCTAAACGCATACTAATACTATAAACATGTTTAGCGCGGCTCTTGCCCAGCGCTGATCGCAAACGCTGCAAACAACTCATTGCGCTATAACACTTAATAAACAAAGAGGGTTTGTCGAGCAAAACCGCCTTGATTTTATCATCACCTTTAAGCAAGGTGGCCCCTGCCAAATGCTGAGCCAAACTCATGTCACTAGCTACAAAATAGTTAAGCCATAGCCTGTCAGCACAATAAATTTTATCGCCTGCATCGGTAACTATAGACCTCATAGAAACCATGCTACCACCACTTTTCACAGGGCGAGGGCTGGCCGTGATCTTTTTGATACAGGGCCAAGGCCTTATCATTAACAGCACGCCAAAAGCTCACATTCAAATTTTTTAAACTTGCTTGCCCGCTATATATTTTAATAAAGCGCAAACAATCACGCTTAGTTAGCCCTATATCCATAGCCGAAAAATACAGCCCCGCAATATCCTTAATAGCCCAGCGCTGTGGTGTTTTTTTGCGCAACTGGGCGCGATGCAAATCTATGAGATAACACTGCGGCGAGCTTAAGTCAGCCAGGGAGTTTTTCTCTAATAAAAAATGGCAAATATAATAATCCCTGTGGTTAATCCCCGCGCCATGCATAATACGGCTTACCTTGGCTAGCAACGCTATCAAAGCTTTTTTATGAGCAAAGCTGGGCGGGTTATTTTTCCAGTCAGCACAGTAATCTTCTAAGCTAATGGTATTACTTAAATCATCAGTCAAAATAAACGAGTGCTGCTTGGCAGGGTTTATGCCCTTTTTACCAAAGGCTGCGGTGGTTAAAGTATCCACCCCTAGGGCAGCCAGCTTTTCGGCGGCGGCAAACTCATTGCTGGCACCTATAATTGGCAGGCGCAGCTGCAAGAGATTTTTAAATATTTCTTTCCAGCCTATGCCTCGGTGAATTTTTACAAAGAAACTCTTGCCATTTATTTGGGTTTGCAGGGTGACACGCCCCTCTTTGTTGCGATAGATATCACCCTGCAGCTTTTCAACTTCTTGAAATGGATCGCTATCACCCCAGGCCTGCTCTATGTCACCGCGCAAATACAATTCCATTATTCACTCACTCTAGTCTGCAAGCGCTGATATGTCTGCTCTAATATATCTATACCGGTAGCGTGCATGCTGTATAAATCTTCAGTTTGTGAATAGGCTATGGCATTTTCTCGCCACTGATTAGCAGCTGCTTTATCAAGCATTTGTTGTAACTGTTGATTCATGGCCTGTTGATTAAAAGGCGAGGCCAGCACACAACCCGCCTTGGCATCGGCTATAAAAGGGGCATAACCGCATACATCGGTTACTAACACTGGCAAGCCAGCCACTAAAGCCTCTAGCAACACTATGCCTGCCGCCTCGTCTAAAGCCGGGTGCACCAACACATCTGCAGCTAATAAAAAACGCGGCACATCATCACGGCCCGCCATAAAACGAACCCTATCCATAACACCTAGCTGCCTTGCCAGTTGTTCAAAACGGGCTTGTTTATCTTGCCCTAAAATAAATAAATGGGTTTTATTTTGCACAGCTTCGGGCAATGCCGCTAAAGCCGTAATCGCTCTATCCAAACCCTTTTTGATAAAACCTGAACCCACAAACAGCAGCATATTATCATCTTCAGCCACTGCAAACTCTTGCCTAAACTGCTGGCGTATAGCCTGAGCATTGGCTGGCGCACACCTATCTTTGCTAATACCGGGAGGCAGCATATGCATGCGCGACTCTTCAGTATGGTAATGCTCAATAAACTTTTGTTTTTCGATTTCAGAAATCAATAAGATCTCTGCCTGCTGGCCCTGAGCAAAAATCGCCTGTTCATAGCGCGAAAAATGTTTATAGCGCGAACCTAAGCGATATAAAAAGCCGCGGCTTGTTTTCGCCTTATCTTCATAACAAGAATCAGCTGCATAATAAATATCCAACCCCGGCATTTTATTAAAACCGAAGACTATATCCACTGGGTCTGCTACTAAATCCTGCTGCACCCAGCGGGCATATTTTTCATTGCGGCGATGATTACTCCAGGCCTTAGCGGGCACAAAGCGTAAATCTATATTGTCGGCCTGTTCGCCTTGCCAGCTAATACAATAAACCCGGCATTGATAGCCGCGGTTTTGGGCCTCTTGCAAAAAGCGCAGAAAGTCGCGCTGCAAACCACCGTAGGGAAAATATTTATAAAGGCAGAATGCAATCCGCATAGCGCTATTCCACCAGTTCAGGTAACAAAGGCAACAATCGCTCAGCCACCACTGCCGGTGTTAAGGCAGCCATTTCGGGCGGGTCTATAGCCGTATCATTTACCGGGGTAAAATCTTTCGCGCATAAATGGGTTTGATTATCGCCATAGGCTCCCACCAAATCGGGGCTGGTGGTGCCGTACAAAGAGATGGCCGGTATACCCAAGGCGGCTGTTAAATGACCCAAGCCGGTATCCACGGCCACTACCGCGTTGGCTTTGGCTAACACACAGGCTACGCCGCGTATATTGAGCTTGGGCAGCACTTCGGCGCAGTTGGCTTTTTCGGCTATACGCAGGGCGCGTTCGCGCTCCACCTCGTTACCCCAGGGCAGGTACACCCCATAGCCTTGGTCACACATGATTTTACACAGCTCTACCCAATAGGATTCGGGCCAGTGTTTGTTATGGCGGGTGGTGCCATGCAAAAACACCACATTGGGTTTGGTTTCGCCCGAGGTAATAAACTGGGCTTTATCAACACCATAGTGGCCTTTGTTAAGCACGCCGTTTTCTTGCGGCAACTGATAACCCAAAGACTCCGCAAATAACTGGCGGGTGCGCTCTACTGCGTGCATGTTTTTAGGCACAGCAATTTTATGGTGATAGGCCAAGGTAGCCAAGCGCTCACGCACGGAGTTTTTATCGTAGCCAAAACGCGGCGCACGAGTATAGCGTGCCAGCCAAGCGCTTTTGACCAGGCCCTGGGCATCGATCACGCAGTCGTAGTGGCGTTGCCGCAACATTTGTTTGCACTGTTTCCACTCGGCGCTGCCCAGGCTTTGCCACAGGCTTTTGCGCCAGCGGCGTATGGCCACCGGTATAACTTCGTCTACCGCCGGGTGCCAACTGGGTATTTCTTCAAAGCCTTCTTCCACTACCCAGTCAAAACGTATGCTGGGTATGGCCTTAACTGCATCGTTTAAGGCTGGCAGGGTATGTATCACATCCCCCATGGAGGTGGTTTTTATAATCAGTACGCGCATTTCAGCGTAAGCCTTCTTTATGATTCATTCGAGCGTAGTAGTTGGTCTAGGGAGTTAATCACCCGGCTGGCCGCCAAGTCTTGCAGGCATTTTAAATGCCCCAAGGGGCATTCCCGTTTAAAGCAGGGGCCGCAATCTACCGCTAGCTGCTCCACTCTAACATTGTCACTGAGTGGCGGGGTAAAGCCGGGTGAGGTAGAGCCATACACCACTACCATGGGGCGCGCTAAGGCGGCGGCTATATGCATAAGGCCGGAGTCATTGCTGACTACGGCGCTGGCTTTAGCCAGCAAGTCTACCGCTTCCGCCAGGCTGGTTTGGCCCGCCACACTGATGCAGTGCTGGCGCGCCTCTGCGCTAAGCAAACCTTGTATGGTTTCGGCTACCGCCACATCATTGGCCGAGCCGAATAAGGCCACGCGCCAGCCACGCTGTATAAATTGTTGCGCTACTGCGGCGT
The DNA here is from genome assembly GCF_024734385.1 of Dasania sp. GY-MA-18. Classification (GTDB taxonomy): domain Bacteria; phylum Pseudomonadota; class Gammaproteobacteria; order Pseudomonadales; family Dasaniaceae; genus Dasania; species Dasania phycosphaerae. The sequence continues at coordinate 169,711 of NZ_JANHAP010000003.1, read as the reverse complement.
AGTGTTGTTCGGGCCAGCGTTTGGCAGGGCCAAACTCGGCACCGGGGCACAGCGCTAAAAAGGGTTTATCCGCCAAGCCAAACTTGGCCACTACCGCCTGGGCATTAGCTTCATCGACTTGCAGAGATGGCCTAGGTAGATGTTGCGGTAACTCGGCACCCGGTTTATAGGCCAGTGCCACAAAACGCTGCACCATGAGTGGGTAGCGTTTTTTATTGAGCAGGCGTATGTCGTTCAGTAAAAAATAGCGCATCTCGCCGCGCCAACCGGTGCGCTCGGGTATCTCGGCAAAAAACGGCACCAGTGCCGACTTAAAAGAGTTGGGTAGCAAAATAGCTTGCTGATAGTGCTCGCGCGCCAGTTGTTGCCCTAAGCGCTGGCGCAGGCTCAGATCCAGTTTGCCGTGGCCCACGGGCATAACTATGCCGGCGCGCACTTCGGGCATGCGCTCTAAAATGGGCAGGCTCCACTCGGGGGCCAGCACATCAATTATGCAGCTGGGGTGTTTTTGCTTAAGAGCTATAAATAAGGCTTGCGCCATCACCATATCGCCGACCCAAGAAGGGCCGACAATAAGGATTTTTTTTACATCGCGGTCTGCGGCCATGGTAACGCCGAGCTATTTCGCGACTGGCGCTAACCAATCACGGTTTTGCGGGCGACGCCCCTTAACCGCATCAAAGTACATGCTTTGTAGTTTTTCGGTGATGGGGCCGCGCTTGCCGCTGCCTATGATGCGGCCATCCAGCTCGCGTATGGGCAGTACTTCGGCGGCGGTGCCGGTAAAGAAAGCTTCATCAGCCACATACACTTCGTCGCGGGTGATGCGCTTTTCTTTGATGGTATAACCCAGCTCGGCAGCCAACTCAAAAATAGTGCCGCGGGTAATACCGTCTAAGCAGCTGGTTAGCTCCGGCGTATAAATAGTGTCTTTATACACCAGGAAGAAGTTCTCACCACTGCCTTCGGCTACATAGCCTTCGTTATCTAACAGTAGCGCTTCTTCACAACCGCAATCCAAGGCCTCTTTTAAAGCCAGCATGGAGTTGATGTAGTTGCCGTTGGCCTTGGCCTTACACATGGTGATGTTTACGTGGTGGCGAGTGTAAGATGAGGTGCGCACTTTTATGCCCAGCTCTTTGGCCTCGGGTGACATATACGAGGGCCATTCCCAAGCGGCAACCATCACATGGGTTTGTAGGTTGTCGGCGCGCAGGCCCATGCCTTCGGAGCCGTAAAAACACATGGGGCGCAAATAAGCTTCCTCTAAATTGTTTTCACGCACTACCGCTTTTTGCGCTGCGTTTAAGGCGTCTTTGTCAAAGGGCATGTTCATACCCAGAATATGCGCCGAGCGGAACAGCCTGTCGGTATGCTCTTTTAAGCGAAAAATAGCGGTGCCATCACTCTCGGTGTTGTAGGCACGCACACCTTCAAACACGCCCATGCCATAGTGCAGGGTATGGGTTAATACATGCACTTTAGCTTCACGCCAAGGCACCATTTCGCCATCCAGCCAGATTAGACCATCACGATCGGCCATTGACATAACTTACTCCTAAACCTAATTCAAAATAATATGAGAATGCACTACTAGCCTGCTGCCTAGGCAAATAACTGCTGCCACTTTTGCAGCACCGCCTGCCGGTGTTCGGCCACGGTTGCGCTATCCACTTCCACCTTTTGCTCTTGCAAGCTGAGCTTGTGGGTGAGCGACCTAAATACCTTGTAGGCTTCCGTCAACGCGGCCACTTCCGGCTCACTAAACAAGCCCTCTTGCTGCAGGGATTCCAGTATGCGGATATTGTCGGTGTAGGTGGCTAATGCAGGGTATTGTTGCGACCAGGCTAAAACGGCGTATTGCACCATAAATTCGATGTCAACGATACCTCCCCAGCCCTGTTTAATGGCAAATATTCCACTCGTCATGTCACTTACGCTAGGGGCATCACCCTTTTCGGCCGACTTAGCCAATAAATGCTCGCGCATTTTTTGGCGCATGGCCACCACCTCGGCTTTGAGCACAGCCTCATCGCGGGCTTGAGCCAAGACTTGTTGGCGCACTTGGGCAAAGTCACGGGCCAGCTCGCCACTGCCGGCTACCACCCGGGCGCGCACCAGCGCCTGATGCTCCCACACCCAGGCATCGGTTTGTAAATAGTGCTTATAGGCGGTGAGCGAGGTGGTGAGCAGCCCCGAATCGCCAGAGGGCCGCAGCCGCATATCGGCCTCGTATAAGGCCCCCAGCTGGGTTTGGGTGGTGAGTATATGGATCATGCGCTGCCCCAAGCGGGTCATAAACACGCTATTTTCTATGGGGCGCTCGCCATTGGTGAGCTGCTGGCTGGGCACATCGTGTATAAACACCAGGTCCAAGTCCGAGCCGTGGCCCAACTCTATGCCGCCCAGCTTGCCATAGCCCACCACGATAAAGCGGCGCTCGCAGGGCACGCCCTCACTTTGCTGCGGGCAGCCGTGGCGCTCTTCTAGGTTGTGCCAAGCCACCGCCAATACGTGCTCTAAAATTACCTCGGCTATCCAGGTGAGGTAATCGCTGACCTTCATTAGTGGTAGCCGCTCCGACACCTCGCAGGCCGCCACTTTCAAAGCATGGGCCAGACGGAAGTAGCGCAGGGTTTCCATATGGGCTTCTAAGTCGTTTAAGGGCAGGCGCAATACCTGCTGCTGCAGGTCATCGCGCAGTTCCTCTTTATCGGGCACATGATAGAGGCTGCTGGCGTTTAATAGCTCATCTAGCAGTACCGGGTGCCTCGCCAGCTGGGTAGATATCCACGGGCTGGCGGCACACAGGCGCACCAGCTCTTTAAGCGCGCCTTGGTTTTCTACCAATAGCACCAAATAGGCGGTGCGCCTAAGTACCGCTTCCACAAAGGGGAAAATGCGCAGCAGCGCTTGCGAAGGGCTTTCCACTTCGGTGACCGCCTGTATTAGCAAGGGCATAAACTGGTCCAACCGCTCGCGGCCGCTGGCCTGCATGCGCGCCAGCTGCTGGCTATTGCGCAAGCGCATCAGGCGCTCAGCGGTAGCCGTCGCCTGTTCATGGCCGCCCTGCTCTAACACCAGTACCATTTCTTCTAGGCTGAGTTCATCCAGCCACAGCCCCTGCCAGCGCAAATCGGCACTGCGCTGCTCCAAATGCTCAGGAGCATCGCTAATCACCGCCGAAAAATGATGCATCACATGGTCGCGGTGCTGCTGTAAGCTTTTTTCAAAATCGACCCAGCTAGCAAAACCCATGCTATAGGCCATGGCCGCTTGCGGGCGCGCATCTGTGGGCAGCTGCTGGCTTTGTTTATCTTGGTAGCCTTGTATTAAATGTTCGGTATTGCGTAAAAACACATAGGCCGCGCGTAACTCCTGCACCACTAAGGCGGGCAGGTATTCGTTTTCCATTAAGCATTGCAACACGCGCAATAGGGAGCGCTCTTGCAACTCCAACTCGCGGCCGCCGCGTATCAGCTGAAAGCTTTGCACGATAAATTCTATTTCCCGTATGCCGCCCGCCCCCAGTTTAATATCGCCAGCTAACTGGCGGCGTAACAACTCCTGCTGGATCATGCGCTTCATGGAGCGCAGCGCGTCTATGGCGGTGAAGTCTATATAGCGCCTATAAGTAAAAGGCCGCAGCAGGGCCATTAACTCTTCACCTTGCGCTGTGGGCCCAGCCACTACCCGCGCCTTAATCATGGCGTAGCGCTCCCAGTCGCGGCCCTGATCTTGGTAGTACTGCTCCATAGCCGCAAAGCTTTGCACCAAGGGGCCGCTGTCACCGTAGGGGCGCAGCCGCATATCCACTCTAAACACAAAACCGTCTTCGGTGGGGGCATCCAGGCTTTGGATTAAGCGCTGGCCCAGGCGGCTAAAAAAGGTGTGGTTATCTATGGCTCTTTTTTCGCCCACGGTTTCGCCCGAGCGAGGAAAGCAAAAAATCAAATCAATATCGGAGGACAGGTTTAACTCGTAAGCCCCTAGCTTACCCATGCCTAACACCAGCAATTGCTGCGGCACTGGCTGGCCTTTGACTAGGCAACAGGGCTGGCCATAAATGGTCACTAATTCCTGGTGGTGAAAATCCAGCGCCTGCTGTATGCAGGCATCGGCCAAGTGACTGATGTCGGCAGTGGTTTCCACCATATCGGCCAGGCGATTAAAATCGCGCCAAATAATGCGCAGCATTTCGCTATTGCGAAACTGACGCAACGCGGTATCTAACTGCTCTTTGCTAGCCACACCAGCCAGTTTTTCTCTCAAGCGCTGCGCCATAACACCACTGTTATAGCGTGTTAATAAGGTTTGCTGCTCTACCAGCTGTTTAAACTCTTCGGGTTTGCGCAGGCATTGCTCGGCCACATAAGCGCTGCACCCCCAAGCTGTTTTTAATTGCTGCTCAAAAGCCTTGTCGGCTAATTGCTTTTGTAACCACGGGCTGTAGTCGGGGCAGCGTTCGTTAAAATGTTGCAGACTTTTTTCAAAGGCTGTCTGTAAAACATTAGGAAGCTTTTGGCTGGGGGTAGGTGAATTCAAAAGCACAACTCTGGATAGATAATCAATGGATAGTAAAGATGCTAACAAGCTCAGCTGGCGATTAAGTTTTGCTAAAACGTAATCGCCAGGCTTTTTATACGGCTACTTATCCTGCGGCGGCGGAGCCACCCGCATCACTTCGGCAACCGTCGTCATGCCCGCGGCAACTTTTTGTGCGCCGGATAAACGCAGGGTGTGCATGCCTTCGCGTATGCCTTGGTTGCGTATATTGCGTATGCTGATGTCGCCATCTAACAGGTCTTGTATGTCATCGCTTAAGGGTAAAATTTCATACAGGCCTTGGCGGCCTTTGTAGCCGGTGTTGCGACACTCTAAACAGCCCACGGGTTTAAAGATTTGTTTAGGCAGTGCGGCTTTCCACGGCGTGGTGAGTTGCTGCCAGGCTTTTTCGTCTATGCTGTCGGGCTCTTTGCAATCGGGGCACAGGGTGCGCACTAGGCGCTGGGCCATCACCCCCAACAGGGTGGCTTTTAATAAATAGGCGGGTACACCTAGCTCTAATAAACGGGTAATCGCCGAGGGGGCATCGTTGGTGTGCAAGGTGCTTAACACCAAGTGGCCGGTAAGAGCTGCCTGTATGGCCATTTCGGCGGTTTCTAAATCCCGTATTTCGCCCACCATAATAATGTCGGGGTCTTGCCGCATCAGGGCGCGCACGCCGCTGGCAAAGTCTAAGTCTATATTGTGCTGCACCTGCATTTGGTTAAAGCGCTCTTCCACCATTTCTATGGGGTCTTCTATGGTGCAGACATTGACCTCAGAGGTGGCCAGTTTTTTGAGACTGGAATACAGCGTGGTGGTTTTGCCCGAGCCGGTGGGGCCGGTGACCAGTACGATGCCATTGGGCTTTTCTATCATGCCGCGCCAGCGTTTATAGTCCTCATCGCCTAGGCCCAGCTCATCAAAGCTGCGCAATAGCACTTCGGGATCAAAAATACGCATCACCATTTTTTCGCCAAAGGCGGTAGGCAAGGTGGATAAACGTAACTCTACCTCTGAGCCTTCTGGGGTTTTGGTTTTGATGCGGCCATCCTGCGGCTTGCGCTTTTCGGCCACGTTTAAACGGCCCAGTATTTTTAAGCGGCTGGTGACCGCCACCCCAACTTGCGCTGGAAATTCATAAACATTGTAAAGCACCCCGTCTATGCGAAAGCGTACATGGGCGATATCGCGGCGCGGCTCTATGTGTATATCGCTGGCGCGCTGGTCGAAGGCATATTGAAACAACCAGTCGACGATGTTGACTATGTGCTGGTCGTTGGCATCTGGGTCTTTAAGCTCACCCAGCTCTACCATTTGCTCTAGGTTGCCCACCCCTACATTGCCACCGGTTTCGCCAGTGCTGGCCCCACGCACTGAGCGGGCCAGGCTGTAAAACTCTACGGTGTAGCGCTTGAGGTCATCGGGGTCGACTAACACCCGCTTAATGGGGCGACGCAATACATGCTCTAAGTCGGCCATCCAGCCACGCATATAGGGCTGGGCGCTGGCTATCACCACCTCGTCGCGGCTAACAGCGACTGCCAAGATGCCATGGCGCTGGGCAAACTGGTAGGACATCACTTCGGTAACGGCGGGCACATTGATTTTAAGCGGATCTATATTGTAGTGGGGCTGCTGGCAGTGGCCGCCCAGCCAGTCTAACAGCCGCTCTATAGTCAGCGGCTTGTGATTACTGGCGGTTAACTGCTGGCTGGCGATATAGCTTAAGGGGTGCTGCGCTGCCTGCTCTTGATTGCGGGTGCTGGCCAGCAAGTGCTGGGCCAGCTCTGCACTGATAATGCCATCGGCCTGTAAATCGGCGACTAGGCGGCCTAGTTGTAAAGGCTGTTCGGGCTTAAACGCCTCAACCTGCATAGCGAATCCTTACTCTTTTATTATGGGTGGTGGCTAACGTGGCTTTATGCTGGCTACTATAGCTGCTTATGATGGCCTGCGGCAGTACCACAGGCATTTTTTGCAACGCTGGCGGCTAGCCATAGGGTAAATCAACAATATTAAGCCGCCGTAACATTACTGTCATATTTGTGTAATAAAGTGCCTGCGCTGTAACTGCGTACACCCCTAAAGGGTGTGTGCAGTTCAATCCAAGTAGCCATGCCTAGGGCTAAGCCCTATACTTGGCCAAATTTTTAGTAGGAGTCACTCACATGGCAAGAGGCAACCCCTTCGGTAATTTGTTTGGCAAGTCACCGTTTCAACCTATACAAGACCATATGGCTAAAGCTCATGAATGTGCTGAAGCGCTTATCCCCTTCTTAGAAGCAGCCATGGCCGATGATTGGGAACAGGCCACCAAGCACCGCAGCACCATTACCAGACTAGAAGGAGAAGCTGACGAACTCAAAAGTGAGATACGCGCCAGCCTGCCCAAGAGTTTATTTTTGCCGGTACCGCGCTCTGACTTATTAGAAGTGCTATCCGCGCAGGACAAGATCGCCAACGCCTCGAAAACCATTTCGGGTTTGATGATGGGCCGCAAGATGAGCATCCCTCAGCCCATTACCGCCAGCTTTATGGAGTTTGTAGAAGAGGCACTAGCTACCTCTGCCCAAGCCCTTAAGGCCATTAATGAGCTGGACGAGCTGGTAGAAACCGGCTTTAGAGGCCGTGAGGTCAACACCGTAGAAGCGCTAATAGACGAGCTGGACCGCTTAGAGCACCGCAATGACGAGCAGGAAATTGCCATACGTGCCAGTTTGTTTGCCATAGAGAAGGATCTTCCTCCCATAGACGCGATGTTTTTATACAAAGTTATCGACTCCATCGGTGACCTTGCCAACCGCGCCCAAAAAGTGGGCAGCCGCCTGCAAATTATCATCGCCCGTTAACACATTAAATAGGTAATAACGATGGAAATCATTTCTCAACACGGCCATATTTTATTAGTCATGGCCTGTCTGTTTGGCTTTTTTATGGCCTGGGGCGTTGGTGCTAACGATGTCGCCAACGCCATGGGTACTTCGGTAGGCTCGCGGGCACTGACCGTTAAGCAGGCGATTATTATCGCCATGATTTTTGAATTTGCCGGCGCCTATTTAGCCGGTGGTGAAGTGACCTCGACTATACGCAAGGGCATTATTGACCCCGCCGTCATGGCCGGCACCCCCGAGCTATTAGTCTACGGCATGATGGCCGCACTGTTAGCGGCGGGCACTTGGTTACTGGTGGCTAGCATGATGGGCTGGCCAGTATCCACTACCCACTCTATAGTCGGTGCCTTGGTAGGCTTTGCCGCCGTAGGTATAGGCGTAGATGCAGTAAGCTGGGGCAAAGTAGGTTCTATAGTAGCCAGCTGGGTGGTTTCACCTATATTGGCGGGCACCATTTCCTTTGGCTTATTTATGAGTGTGCAAAAGCTCATACTCAACACCGCCACCCCCTTTGCTAACGCCAAAAAATACGTACCCATGTATATGTTTTTAGTGGGCTTTATGATCGCCATGGTAACCTTATTAAAAGGCTTAAAGCATGTAGGTATAGAGGTAGACTTAGGGCTGGGCTCTAAATTTGCCAACGCCATGCCTATTGCCGCCGTTATTGGCCTCATGGTTGCTGGCATAGGCAAAATCTTTTTAAACAGAGTTAAAGATGAGTCCATCCCCTCTAACCGCAACCGCTTTGGCAACGTAGAAAAATTGTTTGCCGTGCTAATGGTATTCACGGCCTGTGCCATGGCCTTTGCCCACGGCTCTAACGATGTGGCCAATGCGGTAGGTCCCCTAGCGGCTGTAGTCAGCGTAATAGGCAGTGGTGGTGATATCGCGGCTAAATCAGCCCTACCGGGCTGGGTATTATTACTAGGCGGCGGCGGTATCGTCTTGGGCTTGGCTACCTATGGTTTCAAAGTAATGGGTACCATAGGCAAAAAAATTACCGAACTGACTCCCAGCCGTGGTTTTGCTGCCGAGCTGGGTGCGGCCACCACCGTGGTATTAGCATCGGCCACGGGATTACCGATTTCTACTACCCACACCTTAGTAGGTGCTGTATTGGGTGTAGGCTTGGCACGCGGCATAGGCGCACTTAACCTGCGCGTGATCAGCACTATCTTTATGAGCTGGATTATTACCCTGCCCGCAGGTGCCGGTCTGGCCATTGTATTCTTCTACTTGTTTAAAGGTATCTTTGGCTAAGTAGCTATTAGTTAACCCAAGCTATCAGATAACACAGGCGGCCTTAGTGCCGCCTTTTTTATGCCTGTGATTTAGCGCCAACGCCATCAGCTACACTGAAATGACCTACTATTGTTTTGGAAGTAATTATGCCTAAGACCGTACCACCGCTCATGACCATGCTGCATGAGTTAGTGAGTGAAATATCAGTAAGCTCTAGCTCTGCCAGCTGGGACCACAGCAACCGCAAAGTGATAGACAAACTCGCCAGCTGGCTCAGCACCTTAGGGTTTAACTGCGAGATTTTGCCCCTGCCCGGCAAGCCCAATAAGGCCAACTTAATTGCGACACTTGGCAGCGGCCCTGGTGGCCTGGTGTTTTCTGGCCATACCGACACCGTGCCCTTTGATGAAAGCCTGTGGCATAGCAACCCCTTAGCCATTAGCGAAAGAGATAACAAGCTCTACGGCTTGGGCGCTACCGATATGAAAGGCTTTTTCCCCATCGCTATAGAGGCCGCCAAAGCCTTTTTAGATCAGCCCTTAAAAGAGCCGCTGATTATTTTGGCTACCGCCGATGAAGAGTCCACCATGGACGGCGCCCGCGCTCTGGTGCAGCACGGTGGCCCCAAGGCACGCTATGCGGTGATAGGTGAGCCCACCGATTTAAAACCCATACGCATGCACAAGGGCATAATGCTTAACGCTATTACCATACAGGGTAAAGCCGGCCACTCCTCTAACCCCGCGCTGGGCAACAACGCGCTGGAAGCCATGAACATCGTTATGACCGACCTGCTGCAATTTCGCAGCCAGCTGCAGCAGCAATACCAAAACCCCTTATTTGAAGTGGCCCTGCCCACCATGAATTTGGGTTGCATACACGGCGGCGACAACCCCAACCGCATCTGCGGCCACAGCGAATTACATTTCGATATACGCACCCTGCCCGGCATGAACAACGATGAAGTGCAGCAATTACTACAGCAACGCCTATTGCCCATCGCCCAGCGCTTACAAATTGACATTAGCCTGCGCGAGCTAGCCGCGGCGGTGCCGCCCTTTGAAGAGGCTGCCGACGCCGAACTGATCAAAACCGTAGAGCGCTTAACCGGCCACGGCGCACAATCGGTAGCCTTTGCCACTGAGGGGCCGCTGCTGCAACAACTAGGTATGCAAACGGTGGTGATGGGGCCGGGCAGCATAGACCAGGCTCATCAACCCAATGAGTTTATGCCCTTAGCGCAAGTGCAGCCGGCTATAGACATTTTGCAGCAGTTAATACGCCGCTACTGCTTGTAACCACTGCGCTTTATACGCACAATAAAAGCCTATTAAAAACTTATTAGGAACACTACGTGTCTGACAGCAAGACGCCACTCAACAGCAAAAACTACGTCAAATGGTTTCGCAACTCTGCGCCTTATATTAATGCCCACCGCGGCAAAACCTTTGTGCTGATGTTTGGCGGCGAAGCAGTAGCCCACGATAATTTTGCCAATATTATTCACGACATCGCCCTGCTTAACAGCTTGGGGGTGAAGTTAGTGCTAGTACACGGTGCCCGCCCACAAATTGAAGAGCGCGTCGCCCTGCGCGGCATCAACAGCCAGTTTGAACACGACCTGCGCATTACCTGCCAGCAAACCTTAGAGTCGGTTAAAGACGCCGCCGGTTCACTGCGCTCGCAAATTGAAGCGCTGCTCACCATGGGCCTGGCTAACTCCCCCATGCACGGCTCACAAATTCGGGTGTGCTCGGGCAATATGGTAATCGCCAAACCCATAGGGGTAAGAGGTGGTATAGATTACCAGCACACCGGTGTGGTGCGTCGCATAGACAGCCTAGCTATACAAAGCCACTTGCAGGATAACGCCATTGTTTTGCTTTCGCCCATAGGTTATTCGCCCACCGGTGAAGTGTTTAACCTGTCGCTGGAAAACGTCGCTACCCAAACCGCTATTGCTCTGCAAGCCGATAAGCTGATTGCTTTCTCTGACAAGCCCGGCCTGCTCAATACCGAGGGAGAGGTAATTAACAACACCGACATCAGTACCGTTAAGCAACTGCTAGATAACAGCAGCGACCTGCAAGAGCAGGTACTCATGCGCGCACTAATCAATAGCGCCGAAAAAGGCGTGGAGCGCTGCCACTGTATTAGCTACCAAGAAGACGGTGCCTTATTGGCCGAGTTATTTACCCGTGACGGCTCTGGCACCCTGATCGCCCAAGACACCTACGACCAAATGCGCACGGCCTGCATAGATGACGTAGGCGGCATTTTAGAGCTAATAGAGCCACTGGAAGCCAACGGCACCTTGGTAAAGCGCTCCCGGGAATTACTAGAAAATGAAATCGATCATTTCACCGTATTAGAAAAAGACGGCATGATCATCGCCTGTGCGGCACTCTACCCCTACCCGCAAGAAAAACTGGGCGAAATCGCCTGCGTCGCCACCCACCCCGATTACCGCGGCGGCGAGCGTGGCTTGAGGCTATTAAACACCCTGCAACAACAAGCTGCGGCGCTAGGCTTGCAGCAATTATTTGTCTTAACCACAGTTACGGCACATTGGTTTCAAGAGCAGGGCTTTATAGAAGGCAGCCTCAGCCAGCTGCCCGCCAAACGGCAGTCGCTGTATAACTACCAGCGCAATTCAAAAATTTTTGCCAAGGCCATTACTGGCTAGGCTATCACCACCCCCAACTGGAGCCACCTTTGAACAAAAGAACCAAGATTGTCGCCACCCTAGGCCCCGCCACTGACAAAGACGATGTATTAGAGCAAATCATTCTCGCTGGCGTGAACGTGGTGCGTTTGAATTTCTCTCACGGTAATGCCCAAGACCACATAAAGCGGGCGCAACAAGTAAGGGCACTGGCCAAAAAACACCAGCGCAGTATTGCCATCTTGGGCGACCTACAGGGTCCCAAAATTCGTATCTCCTGCTTTGCTAATGGCCCTATAGAGTTGGCCGTAGACGACCACTTTGCCTTAGATGCCAAGCTGGATCGCAACGCCGGCAACCAACAGGAAGTAGGCATAGACTACCAAAGCCTACCCGAGGACTCCGCCGCTGGCGACCGCCTACTGCTAGACGATGGCCGCATCGTATTAGAGGTGCTATCGGTGGCCAACAGCCGCATAGAAACCAAAGTACTGGTAGCTGGCACCCTCTCTAACAACAAGGGCATTAACCGCCAAGGCGGTGGCTTATCCGCCGATGCCCTCACCGAAAAAGATTTTGCCGATATTAAATTAGCCGCGCAAATAGAGGTGGATTACTTAGCCGTATCCTATGTACGTTCCGCCGATGATATAGCGCAGGCCCGCAAGCTACTGCACCAAGCGGGTGGTGATGCCGGCCTAGTCGCCAAAATTGAGCGCTCGGAAGCCGTTGCCCACGATGTGCTAGACAGCATTATTCGCGCCTCAGATGCGGTGATGGTGGCCCGTGGCGACCTGGGGGTAGAAATAGGCGATGCCGAATTAATTGCTGTGCAAAAACACATCATCAGCCGCGGCCAAGAGCTTAACACCCCGGTGATTACTGCCACCCAAATGATGGAATCCATGATAGACAGCGCCCTGCCCACCCGCGCCGAAGTATTCGATGTCGCCAATGCGGTATTAGATGGCACCGATGCGGTAATGCTTAGCGCCGAAACCGCAGCGGGCTCCTTCCCTATAGAGGCCGTAGAGGCCATGAGCCGTATTATTATGGGGGCCGAACGCCAGCCGCAAACCCAAACCTCCAGCCATCGCCTGCATGAACACTTCGGCGCTGTTGATGAAGCCATCGCACTGGCGGCCATGTATACCGCCAACCACCTGACCGGGGTGAAAGCGATTATCAGCCTGACCGACACCGGCAAAACCCCGCTGATTATGTCGCGTATTAGCTCCAGCCTACCGGTATTTGCCTTTACTAATAAGGCCCGTACCGAATACCGCGTGGCACTGTACCGCGGTGTTATCCCTGTCACCTTTGATACCTCGGCAGTGGCCCCAGCTGAGATGAATCAAACCGTGGTTAATGAATTACTGCGTCGCAAACAGGTTAGCCCTGGTGATTTAGTCATCATTACCAAAGGCGATTTTATTAATGCCCATGGCGGCACTAACTCCATGAAGATAGTAAAAGTGGGGGCCATAATTCATTAAATGGCAGTAAAGCTTTGTTAATCACTAGGTGACCATAGTGAATTTAGGCCAACCCATTATAGGCATGAGTAGCTGTTTGCTAGGGCAGGCGGTGCGCTACGACGGTAGCGATAAAAATCAACCCGACTTACTGGCGGCACTTAGCGAGCACTTCCAGTTTCAGGCCTACTGCCCCGAAATGGCTATAGGCCTGGGGGTACCTCGTGAACCCATACACCTAGTAGAACGTGACGGCCAAATCCGTTGCGTGGGTACCCAAACTGCCAGCTTAGATGTCACCGATGCGTTACAGCAGCTGGCGCAACAACACTATGCCCAGCACCTACAATTATCGGGCTATATTTTTAAACGTGGCTCCCCCAGCTGCGGCAGTCGCAAGGTAAAGCTTATTAAAAATCAGCAATTGCAACGCACTGCCGTAGGGCTTTATGCCGAAAAATTAATGGCTAACTTCCCACAACTGCCCGTGGCCGACGAAGATCAACTACAACAAGCTGAGCAGCGCGATCAATTTATCGCAGCGGTTTATGCCTATCACCGCAGCAAGCTGCAGAGCTAAACTATCGAAGGGGCTTATTTTTCGTTATAGTAAGGCCCACGCGGCCATCACCGCCCAGCTCATTTATCCATCAACAACAATGAGAGTTGTACTTTGAAAGCCATACACTTTTTCACCCGCCTAATCTCTGTGTCACTGCTATGCGCCCATATTCACGCTCAAGCCCAAGCTGACTTCAACTGCCCTGAAGGCACTAAAAAAATCGGCGTAGCACCACCTAGCGGCACCCAGGTAAAATGCCTTAATGAGCAAGGCGAGCGCCACGGCCCTTTTTGGATGTGGTATAGCAATGGCCAGATGATGCAGGCCCTGCAATTCAAAAATGGCCTAGAGCACGGCAAACAACAGGCCTGGTTCCCCAATGGCAACCTTATGATGGAAGGCGTTAGCATTGATGGCAGCCGCAACAAAGGTTTCAAATACTTTAATTACTACGGCGAGCCTGTAGACATAGAGTTTAAAACCGCGCCATAAGCGCTGCTTTTAGCCTTATCCCCCTGTATTTTATAAAATACCTGCTACATTAATAGCAGGTGTTTTTATTACTAAGGCTGGCGCTTAATCAACACCACAGCCGCAATAACAACAATAAAAGCACCCCGTATATAAGCCTGTTAATACCCTATAGGCTCAGTAAAAAACTATTCAAATAGGCTATAACCCTGCAAAGCCTCTCTCTGTGTAGGGCACAGTATTTATGTAAAGGTATAGGGAACACCCTGCAATGCTACAACTTAATGAATCTGGATTTTTGTACTACTACCTGCTTAGCATATTAGTTTTAGCCACGCTGATGATTATGGTAATCATTGCTCATAAAACCAAAATCCTGCAAAAGACCAAACAACTATTCAGCAAACAAACAGCTAGTGGCTTACACACCGAGCCCTTTCTACAACGCGAAATCGAGCGCACTAACGAACTCATTACTAAGGCCAGCAAATCCAACAAAGAGTATCAAACCCAAGGCCTGACCCTGCGTAAAGACCTGCTATCTATAGAGCTGGAAAATTTAATAGACAAAGGCCTAGAGCTGTCCGACTTAAAGAATATTAATTACAAGCTAGTCACTTATTTACGCGCTAAAAACCCGCCTAAAACAACCACCAACCCCTTGCTCTCCGACAAGTCAGATTTTCAATTAAACAAACTAAAAGAACAGCTAGCGCTACAAAAAAACATTACTAAAGAGCTTAGGGAAAAATACCTAGGCAAAGAAGAGGCCATTAAAAAAATTGATAGCCTCAACGAAAGTAACAATATTACCCAGGTGCAAACCAGCCTGTCTGAAACTCGCGAAGCTTTTGATAAATTAACCATTAATGAAAACGCCGAAAAAGGCAAAGCCCCCGACAAATATAATCGCGAAACCATTAGTTACCTTATCTCTGACATCAAAGAAAAATACAGCCATTCATTAAAAGAAATTGCCAAACTCGCTGAAAACAACAATGAAAAGCGTAAGCTTATTTTGCACCTGGAATCTGAGCTTTCAAAAAACAAAGGAGGCGATAACGGCTTATCGGATGAATTGGTAGAAAAATTAAGAATACAACTGCGCGACTCCGAACTATGCACCGCCACTTTAGAATACGAAACTGAACATCTGCGGCAACAGCTGCTAGAGCTAGAGGTAGATGACAACGTCAAAGCCGAATTAGCCGCCGAAGTCAGCGCAGCCGTAGAACTGCCCGAACAACACAGTGAAAATATCAATTTTGATGGCTTGGCGGGCGGTGAATTTTCCAGCGCCTTAGCCGAGGGCTTACAGCATATCACTGACGCCAGTACTGAAAAGGCCATACTGGAGGCTATTTTAAAAACCGCTCAACGCATTAAACTTAACATCACTATACTCTGTAAAGACGATGATGAGCATCACTGGCTAAATGCCGATAACAACGTTAACAAAGATATTAAAGAACTGCTTAGATCCGCCAGCGACCATCAAGACCAAGCATGGACGGATAATAATAACGGCACCATTTATAAAAGCGGCCCTTTATACTGCTATATACAAGATATGTATTACAGCTCAGCACCGGAGTATTTATCACAACTATCCAGCCTGTTTGTAGTCGCATCGAGTATTATTAATCATCTGCGGCTACAGGCTCAGTCTGAAGAAAGAAAAGAATTTCTAAGCTCACTAACCAGTAAAGCAAAGTCGTCTATAGACTCACTCGATGAGCAAAACCGCTACCTTTCTGAGGAAGGTAAGGCGATAGTGGATGAGTTCTTGGATAATTTAAATAGCTTTACCGGCAACCTCACAATGACAGAAATTCAAAGTGATATGTTTACCGATATAGAGCATGAATTTAAAACCCGCATGGATTTATTATTTGTTGCTGGCAGCACTATGGATGAGGAGTTTATCAACCTTATCAACATGCTGGATTCAGAAATTACCAACACCGAATCCGCCAAAGCAACAGCCTAACACTCAGCCTTGTTTCTCAAATAATAAATCCCAAACACCGTGACCTAAACGCTGGCCACGCTGTTCAAATTTAGTCAAGGGGCGATAATCGGGGCGTTCAGAATAACAAAAGGGCTGCGCTTGATTAGCAAAACCTTCGGCAGCACTCATCACCTCCATCATTTGCTCGGCATAGTGCTCCCAGTCGGTAGCCATATGGATAATGCCACCCACTTTTAATTTGGCGCGTAATTGCTGTACAAACTCCGGCTTAATTAAGCGGCGTTTATTGTGGCGCTTTTTATGCCAGGGATCAGGGAAATAAATTTGTACGCGGTCTAGGCTGCTATCGGGTATACACTGCGCCAACACCTCTACCGCATCGTGGCAAAACACCCGTATATTCTCTACGCCCTGCTCACCCATTAAATGCAGCAGGCGGCCCACACCCGGAGTATGCACCTCTACCCCTATGTAGTTGCTTTGTGGGGCAGCGGCCGCCATGGCCACCAATGAGGAGCCCATGCCAAAGCCTATTTCCAACACCACCGGGCCGTTGTTGCCAAATACGGCGGCCAAATCCAGCATACCGCCGGCTACCGTTAAGCCTTTGCTGGGCCAGTATTTATCGTAGGCTGCCTGCTGGCTTTCCGTCATACGACCAGTGCGCAGCACATAACTTTTAATCGGTTTGTGTTTAGGGTTGTTGGGGTCAGCGGGTCGTTTGTTGTCTGTCAAAATAAACTCTGCAACTCTTTCTTAACTACAAGGAGTGGTATAGGCCCATGGCCATGCTTAACCAGGCCGCGATAAACGCTAATCCGCCCAGCGGGGTAATCGCCCCCAGCCAACGTAAGCCTGTGAGCGCGAGTATATATAAGCTGCCCGCAAAAAGGCAGATGCCCGCAATAAATAGCCAGCCGCTAAACTGCAAATAGCGGGAACTTGGCCACTGCAATAACAGCAGCCCCACCAGCGATAGGGCCAACAGGTGATAAAAATGATACTGCACCGCGGTGTGGTATATCGCCAACAGGTCGGGGGCTAGGCGGGTTTTTAAGGCATGAGCCCCAAATGCCCCTATAGCCACGGCTAACAAGCCGTTAAAAGCGGCGATAATCAGAAATGTTTTGGCCATTGCTGCCTCGTTTGCCGCAGGTAACGGCGTTAAATGATGACTTTGCCATAGCCATAAAAAAACCGCCTACTGGGGGCGGTTTTTAAGCATCACTGGCTAAATTATAGCTCTATAGAGCCTTTTAACTTTTTCATAGCATTGGCCTCTAGCTGGCGTATGCGCTCAGCTGATACGCCGTATTTATCCGCCAACTCATGCAGCGTGGCCTTATCTTCGTTTAACCAACGCGCTTGCAGTATATCGCGGCTGCGCTCATCCAAAACATTCAGGGCGGCCAGTAACTGGCGCTGGCTGTTCTCTTCCCAATTGCTGTCTTCTAACTGGGCTGCGGGGTTAGCGGAGTGATCCTCTAGGTAATGAGCGGGGGCGACAAAACCGTCCTCTTCATCATCATTGCCCATATCAAAGGCCATATCGGTGGCCGTTAGACGACCCTCCATACGCAGCACTTCTTTAAGGTCTACGCCTAAATCATCCGCTACAGCCTGTGCCTCGTCGGCAGTGAACCAAGCTAAGCGCTTTTTAGAGCTGCGCAGATTAAAAAACAATTTACGTTGCGCCTTGGTAGTGGCGACTTTCACTATGCGCCAGTTGCGCAGCACGTATTCGTGCATTTCGGCTTTAATCCAATGCACCGCAAAGGACACCAAACGCACACCTTTTTCGGGGCTAAAGCGTTTAACCGCCTTCATCAAGCCCACATTACCTTCTTGGATCAGGTCGGCCAATGGTAGGCCATAGCCTTGATAAGATTTGGCGATATGTACCACAAAGCGCAGGTGCGACATTACCAGTTCACGGGCTGCCTCTAAGCTTTCATGATAAAACAGCTCTTCACCCAGCTCTTTTTCACGCTCGGCCGAGAGTACAGGAAAGCTATTAACAGTCTGCATGTACGCATTGAGATTGCTCCCCGGTACTAAATGTACAGTCTGTAAGGCTGTTGACATGGTTTACCTCCAAAAAATCAGTGCCCAATACTATCACCCCTAGCTTAGAGCGCCAAGGGGAATAAAGTTCCTCCCCAGAAACCACTAATACAGTGTAATGCAGCCTTAACTAATGGCTTTGAGGCGTATCAAACAAGCGCAAAAATAGTGCTTTATGCCCCTTATTTCAAGGGTTTCAATAGTCAAAAAGGTAAAATAAAAAACCCCCGATCGCGTACGACCGAGGGCTAAAGGTGAAGAGACCATAGATGGGTAATTATGAGTCGCACAACAGACAATCCCTGGTTGAGCCACCACTCAAATCTATAAAGCTATATTACCGCGCAGGCTTTTTTAAACAATAACCCCTAAGGGGTAGCCAAATAACAAGCTAATGACCTGCCCAAACAACCTCGCCCAGAGCTTTACCCTAAAAATCTAGCCGGGAACCTTTAAATAATCTACCAGCGGGTCACGAGTGCAGTTATCATCTATACAGGACAGCGAGTCTATAAAGAGGTGGAATAGCTCGCTTTGCGAGCATATATCCAGCTTGGCGTAGGCATTTTTACGGTGCAGCTTGACGGTATTAATAGAGATATCCAGGTGTTCAGCGATAGATTTGGCCGAATAGCCTTTCAATATCAGGTGTATCACATGGGTTTCTCGGCTGGTTAGCAGTGAGGTGCCAAATAGCTCTAACACCTCGGCCATCATTTTGTGTAGCGGCCGCTTCTCTTCGGCTATGCGGTTAATATGCTGGCGCAAATACTCTTTTACGGCCGCAGCAACCACCGGCTCTATCTGTTGCAGCAGGGCTTTTTCCTGAGCGTTAAACTCCGGTGAGCTTTCAAAGCGAGTGACCGAAATATTAATAAAGCTCTCGCCCTCACCCTCAATTAAATAACCTGCTTCATCCAGCATGATGGATTGGGCATGATAAATGCTGTACAGCTCACTGTCATAAAAGCCATCGGGGGCAATCTCCACAAAGCTGTAGTAACCCCACTGCTGGCGCCTAGCCGCTTGGAAGCAAGGGTCCAGCACATAGGCGCCATTAATATAGGATTTTTCCAGTAGACTAATTTCCGTTTGCGATGAGCGGCCATGCAAAATAACCGGGGTTTGGCCACGCATAAACAACAACACCATAAAATCATCTATGGCCACTGCGCCGCCGATTAAATCGGCCAAACAAGGCCAAAAAGCATCACTGCCCAGCGCCGATATCACCGCCGAAACACGCTCTAGCCAAGGGCTAGTTTTATCAAAGGCCTGTACTTCACTCATCGCTTAACCGTTCACTTAGATGGATAGGTTTCATTAAACACTATTATAGGTAAGTTGTAATATAAGACATCAAGCATTTTGGCTGGCGCGGTGTTGCAAAAGCACCTATATACAGTGGCTAAAGTGTAAAAAGTTGCGGTTAACTTTTTACAAACTCCGTTAATAGCGGCGAAACACCAGTAAACGCATCACCCCTAAAGGGTATATAAAACCCTTTTAAACTCCTTCAAACTCATTTTCGACTTAATACATAACTCTTTTGTTTTACGGAGCAGACCATGTCTTCTAACAACTCGGCGGCCCACAAAGGCCAACTTAGTGCTGACGAAACCCAAGCTATTATCGATATGGATAGGGATCATCACCTGCACCCTTACCAGATCTTCGACGTATTCCCCGAAGAAGGTGCCCTACCTATCGCCAAAGGTGTAGGCTCATTTATTTGGGACACCGAGGGTAACAAATACCTAGACGCCGTAGGTGGCCTATGGTGCAACAACATAGGCTTGGGCCGCGATGAAATGGCCGATGTGATTGCCGAGCAAGTGCGTGAGCTGTCTTACGCCAGCCCCTTTGTAGACATGACTAACGTGCCCGCCGCAAAACTGGCTAAAAAATTAGCCGATCTGGCCCCCGGCCACTTAAACCATGTGTTCTTTACCTGTGGCGGCTCTACCGCTGTAGATAGCGCCTACCGCACCGTGCAAATGTACAATAACTGCCGCGGTAAAAAAGATAAGAAACACTTTATCTCACGTAAAGACGCCTACCATGGCACCACTTATGCGGCTATGTCTTTAGGCGGCAAAGCTGGCGACCACCCCGACTTTTTCGACTTTAAGTCTGACGACATCCACCACTTAAGCTCACCTAACTACTACCGCTACGGTAAAGGCTTATCTGAGCAAGAATTTGCCGACAAACTAGTGGCCGAATTTGAAGCCAAAGTTGAAGAGCTAGGCGGTGCCGACAAAGTGGCAGCCTTTATTGCCGAGCCCATCATGGGTGCTGGCGGTGTGGTTTTACCTCCCGCTAACTACTTAAAGCGCATCTGGGAAATCTGTAAAGCCAACGACATACTGTATATCTCTGATGAAGTGGTAACTGGCTTTGGCCGTTTAGGCCAGTGGTTTGCCTCTGAATCCGTCTTTGGTATCGTGCCCGATATTATTACCTGTGCTAAAGGCCTGTCTTCCGGCTACTTACCCATAGGTGCGATGATTTTCTCTGATGCCATTTTTGAAGGTATCTCACAAGCCGACCAAGGCTACTACTATGCCCACGGCTACACTTACAGCGGCCACCCGGTTAGCTGTGCCGCGGCACTGAAAAACATAGAGATACTGGAAAACGAGAAGATCTTAGAACACGTGCGCGACGTAGGCCCCTATTTTATGGAGCAGCTCAACACCTTGCGTGACCTGGACATGGTGGGTGACGTGCGCGGTTCGCACCTAATGGTGTGCGTGGAATTGGTTAAAAACAAAGAGACCAAAGAGAACTTCCCTGAAGAGCTGGATATAGGCAAGCAAGTATCTAACGAAGCTGACGCCATGGGCTTGATTGTGCGCCCCATCGTTAACCTCAACGTAATGTCACCACCACTGGTGCTCACCAAAGAAGAGGCCGACTTTATTGTTAGCACTCTACGCAAAGCAATTATTGATGCGGGTGAGAAAATGAAAGAGCAGGGCCACTGGTAACTAAAACTTTACTTTTTATTACACAAAAATACAAAACACCCCATATATGGTGGGGTGTTTTGTTCTAGCCCTGCCGTATAATCCCCTCTAAACTGCTACACATCTTTTAAACAAGATGTAATCCCCATACAGATTAATAAAGAGAGCCCATTATGGATGCCATAACCCAAGCTAATATAGACAAATACAATGTCACCGAAGAAACTCGCAACTTTCTAGGCAAACACCACAAAATGTTTATCAACGGTGAGTTTGTAGAGTCTGCCAGCGGCCAGGTTTCCACTATAGAAGACCCTGCCAACGGCGGCGAACTGATCACCGTTACCATGGGCAACGAAGCTGACGTAGACGCTGCCGTAGCCGCTGCCCGCCAAGCCTTTGAAGACAGCGAGTGGTCACGCCTAAGCCCCATGGACAGACAAGCACTGCTATTAAAACTAGCAGACGTAATGGAAGCCAACGCGCAAACCCTGGCTGAGCTGGAAAGCCTGGACGCCGGTAAAGCCATTAGCGGCTGTATGCCCGTAGACATCATGGGCTCTATAGACTTTTTGCGTTACATGGCTGGCTGGGCCACCAAAATAGACGGCGCTACCCGCGACGTTTCTACCCCCGATGCCTTTGGTTACACCCTTAAGCAACCGGTAGGTGTAGTAGGCGCTATCGTGCCTTGGAACTGGCCTTTAAACATGGCCATGTGGAAACTGGCCGCGCCCTTAACCGTAGGCTGTACCGTAGTATTAAAGCCTGCTGAAATCACCCCCATCAGCATGCTGTACTTCGCTAAATTATGCCAAGAGGCAGGCCTACCTAAAGGCGTAGTTAACATAGTAACCGGTAAAGGCAGCACCGTGGGCAGCCACCTAGCCGCTCACCCCGGTATTAACAAAGTCTCTTTCACTGGCTCTACCCCTGTCGGTAAGATTGTGGGTAAAGCAGCGGTAGAAAACATCACCCACGTGACCCTAGAGCTAGGCGGAAAATCGCCTATGGTGGCCTTTGATGACGCCAACATCGCCGATGTTGCCGAAAGCTGCATCAATAGTGTGTTCTTTAACTCTGGCCAAGTGTGTAGTGCAGGCTCACGTTTATACGTGCAGCGCGGCATTTACGAAGAGACCGTACAAGCCGTAGCCAAAGCTCTGGACGATGTAGTGATCGGCGATCCGCTAAACCCAGAAACCACTCAGGGCCCGCAAATTTCTAAAGCCCAATTCAACTCGGTAATGAACTACATCAATATCGGTAAAGAAGAAGGTGCGCGTTTAGTCAAAGGTGGCGAAGCGGTTGATCGCCCAGGCTATTACATACAGCCCACCATTTTTGCCGACACCACTAACGACATGCGTATAGTGCGTGAAGAAATCTTTGGCCCCGTATTGGTCATCCAACCTTTCGACACCGAAGAAGAAGCCATGCGCTTAGCTAACGACAGCGATTTTGGCTTGGCGGCCAGCGTCTTCACACAAGACATCAGCAGAGCCCACCGCTGTGTTAAAAACCTACATGCCGGTGGCGTTAGCGTTAACACCCATGACGGCGGCGACTACAGCCTGCCCTTTGGTGGCTTTAAGCAGTCGGGCATAGGTAAAGACATGGGCCCCGAGCAATTGGCTTATTTCTTAGAAACCAAAACCGTTTTTATCAAGCTATAAACGCGCGATAAATGCTGTGACTGCAAAAAAGGGGCTGATATTTCAGCCCCTTTTTTATGCCCGGAAACAGTCTTATTATACCCCTTTCGCGTTAGACGGTTTTTTCAGCAACAACGCTATACTCAAAGCTGGCGCTTTCAGCTTAGACAATAACAAACTGCAACAGGAGTACACCGTGAGCCAAACCATTACCGAAATGCTAGACAAAGCACGCATCGCCCTACAGGGCATAGAGCACTATACACAAGAACAAATCGACGCCTTAGTGCGCGCCGTAGGTAAAGTCGTTTTTGATAATGCCGAAGAGCTAGCCATAGACACCTATGAAGAAACCGAAATGGGTAATATCAAAGATAAAACCCTCAAAAACCAAGGCAAGTCGCGCAATGTTTGGAATTATCTTAAAGGCAAAAAATCGGTGGGCATCATAGAACCCAAAGATGCCCAAGGCATTATCACCATTGCTAAGCCAGTAGGGGTAGTGGGTGCGGTTATCCCCACCACCAGCCCGGTGATGACCATTATGTGTAACGCCATGTTTGCCCTTAAAGGCGCTAACAGTTTAATTGTGGCACCGCATCCGCGCGCAAAAAAAACCACGCTTAAAGCCGCCAATATGATTAACGCCGAGCTTAAAAAATTGGGCGCGCCGGATAATCTTATTCAGTGCATAGCCGAACCTTCACTGCCCTTAACCAACGAGCTGATGTCCAGCGTAGATGTGCTGGTAGCTACCGGCGGCCCCGCCATGGTGGCTGCAGCCTATAGCAGCGGCAAACCCTCTTTTGGTGTAGGCGCAGGCAATGTGCAAACAATTTTTGATGACAACATCGACTACCAGCAAGCGGCGGGGAAAGTCATTACCGGCCGCGCTTTTGATAACGGCATCATCTGCTCTGGCGACCAAACCGTTATTGCGCCACGTAAAGATTTCGACAAAGTGATTGCCGCCTTTAAAGCCAATGGCGCTTTTTACATTGACGACCAAAACACCGTCGATAAATTCCGCAATGTTATTTTTGAAAACGGCTACAATACTAAAGAAGTAGTAGGCCAAAGCGTGCAAACCATCGCCAAACTGGCTGGTGTAGACGTACCGGAAGATACCCGCGTGATTATGCTCAAATCCAATGGTGCGGCCGACGATGTATTACGTAGCGAAAAAATGTGCCCAGTACTCGCTGCCTTTGAATACGATACCTTGGACGAGGCCATCGCCATTGCTCGCGCTAATTTAGAGATTAAAGGCAAGGGCCACACCTGCGCTATACACTCCAGTTCTGAACAAAACATTGCCAAGATAGGCCTATCCTTACCCGTTAGCCGCGTAGCAGTGAATGAGCCTGGCTCGTTGTCGGTAGGCGGCTCACTGAAGAACGGTTTTATCCCCACCGGCACCTTGGGTTGTGGCTCTTGGGGCAATAACTCGATTTCTGAAAACTTTAATTACAAGCACATGATAAACACCCAGCGTATAGGCTTTACCCAAGAAGACAAATACGTGCCCAGTGATGAAGAAATTTGGGGCTAGTAGTAAAACAACGTGTTTAGCAAACGGCCCATGATGGGCCGTTATTGTTTCGGCTGCCGCTTTATTTATGCTAGGGTTAGTCCATTACTACCTTTTACCCTATGAACCTAGCCCATGCATAATCAGCAGCAATGCTTAAACCAACTAGGCAACGTCGTTGCCAGCTTAGGCAGCGACACCTTTTACCCCGCGCTGTGCCAAGCCTTTTCCTGTTTTGAGGAAGTCAGCGATTTATTATTTTTATATTTTTCTGATCAACAACGGCCACAATGCATTTACTCCAATGTTGACAGTGAAGAGCACTACGCTCTGCAAGTCAGCAGCTATATTAACGGCCCTTATATTTTTGACCCCTATTATCAAGCCAGCCTACAAGGCATAGCCAATGGAGCCTACCGTTTAAAAGATATAGCTCCCGACAACTTCAAAAAAACAGAGTTTTTCCGCCATTATTATAAAGCCACCCATGTCACCGATGAGCTGAGCTATGTTGTGGCCTTACCCCATCATCAACACCTACACTTTTCCATTAGCCATGCACGCCCAGGCAAAAGTTTTAGCGTAAAAACCCTACGCTTTTTAAATAGCATTAGCCACCTGATTACCGAGCTGCTTAGCAAACACTGGTTATTGCAAGATAGCCATCACTACCCCGACCAAAATAATAAAAGTAATCTTAATCAAGCTCTGCAACAGGCACTAAAAAACTTTGGCAGCACCCTGCTCACCCCCCGTGAGCACGATGTTTTACAGCTAGTGCTACACGGTCACTCTAATAAGGCTGCTGCCGAGCGCATGAATATATCCTTGGCCACGGTTAAGCTACACCGCAAACGCATTTATCAAAAATTAGATATTAGCTCGCAGGCGGAGTTATTTTATTTATTTATTGATGCCCTATCTTCTGCCAAAGCCTCAGATAGCGGCGATCCACTGCAAGCCTATATGACTTAGCGCAACTACTAGCCGCTATCCCAAGTGGGTATAGCAACTCTGCGCAAATCACATACACTGTTAGACTTAGCTTAAAAATAATAGTGTATGCCCATGCTGAAAGCCTTTATTCAACGTTTTAACCCCAATGGCAGCCTTAGCCTGCTACTCATAGGCCTAATCGGCACCATAGGGCTATATTCGCTAATGATACTGCCCATATTGGTAGGGGCTTATATAGACTACTTAGGTTTTGACGCCGATACCGCTGGCTGGGTCTCCTCTATTAATTTGGCCGGTGTTGCCATTATCACCCTGATCGTTTCGCTTAAAACCAAGCACTGGCCACTGCATAAGGTGGCCAGTATAGGCTTGGCCATGATGGTAGTGTTTGATGTATTAAGCCTCTACTTTCATGACTTAAGCATTTTTACTGTGCTGCGCTTTTGTTCGGGCATGGCTGGCGGCGCCGCGATGGCAGCGGCAGGCGCGGCTATCGCCAGGCTTAGTCATTCAGAAAAAGGTTATGGCATTTATATAGGCTGCCAGTTTTTACTGCCGGCTATAGGGATGTATTTTTTAGCGGAGTCATTAGCCAGCATCGAGTTTAATGGCATGATGCAGATTATTATTGGCCTAGAACTACTGGCTTTAATCGCCACGCCTATCTTTATAAATTACCCTTTGCCAGCGGCTAACAATGAGCTGGATACACTAGAAACTAAATTAATTTTTCAAGCCCCGGCCTTACTCTCTCTTATTGGCTTAGGTGTTTACGGCGCAGCTACTGCCGCCATTTGGGCTTACGCCGATCGCATGGGCATGGACGCTAACTTAAGCGTGGAAGCCTCAGGCAATATTATCGCTATCATTACCGGCATTTCTGTTTTAGGTGCCCTGTTGGTAACGTATTTAAAAGACCGTTTTGGTTATATCAAACCACTTAGCGCCGGGCTTATCCTGCAAGTCATAGGCCTACTGATATTAATGACTATACACACACCCAGCGGTTACACCCTGGGCATAGGCATATTTTCTATGGCTTGGGCATTTTGCTGGCCCTACTTCCTGAGCATTCAAGCCGACTTGGATCAAACCGGCACCGTGGTAGTGGCTGGGCAATTCACCAATCTGGTAGGCAATTCAGCTGGCCCTGCTATAGCCGCATTTTTAGTAGCTGGCGGCCTGTATGGCCCCGCCATTTGGATGGCCTGCGGCTTAACTATATTGAGTCTAATCATTATGTGGCTAATACCCGCGGCCAAAGCAAAGCTGGCTATGACTACACCATGAACCATCATCTGTAAAAAGTGGGGGCAGTATGCTCAAATATTTTTTATGCTGTTTTTTTCTTGCCCATACGGCATTTTGCTTGGCTGAGCCACTGGTTGATGCAAAACCATCGACTACAAGCTTTTATAATAATGCCTTTGTGGTACATCAATTAAGTCCGTCATTGTATGCCATAGGCGAACCCAATTATTACCAAGCCAACTACTCCTACCTCATAGTAGGAGCAGAAAAAGCGTTAATGTTTGACGCTGGTGCAAACCTCCAACATGATATTACCGAAGTTATACGCACTATTACCGACAAGCCCGTTGCCGTTATCCCCTCTCATTTACATTTTGACCATTTGGGTGGCATCGCACGCTTCGACGAAATCTGGCTAATGAATACGCCCTACCTGCGCAGCTTTAAAAAAAGTGATGGACTGTTTCATATTCCAGAATCCGTGCACCTAGGCGCTGCCGAAGGGCTGGCCCTGCCACCCTTAAAAGTCAGCCGCTTAATTCAGCACATGGAAGTAATAGACCTTGGTGGTTTGCAAATAAAAGTACTAGCCACACCGGGTCACTGCTTAGATGAAATTGTCGTACACGACATTAGCAATAATATCCTGCTCACCGGCGATCATCTTTATCCCTCTTGGTTGCTAATGGGGAACCTAGACGACTACATAGCTTCTACCGACTTAATTATCACGCAGATAAACCCGCACACCCTGCTATACGGTGCTCACCCCGACGAGGACAGCAGCAAAATCCCTGCTATGGTTTATAGCGATGCCATCGATCTGCAAACCACGCTACATTCCATTAAAGCTGGCACCGCCCAAGGCCACCCCTATAAAAACGCTGACCTTATAGAGTCGTCTATTCGCTACCCCGTTAATAAAAATATTAGCATACTCACTGATATTACCATTATTGGTGGTGAATCATTTTCTTATTAAGCTTATCTGCTAATCAGTAATACTGATTTCGTTGATACTGGGCATAGCGTTTAAAAAACCTACCCACTTAGGATACTACTCTCTAAAAATTCTTCATGTAAAAATTTGGATTAGCGATCCATCAATAATCTTATTTTGATTTCTTGAGCATAAGAATAATTTTTATATATAGCGAGAGTGTCTAATGAAAGTGAATAAACATTTTTTACACAAAAGCATTATTGCCGCCACAATTAGCAGTAGTGTTTTTTCTACAGCGCAAGCTGCCGTACTAGAAGAAGTGATGGTTACCGCGCAAAAACGTGCGCAGTCGGTTAACGATATAGGCGTATCGGCCAGCGCACTGTCTGGCGATGGATTAAAAGCCTTAGGCATAGAGCAATCCTCTGACTTGGGCGCAATGACTCCTGGCCTAGTGACCGTTAATGCCACCTCTGGCGGCACCCCCATTTTTGCCATACGCGGCATAGGCTTGGATGATTTTAATGCCAACAATACCAGCGGCGTGGGTGTGTACACTGATGAGGTATTTGCATCCAGCCCCGTTTATTTAAGCGGCCAGTTATTTGATATAGAACGTGTAGAAGTCTTAAAAGGTCCTCAAGGTACCCTATACGGAAAAAACACCACCGGTGGCGCGATTAACTTTATCAGCAACAAACCTAGTGATGAATTTGAAGCCTCGATTGAAGCCGGTTACGGCTCGCATGAAACTGTTGACTTAACAGGCATAGTTTCTGGCCCTATCACTGACGGCATACGCGGCCGCATCGCTACTAACTATGTTAAAGCCGGCGAAGGCTGGCAAGAGGATGTGGCCACTGGCAAAGAATACGGCAAAATCGACAAGCTGGCTTTGCGCGGGCAACTAGCTTTTGATATTAGCGACAACGGTGACGCCTTATTGCGTGCTTATTACAGCGAAGATAATTCCATACCTGAATCGCCCCATAACGAAGGCGCCCAAGACGCCTTACTGTTAACTGATTTTGATGTGCTTAGCAGCCCAACGAATCCTAGCAAAGTTTCAGTGGGCGCTTTAGACATAGGCAAAGATGAGCAAGGCTCAGGGTTTGCTTTAACAGTAAATTACGACTTTGATGCCTTCCAGTTTATTTCTATCTCTTCTTTTGATCAGTATGAGCGCGTTGTACTAGACAATTATGATGGTCATAGCGTATCAACCATGGAATTATTTTTGGATGAAGAACTAGAGCAGTGGTCACAAGAGTTTCGCCTAGTGAGTAACAGTGATGGTCCACTCACTTGGGTAACTGGCGTAAATATCTCTTACGAGGAGGTAGTTGAAAACCAAGCATATTTTGACGACTCCTTTTTAGTAACCGACTCACTATTGAATGGCAGCTTTGACCCAGCCGACGCTGACGCCAATGGCCTCGATCGTTTCATCACCGCCTATGAGCAAAAAACTGACTCCTATGGTGCCTATCTTCATACCGAAACCGAACTAAACGATAGCTTTAAATTAATTGCCGGTATTCGCTACTCCAACGATAAGCGTAGCTTTGATGCAGCAGCCACTGAGGATATCTTTGGCGATATTATCCCCGTGGTTAGCCAAGATGAAAGCAACAGCGAAGATGCTATTACCGGTAAGATAGGCTTAGATTGGCAAGCCAATGACGAGCTATTAGTTTTTTCTAGCGTATCCACTAGCTATAAAAGTGGCTCTTATTATGGTGCGCCTATTATCGACAGCGATGCCTGGAGTTACTTAGAGCCAGAAGATATTTTAGCCTTTGAGCTAGGTTTCAAATGGTCATTGCTAGAAGGCAGCATGCAGCTGAACGGTTCTGTTTTTAAAATGGAATACGAAAACAGGCAATCCTTAATCACCTACACCGCTGATGATTTTAGTAACTATGTAACCGCTGCAGCGACATTAGACACTACTATGATCAACGTGCCTGAGTCAGAAACGCAAGGTTTTGAATTAGATGTTGAATGGCTCGCCACCGATCAATTGTCATTGCGCGCGGGTATAGCCTACCTAGATAGTGAAGTCACTAAATCACCTAGCGCTGCAGAGCTACGTGGCATTAGCGGCGACATAGCGGTTAACGGTAACGCCACCGGCGATGCCGATTTTAATGGCGCAATTGATGGCAGCGAAATCGCTTTTGTTGATGCCATTGGCGCAACAATTGACCAAGGCACTGTGTTAGCGCAATCGCCAAAATGGAGTTACAACGCGTCCGCTGCCTACGAATTTACTATTGGCAACAATCTTATTGCCCGTCTGCAAACCAGTTACAGCTGGGTGGATAAGCAATATGCTCAACTAGGCGACATTAACGCGCAATACGGCCAAGTGAAGGGCGCAAACGCGCAAGCCTCCATAGGCGCTGACGACGAGCGCTGGTTGCTGACGCTGTGGGGCCGCAATATCACCAATGAAGAATCGGAAACTTATTCTTTTTCGGGCTTCGCTGGCCGTACGGTTTACAGGCAGCAACCGGCAACCTATGGCATAACACTTAACTACAACTTCCATTAAAAGCCTGAGCAGGGCCTGCCCACCAGGCCCTATTTATTGTAAACAAAGAAAGAAAGTATTTTATGACTAAGCCAACTAACGACCTCGCCTTTACCCGTGAAGACCTATACGGCAGCACCCCCGAATCTACCTACGCTGGTGCCACCAGCTTTATGCGCCGCAAATATAGCCGCGACCTGCGCGGCGTGGATGTGGCCGTGTCTGGCATACCCTACGATCTCGCCACCACCAACCGCTCGGGCGCGCGTTTAGGTCCTAGAGCGGTACGCGCTGTTTCCTCTAACCTGTCGTGGGGCACGGTAATGGGCTGGGACTTCGATCCCTTTGACAGCTTAGCAGTGGTCGATTACGGCGACTGTGATTTTGACTTTGGCCGTCCCCACTTAGTGCCCGACGAAATACACGCCCACGCCCAGCACATATTGGCGCAAGACACCGCCATGTTGACCCTAGGCGGTGATCATTTTGTTACCTATCCCATAATTAAAGCCCATGCTGAAAAATACGGGCCTATCTCATTAATACATTTTGATGCCCACAGCGATACCTGGGAAGATGAAGACGGCCGCATAGACCACGGCACCATGTTTTACCACGCTGCCAAGCAAGGCCTAATCAACCCCGCTACCTCGGCACAAGTAGGCATGCGCATGGCCAACCCCGACACCCATGGCTATAACGTGTTTAACGCCAAATGGGTACACGATAACGGCATAGAAAAAACCGCCGCCGTGATTAAAGAGATAGTCGGTGACAGCCCCTGCTACCTCACCTTCGACATAGATTGCCTAGACCCCTGTTATGCCCCAGGCACTGGCACACCAGTGGTAGGTGGCCTGTCCACTCACCAAGCCCTGCATATTATTCGCGGCCTACAAGGCATCAACCTGGTAGGCATGGACCTAGTTGAAGTAGCTCCAGCCTATGATGTTAGTGAAATTACTGCCCTGGCAGGTGCCACCATAGCGTTAGATTTGCTGTGCTTATTTGCCGCTAACAAACAGGCAGGCCAAGCCAAATAAACCACACCTTTGCACGTCCTCACATCATCGTTAAATGATGATTTTTAACCAGCCAGGATTTTTAGCCCCTAGGCCGGTTTTTTTATGCCCTATAACTTTTGCTTGCAAAACTTCGCATTTATAAGCCTTGCCTGCTACTTTTGTTTATTAAATCGAACAAATTTTTACATTCTGCTTATATTAATTGCTCGACGATGTTAGTTACTATTTGGCCGTTATAAATAATAACTAATAATGTACTTTTACATACCAAATAGAAATAAAAGCTTATATTCGCTTCGCAATTTTAAATAACAGCAAGTCTGCGAACGAAAAAAGCCTTATAACTATTACAAGGGGATACCATTATGTTCCGCCGAAATAAAATTGCTCAGGCTATTTTAATCGCTACCGCAACCTCTGCCGCTACGACCAGCCACGCAGCGGGCTACCTAGAAGAAGTTGTTGTAACCTCCACCAAAAGCTTTGAAAGCATGCAGGATGTTGCCATCTCCGTACAGGCTATGGGTGAGGAAAAGCTAGAGCAGCTCAACATCAGCAATTTTGATGATTACATCAAATACTTACCCGGCGTAAATGCGGGCGGCCGTGGCCCCGGCCAGTCCACCATATTTATACGCGGTATGGCCACCGACTCCTCTGACCAAACCTCGGTAGAGATAGGCGCCCCCGTACCTAACGTCGCCTTATACCTAGATGAGCAACCGGTAAGTTCCACCGGCCGCAACTTAGATGTATACGCCGCCGACCTTGAGCGTGTGGAAGTACTACCCGGGCCACAAGGTACTTTATTTGGTGCCAGCTCACAGGCCGGTACGGTGCGTTTGATTACCAACAAACCGCAACTAAACGAATTTTCTGGTGGCGTTGACGTAAGCCTATCAACCACCAAGAATGGCTCAGAAAGCCATAGCTTTGAAGGTGTGGTTAACGTCCCCTTAGTAGAAGACAAACTTGCTGCCCGCTTAGTTGGCTATCGTGTGACACAGGGTGGTTTCATAGACAATGTCTATGGCGAAAGAACATTTAATGAAAATGACCTTTCCTTCCCCACAGGAGCTACAGCACTAACGGTAAACAACTCAAAGTTTGTAGAGAAAGACTTTAACGAAACTGTTTATACTGGTGCACGTTTAGGCATAGCCATGTCTATCAACGACGACTGGGATGCGTTGTTTCAATACATGAACCAAAAACTAGATGTCGATGGTGTATTTGACCACTCACCCGACTTTATCGAACAACTGGACCCAAACAGCAAAGGGGTAGGCGACCTAGAAGTTCAGCGCTTTTCGCCTGATGAAAACGAAGACAAGTTCCAACAGTACGGCATCACTATCAACGGCCATATTAATGACTTCGATTTAGTTTATGCTGGCTCATATTTGGATAGGGAAGTTAATAGTAGCTACGACTACACAGGCTATACCGCCATTGGTACTTATGCCGCGTATTATATTTGTAACTACCCAGCCTACACTGTGTGTGGCGACCCAACTCAAAGCGTCGATAGCCTAGTAGAAAATACTCGCCAAACACATGAATTTCGTTTCAGTTACATAGGCGAGCGCCTTAACACTGTAGCTGGTGTTTACTACGATGATGCCGAAACATCTGTAGACACACAATTTGTTATCCCAGGCTCTATCGATGCTGGTTTATTCCGTAATGCACCTCTATCTGGTGCCACCCAGTTTAAGTCGGGCTTGCGTCCAGCAGGAACAACCTTTATTAACGATGCTACCCGTAGCGAAGAGCAGTTGGCCGCATTTGGTGAAATAAGTTACGACATCGTTCCTGATTCTTTCTCCGCCACTTTTGGCTATCGTTACTACGACATTGAATACAACCTAGTTGGTTCTTCTAGCTTCGCATCTAGAGACGATGGTGATTATGGTCGCAACTACGATGAAATCTTAAAAGATGTTGCACCCGGTAAAGAAAGCGGCGACGTTGTTAAGGTTACCCTGGAGTTTACCCCCAACGAAGACACCTTGCTTTACTACACCTACTCTGAGGGTTTCCGCCCTGGTGGCTTTAACCGCGCTGAAGGCGTACCAGAAAGCTATGAAACCGATGAAGTAACCAGCCAAGAAATAGGTTGGAAGCTTGATATGCTAGACGGCAGCCTGCGTTTCAACGGTGCGCTCTACCATGTGGACTGGAAAGATATGCAAATTGGCGTTCTTGATATAGCCAACTTTGGTGTACTAACCTTTGTAGCTAACGCGGCTGACGCAGAGGTTTGGGGCCTTGAAGGCGATGTCAGCTACGCAGCTACTGAAGAGCTAACGCTTTTTGCTTCTTTCTCATGGAACCAAGCAGAAATGGCTTCTGCACCTACTTTAACTGATGACGGAACCCCTACGGGCAACCTGTTATTTATTGAAGAAGGTGAGCAGCTAGCTTTAGCCCCAGAGTTGCAATACAACCTCAGAGCGCGTTACGAAATGGCTGACGCCCAGTACTCACCTTATGCACAAATTGTGTATTCTTTTACAGATTCACAATACAGCTCAATTGTTGAAGCTAACCGCTATAAGCAAGATTCCTATATCGGTGTCGATGCCTCTATAGGTATGCAGATTAATGAATCTTTAGGTGTGGAACTATTTGGTGAAAACCTAACTGACGAGCGTGCTGAGTTATTTATTAACTCGTTAGATTCCGAATTACGTGTGACCACCAATAGGCCCCGTACTATTGGTATACGCATGGCTTATGACTTTTAAGCAAAGTCTGTAAAGACTAAAAAGGGGTAACCATTACGGTTACCCCTTTTTTTTCGCAACCGCACTCTATAAGATAGCGATTAAGGCTGTTAACTTTTATAAGTTTCCTGAACCTACTGTAATAATAAAAGCTGATAAATAACTAAGTACCCCCCTATGAATGATGTAACCAATCACGACAGTACAACCGATATACGCACAGCTCTTGCAGCTGCGCAAAAACAATTGCAGGCGGGTCAGCTTCAAGAGGCCTTGCAATCCGGCCAAGAGCTACTCAAACAAGACCCTGAAAATATTGAAGTTCTTTATCTACTAGCCGTTTGTCAGCGCTACCAAAAACAACCTCAAGAGTCATTAAAAACCCTTGCCAAGCTATTAGAGATTAACCCCAATTATGGTCGCGCATATCAAGAACAAGGGCACAACCTCAAGCTCACCGCAAGCCACAAAGAAACACTGGCAGCTTATGAAAAAGCCGTAAAACACAACCCTGCGCTACATGCATCTTGGCGCGAATTAATTCATCTCTATCGTATAGATAAAAATCAACAAGGTTTAAACCTTGCCGAGTCAGAATATCAGCGGCTAAGCAAACTACCCAAGGAGCTTATTACCGTAAGCTCCTTAATCCATGAAGAAAAACTTTATCAAGCTGAACAAATTTGCCGTGCATTTTTAAAGAAAAACAAAACACATGTTGAAGGCATGCGCCTTCTAGCCGATCTAGGTATGCGCCAGTATGTGTATGACGACGCCGAATTTTTACTTGAGCACTGTGTTAAGTTTGAACCCAACAACTGGCTAGCTAGGCACGACTACGTAACCATACTTCACAAGCGACAAAAATTTGAGCAGGCACTAGAGCAAGCAGAATATTTATGTAAGGAATACCCGGGCAATATCGCTTTTGAAACCTCTTTGGCCAGCCAACATGTTTCTTTAGGCCGCCATGAACAAGCACTGGAAATTTATGCTGAAGTAATAAAAAGAAACCCGCAACTTGAAATGCCTCACCTAATGGTTGGCCACGCCTTAAAAACCATAGGTCGTGTGGAAGAAGGCATACAAGCTTATAAAAGAGCATACCAAGCTAGATCTGATTTTGGTGACGCCTATTGGAGTTTAGCAAATTTAAAAACCTATCGCTTTGAAGACACTGAAATACAACAAATGAAGGAGCTAATTGAAAAATCAAGCACTACCTTAATTGATAAATTTCACATCTGCTTTGCATTAGGCAAAGCTTACGAAGATAGAAAAGACTACCAACAATCTTTTCAATATTACGAGCAAGGCAACCAGCTCAAGAAAAGCCAGTTACGTTACAATGCAGACATACTTGACGAAGCACTAAAAAAACAAAGCCAAGTATGCAACCAAGAATTTTTCAGTAAAACAAAAGGCTATGGCAGCAACGCTAAAGACCCAATTTTTATAGTAGGGTTACCACGGGTAGGTTCTACCCTTTTAGAACAAATACTCGCCTCGCATTCTCAGGTTGATGGCACCATGGAGCTGCCCAATATGATTGCCCTAGCTCACAAGCTTAACGGCAGGCGTATGCAAACAGAGGAAAGCCGCTACCCGCAGATATTAACCGAGCTGGGCAATGATGATTTCAAGCAATTTGCTGACGATTTTATTCGCGACACGCAATGTTATAGAGAGGGCGCCCCCTATTTTATCGATAAAATGCCCAACAACTTTAGGCATATAGGTTTAATCCACTGCATGTTCCCCAACGCCAAAATCATCGATGCCAGGCGCCACCCTATGGCCTGTTGCTTTAGCGGCTTTAAACAACTCTTCGCCGATGGCCAGGAGTTTACTTGTGGCCTAGAAGAAATAGCCCGTTATTACAAAAGCTATGTTGCGCTCATGGATCATTGGGACCAAGTTCTACCCGGCCGTGTACTACGCGTACACTACGAGCATGTGGTGGCCGATTTAGAAACGCAGGTACGCCGCATACTGGATTACTGCGAGCTTCCCTTTGAGCAGGCTTGCTTAGACTTTTATAAAACCGAGCGCTCCGTGCGCACCCCTAGCTCCGAGCAGGTGAGACAACCTATTTATAAGCAGGGTGTAGAGCAGTGGCAAAACTACGAGCCTTACCTAGGCACACTAAAAGATTATCTGGCCGATGAAATTGCCAGTTATCCTATGCCCTAAACCAGCCAGAACAGTTAACAAGGATGTTGATATGCGATTAGCTACAATTTTGTTATACCTAAGTCTTATAGGTTGCACGGCGCCGCCCCAAACTCCGACTAGCAACGACCCCGTTATAACGGCCAATATTGTGGTTAGCAGTGAAAACTTACATCACTATTGGACGCCTATAGCCACTCCCTATCCCTCATTCCCTTATAGCGCAAGGAGCATCGATAAAGCGACCTGCGTAAATATAGCTTTTATTATTGGTCAAGACGGCCGAGTTCATAACCCAACAGTTATTAAAGTTCCACCCAACACCAGCAAACGATTTCAAAAAGCCGCATTAAAGGCGATTAAAAAGTTTACCTACCAGCCAGCCGCGACCAATAGCGCTAAAGAAAAAGTTATTACTCATCTCGTGTTCTCGTTTTATCAACCATTAGACGACCACAGCAACAAAAAAACCCAAACCATAGTTGATGAAATAGCCAAACTGTGCCTACCAGACCCACCTAAACATACTCTTAATTAGTCTTACTGGCTTTTCTCCCCCCTTCCCAATCAAATCATGCTATAAATAAAAGTCATCCCCCAAGCCTTAGTGCCTATAGGTATAGCTATGATTGATTTTGACAAGTCCGAGGTTTTTAAACTAAAGCCTATAGACAATGATAAAGCCCACCCTCACATCAACAGCTTTCTCATTGACGGCGAAACAATATTTGCAGTATTTAAAACCGTTAGAGACCAGGTGGTATTTACTAATAAGCGCATAGTCGCCGCTAATGTACAGGGCTTAACCGGCTCTAAAGTAGATTTCACCTCTATACCCTATAGCAAAATACACTGCTTTTCGGTTGAAACATCTGGCACTCTGGACCTAGACTGTGAAATTGAGTTATATGTAAGTGAAGTGGGTAAGGTACGCTTTGAAATTAAAGGTGACTTTGACTTAGTTAGCTTTAATAAAATTATAAGCGCTCACGTATTAGCTTAATAACACATAATAACCGCTATCAGGACTAGAGCATGCCATACCCTGAGTTTGTAAATAACGATGCCTTTATAAAAATGGACTCCTCGGTTAGCGAGCAGCAACAACTAAAAGCTATGCTGGCGAATTTAAAACGTATACATCAATTAACCGCCACTCAATTTGCTAGCTTTGATGAACTCATACACCAGTACATATTATCCGGCATCGATATATTTGGTTTAGAAACCGGCATTGTTAGCCGTATAGAAAATGATGACTACACAGTGTGCGATGTTATTAGCCCCTTAGAGGTGCTTAAAAAAGACCAGGTCTTTGCTCTGCAAGAAACCTACTGCTATGAAGTTATCAAAAGCCAGTCTATTGTTGGCTTTCCTAACGTAGGCCAGTTAGAGTATATGAACAGCCACCCGGTTTATCAAAACCTTAAATTAGAGGCTTATTTGTCGGCTCCAATTTATGTCAATAATCAAATTTTTGGCACACTTAACTTCACCTCTACTAACTGCCGTAAGCATGGTTTTTCTATACACGAGCACGATCTGATTGAGCTTATGGCCAACTCTATAGGCACGTTTATTTCACTGCGCCAAAAAGAAGAGAAACTACTCGCCCTAAATCAACAGCTGCACCGTTTTGTAGGCTATGTTTCTCACGATTTGCGCAGCCCCTTGGGCGCCATTATTAGTTTTACCAAAATGGCTACCAAGCCCAACGTTCCCCTTACACGTATACAACTAGCGTTAAGCAGTATTGATAAAACGGCTAAGCAAGCCTTAGAATTTGTTAACACACTGCTAGACAGCGCCGCCTTAGCTACAGGCAAAATACAACTTAACCAGAACAATCATGCCTTAGATCAACTCATTAACGACACTAACACTAATTTAGCCCTTTTAATTAACGATGCCAGAGTTGATATACGTACCGACATCAATCCCAGCCACCAGGTTTATTGTGATCACCAGCGTATAGAGCAGGCATTAAGCAACCTATTAATCAACGCCATTAAATTTTCGCCTGAGCTAAGCACCATAACTATTAGTTCCAGCCAGCAGCAGAAACAGCTACTCATCACTATCAGCAATACTATCTGCGAGAAAAAAGTTGCCCATGGCCATACCGACAATATGCTCTATAGCTCCACGGGCTTTGGCCTAGAAATTGTTAAAGAGATAGCTATTGCGCACAACGGTGCATTTACTAGCCATCAAGAAAACGGCCTCTACACCTCCGAGCTTTGCCTGCCTGCTGCCTAAAATAAAGTGAGGGGCATATTCACTAACAGCTTACATGACACTAGCTGACAAATTGGCCTTACCCTCAAAGATTTCTTGCAGCAACTTGTTATAAACTTCTCGCTAATAATAAAACAACTGCAAACACTTATAATAAAAGGCTTACCTGTGGATATATTCACCCTTACCATTGCTATCAGCATTGCCATTTTCGTCATCATAGGCAGCGTTGTTGGCCGCAGCGTTAAACATTTAGACGATTACTTTGTGGCCGGCCGACGCGCCCCCACGCTATTAATTGTGGGCACTTTAGTAGCCAGCGTGTTTAGCTCTACTATTTTTTTAGGCGAGGCTGGCTTTACCTATAGCGGGCAAATGGGGCCTTATCTTTTATTACCCGCAGTGGCTTGCACTGGTTATATTTATGGCGGCCTACTGTTTGGCCGCTACCTGCGCCGTAGCCGCGCGCCCACCGTGGCGGATTTTTTTGGCCAACGCTTTAATAGCCAGCGGGTACAACAAGTGTCTGGTTTAACCATTATTGTGGCCCTGGGAGGCTACTTATTAGTGGTTACGCAAGGCGCGGCGTTGCTACTATCCGACCTCACCGCCCTGAGTTTTAATCAAAGCCTGCTAATAGCCTGGCTAAGCTATACCTTATTTACCATGTACTCTGGCTCTCAAGGGGTTATTCTTACCGACACCTTGATGTTTTTATTATTTGTCTTTGCCACCGTCTTTTTTATTGGTTTTATTGTTAACGATTTAGGCGGCATAGCTACGGCGGTAGAAAGCCTCAGCCAACTGCAAAGTAAACCCGGCATCGCCTCTTGGCACGGGGTGATTGGCCCCGGTACCGATTGGCCCACCGCCATGGACTTTTTGATATGGGTGCTGATCATCGATATAGCCTGGAGTCTGGTATATGCCGTTAGCCCCTGGCAAGCCAGCCGCCATTTAATGGCCAAAAATGAGCATGTGGTTATACGCGCCTCGGTGTATGCCGCACTGGCGGTTATTCTTTTACAAATAATGATTTACGGGGCCGGTGGGCTGATTAACTTAGCCAACCCCAGCATAGAACCCGTAGAGAGCGCGATGATTTGGGCGGCTAAAAATATGGTGCCCGAGTTTTTAGGGGCCTTGCTGTTAGCCGGTATTATGGCCGCAGCGCTGTCTTCAGCCTCTACCTTCTTATCCCTGGTGGGCTTTAGCGCCAGTAATGACATTATTAAACACAGCGAAACCAGCGAGGCCCTAAGCCTGCGCTTTACCCGCATAGTGATGTTAGCCATAGGTATTATCGTACTGCTGGCCAGCTTATATTTTCCGCCCAATATTTTTTGGTTAATGATGTTTATAGGCACCCTCTTTGCCTCCTCTTGGGGGCCAGTGGCATTAATGAGCGTATGGAGCAAAAACATCAGTGAAAGCGCCGCCTTTTGGGGCATGGCAGCAGGGTTTGTTTTTAATGTGCTGCCCGCCGGCCTGCAAACCTTTGGCTTTATTACTTTGCCCAGCTATTTAGACCCAGCCTTAATTGGCGGCGTTATGAGCCTGGCCACGGTGATGATCATTTCCAAACTGACTAAGGTCAGCCGCGCCGAAGCGGTTTATAGAATGCGCTTGCACCGCACCCCCGTGCAGGAGCTGGATTTAAAAGCCGTTAAAACCAGCCTGCTAGCCCCAGCCATATTAATACTCTACGGCTGTGTAATGCCTTTTATTATGAGCAAATTTTACGTTGTACCCTATCAAACCGGCAGCGGCGAGTTATTGGCCGATGGCTCTATTAACTGGTTTACCGGCGAGGCTTTGCTCAGCCTAAGCTGGGCAGCGGTATACATCCCGCTGGGCTTAATCACGGCCAAGGTCATTCGCAGCAGTTACAGCCCTAGCGCCAAAATAAAAAATACTCAATATTAAAAATAATGGCTTAAGCTAGCCAAAACTTAGGCTATGCTATGGCTAATGCCATGCTTGCAGTAGCTCCTTAACCGGAGCTAAGCCACATACATCAGGGCTGTGCTGGTACACCACTATGGAAAGCGAAACCTTAAGTCTTACCGCCATTATTGGCACTATAGGCGCCGTGCTCACGGTGCTTATTAAATTGTTTGATATGATCAGCTCTTGGAAAAAGACCCGTGATAAAGACAAGCAAGTTAATAAAGAAATAGACCATACCCTCAAAGAGATAGAATTTATTAATGGCTGGCTGGCGGCGGTGGGAAAGGCCAATAGCGACGCAGACAACCAGCAACGCCAAACCATAGCGCTAAAGCGGCTAGACCAATTAATGCAAAGCTATCAGCAATATTGTCGTGGCGAAAAACAAGCCCCCCCACAACTACAAGCACAAAAAGGTAATGGCTGGTTTTATGCTATTAGCATTTTTATGTTGCTGGCTGTTATGGGTTTGTTTGTGGACGATAACGACGATTGGTCACTGCAAGCCTTTCAGCACAATATGGATTCTGATGCCGCCATAGGCCTGGCCTTCTTTTTAATGATTTGGGTATACTTTTTTATTAATAGTCGCTTTTTTAAACGGGTCTCACCCTAAGTCTCAGCTTCATAAATACCGCCGCAGATTATGACGACACTGCCTGCGTGGCGCTATCGGCTATAAAGCCAATTGGTTTAGCATTACTGATGGCCTGCCCTGCTATGCCGAACAGCGGCAACAGCCAAAATAAATACCTCATTGCGCAAGATTCGGCTAGCCTAGCCAGCCCTAAACGAGACACACTAGGGTCATCTTTTTTAACCCGTAGAGTTTTATTGTGGCCAGCACCGATTACCAAAAAATTGCCCATGCCATAGGCTATATACGCGCTAACCATAAGCAACAACCCAGCCTAGAGGACATAGCCGCACAGGTACACCTCAGCCCCTACCATTTTCAACGGCTGTTCTGCCGCTGGGCGGGGGTTAGCCCCAAGCGCTTTTTGCAGGCGCTAACCCTGCAACATGCCAAAAGTTTGCTCAAGCAGCCTCATGCCACCACTATGGCCACCAGCGCTGAGCTAGGCCTTAGCAGCAGCTCACGGTTATACGACCACTTTGTACAGCTTAACGCCCTAACGCCCTTAGAGTACAAACAGCAGGGCTTAGGGGTGCTTATAGATTACGGCTACCACAACACGGCGTTTGGCCCGGTGTTTATAGGGCTTACCGAAAAGGGCATTTGCCATCTCAGCTTTGCACAGCACTATAGCCCCGCGGAACTACTGGCACAGCTACAGGCGGAGTGGCCGCAGGCAAACTTTAGAGCAAACCCGGTGCACACCGCCGCCGTGGTTGCACGAATTTTTAACCCGCCCAAAAATACGGATAAGCCCTTATCCTTGTGGGTACGTGGCACCAACTTTCAAATCAATGTTTGGCAGGCCTTGCTCCGTATCCCCTATGGCCAAGTGAGCAGCTATGGCGCTATCGCCAGCCAAGTCCACAAGCCCAAAGCGGCCCGGGCGGTAGGCGGTGCTATAGGCGCCAACCCCATAGCTTTTATTATCCCCTGCCACAGGGTGCTACAACAAAGCGGCGGCCTGGGTGGCTTTCGCTGGGGTGAGGTTACCAAGCACGCGCTGCTAGCCAAAGAAAGCGCCGTCATGCTTGACTAGGGCACAGTAAAAATCTATCTAACTACTTTACATCGCTACAGGAACAGCCTCATGACTAGCTCTAAATCACGCCCGCCTATCCCTCCCTTTAGCCACGAAGAGGCGGTGCTTAAAGCCCGTAAAGCCGAAGACGCCTGGAACGGCCAAAACCCCGAAGCCATAGCCCAGGCTTATACCGCCGACTCACAATGGCGCAATCGCGCTGAATTTTTACAGGGCCGCGAGCAGATTATTGCCTTTTTACAACGTAAGTGGTCGCAGGAATTGCAGTACCGCTTAATCAAGGAGGTGTGGTGCTACACAGACGATAGGATTGCGGTACGCTTTGCTTACGAATGGCAGGATGCCGCCGGGCAATGGTACCGCTCCTACGGTAATGAAAACTGGCAATTTGACAAGCAGGGCTTAATGGCCGCTAGACATGCCAGTATTAATGATCTCGCTATTAGCGAAGACCAGCGCAAGTTCCGCTGGCCGCTGGGCCCTAGGCCCGATGATCACCCGGGCCTGTCGGCGCTAGGTTTATAACCGCGCGCTTATTCCAGCACAGGGTAACCATCTAAACTGCCGGTGTTTTTCATTAACAGTTCTTTTAATTGGCCACTTTGGTGCAACTCTATAAATGCCTCGTTGAATATCTTCAACATAGCCTGGCCGTGGCTGTTATTGGCAAACACCGCAAAACTGGGGGTTTTAATCACCCCGTTTTTGATTTCAAATTTTGCGGTCTCACCGGTGGCTTTTAGCTCTCTTAATATATCTGCCTCGTAATCCAGTATCGCGTCTATACGCTTATGGTTTAGCATTTTGACTAAAGACTTAAGATTAGACACTTCCTTATACTGAATTTTTACCGGCACATACTCATCAAAGTCATTGCCCCGCACTGCCCCTACTTTTTTACCCTCCAGCGTCGCCAGGCCACTCCAAGACGCCGCCAACTCGGGGCTAATAGCCACATCAACCACATCCATCTCCAAGGGATAGGCGGCATAGCTGCCCGCCAAACCTTCGCTTTTATAAGCCCCTAACACCACATCGGCTTTGCCGCTAGTCATCATTTCCACCGAGCGTTTATAAGGCACATATTTAACCTCTACCTTGATACCGCGCGGCTCATAAATAGCGCTTAAAATATCGGTGTAGTAGCCGCTACCGTCGGCGTTGCTAAAGTCTTCCCATATGTCAGTAGCCACGACCAAAGTGTCAGCCGCAGCCATAGTGCTGCAACACACTAGGCCTGCTCTCAAAATATTTGTTAATCGTGCTTTAATGCCCATACCGCTTTAACTCCTAGTTATTATTGTCTTTTTTACGTGGCTGATAATACCCTACAAATACTTCAGCCCAAGTCGCACCTTTATCGGGCGATGACTGCCAGTGCTGTTTTACCCGGCCATCGTCTAATCGTGTCCAAGTAATGCGCTCTAGGGTAGCTTGGCCATTTTTGCCAAGCCTGGTACCACTTAATACCATTTTCCCTTGCTGCAAACCACCGTCTAAATATAAAGCGCCACCCTGCTGGTCTATCCAGGTTTGGTGCCACTTATTTTCAGCGGCATCGTAAAAATTATAGCTCTTGCCGGCATTGCCACTGGCGCTAGTCCAGTTTTCGGAAAGCGCGCAACCGTCTAATACACTAAAAATATGATTGCGCCCCACCTGCTGGCCACTGGCATCAAAAACATCCCAGTCACCTAGCCAAAAATCGAACTGCCTGTGCTGCTGCGTGCTACAGGCCTCGGCATAGGCCATCGCCCCTTTGGCTAACAGTAATATTGCCAGCAGTAATATGGCCATTCGATTATGCACACCGGGTCGAATTTTCATCCGCTATAGCCTTTGCTGAAGTTTGAACAGCTGCTCAATAGTTAAACATGTTTTACTTTCTTTTCAAGCTGTTAGCTGCCGATTAACTACAATTGAGTGCATTTAGCCAACAAACGTCTTACATTATTATTAACCAGACTATACGAAGGCCCATGATGAAAACCTTGCCCCTATTGATTATTAGTTCATGCCTAGCCGCCTGTGGCGATAGCAGCCCACCGTCACAACTACCATCACCAGCAGCCGAGCAGCAGGCCATTAGCGAAACCCAGCGAGCCCGCCAGCTGTACGATCAAATTTTTGATGAGGCCGTAGACCGCGACCCACTGTGGCAAACCTATTTAGGTATCAAAAAAG
This sequence comes from Dasania sp. GY-MA-18, assembly GCF_024734385.1. Taxonomy (GTDB): domain Bacteria; phylum Pseudomonadota; class Gammaproteobacteria; order Pseudomonadales; family Dasaniaceae; genus Dasania; species Dasania phycosphaerae. The sequence goes on along the minus strand of NZ_JANHAP010000003.1, from coordinate 125,996 downwards.
ATTATGATAAATGGCATGATTTATCCGAGCAGTTTGCCCTGGCAGAACATCATCACGCCCAAGCCAACCTACAGCGCCTGCAAAGCCTGGATCAAACGCAACTCAGCCCGCAGACCTTGCTCAGCCACGAGCTGATGCGCTTATATTTGCAAAGCCAAATTGATGATTACCCCTGGCGTCACCACAGCTACCCGGTAAACCAAATGTTTGGCACCCACTCAGAAATACCGGCTTTTTTAATTAACCAACACAGCATCGCCAACCACAAAGAAGCGCTGGACTATATCGCCAGGGTAAAAGGCAGCCAGCGCTTAATCACTCAGCTGATAGAACAACTACAACTACGCGCCGACAAAGGCATTATTGCACCGAAATTTGTCTTTGCTCATGTAATACGCGACTCAAAAAACCTACTCAACGGGCAACCCTTTGCTGAAGGCAAAGACAGCACCTTACTAGCAGACTTTAAAAACAAATTAAGCTCGCTGGAACTCAGCCCCAGCGAAAACAAACAGCTGCTGCAACAACTGCAGCATGCCTTACTGCATCAGCTACGCCCCGCCTACCAACAATTAATTAGCTATTTAGAGCAACTAGCACAACAAGCCGATAACCGCGCTGGCGTATGGAAACTACCAGACGGCGAAGCCTTCTATAACCATGCCCTGGCCAAAATCACTACCACTACATTAAACGCAGAGCAGATACACAACATAGGCTTACAAGAAGTGGCCCGCATACATAGTGAGATGCGGCAAATTATGCAACAAGTCGGCTTTAAGGGAGAACTGCGCGCGTTTTTTGACTTTATGCGCCAAGACCCACAGTTCTACTACCCTGAAACCCCACAAGGCCGGGATCGCTATTTACGCGAGGCTACCGCACTGATAGACGATATGCAGGGGCGCTTAGAGCAATTATTTTTAACCCAGCCCAAGGCTCAACTTAAAGTGAAACGAGTAGAGGCCTTTAGAGAGAAATCTGCCGGTAAAGCTTTTTACCAAATGCCAGCCCCCGATGGCTCGCGCCCCGGCATTTATTACGCCAACCTCTACGACATGGCCTCCATGCCCAGCTACCAAATGGCGGCGTTGGCCTACCACGAGGGTATACCCGGCCACCATATGCAAATAGCCATTAAGCAAGAGATGGACAGCCTGCCCAAGTTTCGCAAATTTGAGGGCTATACCGCCTACACCGAAGGCTGGGGCCTATATTCTGAGATGCTGCCCAAAGAGATAGGCCTGTACCAAGACCCTTACGCCGACTTCGGCCGCCTGGCTATGGAGCTGTGGCGGGCCTGCCGCCTAGTGGTCGATACCGGCATACACGCCAAACGCTGGACCCGCCAGCAAGGCATAGACTACTACGCCAACAATACCCCCAACGCCTTGGCCGATGCCGTAAAAATGGTGGAGCGCCATATCGTAATGCCCGCACAGGCCACAGCCTATAAGATAGGTATGCTAAAAATTATCGAACTGCGAGAAAAAGCCCGCCTAGCCTTGGGCCAGCGTTTTGATATACGCGAGTATCACGATGTAGTGTTGCGCAATGGCTCGGTGCCGCTAACCGTGTTGGAGCAACTGGTTGACGACTATATCGCCCAGCAAAAAGCCGGCCACTAAAACAAGGAAGGCTCAGCCTGCTGTAACAGCTGGCTGGGCCGCAGCAGGTGCCGGCTAATCAGGGCAACCGCCGTATCGGCATCGCGCTGCAATAAGGCCTCTACCAACTCATCGTGCTCCTGACGGTTGGCGTGGTACACTGTGCGATCCGACATATTCTGCTTTAGCCACAGGTTGCGGTAGCGCGAGGCCTTCTCGTACAGCGAGCGACGCACCTGCAACAAGGTCGCAGAGCCACAGCCGCTGGCTATGGCCGTGTGGAAGGCCTGATGGCGCAACTCCCACTCCTGCACATCGTCGCTGGCCTTTTCCAGCAGCTCACCCGACTTATTTAAGCGATGACTGGCAGCGACTATCGCCGCCTCCCATTCATCATCCCCACGGGCTATAGCCTGCTTAACACACAGGGCCTCGATCTGCGCCCGGGTATCGTAAATATCCTTCATTTCCTCCAGCGAGATAGGGTGCACCCTAAAACCGCGCTGGTTCTCTACCACCACCAGCTGTTCTACCAATAATTGCGATAGCGCCTCACGCAGGGGGCTAACTCCCACTTGATAGCGCTCTTTTAAGGTGGCCATTTTCAGCTTTTCACCGGGGCCAAAATAACCATTGAGAATATCGCTTTTCAGCTGCCCCAATACCTGTGAGGCAAAGTTATCACTATTTTCGGGGCTGCTAGCGCTGGCTGGGGTAATGGCAGACATGCGGTTTCTCATCAATAGGCTTAGTGGTGGCCATTTTATGCTGGATCGACAGAAAAGTTAAATCTCGCCGATTTATATTTTTGTTGACATTTACCAAGAATGTCGACATTATTGCCCTCAGCTACACGACAGCACAACCTAAATGCTTGCCGGTAGGCCCAAAACAAATACCAGGAGAAAGCCATGAACGCATTAGCTCTACAAAAACCTGCTTCCGTTAGCCCTATCGGCTTTACCGTTGCCCCTTACCCCGCCAGCCAGCGCTTGCAAGTCGTCACTTTGAGCGCGGATACAGTTAAAGCCTTTAAAAGCAGCTGTGAAACCTACTCGGTACAAGCAATAGAGTACAAACCCTTCCTGCGCTTTGCCTTGGCTGAAGCACTAGACAAAATCACCGATTACAGCCTAGGTGCCTTTTTACACGCCACCCTGCGCGACCGTAACACCGGCGGCTTCCTACTAGAATACGAAGGCCAGCCCGTTAATACTGAAGAAGCTAACCAAGAGGGTGACTTCCACGTACAACTTTCTACCGCTATCTCACACATCTGCGGCATCCCCAACCATGACGCCATGTACGGTAAGTTTTACGCACGCTTCACAGTAGAGAACAAAGACAACAGCGACAGCTACCTGCGTCAAGCACACCGCCGCATGGAGTTACACAATGACGGCACCTTTGTTAACGAACAAACTGACTTTGTTTTAATGATGAAGATGGCCGAAGAAAACATGGATGGTGGCGACTCACTGCTACTGCACTTGGATGATTGGAAAGACCTTAATAAGTTTTACCACCACCCCCTAGCCAAGCAATCTATACAATGGGGTGCTCCACCTAGCAAAAACGTTAGCACTAAGGTTCACCACCCTGTATTTATTGATGAAGACGTTAACGGCAACCCCCAGCTGTCATACATAGACCAGTTTGCCGAGCCACAAAACCGCGCCCAGGGTTTATACTTGCACGCCATGGGTGAATCGCTAGAAAGTGAAGAAAACTGCATTAACGTGCGCGTTAGAGTGGGCTCTATGTTGGTAGTACAAAACTACATGTGGCTACACGGCCGCGATAAGTTTGTTGCCCATGAAGGCCTACGCCGCGAGCTATTAAGACAGCGCGGTCACTTCACTCGATAAACTTTTTTAAATATTTAACCATCTGGAGGTAGCGCTGTGAGCGGTATAGATTACGATTATATTATTATCGGCGGCGGCATAGTTGGCCTTTCAACCGCTATGCAGCTGCAACAGCGCGAACCCAGTAAAAAAGTTTTACTGCTAGAAAAAGAAGACCAATACGCCAAACACCAAACCGGCCATAACAGCGGCGTGATTCACGCCGGTGTTTACTATGCGCCGGGTAGCTTAAAAGCTGATTTTTGTAAGCGCGGTGTTGATGCCACCTTAAAATTTTGTGCTGAGCACAATATTAAAGTAGAGCAATGTGGCAAACTCTTAGTAGCCACCAATGCGGTGGAAGTTGAGCGTATGCAAGCCCTGTTTCAACGCTGCTTAGAAAATGGCTTAGAGGTGGAACTATTATCCGAGGCTGAACTAAAACAGCGTGAGCCCAACATCGTCGGCCTGGGTGCTATTTACGTTAGAACCACTGGCATTGTTAACTATCAACAAGTTAGCATCGCCATGGCTAAACAGTTTGAAAAGTTAGGCGGTGAAGCCAGACTTAATAGCGAAGTAATTGGCCTGCAAGAAACCTCCGACAACATTAACGTAACGGTTAACTGTAACGGTCAAACGCAAGTTATTAGCGCCGGTTTTTTAATCACCTGCTCCGGCTTAATGGCCGACCGCACTACTCGTATGCTAGGCATAGAAACCGATTTTCAAATTATTCCTTTCCGCGGTGAATACTACCAATTACCCACCAAGCACAACGACATAGTTAAACATTTGATCTACCCCATACCTGATCCTGAGCTGCCCTTTTTAGGCGTACACCTCACCCGCATGATAGACGGCTCCGTTACCGTAGGCCCCAATGCGGTACAGGGCTGGAAGCGTGAAGGCTATGGCAAAATTAATATCAGCCTGCGCGATGTGCTGGATATGATCACCTTTAAAGGTTTTTGGAAAGTATTACAGGCCAACTACAAAACTGGCTTAGTAGAAACCTGGAACTCTTGGTGGAAACCCGGCTACTTAAAACTGGTGCAAAAATACTGCCCACAACTAACCCTAGCGGATTTAAAGCCCTACCCCGCAGGTATACGCGCACAAGCAGTATTAAGTGACGGCACCTTAGTGCACGACTTTTTATTCGCCGAAAGCCCACGCAGCTTACACGTATGCAACGCCCCCTCACCGGCGGCAACCTCGGCCATACCTATAGGCGAGTATATTATTAATAAACTGCCTGCCTAACTGATAAAGATGACAAACCTTAATTGTTACAGTACTTTTAGCAACTAGTACCATTAACAATTAAGGTTTGACTGTGAAACCCCTACTACTCTCCGCCTTTGTCTTTCCTGGCTCGGGCTATTTCCTACTTAAAAAACCCCTAGCGGGTACCGTGTCGGCCTTGATCGTAGTTGCCGTGTTAGTGGTGCTAATTAAAGAAGCCTGGTACAAGTCACAAATAATTAGCCAGCGTATTATCAATGGCGACCTCCCCATAGACCCTGCCGCCATACAGCAAGCCATACTTAATACCCCCGGCCAAGTAAGCGCTGGCACACTCTCCAGCCTAAGCTGGCTGCTAGCCATAGTGTGGGTGTGGGGCATGATAGATTGCTATAGGCTGGTTAAAAAAGCTCAAGCTAAAAACTCTTAAGCGCTGTTTTTGTAAAATATTGCCATTCTTTTTATTAGGCCCAGCCAATAATTATTACTATACTGCTGATAGCTAGTCTGGAGGGCAGGCTAAATAACAATAACAATATCACCAATGGAAAGACTTACTATGGAAGCAAATTCTTCTGCCGCGGCCAATGCGCCAGCAGCTAAAGCCTGTAATTTTAAATTTCGCGGTGACGGCAGCGAATATTTTAAAATTTGGATCGTTAATTTACTACTGAGCATTATTACCTTAGGCATATATTCCCCTTGGGCCAAGGTGCGCAACAACCGCTATCTCTACTCCAACCTTTATTTAGACAATAATAACTTCCGTTACCTAGCAGAGCCTATACCCATACTCAAAAGCCGCATTATTGCCGTGCTAGCGTTTGTTGCTTACACCTTTATTTCACAACAAGATCCCAGTGCCGGCTTAGTGCTGGCCTTAGCACTGACATTGGCGATACCTTTTTTTGTTAATAAAGCGCTGGCTTTTAACCACCGCATGTCGGCCTACAAAAATATCCAATTTCGTTTTAAGGCCAGTTATGGCGAGGCCTTTATGGTGTTTTATATTTGGCCCTTATTAGGCATTTTAAGCTTGGGGATTTTATACCCCATGGCCATACTCAAAATGAACCAGTACCTAGTTAAAAATAGCGCCTACGGTACCACCGCTTTTAATTTTGATGCCACCTATAAAGATTACGGCGTGTTGTTTTTAATTATGATAGGCGTAGGCATCACTATAGGCTTGCCGCTGTGGGGCATATCGCTGCTGTTTGCCTCGCTTAATTTTGTTGCTCCGGTTTTAATGATGGCGCTGTACTTTATACTGTTCACTTACTTCTATGCCGAAGTGACTAATTTATTTTATCGCAGCTTATCCTTAGGCAGGCATCGCTTTAAAGCCCAGCTGACCCTGCCAGGCTTGGCGCGGGTATTTATTATTAATGCTGTACTCACCGTCTTAACCCTAGGCCTATACTTACCTGCAGCGAAAGTACGCATGACTAAATATTTATGCGATAACTTATGCCTGCAAGCCCACGGCTCTTTGGATAACTTTATCGCTGCTGAAAACGACAGCATTACTGCCTTAGGCGATCAGTTTGGTGAAGTCTTCGACTTTGGCGTATAACACATAGCATGACTGTCATCGAAGGCCATTTTTTAGATGGGCTATCCTCTAAGCGCATAGCAGCGCGCTTGGCGTTTAGCCCACAACAACCCCAGCTAGTGACGCTACACCTAGATCACCAAGCTGACACCCCCACCCGCATTGAAACGCAGTTAAAGGATTTACGCATACATAGCAGGCTGGGCAGCACTCCCCGCGAGATAGCCTTGGCCGATAAGCAATTATTTATTACTGACGATCATCAAGCTATAGAGTCATGGCTGAAACTAGCCAAGAGCAAGCAGCGCAGTGGCTGGCTACATAAACTAGAAAACAGCTTACCCACTATTTGCTTTGCCACCTTGGCCACCGCCGTGGCGCTATGGGCCTGTTTTACTTTTGGTATTCCAGCAGCGGCTAATTTTATTGCCTTTAAACTGCCGGAGTTTGCGCAAAAAAAGTTAGCCAGTAGTTTAGTGCTGTTAGATAAAACTATTTTTCAACCCAGCGAACTGAGCGCCGAACGTCAACTAGCCCTTCTCGAGCTTAGCCAACCCATACTGGCCAATTACAGTGAGCTTAACCCTAAAATTTATTTTCGCTCTGGCATGGGCGCCAATGCCTTAGCCCTTCCTAATGGCGAGATTGTGTTTACCGATGCGCTGGTTAATTTAGTTGAAGACGATAAAGAGTTATTAGCAGTGCTGTTTCATGAGCTGGGGCATTTGCAGGGCAGGCATATTATTCGCCGGGTATTGCAAGACAGCATGGTCACCCTAGTGGTTATTATTGCCACTGGCGACATAGACACGCTGGACCTGCTTACCGGCCTGCCCACCTTAATTTTAGATTTATCCTATTCTAGGGACTTTGAAACCGAGGCTGATGACTTTGCGCTGCACGCCATGCATCAGCATGGCATCCATCCGCAATATTTTGCCACGGTAATGCAACGCTTTGCCCAGCTTGACAACAACAGCAAAAAACAGCGGGCAAAGGATAAACCACTGCGTGATATTTTATCGACTCACCCACCCACTAGCGAGCGCATCCAGAAGGCCCAGCAGCATGCCCCCACAACGGCGCCCTAAAGCAGGGTCGTGTATCGCGCGATAATCGTCTCTACCACGCCTTCGTGCTTCATTTTTACAAACTCTTGCTGCAACTGCTGTTTAAGCTGTGGGTCGAAGTCTGGGCTGACGCCTAAAAAGATTTTATAGCTGGGTATCACATCAGAAAAATCGATAAGCTTATACAGACTAGCATCAATATTTTCACGCTTCATATTATATAGAATTCGATTTTCCATACCGACAAAGCCTAAGCCTCGCTGGGCGTATACCGCCTTGATAGCGGCATAATGGTCTTTAACTTCTAGCCTGTGTATCAACCCCTGCTGCAGCTCTGCGTCTATGCCCGGATAATCAAAGCCCATTAAGGTAATTAAGGTCTTGCCCCATAAATCCTCTTTACTGCTTAGCTCAAAGCTATTGTCTGCTCGCAGTAAAAGTTTATGTTTTACTTCCATTATTGCCGGCATAACTAGATTGCGATTCTGCGCACCGCGTACCCCCTCTACCCCCCAGGCCGGAGCGGCATAATTTATCCAGCTGTCATGTTTATGCTTGTCCATATCTTGCAACATGCGTTTAAACGGCAAAATTTTTATCCGCAACTGCCAATTTAAACGCTGACTTAATTCACTGACTATATCGGTAATTATCCCGCCCTGACTCTGACCATTGGCCTCTATTTGAAAAGGTCTCGATTGTTTTTCAACAACATAATAGGTCAGCTCTGTAGCCTGAGCATGGTTAGCAATAGTAGAGAGCACTAGGGTGAGTAGAAATGCTTTATATAGCTGTGCCATAGGTTTTTAAACTCATAAAAAAGCCCCGCTAATTTTCATTAGCGGGGCTTAGTATTACTAAACTAACAAAAATTATTTGTTAGCTTTTCTTTCTTTCTCAGCAGCGATTACTTCTTCAGACACGTTAGCTGGACATGGGTTGTAGTGTGAGAACTCCATAGAGAACTGACCACGACCAGAAGTAATAGTACGCAAGTGACCGATGTAACCAAACATTTCCGATAGTGGAACATCAGCTTTGATGCGCACACCGGTAACACCAGCTTCTTGGTCTTTGATCATGCCGCGCCTACGGTTCAAGTCACCAATTACGTCACCTACGTGATCGTCTGGTGTGAACACGTCTACTGCCATGATGGGCTCGATCAACTGTGGACCGGCCTTAGGCATAGATTGACGGAAAGCGCCTTTAGCCGCGATTTCAAACGCAACCGCTGACGAGTCAACCGCGTGGAAACCACCGTCGTATAGCTCAACTTCTACGTCTAGTACGGGGAAGCCAGCTAGTGGGCCTTCACCCATCATGCCTTTAAAGCCTTTCTCAATCGCGGGGAAGAATTCCTTAGGAACGTTACCACCTACAACCACAGAGCTAAAGGTGAAGCCTGAACCTGGCTCGCCTGGCTTGATGCGGTAGTCGATCTTACCGAACTGACCAGAACCACCCGACTGCTTCTTGTGCGTGTAGCTGTCTTCGATAGGCTGAGTAATGGTTTCGCGGTAAGCAACTTGAGGCTTACCTACATCTAGCTCAACACCGTAGGTGCGCTTTAAGATATCGACTTTGATATCCAAGTGCAGCTCACCCATACCTTTAAGAATGGTTTCACCTGAGTCTTCGTCAGTTTCAACAACAAAGGTAGGATCTTCTGCAACCATTTTACCAATCGCAACACCCATTTTCTCAGTAGAGGCTTTATCTTTAGGCGCAACCGCAATCGAGATTACAGGTTGTGGGAAGATCATAGGCTCTAGCGTACAAGAGTGCTTAGGATCACACAGGGTGTGACCGGTTTGTACGTTCTTCATACCTACGATAGCGATAATGTCACCAGCGTGAGCCGTGCTTAATTCAGTACGCTCATCGGCATGCATCTCAACCATACGGCCAACACGCTCAGTTTTACCGGTGAAAGAGTTAAGAATAGTGTCGCCTTTGTTTAAAGTACCTGAGTAGATACGAATAAACGTCAATGCACCAAAGCGGTCATCCATAATTTTAAACGCTAAGGCACGTAAGGGCTCATCTACCGATACTGTGGCTACTTCACCAGTAGGCTCACCGTACTCATCAGTTAATGGCTGAGCTTCAACTTCAGTAGGTGAAGGCAAGTAATCAACTACTGCATCCAACACTAACTGCATACCTTTGTTTTTAAAGGCAGAACCACAGAAAGTGGGGAAGAAGTCCAGGTTAATAGTACCTTTACGTATGCAACGCTTTAGGTCTTCAATAGAAGGCTCTTCGCCATCCATGTAGGCCATCATTAAGTCGTCATCTTGCTCAACAGCGGTTTCGATTAGCTTCTCGCGGTATTCAGCAACCTGGTCAACCATGTCTTCGGGGATTTCTTTGATTTCGAAGTTTTCAGGCAGGCCAGTATCATCCCAAACAAAGGCTTGTTGGTTTAATACGTCTACTACACCTACGAAACCGTCTTCACGGCCTATAGGTAAAGTCATTACTAGGGGGTTAGCGCCCAGGACTCTTTCGATTTGACCCACTACACGCAAGAAGTCTGCGCCTAAGCGGTCTAACTTATTAACAAAGATGACACGAGCAACTTCTGATTCGTTAGCATAACGCCAGTTAGTTTCTGATTGTGGCTCTACACCACCAGAACCACAGAATACGCCTATACCGCCGTCCAATACTTTTAGTGAACGGTAAACTTCTACAGTGAAGTCAACGTGTCCTGGTGTGTCGATTACGTTAAAGCGGTGGTTTTTCCAAAAACAAGTAGTCGCAGCAGACTGTATGGTTATACCACGCTCAGCTTCCTGCTCCATGAAGTCAGTGGTTGATTCACCGTCATGAACCTCACCGGTTTTGTGGATTTTACCGGTCAACTTCAAAATACGTTCTGTGGTTGTGGTCTTACCAGCATCAACGTGCGCGAAGATACCTATGTTTCTGTAATGTGATAATTCTGCCATTGCGTCACTCAATATGTCAGGGGAAAAAATTGCGCCGAAGTATACAGGATTTTCTCAGCATTGTTGAAAAAATTATCAATATGACTGCTTTTCCTTGCTGCCGGCTACCGCCTTAAAATAGACGCTAAGTGCTTGTTTTCATAATAAGAATTCGTAGACTGCGCAAGCCCTTGATTTCATTGAACAAAAAACAACCGGCCGAATGCAACAGCTATACTCGCCCTAGATCGGCCGCCGTTTAACTAACTAAACCCTTGGCCTTAAACTGGGCGATTTCTGCCTCGCTATAGCCCAACTCCGCCAATATTTGCGCGCTGTGCTCACCCAACAGCGGCGGAGCCTGCTCGGTATTGACGGGGGTACGGCTAAACTTCATAGGGCTGCCCACTAATTGCAGCTGGTCGTTATAGGGGTGTTTGACGGTGGTGCGCATATCGCGGGCATTGACCTGCGGGTCGGCCATCACCTTATCAATGCTGTTAACCGGGCCGCAGGGTATGCCTCTGGCGGTTAACTCATCCAACCAATAGGCCTCACTGCGCTGTGCCAGTAACGCCGCCACCTCGGCACAGAGTGTTTCGCGGTTGTGTACCCGCGCTTGGTTGGTGGCATATTGTGGCAGATCTGCCAACTCCGGCCTGCCCGCCAGCTCGCAGAAATTTTTAAACTGGCTGTCGTTACCCACCGCCAAAATAATAAAGCCGTCGCTGGTAGCAAAAGCCTGGTAGGGCACGATATTGGGGTGGGCATTGCCCAAACGGCCCGGTACCATGCCGCCCACCAGGTAATTGCTGGCCTGGTTGGCCAATACTGCCACCTGTGAGTCCAGCAGCGCCATATCGATATGCTGCCCCAGCCCCGAACGCTCACGCTCCAGCAAGGCACCTTGTATGGCGATGGTGGCGTAGAGGCCGGTAAAAATATCGGTCACCGCCACCCCCACCTTTAATGGGCCGCCTTCGGGCTCGCCGGTGATGCTCATCAAGCCGCCCATGCCCTGTATCATAAAGTCATAGCCGGCGCGGTTTTGGTAGGGGCCATGCTGGCCAAAGCCGGTAATAGAGCAGTACACCAGGCGCGGGTTTATGGCACTTAAACTTTCGTAGTCCAAGCCGTATTTTTTCAGGCCACCGACTTTATAGTTTTCCAATAACACATCCGACTCAGCCACCAGCTTTTTAATAATGGCCTGCCCCTCGGCGGAGGTTATATCTAAGGTAAGTGAGCGCTTGCCACGGTTAGCGCATAGGTAATAGGCCGACTCAGAAGTGGGATTGCCCTCATTATCACTCAGGTATGGAGGCCCCCACTTGCGGGTATCATCACCCTCACCGGGGCGCTCTACCTTAATTACATCCGCACCGAGGTCGGCCAAGGTTTGGCCCGCCCAAGGGCCAGCGAGGATGCGACTCATATCTAAGACTTTGTAACCGGTTAGGGGGGAGGACATAGTGAAGCAGTCTCTAGTTAATAGTCGACAGTCTCTAGTTTTTAGGAGTCATAAACAAATACAGCCATACCCCTACGGGAATGGCTGTATTGCTAGCGACTAGAGACTACCCACTAGCGACTTCATACTTTTAAAAGAACGACTGTATGCCCGTCTGCGCCCTACCCAGAATCAAGGCATGTATATCCGAAGTCCCTTCGTAGGTGTTTACCACTTCCAGGTTCATCATGTGACGCATAATGGGGAACTCGTCAGAGATACCGTTACCGCCATGCATATCGCGGGCTTCGCGGGCTACGACTAAGGCTTTTTCACAGCTGTTGCGCTTCAATAGGGAAATGGTCTCTATAGCCATTTTGCCTTGGTCTTTCATAGAGGTGGCGCGCCAGCAGCCCATCAAACCTAATGAGATTTCAGTTTGCATTAGGGCCAGTTTCTTTTGGATTAGCTGGTTGGCCGCCAAGGGGCGATCAAACTGCTTGCGATCCATGGTGTAAGTGCGGGCGGCGTGCCAGCAATCTTCGGCGGCACCTAAGGCACCCCAAGCTATGCCCAAGCGCGCGCTGTTTAAACAGCTGAAAGGACCTTTTAAGCCTTCGGCACCCGGTAATAGGTTTTCTTCGGGTACGAACACTTCGTCCATTACGATTTCACCGGTAATAGAGGTGCGCAGCGCTAGCTTGCCTTCAATCTTAGGCGCTGACAGACCTTTCATACCCTTCTCTAAAATAAACCCACGGATTTTATCGTCGTCGGTTTTAGCCCACACTATAAAGACATCGGCTATAGGTGAGTTAGTAATCCACATTTTGGCACCTGACAGGCTATAGCCGCCATCCACAGTGCGAGCGCGGGTAATCATGCTGCCGGGGTCAGAACCGTGGTCGGGCTCGGTCAAACCAAAGCAACCTATCCATTCACCAGTGGCTAGCTTGGGCAGGTACTTTTCTTTTTGTGCTTCGCTACCAAATTCGTTAATGGGGTGCATGACCAGGCTGGACTGTACGCTCAACATAGAGCGGTAACCTGAGTCCACACGCTCCACTTCACGGGCGATTAGGCCATAGGCCACATAGCTAACGCCGGGGCAGCCGTAGCCTTCTATGGTAGAACCCAGCAGGCCCAGCTCACCCATTTCTCTGAATATCTCAGGGTCAGTGTGCTCGTTGGCAAAAGATTCTCTGACGCGGGGCTTTAATTGCTCTTGGCTGTATTGGCGGGCAACATCACGCACCATGCGCTCTTCTTCGGTGAGTAGGTCGTCCAATAAAAAAGGATCTTCCCAATTAAATTTACCGTACTGGCTTTTAGACATCTCTGACTCCTGTTAACGCAGCTGCGCAATAAAAGGGTTAAACGATAAACAAGGACCTAGATTTACAACCATAGTTGAAACTCGCCTTAATTACGCCATTTTAAAACTGCTCAAACTGTAGCCGAAAGAGATCATAAGCGATAATATATACTTTATATTCAATCGATATATTATATATATGCTTTATTGCCTACCTTCAGGGTGTGCCTATGGATAATCGCCAGCTACAAATCTTTCAATGCGTCGCCACCCAGCTCAGTTTTACCCAGGCCGCCAAGGCCCTGCATATGGCCCAGCCTGCGGTGAGCATTGCCATTAAAAAGCTAGAGAGCGAACTCAATAGCCAGCTGTTTGACCGCGCCGAAAAACAAATCTGCCTCACTCCCGAAGGCGAAGTACTGTTAGACCACGCCAACCGCATACTGGATCAGTTCCAGCAGGCGCGGCAGGCCATGTCCGAACTTGCAGGCCTAACCTTAGGTGAAGTTAAACTCTGTACCTCGGCCATGCTGGGCTCTTATTTTTTACCCGACAAGCTCAGCCGCTTTCGCAACCTTTACCCCGGCATTAAGTTACAACTGCGCGGCGAAGGCACCAGCCGCGCGGTGCAGTTATTGGAACAGGGCGAGGTAGACCTAGGCATAGTCAATATGGATACCGTGCCCAGCAGCCTGCTGGCTTTCCCCTTACTACAAGAAGAAATTGTTATCTGCGTAAAAGACGATGATGAGTTTGCCCAGCGAGCCCATATACCGTTTAGCGACTTTGCCCAGCGCGACTTGGTGATATACAGCCAGGGCTATTATCTGCGTGAGCAGTTAGAAAAATTAGCGCGGCAGCAAAACAGCCCCTTGCATATAGGCATAGAGACCAATCTTTTGCGGCCACTGTTTAACTTTGTACGCGAGCACTGCGGCATTAGCGTATGCCTAAAACAAGTGCTTAATGATGAGCCCGGCTTGGTGGGCATACCCTTTGAAGAGCCATTATTTTTAAACTTGGGGTTGGCTTACCATAAAAATCGCTACCTGCCCAAAGCCGGGCAAGCGCTGTTTGATTTTTTACAGCAAGACAGTAAACCAACCTAGGCCAGCAAAAATACCGCCCCGGCCGTATTGCTATTTACTCCCATCCTCTTTACTTTGCTTACACTGACTAGCCGCTGATAAAGGATAATAACCCATGCTAGAACACATCACCCTTATGCTGGCATTACTGGGCGTATTATCACTGCTGTGCCAGTGGTTAGGTTGGGCACTGCGGCTACCGGCCATACTGCCCTTGTTATTATGTGGTTTAGTGCTGGGTCCAGGCATAGGCTTTTTGAATCCCGACGAATTACTAGGCAACCTACTGTTCCCTATTATCTCTTTAGGGGTGGCAGTGATTTTGTTTGAGGGCGCACTCACCCTTAACTTTAAAGAAATAAAAAATCACGGCGTGATGGTCACCCGGCTAGTTACCCTAGGCACAGTCATTACCTGGATATGTATTAGCGTTGCCACCCATTATTTATTTGCCTTTAACTGGTATTTAGCCATTTTATTTGGCGCCTTAGTCGTGGTTACCGGCCCCACTGTTATTGTGCCCATGCTGAGAAGTGTGCGCCCCAAAGCCGAGCTGGCCAGTATTTTACGCTGGGAAGGCATAGTCATAGACCCTATAGGCGCGTTACTGGCCGTATTAGTTTTTGAATTTATTGCCGTCGCCTCCGCCCCCGCCACCCATGTATTACAGGCTCTAGCCTATATGTTATTACTGGGCTTTGGCCTAGGCGCTGCCGCTGGCTACGCGGTAGGGCGCCTGCTTAGCAGCCACCTACTACCGCATTATTTAAGAAACACCGCCGTGCTTACTATTATGCTGGCGGTGTTTGTGGGCTCTAACCACCTACAGGAAGAGTCAGGCTTATTAACTGTCACCGTCATGGGTATTTGGCTGGCCAATATGCGCGGCGTAGACATTAGCGACATTATCGAATTTAAAGAAACGCTGACCGTATTATTAATTTCGGCGCTGTTTATTTTGCTAGCGGCACGCTTAGATTCCGATGCCTTACTCAGCCTGGGCTGGGAGGGACTGGCCCTGCTGGCTGTGGTCATGTTTATTGCCAGGCCTATCAGCATCTGGTGCTGTGGCTATAACACGGGCCTGAGCAGCCCCGACAAATGGTTTTTAAGCTGGGTGGCACCTAGGGGCATAGTCGCCGCGGCGGTATCTTCACTATTTGCCATCAAGCTAGAGGCCCAGGGCATAGCAAACGCCAGCCTCATAGTGCCGCTGGTGTTTTTAATCATTATCGGCACCGTTGTTATTCAAAGCCTAACAGCCGGTTTGTGGGCCAAAGTTTTAGGGATAAAAACCGGCTCGCCGCAGGGCTTGCTCATTTTTGGCGCCTCGGCCTTTTGCCGCGAACTGGCAAAAGTACTGATCAACAAAAACATGCCCGTCGTATTAGCGGACAATAACTACGACAATATTAAACGGGCCCGCATGGACAATATTCCCGTTTACTTTGGCAACCCCACCTCTGAACATGCCGAGCTCAACATAGACCTGTCACAAATAGGCCGGGTCTTAATTATTTCACCCTACCGCCAGCTTAACCCGCTGGTTAACTTCCACTACCAGGATATTTTTGGCAGCGACAAAGTCTTTGGCTTAAACAATATAGACCCCAACAATAAGCAGGCCAGGCATCAATTTTCGGAGTCTTATTTACAACGGCTGCGCTTATTTGGTGATGCTATTTCTTACTCCAAGCTAGCGGGCTTGATGGCCAAAGGGGCGATAATTAAAAGTACCCAAATTAATGATAATTACAGCTACGCCGATTTTCGCGCCAGCTACGGCGACAGCGCCCTGCCCTTGCTATACCTAGAGAACGACAAACTGCGCATTATTACCGCCGATAACAGTGAGGACATACCCAACAATGTTGAGCTGATTAGCCTGCTGCCCGGCGAGGCTCTGCAAGCCAAACAGAAAGAGCTAGCTGCAGCGACGCCGTAAGCTCCCATCACCCTATTGCCTCGCTGGCAGCTGGGCAAGCATCAAAACTTTGCTGCATTCTTTTAAAGGGCCTATTCCGTTGCGATTTTAGCGGCCACTGCCCTGATTAGGGCATGTTCTATAGCCCACAATTTGTTTAGCCTCTAACTGCGAGCAACCCTCCACCACAAAGGCATATAGCAATGGCTAGCACATACCAACATCTTAAAATCAGCTCGGCGCTTGCCGCCGATGCCGAACGTATTAGTGCCGTCGTCGCCAGTGCCTTTAGCCACGACCCTATCTGGCGCTGGCTATTCCCCCAAGATTCAGCCCGTAACATGATTTTAAAACAGATTGTTAGCGGCGCGCTGCGCTACCCCTGGGTGTACAAAACCGAAAACTTTGAATCCGTTGCCGTGTGGATACCGCCTTACGGTAGCGAGATGCTACCCGAACACGAACAACAATTGCCCGAGACCATTAAAACCCTCACTGGCGAAAGAGCCGAACAGGTAAGCGAATTTATCGAGCTATTTGAGAAGATACATCCACAAACCGAACCGCATTATTATTTAAGCTTGCTGGCCACCCACGACGATTATCGAGGCCGCGGCTTAGGCATGGCCTTGCTAGAAGAAAACCTGGCGCGCTTAGACGAAATGCACATGCCCGCCTATTTAGAATCCAGCAACCCGGCTAACGATAAGCGTTATCAAGCTGTGGGCTTTGAACCTATAGGCCGCTATCAAGCACCCAATAATGGCCCAACTTTTACCGCCATGTGGCGCGACAAACGCTAAGGCTCTATATCTAGGAGCTCTACAGTTAGGAACTAGGAACTAGGAACTAAAGCCTATAACAATAAAATTTTAAAACCTATAGCTATCAACACTATGCCACCTAACAACTCAGCTTTGCTCTCTAAATACGTGCCGGTTTTAGCCCCCACAAAAACGCCCAGCCAACTAAAACCGAAGGTGACTAGCCCTATAATTAAACAAGCCACAAAAGGATTAACCGCCAACACTGTTAAACTAAAACCCGCGGCCAAGGCATCTATGCTGGTGGCTATGGCTAGCATTAGCATCACGCGATGAGTAATGATGGCTATATCCTCTTCTATACCCTCGGCAAAAGCTTCGTAAATCATTTTTGCACCGATTAATAGCAATAATAAAAAAGCTATCCACGATGCGTAGGATTGCACCCAACCCAAAACACCCCTGCCACCCATATAACCTAACAGCGGCATTAAGCCTTGAAAAAAACCAAAGTACAGTGCCGACATCAACGCCAAACGGCTGGTTTTTAGCTGATGCTTAGAACCCAAACCTATAGCCACTGCGAAGGCATCCATACTTAATGCCAGGGCTAAAATGATTACATCTACCACGTCAAAACCTATTTAATAAAGCTGCGCCTATACGCGACTATGTTCGATTATGGCTGCCATCACACAACGGCTGATTCGCCGTTTGTTTGCAACCGCAAAAAAACACCCGTTTAGTTTCCTCGGCTAAGTATTTTACCGGCGTAAACGCAGTGCCTTTATGGGAGCCATCACAAAATGGCTGGGTTTTGCTCTGCCCGCAGGCACACCAAAAATAGTTTTTGCCGGCAACCACTTCTACGGCATAGGGGGTATCAGATGCTCTTACTGCTGTGCTCATTGTTTATCTCCTTAAGCTTTTGCCGGTAACAGTTTACTCGCCCACTAATACCTCACAGCGATACACCGCCTCGGCGTTAGTCTTTAATGTAGCAGCTAAACGCGGCAGCACTTGCTGCATATGTTCAAATAAGCCCCAGGGTGGGTTAATAACTATCATCCCTGAGGATGTCATACCACGGCCTGCTGAGTCGGGCGCTAAGCCCAATTCAAAACGCTGTATATCTTTAATCCCGGTGGCCAGTAAGGATTGCTCCAACTGATTAATAGTTTGCCTATCTACTACTGGGTACCACAGGGCATAAATGCCGGTAGCAAATTTTTTATAGCCCTGGGCTATCGCCGCCACCACTTGCTCGTACTCGGTTTTTATTTCATAGGAGGGATCGATTAATACCAAGCCCCGGCGCGAGACTGGTGGCAAATGCGCAAGCAGGCCTTTAAGGCCATCGGCGCAGGTCACTTTTGCCCGCTTGCTATAACGGCAACTGGCAATATTATTACGCAGTAGCTCAACGTCATTGGGGTGTAATTCATATAACCAGGCATTATCTTTTGCGCGCAGGTACTGCATGGCCAATAACGGTGAGCCGGGGTAATAGCGCAGCTCGCCCTGGTCATTAAAAGCGGCTATAGCATTTAAATAGGCGCTAAGCTCTGGCCATTGCTCGGGCTGCAATTTGGCTATGCCCTCCTTATATTCCCCCAGTTTTTGGGCGTGTTCGGAGCTAAGATCAAATAGGCCGGCCCCAGAATGGCTGTCTATATAATCAAAAGGCTTATCTTTTTTAATGAAGTGTTCAAGCACAGCCACTAAAACACTGTGCTTTAAAATATCGGCAAAATTACCGGCGTGAAAGGAGTGTCTATAACTTAGCAAAACAAAGTCCTATTTGATTAGGCAGGCTCTATAGCCGCGTTGTAGTAGCAACAATAAAGAGGCCGCAATTATACCTGTTGCCGGGCCGATTTTATGTAAATACTTTGCGACTGCTACGCCGCTACAGCCCTGTTTATATTGCCTACTGGTGTGAAATGCCAGTTTATTTGGCGACATTCACCCTTTTATATCCATAGCCGGCCGCTACACTGAGGTGCTAATACTCACAAAACTAAACGCCTCAGGGCCGCTACTGCAAAATAATAAAAGAGGACCCCCCTATGCTCACCGGCAATATGATGGACTTCCAACTCACCATCAATAGCGTAATGCGCCATGGCCGCAGTATTTACGGCAAGCAAGAAATCATTTCCGTTACTGCTGACCAACCACTACACAGCTACACCTACGAGCAAGCCTTTGCCCGGGCCAGCCAGTTGGGCAGCGCTTTGGCTGAAATGGGTTTATCACCGGGTGACCGCGTGGCCACTTTAGCTTGGAACGACTATCGTCACCTGGAGGCCTACTACGGCATCTCTTGTTCAGGCTTGGTATGCCATACCATTAACCCGCGTTTATTCCCCGAGCAATTGATCTATATAGTCAATCATGCTGAAGATAAAGTACTGATGGTTGACCTATTGCTATTCCCCTTAGTCGAGAAACTGCGCGACAAAATGCCCAGCGTCCAGCGCATTATTATTATGACTGACGAAGCACATATGCCCAGCACGGAATTAGAGGTTGAGTGCTATGAAACCTTATTAGCAGGCCGCCCAACTGATTTTGAATTCCCGGAGTTTGATGAAAACACCGCCAGCTCTTTATGCTATACCTCGGGTACTACAGGCGACCCTAAAGGCGTTTTATATAGCCATCGCTCTACCGTATTGCATTCCATGGCCTGTACCTCGTCATCCACCTTTGCCCTTAACATACGTGACACCGTGATGCCCATAGTGCCCATGTTTCATGTCAACGCTTGGTCGCTGCCCTATGCCACGGTAATGGCGGGCTGCAAGATTGTTTTCCCCGGCCCCAAAATGGGTGACGGCGCCGTACTCACGCAATTAGTTAACCAGTGTAAAGTGTCAGTTGCGGCAGGTGTACCTACTATTTGGCTGGCCATGCTCAACCACCTGCGCGAGCACAATGAAACCGTGCCCAGCCTAAAGCGTATTTGTGTGGGCGGTGCCGCCACCCCGCAAACTATTATGGATGAGTTTGAGCAACAACATGGGGTATCGGTACACCCGGCCTGGGGGATGACAGAAACCAGCCCGCTAGGCACCTTTAATATGTTGCGCCCCGAGCTGGACGACTTACCAGCCGAACAATTAAATAACTATAAACTTAAACCCGGCCTACCGGCTTACGGCGTAGAGTTACGCGTAGCGGGGCCAGCGGGTAACGAGCAACCCCGCGACGGCGAGAGTTTTGGTAATTTAGGCATACGCGGCCCTTGGGTAGCCTCACAATATTTTCGCAGTGACAAAAGCATAATCGACGAACAGGGTTTTATGGATACCGGCGATATCGCCACCATAGACCAATACGGCTATATGCAAATCACTGATCGCGCAAAAGACGTGATTAAATCCGGCGGCGAATGGATTAGCTCTATCGATTTAGAAAACGCCGCCACCAGCCACCCCGACATAGCCGAAGCCGCAGTCATTGGCGTGCCTCATCCCAAGTGGGATGAACGGCCATTATTAGTAGCGGTGGCCGCTGCCAATAAAAAGCTAAGCCTGGCCGAACTCAATACTTACTTGGGTGAGCATGTAGCCAAATGGTGGCTGCCCGACGATGTAGTGTATGTGGATGAATTACCCCATGCGGCTACCGGCAAGTTAGATAAGAAGGTCTTACGTGAGCAGTTTAAAAACCATCAATTACCTACAGCGTAATTAGTATGGATTAATCATTGCTACTGTATAACTCAGCGCTATCGCAGGCTGTAGCATCAAACAAACATGGCAATATTTTTGTATAGCATTATCCGCCGCTGTTTTTATTTGCTCCTCACTGACATTTTTTGCCGTTACCGTAAAATGCAGATTCGCGCTTTTATATAAGCGCGGCTCTTGCTCTGTAAGGGTGTAAGTGACGGTATTCGTTAAACCCTGCACTTCTACACCTTGCTGCTGCAAACCCATTACCACATCGGTGGCGCTGCAGCTGCCTAAGGCCGACAATAATAATTCGGTAGGGCAAGGCGCGATTTCACTGTCGGCATCTACTGTTAGCTCAAAGCCTTTTTCGGTAACGACATTAAACTGACAATCTTTTTTCCAGTTAACTTTTATGCTCATAGTTCTTGCTCATATTAGTAGTGGTTGTTACTTTCCGGCCACAGGCTATAAGGCTGCTTAACCAAGCTGCTATTATAGTAACGGGCATCACCAGTAACCTCTTGGCTTAGCCACTGCGGCTTTGCAAATACTTCATCCTCAGCCCCCAACTCTATTTCGGCAACACACAAACCCTGGTTATCACCGTGAAAAATATCCACTTCCCAAATATGTGAGCCTAGTGGAATTTCATAACGAGTTTTATCTATATAAGGACGCTGGCATAACTCGGTAAGCATCGCCTGCGCGTCAGCCATGGGTATAGGGTATTCAAACTCCGAGCGCACCGCGCCACGGTTTTCACCTTTAAGGGTTAAAAAAGCCTGCTCGCCTTTAACTCTTATCCGTACAGCCGTTTTGCTGGCGGTAGCTATATAACCCTGCTTAATGATTACACCATTTTCTGGCAGGCAGAGCTTAGCGCTATCCACTAAAAATTTACGCTCTATTTCTTTAGCCATAAACCTTCGTTTCTCAAATTAATCTTTAATACTGGCTTTCTTCCAACGCCTTAATTTTAAACCTTTGGCGTTGAGCAAGTTACCTACCAGCATAATACCACCTCCTATCAGCAGGGATAGTTCAAAGCTTTCGCCATAAAAAATAACCCCCACCACAGCGATAGCCGGCAAGCGTAAAAAATCTATGGTTACCACTGTAGACACTTCTGCACAGAGCATGGCTCTTGCCAAACAATAATTTGCTGTTAACGCGGTAAAACCTACCACTAATACCCACAATAGCTGTTGCCCATTAGGCCACTGCCATTGCGACAAGGACAGCAACAAGCCTACTGGCAGCTGCAATAAACACATATAAAACATAATCGTCAGTGGGTGTTCGGTTTGAGTTAGCAACTTAGTCGCTACATGTGCTACGGCATAACCCACCGCAGCCCCTAACACAATAAAGGAGGCATTATTAATGATGGCGATTCCGGGTTGCACAATAATTACTACCCCCAGCAAACCTAAGGCCACCGCTAACATTTTTTTAATCGTGAGTTGTTCTTTTAAAAAAATGGCGGCAATGACTAGCACCCAAAACGGCACGGTAAACTCTAAGGCAAACACCTCCGCCAGCGGCAGCAGGCCTATACCTAAAAACCAACCGTACTGACCTATAAACTGAAAGCCATTACGCAGGCAATGGCGTTTTAACAACTGAGTTTTAAAGTACTGCGGCTTAGCCAAGTATATAATCAAACTCGCAATGGCCAATAAACCTATAGCACTGCGAAAAAAAAGAATTTGAGCCGTGCAAAGCTCACCACTAAGCTCACGCGCCCCTATAGCCATTAAGCAAAAGGACAGCAAGGTGCCTAGCATCCAAGTAAAAACGTTCAAAGGGGCCTCAACAAACTCGATGAATACGCCTAACACTAGACGCCAATGCGGATGATACCTAATATCCCTTTAAAACCTAAGTGAAATATAGGAATTGATAGCAAGCAGCCCCTTTACTAGTTTTTTGATTAGCCTGCCATACCAGCTTTGCGTGCCGCTAAAGCCACTAAGGCCACGCCCGCACCCAGCAGCCATTGAGCATCGAGATAAGGCAACACATTGCTGTAACCATCAATCAGACCACAGGCTACTAGCACTAGCCCCGCCAAGACACAAACACTGCGAAAGTAATGCTTAGGTTTCATGACTCACTCCCTTAGTCAGATAGTTAAACACAGCAAGCTATCTTGCAGCTCGAATACTTAGCGCTGCCACCAGCCCCCAGACCGCATTAAAAAACAAAACCATTAGTGGCGTAAGCATGCCTAAGTCTAAGCCTGCCATGCCTTTGCCTGCTTTAAAGGGGAATACAACAAACAATTGCACAGCCGTGGGAATTAAACTCAGCACCAAGCCTTTATACAATAAACGGCTGCGCATTAAGGGCAAAATAAATAATAAAGCCCACAACCCACCCCACACGATGCGCGGGTATAACCACGCCGGGCTTAGGCTGGGCGCTATGCTTACCCCTAACATGCCACTAATACCCAGCTGGCCAAACTGCCAAACAATTAGGCTATTCGCTAAAGCGCCTATGCAGCCAGCCGTGAAAAAAATAAATAGCTTTTTCATAATTTTACTCGCCGTAAATAACTGCTTATGCCACTACCACTAATTCATCAGCCACCATCAGCTCAACACTTTCACCCTTTTCCAAACCGGCATAACAACCAAACATGGGGCTAGATTTTTCATCGGCACTGCCATTGAGTGTTTTTAATAATTTAAAAGGCTGCATGGCTGGGTCGCGCTGCCCCGTTTGCTGATCGATGGTGGTAATAATGCAGCGCTCGCAGGCCATTTTAAAATTAAGCTCGCAGTGCTGATTTCCTAATGAGCTAATATTATGCTCGGCAAAGGCGGGCAGGCCTTTAATAATAATATTAGGTCGAAAGCGGTTCATAGGCACAGGCTGCTCACCCGCCAGTATTAACGCTTTATTTAAAGCCTCTAATGAAGCTTCGTTAGCGATTAAATAAGGTGCCGCATCAGCAAAGTGCACATGGTGCTGGTTAGTATTGCCCGCCGCTTGTAAAGCAGGTTCATTTTGTAGTCGTATAAAATCACCAGCCATACGCACTAGTCGCAAGGGCTTATCACTGTGCAGCTGCTGGGTCAGCCACTGCGATACGGCAGCGCCTTCATCTATGGCTACACAGGGCGCGCCCCACACTTCGGTATTGATAATTTCGCCCTGAGGCATGGCGTAGGCAATGGTAATAGGCTCAGCCCCGGGTAGGGATAGCTGTAAGCCCTGTTCGGTTAATGCGGATTCTATTAATGCCAGTTTTGAATTTTGACGCTGGGTTACAAAAACATTTTCATCATTAACGATCATCCAGTGTCTGTCATAGGGTATGCCCTGTGGGGTTAGCACCGTGGATGTTAAAGCGACAGGCTTGCAGGATTTAACGGGGTAGCTATATAAGCCAGTGATGGTAACGCTGATATTTGTCATGGAAGGCGCCTTGTTCTTATTACGCGTTTGCTAAACATAAGGGCATGATAGTAGTTTTTTAAAGCCAGCGCGGCAGTAGCAATGGCATACATGGGTTTATTTAATAAATAAGCTTAGCACTACTGCATTTTGTTAATCAGATTTCTCTCTATTAATTAAGTTTACATAGCATTAATAAACAATAAAAGCATATGTATAGGACATACTCACATACTCAGCGTTATATATGCCAGGAATATAACGGCTTCTCTTCAACATTTTTTTTACTTTTTTTGACCACATTCTATATTCAGGTTCAGACTTAAACTCTTTTACATCAATAGGCAATCCCTGACTATCAACCGTAACACCTAAAGAAAGCTTAACCCCCCGTTCAAAGAACCAACCGCCAACACCGCGCGGGC
Source organism: Dasania sp. GY-MA-18 (assembly GCF_024734385.1). Classification (GTDB taxonomy): domain Bacteria; phylum Pseudomonadota; class Gammaproteobacteria; order Pseudomonadales; family Dasaniaceae; genus Dasania; species Dasania phycosphaerae. The sequence goes on along the minus strand of NZ_JANHAP010000003.1, from coordinate 101,679 downwards.
CTTTTAAACCATCTAAAATAAGCTGTGGCGCAATATAATTTAAGCCATAGGTATTTTTTAATTCTCCATGATTTAATGTTACCAGGCCTTGGCATCGGCCTTTTCCGCACTGATAACTTACCATCATCTGCACCTGCACATTTACAGGCTCCCCGTTGATTGTAGCGGCTACTATTGGTAAATCATTTAGCTGAAGTTCTACGTCCTTACTAAAAGCCCTCTGCTCCCAGTCACTAATAAGACATAGTGGTTTGATTAATTTTCCTTTTATCGATGCCTTCGCATAGCAAAACGTCGTCGCTATAAAATCAGATTGGTCGGTCTTAAACGTAAGTGCATCTAATAAGCTATTACCGCCATCAGCAAACCGGGCTGGCAAGTAGACAACAGCGTCAGTAGCGGAAGTAGCCTCACAATAGGCTGCCGTTGAGGCTGTAAAAAATAGTACGATTATAATTAAACGGGTAGTGAGATCCTTCATCCTATAACTTCCTTATTATTGTATTCATGCTCAATGATGAATTAACGCGGCTCTATAGACCCCAAGTGCCTACCTACCGCCAGCCATGCGCCTAGTAAACCTAATAAACCCGCCGCCAGCCATAGCATAAGCACCTCGCCAGCCGCCAAGCCTTGCAAGCTAAATTCGCTTTGATAAAGCCCGGCTAATACCGCCACCGGTTTGCTTAACCACAGCACGCTAATGCTAATAATTAACCAAGCCATAATGCCGCCGCCCAAGCCATACCATAGGCCGGTGTATAAAAAAGGCCTGCGCACAAAGGCGTTAGTTGCGCCCACTAATTTAACAATGACAATTTCATCGCGGCGACTTTCTATGGCTAAGCGTATGGTGTTACCTATAACTAAGAGCACCCCTAAGGATAGCAGTGCGGCCAAAGCTAAGGTCATGCGTTTGCCTAAGGCCATCATGCTGTATAAGCGCTGCACCCATTCTAAATCTATAACGGCTTGTTCTACTTGTGGTATGGCTTGCAGCGCTTCAAACAAGACTTGGGTGTTAGCGTGGCTATCATCTACGGGCCGCACTACGATCACCGCCGGTAAGGGGTTGCTGTCGAGTTGATTTAATACATCGCCATAACCCGACAGTTTTTTAAATTCTTCTAGCGCCTGCACGGCGGAAATGTATTCTACTTCTGCCACATCATCACGCAGACGAATTTTATCGGCCAGTTTGCGGCTGTCTTGTTCGCCCACCGCCTTATGCAAATACAGCGACACTTGCGCAGCGCCGTCCCAACCTTTGCTAACTGACTCAACATTAGCTAAGGCCACAAATAAACCACCGGGTAAGGCCAATGCTATGCCTATCACTAACCAGGTCATTAAACTGGGTATGGGGGTTTTTAATAAACGTAAAAAACTGTCTTTAGCGATTAGCTTATGATGGCTGGCGTAACTGCCTAGTTTATCGCCTAAGCTCACCCGACTTTGGCTGGCGCCTTTATCTTTACGGCGAGCATATTGGTTACTGTTTTGGGCAGGCTTAGTCATGCGGCCTCCCACTGATGCCGGATACAACTTGGCCTTGCCGCAGCGTCATCATTCTATAGGGTAGCCTCGCAATTAAACTTAAATCATGGCTGGCGATTAATACCGTCACCCCCACCTGATTAAACTGCTCAAACAAATGCATGATTTCGGCAGACAACTCTGGATCCAAATTACCAGTGGGCTCATCAGCTAATAATATTTTCGGTTTGTTAACTACTGCGCGGGCTATACCCACCCGCTGTTGCTCACCGCCGGAAAGGGTAACGGGCATTTTTTTCTCTTTGCTCAGCAGGCCCACTTTATCCAAGGCGGCGCGTACACGGCGGGCAATATCGCGGGGCTGGTAGCCAGCAATAATTAAGGGCAAGGCAACATTATCAAATACGCTGCGATCAAATAATAATTGATGGTTTTGAAACACCACGCCTATATTGCGGCGCAGCGCCGGTATGTGGCGGCTAGGTAAACCTCTAAGGTTTTGGCCGTCCACAAAAACCTGCCCTGAGGTGGGGCGTTCCATCATCATCATCAATTTTAATAAAGTGCTTTTACCCGCGCCGCTGTGGCCGGTTAAAAACAACATTTCGTTTTTGTTGATGTGAAAGCTGACATTGCGCAGCGCTTCGTGGCCACCTTCATAACGCTTGCTAACATTATCAAATTGAATCATAGCGGGTGTGCTTTCTTTATCATTATTGTTGGGCTAGGCCTTGTTGCAAGTTATTGCTGTTCAGCAAATAGCGCTTTAATAAACTCTTGTGCTTCAAATGGGCGTAGGTCATCTACCTGCTCGCCCACACCAATAAAACGTATTGGGATATTTAACTGCTTACTGATCGCAAAAATAATACCGCCCTTGGCGGTGCCGTCTAGCTTGGTTAAGGTAACGCCGCTTACCCCTACGACTTCTTGAAAAGCTTTGGCCTGCGATAAGGCGTTTTGGCCGGTGCCTGCATCCAGCACTAACATCACTTCGTGGGGCGCGCTGTCATCCAGTTTTCCCATGACCCGCACCACCTTGCGCAGCTCTTCCATTAAATTATCTTTGTTGTGTAAGCGACCCGCGGTATCGGCTATTAACACATCGATGTTGCGTGCCTGCGCCGCTTGCACGGCATCAAATATTACCGAGGCACTATCGGCACCGGTGTGCTGGGCCACTACTGGCACATTGTTGCGCTCACCCCAGACTTGCAACTGCTCAACGGCAGCCGCTCTAAAGGTATCGCCCGCAGCCAACATTACCGAACGGCCCTCGCTTTGAAAGCGCTTAGCCAACTTACCTATGGTGGTGGTTTTACCCACACCGTTTACCCCTACCATTAAAATTACATAGGGGCTTTTGCTGCTATCAATTTTTAAAGGGCTTTCGCTGGGTTGTAATAATATGCCCAGCTCTTTTTGCAGGGCGGCATACAGGGCATCGCCATCGGCCAACTCTTTGCGCGAAACTTGTTGGGTGAGTTCGCCAATAATATCCTGGGTGGCCTCTATGCCCACATCGGCCATGAGCAAATGGGTTTCTAACTCTTCTAACAAATCTTGGTCTATCTGTTTTTTACCCAAAAACAAATTGCCCAAGCCTGAGCCTAAGTTGCTGCTGGTACGCTTAAGGCCTGCTTTTAGGCGCGAGAATAAACCGGCCTTTTTTTCAGGCTCTGCCGCTGACTCTGTAATAGCCTGCGCCTGAGCAGGCTCTATGGCTTCCGGCGGTGCCTCTAACGGCGCAGTCTCATCTATGGCCTGTTCAGCGACTGCTGCTTGTTCAGTTGCGGGCTGCTCGGCAGGCTGGGATTTATCTGATTTAAAACGCTTAAAAAACTTCATGGGCGGGTCTAAACACCAAAATATGATTGTCGGGGCTATGCTTAGCAACATCACAACCAGGCACAGCCAACAAAATGCTTTACATAGGGCGGCTATCCTACCATTCTTAGCGCCCGAAACAGAGCCCTTAAATACCCACCCGCATCAACACAGCACCGCTTTTTATGGCCAAACAGCAAAAACATCCCAGCAGTAACCAACTACGTATAATTGGCGGCCTCTGGCGCGGCCGCAAGCTCAGCTTCCCCACGCTGGAAGGCCTGCGGCCCACCCCCGATAGAGTGCGTGAAACCCTGTTTAACTGGCTGGCACCTGAGATTAGCGGCGCTAGATGCCTGGATTTATTTTGTGGCAGCGGCGCTCTGGGCTTAGAGGCTTTATCGCGCGGCGCCGCCCGTGTGGACATGGTCGATAGCGCCCGCGCCGCCGTGCAACAGCTACGCAGTAATATGGCGCTGCTACAAGCCGATACCTCTCAAGCCAAACACGACAACGCGCTTAATTGGTTAAGCCTAAACCATGAGCCCTACGATATTATTTTTTTAGACCCGCCCTTTCATAGCGGGCTGGCCGCCCAATGCTTAGCCGCCCTAGCTCAGCAGCCGCTGCTAAAGCCCCACGCCTGGGTCTATTTGGAGATGGGCCGCGATGAAGAGCTACCCGTACTGCCCAGCCACTGGCATTTACACCGCGAGAAAACGGCCGGTCAAGTGCGCTATCAGCTCTTTAAAGTAGCATCCGCTTGATAACCACCACGGCCTGTTAACTGTAGACGGGCAGCAGCCCCTTCGCTACCATGCCCTTAGCCAGCGCTATGCGTTCTAACCCCAGCTTAAGTAGCAACCGTATGAAAACAGTGATCTTCCCCGGTACCTTCGACCCCATTACCCTAGGCCATGTGGACTTAGTACAGCGCGCTGCCGCCCTGTTCGATAATGTGGTGCTGGCCATAGCTAACAGCGAAAAAAAACAACCGCTGTTTAGCCTGGAGCAACGCATAGACCTATGCCAACAAAGCTTTAGCCACCTAGCCAATGTAGAGGCGCAGGGTTTTAGCGGCTTGTTAGTCGACTTTGCCCAGGCCCATAACAGCCAGATCGTCTTGCGTGGCACCCGCAGCATTGCCGATTTTGAATATGAGCTGCAGCTGGCCAATATGAACCGCGCCCTGCAGCCGGGCTTTGAAACCGTGTTTTTAAATGCCCTGCCCGAGTTATCTCACATTTCCTCTAGTTTGGTGCGTGAGATTGCCGCCTTGGGCGGTGATGTGCAGCCCTTTGTACCCGCGCCAGTGTTTGCCGCCCTGCAAGAAAAGTTTTAGCCACCATGTCACTGATCATTACCGATGAATGTATTAATTGCGATGTATGCGAGCCTGAATGCCCCAACGAGGCGATTTATCAAGGCGAGGAAATTTACGAAATAGACCCTAACCGCTGCACCGAATGCGTAGGCCATTTTGACGTGCCGCAATGCCAAATCGTGTGCCCGGTAGACTGCATCCCGCTAGACCCCAATCACCTAGAGAGCCAAGAACAGCTGATGGATAAATACATCAAGCTAGTGCAAGAAGGCTAGCCTGCAAACAGCAGGCACAAAAAAAGGCGCATGCTGCGCCTTTTTTTAATGGAGCTGCCGCTTATTTATCCGCGTCGGCGTCCACTACATCTCTTTGATAACCCGATTTGGTACAACCCAGGCAGCGCACAAAGGTTGCTTTGGCAGGGCCTAATACCAAGGTTTCAGCCGCGCCACCTAAGTTGCCGCCCGCTGCCGCAAAGGGTGAGCTGACTATGAACACTGCCGTGCCCACGACTGTGGCTACCAATAAGAAAGGCCGGGCAATTAATAAATCGCCGGTCATTGCTAAGGCCGTGGGCTCTTCCTTAATCGCTTCGCTGTAAGCAATTTGAGGTAAAACCAATACCACGGCTAAACTCAAAACCGCCGCAAAACGTGAAAAAGACTCTAATAGGGCTCGCATTGTTATATCTCCATCTTTTGGTAGCACCCGCTTTGCGAGTGCGTTTTATTAGCCACAAACTTCAAAGCTGTAAAAAACTATAGTTGATAAGTAGTTAGAAGCCAAACTTCGTGATTATTCTATGTACTGCCACTGTAGGGCTAATCATAGTCCTTAATCAACGATACGTCTCGATTATAGGGTAAAAAACTGCGCTTAATGTGAATTTGTCGCGGCTTTTAAGGCCTTTTCTAGCACTAACGCTGGCACTGTGGGCAAAACACCGTAGCCCGCTGGCCAATTTTGACTTCTTTTAAGGTTTTACCGCAGGCCACACAGGGCTCGCCGCCGCGGCCATATACCTGTAGTTGCTGCTTAAAATAGCCGGGCTTGCCGTCGCCACCCACAAAGTCTTTTAGGGTAGTGCCGCCTTGAGTGATGGCCTTAGCCAGCACGGCCTTAATTTCTTCCGCCAAACGCTGGTAGCGCGGCCTAGAGATTTTACCCGCCTCGGCGGTGGGGCGTATGCCCGCATTAAACAAGGCCTCGTTGGCATAAATATTACCCACCCCCACTACATGGGCGTTATCCATAATAAAGGTTTTAACAGGGCTTTTACGCTTGCGCGAGCGCAGGTATAGGCGCTCGCCATCAAACTCATCGGTGAGCGGCTCAGGGCCTAACTTGGCCAACAGTTTGTGGCCATGTACATCGCCCTCACACCACAATACACAGCCAAAGCGGCGCGGATCGGTAAAGCGCAGCACTTTGGCGTTGGCAAAAACCATATCTACGTGGTCGTGTTTAGCGGGTGGCGTTTTCGCGGCCACTATGCGCATAGAGCCCGACATGCCCAAATGCATAATGACACTGCCGTGGCCAAAGTTGAGCAGCAGGTATTTGGCTCTGCGGGTTACCGACAGCAGCTTGTGGCCCTGCACTAGGCTAGTTAACTCAGCAGGCACCGGCCAGCGCAGGCGGCTGTTTCTAACCACCAGCTGTTTAATCTTAACCCCACAGATATGAGGGCTAATTCCGCGGCAGGTGGTTTCGACTTCGGGTAGTTCGGGCATTGGTAAGTGGCGGCTCCACCGCCACAGAGGCAAGCTGCAAGCGGTAAGTGGCAAGAGAGGTAAAGTTGTGGCTGTAGCCACAACAGCTTTAACTACAAGAGCAAAGCTACAAGTTGAAAGCGACAAGAAAGAAGAATTTTTTTATCTTGCCTCTTGCAGCTTATAGCTTGCAGCTGTGTTTATTGTTCTATAGGAACGGTTTGGCCTTGGGGGTTAACCGATACGTAAACGATTTCACACTCAGTTACTTTTATAGGCTCGGGGCTGTTGTGGTAATCAATCCATACTTCCATTTTTACCCGCACCGAGGTGCGACCCACCTCAACGACTTCGGCATAGCAGCTCACTACTGAGCCTATGCGTACCGAGGTTAAAAAATGCATGCTATCTATAGCTACTGTCACTACCCGGGTGTGGGTGACGTTAACCGCTTTAATGGCACCTGCTATATCCATTTGTGACACTAGCCAACCGGCAAAAATATCACCTGCGGGGTTGGTATCAGCAGGCATGGCTACTGTTTGCAGCATTAAATCGCCATTGGGCGTGGGGGCTTGGTCGTCTAGGTCGCTATTAGCGTTCATAAATAATCCGGTAGATGTAGGTGTTAAATTTTCTTTATTGTTTTGTTATTGCTTCATTATTGCTGGCAGCCACGTGGCCAATTCAGGGTAGCAGGCCAGCGCCAATAATAGTAAAAGTTGTATAACAACAAAAGGGATAACGCCTTTATATATGTCAGCCGTGTGAACTGACTCTGGCGCCACCCCCCGTAAATAAAACAAAGCAAAACCAAAAGGCGGTGTTAAAAAGGAGGTTTGCAGGTTCACGGCAATCATAATGCCCAACCAGATAGGGTCTACCCCCATATTAAGTAGTATGGGTGCCACAATAGGCACGACCACAAAGGTGATCTCTATAAAATCGAGTATAAAACCCAATAAGAAGATCACCACCATCACCACCAAGGTCGCGGCCATAACGCCGCCGGGCATGGTGGCAAACCAATGATGAATCAGCTCTTCGCCGCCAAAACCACGAAACACGATAGAAAACACTGCCGCGCCCATTAAAATCATAAACACCATGCAGGTCACTTTGACCGTGCCGTCGGCCACTTCCGCTAAGCGCTGGCGGCTGAGCTGGCCCTTGGCCGCCGCTAGCAAAGTCGCACCTAAGGCACCTATGGCCGCAGCCTCTGTGGGCGTAGCCACCCCCGCCAAAATAGAACCCAGCACCACTACTATTAGTAGCACCGGAGGCAATAAGCCCTTGCCCAGCTTAGTAAAATCTACCGCCTGTTTCGCCATGGCGGGTGCGGCCTGCGGTTTAAGCTGCGCGTAAATAAACACATAGCCTACATATAGCAGCACTAAAACCACACCCGGTACCAGTGCTCCTATAAATAAATCCCCCACCGACATGGTTTCGGGAGCAAATACACCACGGCTTAATTGTGAACGCTGATAGGCGCTAGAAAGTATATCCCCTAGCAATACCAAGGCGATGGAAGGCGGAATGATTTGCCCCAAGGTGCCGGTGGCGCATATCACCCCGGTGGCCAGCTTGGGGTCATAGCCGCGCTTCAGCATAGTGGGCAGTGACATTAAACCCATAGTTACCACCGTAGCCCCGACAATACCGGTGCTGGCTGCCAGCAACATGCCTACCACCACTACCGAGATGCTAAGGCCGCCACGCAGGCTGCCAAATAAACTGGCCATATTGTCTAATAGCTCTTCGGCTATGCGCGACTTCTCTAACATCACCCCCATCATCACAAACAAAGGTACGGCCATTAAGGTGATATTGTTCATGGTGCCAAATAGGCGATTGGGCAAGGCGCTTAAGGCTGCGGGATCAAACACCCCGCCTATAATGCCGGCGCCAGCAAAGATCAGCGCCGTACCCGCCAACGAGAAGGCCACTGGATAGCCCAGCATTAACACCAGGCACACCACTACAAACATCAGCAGGGGAATTAGCTCTATCATGCGCTGGCCTCCGGCTCGGCGGTAGTGGTAACCAGCAGCAGGGCATTGCGCAGTATTTCCGCCACCGCCTGCAAGGCCAAGCTAATAGCCATCATAGGAATCAATGTTTTTAACAGGAATACTGCCGGTAGGCCGCCGGGGTCAGCGGAGCCCTCTTTAATAGCCCAGGCTTGCAGCACAAACTCCCAGCTACTGAGCACAAAATAGCCACACAAGGGCAGTAAAAAAACCAAACCTCCCAGGCTGTTCACCCAGGCCTTAGCTCTGGGGCTAAAGTGCCTGTAAAAAATATCTACCCGCACATGACCGTCTTGCTGCAGGGTATAGGCCGTGGCCAGCATAAAGACCGAGGCGTGCAGGTAGCTCACCAACTCCTGCAGAGCTATAAACCCTAGGTTGAAACCATAGCGCAATACCACCACCGTACTGAGCGTGAGCATCATCAGTAAACTGACCAAGCTCAGTATACGGCCACTAAGCAGACTAAAACGATCTATCATTTGTTGCAGGGTATAAAGAAAGGCCATGGTTATGTCTTCGTGAGGCGATGATTGTTATTGTGCACCGATTATAACTAAGCTATCTGCAACTAGCACGGCCAACTGGCCATACAAGCGGGCTATCTGTTAAAGTGAGGGCCGGTACACCAGCAATAATTGACTACCTTCCCTTAGCGCTTAACTCCCCGAAGAGAGAGAATAATGAAAATTATTTTTACATCAGCTCTATTAAGCTCAGCGGTCTTACTCGCCGCCTGTGAAAGCAAATGGCAAAAGCTGCCCGATGATCAACTAGCGGCTAAGGCCAGCGACTGTGCGGCAATAGCCGACCCCAGTTCGGCCATGATACAGGTGTGCAAAAATGTGACTCGTGAATGTGAGCGCCGCCGCGACAACGGCGTATACATTTGCTAACGACCACAGTCACAGCTTAAGAGAATTAACCATGGCAGTAGAAACAATCATAGGCGGCCAGCCCACCCTAGAGTTATTGGCCGGCCAGCACCCCAACGGCGAAATGGTGGTAGAGCGGGTGCTAGTCACCCCCCAGCCCGAAGAGCACAGTTATTTATTATTAAAATCCCCTGTCTTTGTACGCGGTATTGCCCGCGGCGATGTTATCCATGCCAATGCTAACGATAGCAGCCAGCCCAAGGGCAGCTTTAAGGTACTTCAACACGGCGGCAACCTCTGCGTGCGAGTATTTAGCAAAGAAGACAACGACAACCTAGAGCAGGCCCTTACCTCGGCGATAGAGAAACTAGGCGGCGATTTAGACATACACGAAAAGCGCGTACTGGTGTACAGCATCCATGTTTCCTGCGGTTTTAATACCATAGAAAAATTATTAAACGAGCAATTAGAGCAACACCCACAATCCAACTGGCTCTACGGTAATGTGTACCACCCTCAAAGCGGCGAGCCCCTGAATTGGTGGCAAGCCATTTTGTCACCTGATTAGTTATTGAGTTATTCCTTATGTTAATGCTTATCTCCCCCGCCAAAACTTTAGATTTTGAAACTCCAGCCAAAACCAAAGTCCATAGCGAGCCTGATTTTTTAGCCCATTCACAACAGTTGATTGATGAATTGCGCGAACTCAGCCCCAGCGATATTTCTGAGCTAATGAGTATTAGCGACAAACTGGGCGAGCTTAACCACCAACGCTTTCACAATTGGCACACACCTTTTGATAGCAATAATGCCAAGGCTGCGGTATTAGCGTTTAAGGGCGATGTCTACACCGGCCTGAATGCTGAAAGCTTTAACAGCAAGTCGTTTAACTTTGCACAAAAACATTTGCGTATATTGTCTGGCCTTTACGGTTTATTGCGGCCACTGGATTTAATCCAGCCCTATCGCCTAGAAATGGGCACCAAGTTTGCCAATCAACGCGGCAAAAACCTCTATGAATTCTGGGGCAATGACATTACTGATGCTATTAATGCCCAGCTTAAAAAAATTAAAAGCGATGTCATTATTAACCTTGCCTCCAATGAATATTTTAAAGCGGTAAAACCCAAAGCTTTAAACGCTGAAATCATTACCCCTGTTTTTAAAGACTGTAAAAACGGCAAGTATAAAATCATTAGCTTTTACGCCAAAAAAGCACGCGGTTTAATGAGCGCTTATATTATTGAAAACCAGCTCAGTGATGCTACTGCGATTAAAAAGTTTGATACCGATGGCTATCGCTACAACGCCGCCATGTCTACCGCCAGAGAATGGGTATTCACCCGCGAAGAGCAAAAATAGTTAAGGCTAGCCTATGAAAGGTTTAAAAATACTCGTAGTAGACGATGCCTCGTTTATACGCGAAATGCTAAAAAAGAACTTGCGCAGCTGCTTTCCCGGCTGCGAAGTTAGCGATGCCAACAACGGCCGCAAAGCTCAATCCATGATTAAAATTAATCGCTTTGATTTAATTTTATGCGACTGGGAAATGCCAGAAATGAGCGGCGAAGAATTGCTGCGCTGGGTACGCGGCAATGAAAGCACTGCCGAGCTACCCTTTATTATGGTAACCAGCCGTGGCGAAAAAGATTTTATTATCAAAGCTGTACAGGCCGGGGTTAGCGAATACATAGGCAAGCCTTTTTCACCAGAAACACTGGCCAAAAAAGTTAGCAAAACACTGAAAAAAGCTGGCTTTAAAGTACCCGAGGCCAAGAAAGCCACACCGGGATTGGCAGGTGAAAGCGTAGACTTATTAACCGCTGGCAGTAAACCCGCCGCCAGCAGCAACAACACTAAAGCTGCCGCCAGTGATTCGCTTAGCGCACTCATGGGTGGGGCAGCCGCAGCACCGGCACCCGCCCGCAAAAAATCCAGCAAAAAAACTGCTGTGGCGCGCGGACAGGCGCAAATTCACTTCGCCGGCTTTAGCAGCCAATGCGTTATTAGTTCCATTACTTTACAAACATTAGCAGGCGCCATTAAGCGCGAAGAGCAGCTGCCCACTGTGCTAGAGCCGGTAGTCATCAGCATAGTGCAAAACGATGGCGAAGATGTGGCCCGCTTAAATGGCTATGTGCACAGCATACAAGCGGCAGAAAACCGTATAGATGCTAATGTATTAAAGCTGGGTATACGTTTTGTTGACGACGACCCCGTAAAACTAGAACAGCTCTCACGCTATATCGCCACGTTTTAGCATTTGTTATTAAGCACGGAGCTTACGTACTCCAGCACAAGGAATAAGCCAAAATGACCTTAGCATTTTCACAATCCTGCGAAAATAACAAAGATCCGATTTTAGCGGTGCTCAAGCCCTTATTTGCCAATACTAAGCGAGTGCTAGAAATTGGTAGCGGCACTGGCCAGCATGCGGTTTATTTCGCCGCCGCAATGCCACAGCTACAGTGGCAGCCCAGCGACCGCAGCGACTATGATGAAGACCTAGAACAGCGCTGCGCGCAAAGTCAGCTGTCCAATCTGCTCACGCCTATACATTTTGATGTAGCCCAACATTGGCTACTAGATCCCGTGGACGCCATATTTACTGCCAACACCTTACATATTATGAGCTGGGATGAAGTACAGCGTTTTTTTGCCGGGGTGGCCGAATTATTGGAAAACAACGGCCTAGTCTGTGTCTACGGCCCCTTTAACTACCATGGCGACTACACCAGTGCCAGCAATGCCCAGTTTGATCAGTGGTTACAGAGCCGCGACCCGCTTAGCGGCATTAGGGATTTTGAAAAGGTCGATGCCTTAGCCCAGCAGGCTGGCCTGCAACTACTCGCTGACCACGAGATGCCCGCCAATAACCGCTGCCTGGTTTGGAAGAAAGCGTGAGAAAAATCACTAATGCCTAGCCCCCAACAACAAACTCGCGCCTGGCTAACAGATTTTGTTATTAAGCTTAACCTCTGCCCCTTTGCCCAAAAGGTATTGGAAGAGGACAGCATACGCATAGCCCTATGCAGCAGCAATGATGAGCAGGAGATGGTGCGGCAAGTACTAGCCGAGCTAGACCTACTCGTACAAAGCGACCCAAAAACCCTAAGCACCAGCCTATTGGTATTCGACCAGGCCTTGGCAGATTTTCACGACTACTTAGATTTTGCCGATTGGGCCAACGACCTGCTGCTAGAGGCAGGCTTGGAAGGCACCCTGCAAATCGCCACCTTTCACCCCCAGTATGTATTTGCCGGTGTCGCCGAAGACGATGTTAGCCACTACAGCAACCGCTCCCCCTTCCCCATGCTGCATTTTATACGCGAGCAACAACTGGAGCAGGCCATAGCCCATCACCCCGACCCCGAGAGCATACCCGATACCAATATCAAGCATCTGCAAGGCCTAGGCCTGGCAAAGGTGCTAAGCTTATTGCACAACATCAGCCAATAGCCGCTGGACTATTCATAACCTACACCCACAAACAATAAAAAATAAACGAAGGCCAACTATGAAAAAATTAGCTCTGCACTGGCAAATTATTATCGCCATGGTACTGGCGGTGCTAGCCGGCCTTGCCACCTCCAGCGACAGCAGCTTGCTGGGTATCCCGTTAATCTCAGCCTATAGCTTTATGGGCAGCTTATTTTTAAACGCCTTAAAAATGATTATTGTGCCCTTAATCATGGCCTCAATTATTTGCGGTATTAGCGGCATAGGCAGCAGTAAACATTTAGGCCGGTTAGGCGGTAAAACCATTGCCTTTTACCTAACCAGTAGCACCTTGGCGATAGTCTTAGGGCTAGCCTTAGTCAACTTGACCACCCCGGGCATTATTGATGGTGAACCCGCGGGTTCCAGGCTCAACCTTAGCACCGATAAGCAGCAACTCGATGAGGTGATAGGCAAGGTAGAGGGCAGTAATATTAGTGATCTCAGCGAAGTATTCTTGCGCATGGTGCCCACCAATGTGGTGGAAGCCGCAGCCGATGGGCAAATGTTGGGGCTGATATTTTTTAGCCTATTATTTGGCTTTTTTATGACCCGCATAGACAGCAGCCGCGGCCAGCTGCTGCAAGACGCCTGGCAGGGCGTATTCGATATTATGATGTTCATCACCATGTGGGTGATGAAGTTTGCACCGTTAGGGGTGTTTGGGCTGGTCGCCAAAACCGTAGCCGCCACGGGCTTTGAAGCTTTTAAACCCTTAATGATTTTCTTTTTAACGGCCTTTGCCGCATTACTAATACACGCCTTTGTAGTGCTGCCATTAATCTTACGATTTTTTGCTAAGGTCAGCCCCGGCGCCTTTATGAAAAAAATGTCGCCGGTCATGCTCACTGCTTTTTCTACCGCCTCCAGCTCAGCTACCCTGCCGCTGAGTTTAGAAACCGTAGAAAAAGAGGTAGGGGTGTCCAATCGCACTACCAGTTTTGTACTGCCCCTGGGTGCCACTATTAATATGGACGGTACCGCCCTGTATGAATGCGTGGCCGCTATGTTTATCGCCCAAGCCTATGGCTTGGACCTGAGCTTTAGCCAGCAGTTTATTGTGGTCTTGGTCGCCCTGCTCACCTCTATAGGGGTGGCGGGTATACCCGCAGCCAGCCTGGTGGCGATTACCGTCATCTTAGGTGTCATAGGCTTACCCTTGGAAGGCCTTGGGCTATTGCTGGTCACCGACCGCATACTCGATATGATGCGCACCGCGGTTAATGTTTTTAGTGATGCCTGCGGCGCCGTAGTCATCGCCAAAACCGAAGGTGAAAGCACCGCCGTAGACCTAGAGCCTAAGCTGGCGGGGTAAACAGCCAGCGCTAGCGCCAAAAATCTGGCCGCCAGGCACCACCTTGGCGGCTATTTACCTGCTATTTTCTTTTAATAATCAATCGCTTATCTTTCTAGCTAGGCACCGGGCTTATTGGCCCCTATGTTGCATTAGTCACCTGCATATAATTTGTTAACAAAAAGGTGACATATGTTTAAGCAGCAATTAGCCAATCTGCGCACCAGCATAGAGTGGGCTCAGCGTGACCAAAGCCTGGATATTTTCCGCATGGCGGGGGTACAACTGGAAAAGCTGGAAGCTTATATACACTGCCTATCAGAACACGAACAACGCCAAGCTATGCTGGCCATAGATAGCCTGCTGCCCATGGAGTGGCCGCTGTGGATGGAAGCCTGCCGTTATAATGATGTCTATGTGCTGGAGGGTTCGGCCACCTTGCATTAGCCTATTGCTGCGGCTTAGCCTAGCCGTTTTAGGCTTGCTGGGTCACCCAATCTATAGCCTCGCTAAGTGAATGAAATACCCGGCAAGGGCAATGTTTTATACATTGCGCCTCAAATTCACTGAGCTGGGCAAAAGTACCGCCCGCTAACACCATGGCATGGGCTTTAACCTGCGAGAGCAAGTAACTGTGCTTAATATAAAAGCTGGGGTCTACCGAAAAAGAGCTCAGCCTTAACTCTATAACCGCAAAGCGCTCACCCTGAAACACATCACTGCATAAAGCATAAAACTGCAGCAACTTGGCTTCATCCAAGTCTACGCCCTCGTTAATTTCGCAACACACATAGTCTGCAAAAAACTGAAAGTTGCCAAAAGAGAGGCTGTATTCTTGTATAGGGAAAATGTTATTTTTTACCAGCATATCCATAACTAGAGCTTATTGAATAACACCTAGCTATTGTGTGAAATGATAGACCGAGTGCTGCGTTATTATTGTTGGCGGCACATAAGTAAATCTACTGCTAGGGCAATGGTGTAATAAGTCGCTAAGCGCACCCCTTGTGCATCCATGTTTCATCCTAACAACGGCTTAGCGAGGGGTTAATATACGTCGCTGATGGTTAGCGCGCGTCACCTATACGGGTGATTTTTTAATTTTTTGGCTGATCATGCTCATGCTGTAAGACCGGCGCAATCAGCAGCAAGCCTTTCATAATGGCGGCTCACTGCCGCCATATCACCCGCGGAGGCGGCTAGGCTTAGCTCTGCAGCAACTTGCTCTAGGCTATCTATACCCGACAAACCTATCACCCCTAGCAGCTGATGTACCTGCTGCTGCACTGCCGCTATATCTTTTGCTAATAGCGCCTTAGCGATGGCCTGTAATTGTAAATTTAACTCCGCCTCAATATCACTGGCAGCCAGCGTTACCAGCGCACGAGTGGATGCGGGCTCAGCCTCAACCTCACACGGGGTTGCTAGCCGCTGAATTTTTGCCATTAAATCCTGTTCGTCCAAGGGCTTATAGCTCACCGCATCAACTCCTGCTGCAGCCATGGCTGGCTGCTGCTCGGCACGCGCATCGGCGGTCAGGATAATAATGGGGGTTTGCTTATTGAGTTGCCCTTTGCGCACGGCCTCACTCACTTGCATGCCATTGAGCTTGGGCATATGCAAATCCAATAACAGCGCATCAAAGCGTTGCCTTGCACATAGCCGTTGCGCCTCTTGGCCGTTATTAACCACGGTTACCTGGGCACCGGCGGCCTGTAATAACGTGCGTAGTAAGCGCTGGTTAAAGGGATTATCGTCCGCCACCAATACCGCCAACCCCGCCGGCAAACGAGGGCTATTAAGAGTTTTATCTTTTAGGCTTGGCGGGCTGTTGCTAGAGGATATAAAAGCCGCCGCCGACTCCTCGTTAGCCTTAGCTAATGCAGCCCATAGGCGGCTATGGGTTAAGGGTTTGCTGAGTAAATAGCAGTGACTGTAAGCCTCACTCAGTTCGATGATTTGGCTGTTGCCTACATCCGCAGTGGCTAAAAGAATCACCCCTTTATACGTCGCTCTTATGCTTTGTAGTAAAGCACTGAGCTCTTTGTAACTATCAAGCTGGGCATTAAAACCTAGCAACAGCAAGTCTGCTTTGGGCTGTTGCGATAAGCTGGCTAATAGTTTATCTGCGCTAGCCAACACACAAACATCACTGCTGTACTTAAGTAATTGGTTACGCCACGAGCGCCGGGTCCAGGGGTTGCGATCATAAATAAGTGCTCGCCAACTGCCATCGACGGCAAAAGGCTTAGCCGCGCTTTGCTGAAATTGGCAGAGAAAACTAAAGCTCACTTCTGTGCCCTCACCCTGCTCACTCTCAACACTAATATGGCCACCCATTAAGGTGACAAAGTCTTCGGCTATAGACAGACCTAAGCCCGTGCCATCGTGACTGCGGGTGCTGCTTTCGTCACATTGAAAAAAGGGGTTAAACAGCCGCTGCAAATTAGCGGCGCTAATGCCTATGCCGCTATCTTTAATCGCTATATTAATCACCGCCGCATCACCCTGTTGCTCTAGCAGGGTAACAAACACAATAATGTCTCCGGCTTCGGTAAACTTCACGGCGTTTGAGAGTATATTGTTTAACACTTTTTGTAATTTATCGACATCGGCCACTAGCTCTAGAGGCACATCAGAATCGATTAATACATTCAGCTCTAGCCCCTTCTCAAAAGCTGACACCCGGTGCAAATCCAAGGCAGAACACAAACAAGTTTCCAGATTAAAACGGCTGGGGTTGAGCTCAAAGGAGTTGGCGCGCAACTTAGAAAAATCCAGTATGTCGTTAATCGTCGACAGTAATACCCTAGAGGAGGTTAATATAATATCGCTGTATTCCTGTCGTAATTTCGGCTGATCAGTTTTAGCTAATAGCCGCACAAAGCCCATAATTCCGGTTAAGGGTGTGCGCAATTCATGGCTCATACGCGCCAAAAAATCATCTTTGGCGTGGTTGGCCTCAACGGCAATAGTTTTCGCCTCGGCCAAGTCTAAGTTTTGCCGCTCTAGGTCTTTAGCCGCCGCCACCCATTTATTGGTGGCCTTTTCAACCTCGGCTTTCAAAATCAATTGTGACTGCCCTACCCGCTCAGCCAATTTATTAATGCCTTTTTCTAACTCACCTAATTCGCCCGAGCTCAGCTCGGCAACACGATGGTTAAAATCTTCCTGACCATAACGAGCAACAGCATCGGTAATTTTATTAATAGGCCGTACTACCGCCCGGCTAAATCGAAACGCCAACCATAGTGCAATGCTTAACATTAGCGCAGCTATTAATAGGTTATTGCGTAACACTGCGGCGCGATAATCACGGCTATTACTAAGATCCACTGTTAACAGCACCCAGCCTAATAGCTCTTGGCTGACCGGCTCTTGATACTGCTCAGGGTCATCATCGATAAACACCCCCATGGGTTTTACTGAACGTACAAAGACCCAGTGATTAGCCACTGCTAATTGCTTGCCATCGACAAAATCATCCCCCACAACTTTGCTGGCAATAGTCGCTGGCTGGCCGCTAAGCTGCTGTTTGGCATCATCAAAAAATAATAGCTCGGCTATTTGTGAATCTCGCATTATAGCGGTAGCCAAATTATCTAGCGCCTCACTATCACCGGCAAATAAAGCCAGCTGGGCAGCATCGGCCGCCAAAAACAATAACTTTTCTACGCGATCTTCTAAGCTAGCGGTTTCGCGGCTCAGTGCGCTATTAATGTTATAAACTGTTAATAAAGTAATACACACCAGCGGCACCGCAACCAGTGCTGACACCCTAGCCCTGAGACTCCATTGGCTAAAAGAAAATAATTTACTGATCTGCAAAATTATTTTCCTCTTGTTTATGTAATTCGCGTTGCTGTAATTGTTGTGTTAAATGCTCTGCATCTACACTTAGCGCCATCTTTTTTGCAACCCGCTGATTCACCACTATGCTAAAGCTTTTACCATAGCGGGCCGCCGGCATATTTTTGTGTGTATCGCTAATCCAATCATGTATTAATTTAGCGCTATCTTGGCCTATGTTTTCTGGGCTGGCATATAACGATAACAAAGCACCGGCCTTGGCATATTTTTCTGAAAACCCTATTACCGGCGTCTTATAGCGCATACTCAACTGCAGCACTAACTTAGCCACTAAACGATTAAATAAACTGGTATTGGGCCTAACAATAAAAACATCGCTATTTTTCATTAGCGGTTCTATTTGTTTAATAGGGTTTTGATTAAGCAGTAATGTAGCGCTATTAATTACTATGCTGGCAGGGTGTGGAGTATCTACCGGCAATGCGGTTTGGCTGAGCATGCCTATTCGGTAAGGTTGCTGATCTTGTTTTAAAAGACTGGCTAAGTGTATAAGCCGCGCTATAGGCTGATCCATAAACACTGCAGTAATGGCTTTGTTTGCAGCTGCTTGCCCACGTATGGCCTGATAGGCATTGCGGGTAATAAAGCTATTGACTATGGCCACATCGGGATTTAGCTGTATGGCGTACTCTGCGGCAGCCGAGCCCACGGTCACAATAAAACTATCAGGCCCCAGGCCTAACTCTGAGATTTTTTGGGCCTGGGTAATGGTTAACAACTCTACACGATACTGCGCGAGTTCTTCGCTATCGCTTAAATGCTTGCTTAATGCTGCGGCGGCAAGCTGATAGGGCTGAGCATCAGAAGAGTTAATAATAATAATTTTTGGGCTAGCCCAACTTAAGCTGCTGCCACACAGGCTTAGTAAAAAAATACTTAGCCAGGCAAGGCTGCGAGCATATAACTGCGCCAGCATGAGAAAGCTTTCCTTAGCAAACATGGGCATCAAGAAGGTAGCAGGCTCAGTTTTTCAGCCAGCACACCCGCTTCGGTGCGATTGTTACAACCCAGCTCCGCCATAATGGCTTTTAAGTGAGTTTTAACCGTATTTTCAGAAATAAATAAATCTGCCGCTATGGCTTTGTTACTCATGCCCTGCGCTAGGCAGGCCAATATATCCAACTGCCGCTTGGTTAAGCTGGCGATGATGGCATCGCGCTTTTCCGGGCTATCATCATCTGCCATGGCTGTAGCCAGCTCATCTGCTGGAGCTGCTAAATTAGGGGTATAGGTAGCACCCGCTAGCACTTGTTGTATCGCTTTATGCATACTATCAAAGCTGCTGCTTTTATGGATAAAGCCACTGACGCCTAAATCTAATGCCTTATGTACATGCTTAGGATTATCGGAGGCCGACAGCACCGCTACCGGCAACTCAGGGTAATTTTTACAGAGATTTTTTAAAAGACCAAAGCCGTCACTGCCGGGCATAAACAAATCGACTATGGCCAAATCTAAGTGCTGCTGTTTGGCCGCGGCTAAAACCGACGCGGCATCACTGCACTCAATAATATCGGCCTCGGGGTACATTTCCGATAAGGCTGCGATAACCCCTGCGCGGGTCATCGCATGATCATCGGCAATAATTATTTTCATGCAAAATCCTTCTATACCTTACAAGCTTGCTATTCTAGCTATGTTTGCCTAGCTGTAGCGCTTATAGACTAATCCTTAGACTGTAAGCTTACCACTGCAAGGAAGCATTGAGATAGGCCGTACGCTTAAAGTAGTTTAAGGTTTCAAATTCAAAGTTGGTTTCATCGGTAACATTATCAACTTTTAAGTCCAGCCTAAGCTGATACTGATTAAACTTCATCACCTTGCTAAGCGCTATGTCATGCCTATAAAAAGATTCGGCAAATTCGCCGCCGCGCCACTCTATATCGGATTGATGATAGCTCATTAGCGAAGCACTCCAGCCACTGCCTAAATCCTGGGTAATTAACAGGCTGGCGGTATGATCTGGCACTCGCTGTTTATCTCTCTTCTCACCATGGGGTGCTTGGGTCCAGTATCTTATACGGGTGAAATATAAACGTCGGTTGGCATATTGCAGCGACACGACTGTACTATCAGTGGGCCGCCACTTTACCTGCATATCGTAGCCCGTTACCCGCCAATTTTTACTGTTAGTAAAAAAATGCGCTCTGTGATCAGGGTCACTAGGGTCGCCTTCGTCGTAATCGGCACTGGCATCCCAGCCTAAGTGATCCACCCACCACTTAACATGGTCTATGCCACCTTCCATTTTTTCATGAAAGGCGCGCCAATCTATGTCCAGCCTGCCATCAAAAAAACTGCCGTAGTAGGCTAGCTCTAGGCTATCCATCTCTTCGGCCTCTAGCTTATCCTCTGAGAGCAGATTGTAATCTACGTAAACATCGTCGTAGGCACGCACAACCACTTCCCGGTGTGACTCAAACACTGAAGCACTGCGGTGAGCTTTGGCCGCACTAATCCGAAAATTGTGTTGTGGTAACAGCTGGTAATGCAGCGATGCCCGGGGTGACACGCGGGTTTCATCTAGTTCTTGGTTTTCTGCCATAAAACCAATATTGGCCAACCACTTGCGGCTAAGCTGCCATTCAATATTAGAAAAACCATACAAGATACCGTAATCAATAGTACCGCCGTGACTGAGATTGGTGGGCGCTTCTATGTTTTGGTATTTATAACCGGCACCGGCTAACACTCTGAGTTGTTTGCTAAAACTGTACTGGTACTCCAGTTCGGCTTCCCACAGCTGTGAGTCCCGCAGACCCCAGCCATAATCCACCACCACATCGGGCTTGCCAGCAAGATAACGATCCAGTTGTTCAGCATCCCAGCCTTCCCCAACCGATAACGATAATGGCAGTGTATGCACCGAGTGGCTGTCGTAGTAAGAAAAATACCCTTCCCAACGCTGCTTGCCTTCATCGCGTAGCCAGCCCAGCGATAACCAATAGCTGGTATTTTTATCATCAGCAAAAGCGTACACATAATCACCGTCGCCTATACCAAAACGGCCCTCGCTTACCCCCAGCTCCACCGTGTAGCTATCCAGCAAGTTAGGGGTTAGGGTGGTATTAAACACTAGATGGTCTACCGAAGTGCTGTCATCCAGCACATCGAAGCCATCGTTTTCTCTATGGGCAAAGCGCCACTGACCATAGCCGTTAGTCATTTCAAAATTGCTGCGTATATTAATATTGCGGGTATTGTTTTCACCTACGGTGCTGCGTATATGGGTGCCGCTCTCTTCAAGCGGGCTTTTGGTAATAATACTCACCGCCCCTACCACCGCATTAGAGCCATAGGCAGGCACATTGGAACCGCGCACGACTTCTATACGCTCTATATCATCGGGCACTATACCCAACGAATTCCAATTAACCGTTGGGAAAGTGGGTACATAGACGCTGCGGCCATTGATACGCACTTCTAAACGGCGTGGATCGTCATCGGTTAGGTCATGCCCAGATAAGCCCGGCATGGAAGCATTAATATAGAAACTCATTAGCCCCGGCACTAAACGGAACACTTCCACTAGGCTGTTAGGCGCCAAGGCGGCAATGGTTTCGCTGTCTATCACTGTAACGGAAGAGGGCGAGTAATGACGCGCCTGCGCCATACGTGCGCCAGCGCTTACTAACGGTATATCTACCAGTAAATCACTTTCGTCATAATAATTTTCAGAGTTTGTCGCCATCGCTGCACTGGCAGCAACCGTTAACAGGGGTAAGAAAAAGACAGAATGTTTAGACACTACAACCTCATTTATTATTATCGACCTAAAGCTTAGTGCATGCCCTTAATAACAAACATCGCACGGTAAAAGATCGCTTTTAAATATGGTGGAGATGGAGATTGACCTTTCCCTAAGACAACTCTGTTTATACCAGCCGCAGTAATTAACATCCCTACTGCAGTTTGTTTTATCAGCAAAACAACTGCGACTGAGCAACTTGAAATATTACCCTTTTAAACAAACATTTAACAACTGCTCAGCCTTGATACTCACGATTAAGCCCAAAAAGGCTTTGTTAGTGGCAAAAAAAAACCCTTATCGATAAGGGTTTTTTTTATATTATCTGAGTGGGTAGCTGATTAGGCTTTATTGACACTCTCTTTTAAGGCTTTACCGGCTTTAAAACCTACCGTATTGCTGGCGGCAATTTCTATAGGGGCGCCGGTCTGTGGGTTTTTACCAGTGCGCGCATTGCGATGACGCACTTCAAAAGTGCCAAAACCTATTAAGGTGACCGACTCTTTGCGGCTTAGGCTCATGGTAATTTGATCGAGTATAGCCGATAACACATCGTTAGCTTGGCTGGTGGGTAAATCGGCTTTATCGGCAATATAGGCCGCCAAATCGGGTTTGCGCATGTACAGCTCCTAGTAAAATAATTATTGGAATTATGCTGGCTTAATATTGTAACTTTATGACAGTAGCCAGGGGCTGAGCCCCTTAACCCTTAGCAATCGTTACACAGAAAACAGGCTTAGCCTGCGCTCTGCCCCCTTAGGCCAGTATAGGGGGCAACTCCTTTTGTAAGCGCATCTTCTCTTTTGTTCCCTCGCCTGTCAAAGCAAAGCCTAATAATTGGCCGGCGGCATTGCGAAACTCGGCTACGGTATCGTTGCCATTTTGCTGTATTTGCCAGCTGCCTTCCGCACCCAAGGGTGCTGGGCTTAAGGCCACTGGGCAGGCCGGGGTTTTAACCATTACCGGCATGGCAGGGTAAACCACGTCGCTAGCTTTACCCGCCAATGTTTGCCCCAAAGCTTTGGCCGCGGCATTAAGCGGCGCTACATAAACGAGGTTACGGCCATCGACTTCGGCGCAATCACCTAAGGCATAGACATTGGCCGCCGAGGTTTGCAGTTTACGATCGGTGACTATGCCGCGATTAACCGTAAGGCCAGCGGCAGCGGCTAGCTCGGTACGCGGGCGCACCCCTACCGCACTAATCACCAAGTCGGCCTGTAGCTCTTGGCCGCTTTGACAAGTCACTTTAACGCCGCCAGCGGGGTTGCGATTAACCGCGCTCACTAAATCGCCAAAGTGAAAGATGGCACCTTTAGCCTCTAAGGCTCGCTGCACGGCTTTGCCCGCTTGCTCGGGTAGCAAAGTGGGTAAGCAGTAACCCAGTGGATCTACCACCTCAACATTAAAGCCACCATTGATTAAATCATTGGCGAATTCGCAGCCTATGAGGCCGCCACCGATTAACACAATCTTTTTAGCTTGGGTTTTCTTCACCGCTTTGCGGAAATCATCAAAGTCTAATAAGTCATTGATAGAGTACACATGATCTAAGGCATCGCCCTGTACCGGCGGCACGATAGTGTCGGCCCCTAAGGCCAGTACTAACTTGCCATAATGTACTTGGCTGTTGCTATCACCTATGTGTATGAGTTGCTGAGCTGTGTCTATGCTGTGTACCTGGGTCATGGTCCACACGCTAGCACGCAGCTGCCTGGCCATGGTGCCAGCATCGGCAGTGACTAAATCGGCGGCCTCGGTATTGCGGGTATAACCCGTAGACAACATAGGCTTGGAGTAAGCGCGGCCATCGTCCGAGGTAATCAAAATTAAAGGCGTGTCACTATCGTGCTTACGAAACTCTTTAGCCACACCGTAGCCAGCCATACCGGTGCCTAAAATAATCACTGGCGCTATCACGTGGTCGGTAGCGACCTCTTCTTCGTGGTGGGGCACTTCAGGCTCGGGTTCGCTAACGGCAATTAGCTCAAAATCATCTTTACCCACGCCACAATCGGGGCACAGCCAATCATCGGGTATATCTTCAAACTTAGTGCCCGGCGCTATGCCCGAATCAGGGTCGCCCACTTTTTCGTCATATATCCAGCCACAAACAATACAGACCCATTGTTGCATAACACTACCTTCTTAATTTTATTACTGCGGTCTTACCCACCTAGGGGGGGTAACATCGATGATTGAACTCGCTAAAACAGCGAAAGCGACGAGTATAACACTGGCCCTTTGTAGGGTGTAGAACAAGCTAAACAGAAACTCATTGTTTTTAACAGTAGCTTGCGGCTTCATTGCCTTTTGCTTTCGATGCTAAAATAGCCCATCTTTGCCTGGCCCCTAGGGCTAACATCAGCACTCTCTACCCATTATTTTACGCAAGGGATACCACGCTTGACCCTATTACTAGGCCCCGCAGAAGCCCATTGGCAAGACTACCACCGCTATACCGCCCACCAGCTGCCCCCTGTAATTAGGCCCTGGCTATTAGACAGCGGTTCGTTAACCCAACGCCTGCTCAAAGCCAGCCTGGGAAATTTTAGTGTGCAGGTACTGCGCCAATGCTGGCAGCGACCGCGCTTGTCAGAGCAACAGTTGTTGGGCATGCAGGCCCGCGAGTGGGCGATAGTGCGTGAAGTGGCCCTGCGCTGCCACGGCCAGCCTTGGGTCTTTGCCCGCAGCGTAATACCTGCTTCCTCGCTGCGGGGTCATTTACGACGGCTGCGCAAATTTGATAATAGCTCGCTGGGCGCCATGCTCTTTAGCGACCCCAGCATGCAACGCCACCCCTTTCAGCTTGCGCGCCTACCTGGCGATAGTTGGCAGCTGCCAGCACCATTACAGCAAAAAGAGCCTCTATGGGGCCGACGCTCGCGCTTTGAGCTAGGGGGCAAACCCTTAATGGTCAGCGAGTTGTTTTTAGAGGCTTTTACCCCGTAAACTCCATCAAACCCACGAAGCAGCACAGACGACACCCAGACTATGACGCTTGCCCAACTACGCAGCCACGCCCCCGACTACCTTGCTTTAATACGCTTTAATAAACCGGTGGGCACTTATTTATTGCTGTGGCCCACGCTATGGGCCTTGTGGCTTGCCGCGCAAGGCATACCCGATTTGAAACTGCTTATTATTTTTTGCCTAGGCACTTTTTTAATGCGCTCGGCCGGCTGCATTATTAATGACTATGCCGACAGGCACATTGATGGCCATGTAAAACGCACCGCCCAACGCCCTATGGCCACCGGCCGTATTAGCAGTAAACAGGCGCTAGGGTTTTTTGTGCTGCTGTGCTTGCTGTCTTTTGTGCTAGTGCTGTTTACTAATACCCTCACCATACAGCTGTCTTTTGCAGCGCTAGCACTGGCCAGCTGCTACCCCTTTATGAAGCGCTACACCCATATGCCGCAGCTGGTATTAGGCATGGCCTTTGCCATGAGCATACCCATGGCCTTTGCCGCCCAAACCAACAGCCTGCCCGCTATATTATGGCTGGTCTATATTGCTGCCGTGCTATGGACCATAGTCTATGACACTTTTTACGCCATGGTAGATAGGGATGATGATCTTAGGATAGGGGTAAAATCCACCGCTATTTTATTTGGCGAGGACGACAAAACCATCACCGCAATCCTGCAAGCCTGCGTTATCTTCACCCTGTGCTTAGTGGGCCAGCAGTTTAAGTTGGGGGCGTATTTTTATTTAAGTTTAATCATCGCGGCAGGCTTTTTTATCTACCAGCAACAATTAATTAAGCTACGTGAAAGAAATAATTGTTTTAAAGCTTTTTTAAATAACAACTGGGTGGGTATGGCT
The DNA here is from genome assembly GCF_024734385.1 of Dasania sp. GY-MA-18. Lineage (GTDB taxonomy): Bacteria > Pseudomonadota > Gammaproteobacteria > Pseudomonadales > Dasaniaceae > Dasania > Dasania phycosphaerae. The sequence continues at coordinate 76,173 of NZ_JANHAP010000003.1, read as the reverse complement.
ATTTTTATCGGCATAGCACTGGATTATGCCCTGCCCCCTTTATTTGCCAGCTAAGCCGATCGCTATGGAGTTTCGTTATCTGCACAGCATTAGCGAGATTAGCGCCCAGCAATGGGACAGTTTAGTCCACAGCGATTACCCTTTTACCCGCCACGCTTTTTTAGCGGCCCTAGAGCTCAGTGGCTCGGTGGCGGTAGCAACCGGCTGGCAACCTCATCATCTATGCGTATACCAAGCTGAGCAGCTAGTCGCGGTGATGCCCCTGTATATTAAGCAACACTCCTACGGCGAATATATTTTTGATTGGAGCTGGGCCGAGGCTTACCAGCGCCATGGCTATAACTATTACCCCAAGTTACTAGCCGCTATACCCTTCACCCCCGCAACCGGGCCACGGCTGTGCATACACCCCGATAGTGATGCAGCGGCCCTGTACGAGGCGGTGGGGCAACAACTCATCGCGCAGGCGCAACAGTTACAAGCCTCATCTGTACATGTGCTATACCACAGCCAAGCAAATCACTTTAACGCCCCGTTTATGGCCCGCAGCAGTGTACAGTTTCACTGGTTTAACCAGGGCTATACTTGTTTTGATGATTTTTTGGCGCAGTTTAAATCTCGTAAACGCAAAACCCTTAACAAAGAACGGCGCAGTGTTAAACAGCAAGGCATAAGCTTGCAGCGGCTAAGCGGAAATGAAATTAGCGAAGAAATTTGGCAGCAGTTTTATTATTTTTATCAGCTCACCTACGCCAAGCGCAGCGGCCACGGCGGCTATCTAAAACAAGATTTTTTTAAACGCATCGCCAGCTCCATGGCTGACCAGATAATGTTGGTGATAGCCCGTAAAGACCAAGATATTGTTGCCGGTGCGCTAAATTTTTTTGACAGCCACAGCCTTTACGGCCGCTACTGGGGTTGCAGTGAAGAGCTAGAGCAGCTGCACTTTGAAGCCTGCTATTATCAAGGCATAGAGTTTTGCATAGAACGAGGCCTACAACGCTTTGACTCCGGGGCGCAGGGCGAACATAAAATACAGCGCGGCTTTCAGCCCGTAGACACACATTCCAGCCACTGGCTAGCCCAGCCAGACTTTGCCCACGCGATACAACAGTTTTTACAGCAGGAAACAACTGAGTTAAAGCGTTATAAACTGCAGTGCAGCAAACATCTGCCCTTTAAGGCCACTTAAACGCGCGGGCTGCTCATACTGCCAGCTGTTTGTTTTTTAACCGCAGCGCTAGCTTTATTTTATAAGGGCTGTAGAATTGCCGCCCTAGGCTGAACAATATTTGTTGAATACACAGAGGCTATAATGGCTAAAAAAATCGCTGACCTGATTAACTTTGCAACCAGTACCGCTAAAGTAGAACGCTATCCTACGGCGCAAGATCGCATCGTTAAAGGCAACCCCGAACAAAACAATCAACTGCATTTTGCTGTAGAAGATAAATTTTTTGCTGGCGAATGGGGTTCAGAAGTAGGCTGCTGGAAAATTAAATACAGCGAAAACGAGTATTTCCATATACTAAGCGGCAAATCGATTTTGCGCGATTTAGATGGCAATGAACTAGAAATGGTAGCTGGCGATAAAATTTGCGTGCCCGCAGGTTTTGAAGGCGAATGGGAAGTAGTAGAGCCCACCCAAAAAATTTACGTTATTTACGAAGAATAAAGCAACTCTCATAGCACACCTAACATAGCGTTACTCGTTAACGCTATTTAGCCCCTCTATAGGTTCGCAAGAATCCTGCGCTAACAACTTACCCCAATTAAAATTAACTTTAGAAATATCCAGCTGCCACTTTGCAAACAAGGCCTGTAATTTACCGCTGTGATAGAGTTGAGGTAAGCGTTGATCATAAATTTTGCACAACTGCTTAGCTCTGGGGTTATGGCTAAAGGCTAAGTAAATATTATTGGTTGACACGTTTTCCCAGCGTAGCTGCGCGCCTAAATCAGCTAAAGCCCCCTGTAATAAAACCAATGTTTCATCTTCAGGCTCTATAAAAACATCCAGTCGGCGTTGTACCAACATTTTTAAACCCTGTTCGGGTCTGCGTAACTCAAAGCCCTTTTTAATCCCTAGATGTTGATCGTAGTTATAGCCAATTATCCATGCCGAGCTGTATGGATTAGGCTCACTGGAATCCTCACGATTACGCTGATAAAAGTTGTGCCAATTAAGGGTGCTATCTTTATGATATATGGCCAATACCCGTTCTGTGTTGATTGGGTAGTGCGGGGTCAATAATAAATTATTGCCTCTATCAGCCTGCGAATAAGTGCCTATTACCACATCATGGTGGTGTTGCACGGTACTGTGCCGTGCTCGCTTAAAAGGCTCTATAGAGAATTTAACGGCAATACCTACAGGCTCGTATACCGCCTTAATAATTTCGAAATACAACCCACTACCATCGTGATTGGAAAAACCTGGCCAATACTCTGATGCCACATGGATTACTTTCGGAGCCGCCACATCGACATTAGCCCATCCAGACTCGGCACTTATAATGATGCTGAGGCAAAGCGCGCGAATATAATTAAGTGGACTCACAACATTGCTCTGCTATATTTTTGTTTTATTTATGTAGGCGTCAAAAAACTTAACAACTTTAACACTAATAATCAGCGCTGGCGATTTTAGTGATCTACGCTAGCTTTATTAGTAACTTAAACGCATCAATATAAAGGTTTTACCATGCCCAAAGAGGATGGCGCGGCAGCTGAAACCAGCCCGGCCAGCATGCTGGCTAAATTACAACTGGCCGCGCTGGTGCAAGTCTCCAGCCTAGATGGCTCTTTAAAATATCTCACCCGCTTGGTGGGTGTTGATAGTAATAAGGTGTTGATTACTGCACTGCCAACACCTAAGCAAATGAAAAAAGAAACCGTCGATGTAGTTTATGACAACTTGTTTTTTCCCGAAAAAAAACTGGTGATGCGCTTAATTGCGCAAGGCTCTATTTTTGCTTTTGAGTCAGAAGTTATTGCCGTCAACTATAGTGGCAGTAAATTATTGTTAAGCAGTTTTCCCACGAGTATACAAAGCCAGGCCTTACGGCGTGATGCCCGCCTACCCTGTGCCTTATCATGCAGCTGCCAGTATCAAGGGCAAGCTTTCACAGCCGTTATAGTTGATATCAGCCAGGGCGGCTGCCAATTGCATTTTGATCCCAGCCAGCTGAGCACTTCTATAGACGATATAAAAGATCAACATATACAATTGCGGCTGCGTTTTTATCCAGAGGACGCACAGCAAGAGCTGACCGTTAAAGTCATTGCCTATACAAAAACAAGCCCCACGCAAGCTTCACTAGGCATAGCTTTTATTCAAGCCGAAACCTCAGTGCAAAACTATTTAGACTCGCTGCAACTAGGTGATATGTCCACTATGTTTTTGTAAATACGCCTTAGTTAAAATCTTCCAACTCGGTAATGGTTTCATCTACGCTTTCGGTATCGGGCACAGGGTTTACACCATTATATTCGTCTATAAGTTCAGGCTTTATGAGATTAGCTGCCTCTACTCCTAAATGAAAAGTAGCGAAACCTGGCATCACCACTTGGTTAAGTGCCAAACCTATAACTCGGCCCTTAAAAGGCGCAATAATTTCACTGCTGGCATTGGTGATAGGGTCAGTTACCACCCCTAGTACATCACCCGCCTTAACCCTATCGCCCTCTGATACTCTGGTAAATAATATACCCCCTTGATCAGCGCGCACCCATAGGGTTTGTTCGTAAATGGCCTCGGTGGTTTTCCAAAACTTTAAACTGTGTAGCATCTCTTTTTGTTCTAATAAGGTTTCTATACCTTTTACCCCATGCTCTACCGCAGCCACTTGCAAACGCATGGACTCACCAGCCTCTAAGGTAACCGCGGGGATGCCTGCCTGCACCGCAGCCCAGCGTAAGGTGCCGGGTGCACCTTTGCCATGCACAATAACGGTGGCACCGAACTGTTTAGCTAATGCCAATACCTTAGGGTTTTTAGTATTAGCTCGCAGCTGCGGTAGGTTAGTGCGATAAAACGAGCCAGTGTGTAAATCCACCAAGGCATCACAGTGGGAAATGACTTCATTAAAAAATGAATAGGCCAAACGTGAAGCCGAACTACCTGCCGGGTTGCCGGGGAAATAACGGTTTAAATCGCGGCGGTCAGCCAGATAGCGAGAGTTGCGATGAAAGCCCTGCAAGTTGACGATGGGCACGCCTATAACTGTGCCAGTCAATTTTTCTGGCTTTAAGTTATAAAGCACACGCCTTACGATTTCTATGCCATTAAGTTCATCGCCGTGTATAGCAGCTGTTAAACAAACAACTGGCCCCGGTTTAGCCCCGTTTACCACCAACACTGGTGTGGGTATGGCTATACCTTTAAAGGATTGATCGGGGGTCCATGCCAGTCGTGTGGCTGTTGCTGGTGGAATTTCCGTATCTAAAATAACTAAGGGCTCATCCAGCGCAGCTTGTTGTTGTTTGGCTGTGTTTAGCGCTGACTCTATTGAGGGTATGATTTTGTTAACGGCTTCGTTACTTGCTTCAACCACATTTTTTTCTGCCGTATTTTTCTCATCATTGCCGGAGCTTGGTGCTTGCACAGCTATAGCTGCTTTCACTTTTTTGCTGCTATTGCTAGTGACTGCTACAGCTTCGGGCTCCGCAATTAATTGCTGCTTGGCCGTATATTCCTTGTCCTCTACCACAGCCTCTAGTTTTTCAGGTTTGGCTACAGTGATAGGCTTTTGTTTTTTGCTGACGGGCTCTGCTTTGCTAGCCTCAATTTTTTCAGCCTGTGGCAATGCCACTTCTTCTATGCTGATAGGTTTAGCTAGATCCACGGCCCTAGCGGCCTGCTTATGCTTTTTGGGGGCGGGCTTTTCGCTGCTCTTAGCGGCTGGCTCATCGGCTATGGCTGTACTCTGTTGAGCAGCGGCAACTATAAGTGCTGAAGTTTCAACTGTGTCCTGTGCCTGTAGCAGGCCTGATAGAAACAAGGCTGAATACAAGCCACTTTTTACAAAATTCGGTTTATTAAACATACATCCTACAAAGTTTATTGATGAGCTTCTTTCTCTATAGCTCTGGCCAAAGCTGGGCGCTGTTGGCAGCGCTGCAAGTAGCGCTGTAGATTGTCTTGACCTATGGGCTGTTTAAAAGCCTGCGCCCATAATAAAGTGTGAGCTATTAATATATCGGCAGCACTAAACTCTGCCCCTAAAATATAATCCTGTTCTGCTAAGCCTTGGCTTAATAGGCCCAGGGCTTGTTGAAACTCCCAAGCGGCGGTATCTATGACTGCCGCCACTCTTAGTTCTTTAGCCAAAGCAAAACGATGTTTAGCCATAGTCCATAGCGGTTGTTCTAATTCGCTAATCACAAAGTCACACCACTGCTGATATTTTCCACGCTGCTCGGTAGCAGGAAAAGGGATCAGCTGGCCATTACTGTAACGCTCGGCCAGGTGGCTCACTATGGCCGCCGACTCCGTCATTACAAAGTCATCCAACTTTATAACGGGCACTTTACCTGCGGGGTTTATGGCTAAAAACGCCTCGCTTTTATGCTCGCCCTTACTAAAGTCTATGGCCTCAAAATGGTAAGCCAGTTCTAACTCTTCCAGTATCCAGCTTATGCGTGTCGCTCTAGTTTGTGCTGCTCCGTATACCGTAATCATAGCTAGGCCCTCTGGCGCTAAGTCGCGCTAATTACTCTTGAAATTGATTGCTCATTAAAAAGGAGACTCGTTTATCGGCATCTTGTTCCATCACTTCCGTGCTTAGGCGGTCTATAAAGGATAGGCGCTTTTCCAAGCCCAAACCACAGGCCAGTTGTATCGCCAAGCCCGGGCGCGCGTTTAGCTCTAAAATCATGGGGCCCTGCTCTTTATCAATGACTATGTCGCAACCTATGTAACCCAGGCCGGTCATTTCATGGCAGCCCGCCGTTAAGCGTAATATTTCCTGCCAATAGGGTATGCTTAAATCCTTAAAGCTTTTGCCGGTATCGGGGTGCTCAGTGACTGGCCTACCATGCTGCACCGCGTATTGGCTTTTACCCGTGAGTATATCTATACCCACCCCTATGGCACCTTGGTGTAAATTAGCGCGGCCATCTGACGAGTGGGTGGCACAGCGCAGCATGGCCATAATAGGAAAGCCCTTGTACACGATTACACGCAGGTCGGGCACACCTTCGTAGGTGTACTCATTGAAGATATCGTCATATTGAATCATGGCCTCTATCATGGCTTTATCAGGCTTGCCGCCCAAGCTATAGAGGCCACTTAGAATATTATTTACATGGCGACGTATATCACTTTGTAAAATTTTGCTGCCATTGGTTTTAAGAAAAAAATCAAACTCGCGGCCACTAATCACCAATATGCCTTTACCGCCACTGCCACGGGTAGGTTTAATTACAAACTGGGTTAAGGGTGCTAATAGCTGTGGCAACTTGCTCAGTTCGTGGTTGCTTTCTATTACCCCTAGTAACTCTGGTACTCGTATGCCCGCATCTATAGCAGCTTTTTTGGTGAGTAATTTATTATCAACAATTGGGTATAAATGCCTAGGATTATGCCTGGCAATATAATTAATATTGCGGCTGTTCATGCCCAATAAGCCCAGCTGTTTTAGCTCTTTGGGCCAGACAAATAACATTTACGAACGCCTCATATAGCGAAAACGCAGCAGCTCTGACATCCTATAGCCGGTATAGTGGCCTAAGATAATAATCATACCCAAGAGGGTGAATAACAGTTCGGGGAAGTTAAACATCCAATGTTCTATGTAATGGTTGGTCATAGCCAGGTAGCACATAATCGCTACTAATAAACTGCCCGCCGTTTGAATTAGCACTTCCATGGGGCCGTCGTCTTCCCACAAGATGGACATATGCTCTATAGTCCAAGCGATGATAATCATAGGGAAAAACGTAATCGTTAGTGCCTGTTCTACCCCCAATTTAAAACTGACTATGCTGATAAACGACATCAAGCAAACCACTATTACTACCACCGCCGCTATGCGTGCTACCAGCAATAAATCTAAGCGGCTTAGGTATGAGCGCACAAATAAACCTATGCTTAGTATTAACAAAAAAATTAACACGCCGTTTAATAGATGGGTTTGTATAAACGCTATGGCTAACAGTACGGGCATAAAAGTACCGGCGGTGCGTATACCTATAACCACCCGTAAAAAAATCACGATAAGAGCCCCTATAGGCACCAATAAGATAAATTTAAAAACACTTTGCTGCTCTATAGGCAGGCTATAAATCGAATAATCTAATAATGCCGCTTGCTCACCACCCATTTGCTCTAGGGCAACTTTGCGCGCTGGCACATCATTGGCTAACACTGAAAAACTAACCGCTGAACGGCTGCCGCCTGCCACATCCAACATAGAAACATCGCCACGCTGCCACACTAAAAAATTATCGGGCAAGCCTTTAGCACCAGTATTAGGGCTAAACACTATCCACTTTTCACCATCAAATATTTCTACTAGGGCATCGGCGCTCATACGGTTTCTATCATCTTCTAGATAAATACCGCGAATGATATGCGCTGGAATTTCCGCCAATGACAGTAGGTCTAAGGCAATATCTACTGTTTTTTTATCGGGCAAGTTGTTGTGTATAAGCCTAGCGTCGTTATTGGACTTATCATTTAATGACTTGAGTAACTGCCTGGCAAAGCTTTCTTTATTGGAGGAGGTCTGCCAGCTGTTGTTAATAATCGAAGCCGCGGCATTGCGTAAGGCTTCTTGGCGCTCACCCTGCCAATTGGGTTTGGCGCGCATTTTACTGGCATCAAATTCTGGCAGGCCCTCGCCGGAAGGGCGTTTATAAACATCTAATTTGTAATACAGCGTTTGCTTACCGCTGGCCATGCGCTTAGTCCACTCGGCGCGCTTATGCCCTGCATTATCATAAATATTAAAGCCATAGCCTGAGCTGCTAAACAGTTCTTCTATCACTTCCATATTATTTTGATTTTTAGGTAAGGCCAGCGAGACTTTGACTGCACCACCATCTGCGGTAAACCCTACTTTGGCTTCTACGGTCCATACTGTGGCATATTCACCGGGCTTCACCGGCATGCTTAGCATTTCACTTTTATAAGCCATTAATCCCAGGCCCATAATAATCAGCAAAAGGCCTAGCAGGTAAACCTGAGCGCGTGGTGACATACGCAATAATCCTATTTTTTAGCCGTGTATTTTTGACTAACGTCTACTAAAAAACGATCTAATAAATAATTACGCCCCACTAACACTTGATAGAGGTAATCGCTTCTATCGGTTAAGGTTAGCTCAATATTCTCGGTAACATCCCCTAATTTGACTGGCATTTTAATCACCGGCCTACGTTGCAAATCACCGGTTTGCTGCTTAATACGCACAAAGCGCACTACTCTTTTTTCAAAGTATATTTCTTCGTCATTTTTGGGGTTGAGCACTGCAAAGCGCACCCACTTTTTGCCATCGCGTTCAAACTCGGATAAATCTTGTGCATTCAATGATGAGGTTTTAGCGCCGGTATCGATACGCGATTTAATCGCTATACCATTATTGTTGATGCTGACGTATTCCACCCGCCCTATCACCTGCTTTTCACCAACCATGGCGGCTTTAGCTTTTTTGACTATAGATTTTTGTTGGCTGGGGCATGCTTTCTCTACGTATTTAATCACCTCTTTCACTATGGGTTGTTCACAGCTGCTTATTTCTGGAGCCTGCGGCTGTGCGGCTGCGGGCTCTTGCGGAACCACTTCCACTACCGCTGGCTGCGGGGTAGCTGGCTCGGGCTGGCGCTCAAATAGGCTACAAGCCGATAGCAGTAGCGACAGCAAGATAAGTGTAAAAGGCCGGCAAGTTGACATCATCTTATAAATCCCGGGCATTGATATATGCCTGTTCTGAAACATGGTGATAATTTTTCACGCCCTCGGCGAAGCGCTTCCAGGACTGGTAAACTTTTTTGGTCATTGGGTCTTGTTGAGTAATCTCTTGCATATATTGCTCGGTAGCGGCTTTTAGCGCTCTGATCACGTCATCGGGAAATTGACGAATACTGATGTTGGGATTTTTACTAAGTTCCACTAAGGCGGCATTATTTCTGGCGGTATATTCATCCAGCATATCTTGGTTAGCATAGCGGCCAGCAATTTTAACTATAGCTTGTAAGTCTGCAGGCAGAGTCTCGAAAGCGGTTTTATTAATCAAAAACTCTAGGTTAGAACCCGGCTCATGCCAGCCTGGGTAGTAATAATACTTAGCCACCTCATGCAGGCCAAAGGCCTTATCATTATAGGGCCCCACCCATTCGGTGGCATCGATGACACCGGTTTGCAGGGCGGTATAAAGTTCACCACCGGGTAAATTCACCACGGTACCACCCACCCGGCTAAAAATTTCACCCCCCATACCGGGTATGCGCATTTTCAGGCCTTTGATATCGGCTAGGGAGTTTATTTCTTTATTAAACCAGCCGCCCATTTGGGTGCCGGAGTTGCCCCCAGCCATGGGGATAATATTAAAGGGCGCGTATAGCTCCTGCCACAATTCCAAGCCACCACCATAGTGCAGCCAGCCATTCATCTCTTGGGCATTCATACCAAAGGGGATGGAGGTGAAAAATGAGGCAGCCTGAGCTTTGCCTTTCCAATAATAGGCCCCTGAATGGCCCATTTGCACAGTGCCCTGCGACACCGCATCAAACACCCCCAAGGCAGGTACCAACTCACCAGCGCCGTAGACGCGAATTTTTAAGCGGCCATTGCTGGCTTGCTCTACTGCTTTGGCAAATACTTCTGGGCCGTTGCCCAAACCGGGAAAGTTTTTTGGCCAAGAGGTGACCAACTTCCACTCTATAACCTCTCGGCTACCCTGTTGTAGCTCAGATTTTTGATCCTGTTTACCGAGAATTTTTTGGCTGCGCTCTATTACCAATAGGCTACTTAGCGCCACCACCGCCGCCACTAATAACAATATAATTGCGGGGGTGAGATTTAGGCTTTTTTTCATCATCTTATTATTCATTGTTTTATGATTAACCGTTAACGACAACTTCACAAAGCTTCAAGATTGGCATATTGCAGCACCAACCATTTGCTTCCCTCATCATCAAAATTGACTTGCACCCTGGCGCTACTGCCCTGGCCTTCAAAATTAACCACGGTGCCGCTGCCAAAAATTTGATGAAATACTGGCTGCCCCAAGCTTATGCCGGTGCCCGGCACATCGTAGCCGTTGCCATTCACCGCTGGCGCATAACTGGCTGGGCGGCTAATGGTTGTATTTAACCGCACCTCCTCCACGTATTCGGTGGGGATCTCACGTATAAAGCGCGAAGGTGCGTTAAAGTTTTCATTGCCATACATGCGGCGCGACTCTGCATAGCTAAGGTAGAGCTTTTGCATGGCGCGGGTAATCCCTACGTAACACAGCCTGCGCTCTTCCTCTATGCCTGACGCTTCGTCCATGGACATTTTATGGGGGAAGAGGTTTTCCTCCATGCCGACTAAACACACTAAGGGAAACTCTAAGCCTTTGGCCGAGTGCAGGGTCATTAGCTGCACGCTGTCTTCATATTCATCGGCTTGTTGCTCACCGGCATCCAGTGCGGCCTCATCTAAAAACTGCTGCAGCGGTGATAGCTCTTCATCGCTGGCATCAAATTGTTTGGCGGCTACGACTAGCTCTTGCAGGTTTTCTACCCGCGCCTGGCCTTTTTCGCCTTTTTCTTTTTTATGAAACTCTATTAGGCCTGAGCTTTTAATCACCTCATCGGCCAGCTCATCTAAGCTTAACTCGTCGGTGCCGCTATCTAAGCTATCGATCAATGCAACAAAAGCCAATAGCGCATTGCTGGCTCTGGCGGGCAGCAGCTTTTGCTCTACCACATTAGCCAGCGCCTGCCACATGGAGCTGCCGTGCTCGCGGGCATAGCTGCGCACCACGTCTACGGTTTTGCCGCCTATGCCGCGGGTGGGTGTGTTGATCACTCGCTCTAAGGCAGTATCGTCGTGGCGATTATTAATCAGCCGCATATAGGCCAGGGCGTTTTTAATTTCCAGGCGATCATAAAAGCGTTGGCCGCCATAGATGCGGTAGGGCATGCCGGCGCGAATCAAAGCCTCTTCCAATACCCGCGACTGGGCGTTTGACCTATATAAAATGGCCGACTGCGCGCGCAGCTCGCCCTGCTTCACCCACTCTTCTATGCGCTCTACCACAAAGCGAGCTTCGTCTTGTTCGTTAAAGGCGGTGTATAGCGAAATGGGTTCACCTTCGCCACCTTCGGTCCACAGCTCTTTACCTAGGCGCTCGGTGTTATTGGCGATAACCGCGTTGGCGGCCCCCAATATGGTGGCAGTGGAGCGGTAGTTTTGCTCCAGCTTTATCACTTGGGTGTTGGCAAAGTCGCGGGCGAACTGCTGTATGTTTTCTATTTTGGCACCGCGCCAGCCGTAGATAGACTGGTCGTCATCACCTACCGCCGCGATGGGGATTTGCTTACCCGCCAATACCCGTAGCCAGGCGTATTGCACGGCATTGGTATCTTGAAACTCGTCTACCAAGATATGCTGAAAGCGCTGTTGGTAGTGGGCCAGTAAGCGCGGATTTTTTAACCACAGCTCATGGGCGCGCAGCAATAGCTCGGCAAAATCCACCACCCCTTGGCGCTCGCAGGCCTGCTCGTATTGCAGGTATACCGCCAGCATGGTTTTTTGGTACAGGTCGTTGCCGTACACCTCTATATGGGCGGCGCGCTTACCCTCGTCTTTTTGGCCATTAATAAACCACTGTGATTGCTTGGGTGGCCATTTCGTTTCATCCAAGGCCAGCTCTTTGTGTATACGCTTGATAATGCGCAGCTGGTCATCAGAATCCAGGATTTGAAAATTTTGCGGCAGCCCCGCATCTTGCCAGTGCGCCTTAAGCAGGCGGTGAGCCAAGCCGTGAAAGGTACCCACCCACATACTGCGGGTGGGGATATTAAGCAGCTCGTCTATGCGCTCGCGCATTTCCCTTGCGGCCTTATTGGTAAAGGTCACCGCCAATATGCCCTGCGGGGCCATATTTTCAGCTTGTATCAGCCAGGCTATGCGGTGTACCAGCACGCGGGTTTTACCGCTACCAGCACCAGCCAGTATCAGCATATTAGAAGGAGGCGCCGCAACAGCTTGCCGTTGAGCGTCGTTTAAATCGTTGAGTATATGAGAAACATCCATGGCGAGGGATTCTATCAGAATTCATTGCGCAGTTATTCTGCAATTGTGCAGGGGACGGATTTAAAAAAAATGGTTACACTCCCCTTTTACCCACTACCCTCACCAATATCTGTAGCCAAGACTAAGGGCCGCCGTGAAGCCACGTAATATTATTAAAATTATAGAAAGCTGTGAGCCCAATTTGCGCAAGTCCGAGCGCAAGGTTGCTGAGTATGTGCTGGCCAACCCCGGCGAGGTCATACACCGCCGCATTGTCGACCTGGCCAGTGCCGCCGATGTTAGCGAGCCTACCGTGGTGCGCTTTTGCCGCGCCATAGGTTGCAGTGGCTTTCAGGATTTTAAGGTGCTGCTGGCCCAACACATTGCCCACAACTCGCAATACCAGGAGTTTAGCCTTAACGAGTCCGACTCGGCGCGGGAATACACCAACAAGGTGTTCGACTCCACCATAGACACCTTAAAGCGGGTGCGCGATAGCATAGATGTATACACCATAGAGCAGGCCGTGGCCGCGCTAATGCTGGCTAGGCGGGTAGAGTTTTACGGCTTTGGTGCTTCCAGCCCGGTGGCCACCGATGCTCAGCATAAGTTTTTCCGCCTGCAAATCCCCTCTTCTGCCTACTCCGATCCCCATATCCAAGCCATGTCGGCCATGTCACTCACCGACGAGGATGTGGTGGTCGCCATCTCCCAATCTGGCCGCACCCAAATACTGCTAGATGCCATGAGCTTAGTGAAAGAGTCAGGGGCCACCATTATTGGCTTAGCGCCCAGTAATACCCCGGTAGCGCTGGAGTGCGATATCCCCCTGCATATAGATGTGGAAGAAGACACCGAAAACTACACACCACTGCCCTCACGCATCGCCCATATGGCTGTGATTGATATTCTGGCCGTAGGTGTATCCAAGGCCAAAGGCCCCGCCATTGGTGAGCACCTACAAAAAGTAAACCGCGGGCTGCAGTCATTAAGAAAATCAGAATAAGGCATTAACTAAAATTAATACCTTATTTTATTGGTAGAACTATACTCCAGCGCCTGTAAATCTATTTCTAAGTGGCATCAAGTTAATTTAATACCTATATTAAGCCACATGGAAACCACTGCCACCTTCAATCTATCCCAAACCAGCTACAGCCTGGCCCAAAGCCAGCAACTGGCTGCGCTCAAATACTGCCAGGGCCGCTATCAGGCTCAAGCGCCCGCCTCGGCTGATTGGCTGGCGAATTTAGCCCAGCGCAGCCAGCAGCAAGCCGACCTGCTATTAAGCACCTTAACCTTAGACGGTGCCGCTTTTAATTATTTAGCGGCGCTTAAATACGTTCAGGGCTTAGAGCTTAAACACTTAAACGCCCAACACATTCAGCAGCTGCACCAGCAGTTACACCCCAAGGGCGGGCAGTGGCGCGAGCTCAAACTCAGCCTGCCATTGCGCCACCTGAGCGGCCAACGTATTAGCATTAGCAGCCACAGCACACCGGTGGCCCAAGGCATAGATCAACAGCTGCACAATTTACGCGGCCATATCGCCGCAGGCATAGAGCCCTTAGTGGCTATACCTATTTTTATTGCTGAGTTTTTACAGCTATTCCCTTTTTTAAACGGCAACCGCCGTATCGCGCTATTGCTGCTTAGGCAATTATTAATAGAACAGGGCCATAGCGTGTTGCAGTACCAGGCCCTGGAGCCGCTAGTGCTCAAAGATGACCCGCAGTGTTATCGCCAGCTCTATGCCTACAGCCAACAACAGGCATCCCCCGCCGAGTGGCTAAGCTACTGCTGGCAAGTGCTGCAACACAGTTATGAGAATTTTCAGCTAGCCTACCAACAGGCCAACATCAGCAATAAGCGCGGCGGCAAAACCCAGTTGATTAAACAAACCCTAGCCAGTTTTGACGGCCCTTTTTCTTTAACAGAGTTAGGCCAGCAACTGCCCACCATAGGGCCAGATATGATACGCAAGGTGGTACGCCAGTGTAGGCAAGAGGGCTGGCTGCAAGCCACCGGCCGCGGCCGCAATGCTAAGTGGGTTGCGGTGGCCGATAGCCCAAAGCCGCGCTAAGGATTTAACTTATTTGATTAGCCCTTGCAGCTGCTTATCTACCTCATCATAGGATGAAAAATCGGTGATACGCAGGGCTTGCTTGCCATTATTAAAAACCAATAAGGTGGGTAGTTTTTTTACCCCATAGCGCAAAAACAGGGCATTGCTTTTATCTATCTGTGGCGGCTGTTGCAACTGGTACTTGTGCTGGTACTGCTGTGCATCGGCAGCTCCTGTCCACAGCCGCGACACCAAGCTATGTACGACTAAATCGGGGTGGGCTGCCTGTAGTTGCTTAATATAATGCTGGCCTAAACTACAGTTTTTACTTTGCTGGGGCCTCGACTCGGCCAAATACCAATCACACCAAGTGGCTGTAAAATAGAGCGTGCTCACCCCCTTGCTGCTGGGGCTGGGTAGTTCTTCGTCAGCAGCCTTTAGCGCTGGACTTATGCCAGTCAGCGTCTTGTTGGCCGTCGCCAAGGTGTCCAATCTTTGCTTTAACAAAGCGTCTACTTTGTGGCCTTGATGCACCAACTGTCCCCGGCTATCCAGCAAGATATGCAAGGGCGTGCCCAGCAAATCAAAGGCCTGGCTTAAACGGCCGTCACTATCTTGCAGGGTGGGCATGGCCATGCCGTATTTTTCTAACATGGCCAGCACCGCCGCCCTGTCATCGTTGACATCGATATTGACCGATAAAAAAACAATGTCATCACCGTATTTGTTATAAGCCTCCACATAATGTGGCATTTGCTGATTGCAGGGCACACACCAACTCGCCCAAAATTTTAAATACAGCGGCTTGTTCCCCAGCCACTGGCGCATATCTACCGCCTGCTCCCTAACATCGCGAAGTTCAGCAGCCAGTAATTGCCGCTGGTAGGCTTCAGCCGTGTTCACTAATAAGAGGCCTGCTAGCCAAACAGGCCATAGGCTGTGCAAACATCTCATGGCTTTATCCTACTGGTTTTCTGAAAGTAAGTGCTGAAACTGGCCCGGCTGGTATGAACCCACATCGGCACCAAAGGCATGGGTGAAACGATTCCAAGTATTAATGCTGCACACCGCTAAGCTAAGATCGACTATCGCCTTATCGTCTAAATAGCCACGCAGCTCGCTAAGCAGCTCGGCGCAGTTTTCATGCTGTGGTAGCTGAGTTAGGGCTTCGGCCCAGGCCAAGGCGGCGCGTTCGGCTGGTGTGTAAAAGGGGGCAACTCGCCAGGCCGACAAAGTATATAAACGCTGCTCGCTTTCACCTAAGGCGCGGCTATCTTTGCTGTGCATATCCAAACAATAGGCACAGCCGTTTAGTTGCGATACACGGATTTTTACCAGCTCAAGCAAGGTCTTAGTTAAACCCTGCGATTGCGCGTTAAGGTAGCGCTCTACAGCAAATAAGCTAGCCATAGCCGCAGGCGCGACTTGATAATAGTTTAATCGTACGGACATGGGGGCTTCCTCTTAATAGTTAACACTGGCTGTAGCATAAACACTGCAGCTAAGCCGGCATTGTATATTTTGGACATGCCAGCATTTATATTGCGTTGCTATTTTCCAATAACGCTTTTGTTATACTGAGCCCTCTTTGTTACAGCCCTTGCTTTAGGCTTACGGTGATGCACAAGCTTACTCATCTCGGTTTTCAACGCTATGCCCCCAGCCCGGCACTGGCGCCCTATGTAGAGTGCTATTGGCAAATCAACACTGCCAAGCAAGCCTCCATAGCACCGGACTATATGCACTCCGAAGGAGGCAGCGGCATTATTTTTAATTTTGCCGACCCTATACAGCTGCACAGCAGTTTCCTAAGCCAAGGCAGCTTAATCACCGGCCCGCGCCGCAGCTCTACACAATTTTTTGCACACGGCAACGTGCAGGCACTGGGTATACGTTTTAAACCTGGTGCTGGCCACAGCATATTTGGCCTGCCCTTAGTTGAATTACTGGATAGCATTGTTAACCCCGCCGAATTAGCGCTCTCACACTTGGGGGATGAATTGGCCGCACAGCTAGCTGCGCTTAGCAGTGCTGGCGAACGCATAGCCTTAATAGAGCAGCGGCTAATCGCACAACTCAATAATCAACCCGCTTATGATCAACGCCTGCAAAAGGCTTTGGCATATATAGACCAGCACCACGGCCTACAAGCCATACCGCAACTCAGCGCCAGCTTGGCACTAAGCCAGCGCCAGTTGGACCGTGTTTTTAAACGCCACCTGGGTTTAGCCCCCAAGCAATACAGCCGCTTGCAACAAGTGCAGTACGCCCGGCAACTATTAAAACAAGCCCCCCAACAATACAGCCTTACCGACATAGGCTACCAAGCAGGCTTTTATGACCAGGCACATTTTATACGCCAATTTCGCCAAACCGTGGGGATAACACCGGGTGACTACAAGCTGCGCGCCAGCAGCAATAATAAGCCGCTATGAAGCAGGCCATAGACGAGATTTATCAACAACAGGCACGCGCTGTAAGAACACTGCCACAGCTGAGCTTAAAAGCTTAGAGAGAAAAACCAACAGGCACAAAAAAACCTCATAGTGTGTACCGGCTGCGGCCACGCTATGAGGTTTTTAGCAGAGCAATTATAAAATTAGGCTTTGCGTCGCGCCACACCTAGACCTATCAAACCTAAAGCTAATAAGGCAATAGAACCGGGCTCGGCAACGGTGGCCACTTTCGCAACTTCATAGCTGTTAGTGTCACGTAACCAGCCATATACCAACACTGAGGCTGCACCGCCGTGCTCCCAAAATAACAAATCAAAGCTTTGTAAACCGGCGTCAGCACCTAGTGATAACCAGCCACTGCCTCGTAAAGCGGTGTTGCCATTATAGGTGTAAAAGTCGTTGCCATTGACGTCTACATCTATACCGTCGTCGTGAGATATCCACAGGGCAGAATAATTAGAAGTATCAATCAGACCACTGGCTTTTAGTACAAAAGTGGTGTGGTGGGCGCCGGGAAAAGCCGGTGCACCATGATGGCCTACATCACTGAAAAAGATGGTATCGCTATCGGCCGTAGTGTCGGCAGCGGCAGCATTATCGATAACCGCTTGCGCCTGGGCAATATTACCTATGCCCGTGTTTGATTCGTAAATTTCAATCAATGCAGCATTGGCAGTCATAGCTGTAAAAGACGTTAAAATAGCTAGTATTAGGTTTTTCATGTTTGTATAGCCTTAGAAACAATTAACATATCCACTCCTTATGCATTAGCTGGGCCAACTTTTTTATCCTTTAAAATCAAATAGATATAATTTGTGGCTGCTTATTTATTTGATTTTATGTAAAAAAAACTGACACACTGTTTGCGCCTATTCGGGCGCTGTGGCTAGGCCCGACTTTGCTTTACACTAAACCCCAAACCTCTTGCTTAGGCTGGATTATATGTTCGAACTGAAAACCCTGGGCTTATTTGCCCTTACCGCTTTGGCCGAAATTGCAGGCTGCTACCTGCCCTACTTATGGTTAAAGCAGGGCAAAAGTGCCTTACTACTTATCCCCGCCGCCGCCAGCTTGGCGGCCTTTGCTTGGCTGTTATCACTGCATCCGGAGGCTGCTGGTCGGGTTTATGCTGCTTACGGTGGGGTTTATATAGGTATGGCGATTGTTTGGCTGTGGCTGGTTGATGGCATTAGCCCCAGTGTCTGGGATATAGTCGGTAGCCTAACCGCCCTATTGGGTATGGCTATTATTATTTTTGCCCCTAGGCATCTATGATTGCGTTAAGCTTGCTACGATAAACCCTGGCCGCCATGGAGCTTTAGGCATGCATTATTTGATTTTATTGTTGGCCCTACTACTTACCCACAGCAGCCACGCTGAGATTTATAAGTGGACTGATGAACAGGGCCGGGTGCATTTTAGCGATAGCAAAGATACCCAGCAGCCCGTAGAAACAGTCACCTTAAAAATTAATAGTTACCAACATGTTTCTTTCGAATCGCTAGGCCAGGCTAATAGTAACTCCCGCAATGTCATCATGTATTCCGCCGCGTGGTGTGGTTACTGCAAAAAAGCCAAACAATATTTTAAAGCGCAAGGCATAGCTTTTACCGAGCTGGATATTGATAAAAATCCCCGCGCCAAACGTGAATATAAGGCACTGGGGGCCAAAGGGGTACCGGTGATTTTAGTGGGCAATCAGCGCATGAATGGTTTTAGCGTTAAGGGCTTTCAGCGCATTTACCAGGCCGCAGCTAATAAGCAGTACTGATGCAAAAGGCGGTATGGCTTATGCGAAACTTTTTCGCCGTTTAACTGCCTGTACTGGCCTAGATTTTATCTTTTTTATTTTCCGCCATAGCTCTCATCCTTAGGACCCGATTTATGCTATTCAAGTTATTCCCCGGTTTACTATGGCTACAGGGCTATACTCGCAACAGTTTTAAAGATGATCTGCTAGCCGGTTTGACCATAGGGGTGTTGTTAATACCCCAAAGCATGGGCTATGCCATGGTAGCGGGCTTACCGCCAGAGGTGGGCCTGTACGCAGCGATTTTCCCGCCGCTGATCTATGCCTTATTGGGCAGCTCCAATAAAGTTTCCATAGGGCCGGTGGCCTTAGATGCCATATTAATACTCTCGGGTTTGAGCCTGTTGGCCGAACCCGGCAGCGAGCACTATTTGCAACTGGCTTTTACCCTAACCCTATTAGTGGGCTTATTACAGTTTGCCTTTGGCCTGCTGCGGCTGGGGTTTATTGCCAATTTTTTATCCTACCCGGTGATCGTGGGTTATACCTCCGCAGCCGCAGTAATTATTATGGCCAGCCAACTGCAAAGCCTGGTGGGTATGCCTATAGCCAGCGGCCATTTTTTAGCTCAGTTATATGAGCTGTTAAGCAACAGTGCACAATGGAACCAGCATACCCTAATCTTAGGATTGAGTAGCCTAGTGCTGATTTTTCTCAGTAGCCGCTATACCCCCAAACTGCCTATAGCGCTGATTCTGTTAGTGCTGGGGATGTTGCTATCGGGTTTGCTACAGCTTTCACAGCACGGCGTAGCCAGTATTGCGAGCATACCCCAAGGCTTGCCCCTGCTAGCGCTGCCCACTCTTGATTGGCAGCAAATCAGCCAACTCTTACCGGTGGCTTTTACCGTGGCTTTTATGGGTTATGTGGGCAGCATCTCTATTGCTAAATCGCAAGAACAGCCTGGCGACAAACTTATGAGCAAGCCTAATCAGGAGCTGATTGCCTTGGGCTTGGCCAATACTATAGGCGCCTTATTTCGCGCTTTTCCGGTATCGGCCAGTTTTTCACGCAGTGCGGCTTTTGTTAAGGCGGGCGCGCAAACGCAAGTGGCCGCGATTATCTCGGCGGTGTTTATTGCTTTTATACTGCTGTTTCTCACACCTTTATTTGCCCTGTACCCGCTGCCTAAAACTATATTGGCGGCGATTATTATTATGTCGGTACTGGGGCTGTTTAAATACAGCGAAATGAAAAGCTTATTACTGCAAGATAAAAAAGAGTTTCTATCACTGCTGGTTACTTTTGTTATTACTTTAGCACTAGGGGTGCAGCAAGGCTTGCTGGCAGGGGTGGCGGTATCCATTATGGTGGTGGTTTATCGCAGTGCCATACCTCATATGACTGAGCTGGGGCTGCTGGAAGATCGCCAGCTTTATCGCAATATCAGCCGCTTTAAACAGGCGCGTATACGTGCCGAGCTATTAATCTTTCGCTTTGATGCCCCGCTGTATTTTGCCAATAGCGATTATTTCACTAGCAAACTCTATAGCTGGATTAAGCAACGCCCCAGTGGCAGCTTAAAAGTTGTGATCTTTGATGCTGAATCCGTAAACAGCATAGATAGCACCGCCATTAAAATGCTGGACCATGTAATAGAAAGTTTGCAGCAACAAGGTATTGAATTATACCTGTCACATTTAATTGGCCCGGTGCGCGATGCGCTGCTGAGCTCACCACTGGCAGAGCGGCTAGCACAGCAACATATATTTGCGACTACCGCCGATGCGGTAGCCTATTTTGATAAAGGTGAGCAGCGCTGTGCCGACATAGCCCTGCAAACCAATAAAATAAAATAACTTATCGCCCACATTTAAGGCGGTTTCATCTTAGGTATAGAGGTTAACCTTTAACAATGACCGTAATTACCATAGTCGCCCTGTGTTTGGGCGCGGGCTTAGCCATGGCCGCAGGCGCAGTGCTGGCCCGTATAGAATGCATCAAACCTCGCTGGCTAGAACAAGAGTTTAGGCACGGTTTGCTGGCCTTTGGTGGTGGCGCCCTATTATCTGCGGTAGCTTTAGTATTAGTGCCAGAGAGCCTGCCTCATTTATCCACCAGCGCTGTAACATTCTTTTTTGTGTTAGGCGGCTTAGCTTTTATGTTATTAGATAGGTGGTTAGCCAAACATAACACGCCCGCTGGCCAGCTAGCTGCCATGCTCAGTGATTTTGTGCCTGAGTCTATGGCCTTGGGCGCAGCGTTTACCGTTAACAGTGCCAGCGGATTTTTAATTGCCGCTCTAATCGCGCTACAAAACCTGCCAGAAGGTTTTAATGCTTTTCGCGAGCTAAACAGCCACACTAAGCTCAACCCCAAGCGTATTATTTTATATTTTGCCTTAATGGCCTTATTGGGGCCGGTTGCTGGCTTAATTGGCTTTTACTGGCTCACCCAGCAACCCGAGATATTAGCCGCTATTATGTTATTAGCCTCAGGCGGTATTTTATATTCGGTGTTTCAAGATATAGCCCCACAGGTGCCACTTAAAAAACACTGGGCACCACCTATGGGTGCGGTATTAGGCTTTATGTTTGGTATGCTTGGCTATATGCTTAGCCACCACTGATACCATAAATTTTTTACTGATAAACCCATAACAATCATTTTTTTACGAGCCTATTATGCCCTGCCACAACCAAGCCAAGCGCGAACAAAAAGCCCTTTTAGTGTCACTATACGGGGTAGTCTTTTTTATAGTCTTGGCGTTAGGCTTTGCGGTGTTTACCAACTCTGGGGCGATACTGTTTGATGGTATCTATTCGCTCATTGCTTTTGCCACCGCCCTCATCACCTTAAAAGTCGCCAAACTGGCAGAAAAGCCTGACGATGAGCTGTTTCATTTTGGCTATACCTCTTTAGAGCCCACCCTTAATTTATTTAAATCACTAATCGTGATTGTGGCCTGTGTTTACGCTGGTGTAGAAGCCCTTATGCGCTTGCTCGCAGGCGGTACCGAGGCCGAATACGGTTGGGCTGTGGTCTATGGTGTGCTTTCTACCGTGGGTTGTTTTGTGGTGGCAGGCTCGCTGAAAAAAATGGGCCGCGATACCCGCTCTGGGCTATTAGCCGTTGAGGCCAAAACCTGGTTTGTTGATGGCCTATTCAGCCTGTCGGTACTACTGGGCTTCATAGTGGCCTGGGTAATCAACCAAACCGAATACGCTGATTTGGCCCCCTATGTAGACCCTTTGTTATTAATGATCTTAGTGGTACTGGCCTTGCCTATACCGGGCCGCATCTTACTCGATAGTTTACGCGAAGTTATTTTAATGGCACCACCGGCCAAAGTAGTGGATGAAATAGAAGCTAAACTGTTTGAGCTATTAGGCCATATTCCGCATCAACTCATAGAGCTGCGGGTCACTAAGCGCGGCCGCAATACCTATGTATTGGTGCACTTAGTAGTGAGCGATGAATTTAAAGTCAATTCTATAAAAGAGTTAGACCAAATACGTTATGACACCATGGCTGCCATCAAAGTTTGGAACCCTGAAGTGGTACTAGACATTCTGTTTGTTCAAGACTTGGCATTAGCTGAATAATCACCCCAAGGAAAAGGCTTTTATTATGAAATTAGAATCACTGGCGTTACACCATGGCTACGAGTCTGAAGCGACCACCAAGGCCGCTGCCGTACCCATATACCAAACCACCTCTTTTACCTTTGACAACACCCAGCACGGTGCCGACTTATTTGATTTAAAAGTACCGGGCAATATTTACAGCCGCATCATGAACCCCACTAACGATGTATTAGAGCAACGGCTGGCGGCCATGGAAGGGGGGATAGCCTCATTATGTGTAGCCTCGGGCATGGCAGCGATTACCTATGCCATACAGTGTATATGCGAAGTAGGCTCTAATATTGTTAGCACCAGCCAGCTCTACGGCGGCACCTATAATTTATTTGCCCATTCGCTGCCTAAACAAGGCATAGAAGCGCGCATGATTTCCCACGATGATTATGCCGGTTTTGAAAACGCCATAGACGAAAACACCAAGCTGATTTTTTGTGAATCCATAGGCAACCCCGCGGGCAATATAGTCGACATAGAAAAGCTGGCCGAAATTGCTCACCGCCACGGTATACCTTTAATGGTAGACAACACCGTTGCCTCACCCTTTTTATGCCGCCCCTTCGAGTTAGGTGCTGATATAGTGATACATTCACTGACCAAATACATAGGCGGCCACGGCACTACCATAGGCGGCATTATTATCGACTCCGGTAAGTTTGATTGGGTAGCTAATAAAAAGCGCTTTGCCGTGCTTAACGAGCCCGACCCCTCTTACCACGGTGTGGTATACACCGAGGCCTTGGGCCCCGCCGCCTTTATAGGCCGCTGCCGCGTGGCGCCACTGCGCAATACCGGTGCCGCGCTATCCGCGCAAAGCGCTTTCAATATTATGCAAGGCTTAGAAACACTGGGGCTACGCATGGAACGCCACTGCGAAAATGCTGAGAAGTTAGCCAACTATTTACAAAACCATGAAAAAGTAGAGTGGGTTAATTATGCAGCCTTAGCAAACAGCCCTTACTATGAGACTTGCCAAAAAATTACTGGCGGCAAAGCCTCGGGGATTTTAAGTTTTGGCATCAAAGGCGGCTTGCAGGCAGGCACGCAGTTTATCGATGCCCTACAAATGATTTTACGCTTAGTAAATATAGGTGATGCCAAATCCTTGGCCTGCCACCCCGCCTCTACCACCCACCGCCAGCTTAATGAGCAAGAGTTAGCGGCGGCAGGTGTAAGTGCAGACCTAGTTCGCATCTCAGTGGGCATAGAAAATATAGACGATATTATTGCCGATGTAGAGCAAGCCTTGGCGGCGGTTAAATAGCTGCAAGAAAATTTTAATGCCGCCTTAATAGGCGGCAAGTTTTTTTATAGCAGTTAGGTGGGATGTGAGATCTGACTACGCTACTCAATAATTATGTTGTGCCACTCTCTGGCGCTAATTGCGCACTTAATTTATGCATCAATCTAGTGCGTTGTCACTGATGTTTTTGTCATTTTGGCGCATCCCTAGCACATATTAATTTTCAAACCGCTGATTTCTGTGGGTTTTTTATTTGGCATAAGGTTTGCTATAGCAATATGTAGTACTTATTAATCTTATGCACTGGAACTCGCTATGAAATTTTATACTCGCCGTATTGTTAAACCTACTGACCTTAACCCCTCCAATACATTATTTGGCGGGCAACTACTCAGCTGGATAGATGAAGAGGCCGCTATTTTTGCCAGCTGCCAAATGAATACACAAATGATTGTGACTAAATTTATTTCTGAAATTGATTTTAAAAAACCCGCTGTCAGCGGTGATGTGATTGAGTTTGGTCTATCTGTTACCAATGTAGGTACTACATCATTAACTGTTAATTGTGAGGTTAGAAAAAAAGCGACTAATGAAATAATTATCTCTATTGATAAAATGGTTTTTGTTGCCTTAGATCAACAAGGCATGCCTACCGTTTACAATTATAAACTATCAGCTTAAGCGATAAGGCTAGCTAAACTATCGTGGAGTAACGAGGCTGTATTCGGCCTCGTTTACAACAAAAGATATCTAATCTGTTTTGCTAAGCTGCTTAGCTAGTAGCCTACTTCCGGCTCTTTTTAATCAGCTCATAAGCCGCCTGTATTTCCTGCGCTTTTTCGGTGGCTACTTTCATCATATCTTCGGGCACACCTTGGGCGATTAGCTTATCGGGGTGATGGGCACTCATCAATTTGCGGTAAGCCTGTTTTAACTCTTTATCGCTAACGGTTTCTTCTACCCCCAGCGCCTGATAGGCCTGCTCTAAATCACCGGCACTGCTCTGTTGCTGACCACCACCACCTTGGTGAAAATGTTGTTGCGCCATTAACATGGCTAACAGCTGCTCGAACTGTCGGCCACCTATACCTAGATAACTGGCAACATTGGCCAGCACTTCTTTTTCACTGGGGTGTAACTCGCCATCGGCCATGGCTATGCTAAACAAGAACTCTAAAAGCAGCGCGGGCAGGTTATGGCTGCGACCACCTTTTTCTACAAACTGGGTAATGCTTTGCTGCAAGTTAAATTCGGGCTGGGCCCCCTGTTTAAATAACTCTATGGCCTGCTGCCTATGCTCACTGCTTAAACCTAAGCGCGTCATCAATTGTTCGGCCTGGCTGATTTCTTCTTCGCTGATACGGCCATCGGCTTTGGCTAGGTGGCCCATGACTTTAAAAACGGTTTCAAAAAATAATTGCTGCAGCTGGGCACGGTTGCCTTGGTAGTCAAAGCCCATGGCTTGACCCAAGCCCTTATCAAAAAAGTGCCCTGCCATTAAACCCAGCAATGCACCAAAGGGGCCTGCTACCATAGCGCCCAATATGACGCCTATTACTTTTCCTGCTATCACAACTTATCCTTTCTCTTAGCAATTAATTTAGATATTTATTTAGCTGTTAATTTTTATAACTGCGGCGCTGGCCGTTGGGCAACCATTTAAAACGGTTGTACTCCCACTGATATTGCTCGGGGCATAACTGCACACAGTTTTCTACACAGCGATTGAGTGCGGTAAGCGACAGCTTGCTATCGCTGGCATTTATGTCTGCGGGGGCTGGCACAAAACTAATTTTGTAACCGCTGCGGCCAGTGCGCTCAGCAACTGCCCCCACCAAGTTGGCGCCAGTGCGCTTGATTAGGTTGTGTACCAAGGTCATGGTGTAGGTGGGTTGGCCATAAAAATCGGCAAACTCGCCACTGCCTTCAACAGGCAGTTGGTCGGGCAGGATGACTACCGTCTCGCCCGCTTTAAGGGCTTTTAATAAGGCTTTTACTCCACGAGTATTGGTGGGCACTAAGGTGTTACCGGTACGCTGCCTGGCATGATAGATCATCTGATCAAAGCCCGGGTCTTCGGGGGGTTGATACAAAGAGGTGACGGCGCCACGCTGGGCCAAGAATACCCCCATTAACTCCCAACAGCCCAAATGAGGTAACACCACAACCGTACCCTTGCCGGCCTGTTCGGCTCGCTCTAGTAAGGCCAGATCACTAACCTCGGTGATATGCTGCATTAAACGTTGCGGCGACCAGCGCCACACCGGCCCCATCTCTAGTAATAATACTCCCAGTTGCTGAACACTTTGCTTGGCCAAATGCCGTTGTTGCGCAGCACTAAGCTGCGGGTAGCACAGGGCAATATTAAACTCGGTGATTTGCCGCGAGCGGCCATTACTCAACCAAGCACCATAGCCCACCCAGCGGCCCAGCACCCGCAATAGGGGCATAGGCAATAAGGCAAAACTCTTAATAGTGGTTAGCGCTAGCCATGATTTCATTATTGGGGGGTCTACAAGTTACGGGTAATTAAAACGTATGCGAATCATACCCTGTTATGCAGGCAACTCAAACGCCGGTGCCGCTTGCTGTTAGCCAGCCACCACACTACTTATACGCCCAGAGTCGCGCTATAATGCGCGACTTTATTTATTTGTCTATTAATTACTCTTATACGTGGCGACATGAACTCTCAAGTAAGCACTTTTCAGGGGTTGATACTATCCCTACAGCAATTCTGGGCCGAGCGCGGTTGCGTGATTTTACAGCCCTTGGATATGGAGGTAGGAGCCGGTACTTTTCACCCCGCTACCTTTTTACGCGCCATAGGCCCCGAGACTTGGAACGCCGCCTATGTGCAGCCCTGCCGCCGCCCCACCGATGGCCGCTACGGTGAAAACCCCAACCGCCTGCAGCACTACTACCAGTTTCAGGTGGCGCTTAAGCCCTCGCCCAGTAATATCCAAGAGATGTATTTAGACTCCCTGCGCTTTTTAGGGCTGGACCCGGCCGTACACGATATACGCTTTGTAGAAGATAACTGGGAATCCCCCACCTTGGGTGCCTGGGGCTTGGGTTGGGAAGTGTGGCTAAACGGCATGGAAGTCACCCAGTTTACCTATTTTCAACAAGTGGGCGGCTTGGAGTGCTACCCCGTTACCGGCGAAATCACCTACGGCCTAGAGCGCATCGCCATGTACTTGCAGGGCGTAGACAGTATTTATGATTTGGTATGGGCACAAGGCCCCGAAGGCATAGTCACTTACGGTGATGTGTTCCACCAAAACGAAGTAGAGATGTCTACCTACAACTTTGAGCAGGCCGATGTAGAGCAGCTGTTTAAGCAGTTTGACCACTGCGAGGCCGAAAGCCAGCGCTTAATAGCAGCCAACCTACCACTACCTGCCTATGAGATGGTGATGAAGGCCTCTCACGCTTTTAACCTATTGGATGCTCGCCACGCGATTTCCGTAACCGAGCGCCAGCGTTTTATTTTACGGGTGCGCACCCTGGCCCGCGGCGTGGCCCAGGCTTATTTTGATGCCCGCAAAGCCCTTGGCTTCCCCCTTGCGAGTGAAGCATTACGACAAGAAGTACTCGCTGCCAGCGCGGAGGACAAATAATGAGCACAAGCAACAGCCACGATTTTTTAGTAGAGATAGGTACCGAAGAGCTGCCGCCCACCGCCTTACTCAAGCTCTCTAACAGCTTTAGCGCCAGCATTAAGCAAAGCTTAACCGCCGCTGACTTAACGTTTACCAGCATTGAACCCTATGCCACCCCCCGCCGTTTGGCTGTGGTGGTTAAAGATTTAGCCGCACAAACTCCTGCGAAAGACATAGTCGCCTGGGGGCCCCCGGCTAAAATCGCCTTTGATGCCGAGGGTAAACCCGCCAAAGCCGCTGAGGCTTTTGCCAAAAAGAACGGCATTAACATCGATGAGTTAAAGGTAGAAAACGACGGCAAGGCCGACAAGCTGGTACACCGCAGCAGCCAAGCCGGTACCGACACCAAGGCCTTGTTACCGGAATTTGTGCAAAACGCCTTAGATGCTCTGCCCATACCCAAGCGTATGCGCTGGGGTGCCAGCCGCAATGAATTTGTGCGCCCAGTGCATTGGGTGGTGATGATGCTGGATACCATGGTCATAGACTGCGAAATCCTAGGCCTTAAAGCCGCCAATATTAGCCGCGGCCACCGCTTTCACTGCGATACCTATTTAGAATTTGCCAACCCTTCGGTCTATCAAGAGTTGTTAGCTAATAGCGGCCACGTAATCGCCAGCTATGAGCAACGCAAAGAGATGATACGCGAGCAGGTGACGGCCGAAGGTAAAAAAGTCGGTGGCAACGCCGTTATAGTCGATGACTTATTGGATGAGGTAACTGGCTTAGTGGAATGGCCGGTAGCTTTAACCGGCTCTTTTGAGCAGGAATTCTTAGCGGTACCCGCCGAGGCTCTAATCTCCTCCATGGCTGAGCACCAAAAATACTTTCACGTAGTGGATGATGAGGGCAAGCTGTTACCCCATTTTATTACCGTCTCCAATATCGTCAGCCTAGACCCAGCGCAGGTGATAGACGGCAACGAGCGCGTGATACGCCCCCGCTTAAGCGATGCCGCCTTCTTTTTTGAAACCGATAAAAAAACACCGCTGCTTAAGCGGGTAGAAAAATTAAAGTCTGTAGTGTTTCAGGCCAAGCTAGGTACCTTGCACGATAAAGCCCAGCGCATAGAAAAACTGGCGGGCATATTGGCTGAAAAAATTGGCAGCGATGCCAGCAAAGCCGCTAAGGCTGGCTTACTCTGCAAGGCCGATCTAGTCTCAGACATGGTGCTAGAGTTCGACAAGATGCAAGGCATAGCTGGCACCTACTACGCGCTTAACGACGGCGAAGACGCTGAAACCGCCAATGCCATTAAAGATCACTACCTGCCCAAATTCGCAGGTGACAAATTGCCTGAAACCTTAA
This sequence comes from Dasania sp. GY-MA-18, assembly GCF_024734385.1. GTDB lineage: Bacteria > Pseudomonadota > Gammaproteobacteria > Pseudomonadales > Dasaniaceae > Dasania > Dasania phycosphaerae. The sequence goes on along the minus strand of NZ_JANHAP010000003.1, from coordinate 47,816 downwards.
CCGGTTGTGCAGTAGCTTTGGCCGACAGACTAGACACCTTGGTGGGCATATTTGGCATAGGCCAAAAACCCTCTGGCTCTAAAGATCCTTTTGCACTGCGCCGCGCTAGCTTGGCGGTATTGCGCCTGATTATAGAAAAAGATTTAAACCTGGATTTGCGCGACTGTCTGGCGTTAGCTCAACAGCAACATGGCGAGCTGCCCGCAGCTAAAGGTTTAACCGAGACCGTATTGGCTTATATGCTGGAGCGCTTCCGCGCTTGGTATGTAGAGGATAATATCGCCGCCGAAGTCTTTATGGCGGTATCGGCGAAAAACTTATCGCAACCTTTGGATATAAACCAGCGCGTATTGGCGGTTAATCATTTCAGCCAATTACCCGAGGCCCTAGCGTTAGCAGCGGCAAATAAGCGGGTATCTAATATCTTGGCCAAAGCTGATGTTGATTACTCATCTCAAGTTAATGAATCACTTCTAGAAGCTGGGGCCGAAAATTTACTTTATACCCAACTTATGTCGGTATCGACTAAAGTAGCTCCTCTAATTAAAAGCCGCTCATATACAGAAGCCTTAAGTGAAATGGCTATTCTTCGAGATCCTGTTGACGCTTATTTTGATCATGTAATGGTGAATGTTGAAGATGAAAACTTACGGAAAAATCGACTTTCTTTATTAGCAGGACTAAGAAACTTGTTTTTAAATATCGCTGATATTTCTTTATTAGCACCGGCTAAATAAACCATGGCCTTACTAATTCTTGATCGCGACGGGGTAATCAACCAAGACTCCGACGACTACATCAAGTCCGTTGAGGAGTGGCAGCCCATACCCGGCAGCATAGCAGCCATGGCCCGCTTATCGCAGGCGGGCTATCGCATAGCCATAGCCACCAATCAATCGGGTTTAGGGCGCGGTTATTTTCAACCCGCCGATTTAGAAGCCATGCATGCAAAAATGACGGCGCTATTACATGAAGCCGGTGGTGAATTGGCGGGGATTTTTTTCTGCCCGCATACCCCAGACGATAATTGCGACTGCCGCAAACCTAAAGCCGGTTTAATCGACGCCATAGAACAAGCCCTGGGCTGCTCTGCTGAAAATGCTTATATAGTGGGTGATTCACTGCGGGACTTAAAGGCGGGTCTAGTGAAAGGCTGCAAACCGCTATTAGTTAAAACCGGTAAGGGCCAGCGCAGTTTAAAAAAATTAGCCGAGCAACCCCAGCCCGAATTAAACCATATGCAGGTATTTGATAGCCTAGCAGACAGCTGTGATTTTTTATTAGCCCAATTGAAAAAATAATAACGTATGAGAAAACTGTTTTTAGGCCTACGTGCTTTTTTATTTTACACCGGCTATGCCTTACTCACGATTTGGTTTTGTAGCACCGGTGTTTTGCTGTTTAAGTTTTTACCCTACCCCATACGTAGCCGTTATATTTTGGGCTGGAATAGATGCACCATACACTGGGCACGCTGGGTATTAGGCTTAAAATTTACCATAATAGGGCAGGAAAATTTGCCCAAGCACAGAGCCTATGTCGCTTTATCTAAGCATCAAAGCCAGTGGGAAACCTATTTTTTACAATATTTTTTAGCGCCAGTTTGCATAGTGCTAAAAAAAGAATTATTAAAAATCCCTGTGTTTGGCTGGGGCCTAGCCATGGTAGAGCCAATAGCTATAGATCGCAGCAACCCCAAACAAGCCCTTAAAAAAATTCAAAGTGATGGCGTAGCCATGATAGCTCAGGGCCGTAATGTGTTAATTTTTCCCGAGGGTACCCGCATAGACCCAGGCCATACCGGCAACTACGCCCGCGGCGGTGCTAATATTGCTGTAGCCGCAGATGCGCCAGTAGTGCCCATAGCCCACAATGCCGGGGTGTACTGGCCTGCTGATAAATTTTTAAAATACCCTGGCACTATAACGATAGTAATAGGCCAGCCTATAGAAACCAGCGGCAAGAGCAGCCGCGAGGTTAATGACTTAGCCAAACAATGGATAGAAAGCGAGGTGGCAAAACTGCCCAGCCAGCGCTAAGGTTAGTTTATTAACAACAGCACAATCATAGTAATAATAACAAGAGCCAAAACTTATGATTATCACTGTCACTTTTTGTCTGTACATCGCGCTAGTTTTTACTCTGGGCGTTTATGCCTATAGGCGCACCCATGATGCCAGCGATTATTATTTGGGTGGGCGCAGCTTATCACCCTGGGTGGCAGCCTTAAGTGCTGGTGCCTCTGATATGTCGGGCTGGGTGTTAATAGGCTTACCTGGCTATGCTTATATTGCAGGTATAGAAGCCGCTTGGATGGCCATAGGTTTATGTATGGGCGTCGCCGCTGCTTGGCTACTATTAGCCCGCCGGCTACGCAAATACAGTTACGCTTTAGACGATGCCGTTACCCTGCCCGCCTATTTCCAACGTCGCTTTGCGGTCAGTAGCCCTTGGTTACGCAGTATTTGTGCTGTGTTTATTTTATTGTTTTTTCTCTTTTATGTGAGCTCAGGCCTAATGGGCGGCGGCAAGCTATTTGTTTCTGTTTTTGGTATGGACTATCAGCTAGCGGTAATACTGGGCACCTTAGCAGTTATTTCCTATACCTTGTTTGGTGGTTTTTTAGCGGTTTCTTGGACTGATGTAGTACAGGCACTGCTGATGACGCTGGCCTTAATTATTGTGCCCGCTGTTGCCCTTAGCGGCATGGATGATTTTCGCGGTAACTTAGCCGCACAAAACCCAGCCATGTTAGAGCTGTGGACTAATAGGCATGGCGAGCCGCTGACTTTTATTGCTTGGGCCAGCTTGGTTGGCTGGGGCTTGGCTTATTTTGGCCAACCCCATATCTTGGCGCGCTTTAAGGCCGTACGCAGTGAGGATGATGTACCCACGGCTGCCACTATAGGTATTAGTTGGTCGCTATTGGTGTATAGCATGTCAGTGCTGGTGGGCATGGTAGGCGCAGCCTATATTGCTCAGCCGCTGGCCGACCCGGAAAAAGTCTTTATGGTATTAGTAGAAGTTATATTCAATCCTGTGGTTGCCGGCGTATTACTTGCCGCTATTTTGGCCGCTATTATGAGTACCGTGGATTCGCAACTATTAGTGTGCTCTTCCGCCCTAGCCGAAGATATTATTGATGCCTGGACTAAAAGAGACATACACTCCTCTGTGGCACTTAAGCTGGGTAGGGCTGCAGTGGTTTTGTTAGCCACCCTTGCCTGCCTAATGGCCTTAGACCCCAATAGTAAAGTGTTAGATGTGGTTGCCTATGCCTGGGGCGGCCTAGGCGCAGCCTTTGGCCCGGCCTTATTGGTGAGCTTATATTGGCGGCGCATGACCGCCGCTGCGGCCATGGCTGGCATATTTGTGGGCGGTACTACCGTGGTAGTTTGGGCGCAGTTTAGCGGCGGATGGTTTGATTTATATGAGTTAGTGCCGGGGTTTTTCTTTTCTTTGGCTACCGTCATTATTGTCAGCTTGCTTACCCCTGCCCCCAGTGACGATGTGCAGCAATTGTTTGCTAAGCTTATGCTGCCAGGCAAAAACTAAGTTTTTTTGTTTAGCTGTTTTTGAGCTTGTAACAAAGCTTTATATAGCACTTGCGTCTTTGTATTTTTGCTATTTTTTTGCAGTTATTCTCACTGCTTTCACTCTATGCTTGCGGTTTAACCCCGCTATAGCCACACTTTAGCTATTGTTTGATTACCAAGCTTATCTCATGAATACCCAAACTCTTATCGCTGCTGCTATGGCCTCCTCACTACTGCTGGGCTGTGGCGGCAGTGGCGGTTCTAGTAGCAACACACAAGGCCAACTCACCGTTAGTGTTACCGACGGCCCTGTTGAGCAAGCCAGTGCAGTGGTGGTGGCATTTACCGCCATAGAAGTAAAACCCATAGATGGTCAAGCTTTTACTATAGACTTCGATGAAACCCAGGCTGTTAATCTATTAGATTATCAGGGTGAAAATTTTATTTCGCTGTTAGATGAACACGCGCTCAATGCCGGTGATTATAATTGGCTGCGGCTAGCTATCGATGAGTCAGATACTTATATCGTTGTTAATGGCAATCAACACACTTTGCGCATACCTAGCGGCAGCCAATCTGGCTTAAAACTTAATCACCCTTTTACGGTAGGGGCTGGCGACAATACTCATATCGCCTTGGATTTTGAATTGCGTAAATCCATACACTTAACGGGCAGCGGTAAATATCAAATGAAGCCTGTTATACGGGTAGTCGACAGCATCAATGCTTATACTGTTAGTGGTGTACTTGCCGACAGTTTAGTATTAGATGTTAATTGTGATAACGACCCCAACAATGCGGTAGGCAATGCGGTTTACTTATTTGCAGGCCACGACAGCCTATTACAAGATATGCAAGGCAATGACGATGACGTGCTTAGCTCCAGTGCCGTTAATTACAATGCCGAAAACGATCGCTATGAATTCACCCTGGGCTTTGTTCCCCAGGGCGATTACAGCTTAAGCTTCACCTGTGACGCGGTAAATGATCAGCCTTTTGATGATGACAGCGCTGATATAGAATTTAGCGACCCACTCAATATTACTGTAGCCGACGATAATCTTAGTGATGTTTTATTAGATTAATCAGACCGGCCCTAAAGGTTTTTTTTGATTAAACGCTTATTCGCTCAACTGCCCACTTCTGTGTGGCTGCTGGTGCTGGCCTATGCCTTAATGAACTCTGGCGGTTCGCTGGTGGTGTTTATAGCCAGCCTAATCGCCACCCATATTGCTCCCTCACAGGACCAAGCCACCCTACCGGTAGCACTAATGATAGTGGGGGTTGCCTGTAGCGCTATCCCCCTGGGAAAATTGCAAACGCGTTATGGCCGTAAAAAGGTTTTTTTAGGTTTTGCGGTTTTGGCCTGTGGCTCGGCTTTGTTATCAGCACTGAGTTTATGGGATAAAAACTTTTATCAGTTTTGTGCCGCTACCTTTTTAATGGGCTTTACCATGGCCTCTGCTCATCAGTATCGCTTTGCGGTCATTGAACATGCGGGGGTGGCACAAGCTGCCACTGTTACCTCCATACTATTATTGGGCGGTTTATTATCAGCCTTTATAGGGCCTGAAATTGCCTTGCTGGGGAAATCTTTAATTGCCTATGATTTTATAGGTTCATATTTATTACTAGCGATAATTTTTGCACTTTGTGTGCTGTTATTAGCCTTTACCCGTGACAGCCCTGTTAGCAATCTAGCCTCAGACCTTAGCCCATCGACGCATAGTGGCTGGCAATTAATACTGCGCTCGCCCATTTTACTATTAGCCTTACTCTCATCGGTGGTGGCTTATATGGTGATGAGTTTTATTATGACGGCAACACCCTTAACTATGCATCAGCATATGGGCCATAGCCTAGACCATACTAAGCTAGTTATTCAGTCACATATTGCCGCCATGTACTTACCCTCCTTGCTTGCCGGTTTGTTAATACGCCGCTGTGGTTTTCGCTGGGTGCTATGGCCGGGCTTAATGACCTTTTTAATTTGCGTTGTCATCGCTATGTACAACAATCACTTTATACATTTTTGGCTGGCCTTAGTGTTATTAGGCATAGGCTGGAATTTTCTGTTTATTGCCGGTACTACCCTGTTGCCTATGGGGCACAACCATGAAGATAGATTTAAAGTCCAAGCCACTAACGATTTTATTTTGTTTACATGCCAGGCTATTGCGGCATTAAGTTCTGGTTGGTTTTTATATCACTACCAATGGCAAGGAGTGCTATTAATGACCTTGCCATTATTATTGTTTTATTTGTTTTTTCTATGGCGCAGTACTGCCTTTCCGTTAATTAAAGCTGCTAACAATTAAAATTTAATCGCTATTTGCAAAGCCGCACCTAATTCTTCATTTTTGTTAGATTTTGCTATGGCGAAGTCCACACTGGCGTTTTTTGATCCCACCCCAAAACCCAGTGAGTATAACCGTTCATCATTATGTAGGTTATTTCTTAAGCCAGCTCTTATAGCTGCTCTAGGCACTATCATCCACTCTGCACCTAATCCCAAATATTGCTTATCGGGGTCGTAACCTAATGGATCGTTACGAGTTATATCTAAATCGGCTACTAGCTGTAATTTTTTTTGTTTATAGCTGCCCGCTATACGTAGCAGCGGTCTATATTTAATAGTATGGCCATTGGCAGTGTGATAGTTTTTAGGCAAGATATTTTTAACCACGGCGGCTACAGCATAACGTGGGGATATTTTATAAAACACACCCGCATCGGCATTGATGCTGCGATACTCTTTTCTGTATTTTGAGTTTTTAATATCGTTGTATTCGAACTCTTCGACTCTTTCAGTTAGCCCTATAGTGGTTAGCTTGATATGTTTTAAATTAACACCTACTTGTAGGGCAGGATCAGCCGGTAGCTGTGTGGCGTAGCTGACACTGGTTTCATCTACCTCGGCGCCCTCAACTGAGATAGTGGACTCAAACTGTTCAGGGATTTGATAGCGTAAGTAGCGTTTAAGTTCAGGCTTATCCTCCGTATCGGCATTATTTTGTAAGGCTGCTGCTAAGCCCTCAAAATCAAAATACTCATTTAATGGTGTCACTAATTCACCGGCTTTTATCGATTCTGCTACCAACTCTTGTACGCCGGGTAAATCGTAAAAGGCCGCCAATTCATCCGAAACTTCGCCGCTATTAATAGCCTCTATAATTAATTGCTCTAGGCCTTGGGTATCTAAAGCTTCAGCTAACTCGGCTATATCGGCGCTTTGATCAGCCACATCAGCAATAATATTTAGTATTTCTATGGCTTGCTTAACCCTTAGGTTATCGATAGCCGCTACCTCTATACGCGCCCCCAGTACCGAGTAGTGCCGGTAATGTGCACCCCAGGCCATAGTGTCCTGGGTTTTTCCGCCGCCAAAGCCATAACTAAGCGCTGCTCGCAAAGGTTTATCTGATAACTGGTTAATATCTTCCAACCAATGCTCTGCCGCATTTGCTACATCCCGCACTTCGTCGCTACTCAAGCTACCTTTTTGGTAGTTAGCTTTGGCAAGCTTAAAGCGCTGGTCGAACACTTCTTCGGCTTTATTGTCTTGATAATTATCTACCGCCGCTAAAAACCCATCCCTATCCAATAAACGCGCGCCTATAAATCCACCGGCAAATGCACGTTGATTTTTTTTAAGCTGTGGCGCCAGCAGTAAAGCAGGATTAAATAAACTGGCCTGCTGCGGCTTAGCTGTGACCACTCCGGTGCCACCCATAGCCATAGACCGGGGATCGAAAGAGAGAAAGGAAACCGCATGGCTTTGTGTGGAATATAACAAACCCAATAGCGTCACTATTAAGCAATAGCGCCTATACGCATAGCCGCGCGGGGTTACATGCCATAACCCTGTAGTTATAAATGTAGTTATGAAGTAAGCGATAAGACTAACCTGCACATGGTATATATTATTATTTTAGTTCTTAGCAGCCGCTTTGTGGCAGACCATAAAAAAGGGGTTCCCTTTAAAAGAAACCCCTTAAATATCAATAACTTAGCATCAAACGTCTAAGTTGGCCACCTTCAGCGCGTTCTCTTCTATAAAGTCTCTACGCGGCTCTACTTGGTCGCCCATTAAGGTGGTGAATATTTGATCAGCGGTAATCGCGTCTTCTATAGTCACGCGTAACATGCGGCGCTCTTCTGGATCCATGGTGGTTTCCCAAAGCTGCTCGGGGTTCATTTCACCCAGACCTTTATAGCGCTGTATGTTAATGCCTTTTTCGGCCTGTGCCATTAACCAAGTCAGGGCTTCATCAAAGCTGGCCACGGGTATGGTTTTTTCGCCTCTTTGTACATAGGCGCCCTCTTCAATTAGGCCTTTGAGCTTGTCACCCAAGGTAACTATAGATTTATAGTCATTAGATGCAAAAAACTCGTGGTCAAAGCGATAATCGCGGTCTATACCGTGGGCGGTAATGGTGGCTACCGGTAAAAACAGGTGGCGCTCTGTATCTTCTTGTACCGATACTTTGTAGCTAATGGATTGCTGTTTTTCACTAGTAAAATGCTCTTGTAGAGGTTTTATCCAGTTTTCCACATATTCACGGTTATTCATTTTATCGACGGTGAGTGCCTCAACATTGATCATGGCACTCATCACTTCGCTGGGATATAAGCGTGACAGACGGTCTATAGTGGCCTGTACTGTGCGGCTCTCTGTCACTAAGTCCCATAGCCCCTCGCCGCTAATGCCTGGTGCGTCGGCATTGACGTGTAGCGAGGCGTTTTCTAAGGCGTTTTGAGTAAGATACTGTCTAAATGCATCTTCATCTTTTAGATATTGGTGTTGCTTACCGCGGTTAATTTTATACAGCGGTGGCTGGGCAATAAAAACATGGCCGCGCTCTATTAACTCTGGCATTTGCCTGAAGAAGAAGGTCAGCAGCAGGGTACGTATATGCGAGCCATCCACGTCGGCGTCGGTCATGATGATAATGCTGTGGTAGCGCAGCTTATCAGGGTCAAACTCTGACTTACCTATGCCACAGCCCAAGGCTGTAACTATGGTGCCTACTTCTACCGAGGAAAGCATTTTATCAAAACGGGCTTTTTCTACGTTTAGGATTTTACCTTTCAAGGGCAATATAGCTTGGGTGCGACGGTCGCGGCCCTGTTTGGCTGAGCCACCGGCCGAGTCACCCTCCACCAGGTATACCTCTGATAAAGCGGGATCTTTTTCTTGGCAGTCCGCCAATTTACCCGGTAGCCCAGCGATATCCAACGCACCTTTACGGCGCGTCATTTCACGTGCCTTGCGGGCGGCTTCACGAGCGCGGGCGGCATCTATCATTTTGCCTACTACTAGCTTGGCTTCTTGGGGGCTTTCTAGCAGGTAGTCACCAAAGTGCTGGCCCATGGCCTGTTCTACCGCTGTTTTTACCTCCGAGGAAACCAGCTTGTCCTTAGTTTGTGATGAGAACTTAGGATCGGGTACTTTTACCGAGATAATAGCGGTTAAACCTTCACGGGCATCATCGCCGCTAGTGGCTACCTTGCTGTTTTTAGCTAGGCCTTCGCGCTCTATATAGTTGTTTAAACTACGGGTCAGTGCGCCACGGAAGCCTGCTAAGTGGGTACCGCCATCGCGCTGGGGAATATTATTGGTATAACAGAATATATTTTCTTGGTATGAGTCATTCCATTGTAGCGCCACCTCTACACCTATGCCTTCGTCACTCATGCTGGTGAAGTGGTATAGCTTATTGATAGGGGTTTTATTTTGGTTAAGGTAGGCAACAAATTCGCCCAAGCCACCTTCATAGGCGTACTGCTCTTGCTTACCACTGCGCTCATCGGTGAGTTCTATATGCACCCCAGAGTTTAGGAAGGCTAATTCACGCAGACGCTTGGCCAGTAGATCAAAGTGGTACTCTATATTGGTAAAGGTTTCCGCCGAAGGCTTGAAACGTATTTCTGAGCCGGTGGTTTCAGTATCACCAACGATGGCTAGTGGTTCCTGAGGCACACCGTGACGGTAAATCTGTTCATGTATCTTGCCACCACGGCGTATGGTGAGCTTAAGCTCCTCGGAAAGCGCATTTACTACCGATACCCCTACTCCATGCAAACCGCCGGAGACTTTGTAGGTATTGTCATCAAACTTACCACCGGCATGTAATACCGTCATGATAACTTCAGCGGCAGAGACACCCTCCTCATGTATTTCGGTGGGTATACCCCGGCCATCATCCGATACAGAGACTGACTCGTCGGGGTGGATAATAACTTTAATTTTAGAGCAATGGCCCGCCAAAGCCTCATCTATAGAGTTATCAACGATTTCAAACACCATATGATGCAAGCCGGTGCCATCATCCGTGTCCCCTATATACATGCCGGGGCGCTTTCGTACTGCATCTAGGCCTTTTAAGACCTTGATACTGGAGGAATCGTAGTTATTTTCTTCGCTCATAGTTTTTCCGCCGTTAATAATTCTTAGCTTTAGCGCCTTATGTTTGCGCTGTTACTACACCGTGTTCCACGTGGAACAGTTTAACTTTGTCAGTTTGCTGCCAGCAGCCATTAAGGTCTTGATGGTCAACACAACTAATAAATACTTGGCAATCCAACTCATCCAACAACCTGCATAGCGCCTTGCGGTGGTCCTCATCTAACTCAGAGGGTAAATCATCCACCAAATAGGCGCATTTACGCTGATTAAGCTCACTAAGCAAATAGCCCTGTGCTACTCGCAAGGCGCAAACAATTAGTTTTTGCTGGCCTCTGGAGAGTATGTCTGCTGCCAGCTGGCCTTGATAGAGTATTCGTAGATCCGCTCTATGCGGCCCGCTCAGAGTGTAACCCTGTTGCTGTTCACTCTCACTTTGCGCAGCTAGGGCTGCCTCCAGTGTTTGATCTTTAGCCCAACCTCTTTGATAGCGTAACTCTATGCCGCTAAGGTTGCTAAGCTGTGCTAAACAGCGTTCAAACACAGGGCTAAACTGCCGTAAATACTGTGCCCGGTAGTGATCTAATTGCTCACTGAGTTTCACATACTCTCGCGTCCATACCTGCAAGGTAGGGCCGTCTATTCTATCATGTCGCAGCAAACTATTCCGTTGTTTTAAACAGCGCTGAAAGCCTTTCCAAGCCTCGTGGAAGCCATGTTCCACGTGGAACACGCCCCAGTCTAAAAACTGCCTGCGCACTACCGGGCCACCACCTAATAATAGGAAGGTGTCGGAATTAATAACCTGCAATGGCAGAGCCTCAGCCAGCTGCGCCGCCGAGCGCACATTCTCGCCGTTAATCTTTATCAAGCCCTCGCCCGAACGGCTGCGCTGCACCCCTATGGGGTGAAACAGATCTTCATCGCCCTGCACCGCCACCTCGGCAAAAACCACACAGCGCTCAGCCTCATTATTAATAAGCGGCTTGAGTTTGTGGCTGCGGAAAGATTTGGCTGAAGACAATATATGTATGGATTCCAGCAGCGTGGTCTTACCGCTGCCGTTAACCCCATAAAAGATAGATATCGGGGACAGGTCCACGATATTAGCGTGCTTAACATTGCGCACATCGGTTATTTCTAACCGCCGAATAAGCATATAAGCCCTTTAATCAGGCTTAAAGCCTCATAGGCATAACAACGTAACGCGAATCACCCTGCTCTGATTCTTCTAGCAAGGCACTGCTATTAGCATCTGATAGCGATAGTTTTACCGTGTCGCCGCTAAGCACCGCCAGTACATCTAGCAGATAGCTAACATTAAAGCCTATTTCCAGGGCCTCACCGGCGTAATCGACGTTTACTATCTCTTCCGCCTCTTCCTGCTCAGGGTTGTTGGCGATGATTTTTAAGCTGCCATCGCTAAGCAGTAAGCGCACACCGCGATATTTTTCATTAGAGAGTATGGCTGTACGAGAAAAGGCTTGGCGCAAATCATCCCGCGAACCGAAGATAGCCTTGGTGCTCTGCTTGGGTAATACGCGATCGTAATCTGGGAATTTGCCATCTACCAACTTAGAGGTAAAGGTAAAATCAGCTGTGGTGGCACGTATATGGTTAGAACCTATAACCACTTCTACCTCTTGATCTTCGTTGATTAACAAACGTGATAGTTCGATTACCCCTTTGCGCGGCAGTATGACCTGCATCTGCTCAGCGGCATCGATAGGGGCCTCCAGTGTACACATAGCCAAACGGTGACCGTCGGTGGCGACCATGCGCAAGTGGCCGGCGTTAACTTCCCATAGCATGCCGTTGAGATAATAACGCACATCTTGCTGCGCCATAGCAAAGCTGGTTCTATCAATTAAACGCTTTAAATCACCCTGTTTAACCACAAACTGCTGGCTGCCTGGGCTTTGCTCTACATTGGGGAAGTCGGCGGCAGCTATAGCTGATAAAGAGAAGCGGCTGCGGCCCGCACGTACGGTGACTCTATCATCGGCCACGGTAAACTCTATATCGCTGCCATCGGGTAAAGATTTACAAATATCGGCTAGTTTGCGTGCCGGCACAGTGATTTCACCACCGGCAGCGGGCATTTGCTCTAGCGCTACGCGCCCCACCAACTCAACTTCAAGGTCGGTACCGGTAATCGATAGCTGATTGCCCTCTAACACCAACATCACATTCGACAATATCGGCAATGTATGGCGGCGTTCAACAACACCCGCAACTAGATTAAGCGGCTTTAATAGGGCGTCTCGGGAAATCACAAATTTCATTATTTGATCTCTATGTTTTTATGAATGAGTTAGTGGTTTAGTACTACTTATTATGTGGTTAAGGTGCGCAATAAATTTTGGAAATCTTCCCGTATATCGGAGTTTTCTTCGCGCAATTCATTAATTTTTCTGCAGGCATACAACACCGTAGTGTGGTCGCGCCCACCTAAGCTATCACCTATTTCTGGCAAGCTGTGATTGGTCAGCTCTTTGGCTAAGGCCATGGCCATTTGCCTGGGCCTGGCCACCGAGCGGCTGCGCCGTTTCGACAACAGGTCTGACACCTTAATTTTGTAATACTCAGCCACCACCTTGAGGATGTTATCCAGGTTGATGAGCTTATCTTGTACTGCCAGTAAATCTTTTAGCGACTCTCTAACCAGCTCTACGTCTATGGCTCTACCGGTAAAGTGAGCACTTGCTATCACCCGTTTAAGGGCACCCTCTAAATCCCTAACATGTGAGCGTATACGCTGGGCAATAAAGAAAGCAGCATCAGCCGGTAAACTGATATTAGACTGTTCGGCTTTCTTTAACAGTATCGCTACCCGGGTTTCTAGCTCTGGCGGCTCTACCCCTACGGTTAAACCCCAGCCAAAACGCGATTTTAGGCGCTCTTCTAAACCGGCAATCTCTTTTGGAAAGCGATCACAGGTTAAGATCATCTGCTGGCCACCCTCTAATAAGGCATTAAAGGTGTGGAAAAACTCTTCCTGGGAGCGCTCTTTGCCCGCGAATAACTGTATATCGTCTATTAACAATGCATCGACGGTACGATAATAACGCTTAAATTCATTAATGGCATTAAGTTGCAGGGCTTTAACCATATCGGCAACAAAACGCTCTGAAGGTATATAAACCACCTTGGCCTCTGGGTTGCGCTCCAACAGAGCATTACCCACCGCATGCATTAAGTGGGTTTTACCCAGGCCCACACCGCCGTATAAAAACAGCGGGTTATAGGCATCACCCGCGCTTTCGGCCACCTGTTTGGCGGCAGCTCTGGCGAGTTGGTTAGACTTACCCTCTACAAAGGTATCAAAGGTGTAGTTAGCAAATAGCTTAGTATCGTGATGTATGCCGCCCTCAACCTCGACTTTGCGGGTCTTTTTAACCGGCGAGCTATTTTGGGTGCTGTAGCGTGGTTTACTAATAATTGTGGCTGGCTGGGTGTTTTCGGGTGTAGCTTTGGCGCTGCTGCTGGCCATCCGTTTTCTAAAGGTGGGGGGCTGAGCGTTAATTTCCAGCTTTACCTCTAGCGGCGCGGCGCTGCACAACTCCGAGACCAGCTCGTTGATGCGCTCCATATATTTGTCGCTCACCCAATCTTTTATATAGCGATTAGGCGCAGACAGGTGAATGACATCACTAACATCAGTATTAACTTTTAGCGGGCGTATCCAAGTATTAAACTGCTGTGACGGCAATTCATCCTGTAAATAGTTAACGCATTGTTGCCAAATAGACGCAGGCAAAAATAACTCCTTGGATATACGCAATAGGTAATGAGTAAGATATCAGCTGAACAAGCACTTATTATTATGGCCTGCCAGGCTTTTTAATAAGCTGTGATAACACTACAGGGCAGGCTCTCAACAAGGGCCAAATTGTACTCTGCAAACAGCAACTTATCCACAAAAAATATACGCTACCCTCTTTGCTAAAACTCTTATAAATCAACAACTTAAGAAAAAAACTCGACAGCAACGCAAAAAAAATTTTTTTTTACTAACCTGTGCATAAAGCTGTGGATAACAAACCTAAAAACTGTGTAAATAGCGTCCAAAACCCTGTATAAAAACAACCACTACATATAGTGGCATCGATGCATACATGCTTCTATATATAGGTAGTTAGATTTGAGGGGGAAATTGCCTGAAATACACACAGAAACAAATTGATATTAGTAGGGCTTTTCTCTAGAATGCGCGGTTCTTCGCAGGGGGTCAGCCTGATATCTTGTGAGATCGAACGTTCGAACTTTAGCTTATTGGATTTTTGTCATGAAAAGAACATTTCAACCTAGCAACTTAAAGCGCAAACGCAACCACGGTTTTCGTGCTCGCATGGCTACTAAAAACGGTCGTGCTGTAATTGCTCGTCGTCGCGCTAAAGGCCGTAACAGCTTATCTGCGTAAACTTTAGTTGCTGCCGGTTATGGCCGACTACGCCTTTGATAAATCTAGACGTCTTTTAAAGGCCTGTGACTTTAAGCCAGTATTCGATAATGCTGTTTTTAAAGTTTCATCAAAAGAGCTATTACTTCTTACTAAACCTAATCAACTGGATCACCCTAGATTAGGTTTAGTAATAGCTAAAAAAAATGTTCGTTTAGCGGCGCAACGCAACCGTGTTAAACGCATTATCAGAGAAAGTTTTCGGCTAAACCAAGCTAACATCCCTGCCTTAGATATTGTTGTACTGGCTAGGCACAGTATAGATGCAATGGATAATGCTACCTTGCATAAACACCTTGCGAAATTGTGGCAACAGCTGCAGCGCAAAGCCAACCGTAAACCTCAGTAGCAGAAATAAGGCCACCTATGCGCCGACTATTTATTAGCTGCATCAAAGCCTACCGTTATTGCATTAGTCCTTTTATAGGAAGGCACTGTCGTTTTTACCCCAGTTGTTCCAGCTACGCCATAGAAGCCATAGAAAAACATGGAATACTAAAAGGTTGTTGGCTGATGCTGCGCCGACTGTTACGCTGTCACCCTTTTAATCCCGGCGGTTATGACCCCGTTCCGGATACCCACCTACACCCTGAGCAATCTACACAATAATTATGGACTTAAAACGTTATCTATTGATTGGAGCCATCGCGGTTCTTTCTTATATGTTATTGATGGAGTGGAGCCAGTTTAGAACCGAGCACAGTGCTCCGGTCTCTAACCAAGCAGCCCCCGCATTGAATAACAATAGCAATGCAACGGCAGCTAACAGCGGTTTTATCCCCAGTGAAACCAGCACTCAGGATGACTTCCCCTCAGCCACGGCTGACCAACACAGCGCACCGGTAGCAACTGTAATCCCCAGCGCTAACAATATAGAAGTCAGCACCGACACCTTAAAAGTCCGTATTAACCCCTTAGGTGGTGACATTAACTTTGTGGCCTTGCCTAAGCACTATGCCGCTATCGATACCCCCGACCAGCCCTTTGTATTATTAGAGCAAGGACCTGTTCGCACCTATATCGCGCAAAGTGGCTTGATTGGTAAAAATGGCACCGACACGCGCAAGGGTAGACCATTATTTAGCTCGGCCCAGCAACAGTATCAATTACAACAAGGCGCAGATGAGTTAGTTGTCGATTTACAGTTAACCACCGCAGACAATGTAAACATCACCAAACGCTTTACGTTTAAGCGCGGCAAGTACGTTATTAATGTCGATTACCTGATCAACAACGGCAGCGCGCAAAACTGGAGCGCCGGTATGTTTGGCCAGCTTAAGCGCGATAGCAGCAAAGACCCCGGTGCCGATACCAGTGGCATGGGCATGGCTCCCTATTTAGGCGCTGCTTTTACCTTAGTGGATGAGCCTTATAAAAAGGTTAGCTTTGACGATATGGCAGAGACGCCTTACAAAGATACTCGCCAAGGTGGTTGGGCAGCACTAATCCAGCACTATTTTTTAAGCGCCTGGATACCTGACCCCAATGCCACTAATAGCTTTTCTACCGTTAAAACCGCCGATGGCTTTAACCTAATACGCTTTACCGGCCCCGCGGTAGAGGTTGCTCCGGGTCAACAAGCCACGATTAGTTCGCGCTTTTATGCCGGCCCCAAAGATCAATATAAGTTGGAAGAGATTTCTCCCGGCCTAGAACTCAGTGTGGACTACGGCTTTTTATGGCTACCAGCACAGGGCTTGTTCTGGTTGCTTACCAAAATTCATGCCCTATTCGGTAACTGGGGTGCGGCTATTATAGGCGTTACCTTATTAGTGAAAGCGGCCTTCTTCCAGCTTAACGCCAAAGCCTATACCTCTATGGCGAATATGCGCAAAGTACAGCCCAAGCTATTAGCACTGCGCGAGCGCTATGCTGACGATAAAGCCAAGCAATCGCAGGCCATGATGAAGTTATACAAGGATGAAAAAATAAATCCTTTAGGTGGCTGCTTACCCATCCTAGTGCAAATGCCTGTATTTATTTCTTTATACTGGGTATTAATGGAAAGTGTAGAGCTACGCCATGCACCCTTTATGTTATGGATAAATGACTTATCCGCCATGGACCCCTATTTCATACTGCCGTTGATTATGGGTGTGTCTATGTTTATCCAACAAAAACTTAACCCACCGCCACCCGACCCTATGCAGGCCAAAGTCATGCAGTGGATGCCAGTATTGTTTACCTTCTTCTTCCTGTTCTTCCCGGCCGGTTTAGTATTGTACTGGGTAGTAAACAACGTACTCTCGATTGCGCAGCAGTATGTGATTACCAAGCGCATAGAAAACAGTTAGCAAAAACGAAAACTAAAAAGGCTGCATTTGCAGCCTTTTTTATATCTGGCGATTAAGCCTTACAATGATTGCAATTGGCCTGATACAGCCCAAACTTCTTAAACACTTTTATTGTTGATAAGCCGCATTATGAATAGCAACTCCCTAGACACCGACACCATAGCCGCCCTGGCCACCCCACCCGGCCGTGGTGGCGTAGGCATCATCCGCGTCTCTGGCCCCAAGACACTAGCCATAGCCCAGCAGATCACCAACAGCCAGTTAAAACCACGCTACGCCCATTACGGCAGCTTCTATGAAAGCAAGGGCGCTAACAGCAAAGAAGTGTTAGATGCGGGTATCGCCTTATTTTTTGCCGGCCCCAACTCCTTTACCGGCGAAGACGTATTAGAGCTACAAGGCCACGGTGGCCCCATACTCCTAGACTGCTTATTGAGAGAAGTCATGAAACTAGGGGCGCGCCTAGCCAGGCCGGGTGAGTTCTCTGAGCGTGCCTTTCTCAATAATAAAATTGACCTAGCCCAGGCCGAAGCCATTGCCGACCTAATCGATAGTGCCTCAGAACAAGCTGCTAAAAACGCCCTGCGTTCACTACAGGGCGAGTTCAGCAATAAGATCAACACCTTGGTAGAGCAGGTTATACAGCTACGCATCTATGTAGAGGCAGCGATAGATTTCCCCGAGGAAGAAATTGATTTCATCGGTGATGGTAAAGTCGCCAACGACCTGCAGGGCATTATCGATCAGCTCAATCAGGTTTTTAAGCAAGCTAAGCAAGGGGCCTTACTGCAAGAAGGCATGACCGTGGTAATAGCCGGAAAGCCTAATGCCGGTAAATCCAGCTTGCTTAACGCCCTATCAGGCCGCGACAGCGCCATAGTTACCGAAATAGAAGGCACCACCCGCGATGTACTGCGTGAGCAAATACAAATCGATGGCATGCCATTACACATCATAGACACCGCTGGCCTGCGCGACAGCCCCGACATAGTAGAGCAAGAAGGCATACGCCGCGCCTGGGATGAAATACGTAAAGCCGATAGAATTTTACTGGTCGTCGATAGCAGCCAAAGCCAAGAAACCGACCCATTTAAACTTTGGCCGCAAGCCGCTAAAGAATTTGTCGATTTAACTCACATCACAGTTATCCACAACAAATGTGACCTCAACCAATTATCCTCTGAGTTAATAGAAGGCGAGCACAGCCTGATAAAACTCTCCGCCAAAGCCGGTGATGGTATAGAGTTGTTACGCCAGCATTTAAAAAATTGCATGGGCTATAGTGGTGCCGGTGAAGGCGGTTTTACCGCTAGGCGCAGGCATATAGATGCCCTAGAAAAGGCGCAAGGCGCTCTATTGGCAGGGCAACAGCAGCTGACTGAGTTTGGTGCTGGTGAACTATTAGCGGAAGATCTACGCCTATGCCAAAACGCACTTAGCGAGATTACCGGTGAATTCACCCCTGATGACTTACTAGGCAAGATCTTTTCTAGTTTTTGTATAGGTAAGTAGCAGCCGCTAGTTCACAGTCTACAGTCGCTAGCTTAGTTAAAACTAGAGACTGTAGACTAGAGCCTCCCCCTCCCCTTACAGCCCCTTACCCACAACTTATACACAGCTTGCAGCAATACTTATTGTAAAAAATAAATTTAATTATTTTTCTGTGGATAAATCCGGCTAAGCGCTGTGTAAAAACCCTTGAAATCACTTTTATAAAAAAGGCTATTTATAACTATAAATTATCACCTGTGGATAAACAGGCCTTTTATGCACAGCTCATTGAGAGCTTAATACCAGCAGATACAGCGTTGATACAGGCTTTTTATTTCGTGTAAGGCATTGATTTTATTATATTTAAATTGCTTATACACAAAATATGGGCTCAGTAATAACAATAACAACAATAGATATATTCATATATATAAAATAATAAATTTAATAACCTTTAAAAAAACAAAAAATATAAAACTTAACTGTACAAAAAAACAACAACAACTCTTTGCGCTAGCTTGAGAATAAGCCGTATAATGGCCGCCCTTTTGACCCCCAGCTAAAACAGGCTAGGGTCTGCTAGATTATTTACTGAGATACACTGTGAATTACCCTGATCATTTTGATGTTATTGTTATTGGCGGTGGCCATGCTGGAACTGAGGCCTGTTTGGCCGCAGCGCGTATGGGGGCAAAAACCTTATTGCTATCCCACAACATCGAAACCTTGGGGCAGATGTCCTGCAACCCCGCTATTGGTGGCATAGGCAAAAGCCATTTAGTCAAAGAGATAGACGCCCTGGGTGGCGCCATGGCTAGGGCTACCGACCTAGGCGGTATTCAATTTCGCACCCTCAATGCCCGCAAAGGCCCAGCAGTTAGGGCCACCAGAGCCCAGGCTGACCGCGCCCTGTACAAGGCGGCGATACGGGATATATTAGAAAATCAGCCCAATCTCAGTATTTTTCAGCAAGGTGTCGATGATCTCATCATTGAAGGTGAGACCGTCAAAGGGGTAGTCACCCAAATGGGGCTAAAGTTTTTTGCCCCCAGCGTAGTATTGTGTTCAGGGACTTTTTTAGGCGGCAAAATCCACATAGGCATGGATAATCACTCCGGTGGCCGTGCCGGTGATCCGCCGTCCATAGCCTTGGCCGACCGCTTGCGGGAATTGCCTTTCAATGTAGAGCGCTTAAAAACCGGCACCCCGCCGCGTATCGATGCTCGCTCGGTTAATTTTGAGGGCCTAGAACCACAGTGGGGCGATAAGCCTGAGCCGGTCATGTCGTTTATGGGCTCGCTGGCACAACACCCCGAACAAGTCTGCTGCTGGATTACCCACACCAATGAGCAAACCCACGAGATTATTCGCAGCGGTTTAGATCGCTCACCCATGTATACCGGGGTGATTGAAGGCGTGGGGCCACGTTACTGCCCCTCCATAGAAGACAAAATCCATCGCTTTGCCGATAAAAACAGCCACCAGATTTTTATCGAGCCCGAAGGCCTGCGTACCCACGAGTTATACCCCAACGGTATTTCCACCAGCCTGTCCTTTGATGTGCAATTTGAATTAGTGCGCTCGATTAAGGGCTTTGAAAATGCTCATATCTCGCGTCCAGGCTATGCCATAGAGTACGACTTTTTTGATCCTCGCGATTTAAAGTACTCCTTAGAAACCAAATTTATTAGCGGCTTATTTTTTGCAGGCCAAATCAACGGCACCACCGGTTACGAAGAGGCGGGCGCGCAAGGTTTGTTGGCCGGTTTAAATGCCGCCCGCAAAGCGCAGGGCCAAGACAGCTGGTGCCCACGTAGAGACGAGGCATACATAGGCGTGATGGTAGATGACTTAATCTCCATGGGGACTATGGAGCCCTACCGCATGTTTACCTCCCGTGCTGAATACCGCTTAATCTTACGAGAAGACAATGCCGATTTACGCCTTACCGAAATAGGCCGCAACCTAGGTTTAGTGGGTGATGAGCAATGGCAGGCCTTTAGCATTAAGCGCGAGGGTATAGAAAAAGAAGCTGAACGTTTAGCGCAAACCTGGGTGCAACCCAAAACCGAAGCTGGCGATAAAGTAAATACCTTGGTCGATACCCCCATTACCCGCGAATACAGTTTAATGGATTTACTAAAACGCCCCGGCATTAGCTATAGCGATATAGCCAGTGTTAAAGGCGAGGCGGTAAGTTGCGCGCAGGTGGCCGAGCAAGTAGAAATCCAAGTTAAGTACGCCGGTTATATCGATAGGCAAACCGAAGAAATCGACAGGCTGCGCCGTTACGAGAATACCCTACTGCCCGATGAATTTGATTATTCGGTCATCGAAGGTTTATCCAACGAGGTTAAGCAGAAACTGATTGCTGCCAAGCCCGAAACCTTAGCGCGAGCTTCACGTATACAAGGGGTGACCCCCGCGGCGGTATCGCTGTTGCTAATCTACTTAAAAAAACAAGGTTTGTTAAAGCATACCGGTAATCAGAACTCACAAAAGTCCGCTTAATGTCAGAACAATATCGTACGATTTTAGCCGCCGGTGCCGAGGCCCTAGGCCTCACTTTAGATGAAAAAGTGATGGCGCAATTGCTGGCCTATCACCAATTGCTGATTAAGTGGAATAAAGCCTACAACCTTACCGCTATACGCGACCCTCTGGAAATGGTCAGCCGTCACCTGTTGGATAGCCTCAGTATCGCAACCTTAATTCGCGGCCAGCGTTTTATTGATGTGGGCACCGGTGGCGGTTTGCCCGGCATAGTACTGGCCATACTCTACCCTGAGCGCAGCTTCGATTTGCTGGATAGCAACGGCAAAAAAACGCGGTTTTTATTTCAAGTGAAAACCGAATTAAAGCTAGCCAATGTGGCGGTTCATCATTGCCGAGTAGAGAGCCACCATCCCGAGCAGCTCTATGATGGTGTGTTATCGCGAGCCTTCGCCACTCTGGAAGATATGGTACAGGGTAGCCAGCAGTTACTTGCTGATGATGGCCGCTTTTATGCGATGAAAGGGGTTTATCCCACAGAAGAGTTGAGCGCGGTGCAAAAAACTTATAAGGTCGATGCCTGTCATCCCCTTGATGTGCCTCATAGTGACGGCCAACGTCATTTAGTGGTTATGTCCAAACAGCGCTGAGCGCTATAAGTGCGTTACAGCATAATAATTAGGAACTCGTTTTGGGAAAGATACTAGCCATTACCAACCAAAAAGGCGGCGTAGGTAAAACCACCACCTGTGTAAATTTGGCCGCCTCCTTAGTGGCTACCAAAAAAAAAGTGCTGCTTATAGACTTGGACCCCCAGGGCAATGCCACCATGGGCAGCGGCATAGATAAAAATGATGTCGAAGCCAGCCTTTACGATGTGCTGGTGCTGGGCAAGGGCGTGGCTGAGGTCAGTGTGCACGGTGAAAATGCCGGCTATGACATAGTCCCCTCTAACTCCGACGTCACCGCCGCCGAAGTCGAATTACTCGATATAGAAAATAAAGAATACCGGCTGCGCGATGCCTTAGCGGTGGAGCGCGCCGCTTATGACTATGTGATTATAGACTGCCCACCGTCGCTGAATATGCTCACGGTTAATGCCTTGGCGGCGGCCGATGGCGTGATTATCCCCATGCAGTGTGAGTACTATGCACTGGAGGGCTTGGCGGCGCTAATGGATACCATTAACCAAATCCAAGAGTCGGTAAACCCCAGCTTGCAGATAGAAGGCTTGTTGCGCACCATGTACGACCCCCGCAATAGCCTGACCAAAGACGTTTCCGACCAGTTGCTGGAGTACTTTGGCGACAAGGTTTACCGCACCTTTATCCCCCGTAATATACGTTTGGCCGAGGCCCCCAGCTTTGGTATGCCTGTGTTGTTTTATGACAAACAATCCAAGGGTGCAGTGGCCTATTTGGCCTTGGCGGGTGAAATGCTGCGCCGCAGCGATAAAGAGCAAACCGCAGCAGCAGTCGAATAACTAAGACAAATACCAGGTGTAATACACAATGGCAAAAAAACGTGGCTTAGGGCGTGGCCTTAACTCTTTGATTAATAAAAACAAACCGCAGGCTACTGCCGAGGCCGACGAGGCTGTAGTTGAGTTGGCTGAGCCGCTAAGCGGCGACGGTTTATTGCGGGATTTGCCGGTAGAAATCATCCAGCGCGGTAAATACCAGCCGCGCCGGGATATGCACCCCGAAGCCCTAGAGGAATTGGCCGCCAGCATTAAAACCCAAGGGGTGATGCAGCCCATAGTGGTGCGCCCTATCGCCGATCAACGCTATGAGATTATCGCCGGTGAGCGCCGCTGGCGTGCTTGCCAGTTAGCAGGCCTGGATAAAATCCCCGCGTTAATTCGCGAGGTGCCCGACGAAGCGGCCATTGCCATGGCGCTAATCGAAAATATACAACGCGAAAACCTCAACGCCATGGAAGAGGCTATAGCCTTGTATCGCCTGCAACAAGAGTTTGAACTTTCTCAGCAAGAGGTAGCCGATGCGGTGGGCAAATCCCGCAGCACCATCGCTAACTTACTGCGTTTAATGAATTTGCGTGAAGATGTGCAGCGCCTGTTAGAGCATGGTGACATAGAGCTGGGCCACGCCAAGCTACTATTAGCCCTACCCTTGGATCAGCAATCGGCGGCTGCCAGTACCATCATCAGCAAGGGTTTGTCGGTACGGCAAACAGAAGTGCTCATCAAACAGCTGCAAAGCGAAGATGCAAAACCTAGCGGCAAAGCCAAGCAAGACTCGGTTGATGGTGATATCGCCAAGCTGGAAACTGAGCTATCGGAAAAAATTGGCGTGCCGGTTACGTTACAGCATGGTGCTAAAGGTAAGGGTAAGTTGGTTTTAAAATACAACAGCCTGGATGAACTAGATGGCATTTTAAGCCATATCAAATAGCTGCTTACTACATATAGTGGTTTATATAAAAATGTGATCAATATCTGGTTGGCTGCGGGAGTAAATGCTAACCGCCTGTGCTAAGCCCCTAAAATACTGGGCTAGCAGCGCTTTGCTGGCGGGGCTTAATTCACTAATAGAGTTGAATCACCTGCGTAAACTACCTATAATGCGCTCCGCTTTGCTGGGCCTTGGCTCAAGGCTGGGCGATTACTAAGTTGGTTAATAGGCATACAGAGATAATAAGGTGAGAGGCAGTTGCAACCATCCACTGCTCCAGTAGCCAAGCTCAAGAAACCCAGGCTCTTAGTAATATTTGCACTACAAATTTTCGTGTTGTTGATTCTATTACTGGCTGCTTGGCTATTAGCTTTAAGTGAATTAACAATATATAGCGCCTTGATAGGCGCCGGCATATTTATAGGGCCAAATGCATATTTTTCATTTTATGCATTTCGCTATGCTGGTGCGCGAGCTGCCCCACAGGTGGCGCAGTCTTTCTATCGAGGCGAGGCGGGTAAGTTTGTTTTAACCGCGGTAATGTTTGCAGTTAGTTTTGCGGTAATGAGGCCCATCGATGTGGTCGCCGTATTTCTAACATATATTTTTTTTATGGTGCTGACTTGGTTGTTAGCATGGCGGGCAACGCGCTAGGCTGTTTGAGTCGTTGTTTAAAGCATTAATTTGATGAAGGTTTTCGAGAGATATTCATGGCAGGCGATACCCTAACCACTGAAAGTTATATCAAGCACCATCTTACCAATATGACCTACGGCAAATTACCTGCCGGTTATGTAAGAACCTCAGCCGATGGTGAACAGCACACTCTGGCAGAGGATACTTGGACCTTAGCCCACAACAGCGAAGAAATGGCTGACATGGGTTTTATGGCGGTGCATGTAGACTCTATGTTCTGGTCTATCACCTTGGGTTTAATCTTCTCGTTTATTTTTGCCAAAGTTGCCAGAGGCATGCACTCAGGTGTGCCCACAGGTTTGCAAAACTTTATCGAAATGATTATTAACTTTATCGATAGTACAGTTAAAGATACCTTCCATTATAAAAATGCTTTAGTTGCGCCTATGGCATTAACTATCTTTATCTGGATATTCTTTATGAACTTGATGGATTTAATCCCCGTGGATTGGATTCCGTCGTTTATGATGTGGGCCACAGGCGATCCGCACTTCTATTTCAAAGTGGTACCTACCACTGATCCCAATATTACTTTGGGTATGGCAATCACAGTATTTGCCCTAATGATTTTCTTTACCATTCAAAATAAAGGCTTTATGGGCTTTGTTAAAGAGTTAACACTGCACCCTTTTCATGCGCCTAAATGGTACGTCAATATATTCTTAATACCTGTTAACTTAATCCTAGAGTCAGTGGCTTTGATCGCTAAGCCTATCTCATTAGGTTTACGTTTGTTCGGTAACCTCTACGCGGGTGAAATGATCTTTATTCTTATTGCTGCCATGTTTGGTGCTGGGTTGTTCCTAGGTGCTTTAGCTGGCGTATTGCAAATGGGTTGGGCGATATTCCACATCCTGGTTATCGCGTTACAAGCTTTTGTCTTCATGGTGTTAACTATCGTTTATATGGCGATGGCGCATGATGTGGACGAAGAACATTAAGAAAGAATTTTTAGATTTAACTTTTAACTTTTAGCTTTAATATTTGGAGAAAAACAATGGGTCTTGCATTAATTGCTGTTGCTCTTTTAATTGGTTTAGGTGCTGCTGGTACTGCTATCGGTTTTGGTCTTTTAGGCGGTAAATTGCTTGAAGGTTCAGCTAGACAGCCTGAAATGGCTCCTATGCTACAAGGTAAAATGTTCCTTATCGCTGGTCTATTGGATGCGGTTCCAATGATCGGTGTAGGTATCGGCATGTACGTATTGTTCGTAATCGTTCCGACTTTAGCTGCATAATTAGGTTAGAAACGGTTTACTAACTCTTACTTATAAATGCAAAGAAGCTGAGGTGTCGGCGTGAACATTAATCTGACTTTAATTGGCCAGTCCATTACATTCCTACTGTTTGTATGGTTCTGCAAAGCATTCGTTTGGACTGCTATACGTAGTGCAATGGATGAGCGCGAAGCGCAAATTGCAGATGGCCTAGAAGCTGCAGACCGTGCTGGTAGAGATTTAGAACTAGCACAGGAAAAAGCAACACAACAACTTCGCAAGGCGAAAGAAGAAGCGGCCAGCATCATAGATGCTGCAAATAAGCGCGCTACTCAAATCGTTGAAGAAGCCAAAGATACGGCTCGCGAAGAAGGTGATCGCTTAAAAGTTGCAGCCCAAGCTGAAATCGAGCAAGAAGCTAACCGTGCAAAAGAACAATTGCGCGGGCAAGTTGCTAGCTTAGTGTTGGCAGGTGCCGAAAAGGTACTTGAGAGCTCTATCGATGAAGCACAACATAAAGCACTAGTTGAAAAACTAGCTGCAGGTCTGTAAAGGCCAGGTGTAGACGAGGTTATTATGGCTGAATTAAGCACCCTGGCGAGACCCTATGCAAAAGCAGCATTTGAGTATGCTGATAGTGCTAATGCGTTGGCTGAATGGTCAACGCAATTAGCAACAGCGGCCGCCGTTGCTCAAGCAGATACTATCAAGAAGGTGCTAGCGTCACCTTCCTTGACGTCTGAACAACAAGCACAGATTTTTATTGATGTTTGTGGTGATGCGTTAACGGTTAAAGCACAAAACTTTATTAAAGTGTTAGCAGAAAACAAGCGTTTAAGCTTGTTAGCTGAGATTTATGCACTGTATGAAGCCTTTAGAGCTAACCGCGAAAAAACAGTTGATGTTGATATCGCCACCGCTTTTGAACTGGATGCCGATTTACAAGATCAATTAGCAAAAGCTTTAACAAGCAAGCTAGAGCGCGAAGTAAGAGTACAGGCGAATATCGATAAAAGCTTAATTGGTGGTGTGATTATACGCGCTGCTGATGTAGTGATAGACGCTAGCATACGCGGTCGCTTAGCTAAGCTTGGCGAGGCGATGAAAGCTTAATACGTTTTAGGTTTAGGTTATTAATGATAGACATTAGTAACGACTAACTAGCACTCCTGGACAGATATCCCTAAACAAAGGGATTGAGGAAAAGAACATGCAACAGCTGAATCCATCAGAGATTAGCGAAATTATCAAAGGCCGCATCGACCAATTAGATGTAGCAAGTGAAGCCCAAAACGAAGGTACTGTTGTTTCTGTAACCGACGGTATTATTCGTATCCATGGTCTTACCAATGTAATGTTTGGTGAGATGATTGAGTTTGAAGGCGGCGTTTATGGTATGGCGCTTAACCTTGAGCGCGATTCAGTAGGTGCCGTAGTGTTGGGTGGTTACCAAACCTTAGCTGAAGGCCAAACTTGTAAGTGTACTGGCCGCGTACTAGAAGTACCGGTAGGCCCTGAACTACAAGGCCGCGTAGTAGACGCATTGGGTAACCCTATAGACGGTAAAGGTCCTCTTGCTAACAAGACGACTGACTTTATCGAAAAAATCGCACCGGGTGTAATCGACCGTCAATCGGTAGATGAGCCTGTGCAAATTGGTTTAAAAGCCGTTGATGCAATGGTACCCATCGGCCGTGGCCAGCGTGAGTTGATCATCGGTGACCGCCAGGTTGGTAAAACAGCGATTGCTGTTGACGCCATCATCAACCAAAAAGATTCTGGTATTAAATGTATCTATGTTGCGATAGGCCAAAAGGCTTCATCTATCGCTTCAGTAGTACGTAAATTAGAAGAGCACGGCGCAATGGAGCACACCATTATTGTTGCCGCTACCGCTTCTGACCCAGCGGCTATGCAATACTTAGCGCCTTTCGCTGGTTGTACTATGGGTGAATACTTCCGTGACCGCGGTGAAGATGCCTTGATCATTTATGATGATTTGACCAAGCAAGCTTGGGCTTACCGTCAAATATCTCTACTACTACGTAGACCACCAGGCCGTGAAGCCTACCCTGGCGACGTATTCTATTTGCACTCGCGCCTATTAGAGCGTGCTTCTCGTGTAAATGCTAACTACGTAGAGAAGTTCACCAACGGTGAAGTGAAAGGTAAAACCGGATCATTAACTGCATTGCCATTAATCGAAACGCAAGCAGGCGACGTATCAGCTTTCGTACCGACTAACGTAATCTCTATTACCGACGGTCAGATCTTCTTAGAAGCCGACATGTTTAACAGTGGTAACCGCCCTGCTATGGATGCTGGTATTTCTGTATCCCGTGTTGGTGGTTCTGCACAAACTAAGATTATTAAAAAGCTGTCAGGTGGTATTCGTACCGCTTTAGCACAGTACCGTGAGCTTGCGGCTTTCTCTCAGTTTGCCTCTGACCTAGATGATGCCACTAAGGCACAGCTAGACCACGGTGCGCGCGTAACTGAATTAATGAAGCAGAAGCAATATGCACCACAAAATGTTGCTGAAATGGGCTTGATGATTTACTGCGCTAACGAAGGCCACTTAAACGATGTCGATGTTGCCAAGATTGGTGACTTTGAATCTGCCCTACTCTCTTTCATGAACAGCGAATACGCTGACACTATGAAAGCCATCGCAGCAAAAGGCGATTGGAACAGCGACTTTGAAGCAAAATTCAAAGAAGGCATAGAGAAGTTTAAGGCTACGCAAACTTACTAATTTTTAGTGGGCTTAGAGTTAAGGCTCTAAGCCCATAAAAAATAATTTAGGTTATTTATATGGCAAGCGGAAAAGAAATACGGACTCAAATATCGAGTATCCAAAGTACGCAAAAAATTACTAGCGCAATGGAAATGGTTGCCGCTAGTAAAATGCGTAAGGCACAAGACCGCATGAATGTGGGCAAGCCTTATGCGCAGCGTATACGCTCGGTAGTGGGTCATATTGCTAACGCAAACCCTGAATACAAGCATATGTATATGCTACAGCGCGAAGTAAAACGCGTTGGCTTTATTGTGGTTTCAACCGATAGAGGCCTGTGTGGTGGTCTAAACATTAACTTGTTTAAAGCCGCTATCAAAGGCATGAAAGAATATGCTGATCAAGATATAGAAATTGATCTGTGTTTAATCGGTGCTAAAGCGGCAGCATTTTTTAACAGCTACGGCGGTAATGTAATTGCTGCTATACGCGATTTAGGTGAAGACCCTGTTCTGTCTGACTTAATCGGCGGCGTTAAAATCATGCTAGATGCCTATGCTGAAGGCAAAATCGATAAGCTGTATTTAGTCGGTAACGAGTTTGTAAACACCATGACACAAAACCCACAAGTTGAGCAGTTATTGCCTTTACTTGCGGAAGAAAACAAAGAGCTAAAGCATCACTGGGATTATTTATACGAGCCCGATGCGCAAGAGTTACTAGATGGCCTATTGGCTCGCTATGTGGAGTCGCAAGTCTATCAGGCCGTGGTTGAAAATGGTGCCTGTGAGCAAGCTTCGCGTATGTTGGCAATGAAAAACGCCACCGATAATGCGGGCGAGCTAATTGACGATTTACAGTTGGTTTACAACAAAGCACGTCAAGCTGCTATTACCCAAGAGCTTTCTGAAATTGTAAGTGGTGCTGCTGCGATTGCTTAATCGCGTTGGCAAATAAAACGAAAAGTTTTTTAAATTTTAAAATATTGGTAAGAGGATCCGGAAATGAGTAGCGGACGTATCGTACAAATAATAGGCGCGGTAATCGATGTGGAATTTCCACGCGATGCAGTACCGCGTGTTTACGACGCACTGACGGTCACAGAAAAAGGTTTAACCTTAGAAGTTCAGCAACAATTGGGCGACGGTATTGTGCGCGCAATTGCGATGGGTTCATCAGAAGGTGTTAGCCGTGGTCTTTCAGTTGATAACACTAACGCGCCAATTTCTGTACCGGTAGGTACTGAAACTTTAGGCCGTATCATGGATGTGTTAGGTAACCCAATTGATGAGTGTGGCCCTATAGGTGAAAAAGAGCGTGCCTCTATACACCGTAAAGCGCCAGCTTATGACGAGTTATCTGCATCTGAAGAATTGCTAGAAACTGGTATCAAAGTAATCGACTTGGTTTGCCCATTCGCTAAGGGTGGTAAAGTTGGTTTATTCGGTGGTGCCGGTGTTGGTAAAACCGTAAACATGATGGAGTTGATCAACAACATCGCACTAGAGCACAGTGGTTTATCTGTATTCGCCGGTGTTGGTGAGCGTACTCGTGAAGGTAACGATTTCTATTACGAAATGCAGGAATCTGGCGTTGTAAACGTTGAGAACTTCTCTGAATCAAAAGTTGCCATGGTTTATGGTCAGATGAATGAGCCACCAGGAAACAGACTACGTGTTGCCCTGACTGGTTTGACCATGGCTGAAAAATTCCGTGACGAAGGTAAAGACGTATTATTGTTTATCGATAATATCTACCGCTATACCCTAGCGGGAACCGAAGTATCTGCACTACTAGGCCGTATGCCTTCTGCGGTAGGTTACCAGCCTACACTTGCTGAAGAGATGGGTGTATTGCAGGAGCGTATCACTTCGACTAAGACTGGTTCCATCACTTCTATCCAAGCGGTATACGTACCTGCGGATGACTTGACTGACCCCTCACCTGCTACCACCTTTGCTCACTTAGATGCGACGGTTGTACTTTCACGCGATATCGCTTCTAAAGGTATATACCCTGCGATTGACCCATTGGACTCTACTTCACGTCAGCTAGATCCATTAATCATAGGTCAAGATCACTATGATGTTGCACGTGGTGTACAGACTGTATTACAGCGTTACAAAGAGCTGAAAGACATCATCGCCATCTTGGGTATGGATGAATTGTCTGAAGAAGATAAGCAAACCGTAAACCGTGCTCGTAAGATTGAGCGTTTCTTATCTCAGCCTTTCCACGTTGCTGAAGTATTCACTGGCTCGCCCGGTAAGTACGTATCTTTGAAAGATACTATTGCCAGCTTCAAAGGTTTATTGTCAGGCGAATACGATCACATCCCAGAGCAAGCGTTCTACATGTGTGGCGGTATAGACGAAGTATTAGAAAAAGCGAAGAAGATGTAAGAGAGCTATGCTCTCTTACTACCCGTCTTTAATTAGAGGTTTAAAAAATGGCTATGACTGTACATTGCGACATCGTTAGTGCTGAGGAAGAGATCTTCTCCGGCCTAGTCGAAATGCTAGTAGCAACCGGTACCTTGGGTGACTTGGGTATTAGCTACGGCCACGCGCCATTGTTAACTTCGCTACAACCAGGCCCTATACGCATTAAAAAGCAAAATGGTGAAGAAGAGGTTTACTACGTTTCTGGTGGATTCCTTGAAGTTCAACCAGGCGTAGTTAGTGTATTAGCCGATACGGCTATACGCGCTAATGATTTGGATGAAGCTGCCGCCGCTGAAGCGCAAAAAGAAGCAGAGCACGCCTTAGCAAATCAAAGTGCTGACTTTGATTATGGCAAAGCCGCTTCACAATTAGCTGCCGCTGCTGCGCAATTGCGCACCATACAGCAAATTCGTAAGAAAATGGGCTAGTAGTGATAACTAACAAGTAATCGCATTAAAGGGTGGCTTAGGCTACCCTTTTTTATTCATTTAAAAATAATAAAGCAATACTTACGCTGTAGTGAGTAAGCATTTACCACACTTTGAGGGAAACAAAAGTGGCACATGAAGTTGTTATTTTAGCGGCCGGCCAAGGCACGCGTATGCGTTCGAAACTACCTAAGGTTTTGCACCCAGTGGCGGGCAAGCCCATGTTAGGGCACGTGATTAGCAGCGCAAAAACCATAAATGCGCAGGCCATACATGTGGTAATAGGCCATGGCGCAGAACAAGTTAAAGCCAGCATTACAGATGACGTTAACTGGGCAATACAAGACCAGCAGCTAGGTACTGGCCATGCGGTGGCGCAAGCCCTACCCTTGCTGCAACCCGATAGCACTGTGCTGATTGCCTATGGTGATGTGCCCTTAGTGCAAGCTCAGACCTTACAAAAATTGCTAGACCTAGCCAATGAAACGACGCTGGCATTGCTCACGGTTAACTTAGCCGACCCTACCGGTTATGGTCGCATAGTGCGTAACGCGCAAAACGAGGTAACCGCAATCGTAGAACAAAAAGATGCCAGCGCAGAGCAATTAGCCATAGCAGAAGTCAACACCGGCATTATGGCTGTAGCGGCAAAGCATTTAGCGACATGGTTGCCCGCACTTTCTTCTGAAAATGCCCAGGGTGAATACTACCTCACCGATATTATTAGTATGGCGGCAGAACAAGGAATAGCGGTCAAAACCGAACAACCCGAATATGAATGGGAAGTACAAGGTGCCAATAACCGCGAGCAAGTCGCTGAATTAGAGCGCTACTATCAATTGCAGCAGGCCAAAGCATTGATGGCAGCCGGTGCCAGTTTGGCGGATCCACAACGTATAGATGTGCGCGGCAAGCTAACCGTAGGGCAGGATGTGAGCATAGATGTAAACTGCGTGTTTATCGGTGAGGTAGAGCTGGCCGATGATGTGGTTATAGGCCCTAACTGTGTAATAGAAAACAGCCGCATAGGCCTAGGCACTGTGGTTAAAGCCAATAGCATCATAGAGCAAAGCGCTATCGCCCAATATTGCGATATAGGTCCTTTCGCCAGGTTAAGACCGGGTACACAATTAGCTGACAAAGCAAAAATAGGCAATTTTGTCGAAACCAAAAAAGCCATTATTGGTGCAGGCAGTAAAGTCAATCACCTAAGCTATATAGGCGATTGCACTATAGGTGTGGCAGCCAATATAGGTGCGGGCACCATTACCTGTAACTATGACGGTGTGAATAAATATCAAACCCATATTGGTGATGGCGCATTTATAGGGTCTAATAGCGCTTTGGTTGCCCCTGTAAACATAGGCAGTATGGCCACCGTTGGTGCGGGCTCTACCGTCACTAGCGACGTAGCAGAAAATAGTTTGGCAGTAGCCAGAGGCAAACAGCGACAAATCAACAATTGGTCGCGACCCGTCAAAAAAGACAAGAAATAGTAAGCCCTCTAAACAATCATTGCTTGGATAAATAGTATGTGTGGAATAGTTGGTGCTGCAGCACGTAGAGAAGTAGCAGCCATTTTAGTCGAAGGTTTAAAACGCTTAGAGTACAGAGGCTATGACTCGGCTGGTGTGGCGATTATTAATCATCAAGGCGAAATAGGTTGCCATAAGCGCTTGGGCAAAGTGGCGGTATTAGATCAGGCCGTCACAGAGCAACCCTTGGCAGGCTCTTTAGGTATTGCCCACACACGTTGGGCTACCCACGGTAAACCTTCGGAAGAAAACGCCCACCCTCACCTCTCCAATAATGAAATTGCCTTGGTGCATAACGGCATTATAGAAAACCACGAACAATTGCGTGAGCAACTAACAGCCCAAGGTTATGTGTTTGTATCGCAAACCGACACGGAAACTATTGTTCATTTAATTCACTCTATTATGAAAAAGGGTGAAGATTTATTTAGCGCCGTGAAGTTAGCCGTAGAGCAATTAGAAGGTGCTTTTGGCCTAGCCGTAATTCATAAAAACGAACCCGAGCGCATAGTCTGCGCCCGCAGTGGTAGCCCTTTAGTGCTGGGCTTAGGCATAGGTGAAAACTTCTTAGCCTCAGACCAGCTGGCTCTGCGTCAAGTTACCGATAGATTTATCTATTTAGAGGAAGGCGACTTTGCCGTTTTAAGTCCAGACAGCTATGACATTTATGATGCCCAAGGCGAGCCCGTTAAGCGTAAGCTAGTGCAATTAACAGATAAAACCAAAAGCGCCGACAAAGGTCAGTACCGGCACTATATGTTAAAAGAAATATACGAACAGCCTGAGGTGATTAAAGACACCTTACGGGGACGTATCTCTAAAGATAAGATTTTAGAACAAGCCTTTGGTGCCCAAGCTAAAGAAATTTTCGATAAAACCAAGGCCGTACAAATTATAGCCTGCGGCACCAGCTATCACTCAGGCATGGTGGCTAAATACCTTATTGAAGGTATAGCTGGCGTACCTTGTCGGGTAGAGGTAGCCAGTGAGTTTCGCTACAGAAAATTTGTAGTACAAGATGACACACTAATCGTTACCATTTCTCAATCGGGTGAAACAGCCGACACGCTAGCGGCCTTACGCTTAGCTAAAACCTTAGGCTATGCCGCCACCATGACGATTTGCAACGTGGCGCAAAGCTCATTGGTGCGCGAATCCGATTTAGCACTAATGACAGAGGCCGGCCCCGAAGTAGGTGTGGCGTCGACTAAAGCGTTTACTACGCAATTAGTTGCCTTGGTACTACTAACTATAGCTTTGGGTAAGCGCAATGGCTTAAGTGCTGAGAAAGAAGCAGAAATGGTAAGCAGCCTGCATCAATTACCGCAAATACTTAGCGAAGTATTAACGCTGGATCAATCCATAGAAAAAATGTCCGAAGCCTTTGCTGATAAACATAACGCCTTATTTTTAGGGCGCGGTGTGCAATGGCCAGTGGCTATGGAAGGTGCGCTCAAGCTTAAAGAGATTTCCTATATACATGCCGAGAGTTATCCTGCCGGTGAGTTAAAGCACGGGCCTTTGGCACTAGTCGATAGCGAAATGCCTATAGTGGCAGTAGCGCCTAATGATGAGTTGTTGGAAAAATTAAAATCTAACCTAGAAGAGGTGCAGGCCCGCGGTGGTGAGTTATTTGTATTTGCCGATAATAACTCAGGCTTTAGCAGCGGTGACGGTATTACTGTGATTAAACTGGCACCCGTACCAGAGTTAATCGCCCCTATTGTTTACACCATCCCCTTACAGCTATTGTCATATCATGTCGCAGTATTAAAGGGTACGGATGTAGATCAGCCACGCAACCTGGCTAAGTCGGTAACAGTGGAGTAAAAAGCCTCTAGTTGGTAGTCGCTAGTGTTGGAGAACATTAAAGTTGTTAATAAAACAATATAGTTATTAACAGGCCAATAAAGTTGTTAACTATTGCCATCTGAGCTACCTTAGAAATAAGTCAGTTCAGGTGGCATTTTAGTATGGGTAGGAAGAATTATTGGAATTCAGAGGCCAAAAACAGGCGCTGGATCAAAAGCGGACGTGGTCAGGGGGCTGGTTCAGATTATAAACCATGGCTCACGGTTCGCGATGTTGCTTCTAAAGGTCGATCTCATCGAGTTTTTGGCCACCTAACTCAGCGCACTCACCACCTTCTCTCAGATCTTGAACTTGCAACTTTCCTACTCCTTCAATGGCGACCCACCACTATTGATATTCGCGAACAGTTTCCATTGGATAGAGAGGTAACGCTGCAGCTTAGTAAGGATTTAGGTATCGAACATCCAAACCATCATGGTCTGGATCAATACATGAGTAGTGACTTTGTCGTTGATGCAAGAGAGAAGGTGAATTCACGTTTTGTGATTCAGGTGAAAGCAACTGAGTCACTGAATGACTCTAGAACTATAGAAAAGCTTGAGATTGAGCGGCGCTATTGGTCTGAGAAGCAGATACCTTGGTTTTTGGTGACGGAGAATCAGATGCCTTCAACGGTATTTGAAAACATCAATCTGCTTTATAACCACATAGACGATGAAACTGAACTGGGTGAACTCATGATTCAGTTTGAACTGTTCAGAAAACACTTGCCAAGAAGTGAAAGTCTCAGAGTTAAAGACCTATGTATAAAGCTTGATCTTGCCTACGACTATGAGCCTGGAGAAAGTCTGTATCAGATTAAACGATTGTTGGCCCAACGATATTTCCATTTTGATATCACAAAGCCATTTACCGAATTGCGTTGCTCAGATCTGACAGCTGAAAGCTTTGAGGTATTGCAGGAGGTTTGGCGTGTTTCAGGTTAACGAGGTGGTTCAGGTAGCAGATAACCTCTATCGAGTGCTTCTTACCACCGCGCGTCACGTTGTTTGGATTTCACTTGATGATCAAAAAGCATTTCCAGACATAGTTGACCTCTCTCAGCTTGAGGCGTTGATTTTGCAAGAGAAGCTTGTTCGTGTTGATGACCCTTTTTCCTATGTATTGGGTCTACAACCAGAACAGGATTCAAAAGACGCAACTATTCGTGACACGAATTATCGTGTTATTAAGCCTGTGGTTGAAGATCCATACTTCTACGTTAAAAAGGTACGAGCAAAACGTATTGCTGAGATTCTAGAACTTGGTGAAGTATCAAGGCCTTACATATACAAGCTAGTTCGCAGGTATTGGCAAAGAGGCCAAGTCCCCAATGCTCTGTTGCCAGATTACAAGAACTCTGGGGCGAAAGGTCAAAAGAGGATTGCGAAGAATAAGAAGTTAGGTCGGCCAAGAGAAAAAATGGAAGGGACTGGCGCATTAGTAGATGAGGCAACTGAAAGGCTTTTCCGAATCATCATCGATAAATACATACTTAAGAAGAAATTTTCTATCGCAAAGGCTCACCGGAAATTTAAGGGCCTATATGAAAATATCGCTCCTGGCGTATCGGAATCTGAAAAGCCAACAAAGCGGCAGTTTAGTTACTTTTTCAACCGCGAGTACACACATGTTGAAAGGATAAGGGCAGGTGTACCAGATAGCATATATATGAAGGATGTTAGGCCACTTGAAAGTACCGCGACAACGCAAGCCTTAGGTCCTGGCTCACGATACGAAATTGATGCGACTATTGCTGATGTAATATTGGTTTCGGATCATGACCGCAATCAACCTGTTGGACGGCCCACTGTTTATCTTGTCATAGATGTTTTCTCTCGTTTTATTGTTGGTTGGTATATCGGATTTGAGAACCCTTCTTACGTAGCCGCAATTCAAGCGCTTCATTTAGCGCTAACAGATAAAAATCACATATTTAGAGATCTTGAGATAGACACAGATAATTTTGAATGGCCTACACCGGGTTTACCTGAAGCAATTCTTGCAGACCGTGGTGAGCTTCTAGGCCATCAAATAGAAGGGCTTGAAGCTAGTAATAAGGTCAGAATAGAGAATACGCCTCCTTACAGAGGAGATGCTAAAGGAATTGTAGAGCAAAGATTTAGAACTCTGCAGGCAGAATTTAAGGGCTTTGTTCCAGGAGAAGTTTCTGGACCAACAGTTAGGAAGCGTGGAGGAAAGAACTATTGGTTGGATGGTAAGCTCACAGTATCAGAATTCACTGAAATTATTGTTTCTTCTATTGTGATGCGTAACTTTGTAGATCCAATGAAGAAGTATGATCGAGCCAAAGACATGCCTGCTGATCTGCCGTCAATTCCTATTCATCTTTGGAGCTGGGGCTTGCAGAATCGAACAGGGCGTTTACGTAAGGCTAATGCTGAGGCTGTTCGGATAGCACTGCTTCCTAGACAAAAGGCAAGCACATCAATACAGGGAATCTGCTTGTTTGGGGTGTACTACTCTGCGCCAGAAATAGTAGAGCTTGGCTGGTTGCATCGATCAGGAAATTCCCCCAGGCCGAAAGAAGTTGAAGTTGCCTATGACCCTAATTTTGCCGATGAAGTGTACTTATTTCACTCTGAAGGAAATCGAGATCATTGGGTTTGCCGAATTACTGATACATCGAGGGAATATAGAGGCTCTACCTTCTGGGAAGTATGGCGAAAACAGAAACAGATTAAAATACAGTCAGCAAAAGACCAGCTCGAATCCGACAGAATTCGAAAACTGCATGAAGATAGAATAGAAGACATCATAACATCGGCTATCAAGGAATCACCCAAGCCTGTCGCAACAAATTCAGAACGAATGAAGGGAGTAAGTGGTGCACGTTCTGAACAACTGGAGAAAGAACGTGAACAGCGTCGTCACCAAGTCGTTAAGAACGAGCAGCCTGCTAAAGTCGTGCATTTGAATCCGCCTGACGAAAATGATGATTATCCTGACTTCGAAGATGAATTATTTGATGACGGAGACGACTGATGGAACGTCCTAGTCACTTTGTTACTGCGTCTTATACCCCGACAGGTGTTAAGCGCTATGATGACAATCCATTCATTGAAGCGCTCCCACCAATCCTATCGGTTGCTCAAGTAGGTAAGAGTATTAAAGGGAAAATTGAGTATCACCCTGCGGATAGATTAGCCGATCCGAAGTCCAGAATGCATATGGTTGTGTCATTGTTAGACGATTATTTTCAACCTATTTCACAGCACGTCCAGCTACAAGAGAAGATCGACCTAATGCTTCGTATGGGCTATGTCGGAAGGAACATCAATGATGGTTCATTGAACCGTAAGCTCCAGGAGGGTTATGAGTTTATAAAGTCAGGCGGTGAAGTTGCTGCTAACTTTGCTGTGGAAAAAACCACGGCTCGAAGCATGTCTCTTGTGGGTATTTCCGGTGCTGGGAAAAGTAAGTCGCTTGAGCGAGTATTGGCAACGTATCCTCAGGTGATTTACCACGAAAAAGAAAATCGCTTTCAGGTGACGTACCTTAAGATTGAATGCCCTAGCAACGGTGACCTCGAAAGCTTATGCCTTAACTTCTTCAGTGCAGTCGACAGTGTATTGGGTACCGACTATGAGCGCCGCTACGCAAAACAGCGTCTTTCTGTTCCAAAGATGCTGGCTCTAATGCGGCAGACAGCCAATAATCGTGCAATTGGTATTCTGGTAATAGATGAAATCCAACGATTAAGCCAGGTGCGCTCAGGTGGTAAAGAGCAAATGCTGGAGTTTTTTGTAGAGCTAGTGAATACCGTGGGGATTCCGATAGTTTTAGTTGGCACTCCTAAAGCGCGTCCAATATTTGAACTAGAGCTGCAATCTGGCCGGCGCAGCGCTGGACTGGGGTCAATTTACTGGGAAACTATTCCACAATACCTTATTAAAGAAAAAGAAAGGCAGCCAAATACCAATTGGATTCGATTCACGGACAACCTCTGGAAGTATCAATGGTTAAAGCATGGTGGTGATCCACTTAGCGATGAAATAAGAGATTGTTGGTATGACCTCTCCCAAGGTGTCTTAGATATTGTTGTGAAGCTTTTTGTATTGGCGCAGCTCCGTGCTATCGCGAATAAGAAAGAACGAATTACAGTGGGCATTTTGAAATCGGTCTATAAGCAGGAGTTAAAGCCAGTACACCCAATGTTAGATGCATTGCGGTCCTGTGACGCAGATAAAATCGTGAAGTACTCCGACATGCGTATTGTCGACCTGGATAAGCGCATTATCCAATTGGGAGCCAAAATCTTAGCGGATGTCCAAAAGCAAGAAGAACAACTGTTTGGAGGAAACCCAGAAGCTCTGAGATTGTACAATTTGGTTTTGCAGTTAGACGAATCATTTGAAGAACAAACAGTTGCTCAATTGGTCACGCGAATAATTAAGGAACAGCCTGATCTTAGTCTCCCAGAAATGATCCCTGTCATCGTGTCGTGGTATCAGTCAGACGAAACCACTTCAGTAAATAAACAACCAACGGACCGCATTAAAGAAGAGGACTGGGTAGACCTGGATGTCGATGATTGGCGTTACCAGTTTGCCTACTGCAAAGAGGACAACCTGTCGTTAGTTGAGCGACTGGATCAAAATGGCGAAATGTTTGATCTTGAAGGATGGGCAACAGGGTATTAATGCTGGGATTTCCGAAACCTTACTCTGATGAGTTGCTGTATAGCACAGTCGCGAGAGCGGGTGTGCATGATGGGGAGACCTCTCCTAAGCAGCTGTTGGATCAGGTGTTTGAGAATCGGAAAATAATCGCAACGGTGGATCTACCTAGTCATGTTCAATCATTAGCTCAGCAGTACCCAAGTAACAGCGGGCTCAATACAAGTCTCTTAATCGCTCGCCATACACTATGGCCAATTTACGCACCTTTTTTGCCACCTGAGCGAATTAAAAAGCTACGCAACTGGATGGCGGAGCAGTCACAAGGTGCTGCACATTTAGCTTCAGGTATTGCTGCTTCCAGAGTTAAGGCAAAGACCGAATTGTTTGCTTGCAGGCCATGTTTGGCTGAGCAAAGGTTGAAATATGGAGAATGCTATTGGCATCGCCTTTGGCAGGTTCCTTTGGTGAGAATGTGCCCTAAACATGGCGCATTGAGTAGATCGAATATCGAATTAGATGGAGAGCATCGGCATGCTTTTATCCCGGTAGAATCTGCTGATTTATTTCAAGATGTCCTTGTTAAGGAGCAGGATGAAGTCTTTGCAAAGCAATGTGCTCAGTTACTACTGAGTAATTGTGAAGGGATTAGCTTTGCCCAATGGTCTTTGTTTTATAAACAGTTCGCTGTAAGCCTGAATTATTTAGATGGCTCTAGAATTGACCATTCAAAGATACACGACACTGTTGTTACGTTTTGGGGAAAGCAGTGGCTCGAAGATGTAAGAATTCTTCCCTCGAGAATAGAGACTTCATGGCTAAAATCACTATTCCGCAAGCATAGAAAAAGCTTTAGTTTTGCTGAACATATAGTTGCAATCGTAGCCCTGTCTGATGGGAGGCTAAGTATTAGTGAAGCTATCAATCAAGCTTCGAGCCTAATAATTTCCGCCGCAGAAACTAAGAATCAGTCTGCTCAGAAGCACGACGTAGAACCTGTAGCCCCGCCGAGCCCTGATCAATTGCAGTGGAAAACGCTCCTCAAATCCTACTCGCCAAAAGCTGCACGGCAGATTTATAAGGCATTGTATGCTCGGCTTTATCGTAACAACTACGAATGGTTGATGGAGATCGACAAATCATTCCATACTGAAACTACTCTAAAAAATCATCGAGTCGATTGGTCCAAAAGGGATAGGAAAATTGCTCGAGAGCTAAGGCGTGTCTGTAAGGCTTTGACTGAAAACCTAAACGCACCGCATCTTAGCCGTACCTTCCTGATACATCAGTTGAATCAGCGAGCAACTGTTGAAAAGAATCTAAGCCGATTACCACGTTGTGCAATGTTGTTAACTCTTTA
Organism: Dasania sp. GY-MA-18; assembly: GCF_024734385.1. Classification (GTDB taxonomy): domain Bacteria; phylum Pseudomonadota; class Gammaproteobacteria; order Pseudomonadales; family Dasaniaceae; genus Dasania; species Dasania phycosphaerae. Next base: position 7,813 of record NZ_JANHAP010000003.1, on the reverse strand, counting down.
TTCTGAAAGCACGACTGAATATCAAGCAAGAAGGCTTACGCGTGCCTATTTGTCAATGAGGAACAAACATCGGGAGATTAAACGCTGGTCGCTACTCAGGGAAGCGGGTTTAAGCGATGAGCGGATGACGGAATTAATTACTGCGCTTTTAAAGGATATCTTGAGTGAGTAAAAGCAATGCACGATTTAAGAAGCTGGATAATGATTCAAAAGTTATGGGCATTGGCTCTTTGTTTCGTGGCTTAGACCGAAAGGGGTGGGCGATAAATGTAGACTTTACAGGTAAACAATCTCAAAGCATGCAGTTCAGTAATATTCCTGTGCTTGCGAGAAAAAGAGTGTTAAACCCAACTCAGCAGCTAAAGCCTGCTGGATTGCCAATCGATTTTGTTATAAATAACGCTCAAGATTGGGGTATCGCAAAGGCATCTGATTGCCCTGCGTATCATGCCCATCATCACGGCGGTGACGGCAATCAAATGTGTTTTGTTGCGACCGTTAATACTAAACGAGTCTTTATCCCGCAATTAGAATTCGCTCGAGTACTTTTCTATCATGATCCATTTCTTGCTCGACTAAGCCTCCAGCACGACGCTTTGGCCGAAGACTTTATGCTAGGTCTCAGAGAGGATGGTCAGCCATTAATCGTAGTTCGTGAAGGCGCCGAATATCCAGTTTCATACTTTAACCGAGACGATAATCGAAGATTTCTCAGTTGGGTGTTATTAGATAGTGCTGCCAGAGCCTCTTTCGAAAGCATTAGCATGCAGCTTGTCAAAGGGCAATTTCAGAAAGGCAGTTACTTACATTGGCACTACCAATTCACTCCACCTCCATTGACGGATGTGAAGCTGGGGGCACGAGGTTGGGAAGATCGCGATTCGGGTAGTTTTTTTGTTTGGGAAATAACCCAGCTAGATAATTTACCATCGGATGTGGAAGGGGAAATTGACTTCTACCACCCAGCCTATGATCGAAGGGTCGGAGGCAAGCCAACCAGAGGCGATAGTAAGCAAGGAGAATCTTCTGATGAGTTCGAACTCGATGATGACGAGTTGTCAGATTCTGATAAAGCGACCCTGACGCTCATATCTAAGCAAGTATCCGTTTCCTTTCAGAACCCTCATATAACAAATCGAATAGCGAAAAAGACTAAGGCGGTTAACAACATAGTTGGCGATGGAGACAAAGAGGTTTTGGATAAAGAGCTGAGTCCAAATGAAAAGGAAGAATCAGGTAATCTGCCCGGAGGTGCATGGAATAATCTGGATGATCAAACGGACGATGTTCACCTTTACCTGGGCAAGTTTCAATCATTTCTTAATATGGTAGCGGTTCTTGAGTCATCTCACGGTTGTCAGGTCTTAAACCTAAGCTTAGAAAAATTACCTAGGGTTGGAGATGGAAAAAAGCATTGGTTAGCAGATACACAAAACCCGCGTTGCCTAGCCATTGTTGAGTTGTTGCATGGTAACAGGGAATTTATTTTACTTGAGGTCGATACATCTGATGGTGCTGCGAAACTATCGACCATGCTGCTTAAATCACCTCATGGTTGGGTCGGGATAAACAAGCAGGTTATTCTTCACGGAATAATGAAGAAATCCTTGGGGTGGCCGAACGATTTTTTTAGGGATCAGTTGGGTGATGGTTCTTACAAAGGTATTCCGCACTCAAAATCAAAGCACTCTGGAGTGGTTGCTCCAGAGGTAATTGATCCATGGGCACTTAGAATAGCCAGCTGGATTAAGCGTAGTGTCTAATTGCCATTAATCAGCGATATTTGCTGTTGATGTCTTTAGTAACTAAAGCTGGGTTACCCTGAAATAGCTTGGATATACGTAATTAGTTTCGTAAACTTTTCAATGGGATACGAGCTTAAATTGTTTTAAATGCATAACCTGTGTGTTGGCAATGCTAGGAGCCGTATACTTTTAGGTTTTAGGTCAACTCTAAACAACTTTCGTGCTGTGCAGATTAGTTAACAGGAAGACTATCTTGAACAAAAAGGAATTACTCCAGCTTTATAAAGAACTCTATTTTCATGAGCTGGAGCGCAAGGATCGGATTACTGCGCAAGCTCAGGTTCGTTTCGCGTTCATTGCTACTGGTGTAGCGCTATCGGCATATATGCTGAGAACAGTGGATTTTTCAGAGCCGCAATATCTCGTTTGGCTATTTATTGGGTGCTTGGGACTTGCACTAATTCCGTTTGCTTTTTCAGTGTGGGTCCTAAGTAGAGCATTTTGGGGCAACAAATATGACTATTTACCAGTTCTAACCGATGTCGAGGCATATCGGCATGGTTTGGAACGTCACTACAAGGATTCTGATGAGAATGGATCTATTGAAAGTGACATGTTGGATTACTTGCTGAGTAGTACGGCAGAGATTTCATCAACGAATACTAAGGTTAATGAAGAACGCCTCAGCAGAATGCATCGTTTCTACAGGTTATCACTTCCTTCTGTAGCACTATTCATGACTGCGAGTATGCTATTTATCTTGGCTGATCTTGATGCATCCTCACCTAGAAAACCTATTGTTGTGCAACAGGTTACTTTACCTTCTGCTGAATTAGAATCACCGGTTCAGTTGGTATCTACTGAATCAGGAGCTGATGAATAATGTCTAAAGAAAATAGCAATCAAGAATTAACAGTTCCTCTCGTTTCAAGCATGTCTGGTCGTCCTAAACCGCCAAAGCCGCGCACTGTGCTGGAAATGATGCCATCGGAAACTATTGGTGACTACGCTTTAGCAGAAGCAAATTACAGCAAGCCGCATGAACCTCAGAATCATGAAAGCTATTGGCCGGACAAAAGTGCAGAGTCACAGCAAGAAAAACTGAATGAAGCAGATACTTGTCGGAAGTATGTTACTCCTAAGCTTGTTGAGGCAGGTTGGGATAACACCCCTCATCAAATAAGGGAACAGCATCAGCTTACTGATGGGCGAATTACTGTTAGAGGAGATAAAACCTCTCGCGGTGAGCAATATAGGGCAGATTACCTGCTTAGATACAACCGAGACTTTCCTATTGCCGTTGTGGAGGCTAAGCCCGAATCAGCTCCTGTAGGTAAAGGAATGCAACAAGCCAAAACCTATGCTGAAATCCTAGGTCTTAAGTTCGCATATGCAACCAACGGTCATGAAATTCTAGAATTCGATTTTCTGACGGGGATTGAGCAGGTCGTCAGTGATTATCCAACCCCTGAAGAATTGATTACGCGTCTTGGAAGCGGCGAAGGTTTGGATACTGAAGCTACCGATAGGCTTCTGAGTGCTTATCATCATGCCCCTGGAGGGTTTTCACCGAGATACTACCAGCAGATAGCTATCAACCGTACCGTACTTTCTATTTTGCAGGGAAAGAAGCGCAATCTAATCACGATGGCTACTGGTACCGGAAAAACGATTGTAGCTTTTCAAATTTGCTGGAAGTTATGGAATTCCAAGTGGAATAGTTCAGGTGAGTACAGAAAGCCCAGAATTTTGTTCTTGGCTGACCGAAATGTACTGGTTGATGACCCAAAAGATAAGACGTTTACTCCTTTCGGTGATGCTCGGCATAAGATTGAAGGTGGCAAGATTACAAAAAGTCGAGAGATGTACTTTGCTATTTATCAATCCATTGCTAAGGATAAGAACCGACCAGGCTTATATAGAGAATTCTCTCCTGACTTTTTCGATCTGATCATCGTAGACGAGTGTCATCGTGGGAGTGCCAGAGATGATAGTAACTGGAGAGAGATTCTTGAGTATTTTGAGCCCGCTTATCAGGTCGGAATGACAGCAACTCCCCTTCGTGAAGATAACCGTGATACATATAGGTACTTTGAAAATCCGCTCTATACATACAGCCTAGCTCAAGGAATTGAAGACGGTTTCCTTGCTCCATATCGTGTGCATCGCGTAATTACTCAAGTAGATGCTACGGGTTGGAGGCCTACCAAGGGAGAGTTAGATCGTTATGGTCGTGAAATCCCAGACGAAGAGTATGGAACAAAAGACTTTGAGCGAAAAGTTGTCCTGAAAGCCCGGACGGAGACGATCGCCAAGCATATTACAGATTTTCTTAAAAGAACCGACAGGTTCGCAAAGACAATTGTTTTCTGCGTAGACCAATCTCACGCTGACGATATGCGCCGAGCTTTGAATAACCTGAACAGCGATTTAGTCAAAAAGTATCAGGACTATGTTGCTCGGGTGACGTCAGATGAAAAGAAAATTGGTAAAGGTCACCTCAGTCGATTCCAAGAGCTGGAAACAACAACACCGGTAATCTTAACTACTTCGCAGTTACTGACTACTGGCGTTGATGCACCGACTTGCAAAAATGTCATTTTAGTTCGGGTTGTAAACTCAATGAGTGAGTTCAAGCAGATCATCGGGCGGGGAACCAGGTTACGTGAAGATTACGACAAGCTTTGGTTCAGCATTCTGGATTATACGGGGTCAGCGACTCAAAACTTTGCTGACCCAACTTTTGATGGCTTCCCTGACATCGAGGAAGACACCATCATTGATGATGAAGGTAATGAGTTACCTCAAGATGGCGATGATGTACCAGATGGAAGCGGTGATGATACGCTGCCGGATGGGGGAGACACAGGCTCTGGAGGAGAAATCTCTGAGTCTGAACCAGCACGCTATTATGTTGATGGTGGCATGGTGGATATTTCTACCCATGTTGTTTACGAGTTTGATGCAAGTGGTAAACAGCTAAAGGTTGTCCAGTTTACCGACTACACAGCAGAAAGCGTGAGAACCTTGTTTTCATCACCTGATGAGCTTCGTGATAGTTGGGCCGATCCGGTTAAGCGTGAAGACATCATAGCGACGCTGTCCGCTAAGGGCATTGATTTCCTGCATGTGAGCGAGGAGGTTGGAAAGCCCGACGCAGATCCATTTGACTTGCTTTGTCATTTGGCGTTCGATGCGCCCCTAAGAACCAGGCGCGAGCGTGCAGAATACCTGCGAAAGCAAAATCCCGACTTCTTTGACAAATACGGCCCTCAGGCCAGAGAGGTGCTAGAGGCGCTCTTAAGCAAGTACCGAGAACACGGACCAACACAATTCAACCTCGCAGAAGTGGTTGATGTTCCACCAATTTCTGATTTCGGCAATTTGATAGAGATTGCGGGACGATTTGGTGGGCCAAGAGAGATGAAAAGTGCGGTAGACCAGATGCAATCTCTGCTCTACCACTCATAAGAATATTGGTAGTAATTGATGACTAAAAAGAAGGCTGCAAAGCCAATGACAACAGCTCAACAACTGGGCTCTATTGTAAAAAGTGCACGTCAGATTATGCGTAAGGACAAAGGCCTTAACGGTGATCTTGATAGACTTCCTGTGCTTACTTGGGTGATGTTTCTCAAGTTTCTTGATGATTTAGAAAGCCTTAGAGAAGCAAAGGCTGAGTTAGAGGGGAAAGAGTTCAAAGCCGCAATTGATGCGCCTTACCGTTGGCGTGATTGGGCAGCAAAGGAAGGTGGGATCACTGGAGGTGAACTGATCTCTTTTGTCAACAATGACTTTACTGTCAGGCCAGACGGCACGAAAGGCGAGGGTCTGTTCGCTTATTTGAGAGAGTTACAGGGCGAAAATGGCCAGATGGATCGTCGTGACGTGATTGCGACGGTCTTCAGCGGATTACACAACAGGATGCTTAATGGCTACCTGTTGCGAGATGTGATCGATAAGGTCAATGGTATTCATTTCAACTCCTCTGAGGAAATGCACACCCTTAGCCGCCTGTACGAAACCATGTTGCGAGAGATGCGTGATGCAGCAGGTGACTCTGGTGAGTTCTATACACCACGACCAGTGGTTCGTTTCATGGTCGAAGTCACTAAGCCTCAGCTGGGCGAGAGTGTGCTGGATCCTGCATGTGGCACCGGTGGCTTCTTGGTTGAAGCGTTGTCTTACCTGGAAGGCCAGTGTGCGACCGTAGAAGATCGCGCGATGCTGCAAGGCTCAAGCTTATATGGTGGCGAACCCAAACCTCTCCCCTATTTGCTTGTTCAGATGAACCTGTTGTTGCATGGACTGGAATACCCTCAAATTGACTCGGGTAACAGTCTTCGCTTCCCCCTGCGTGAAATCGGCGACAAAGACCGCGTTGACGTGATCCTGACTAACCCACCGTTTGGTGGCGAGGAAGAGAAAGGGATATTGGGGAACTTCCCTGATGACATGCAAACAGCTGAAACTGCACTTTTGTTTCTTCAGCTTATTATGCGCAAGCTTAAAAGGCCTGGTAAAGGATCTGATTGTGGAGGCCGAGCGGCAGTTGTTGTACCTAATGGTACGTTATTTAGTGATGGCATTGGTGCGCGGATCAAAGAAGAACTACTTAAAAACTTCAACCTTCACACAATTGTTCGATTGCCAGATGGTGTTTTTGCACCTTATACCGATATCCCGGCCAACTTACTGTTCTTTGATAGAAGTGGACCAACCGACGAAATCTGGTATTACGATATTCCCACTCCAGATGGGCGCAAAAAATATACGAAAACTAAACCGATGGAATTTGGTGAGTTTGCTGATTGCATGGCATGGTGGGAGAGAAGGCACGAAAACACTTTCGCTTGGAAAGTTTCAGCAAGCGAAATTTTGAAATATGACGAAGATGGTACGTTGTTTGCCGCTAATTTGGACTTAAAAAATCCAAACAGCCTGGAAGCACTAGAACATCGTCCGCCTCTGGAGCTGCTAGAAAGCATAGCTAAGAAAGAAAAGCAGATATTTTCGATATTGGATGGGCTAAAAGAGCAACTTTCTGGAGGTCATGAGTGAACAGTCAGTGGCCACTGGTTAGACTCGGTGATTTACTTTCAAGCAGTAAGTATGCAGCAGATATCTTGCCTGATGAGGAATATAAAGAGGTAACGGTCAGGCTTTGGGGCAAAGGCGTGAATCTGCGAGGCGTTAAACTCGGTAGTGAAATTGGCACTGGCAAGCGTTTCTACGTGTCTCCAGGTCAATTCATTCTGTCTAAAATTGATGCTAGGCACGGAGCATTTGGGGTCATTCCTGAAGAACTTGATGGAGCGGTAATCACTAGCGATTTTCCTTTGTTCGAAGCTGATCCCAAAAGACTCGATGTTGAGTATCTGAATTGGCTAAGCAAGACGCCTTGGTTTGTTGATGCTTGCAAAAAGGTGAGCGAAGGTACGACTAACAGAGTTCGCCTGAAAGAAAAACAATTCTTAGGAATTGAGATTCGTCTGCCAGAACTAGCAGAGCAGCGTCAAATAGTAAAAAAAATTGAATCGATTCGGACTCAGGTCAATGAGGTAACTTCCCTAAGAAAAGGTGTTCTCACAGAAGCGCAGGCACTTCTACAGAGTGCTTTCCAGAATTTGATTGATGATGTTCAGTATCTTCCAATGTCTCAGGTGTTACCGATTATTCGCCGAAAAGTTAGTGTTAACTTCGATGGTGAGTATCCAGAACTGGGTGTTAGGTCCTTTGGAAAGGGTACTTTTCATAAGCCAGCCTTGAATGGTGTAGATGTTGGTTCGAAGAAGCTATATCACATTGAGCCAAATGACTTGGTCTTAAGTAATGTTTTTGCTTGGGAAGGTGCGATAGCGGTTGCTCAACCAACGGATACTGGCAGAGTTGGTTCACATCGATTTATCACATGTGTTCCAGAGGAAGGGGTGGTTACATCGTAAGCGCCGCATCAACCACACCTATATTTCCTCGCTGATCTGATATTGCAAATAGTTATTTGCAAAGATTAGCGGGCCATTTTATAGTTATTTTCGGTTCAGGATGAACCTACTGCAAGGAAGGTA
>NZ_JANHAP010000002.1 GCF_024734385.1 Dasania sp. GY-MA-18 | reverse complement strand
GATCGTTTGTTTTCCATTTGTTATCAATTCGTTATTGCTTGCCAGCTATGCTGTTGCTCCTTTTTGCCACTTGCTTGGCCACGACTATAGGGTAACGGGGATATTGTTGGTACACTTGCTGAGTTATTGTGTGCTATACGAATCAATGCTGCATTAACAACTAATTATAATAAACAATTAATAGGAAGTGATTTATGGAAAAGCTTTTTATGGCTGCCTTGATCAGTGCTAGCCTGCTATCTACAGGATGTTCGACGGTGATTAATGGTAGTGACCAAGATGTATTTGTTAAGACTATGCATGACGACAATCCAAAAGGAACGGAATGTGTTGTTAGTACTAATCGCCAAGTACGCAGCGTTGATGCAAATCGCAGTGTTAACTTGCACCGTGACGAAGGCCTGCTTGTGGCTGAATGCGAGAACGAGGCCCAGCGCGGTGTCGCTGAAGTAGAGCCTGATTTTGGTGGGGTTATCTGGGGCAATTTAATCATAGGCGGTATCATAGGTGCAGTTATAGACGCCAATACCGATGCGCATTATACCTATCCCGATGTATTGGTTCGCATGAAAGATAAAGAAGGCGCAGAGGATGTACCCACTCCGTTAATTAAGCCATTACCAGTAGGCGAAGAAAAAGATCAAGATGTGGCTCCACTGGCTTCTGATCCTGCAGTGGAAGAGGTCATCGAAACCTCGCCGCTGGCTTCTAAGTAATAATGCAGCCGCTCTTTAGGGCGGCTTTTTATTATGTGTATTTTTAACTATTCACTATCACGGCCAGCTTTTTATCCGATGATCAATGCTGCGTACGTTTTTTAGAATAATGGCTTTGTGTGGGGGAAGATGGCAGGGATTAACAGGAATAGCTTGAGGCTATTCCTGTTAATCCCTGCGGGCGCCATGAAAAGCTGGCGTTCCAATTTCGCCGTGGGCAAAATTGGTCGAACCCTGTATCGGGTTCTCATCCCTGCTAATATTTGAGTAATAAAAAAGCCCGTAGGTGAGTCACCTTCGGGCTTTAAAATAATGGCGGGCTTGGGGAAAGCGGCAGGGATTAATAATTACAGCCTGTAGGCTGTAATTACCCCTACGGGGCTTCGTCGCTACGCGGCTCGTAGCAAAATGCTATTCGCATTTTGTCGAACCCTCTACGGGTTCTCATCCCTGCTAATAATTGAGTAATAAAAAAGCCCGTAGGTGAGTTACCTTCGGGCTTTGAAATAATGGCGGTGGGGCAGGGATTCGAACCCTGGGAACTCGCGTTCGCCGGTTTTCAAGACCGGTACTTTCGACCACTCAGTCACCCCACCGCATGTCACTGATGGGGATGATTTTGCACCCCTCGACAGCAGGCAGAATTATACATAGGTTTTGCTTGCAGACAAGCGCAATGCTGGAATTTAAATAGAAAAACTATAGTTTATTACTGTTTCTGGCTATGTTTTAAGCGTTATGATTTTTTGTGTTCATAAATCCACGACGTGTAACTGTGTGATTGCAGGGGATATAAAAAACCCGGCGCTGGGGCCGGGTTAGTGGTTAGTCGATGTAATGCTTAGCGACTAAGGCGCGGGTCATTGTGGCAGCGCTCTGCTTTAGCTCTGTCGGCAGAAGGGCTGGCTGCAGGTGCGTTGCTGTGGGTAATGTTTATCACATTACTTTCTATGCTCACCTCTAGCACAGGCTTGGGTGCCTCTCTAGGGTCGTTAGATGCGCGGCCCAGGCTAGCAACGTTTACCGTGCTAACACTAGCTTCAGTGCTTACTGCTGGCGTTTGCTTGTTGCTGGACTCGGAAGTTGCACTTGCAGGGGCTGCTTTAACAGGCTCTGCTGCTGTTTCGGCAGCCATTTCGGTTACAGGCTCAGCTGTTGATTCTGTAGTTTCAGCCTCAGCTTTTGATTCCTCGGCAATTTCAGACACGACTTCTGCGGTAACAGCTGTGATGCTGGCAGCGCTGTCGTCGGCTTGCTCTGGTGCTGCTGCAGCTTCTACGTTTGCGCTATCATCTGCCGGTTTCGCAGTTTCATCGCTAGTTGCGGTGACGGCGTTATCTGGAGTATCACTAGCGGCTTCGTTTGCCTCTTGTGGCTGTTCGCTAATATGCTCTACCTTGATTTCAGTTGCTGGGCTTAATGGCTCAGTAACATGTTCTTCAGGCTCGGCAATTGCTGCGGTGCGTGTTTCAGTAACAGCTGCTTCAGTGTTTGCTGTGTCAGTGTTAGTTTCCAAGCGCTCACCGCGGTGACGACGGCCAGTTCTACCGCGACGATTCGAGGGGCGACGCTGTGGCTTGTCGTTACTCTTAGTTTCCGTTTCGGCTTGTTCTGGGGCGGCTGTTTCGCTTTCAGTTTTTTCTACCGCATTGTTTGTGTTTTGCTCGTTTCTGTTGCGGTTTCTGTTTCTGTTGCGATTTCTGCCGCGGCCTTTGCTGCGATCATTATCGTTTTTGTTGCTTTCTGCTTCAGCAGTGGCGGTGTTATCCGCATTGTTAGTGTTTTCGTTATCACGGTCGCGGTTGCGGTTGTTATCGCGGTTACGATTGCGATTGCGGTTACGGTTACGGTTGTTGCTATCGCGGTTGCCATCACGTGGCGCGCGCTTGTTTGGGCTTGCTGGTGCAACTACCACTTCCTCTTCGCTGGCTTTGCCTAAGAAGATATTGACCAGTTTTCCTAGCAAACCTGTTTTAGCTGCAGGAGTCGCTGCCACCGGTTCTGGCGTAGCGGCGGGGGTAGGGGCAGGTTGCTGTTGCGAAACCGCTTTAATAGCAGCTTCCGGCTGGGTGATGGCCACATCGTTAACTGGGGCACCAGTATCCAGGTCTTGCTCGGTATGCATTTCATAGCTGAGCTCAACTTTTTTACCTACTTCGTCATCGCGTAAGCGCTGCACTTCAAAGTGTGGCGTATCAAGCTGCACAATAGGTACTATGACGACACGCACATTGGTGCGTCTTTCTATAGCGTGTATAGGTTCACGTTTTTCGTTAAGCAGGTAGGAGGCAACTTCTACGGGTACCAATGCACGTATTTCAGCGCTGCGCTCTTTGTTGGCCTCTTCTTCAACCAAGCGAAGAATCGATAGCGCTAGGGAGTTTGTGTCACGTATAGTGCCTTGGCCGGTACAGCGTGGGCAAACTGTGGCGCTAGTTTCACCCAGTGATGGGCGCAGGCGTTGACGCGACATTTCTAATAAACCAAAGCGTGAGATTCGACCTACTTGCACGCGGGCTCTGTCTATGGCCAGGGCGTCGCGCATACGGTTTTCTACGGCGCGTTGATTGCGAGCGGGGTTCATATCGATAAAATCGATAACCACTAGGCCGCCCATGTCACGTAGGCGTAATTGCCTGGCGATTTCATCGGCTGCTTCTAAGTTTGTTTGCAGTGCGGTTTCTTCTATATCACCGCCTTTGGTTGCGCGAGCTGAGTTGATATCTATAGAAACCAAGGCTTCGGTAGGGTCTATAACAATAGAGCCGCCAGAAGGTAGTTGCACTTCACGTTGGAAGGCCGTTTCAATTTGTGATTCGATTTGGTAGCGGTTAAACAGCGGTACTGGGTCGTTATATTCACGGATTTTGTGCTGGTAGTGGGGCATAACTTGGCTGACAAAGTCGTAAGCCTCTTTATGAGCCTCTGGGCTGTCTATTAGCACTTGATCTATATCGTCGCGCAAGTAGTCGCGTATGGCGCGAATAATCACGTTGCTCTCTTGCAGTACTAGGAAGGGAGCGGGGCGGTTAACGGTGGCATCTTTAATGGCCGCCCACAATTTAACCAAATAGTCTAAGTCCCATTGTAGCTCTTGGCCGCTGCGGCCTACGCCTGCTGTGCGTATGATAACGCCCATGCCATTAGGCATTTCCATTTCACTCATGGAGTCGCGTAACTGGCTGCGGTCATCACCTTCAATACGACGAGAGATGCCGCCAGCTCTGGGGTTGTTGGGCATTAAAACCAAGTAGCGACCCGCAAGGCTGATTAGGGTGGTTAGGGCTGCGCCTTTGTTGCCGCGCTCTTCCTTATCAACTTGCACGATAACTTCAGTGCCTTCTTTAACAACATCTTTAATTTTAAAGCGGCCATCAACGTCGTTGGGGGAGCGGTAAAAATATTCTCGGGCAATTTCTTTTAAGGGGAGGAAACCGTGGCGCTCGGCGCCGAAGTCTACAAAGGCAGCTTCAAGGCTGGGTTCTACGCGGGTGATAATGCCTTTGTAGATATTGGCTTTCTTTTGTATGCGGGTGCGATTTTCAATGTCTAAATCGTAAAGGCGTTGGCCATCTACTAGACCTACGCGCAACTCCTCAGGTTGAGTTGCGTTGATTAGCATTCTTTTCATAATTGGTACAAATCCATCAAGCGGGATTTGCCAAACAAGGTTGGAATAAATTTGATAGAAAGCGTCGTAGGATTGCTTTTAAGGGCTGATGTAAGTTGCTTACATCGCATTTTTCGGGCGTTATAGATCTATATTGTATATTACGCTCGTTTACGGACTTTGCTGTAGCAGGGCTGCTTTGGTAAATAGCCTCGTGCAATTGTTGTTTATTGTGTGCCGCTTTGTTGTGGACAGCTAACTTGTTGGTTGGCCGCTACATCACTTTTTAAAATGCAATCTTACTGATAAAAATTAGGCTGGCTAGGTGGAGGTATTTGACCACCGTTCGCTTTCGCCTTGTGCGTTTATCTGCGCTTTTGTTTTCAAATCTCTTACAACGATGCAGCAAATTGCCCACGTTGTTAATATAAAGCAGTTGTCTGTCGTGAATTGCGATAAAATATGTCGCGACCTTTTTAGGACAACTGCGTAAAATAGTTTTCTTTTTTGCCGCTGTATTTTCAGGATCAATTTGATCGACTGTTTTCATAGCTACAGGAGCAAAGTATTAGTTAGGGGTATTTCTTGCTTACTCATCACTGGGCTGTTTTGTGTTGGCCGAGGCTGAGTCTGAAACCTGCTCTAAACTAATGCCGGCTGACTATAGCAGTAAATATTAGCTACATCAAACACTTAGGCCCCATGTTTAATGAATGACCGCCCCGTTGAGAATAAGCCAAAAGTCCGTTTTGTAACGATTACCGATGCCCATGAAGGCCAGCGCATAGATAATTTTTTGCTGCGCGAGTTAAAAGGTGTCCCAAAATCAAGGATTTACCGTATCTTGCGCAAAGGTGAGGTGAGGGTGAATAAGGCTAGAGTTAAGCCTGAGTATAAATTAGCCGATGGCGACCTAGTGAGGGTGCCGCCAGTAACAGTGGCTGACCGCACTGCGCCGACCTCGGTGTCCGATGGTCTGACTGCGGTGCTGGAAAACGCCATACTCTACGAGGATGCCGCTTTACTGGTGGTCAACAAGCCCTCGGGCTTGGCTGTGCATGGCGGCAGCGGCATAAGCCTAGGCTTAATTGAAGCTTTGCGAGTGATTCGCCCGCAGGCCAAATTTTTGGAGTTGGTGCATAGGCTGGATAGAGATACGTCGGGCTGCATTATGGTGGCCAAGAAGCGCAGTATGTTGAAGTATTTGCAAAATTGCCTGCGCGAGCGCCAGGGTATTGTTAAGCGCTACAGGGCTTTGGTGTCTGGGCAGTGGCCTAAGCGCTGCAAGCTGGTGGTGGCTCCTTTATTAAAAATTAGTCTGCAGTCAGGCGAGCGCATGGTTAATGTTTCTCCCGAGGGAAAAAAATCCACCACCCAGTTTGATGTTATAAAGCGCTATACCGATGCCACTTTGGTTGAGGCCAGGCCTATTACTGGCAGGACCCATCAAATCCGAGTGCACGCCCTGCATGCAGGCTGCCCGCTGCTGGGAGATGAAAAGTACGGCCAGCCGGAAGCCAATCGTCTATTTAAGCAAAAAGGCCTAAAGCGTTTGTTTTTGCATGCCGCCAGCCTGACTTTTTGCCTGCCAGATAGCGAACAAAGTATCACCGTAGAGGCGCCACTGGAGCCCAGCCTTGACAGGCTGCTGCAAGGTTTGGAGGTGCAGGCTTAGTGTTATTGGTGTTTGATTGGGATGGCACCCTGATGGATTCTATGGCCAAGATTACTGGCTGTGTGCAATTGGCTGCGCAAGATCTAAAGCTGCCAGCACTAGAGTCAGGCACTATTAAAACCGTTATTGGCTTATCCTTGCCGCTGGCTATAAAAACCTTATATCCAATGCTGTCAGTTGCGGATCAAGAGCTTTTTCGCCAGCGCTATATCAGCCATTTTAATGAAGCTGATTATCAGCCCTGCTCACTGTATCCGGGTGTTACCACGGTATTGGCTGAATTGCGCCGCCGTGACCACAGCTTGGCAGTGGCTACCAGCAAAAGCCGCAGGGGCTTGATGCAGGTGCTGGCGAATCTGGGCTGGGAGGATTATTTTGATGCCACCCGCTGCGCCGATGAGACCTGCTCTAAGCCCGACCCATTAATGCTTAATGAGTTGCTGGCTGAGTTTTCATTGCCGCCTGAGCGGGCCTTAATGGTTGGCGATACCGAATATGACTTAAAGATGGCGGCCAATGCATCGGTGGCCAGTATAGGGGTAAGCTATGGTGCTCACCCCAAGTCACGCTTGCAGGCGCACAAGCCTTTGGCGTGCATCGATGAGTTTGCTCAGTTGCTAGACTGGGTTTAGTAGTCTGTGTAGCTTGCGAGGTTTGTCGGGAGGCTAAGGGATAGGTATCCCTTCGTTAGCTAGCATGCTAATAAGTTGTATCAGGGGTAGGCCTATTAAGCTGTTGGGGTCATCGCCCTGCAGTTTTTCAAATAAGCAAATGCCCAGCCCCTCCATCTTAAAGCTGCCCGCGCACTGATAGGGCTGCTCTTTAATAAGGTAGCGTTCAATCTGCGCTGCATTTAGTTCTCTAAAATAGACCGTGTAAGTTTCCACGCATTGCTGTGATTCAGCACTTTGGCTATTAAGCAGGTGTAAAGAGGTATAGAAGGTGGCAGCCTGGCCGCTGCATTGTTGCAGTTGTCTGCAGGCATTGGCGTGATTGCCGGGCTTACCTAAGATATTGCCGTTAAGTGTCGCCACCTGATCGGAGGCTATAATTAGGCCTTGATGGCCGCCATTGGCTATGGCCTGAGCCTTTTGTTGCGCCAGGCGTAAAACTAATTGCTGGGCATTTTCTTGCGGGTAGGGGGTTTCATCTATATCGGGGCTGATGCAGCTAAAGCTTAGTGCCAGCCGTTGCAGTAGCTGCTTGCGATAGGGGGAGCTGGAGGCGAGTATTAATGGGGGCATAGGGCTCAATTCACGGTTTTGGGGCTGATTATAGAGAGAAGTTACTGATTTCCCTACGAAATCGTCCATTATTTGTGTATTTTCTTTGACAGCTAGCCGCTACATCCCTATGATTGCGCGCTTATGTCGAACGACCCCTTGCCAAGTCAGATAGATGTCCGGAAATTGACCGTCAAAGGCGCTGAAATTAGCAGTAATTTTAGCCCAGCAGTCATGCCACGGTTAACATCGCTATTAGCAAATGATGAGGGGCTAGTCACCGCAGAGCTGCAATTTTATATCGATGAGGGCCGTAAGCGCCGCATAGATGGTAAAATTAACGCACATGTTAACGTGGTTTGTCAGCGTTGCTTAGATGCTGTAGCAATAGATGTAGTGTCAGAGTTTAATTTGGCAATCGTGTGGACTGATGATCAGGCCAAACAACTGCCCAAAACACTGGACCCGTTAATTGTTGGTGAAGAGTTAACAGATCTTGCAGAGATCGTGGAGGAGGAGCTAATACTCAGCCTGCCCATAGTGAGTTATCACGAGCTCGATAGCTGCAAGCAAGTAACACGCTCTTTTGGAGAGGCTGAAGCTGCCCCTGTAAAGGAAGAGCCTAAAGACAACCCGTTTAAAGTGTTAGAGCAATTACGTTCTGACAAGTAACAACGATTTTTAGATAGTAGTTTTCAGGAGTTAATAGCCATGGCTGTTCAGAAGAGTAAAGTAACCCGTTCACGTCGCGGTCAGCGCCGTTCTCACGATGCACTAACTGGTCCTACATTGTCTGTAGATGCCACTTCAGGTGAAACCCATCGTCGTCACCACGTTACAGCTGATGGCTTTTACCGCGGTAAAAAAGTCATTAATGTTGAAAACGACGATTAATCACTTTTAAAAAAGAATCAGCATGGCGTCATCAGTACGCATAGCAATTGATTCTATGGGCGGAGACCACGGTCTCCGCGCAACCCTCCCCGCAGCACTTCAAATACTTACCAAGCATCAGCAGTTAGAACTTGTTCTAGTTGGCGATGAAGCTCGCATCCGTGAAAACCTAGCCGGCACTAATCATGACAGGCTAAGCATAAAACACAGCTCACAAATACTGACTATGGGTGATAAGCCTAGCGCCATACTGCGGCAAAAAACCGACAGCTCTATGCGCGTTGCTATAGACCTGCTAGCCGCCAAAGAAGTAGATGCCGTAGTGAGTGCCGGTAACACCGGCGCGCTGATGACTGCCGGCTGCTTTGTGCTAAATACCTTGCCAGGTATAGAGCGCCCCGCGATATGCAAAGCCATGCCGGTAACCGAAGGCTGTGGTTATGTGCTGGATTTAGGTGCAAATGTGGATAGCAGTGCCAGCCAGTTACACCGCTTTGCACAAATGGCCAGCGCCCGTTGCCGGGTGTTGCATCAGGTGGATCAGCCGCGAGTGGCTTTGCTCAACATAGGCGCCGAAGCCATTAAAGGTAATGAGCAAGTAAAATTGGCCGCTGAGCTTATTGCTGCCGATGAGCATTTAAATTACATAGGCTTTATAGAGGCCAATGCGCTGTTTGACGGTGGCTTTGATGTGCTGGTGTGTGACGGTTTTGTGGGCAACGTCGCCCTTAAAGCTTGCGAAGGCACAGCCAAGCATATTGCCTCGTTAATCAAGCAAGAGCTAGGCCGTAACTGGCGTAGCAAATTATGGGCAGGTTTTGCCTTGCCGGTGCTAACAAGAATTTTCAAAAAACTAGATCCCAAACAATATAATGGTGCGAGTTTTTTGGGTTTAAAAGGCGTGGTTGTAAAAGGTCACGGCAATAGTAATGTGGAAGGTTTCGCCTGCGCAATTGAGCAGGCCTTATTCGAAGTTGAGGGTAATATGCTGGCTGCTATAGAGCAGCAGCTTGCGCTCTCTATCAATTAACAACAACAGTTAAAGGTTTGGAATATGTCTAACTCCTCTGTGGCTTTTGTTTTTCCTGGCCAGGGTTCACAAAAAGTAGGAATGCTGGCTGAAATGGCAGCGGCTTATCCCGTTATAACAGAAACATTTGCTGAGGCTTCGCAAGCCCTGGGTTACGATGTTTGGGATATGGTGCAAAACGGCGAGCAAGAGCAACTTAATTTAACCGAGCGTACCCAGCCTATTTTACTAACCGCCAGTGTTGCTTTATGGCGCTGCTGGCAGCAAAAAAGCGATCTTAAGCCAGCTTTGATGGCGGGCCATAGCCTAGGCGAATTTTCAGCCTTGGTTTGTGCCGGTAGCTTACAGTTCGCCGACGCCGTGACCTTGGTGCGCGATAGAGGCCAGTTTATGCAAACGGCGGTGCCTGTAGGCGAGGGCGCTATGGCGGCTGTGCTGGGTTTAAATGACGATGTTATTTTAGATATTTGTAACAGCTCATCGGCAGCTGGTGTGGTTGAGGCAGTAAACTTCAACTCCCCAGGCCAAGTTGTTATTGCCGGTAAGGTTGCCGCTGTTGAGGCTGCGATTGCAGCCTGTAAAGAAGCCGGTGCCAAGCGCGCTATGCCGCTACCAGTCAGTGCCCCTTTCCATACCTCTTTAATGAAGCCCGCAGGGGAAAAGCTGGCTGAAAAAATTGCAGGCTTAACCGTGCTGAGCCCAGAAATCCCTGTGGTGCACAATGTGCATGCACAAACCGAAAGTGACCCCGCCAAAATTAAAGAGTTGCTAGTGCAACAAATTTACAGCCCGGTTAAGTGGGTGAGCTGTGTTGAGACCATGGTTGCCGCTGGTATAGAGCAAACCGTAGAGTGTGGCCCCGGCAAGGTATTGGGTGGCTTAAATCGCCGTATTCAAAAATCATTGTCAGCATTTGCGCTGGAAGATGTCGCCGGTTTTGATAAAGCCTTGGCAGAACTGTAATTAATAAACGGAGTATATCAATATGTCAGCTAAAGTAGCTTTAGTAACAGGTGCCAGCCGCGGCATAGGCCAAGCCATTGCCAAGCAAGTAGGTGCTTTGGGTTATGTGGTTGTAGGTACCGCTACAACTGAAAGTGGCGCCGAAAAAATCAGCGCTTATTTAAAAGAGGCCGGTGTAGCGGGTGCGGGTATGTGCTTAAACGTTACCGATGCCGATTCTGTTGCCGCCGTGCTGGCTGCTGTTAATGAACAGTTTGGCGCCCCCACGGTGCTGGTCAACAACGCCGGCATTACCAAAGATAATATCTTGATGCGTATGAAGGATGAGGAGTGGTCAGATGTTATTGATACCAACCTCAATGCCATTTTCCGCCTCTCTAAGGCCTGCGTACGGGGTATGAGCAAGGCGCGCTGGGGACGTATTATTAATATCAGCTCAGTCGTGGGCTCCATGGGTAATGCTGGGCAGTCTAATTATGCGGCGACCAAAGCTGGGGTCGAGGGCTTTTCGCGCGCTTTGGCCAGAGAGTTGGGTTCGCGTAATATCACCGTTAACTCGGTTGCCCCGGGTTTTATTGACACGGATATGACTAAAGACCTAGGCGATGATCACAAAGCCAACTTGTTAACTCAGGTGTCTTTAGGGCGTTTGGGCAACCCTGACGAGATAGCCGCGGTAGTGGCATTTTTGGTAAGTGATGGCGCTGCCTATATTACCGGTGAAACCATACATGTTAATGGCGGCATGTATATGGCTTAAAATTGGTTGAAAATTAACCGTTTTCAGTCGAATAACGGTTAATTTTGCCAAACTAAGGTTACAAGTCGTAAAAATTCAGGGTAAAATGCCCGCCAATTATATCCAGTGGTCTTGTAGGCTGGCCTAGGCCAGATTGCACAGACGGATTAAATAGCTGTAGGCACCCAAACAATAAATTGCCTATAGTGATATTTTCATTAAATTAGGAGTCTATACAGACCATGAGCAGCATTGAAGAACGAGTCAAAAAAATTGTCGCAGAACAACTAGGTGTTAAAGAGGACGAAGTGCAAACATCTGCCTCTTTCGTTGAGGACTTGGGCGCTGATTCTTTGGATACAGTTGAGTTGGTAATGGCTTTAGAGGAAGAATTTGAAACTGAAATTCCTGATGAAGAAGCCGAGCAAATCACTACTGTTCAATTAGCTATAGACTACATCAACAAAAACTTGGACTAAGCTCTCGCTAAACCAAGGCAAAGCCGTTTCTATTTATTTAGGACGGCTTTTTTTATGCGCTATTTTTGCCTATTAATAACTAAAACAGTTGGTTAATACCTAACAATAAGGAGTTGTCACGTGTCAAAACGTAGAGTGGTTGTAACAGGCTTAGGGATGGTAACGCCCGTAGGTAATGATGTTAAAACCAGCTGGGACAATATTGTTAATGGCAAAAGCGGAATAGCCGCTATCGAGCACTTTGATGTTTCGGCCTATAACACTCGCTTTGGTGGCTCCATTAGGGATCTGGATGTGGCGGCTTATATGCCTGCCAAAGATGCCCGCAAAATGGATACTTTTATTCAGTACGGAATGGTGGCTGCAATACAAGCCATTACGGATTCCGGCCTAGAAGTCACCGAACAAAATGCTGACCGCATAGGCTGTGCCATAGGTTCCGGTATAGGCGGCGTGGGTTTTATAGAGAAGAATCATAATGCGCTACTGGCCAGTGGCCCGCGTAAAATATCTCCTTTTTTTGTGCCCGGCTGCATTATTAATATGATTGCCGGCAACCTGTCGATCAAATACGGCCTAAAAGGCCCTAATATTGCGATTACCACGGCCTGTACTACCGGCACTCACTCTATAGGCTCGGCCGCTAGAATGATTGCTTATGGCGATGCTGACGCCATGGTGGCGGGGGGCGCTGAAATGTCCTCAACACCTTTAGGTTTAGGGGGCTTCTCGGCGGCGCGTGCGCTGTCTACCCGCAATGACAGTCCGCAAACGGCCAGCCGCCCATGGGACAAAGATCGCGATGGCTTTGTGCTCAGTGACGGCGCGGGTGTGCTGGTGTTGGAAGAGTATGAGCACGCGAAAAAACGTGGCGCTACTATTTATGCAGAGCTAAGCGGCTTTGGCATGAGCGGTGATGCTCATCACATGACATCGCCACCACCCGATGGTGCCGGTGCGGCCGCCTCTATGCGCAACGCCATAAACGATGCTGGTATTAACGTTGAAGACCTGCACTATATCAATGCCCACGGCACCTCAACGCCCGCTGGCGATGTCGCCGAGAGTAAGGCAGTAGAGGCAGTCATGGGGGCTGCGGCCAAGCAGGTGGCGGTAAGCTCAACCAAGTCCATGATAGGCCATTTGTTAGGCGCTGCCGGTGCGGTAGAGGCCATTTTTAGTGTGTTGGCCATACGCGATCAAGTGGCGCCGCCTACAATAAATTTAGACAATCCCGATGAGGGCTGTCACTTAAACTATGTGCCTCACACCGCCCAAAGCATCAAGATAGACCATGCGCTATCTAACTCTTTTGGTTTTGGTGGCACCAACGGTAGTTTGCTGTTCTCTAAAATCCAATAAGGTTATGGCGATGCCTATGGCTAGCTTGATCAATGGTATCAGTGGTGATTTTGTCTCGATTGAGGATCGTGGCCTGGCTTATGGTGATGGCCTATTCGAAACCATTGCCATTGTTAACGGCCGTGCGCAATTATTGGATTTACACCTGCAGCGATTACAGCAATCCTGTTTGCGGCTGGCGATTAATGTTGATATGGCGGCGCTAAACCTCGATATCAACAACATCCTGCAATCCGCCCAGCCAGAAGCCTGCGAAGTATTAAAAATTATTGTTACTCGCCAATCTGGTCAGCGTGGCTATGGCTATGTGGCAGGCGGTGCCAATCGCCTATTGCAGCTTAGCGCTACCAGTGTTGATTATAAATCACTGCAGCAGCAAGGGGTGCGCCTACGGTTTTGCGATACTCAGTTGGCAATTAACCCGCTGCTGGCTGGTATGAAGCATCTTTGCCGCTTAGAAAATGTATTAGCCAGAGCAGAGTGGCACGACCAAAGCATATACGAAGGCTTGATGCTCGATACCCAGGGCTGCGTTACCGAAGGGGTGATGTCTAATATTTTTATTGTTAAAGACGGTATGCTTATTACCCCGCATCTGGATCGTTGCGGTGTGGCAGGGGTAATGCGGGAATATATTTTAAGTCAGCTAGCACCCAAGTTGCAGCTGGCCGCTAGTGTGGATAGGGTGCTGCCAGAGCACATACACAATGCTGATGAACTGTTTATTTGTAATAGTTTAATAGGCATAGTGCCTGTCACTACTGTGGCTGCTTTTAATAAAAAAATTGGAGCAACTACGCGTTTATTACAGCGTGCGCTGCACGATGAGCTTTATGTTTAAATTTATCCGGCGCAGCTTATTACTTTGTTTGTTATTTTTTATCTTGGCCGGTGTAGGGTTTTATCACTATCTGCGCCAGCCATTAAATATTCCTGCGCGGGGCTATAGTTATCATTTAAAACCCGGTAGCTCTTTTGCGGCTTTAGCCTACGATTTACAACGCCAGCAAATTTTATCTTTCCCAAAATTGTTGATTTTATATGCGCGGCTTACTGGCCTGGCAAGCCAAGTGCACGCAGGGGAGTATTTTATTCGCCCCGGTACCAGCGCCAAACAATTATGCCTACAATTGCGCAAGGGCGAGGTATTAAGCTATCCCATCACGTTTGTTGAGGGCTGGCGGTTTAGTGAGTTGCAGGCGGCCGTGGCAAAACATGCAAAAATTAATCGCGATTTCGATCTCGCTACCAACGCTTGGTGGCAACGGCAGGTGCAAGAGCGGGGCTATGGCTCTATAGAGGGTTTATTATTTCCCGACACCTATCGCTACTCTTTAGGGCTAAGCGAAACCCAGCTTTATCAAATCGCCTATCAACGTATGCAGCAAGTATTGGCGTCAGAGTGGCAGCAGCGCCAAGATGACTTGCCTTATGAAACCCCTTATCAAGCGCTAATCATGGCCTCTTTAATTGAAAAAGAGACTGGTGTGGTCAGCGAGCGTGAACAGATTGCTGGCGTATTTGTGCGTCGCCTGCAAAAAAATATGCGCCTGCAAACTGATCCTACTGTGATTTACGGCTTAGGGGCTGATTTTGATGGCAACCTCACTAGTAAGCATTTAAAAGATAGTAGCAACCCCTATAATACTTACCGTCATCATGGCTTGCCGCCTACGCCTATTGCGTTGGTGGGGCGAGAAGCGATACATGCGGCGCTGCATCCGGCTAGCGGCGACAGCTTATATTTTGTTGCCAAGGGTGATGGCAGTCATTACTTTTCTGCCAGCTTAGCCGAGCATAATAAGGCGGTGAAAAAATATCAGATGCATAGGCGCAGTAAAAACTATCGTTCCTCGCCGCCTGTGCAATAATGGCGATCCCATAACGCTTTAGCAGCCATTCAAAAAATAATCACAGTAGAGGTAGTCAGTGCAGGGTAAATTAATCACCGTAGAGGGCGTAGAAGGGGTGGGCAAGTCCACCAATATAGAGTTTATTGCTCAGCATTTACGCTCTGCCGGTATTAAGGTGATTTTAACTCGCGAGCCAGGCGGCACACCCTTGGCCGAGGATATGCGCCAGCTATTACTTACCCCGCGCGATGAAACCGTATGCGACACCGCTGAGTTGTTATTAATGTTCGCCGCTAGAGCGCAGCATCTCAACGAGGTGATTAAGCCTGCTTTACAGCGTGGCGACTGGGTACTGTGCGACCGCTTTACTGATGCCACTTACGCCTATCAAGGCGGCGGCAGAGAGATGGGCTTTGACACTATCGCTAAGCTAGAGCAATTAGTACAAGGTGATTTACGGCCGCACTGTACGGTGTTGCTAGACGCCCCGGTAGAAGTGGGCATGGCGCGGGCCAAAAAGCGCGGCGCGCTGGATAGATTTGAGCAAGAAAAGATGGATTTTTTTGAGCGCGTGCGGCAGGCCTATTTGCAATTAGCGCAACAGCACCACCAGCGTTTTTTGGTCATTGATGCAGCGCAACAGCTGCCAGCTGTGCAGGCCGATATTACTAAAGGCTTAGCAGCTTTATTGGCGCAGGTTAAGCTATGAGTGACGAGCCACAACCGCTGCAGCCACACTATGGCTGGCACGATAGCCAGTGGCAGCATATGGTAGACCTGCATGAGAAACAGCGCCTGCCCCATGCGGTGTTGTTTGCTGGCCCCGAGGGTGTGGGCAAGTTGCGTTTTGCTAAGGCCTTGGCCTACAGCTTGCTATGCGAGCAGGCTACGTTGGCTACCGCTTGCGGCAAGTGTAAATCCTGCCACCTCAATGAGAGTTCGCATCCCGATTTAAAATTGATAGAACCGGAAGAGGGCGCACGCCAAATTAAGGTTGATCAAGTACGTGGCGTAGTCGATTTTATCGCGCAAACCTCCCATGCGGGTGGTTATAAAATCACCATTATCGCGCCAGCAGAAGCCATGAATATCAATGCCGCC
Organism: Dasania sp. GY-MA-18; assembly: GCF_024734385.1. GTDB lineage: Bacteria > Pseudomonadota > Gammaproteobacteria > Pseudomonadales > Dasaniaceae > Dasania > Dasania phycosphaerae. The sequence goes on along the minus strand of NZ_JANHAP010000002.1, from coordinate 381,025 downwards.
AATGCCATTTTGAAAAACTTGGAAGAGCCCACTGAAAATAGCTTGTTAATCTTAATCAGTGATGCCCCCGGCACCTTAATGCCCACTATACGTTCGCGTTGCCAGCAACTGTATTTCCCCGTACCGCAGCAGGAGCAGGTATTACCTTGGCTGACTTCTGCCACTGCTAATCCCGCCTTAGCGCAACAGTTATTAGACGAGGCTGGCGGCAAGCCTATTTTAGCCTTGGATTATTTGAATTCCGGTGCGCTGCAAAAATATCAAGATATGGAGCAGCAGCTGCTAGAGGCATTAAACCAACGTATGCAGCCTTTAACGCTGGCCGATAAGTGGAAAGATCACGCCCTGCTGGATATTTTACACTGGCTGCAAAACAAGCTGGCACAGCTGATACGCGCCGAGCAGGCAGGGGCGGAGCTTAGTGAGGCCTGGCAGCCTTGGCTGGTTACGCCTGCGGTAAATCTGTTTGGCTTGCTGGACGAGGTGCAGGCCTTAGCCGCTAAAGTGCAGCGCGGCGCTAACCCTAATCGCCAATTGGTGGTAGAGGATCTATTATTAAAATGTTGCGCCACCCTTAAGCGTTAAGCTTATTTAGGCTACAAGCCTAATAAGCCTTGACCCTAAAGAGGCTGGGCTGCAAAATTCAAACTTATGCGCCATGCTGTCTTTGAGTGTTTACGTAGTGGTGGCGCTGATAGATAACAATAACCTAAACAGAGAGAGTAGGTGATGAGTACTGCACCGGCCCCAGGGGCTAGAAACGGAATCCTTTCCCTAACCATCAAAGACAAGGCCGTACTTTATGCGGCCTATATGCCGTTTTTGTTGCACGGTGGCTTATTTATACCCACAAACAAACCATATCGTGTGGGTGACGAAGTGTTTATGCTGCTGAATCTAATGGATGAGCCAGAAAAAATCCCTGTTGCTGGCAAGGTGGTCTGGGTTACGCCTAGGGGCGCGCAGGGCAATCGCGCAGCGGGCATAGGCGTGCATTTTAATGGTCAGGATGATACCGCCAACAAGAAAATAGAAACCTATTTAGCCGGCTCACTAGAGTCCGACAGACCCACCCATACCATGTAAAATAACGGCACAGTGATTTGTTCAGCGGCCCATTAATGGGCCGTTTTTGATTCTATAGCTGGATTTGTTTTTTAAAAGTAGAGGTTTTTTATGTTAGTCGATTCCCACTGCCATCTCGATAGGCTGGATTTAAGCCCCTATGGCGGCGACTTGGCCAAGGTGATAGAGCAGGCCAATGACCGCGGTGTGGCGCGTATGCTCTGCGTGGGTATTGATATGGGCAATGCACCTGAAGTAATGCGTATTGCTAAGCAATATCCGGGCGTATACGCCGCAGTAGGTGTGCACCCTATGGATGTACAGGGCGAGCAGTTAACAGCCAGCCAGCAGGCGCAGCTAGCGCAATGGGCAGCTGAAGACTGTGTTATTGCCGTAGGTGAGACCGGCTTGGATTATTACTACAGCGCCGAGAGTGCTGAGTCCCAGCGCGCGAGCTTCAAGGCCCACTTAGCCTTAGCTAAGGCCGTGCAAAAGCCGGTTATAGTGCATACCCGCGATGCTCGCGAAGATACCATAGACATTATTCGTGAGCATGGCGACAGCTCGGTGGCGGGGGTATTACACTGCTTTACCGAAAGCTGGGAAATGGCCGAGCAGGCCTTGGACCTGAATTACTACATTTCTTTTTCTGGCATAGTCACCTTTAAAAACGCCGCCGAGCTAAGAGAGGTGGTTAAGCGCGTGCCATTAGAGCGCATACTGGTTGAGACCGATTCTCCCTATTTGGCACCTATCCCCTACAGGGGCAAAAAGAACGTGCCTCAGTATGTGGTGGAGGTGGCGCAGTGTGTGGCGGAGCTAAAAGGGGTGAGCTTTGAGCAGTTGTGCGAAATCACCACGGCCAATTTTCAGCAGTTATTTAAAGTAAAATAGTTGATTTTAGTTTTAAGAATGCTCTGTAAGATTTTGAAAAGCATAAAAAACCGGCGCTTAATAAAGCGCCGGAAGTACCATTTGAAGAGAGTGTATCAGTGAGGGCTTACAGGGCAGCCTCAGCACTCTAACAATCGCCAAACATAGGGGAGAGATGACGACTGTTTGTTAAGTATTGTTAAGATCCCTTATTTTTCCAGTGCAATATGGCCTGGCCTTAAACGAATTAGCGATAAGCTTTTGCAGCTATTAGCGGTAAAAATTCCTTGTAATGAATAACAGTCCCGAGTTACCTATAGATGCACTTTTTCCCGCTTTTAGCGAGGCATTAGTACAGCATCCGCAAATTATAATTCACGCTCCGCCAGGTGCAGGTAAGAGTACCCGCCTGCCATTGTGGCTGCTGAATATGGCTGAACTAGGCGGGGGCAAAATTTATCTCATCCAGCCACGGCGCTTGGCTGCGGCGAATGTGGCAGGCTTTTTGGCACGCCAGCTCAACCAGCCCTTAGGGCAGGCCATAGGTCTACGCACCCGCTATCAAACTGTCACCGGGCCCAAGGTCCGCATAGAGGTAATGACCGAAGGGGTGTTTATACGGCTATTACAAGCTGACCCAGAGCTGGCCGGGGTCAGCTGCGTGATTTTTGATGAATTTCACGAGCGCAGCCTATCGCTGGATTTGGGCTTGGCCTTATGTCTGCAATGCCAGCAGGGCTATAGGGATGACAGCCAGCCTTTAAGTCTGATTGCGATGTCTGCCACCTTGGCAGCCGACCAGCTATGTGCGGCACTGCCCGATGCCAAGTTGCTTAGCTCTGCCGGGCGATGCTATCCAGTGCAAACCCATTATCAAGCTGCCAGCCAAGAAGGCTTAATTGACGCAATCAAAGGTTTGATATTGCAGCTGCTGAAGGCTGAGCCGGCCAATATGTTGATTTTCTTACCCGGCATGCAAGAGATTAGAGCATTAGAGGCGAAGTTACTGGCCAGCTCACTTCCAGCAGCGCTGCGCGTTTACGCCCTGCACAGCGCCTTGCCCGAACAGCAGCAACGCGCAGCCATCGCCCCTGTTAAGGCGGGCGAGTACAAGCTGGTGCTGGCTACAAATGTGGCCGAAACCAGTATCACCATAGAGGGGATTACTGTTGTTATCGATTCAGGCTACGCCAAGGTGGCCAGTTTTGATAATCATAAGGGCATGTCACGCTTGCTTAGTCAGCGTATTTCTAAGGCATCGGCCGAGCAGCGCCTAGGGCGAGCGGGGCGCACCGCCCCCGGCCACTGTTATCGCATGTGGTCCAAGGATAGTCACCACAGCCTGTACGATTTTGATAGCCCTGCGATTATGCGCGAAGACCTCGCTCCTTTTTTATTAGAGCTAGCTTGCTGGGGCGAAACTGACCTAAACCAGCTACTGCTGCTGGATAAGCCTACCGACACCACCCTGCAGGCCGCCCGGCAATTATTATTTCAATTACAAGCCATTGATCATAACGGCCAAATAACGGCTATTGGCCAGGCCATGGCAGCCACAGGCCTGCATCCGCGCTTAGCAGCTATGTGCCTGCAGGCAGGGTCGCAATTGGCCGAGGCGGTAATATTGGCAACGTTATTAACCGAGCCACCGCTGGAGAAAAATCAGCGGCAAGCTGACTTTGCGGCTGCAGCCCAGCGCTTGCTGCTCAGCGCAGGGCGTAATAGTGGCTCCAAGCATTCAGCTGCTCAGCGGGTATTACGTCAGGCCCAGCGAGTGCTTAAGCGCATTAACCCTAAGGGGCAGTGGCAACCAGCAGCGCTGAGTATAGAGCCCTGTGCAGCCGATTTATTATTAACGGCCTATCCCGACAGGGTGGCCAAACAGCGGGCAGCGGGCTCGGATCGTTATTTATTAGCCAATGGTCATGAGCTCAAATTACACCCCGAAGATCATCTCAGCGGCACGCCCTGGTTGCTAGTGTTGGATTACGGCAGTAGCGCTAGGGCGGGGCAATTAGCCTATATACATTCAGCAATCGCTGTAGCAGATAGTCATATCAATACCTTAAGCCAGCAGCAGGGGCAGAAAAGCCTGGCCCTAGACTGGGATGAGTCGGTACAGGCCTTTGTCGCCAAAGAGCGTCACAACATAGGTGCAATCACCCTCTCTGAGCGGGTGGTCAGCCCCAACAAGCAACAGCTGGCCGAGGCTGTGCTAGCCTATGTGCGCAGCCAGGGCTTGGCTGTATTGGATGACAAGGCTTATAGGTCATTAGCTGCCAGGGTACAGTGGTTTAATCAGCATCATGCGCAGCCGCTACCCGATATAAGTGAGCCATATCTGTTAAAGCATATAGAGGATTGGCTGCCACCTTATGTCGCGGGTGTTAAAAGTAAGGCTGATTTTAAAAAAATCAAACTGGCGGATATTGTATTGGCTAGCTGGTCTTGGCCGCAGCAGCAATTGCTGGCGCAATATGCACCCAATAGCCTGCAACTGCCTACGGGCAATAATCATGTCATTGATTATATGCGTGGTGATAAGCCCATCTTGTCGGTGCGCATGCAGGAGTGTTTTGGTTTGGTGCAAACACCCACCATTGGGCCGGGGCTTAACTTGCTAATGGAGCTACTATCGCCTGCGCGGCGCCCGTTGCAACTCACTGATGACTTAGCTGGCTTTTGGGCGGGTAGTTATCACGAAGTTGCCAAAGAAATGCGCGGCCGCTACCCCAAGCATTTTTGGCCTGAGGATCCCGCCACTGCCAAGGCTACCGCGCGCACCAAAAAACATATGGGCTGAGCTAGTTATGCATTGCTGCTGAATTGTTGTCGCGGTTTTATAGTTCATTAAAAAAGCCTTTATGTGTAACATGCAGGCACTATTGGTGGTTAACTTAATGCGGGCGGCAAGTGACAGCTTTTTTTCAGGCAGTAATTGAAGGCTTTTATGGTCGAGCTTGGTCTTGGCCAGTACGCTGCGGCTATGCGAGTTTTTTGGCGGCTAATAATTACGATGCTTACATTTATGCTCCCAAATCCGATGCTTATTTACGCTCGCAATGGCGCAAGCCGCTTCCACCCGAGCATTATTTGCAGTTACAAAAGTTGGCGGCTTGTTACCAGCGGGCGGGAGTGAAATGGGGGCTTGGCTTATCGCCTGCCGAGTTGTTTCGCGATTACAGCGCTAACGATCAGGCTTTGTTGAAGGCCAAGCTTGACGCCATTAACGCATTGCAGCCTGACATACTTTGTATTTTATTTGATGATATGCCCGGTGATTTTCCCGATTTAGCGCAGCGGCAGTTAACTATAGTGGCAGATATCTTATCCCATAGTCATGCCGCTCATCATATTGTCTGCCCCAGCTATTATTCTTTTGACCCTGTGCTGGAAGAAATTTTTGGTGCCATGCCCAGCGACTATTTACAGCAACTGGGTGCATCGCTGCCCAGTGAAGTTGATGTGTTTTGGACGGGGGACAAGGTCATTAGCCCAAGCATTAGCCCTGCCTCGTTAGCTAAAATCCAGCACATACTTAAGCGTAAGCCGCTGGTTTGGGATAACGGTTTTGCTAATGATGGTAAAAAAACCGCGGACTATTTACCGCTAATGAAGGTGCAGGGGCGCGATAGCAGCTTATTAAGCAGTAGTGCCGGGGTGGTGATTAATCCCATGAATCAAGCGCATATTGCTAAGCTGGCCTTGCAGGCATACAGCTCGGTATTGCATGGCGGTACAGCCAGATTGCTTGATTACTGTGTAGCGCCAGATTTGCGCCTACTACTGCAGCGCGACCTGCATTTATTTTCACAACAGGGTTTAGCTGCACTTTCGTCACAGCAGATTCGGCAATTGCTAAATGACTATGAGAGAATTCAGCACCCCATAGCTGAGGACGTAACCGCCTGGTTGTCGGGCGCTTACCGTTTTGATCCTAACTGCTTAACCGGTTAATGGTTAGCCAAATTACTACAGAGTTTTTTATCTATTATGTTGTTTTCAGGTGAGCCCACAAAAATTATAGACGCGCAACTGGCCGCATTTAATGCTGGCGGCAAAGCGCTGATGCATTTTGCGGTGGCTTTTGACTTTGAGCAGTATTGGCTGCCCGCCAAGCCGATTAAACCCTTGTGGGGCTTATATCAGTTTGCAGCCACGACTAGCGGCATTGATATTAGCTTTACCGTGACTGAGCAAAATAAGCCTTGGGGCGAGCTGCTTGCCGCCATGCAGGGCTTTACAGATTTTTGCAATGAGCACGACCTGCCTTTGTTTCGGGCCGATCAAGCCTTACGCTTACAAACCGTAGCCATAGCCAAGCCCTGGGGGCAAGAAATTTGGTACACCGGAATAGAGCAGCGCGGTGTTGCCGAGTTGTTGGCCAGCAATCAGTTAGCCGCTCCCTTGCCCTGGGTGATGGCCGCCTTACCGCAGCAGCTGTGTGGTGATTTAGCTCGTTCGCTAATTTTATTAAAAATTTTAGACCCACTGCCACAGCCGGTAACCGGTGATTTGTACTTTGAGCTGCATGAAGAGAAGCGCGAAGTGTATGTGGTCACCGCCGTAGACAAAACCGCTTGGCCTAATGGCGTGGGTGCGATTCGTTTTGGTTTTAAAGCTGAGAAATTAGCCGAATATAAAGATGAGGCGGCTTTTAAGCAGGCCTTTTTGCAAGCGGTCAAAGCCTACGAGCAGGTGCGCCGAACGCTGGACGAGCAGCCGCAGGCCAGCGATGACCAAACGCTATGTGCCAAAGAGCAAGAGTTGCGTGCCGACATGGAAAGCTTCACTGAATTTTTACCGCTGCGAGTAGGTGACGTAGTGAAAGTGCCATGCCTAACCCCGCACTCATTACAGCACGGTGTGCGTACGGTGGAGTTTCAAACCCCGGTCTACGAGCGCTTGATTGTTTCTTTTGCCCAAAAGGTGCTAACCCAGGATCACTGGGACACTGACAAAGCGGTACAGCTGATGTCACTGGCGGCTGAGCCTGCAAGTGATTTTGAGTTACTGCCCCAAGGTTCGGCTGGGCTAGGGCGGGGGGTGAGAATAGAGCGCATAGTCGATTTTGATGACTTCGAGGTTAGGCGCTACTGCCTGCAACCCAGCCAGCAAACTCAATTACCGGCCAATGAGCAATACGCCTTATTGATGGCCATTAAGGGTGAGCTGCTGATAAATGATGAGATTTTATCTGCTGAACAAGCCGTATTTTTGCCTAAGGCTTGGGGTGGGGCGGTGATTGAAAATAATAGCAATGAGGAGCTCTGCTTCTTAATTGCACATCCCAAGGTGCTTTTTTAGTCATTTGGAGTGAAAAACACCCAGCATTGAAAATAATATAAGAAATCTTCGTAACTATGGTTGAACCGCATCAAAGCTTTTGTCATAATCGCAGCCCCTGTGATCGAGCACACTTCGATAAAAAGTTGATTTAGTAGTGTATTCAATCGCTTATCAACTTATGTTAAAGTTGATTAAAGGTTTAGCTGCCTAGCAGCGAGCTGGTTTTAATAGTATCATTCAGACCAGCTAGAGCGGACGTGGTGAAATTGGTAGACACGCTGGATTTAGGTTCCAGTGCCGCAAGGTGTGAGAGTTCGAGTCTCTCCGTCCGCACCATTTATTCATAGTTAATATGTGCAAATTTATCGATGCGCTGTCAGTGCTACTCAAGCATCAGTCGGCACGCATCTGAGCAGCAGCTCAATCGGCAGAGGAATTCCCATGCAAGTTTCGATTCAAACGACTTCAGGCTTAGAGCGTCGTTTAACTATTGGTGTGCCCGCAGATCGCATAGATAGCGAAGTGAACACCCGTCTACAAAAAGCAGCCGGTACTGTACGTATCGACGGTTTCCGCAAGGGCAAAGTGCCTATGCGTGTACTAAAGCAGCGCTTTGGTGCTGGCGTGCGCCAGGAAGTATTAGGCGAAGTCATGAATCAAACTTTCAGCGAAGCGGTAGTGCAGGAAAAGCTAAAGCCTGCTGGCATGCCTGAAATTGAAACTAAGACTGCCGAAGAAGGTAAAGACTTAGAGTACGTTGCCACCTTTGAAGTTTTCCCCGAAATAGAACTTAAGTCTTTTGCGAGCATAGAAGTTGAAAAACTAAATGCCAAAGTTGAAGACGCTGACGTAGAAAAAATGGTTAACACCCTACGTGAGCAGCAGGGCGAGTTCGTAGTGGTTGAGCGCGCAGCTGCCGATGGCGACAAGGTTAATATCGATTACGCTGGCACCAAAGATGGTGTGGCTTTTGAGGGCGGCAGTGCCGAAGGCTCTGATTTGACACTGGGCTCTAACCAAATGATTCCAGGCTTTGAGGCCGGTATCGTAGGCATGAAAGCCGGCGAAGAAAAAGTCTTAGCGTTAACCTTCCCAGAAGAATATCACTCAGAAGAGCTTAAAGGCGCTGCAGTAGAGTTCAAAGTTACGGTAAATACAGTAAGCGAAAAACAGCCTGCTGAGTTAAATGATGAGTTTTTTGCCAAGTTTGGCGTTAGCGAAGGCGGTGAAGAGAAGTTTTTAGCCGACGTGCGCGAAAACATGGAGCGCGAGCTGGAAAACGCTGCTAAGTCTAAAACCAAAAATCAGGTTATGGACTCGCTTTTAGAACTACACGCTGAAATTCAAGTGCCTAAAGCTTTGGCTAAAGAAGAGATCAAAGTTTTGCGTCAGCAAATGGTGCAGCAGTTTGGCGGCGGTGCTCAAAACCTGGATTTAGACTCATTGCTACCTGATGATATGTTCCAAGAGCAGGCCGAGCGTCGTGTCAAGTTAGGTTTGATTCTTAATGAATTAATCAACGCCAAAGAAATCAAAGCGGATGCCGCCAAGGTAAAAGAAACTATTGAAGGCTTCGCGTCTACTTACGAAGACCCACAAGAAGTTATCAATTATTACTATGGTAACCCACAGCAACTACAGCAAGTTGAGTCTATGGTAGTTGAAGATATGGTGGTTGAGCATATATTGTCAGAGTCTAAGGTGACTGAGAAAGATAGCACCTATGACGAGGTGCTGGCGCCAGCAGCGCCGCCAGAGCCTGAAGATGGTGAGGCTGAATAAGCCCACCTTATTAATGCTCAATCGTTCAAGCGACTACACTTTTTAAGTTAGTCGCTTGATTTTTATAGGCATTCCCATAATCTTAAGGGGCGACTTCACTAACCCCATTTAAAGTAATAACAAACTTTAACGATAACAAGAGAACATTATGTCGAGATACGGTCACAATGCGATGAATGAACAGCAGATCACTAACCTGGGCCTAGTACCTATGGTTGTGGAGCAAACCGCCCGCGGCGAGCGCTCATACGATATCTATTCACGCTTGCTTAAGGAAAGAGTTATTTTTATTGTTGGCCCTATTGAAGACAATATGGCTAATTTGGTGGTAGCTCAACTCCTGTTCCTAGAGTCTGAAAACCCCGATAAAGACATACATGTGTATATTAACTCTCCCGGCGGCTCAGTAACGGCAGGCTTGTCTATATACGATACCATGCAGTTTATTAAGCCTGATGTTAGCACCATGTGTATAGGCCAAGCAGCCAGCATGGGGGCATTTTTGCTTAGCGGCGGTGCCAAGGGTAAGCGCTTTATCCTGCCCAATGCCCGCACCATGATTCACCAGCCCAGCGGTGGCGCCCAAGGTCAGGCCACCGATATCGATATTCAGGCTAGAGAGATATTAATCATACGCGAGCGTTTAAACCACCTGATGGCAGAGCACACTGGTCAGGATTTTGAAACCATAGCCCGCGATACCGAGCGCGATAACTTCATGAATGCAGAGGCATCCAGGGATTATGGCTTGGTTGATCAGGTATTGAGCAGCCGCGAAATACCCACTGACAAGTAAAGCGGTTTGTTATAGCACTAAGTCGCAGATTTGCCCTTAGTGCTTGCAAAAAGAGCTAAAAAAACGCATCTTAGTCTCCAAGACAGGCTAAAATAATGCTTAAAACCCTATAGTTAGGGTGGCAAAGGTGCTCAAGAGGTATTTTTTATAATGAGTGATGATACAAAAGATAACGGCGAAGACGGCGGTAAGCTGCTTTATTGCTCTTTTTGCGGCAAAAGTCAGCATGAGGTACGCAAGCTCATTGCAGGCCCTTCTGTATTCATATGTGATGAATGTGTAGATCTCTGTAACGATATTATTCGCGAAGAGGTGCAGGAAGCAGGCTCTGACGCGCCACAAGAAAAGCTGCCAACTCCTCACGAAATTAAGGCCATACTCGACGAGTATGTAATAGGCCAAAACCAGGCTAAAAAAGTATTGTCGGTTGCGGTTTATAACCATTACAAGCGTCTGCGCTATGCCGATGGTAAAAAAGAGGCTGTAGAGCTAGGCAAGAGTAATATTTTATTAGTAGGCCCTACCGGTAGCGGTAAAACCCTACTGGCTGAAACCTTGGCCCGCTTGCTAGATGTTCCTTTTACAATCGCCGATGCGACGACCTTAACTGAGGCCGGTTATGTGGGCGAGGATGTAGAGAATATCATCCAAAAACTACTGCAAAAGTGTGATTACGATGTAGACAAGGCACAAATGGGCATAGTCTATATCGATGAAATCGATAAAGTTTCTCGCAAGTCTGACAACCCCTCTATTACTCGCGATGTGTCGGGTGAGGGCGTACAGCAAGCTCTACTTAAGCTAATCGAAGGCACTGTTGCTTCAGTTCCACCCCAGGGTGGCCGCAAGCATCCTCAGCAAGAGTTTTTACAGGTTGATACCTCTAACATCCTGTTTATCTGTGGCGGCGCATTTGCTGGCTTAGATAAGGTGATACGCGATCGCTCTGAAAAGGGTGGCATAGGCTTCTCCGCTGAAGTGAAGAGCAAAGAAGACAACAAAAACTTTGGTGAAGTACTGAGTGACCTAGAGCCAGAAGATTTGGTTCGCTACGGCTTAATCCCCGAGTTTGTGGGGCGTTTGCCGGTAATCGCTACCCTAGAAGAGCTAGATGTTGAGGCCTTGATCTCCATACTAACCGAGCCTAAAAATGCTTTAACCAAGCAATATGGCCGCTTGTTTGAAATGGAAGGCGTGGAGATAGACTTTAGAACCGATGCGCTTAGAGCGGTCGCTGAAAAAGGCATGGAGCGCAAAACCGGCGCTCGTGGCTTGCGCTCTATTTTAGAGTCAGTATTACTCGATAGCATGTATGACATCCCCTCCGAAGATACCGTTTCTAAAGTGGTTATCGACGAGTCAGTCATTAGGGGCGATTCAAAACCCTTGCTGGTTTACAAGACTGAAGCGCTAAAGGCTGCCAAAGCCGCACCTGAAGACTAAGGCGATAACTTACCGCGCAAAAAGGGCCTAACAGGCCCTTTTTTCATTTCTGGCCTTATGCAGAAAGCTTAATTCTTTTACTATGCCTTGTAATGTAACGTTATAGCCCCCATATGCTTAAGCATGTGCTAGCAGTATAGAGCTGCTACGCTATAGAATCGTGAATTAATGGCCTCAACTATGCGGTGTAAGCACCGAAAAGGTATTTAAATGAGTGAAGATAATCAGGCAACCGTCTACCCCTTGTTGCCCCTTCGTGATGTTGTTGTTTACCCGCACATGGTGGTGCCGCTGTTTGTCGGCCGCGAAAAATCTATACAAGCCTTAGAAGAGGCCATGGCCCACGATAAACAGATTATCTTGGTGGCCCAAAAAAATGCCTCTGTCGATGAGCCCGGTGCCGAAGACATCTACAGCATAGGCACGCTATCGACTATTTTGCAGTTACTAAAATTACCCGATGGCACTGTTAAAGTGTTAGTGGAAGGTGGTCAGCGTACCTTAATCGAGTCGGTCAGCGCTGAGCAGGGCTTTTTTACCGCCAGCATGCAGCCGCAGCTACCTGAAAAAATCAAAGAAACTGAAGCCAATGCGCTGGTTAAAACCACCATGGAGCAGTTTGATAAATATGTAAACCTCAGCAAAAAAGTCCCCTCTGAGGTACTGACCTCGCTGGCGGGTATCGATGATCCCGGCCGCTTGGCTGATACCATGGCTGCCCATATGGCGCTAGAGGTAGACCAAAAACAAGCCATCCTAGAAATTGTTGATGTGCGCGAGCGCCTAGATCACCTAATGGGCCTGATGGAGGCTGAGGTTGATTTATTTCAAGTTGAAAAGCGCATACGCGGCCGCGTTAAAAAACAAATGGAAAAGAGCCAGCGCGAGTACTATCTGAATGAGCAAATGAAAGCCATTCAAAAAGAGCTGGGGGATATGGATGATGCCCCCAACGAGATAGAAGACCTAGAACTAAAAATCAAAGAGTGCGGCATGAGCAAAGAGGGTGAAGAAAAAGCCCTGTCTGAGCTCAATAAGCTAAAAATGATGTCGCCCATGTCGGCCGAAGCCTCAGTAGTGCGCAGCTATATCGATTGGATGATCAGTGTCCCCTGGAAGAAACGCACCCAAGTTAAGCATGACCTAAAACGCGCCGAAAAAATCTTAGAGAAAGATCATTACGGTTTGGAAGAGGTTAAAGAGCGCATACTTGAATACCTAGCGGTACAAAAGCGAGTTAAAAAAATCAAAGGCCCAGTGCTGTGTTTGGTTGGCCCTCCGGGCGTGGGTAAAACCTCCTTGGGCGAGTCTATTGCTAGGTCTACCAACCGCAAATTTATCCGTATGGCTCTAGGTGGCGTTCGTGATGAGTCTGAGATTCGCGGTCACCGTCGTACCTATATAGGGTCTATGCCGGGTAAGATCGTGCAAAAGTTATCTAAGGTAGGCGTTAAAAACCCACTGTTCCTATTAGACGAAATCGACAAAATGGGCATGGATAATCGTGGTGACCCGGCCTCTGCTTTGTTGGAGGTGTTAGACCCCGAACAGAACAACAGCTTTAATGACCATTATCTAGAGGTGGATTACGACCTCTCTGATGTAATGTTTATCTGTACCTCCAATTCCATGAATATTCCCGGCCCCTTACTGGACCGTATGGAAGTGATACGCATACCCGGTTACACCGAAGACGAAAAAGTGAATATAGCCGAGCGTTATCTCAAGCCTAAGCAAATGAAAAACAACGGTTTAAAAGATAGCGAACTGGATATTACCGAACCAGCCCTAAGAGACCTGGTGCGCTATTACACCCGTGAAGCTGGTGTTCGCGGCCTAGAGCGCGAAGTGGCTAAGCTGTGCCGTAAAGTGGTTAAAGCCTACTCATTAAATGAGCAGAAGCCGCCCTTAACCATAGGCCCTGATCAGCTAGAGCAGTACAGCGGTGTACGTAAATTCAGCTATGGCAAGGCCGAGGAAGAAAACCAAATTGGCCAGGTGACTGGTTTGGCCTGGACCTCTGTGGGGGGCGAATTGCTCACTATAGAAGCCGCCTCGGTAGTAGGTAAGGGTCGCCAGGTTAAAACCGGCTCGCTAGGCGATGTAATGCAAGAGTCTATACAGGCCGCCATTACCGTGGTACGCAGCCGCTCGCAGTCCTTAGGTATAACCGCCGAGTATCATGACACCCACGACCTGCACATACACGTACCTGAGGGTGCTACCCCTAAAGATGGCCCCAGTGCCGGCATAGGTATGTGTACGGCCCTAGTATCGGTGCTAACCGGCATACCGGTGAAGTCATCGGTGGCCATGACAGGCGAGATTACCTTACGCGGGCAAGTACTACCCATAGGCGGCTTAAAAGAGAAGTTGTTAGCGGCTCATAGAGGTGGCATTAAGACGGTAATTATTCCCGATGAAAATAGCCGAGATTTGAAAGAAATTCCTGACAATATTAAAGCAGATCTAGAAATTAAGCCTGTTAAATGGATAGATGAGGTCTTGGATATCGCTTTGGTCAAAGCGCCAACGGCATTAACAGATGATCAATATATGAGCAAAAGCTTTGCGGCCGAGAGCTCTAGTGATGAAAAAAGCGGCAATAAAGAAAAAAATCGCCCAAAGGCGCATTAAACCTGAGATGTAGCCTTGACGGGGGCATCAGGCAATTGGTATAAATTGCCACCTTGCTAAGGCAACACAAGACGTTTCAGATACAATAATCGGAAAAGACAAAGAATACTAAGAAGGGGTATAAGTGTGAATAAATCAGAATTAATTGAAGCCATCGCAGCGTCAGCTGATCTACCTAAAGCTGCGGCAGGTCGTGCCTTAGATGCAACTGTTGAAGCAATTACCAATGCTTTAAAAGAAGACGATCAAGTAGTATTAGTGGGTTTTGGTACTTTCTCGGTAAAAGATCGTGCAGCACGCACTGGTCGCAACCCACAAACTGGTGAGCCTATCCAAATTAAAGCGGCCAAAATTCCCGGTTTCAAAGCCGGTAAAGCTCTTAAGGACGCTGTAAATTAATTAACACTGCTGTCGTTAAAGCATGCATGCTATAGCAGTGACAGTTATTGTTGGTTAGACAATATGGAAAAAGCGCATCAACATGGTGCGCTTTTTTTATTTAACTCAGGTTAAGATGGAAACGTGTTAAATGCTTCAGAATATTCGTGATAACTCACAGGGCATTATTGCCAAAATAATAGTGAGCCTCATTGTGGTCATTTTTGCAGCCGCAGGCGTTGAGAGCTTGTTGGGCAATAGCGGCAGTAATGCTGCGGCAGAAATCAATGGTGAAGAGCTATCCGTAATAGAGCTGGAACAGGCGATACGCGTACAGCAAAGACGCTTGCTGGAGTCTATGGGCGAAAACGCCGATCCTAGCTTACTTAACGATGAGCTCATTAAACAATCTGCCTTAGAGCAATTGATACAGCAAAAATTATTATTGCAAGCTGCGCTAGATCAAGGCATCAGTGCATCACCGGCCACTATAGATCAACTTATACTCAATATGCCGCAGTTTCAGCAAGACGGTAAATTTTCCCCTCAGCTTTACGAAAACGTATTGCGCAGCAACGGCTATAGCATGGGCTATTTTAAAGAGCTATTGCGTAACGATGTCATTATCCGCCAACTATCCAGTGGTATCGCCGGCTCTGATTTTGTCACCCAGCAAGAGCTGGCTTATGCCGCAAGCATCGTGGGCCAAAAGCGTAGTTTTGATTACTTAACCCTTTCTATCGCGGAAAAACTGGCGGCAGTCAGTGTTAGCGACGAAGAGCTCAACGCCTACTACCAAGATAATATAGAGCGCTTTCAGCGCGAGCCTAAACTTAAGCTAGCTTATATAGAGCTCAAGCAAAGCGACTTCGCCCAGCCGGTAGACGAAGAGGCCATCAAGGCGGCTTACGAGCTAGAAATGGCCGATTTTAGTGGTTCAGAAGAGCGTAAAGCTTCACATATATTGTTAGAGATTACCGACCAGCGCAATGAAGCCGAAACCAAGGCCCTGGCGCTAGAGCTAAAAGCCAAAATTGATGCCGGTGAAGACTTCGCCAGCCTAGCTGAACAGCACTCTGAAGACACCGGCTCAGCCTTTGTAGGCGGTGACCTGGGTTATAGCAGTGGCGATGCCTTCCCGGAAGCCTTTGACGAGGTGCTGTTTGCGGCTGAGCAAGGTGTAGTCTCTGAGCCTGTGGTGACTGAGGCGGGTGTGCATTTGATTTTGGTTACCGATATTAAAACCGTTGAGCAGCCCAGTTATGAAGACCGTCGGCTTGCGATTAAGCAGCGCTTAGAGCTAGAGCAGGCAGAAGCCACATTTGTTAGCCGAGTAGAAAACCTGCGTGATTTAGTGTTTAACTCTGCCGACCTAAAAGGACCTGCCAAAGAGCTAGACCTTACTGTGCAGCAGTCAGATTGGCTGGGCCGCAGCGATAGTGCTGGCGTATTAAGCCAAGCCAAAGTCATGAAGGCCGCCTTCAGTGATGAAGTGCTAAAAGATGGCAACAACAGTGCGGTACTGGAATTAGCTGCCGACCACTACATTGTTGTGCGCGTCTTAGAGCATAAGCCCGCAGAGCCTAAACCCTTTGCCGAGGTAAGTGAGCAAATCAGCCAGAACCTGAAAAAAACCAAGGCTGCTGAGCTGTTAAAAGGCGAAGCTGAGCAATTACTGGCCAAGCTAAATAGTGGCGAAAGCAGCTTTGCTAGCCTGCAGGATAATGAGCGCTACAGTGTTAAATCTGAGCAAGAGGTAAGCCGCGTTACCGCCAAGGCCCCTCGTGAACTCAGCGCCGCAATTTTTGCCATGGCCAAGCCCAAGTCTGGTGATGCTGCCACGTACGCTAGCCATAGCCTACGCAATGGTGACGTAGCGATAGCTGGCCTCAGCCAAGTTGTTGAGGGTAAGCTCAGCGACCTGAGCGAGGGTGAGCAGCAAGCCATAGAGGCCCAATTATACCGCGCTAATAGCACGCAAAGCCTTGAGGCTTATCAGCAGTCTATAAGAGATAGCGCCGACATTACGATGAAGTAATGTAACTGTTTTTTTGTTATTTAGGAGTACATCGTGCATAAAATCTTAACGTTAAACCAAATCTCTGTTAAAGGTTTGGAAAGACTTCCTCGCGACCACTATGAAATTGCCAGTGAGTTTACTCACCCCGAAGCCATTTTGTTGCGCAGCCATAAACTACAGCCTGAGGATATCCCTGAGTCAGTATTGGGTATAGCCAGAGCGGGTGCTGGGGTTAACAACATACCCGTTGCTGCTTGTACTGAGCGCGGTATCCCTGTTTTTAACACCCCGGGTGCCAATGCCAATGCGGTAAAAGAGCTAATTATTGCTGCACTGTGCTTGGGTTCACGCGGTATCTTACAAGGCGTGCAATACGTAGACACTTTAAAAGATATGACTGACAAGGCTGAAATGAACACCTTGTTGGAAAAAGAGAAAAAGAACTACAAGGGCAACGAATTAGCCGGTAAAACCTTAGGTGTTGTTGGCCTGGGTGCTATAGGTTCTATGGTTGCTGATGCTGCCTTAGAATTAGGCATGACTGTTAAAGGTTATGACCCAGCGCTGTCTGTTGAGTCGGCCTGGCGCTTGTCTAGCAATGTAGAGCGGGTAGAAAACCTAAACAGCCTGTTTTCTAAGTGTGACTATATTACTTTGCACCTACCGGTTTTAGATGCCACCCGTGGCTTAATTAATCGCGAATTGCTAGCCAGCTGTAAAAAAGACCTGCGTTTATTAAACTTTGCCCGTGCTGAGATTGTTGATACCGCTGCGGTTATTAGTGCATTAAACGATGGTGATTTAGGCCAGTATATTGCCGATTTCCCAGAGCCCGGCTTAATTGGCGTGCCTAACACGATTTTAACGCCACATATCGGTGCCTCTACCGATGAAGCGGAAGATAACTGTGCGGTTATGGCAGCAGATCAAATCAAAGATTTTATTGAAAACGGTAATATCAAAAACTCTGTTAACTTTCCTACTATCGCTATGGAGCGGGCTGATTGCCCACGTTTAGCCATTGCTAACCGCAACATTCCTAAAATGTTAGGTAATATCCTAAGCTTATTAGCGGATGAGGATATTAACGTAGTGGATATGATTAATAAGAGCCGCGACGATATAGCCTACAACTTAATTGATGTGGCGCAGGTGCCTTGTGACGAGGTGCTGAAAAAAATCTTAGATGTTGAAGGTGTTATCACCGTCAGAGTTTTAAACTAAGATAAAAAAGCCTTCCTTGTGAAGGCTTTTTTTTGCTCTACTATTCCTGTAAAACCTCATATTTATTAAAGAGCGATAAGGATTAAGCAATGAGTTGCTATAAGGCCGCTTTAATAGCGGCACTGTTATTGTTAATTAGCGCCTGTGAGCCTGCTTATATTAAACAAGAAGCGCAGCATTACTCACGCCAGCTAGGCATAGTGGACGATTATGATATTAGCCGTTGGCACAGCTATGTGTTTGCCCGCGAAAGCCGCTTTGTTATTGCTGCCATAGTCGATGATAAAGAGTCACAAGAATCTCTCTTACAGGCCGCACAGCGAGCTTTGGGGCATTACTTTGCGCAAGCTTTACCAATTGATGCCAGCACTACTGCCAGCGCCTTACATCAGGCTCGCCTGCAGCAAGGCGGCTTTATGATGACCATAGAACTCAACGCCCTGGATAGGTTTCAAAACTTAGACGGCAGTTACGAGAGCGCCTATAAGCAGGCCAATATCTTGCTCAGTATTTACGATATTAACTCTGGCCAAGTCGTTGATAAGGTCAGCCTTAAGGCCACTAAATCACCGCTATCCTTCACCGGTGAAGATATTGCCACCTTAATTTATAAACCTATGCTGGCTGTAGCCAAGGAGCTCAGTGGTGGAGAGTAAGGCGCTGGCGGGCATAGAGGCTTATCTTAAAGACCAACCCACGCGCCCACCCATAGAGCAGTGGCAGCCTGATTTAAGTGGTGACATCGCTATAGTGATCAAGCCCGATGGCTCTTGGTGGCACGAGGGGGGCGAAATACAACGGCAACCCTTGCTGCGCTTATTTGCCTCTATATTAAGGCGCGAAGATGATGGCGAATACTACCTGATTACCCCGGTAGAAAAATGGCGTATACAGGTTGAGGCTCAGCCCTTAATCGCAACGGATTATCAGTGTATAACCGAGCAGGGGCAGTCAGTGTTTGTGTTTACCCTCAATACCGGCTTGAAATACGCCTTATCAAAACAATATCCGCTACAGGTGCCTAGCAATGAAGAAGGTGAGCCTGTGCCGCAATTACTGCTGGATAGGGGCTTAAGCGCTAGGCTTAGCCGCAGCTGCTATTACCGCCTGGTGGATGAGGCGCAGCTAGAGGGCGATGATGCATTTATAGAGAGCAGCGGTGAACGTTTTAGCTTGGCTGGCTGATCTGTGCCAAGCCTGTGGCAAAAAACAGCCACAAAAAAAGGGCCGAATAACGGCCCTTTTAACTAATGTTATAAGGAGTTGCTAAGCTTACGATCCGCGCCTAACTATCCCTACACTTAAACCCTCAATAGCAAAATCCTGATGCCTTAAGTCTACCTCTATAGGTTGGTAGTCGGGGTTTTCGGGTAGTAGTTGCACCTGATATTTGCTGCGGGTGGTTTTATAGCGTTTTACCGTGACTTCATCGTCTATGCGGGCGATAACAATTTCGCCGTTATTGGCTTGGCTGGTGCTGTGTACAGCTAACAAATCGCCATCATAAATCCCTACATCCATCATGCTGTCACCGCGCACCCGTAAAAAGTAATCGGCATGGGGGCTGAAGAATGAGCTGGGCATTTCACAGTAATCTTCTATGTGCTCGGTAGCCAGTATGGGGTTGCCGGCGGCTACCTGACCAATAATGGGTAGGCCTTTGTTTTCAGGGATGCGTATGCCTCGTGAGGCACCGGGTATAATCTCTATGGCACCTTTGCGGGCCAAGGCCTTTAAGTGTTCTTCGGCGGCGTTGGCCGATTTAAAGCCCAGCTCTTTGGCTATATCGGCGCGGGTAGGCGGGTAGCCCGTTTCTTCTATATGGGTTTTAATTAGGGCTAATACTTCGGCCTGGCGTGCGGTTAATTTACTCATGTCCAATCCGTCTGTTTTTATGTACAGTGGCTGTGATTATATACAGCATAAATGCCACTGCAAGCTTTTTATTATTCCTTAGCACTATTCGAGCAAAAAACAGCTGCGGCAATTAAATATCGTCTAGCACGCCATTGATAATATCGGTTTCTATATAGCTCACTGGGCTGGTCCATTCCTCGGGGTGTATGGCTGCGTCAGGATCTAGTGAGTCCTCATAACTAAGCTCATAGGCATTGCGCCAATCTTCGGGCTCCTCTACCTCTAGCAGCTGCAGTTCGTGCCAGTTATCCAGATCAAACTCGCTGATTTCACCATCTACATGCTGTGTTTCTATGGTTTGGCTGACTTCGTCAACGGCAACGACCTCAAAAATGCCCCCACCTTGTAATTCTTTGTACCAGTTGCCAACGCTAGGCATGACATTTCTCATTACTTTTATCCTCATAACTCATGGCTACAACCCAAAAATAACAGTTAATTTTTTACTGTCCAGTGTTATCGAAGTCATGAGATTGCATCCAACACAGCCTTATAATAATTGCAAACATTAAAAAATTGGAGCTGATTCAAAGGCTTAGCTTTTAAGGTAGGTAAATGCTATAAATGCCACCGGATTTTAAGATAGTTATGGTATATAAAAGCCTAGTTACTGGATAAAATTGTATAAATTATTTAGGCTGGGTTTGAATTCAACACATTTAAAAAATCGATAGAGTGAATAATGGATAAAGAATTTTTACAAACAGTACTGGGTCTTTTTCAGTCAGATGACTTCCCCTGGTTATGGGAAGTTTTTGTGGTGGTGTTATTGACCTTGTTTGCCAGCTACCTTGTTCGCTTTTTATTTGCTCGACTGGAGCAGCAGTTTAAAAAAACAGCCAATAAATGGGATGATGCCATTTTTGCTGCTGGCCGCAAGCCCGCCTTTTTGATGGTTTGGTTGCTAGGTGCCAGCTTAGTGCTGGATATATTACGGGCCAAATCCGAGGCCTATATTTTTACCATAGTGGCGCCCGCCAGAGAGGTGCTGGTTATTATCCTGTTAACCTGGTTTTTGGTGCGCTTGGTTAAACGCATAGAGCAGCAGCTGATTGCCGAGGAGGGCACTGAAACACCGGTTGATGAGGCCACTATTTTTGCTTTAGGCAAATTGTTTCGTACCGCTATTATCATTACCGCCAGCTTAATGGTGCTGCAAACCATGGGCTTTAGTATCTCCGGGGTACTGGCTTTTGGTGGTGTAGGTGGTATCGCGATAGGTTTTGCGGCCAAAGATTTGCTGGCCAATTTTTTTGGCGGCTTAATGGTCTATTTGGATAGACCCTTTATCATCGGTGACTGGATACGCTCGCCTGATAAGCAAATAGAAGGCACGGTGGAGTACATAGGCTGGCGTCAAACCCGCATACGTACCTTTGACCAGCGTCCCCTGTATGTGCCCAATAGCACTTTCACCCAGATTGCCGTAGAAAACCCCTCGCGTATGTTAAACCGACGCATTAACGAAACCATAGGTTTGCGCTATGACGATGCCGATAAAGTGGGTGCCATTGTAGCTGACGTTAAAGAGTATTTATTGGCTAATGAAGACATAGACACCGAGAAAACCTTAATGGTTAACTTTAATGCTTTTGCGGCATCCTCTTTAGATTTCTTTATTTATACCTTTACCAAAACCACCAACTGGGTTGAGTACCACAAAATCAAACAACAAGTATTGTTAGATATTTTGGCTATCATAGACAAACATGGTGCCGATATAGCCTACCCAACCTCAACCCTTAAAGTGGATCCCTTGCAGATAGCTCAGCAGGCCGCCTTAAGCGACAGTCAATCTGCATAGGGTCGCACTATGGCTAAGCAAGCAGTGGTCGCCATTATTGGCGGCACAGGCCTTAATGAGTTTGCCGCTGGCAGCCAAGTGCCGGGCGGCAGATCTACCCCCTATGGTGAAACATCCAGTGCCATTATTTGCACACCCTTGTCAGCTCAGGGGGTAGGGCTCAGCTGCCTGTTCTTAGCGCGCCATGGCAACCCCCATGCCATTGCCCCCCACCAAGTCAATTACCGGGCCAATATCTGGGCGCTTAAACAGCAAGGTGTGACAGACATCATCGCCGTCAATGCTGTGGGTGGTATTAACCCGGCTATGACTGCCGCCTGCCTAGTGTTACCTGACCAGCTTATCGACTACAGCTATGGCCGCGAGCAAAGTTTTTTTGATGGCGTGGCTAATCCGCTGCAGCACATAGATTTTACCCATCCTTTTAGTGCCCAGCTTAGTGGCCAGCTGCAAAAGGCCGCCAGCGCGGTTAACATCCCTATACACAGCGGCGGGGTCTATGGGGTAACCCAAGGGCCGCGTTTAGAAACCGCCGCTGAAATCCGCCGTATGGCGCAAGATGGTTGCGATATTGTAGGGATGACCGCCATGCCCGAGGCGGCCTTGGCCAGGGAGTTAGAGATTAACTATGCCAGCTTGTGCTTGGTGGTTAACCCTGCAGCGGGCTGTAGCGAGCAATTAATAACCATGGACGATATCCATGAAGTCATTGATCAAGGTATGGGGCAGGTGAGGGCAGTGTTATCACAGGCGCTACCGGCCATTATTTCGGGCTGCCCTCAGTAGCGGCCAAAACCGGCAGCGCTTATTGGCTGTTATTTTCGCTCACCGCTTCTGGGTTGTAGGGATCTATGCGTATTAACACCCCAAACAAGGGGTGATCTATATAGTGCAGCTCGGCACTGCGCATACGGCGGTGTTGGCGCAGCACGATAGTTTTATCAACCCGGTATTGTTTATCACGCAAATGCGCCAGCTGCTTAGCCAAAAACTGATTGGCGCCCGTCAGCGGGTCGGTTAATGGTGGCAGCTCTAGCTCCGCATTCAAATCATTAAGTTCGGCAACAGACTCTGGGTTTACTGGTGCAAAAGCTAAATCCGTGGCGCTTTGTTCCGGCACGCTGCGTGGCACTGGCGGCAATAAGGGCCAGCTAAGCGGCTGCTCGCCGGCGTTGCTCACAAAGCGGTTTAGCCATAAATCAGTGTGTATGTGCAGGTAGCGCTCTAAGCTAATTTTAATGCTGCCCTCTAACTCAAAGTGGTCATCAAAAGCTTCACCGCCATTAATCGCTATGCTCAGTGATTCATCGCGTTCATTAATTGTTTGCCGCCAGGCTTGATGGAATAAGGGGCGAAAATCATATTGGCCTATAACACTGGCTACCTCTTTATTGAGTAAGCGTTGCTCACTGGGCAGTCTCACAAAGGCCTTTAATGGGGTGGGGTCAATATTCGTTGGGGCCGCCGTCTCAGCATCCAGCACTGCCGCAGGATCATCATTGAGAGTATCGGGCATTATGGCCGCTAAGGGTTCTGATAGGGTGACTATATTGGCCGGATATTTAAGCCCCAGTTCCTGTGGCCATTGCTCGTCTAAGGCGGCGTTAGGGTCATTATTAGCAAATACCAGTACTTCCACCTGATACCACTGCGCAACGGTATCGGCATTATCTTGAGCATTGGCAGTGCTGGCGTACAGGCTGATGGCGATAATTAAAAAAACAATACGGCGGTAGATCATAAAGTTACTTACAGTTATTGTTAAGGGCTATCACTCTACCGCCTTCAAACAATTAAGATCAAGCGGCATTGCGCGTTGACACGGCCGCTAGGCCGCTTTAGGGGCCAGTAATGTGATTAAGTCTTCAACAAATTGAAAACGCAGTTCGCGGTCTTCCAGATCGTCATCAAAGCGCAGGGTGGTGGCCCCAGCTAACTTAAAGGTCGCAGGCTGGCTTTGTACTAACTGCACCAGTTTTAGCGGGTCCACTTCGGTGTTTTCACAAAACTCTAGCTTACCGCCGCTGCTATGGGCTTCAATTTTAGCTATGCCCATATGGTGGGCTCGCAGTTTTAAGCTGCTGGCTCTAAACAGGCTTTTCACTGGCTCGGGCAGCAGACCAAAGCGGTCTATCATCTCTACCTGTAATTCACGCAGGGCCTCATCGGTTTCGGCGCTGGCTATACGTTTGTACAAGGTTAGACGGGTATGCACATCCGGTAGGTAGTCGTCGGGGATGAGGGCGGGCAAGCGCAGGTTAATTTCGGCACCGTGCTCTATGGGGTTTTCTAAGTCTATCTGTTTGCCCGCTTTAAGCGCTTTAACTGCGCGCTCCAGCATTTCCATATACAGGGTAAAACCTATGCTATGGATTTGGCCGCTTTGATCATCGCCCAATAACTCACCGGCACCGCGTATTTCTAAATCGTGGGTGGCCAGCATAAAGCCTGCCCCCAAGTCCTCAGCCATGCTGATGGCCTCTAGCCGTTTTTTGGCATCGCTGGTCATATTCTTTTTACCCGGCGTGAGCAGGTAGGCATAGGCTTGGTGATGAGAACGGCCAACACGGCCACGCAGT
Source organism: Dasania sp. GY-MA-18 (assembly GCF_024734385.1). Classification (GTDB taxonomy): domain Bacteria; phylum Pseudomonadota; class Gammaproteobacteria; order Pseudomonadales; family Dasaniaceae; genus Dasania; species Dasania phycosphaerae. The sequence goes on along the minus strand of NZ_JANHAP010000002.1, from coordinate 357,218 downwards.
TGGTGCAATTGCGCTAAGCCAAATTTATCGGCGCGGTCGATAATAATGGTGTTGGCTGAGGGTACGTCTATACCCGTTTCTATAATGGTGGTGCATAGCAGTACGTTATAGCGCTTGTGATAAAAGTCGGACATCACTTGTTCTAATTCGCGCTCGTGCATTTGGCCGTGACCTATGCCTATGCGTAGCTCTGGCGCTAACTCTTGCAGTTCGCGGGCAACGCGGTCTATGTCTTTGACTTCGTTGTGCAGGTAATACACTTGCCCGCCGCGCAAAATCTCCCGCAGCAGTGCTTCTTTAATCATGCCTTTATCGCGTTCGCGCACAAAAGTTTTTACCGACAAACGCCGTGCCGGTGGGGTGGCGATTATGGATAAATCGCGCATGCCCGACATGGCCATATTTAAGGTGCGCGGTATGGGAGTTGCGGTGAGGGTTAAAATATCTACCTCGGAGCGCAGCGATTTTAGCTTTTCTTTTTGGCGCACCCCGAAACGATGCTCTTCATCGATAATCACTAGGCCCAGGTCGTGATACTTAACATCGTCGTTAAGCAGCTTATGGGTGCCTACTAAAATATCGATTTTACCAGCGGCAGTATCGGCAATAATTTGGCTTTGTTCTTTGGCGGTTTTAAAGCGTGAGATCACCTCTATATTGACTGGCCAATCGGCAAAACGGTCTTTGAATGATTGATGATGTTGCTGGGCCAGCAGGGTGGTGGGTACCAATACCGCCACTTGCTTGTTGTTGTGCGCGGCAATAAAGGCGGCGCGCATGGCGACCTCAGTTTTACCAAAACCTACGTCGCCACACACCAGCCTATCGGTGGCGGTTTTGGCTTGCATATCGGCAATCACCGCTTCTATAGCGCTTTGCTGGTCGGGGGTTTCCTCAAAGGGGAAGGCGGCAGCAAATTGCTGGTAATCCTGCTCGGGGTGGTTGAAGGATTGGCCGGGTCTTGCCGCGCGGCGGGCGTATATATCCAATAATTCAGCAGCGACATCGCGTATTTTCTCTGCAGCTTTGCGCTTGGCCTTAGACCATTGATCGCTACCTAAGCGGTGCAGCGGCGCCATATCCACATCGGCACCGGTGTAACGGCTAATTAAATCCAGCGAGGATACCGGCACATACAGCTTGGCACCGTCGGCGTATTCCAGGGTGATAAATTCTTCGCTAACGCCACCGGCCTCTATAGTTTGCAGGCCGTGATAGCGGCCCACACCATGATCTAAATGCACTACTGGCGCACCTAGGGTGAGTTCGGTGAGGTCTTTAACTATGTTTTCACCGCTATCGCTGGCCTTGCGGCGACGGCGTTTTTGCATCACCTGCTGGCCAAATAATTGCGCCTCGGCAATAACAAACACTTGCTTGCCCTGTACATCATTAAGCCGCAAACCGGACTCTATATTGCCCACAGTAATGGCGATGTTCTGTTCGCCAGCGATAAACTCAGCCCAGTTTTTGCAGCTGCCGGGGCGTATTTTATGCTTGCCTAATAACTCGGTTAGGGTCTCGCGGCGGCCAGCGCTTTCGGCACAAAATAGTATGCGATTATTATCGTCGGCCACTAAGTCCTGCACGGCCGCTAAAGGGCGGCTGGCTTTGTTATCTATGGCTAAAAACGGCGGTGCTGCGGCGGGGAAGTTAACACTGCCTAGTTGCTCTTCTATGGCGTCGCGAAACAGCACAATACGCTGCTGGCCCTTGAGTGCCGAAAATAACTCTTCAGTGGGGATAAACACTTTGTTGGGGGCTAGCAGTGGCCGCTGAGGGTCTATGTTTAAATCTTCATAGCGGCTGTGCAGGTCGCGCCAAAATTGCTCGGCGGCGCGGTCTAGGCCATCAAAGCTAAAAAACAGGCTGTCGTCGGGCAGGTAGTCAAACAGGGTGCTGCAGTGGTCAAAAAATAGCGGCAGGTAATATTCTATACCGGCGGGGGCTATGCCCTGGCTAATATCTTGGTAGATGGGGCAGCGGCTGTGGTCTACGTCAAAGGCCTGGTGCCAGTTGTTTCTAAAATTGGCTATGCCGTCTTTATCCAGTGGAAACTCTTTGCCGGGTAATAGGTTGATCTCTTTAACCTGTTTAACCGTACGCTGGGTCTCGGGGTCGAAGGTGCGCAGGGTATCTATTTCATCCCCCAGCAAATCGATGCGATAGGGCAGCTTGCTACCCATGGGGTAGATATCCATGATGGCCCCGCGCAGGGCAAACTCACCGTGCTCGTATACCGTGTCTACACAACGGTAGCCGCTGGCCTCAAACTTATTGCGCATGGCGGCTATGTCGAAGGTTTGCCCCAGTTGTATTTGCAGGGTGTGAGCATCCAGGTAGCTTTGCGGCAATAGCCTGTGCATCAGGGTGCTAATGGGGATAATTAGCAAGCCCTTGTGCATGTTTTTGAGCTTGTGCAGGGTGGTTAGGCGCTCGGAGATAATGTCTTCGTGAGGTGAGAAGGTATCGTAGGGTAGGGTTTCCCAGTCGGGTAGGTGTAACACCTCTAGGCCGTCACGGTAAAAGCGCAGCTCCTGCTCTAGCTGGAAGGCACTGGCGGTATCGTTGGTGATTAATACTGTTAGGCTGCCACTTTGCTGGGCCGCATTGACCACAGCCAAGCTGCTGGCGCTGCCGGCTAAGTTGCCCCAACGCAGCCTATCGCCGTGTTTTGAGTGGGTAATGGGGGCAAAAATGCTGTGATCAGTCATAAACAGGTTTCTGGCTACAGGGTTACAGGGCTAAAAAGCGGCTATTGTAGCGATAGCCCCAGCAATTTTCATTGCGAAATTGCGCTATTCATAATCTATTCACAAAAGAAATGACGAATATGTTGAGTAAAAGCCACCTAAGCGGTTGAACTTGGGGGGATGAATACAGATAATACGCGCTCATTTTATAGCCCTCATTAAAGGTAACCAGCAGTGACAGCTAACGATGCCAACCGTGAAAGACCCGATGACTATTTTGCCGATTGGAAAGAGCGTGAAGCCCTAGCCGAAGCCATGATTCCATTGGTAGGTAAACTCTATCGTAAAGACAGCGTTAAAACCTACATCTACGGCCAAAGCCTGGTTAACCAATCGGTGCTTGAGATTATGCAAGCCCATAGAGTGGTACGCCAGATTGAAGAAAACGAACTGTCTGAGTTTGAAACCTTCCCGGTAATCAAGGCGCTAGCAGAATTAGATTTGAGCATCGCCCACATAGACGCTGGCCGTATTGCAGTAATGTATGAAGAGGGCCCTAAAGCCCAAGGCGTGAGCGTAGAAGATTTTGTGCGCTCGCAAGTTGAAGACCTAATCAACGCCCCCGCACCAGCTGCCGAGCCACGCGATGTTGTGCTCTACGGTTTTGGTCGCATAGGCCGTTTAATGGCGCGCTTATTAGTAGAAAAAACAGGCGGCGGTGAAAACCTACGTCTGCGTGCGGTAGTTGTTCGCCAAGGCGGTGCCAAAAACGATTTGGTTAAACGTGTTAGCTTGTTGCGTCGCGACTCGGTACACGGCCCTTTCAAAGGCACCATACGGGTAGATGAAGAGCGCAGCTCTTTTATTGCCAATGGTAACGAAGTAAAAGTCATTTACGCTGGCAGCCCCGAAGAAGTGGACTACACAGCTTACGGCATTAACAACGCAATCATTATCGATAACACCGGTATTTTCAAAGACAAAGAAGCGCTATCGCGTCACCTGCGCCCCGGTGCCAGCAAAGTGTTATTAACAGCCCCCGCGGGCGATATTAAAAACATCGTACACGGCATTAACAATGACATCATCGAAGAAACTGACGATATTATTTGTGCTGCTAGCTGTACTACCAATGCGATTTCACCGCCATTAAAAGCGATGAACGATAAGTTTGGCATAGTGTCAGGCCATGTAGAAACCATACACGCCTACACCAACGACCAAAACCTGATAGACAACTACCACAAAGCCGACCGTCGTGGCCGCAGCGCACCGTTAAACATGGTAATCACCTCTACTGGTGCTGCCAAAGCGGTGGCCAAAGTATTGCCCATTATGGAAGGTAAGCTAACCGGTAATGCGATACGGGTACCCACACCTAACGTATCTATGGCCATTTTAAAACTGACCCTAGCCAAAGAAACCACGGTAGACGAAGTTAACGAATACATGCGTCACATCGCCTTGCATTCACCACTGCGCAAGCAAGTGGATTACTCTAACTCGCCTGAAGTAGTATCTACCGATTTAGTAGGTTCACGCCACGCATGCATCTTCGATAGTGAAGCCACTATCGTAAACGGCAACCAGGTTATTATGTACTGCTGGTACGACAATGAGTTTGGTTACAGCTGCCAGGTACACCGTGTGCTAGAGCAATTGGCCGGTGTTGATTACCGGGTATATCCTAAGGAAGATTAATCTTCTTTTTTCGTAAAGGGGCCAGACCTGCACAGCAGCCTTGGCCCCATTGCTCGTCACTCTGAACTTGATTCAGAATCAAAAAAAACCGTACTAGTTGCGGTTTTTTTATGTCTGTTTTATAAGTTTTATAAAGTGCAGTCTGGCTGCTGTTGAAAGAATCAAGCAGCGCGCGCTCAATTAAGCAGCTTAGCGCCACATAGCCCGAACTTTATTTTTTTCTTTATCAATAAACTGACCTAACAAATTATCCCATAAGGTAATGCCAGCGCGTTGCTCTATATGTGCAGTAGATACGCGATAGTTGCCAATTGAGCCAGTCAGTTTTTTATTAGGCATTTCAAAGGCCCACATTTTAAGCCTGCCACTATTTTCTTCTGTAAGTACGCACTTAAAAAAATGACTAGGTATAGGCACTTTTATGCCATTTTTATCATTCTCACCGATAAATTGTATTGAGTGTGTGAAATCAAAAATCGGCCCGCATATGACATAAGTTTCTAGCACGGATGACTTAGCATCTAGCTTGCGCACAGCTGATTCCAGTTCGCGCCATATTTGGCGGTTAAGTTCCTTTTTTTGGGGCGACATATTAGACAGCAAAAAGGTTTCACTGTTTTGTATATGTGTATCATTTTGGTTTGCACTAGCCACTAAATGACCTCTATCGTAGCCACTGCCAGTGTAATCACTAAGATCAGCTCTAAAACGTTTAGGGATGCGGTAATCTGGCCTAAAATTATTTAAACGCTCGATTGTACTCATGACTTTTTTATCTGGGTCTACAATCTCCAGCGCCCACTTAGCCTGTCTAAAATAATAAGAATAACCCACCACATAGTTGCGGTTAATGATAATTTGGTCAGCAGCGGGGCAGCCGTAGCGTGTTTCGGCTTTTAAAGAATATAGATCCAGCATAATTAACACTCCTTTTAATTATTATGGTCAGGCTTGCGAGGTGGTTATATAAAGCCGTTCATCAGTATAGGCTATGGTAAGTAATTAGAAAGATTCTGGCACAGTCATCCCGGACTTGATCCGGGATCTATAGCAACATGGGCCAGAACCGCTACGCAGATCTAACCCCGCAAGCATGCAAAGCTTACAGCTGCTCCATGCTGCCCAGCCTCACCATCATCTCCGTCACTATGCGCAAGTCCAGCATAAACTGCTCCACCCGCTTAAACTCATTGGCATTGTGGCCAGTGTATTTTTCGTCATCACGAGCTAAGCCAAACTGCACCCCATTGGGTAAGTCGTGTATAGAGGTGGCGCCGCCAGAGGTGCCAAACTTGCGTTCCAGTCCCAGGTTTTCGGTGGCGATATCCAGCAGGGCGTTTACCCATTTGCCTTCGGGGCTGCGATACATGGGTTTACGCTGGCTGTGGCTGTAACTCATATTAATACCGCTGTTGGCCAGCCAGGCATCCAGCTTGGTTTTAACTTCCTGCTTCAGCTGCTCGGTGGGCTTACCCTTTGGTGCGCGCAGGTTAACCGCCAGCTGTAACTGCTTGTCGTCCAGGCTAATAAAAGTCAGCGCCATGGTGAGCGGCCCCATAAAGTCATCGGCAAAATCTACCCCTAAGCGTTTGCCGTAAAAATCTAGCCCGAAGTTTTCAGCGGCGTATTGCGCGGCGTCGGTAATATGATTTTCAGCCAGCCCCAATGCTTGTTTATGGTTGTGTATAAACAACAACATGCGCGATACCGGATTAACCCCAGAGGCGGGGTCGGAAGAGTGTGCAGAAACACCGGTAAGCACTAGTTGTAGTTGCTCGCCTTGTAAGCTGCTGGCCATGGCGAAATTAGAGCCATTGTCGGCAACAAATTTTTTGGCTAAGGCATCAACTTTCGCTTTAAATTGCGAATTGGCATTGGTGAGCATAACTACTGATTTAGCGGGTATTTGATTGGTTGCTAAGCCGCCGGTAATGCTGTTAACCACTACACCTTGGCCGCGAGCTTTACGCACAGGAAAGCTGGCCATTAACGTGCCATAACCTTTTTCGGCTATCACCACCGGGTAGCCGCCGTCTAAGGCCAGGTTGTATTCAGGGGTAGGGTAGCGCTGTAAATAGTAGGGGATGGCGGTGCCGTCTGACTCCTCGGTAGTGTCTACTAGCAAGCGCATAGTGTTAGCCAAAGTAATGCTTTCCTCTTTAATAACACGCATGGCGTAAAGCGTGGCGACTATACCGTTTTTATCATCCTCGGCACCGCGGCCGTATAAGCGGCCATTAATTTCGGTGAGCTTAAAGGGGTCTAGCTGAGTGCCGTCTTCTAGCACCCAATCTGCCGGGTTAACCGGCACTACATCGGCATGGGCGTGCAGGGCAATATTTTTACCACCATTATTGTCGGGCAATGTAATTTCAAAAGCGCGGTCATCCACATTGTTAAATTGCAGGCCAAAGCTAGTTGCAATGCTTTCTAACTTCGTGCCCAGCTCTTTCATGGCGGGGCTTTGGTGTGAGGGTATGCCCTCAGTTTTAAAGGTGGGTATGGCCACCAGCTCGCGCAGGGAGGTTATGGCCTCGTGGCCGTATTTGAGTTGGGCGTAAATGCCTAGTAGCCTAAATAGCTGTTGCTGCTGAGTAGGTTTGAGCGGCGTGCTATTTAAATAATGTTTGATTGCCGGTTTGAGGTGTTTGTATTTACCGCCATCATGCACTAACTGCAAAAATTGGCTAAAGCTAGCCAACGCAGCTTGATGCTCACTAGTGGCATAACGCGCCACGATATCATTGGCTGTTTTGGTATTGATATTAACGGTGGTGGCTTGGCTGTAAGCGGCGCTGAGGCATAGTAGGCCGCTGATTAGCAGGGTGTTGATATATTTCATGCAGTTTCCCATTGAACTTGTTGGCTGTGATCCATTGCGCAAGTGTTGCAAGTGCATAATATAGACGAGCTTAAGTTGAAAGTCCGTAATTGTAATCCATCGTTAGGGGCCTTGTGTTCAAAAACCTAGATTTTGGGGGGAGGCGATATGAGTAAGGTGTGCGTTGTGCGGCCATATGTAGTAGGGATTAATACTGCGGGGCGGGAGGGGGGGGGATGTTTACTAAGCCCTCCTATGTTGTGCGTAAGATGTTGTCAGCAATGAGTGCATAGGGGGTCTAAAAAGAATAGTCTAGGGGAATTGATGTGGTCAATGCTTAATTAGTATTAAGTTTCAGAAATGATACCATTACTTTTGTGAATTAATTACGTTTTTTTATGTATCACTGCGTAATATTCTGTTGTAGCCTTTATCTAGTTGCCATTGCATTTGATTGAATAATAATTTTAAGGTTGCTCAAATTGTTTTATAAGGATCAAGGAATGATCAGCTTTTTTATCTCGTCAAAAAATATCATCACATTATTTGTATTCTTAATTTTAACCACTTGATGCTATAGCTAATAACGCTTAAAGCCGGGCGATTAATATTTACATAAGGCTCGGCTTTCAAATTCATGATTTTATTGAAGTTTGATAGCACTAGTTATTAAGATTTTTAAGAAATCCAGGGAGAGGCTTTAGTGGATATTAAATTGTCAAAACTACTTACTATCATAGGTATATTAGCTTCTATATGTCCAGCTATGGCTCAGCAAGACATACCCAATGCAGAGTATCTGGAAAGGGTGGAGGTTAATTATGAACTTTCTCCACATGGTTCTGCTTTGTTGGGCGATAGTGTTGATTTGGCTAGTGGTAGCTTGGCCTTTTCACACATGGATGTTCAGGTGCCGGGTAATTTCCCTTTAGAGGTCGCTATTAGGCGCACCTTTGGAAAAACACACTTTGCCAGCAAAAATTATATGGCATTTGGCGATTGGTCGTTGGATGTGCCGCATATCCGTAGCCAGGCTATGCATGCTAGCTACGTATATGACAAATCTTACGGCATAGTTGGGCCCTGGACTGGGACAACAGAATGCTCTAACGATGATAATTTTATAGAAGATAATCATTATTCAGATGGTTTCCCAGGTCCCAGAAAATACTGGAATGGTTTAACCCTAAATATACCGGGTGTGACGCAGGGTGAAATGTTGCAGCAAACCTTTCTTTCTGGCGCTAATGGTTATAAAACTCGCTCTAACTGGAAAGTTGATTGTTTTGACCGCACCAATGCTGCTGCTAATAAAATCGGTGAAGGCTTTATTGCGACTTCACCAGAAGGCGTCAAATATACATTTAATAAGAAAGCCTTTTATCAAACTCGAATTATACCTATGGGAACTCATTCTATTCATAAGCAGGCTGGCTACCAGGTTTATATGTACGCTAGTAAGGTTGAGGATAGGTTTGGTAATTGGGTTAAGTATGACTATGAAACCTATGATGTAGGCTTGGAATTTTCTAGGCCATTTGCCATTGATGGTAGACGGCTGACAAGAATTACGTCTAGTGATGGCCGAACAATTATTGTGAGCTATCTCCATGCTGCTGATTCTGCTTTACGGGGTCAAACTCAACTAGTTGATTATATTGCCGTGAATGGAAAAAAGTGGCAGTACAAGTATGAGTTCAATCATAGTGGTACCATTGCTAAGCTTGTAGAGGTAACTAGGCCAGACAATACGAGCTGGAAAATTGATTTGAGTGCGCTTGACCTTTCAGCGTCGCTAGAGCATCGAGGGATAGAAGGCTGCGACTTTGATCCATCTACAGCGGCTACTAAAACTATATCGATTACCCATCCTGATGGGGTTGTAGGCACGTTCGAGTTAAAAGAAACCCTGCATGGGCGCACCAATGTCGAATATATACCTATTTATGGGCTTGTTGATGGTCCTAATGGAGGGGGGCATCAGGGAGATATTCAAGATACTATGCTTAAACGCTGTTTTATTGCGACCTCACTGGTTAATAAAAGCTTATCAGGGCCAGGCGTTGCCACTCAAACCTGGAATTATAATTATTCACAAAATAAAGGTGCCTACAAAGGTAATACTAAACCGACAATTTCAGGGCTGGTGCCACCTGCAGGCTATGATGCAGGTGATTTAAAGAGCACAACTGTTACAGCACCTGATGGTGGTAAAACTAAATATTATTACAGCCGTAAGTGGAACTTTTTAGAAAACCAGGAAGTAATGGTCCGTTATTATGATAAAAATGGTTTTACCAAATTACGTCAAGTTGAAAATTTTTATAGCAAAGGAGAGCGGGTAGGTTATGTAATTGCAGTTTGGGATAATGATGATTCTGATAATTTTTACATTAATAAAACAAAAACAATTATAAGGGACTACAAGGAAGGTGGTGAAGATATTTTTACGACTAGATATTCTGACTTCAATACATATGGAGTTCCGAAACTTATAGAAGAGTTAAATAACTTTTCTACAGAGAAAAAGTACACTCAAACTTCTTATATTCATGACACTGCCAATTGGCTAATAAATTTACCAAACCAAACGAAAGTAAGTGACAACAGCAGTACGGGCTATATCACAGTTAAGGATCTAAACTATAAAACAATTAGTTCATCTGGATTATATTCTAATCAAAAAGTTATCAGTGCGGAGTATGTTTACAGTCGACTGGTCAAGACATTTACTTCTTATCATGCTGATGGTAACCCTAAACGTATAGACTTCAATACAGCCAATAGTTGGGTGCAGTTAGATAGTTATAAGCGTGGCAGACCTCAGCTGATTATCCAGCCAGATCGTTATGATAGTGGTACGACTACTAGCGCAAGTCAGGTTGTAGATTATTTTGGTAATGTTACTAACCGTACGGACTGGCGAGGTAATAACACTAGTTATAGCTATGATGATCTGAATCGTTTACAAGTTGTTAATATTGCCGATGTAACCTTTGATGATACAAATATTGTATACCGTGGCAAACAATCCTCAGATCCTTCTGGCTTCAATGGTTCCCTGGTACAAGAAATCACTCGAGGTAGCTTTAAAGAAGTCCGTTATTACGATGCCTTACTACGCATGGTGTTAACAAAAGCAGAAGATGTCACAAATATAGCGGATACTGCTTTTTATCAAAATTTTAAATATGACTACGAAGGTCGTCCTACCTTTCAGTCAAATCCATCGATCTCTTCTATCGAGGGTGACGGTTTTTCGATTGTTTATGATGGGATAGGGAGAGTAAAAAAAGAAGAAGAGGTCGCTACTCAGCTGAGCACTTATTATATCTACAAGCTAGGTAATAAAATCGAAGCAACTAATCCACGAGGCAACGCTACCACAACCAGCTATTTGGCTTATGGCCAGCCTGAGCAGAAAATGGCAAAGATGATTAGCTCGCCGGAGTCTGTGACAACGGAGATTAGTTATAATATTTTGGGGAATAAAACCTCCGTAAAACAAGGTGGGTTTGAAAATAAGTATATTTACGATAGTAACCAGCGGCTATGTAAATTATTTAGGCCAGAGGTGAACTGGACTTATTACAGCTACAGCGCTGACAATATGCTGTCTTGGCGGGCTGAAGGTATAGCTTCTTCAGCTGACACCTGTGATCGCTCGGTGGTACCCGCAACTGCTAAAACATCTTTTACTTATGATTACCAATTGGGTTTGATGGCAACAACCTACCCTGATTTAGTAGTCACTCAGATTTTGGATGGCAATGGTAACCTAAAAGAAATTGATAACAACCTTGTCAAGTTAAACTACGACTATGACAGTCAAAATAACGTTGAAATGGAGTTGATGACACTGGATAACCGGGTTTATCCGCTTCAGCGTGAATATGATAGTCTGGGTTATCAGGAGCGCTTGCAGTACCCATCGGGCAGAACGGTAATTTATACCAATAATGCTCTAGGTCAAGTGACAGCGATACAGCATGAAGTTAATTCTGTGATTTCTAATTTGGTAACCGAGGTCAGTTACCACCCCAGTGGGTTAGCCCATTGGGTTGAATTGGCTAATGGAATTAAATATCAAACGACATTAGATGAGCGGTTACTACCACAGTTTTTAAATGCCAAAAAAATCATAACGGGTACTTATATTAACCGGCTAGAGTACGATTATGACAATAATAAAAATGTATTGAATATCTACGATAAATTATTACCGGCCCATGATATTGGGCTTACATATGACGATTTAGATCGCTTGGATACTGCCAGTGGTTTTTGGGGCGGGGCAGATTTTAATTATGATATGCTGGGTAATATCACTAGTAAGGTAGTAGATGGTCAAGTGCTGACTTATAACTATGATACAACTACCAATCTGTTGGATGCAGTGACGGGCTTCAAAACCTATGACTTCGATTATGACAGTCACGGTAATGTCATTAATAATGGTGAAAGAACGTTTATTTACAATCAAGCTAATCAGCTGACGAGCTCTGGCGCTATTGCTTATATATACGATGGTCATAATCGTCGCGTAAAACAAATTAAAACGTCAGGTACGGCCTATACTGTTTACAGTAAAGCTGGTCAGTTGCTATATCAAGAGAAGCCCACTGGTGAGGTGATTGACCACGTCTATCTAAATGGTAGAGTGATTGCTCGTATTAATAATGCGCCCTCACAAGTTAAATCAGTCTTGCTAACTCCAAATCTTGGTGAGTATGTCTTAACGTGGGCTTCCCACATTGAGGCAGAAGACTATGTGATAGAGGCCTATCAAGAAGGGTTATGGGTTGAGGTGGCTAAACAGGTTGGTAAGCAGTATACCTCGGCCGACGCCGGCCCTTATCGTGTAAAAGCCTGTAACGTGAAAGGTTGTGGTGGTTGGGGGACGCACCCTGCGCTTGTTGAGCCAGAAGCTCCCACGTCGCTAGGCTTGCCGTCTAATGTTATTCGTGATGGTAATGTTACCTTAACCTGGTTAAGTTCAGAGTTTACAGAATACTATGAAGTTGAAACTGTTATTGAAGGTGTAACCAACGATAGTAGCTTGAATGAGCCCTTATACGATACGGTTAAAACGATTGTGATTAGTAACAATGGTAACTATAAGTTTAGGGTGCGCGCTTGTAATGATGCTGGTTGCAGTGACTGGTTAACCTCTGTGGGTAGTGTTAACGTTTTATTTCCGCCCGAACTCCCCTCATCTATTACGGTACCAACGTCATTAGTAACAAATAAAACGATTGCTATTAGTTGGGCAAAGCCTGCCACAACGACTCGCACGGAGCTGTGGCAACAAAAAAACAACGCTGTATGGACGGCGGTGTCAATAACTATGTCAGGTACTTCAACATCGATAAGTGGGGTTACAGACGGGAGCTATAAGTATCGAGTTAGGGCTTGTAATGGTAGTGCTGATGATAGTTGTAGTGGGTGGAAAATATCCACAGTCGTTAATGTAGAAGCGCCCTTTACACCTGCGGTTCCGACTATATCAGCAAGCCAGTACTTCATCAGCTCAACATCGTGTGGTATTAAAGTTGATTGGAGTCAATCCGCTGGTGCATCAAGATATGTAATGCAACGTAAAAATGGTGATGGCGCTTCCTGGGTGACAAAAATTAATGCAAATAAATTGACTTATAGTTTTGCGCGTAATAATTCATTGCCCAAGTACTACTTTAGGGTAAAGGCGTGTAATGATACTCATGGCTTATGCAGCACATACAGAACCATGACTTTTAGTAGTCCGCCCTTATATAGATGTAGTGGTGAGGCTGGTGGCGGTACCGGTGGGGGTAAGCGTAAATGAATATATTAATTAAAAAGTTATTTATCACGGTATTATTTTTGTGTTTCGCTAATGTTGCGATATCTGAGTCTGTAGTGTTTGTGCAAACAGATTTGTTAGGGTCACCTGTTTTGGAAACAGATGAGGCTGGGAATATTTTAGGGCGCTCTTATTATAAGTCATATGGTGAGACGAAGGATGGCCAACGCGAAGGCGTGGGTTATACCGGGCATTTGGAGGATGCGGATTTAGGGCTGACTTATATGCAGGCTAGGTATTATGATCCTGTGTTGGGGAGGTTTTATGGGAATGATGCGGTTGGGTTTGATAACGTGCATAACTTTAATCGGTATGCTTATGCTAATAATAACCCTTACTTGTATATTGACCCTGATGGTAGGGATGTTCAAATTTCATTTGCTATAAAGAGCGGAGGAGGGGCGGCAATTGCTGGTGAGCTTTCAAGAAATTTAGTGATTAACTTTGGGAAGGATGGGGTTACATATCAATCATCAGCAACAAAAGCATACGGAGTTACAACGCCTCAATTATCAACAGTTTTAGAAGTAGGTTTGCATAAAATGGATAATATTACTGATTTCCTTGGCGAGGGGATAGATTTTACAGTTGATGGCGATGCGGGGCTTGCGGTTGGAGCTACATTGCACGGGACTTCTCCTACAAACAATCCTGGAGGTAATGCTGCTGACATTACAGGGGTAAGTTTTGAGGCTGGAGTAGGTGTTTCAGCTACAATTGTAGGAGGGGCTGTAGTGGCTACGGATACAGTAGCTACGGGAGATGTTAAAAATGTTAAGGATTTTGTAGAAGGATTTTTTAAAGAGGAGATGTAGTAATGAGATTAAATTTTTCTGAGCTATCATGATGGATATTTTAATTAATATATTTATTTCAGTGGTTTTTTTATTGGTTTTTGTTTTTGTTGTATCAAGATTAATAACTCTTCTGATAATAGATTCAATATTGAAAGAAATGCGTAAAACCGATTTTGATGCATATCAAATAGTTGTTGGTTTCGAGAAAAAAAGCTGGATAGAACGCGGTTATTATTCATTTCTTGATTACCGAGTTCTTAGCCGATTGAATAAAAAAATATTGGCAGGTGACATGAGTAATTATATTAACAGCAGAGCAGAGGCGTATTACTTGGTTAGTAGGAAGTTTCAGACCGTGTCTCTGTTTCTATTAGTTTTGTCGTTTTTGATATTATTGATTTCTTTATTTGTTCGTTATATCTGATAGTTGAAGTGGGTTTTGAGGCGGAATTGAAGTATGGGACATAGTGAAGTATGGGGTCAGAGTGAACCTCCCCCAGTTTAACGGATACTTTAAATAAGCGACAATATCGCTCAAGGAGTATCTTAATGACAACAGAACGTAAGCCCTATAACTTTCGAGCTCGGCAACGCCGTGGCCATGCTCATCAAATTTAAGTGGCGATATAAATTTAAGCTTTATTTCTCCCCTCCCATCAATTGAGCTACTAAAAAAATATAAATTAATTAATCAGGCTATACTCAGCCTACCCCAACTGATCCACCATCACAGCATTAGTGTAAACCAAGCTGCCATCACTGGCGCGGTGGCCTACTAAATGAAACTGGCCTCGGCCGCTATTTGGGCTTATATAAACTCTTGCCTGGCAGTCTGAGAGTGGCCCGCAGTCGTCGGGGGTTTTTAGCTCCAGTTGATTGATGTCCAATGGCAGCATGACGTCGCGGTCACTGCTGTTTTGCAGCTTGTCTTCTAGCTGCTCCATCTTTAAATGGTCTTGTTCACTGATGCGAAAGTGGATCATGCCTATAGGCATGGATTTGGGTGCGCCTTGGGGTTTGCACCAGCCGTCTAGGGTCAAGGTATTCATCTAGGGCCTCCAGCTAATATTGCTTACTATAAGTTTAGAAAATTGCTATTAAGCGATGAGAATTAAACAGCCTAACTGAATGGCTTTTTATAATATTTGCTATAGGGCAGTATAGGTTGGGCATGGGCTGGTGGCGCGGTAGCAAGGTGTTAGCGCTGGCAGGGTCTATACTCAAAGTACTATGAGCTGGTCGGATACTTGCGCATGAGCAAGCTAAGTAAAATATTTTGCCTAATCCTATTGCTGGCATTGAATAGCGGTGCCGCCGCCAGCTCGGTCTGGCTGTTGGATCTGCGCGGCGCTGTAGGCCCAGCCTCTGCCGATTATTTAATCCGTGGCATTAAACAAGCCGAGCAAGCTAAAGCTGATTTGTTAATACTGCGCATAGATACCCCCGGTGGGCTGGATAGTGCCATGCGCGATATCATTAAATCGATAATCGCCTCCCCTGTGCCTGTAGCCAGCTATGTGGCCCCAAGCGGTTCGCGCGCAGCCAGTGCGGGCACCTATATTTTATATGCCAGTCATATTGCGGCGATGGCACCTGCCACTAATTTGGGGGCGGCAACACCAGTGCAAATTGCCAGCCCCAGTTTACCTTCAGCCCCAAAGCCTGATGCCGAAAAGGCCAAGCCCGATAGCGATAACCCTGCCAAGCCTGCCAATGCCATGGAGCAAAAGCTGATTAATGATGCTGTGGCCTATATAGAGGGCTTGGCAGATTTGCATGGCCGCAATAAGGCCTGGGCGGTTAAGGCGGTGCGCGCAGGTGCCAGCCTTGCTGCGGAGGCGGCCTTGGAGCAACAGGTAATAGATATTATTGCCAGCGATGTTGATGATTTGTTGCGCCAGCTGCAGGGGCGGCAAGTCACGGCAGCGGGGCGTAGCTTAACTTTAGCGCTGGGTGATGCGGCCGTTCACCACCACCAGCCCGACTGGCGCAACAAGTTTTTAATTGTCATTACCGATCCTAATATTGCTTATATTTTAATGATGGTGGGGATTTATGGGCTTATTTTGGAGGCCTACAACCCTGGTACCTTATTTCCCGGCATTATCGGTGGGGTGTGTTTATTGCTGGCGCTGTATGCTTTTCAAGTACTGCCAATCAGCTACGCCGGCTTGGCGCTAATCGCACTGGGGGTCATGTTAATGGTGGCCGAAGCCTTTGCGCCTAGTTTTGGTATTTTAGGCTTAGGTGGCGTCACCGCCTTTATCATAGGCTCTATTATTTTGATGGATACCACCATACCGGCTTACCAAATTGCGCTGCCGGTGATTTTGAGTTTTGCTACGGCTAGCGCAGCGGTGCTGGTCTTTGTGCTGGGTATGATTGTGCGTGCCCGCAAGCAACAGCTGGTGTCTGGCATCTCGCCCATGCAGGGCTTAACTACGCAGGTGGTGGCCATGCACAAGGGTAAGGCCATGGTGCAATTACAGGGCGAGCAATGGCAGGTAAGCTGCCAGTCAGAGCTACAACCGGGTGATAGGGTGCGGGTAATTAAAGCTGAGGGCGTTATTTTGCAGGTGGATAAACTATAGGAGCATATAGCATGGCGACACTTTACTATTACGGCCCTTTATTGGCGCTGGCGGCAATTTTTTTACTGTCGCTATTCCGAGTGCTAAGGGAGTACGAGCGCGGGGTGATTTTTATGCTGGGACGCTTTTATAAGGTTAAAGGGCCAGGGTTGATTGTGGTCATACCCATATTGCAACAAATGGTGCGGGTGGATTTGCGCACCGTGGTGATGGATGTGCCTACTCAGGACGTAATTTCGCGCGACAATGTTTCAGTCAAGGTCAATGCGGTGGTGTATTTTCGGGTAATCGACCCGCAAAAGTCCATTATTCAGGTAGAGGATTTTCTCAATGCCACCAGCCAGTTGTCGCAAACCACTTTGCGCTCGGTGCTAGGGCAGCACGAGCTGGACGAAATGCTGGCTGAACGGGAAACCCTTAATGCCGATATACAAGAGAGCCTGGACAAGCAAACCGATGCCTGGGGCATTAAAGTCTCTAACGTGGAGATTAAGCATGTGGATCTGGACGAGAGCATGATACGCGCCATTGCCAAGCAGGCCGAGGCCGAGCGGGAGCGCCGCGCCAAGGTGATACACGCCGAAGGTGAAGATCAAGCGGCCGCCAAATTGTTAAGTGCCGCCCAAACCCTGGCGCAAGAGCCGCAGGCGATACAGCTGCGCTATATGCAAACCCTCACTGATATCGCTGGCGATAAAAGCTCTACCATAGTGTTTCCCTTGCCAGTAGATATCTTCCAAACCATGGCCAGCGTCAAGCCCAAATAGGGCGGCAATAGGCGGTATTCGGCTATGGGCTTATGCGCACAGCCAGCCTCGCAGGGTGCTAAATTGGCTATTTTTAGCCGCTGTTGTTTGCTGTGGGAAACACCATAAGCACCTGCCTTGCAGTCGATGTTTACCCTAATTACGCCCTAAATTCCCCGCAAAACCCCTGTGATATCAGTTAAATAGGGGTTTTACATATAGCTATTCCCTGCCTAGGTCTTTATAATTGCGCCCATTTTTGGAGAGGTACGCCTGCGGTTTGTGGTTCTGGCGAATGTTCGACCTATTTTGGTCTATGCTTACGCTGGAGTTTTGGGGTGATTTATCATCAATAACAAACTAAACAAGCGTGTTTCCCCTTAATTTTTACACTTAACGCTCACTAAAACGAGAATCGGCATCCTATGATTAAAATCAATCGGGGTTTGGACTTGCCTATTACTGGTGCGCCTGAGCAGGTTATTCAAGAGGGCCCTAAAACTAGGGCCGTTGCGGTAATCGGCTATGACTATGTTGGGATGAAACCCACCATGGCGGTGCAAGCAGGAGATAGGGTCAAAACAGGCCAGCTAATCTTTACTGACAAGAAAACTGACGGTGTACAATTTACCGCACCAGCCACCGGCGTAGTTTCGGCTATTAACCGTGGTGACAAGCGTGTATTTCAGTCACTGGTTATCGATGTTGAGGAAGATGAATTTGAATCTTTCCCACAACTAGATCCAGCGACTGTGAGCCGTGAAGACGCTGTTGCAAATTTGGTTAACACTGGCCTGTGGACTGCGTTTAGAACGCGCCCCTACAGCCGTGTGCCAGCACCTGCCAGCCAAGCTAGCTCTATCTTTGTTACGGCCATAGATACCAACCCACTGGCAGCTGACCCAGCTGTAGTGATTGCCGAACAAAAGCAAGCCTTTGCCGATGGCCTTAATGTTATCGCCAAACTTGCTGCTAAGGTTTTTGTTTGTAAGGCTCCAGGTACTGACGTACCTAGCGTTGCTGGCGTGCAGGCCGAAGAATTTGCTGGCCCACACCCTGCAGGTTTAGCCGGCACCCATATACATCACTTAGATCCAGTAAACGCCAACAAGTTTGCCTGGACTATAGGCTACCAAGACGTTATCGCCATAGGTAAAACCTTCACCGAAGGTAAGCTATACACCGATCGCGTTATCGCCTTAGCTGGTCCACAGGTAGAGCAGCCACGCTTAGTGCGCACGCGCCTAGGTGCTGATTTGCAGCAATTAACTGCAGGCCAGTGCAAAGCCGGTGAGAACCGTATTATTAGCGGTTCTATATTAGGTGGCCGCAATGCTCAGGCTTCTGTTTCTTACTTAGGCCGTTACCACAATCAAGTGAGTGTATTACTTGAAGGTGATGAGCGTGAGTTTATGGGCTGGATGTCTGCTGGTGCGAATAAGCACTCAACCTTGGGCATTTATATCTCCCAGTTTATGAAGAGCAAGCTGTTTAACTTTACCACCACCACTAATGGCAGCGAGCGCGCCATGGTACCGGTAGGTAACTACGAAGCAGTAATGCCTTTAGATATTTTACCTACTCAATTACTGCGTTCATTAATTGTGGGTGATACAGAAATGGCACAAGCTTTAGGTTGTTTAGAGCTTGATGAAGAAGATCTAGCCCTATGTACTTATGTATGTGCGGGTAAATATGAGTATGGTCCGATTCTTCGCGATAACCTGACTCGCATAGAGAAGGAGGGTTAACCCATGGCGCTAAGAAAAATATTAGATGATTTAGAGCCGCACTTTCACCAAGGCGGTAAATGGGAAAAGTGGTATGCGCTTTACGAAGCTGCAGACACTATTTTTTATACTCCGGGTTCAACTACCAAAACCACGGCTCACGTACGCGACGGTATAGACCTTAAGCGCATGATGATTACCGTTTGGTTATGTGTATTCCCCGCCATGTTTTTTGGTATGTGGAATATTGGTTTTCAAGCTAACAGCATTTTAGCTGCCGACCCTTCTATCGTTGTAGGCGAGGACTGGCGTTATGCCTTACTAGGCTTGTTTGCTGGTAATGACCCCAGCAGCATTTGGGATAATATGTGGTTAGGTGCCATGTACTTCCTGCCCGTATATGCGGTTACCTTTATCGTAGGTGGCTTCTGGGAAGTGCTGTTTGCGATGAAACGCGGCCATGAAGTTAACGAAGGTTTCTTCGTAACCTCTATTCTATTCGCGTTAATCTGCCCACCGTCTATTCCTTTATGGCAAGTGGCCTTAGGTATTACCTTTGGTGTTGTTATAGGTAAGGAAGTATTTGGCGGCACCGGTAAAAACTTCTTAAACCCTGCTTTAGCGGGCCGTGCTTTCTTGTTCTTCGCTTACCCTGCGCAAATGTCGGGTGATGCGGTTTGGACTGCTATAGATGGCTACACCGGCGCTACCGCTTTATCGATCGCTGCCAGTGACGGCATGGCTGCCTTACAGCAAGCCATGACTTGGAACCAGGCCTTTATCGGTAATATCCAAGGCTCCATGGGTGAGACTTCAAC
Organism: Dasania sp. GY-MA-18; assembly: GCF_024734385.1. Taxonomy (GTDB): domain Bacteria; phylum Pseudomonadota; class Gammaproteobacteria; order Pseudomonadales; family Dasaniaceae; genus Dasania; species Dasania phycosphaerae. The sequence continues at coordinate 337,479 of NZ_JANHAP010000002.1, read as the reverse complement.
TTTAGCCATTTTAATTGGTGGCTTAATCCTGTTGTGGACGCGCATTGCTTCATGGCGCATTGTTGTGGGTGTGATGTTAGGTATGGTGGCTACGTCTACCTTATTTAACCTCATAGGCTCAGACTCTAACCCCATGTTTGCCATGTCTTGGGAGTGGCACCTAGTGTTAGGTGGCTTTGCCTTTGCCATGTTCTTTATGGCGACTGACCCTGTATCGGCTTCTATGACGGATGCCGGCAAATGGTTCTTTGGTTTGTTGATAGGCTTCATGGTAGTCATTATCCGTGTGGTTAACCCAGCATTCCCAGAGGGCATGATGCTAGCCGTTTTATTCGCTAACTTATTCGCGCCGTTCATTGACCACTTTGTGGTTCAGGCCAATATTAAACGGAGGCTTGCACGTGTCTAAAGAAACAACATCAAAAACTATTACCGTAGCCCTGGCGCTATGTATTGTTTGTTCTATGGTGGTCTCTGGTGCTGCAGTTCTTTTAAAAGACATGCAGAAAGCCAATAAATTATTAGACCGTCAAACAAATATTCTTGCCGCTGCGGGTTTGCTAGACGCTAGCAAGCCGGTTACTGAGCAATTTGAACAGGTTAAAACCCGCATAGTCGATTTAGACAAGGGTGTTTTTACCGACCAATTTGATACAGCAACCTTTGACCAGCTACGTTTAGCCAAAAACCCTGAGCAGTCAGTGGTATTGGGCGAAAACGACCAGGCTAAAATCTTACGTCGCGAAAACTACGCTGTGGTTTATGTGATCGAAAAAGCGGGCGAACTAGACAAAATTATTTTACCTATTCGCGGTAAAGGTCTGTGGTCAACTTTGCACGGCTTCTTAGCTTTAGAGGATGACTTAAACACCATCGCTGGTTTGGGCTTTTATGATCACGCCGAAACTCCTGGTTTGGGTGGTGAAGTAGACAACCCTAAGTGGAAGTCTATGTGGCCTGGCAAAAAAGCCTACCAAGGCGACGATGTCAAAATTCAACTGGTTAAAGGCTCAGTAAACCCTCAATCGTCAACTATAGCCTATGAGGTTGATGGTTTGGCGGGTGCGACCTTGACCAGCCGCGGTGTAACCAATCTCGTTCAGTTTTGGCTGGGCGAAATGGGTTTCCAAAAATTCCTCACTAACTTACGTGCAGGGGAGGCTTAATCATGTCTAAGATTAAAGACTCTTTAATAGAGCCCATTTTTAAGAACAACCCCATTGCCTTACAGGTGTTGGGTGTTTGTTCTGCCTTGGCGGTTACTTCAAGCTTAAAAGTTACTCTGGTTATGTGTTTGTCTGTAATCGCAGTAACCGCTTGTTCTAACTTTTGTATTTCATTAATCCGCAACCATATTCCTGGCAGCATTCGTATCATCGTACAGATGGTAATTATTGCCTCGCTGGTAATCGTGGTAGACCAAGTGCTAAAAGCTGTTGCTTATGAAATCAGTAAGCAGCTTTCGGTATTTGTAGGCTTAATCATTACTAACTGTATTGTTATGGGTAGGGCAGAAGCCTTTGCGATGAAAAACTCGCCTATCCCTAGCTTTTTCGACGGTGTAGGTAATGGCTTGGGCTACAGTGCGGTATTGGTTTTTGTAGCGGTAATTCGTGAGCTGTTTGGCTCAGGTAAATTAATGGGCTACGAGATACTGCCTTTAGTTAACGATGGCGGCTGGTATATCCCTAACGGTTTATTACTATTACCACCTAGTGCGTTCTTCTTAATCGGTTTATTTATTTGGGCTTTACGTACCGCTAAAACTGATCAAGTTGAAACTCCTGAATTCAAAATGGCGAAAAACACTAGCGCCCAGGAGAGTGTGTAAATGGAACATTATCTGAGTTTATTTGTTAAAGCGATTTTCATCGAAAACATGGCGTTAGCCTTCTTTTTAGGCATGTGTACGCTATTGGCACTTTCGAAAAAAATGCAGGCAGCTATAGGCCTGGGTATTGCGGTAATAGTGGTGTTAACCATCACTGTACCGGTCAACTACCTGATCTATAACTATCTGCTTAGAGAAGGCGCTTTGGTTTGGATTAGCCCAGACTACGCAAGCGTGGACCTAAGCTTTTTGGGCTTATTGAGCTACATCGGCGTAATCGCTGCAATGGTTCAAATCCTGGAAATGTTTTTGGACAAGTTTATACCAGCGCTATATAACGCACTGGGCGTATTCCTGCCTTTAATCACTGTAAACTGCGCCATCATGGGTGCTTCACTCTTTATGGTTGAGCGTGAGTACGGTTTTGGCGAGTCTGTAGTGTTTGGTGCCGGTTCGGGTATCGGTTGGGCGCTGGCAATTATTCTTTTGGCGGGTATACGCGAAAAGATGAAGTACAGCGATGTACCTGCAGGCCTGCAAGGCTTAGGCATTACCTTTATCACCGTTGGTTTGATGTCGTTAGGCTTCATGTCATTCGGTGGTATAGACCTGTAACCGAGAAGATAGAGGAATATTATGAATACAGTAATCGTTCTCGGTGTTGTGATGTTCACCGCCATCGTTTTAGCGCTGGTCGTGGTCATCTTGTTTGCCCGCTCACGTATGGTGAGCTCTGGCAACGTCAATATCGAAATTAATGGTGAAAAAACTTTATCGGTTCCGGCCGGTGACAAATTGTTACAAACTCTGGCTAACAACGGCGTGTTTTTAGCCTCGGCCTGTGGCGGCGGCGGTAGCTGCGCCCAGTGTAAGTGTGTTGTTACCGAAGGTGGCGGCTCTATGCTGCCTACTGAAGAGCCTCACTTCACCAAGCGTGAAGCACGCGAGGGCTTGCGCCTATCTTGCCAAACACCTGTTAAGCAAGACATGAAAATTGAAGTGCCTGAAGAAGTGTTTGGTATTAAGCAGTGGGAAACCACGGTTGCCAGCAACGACAACGTGGCTACTTTTATCAAAGAGCTAGTGTTAACACTGCCTGAAGGCGAAGATGTAGATTTCCGCGCCGGTGGTTATGTACAGCTAGAGTGCCCACCACATACGGTGAAGTACTCTGACTTTGATCTAGGTGATGAGTATAAAGGTGACTGGGAACGCTTTGGCTTTTTAGATGTAGTTTCTAAAGTTGATGAGCCCGTTATCCGTGCTTACTCTATGGCTAACTACCCAGAAGAAAAGGGCATAGTGAAGTTCAACATCCGTTGTGCTACGCCGCCACCAAACAACCTATCATTAACGCCAGGTAAAATGTCTTCTTGGGTATTTAACCTCAAGCCAGGCGATAAAGTTAAGGTTATGGGTCCCTTCGGTGAATTCTTTGCCAAAGACACTGATAACGAAATGGTGTTTGTAGGTGGTGGTGCAGGTATGGCCCCCATGCGCTCGCACATTTTTGATCAGCTTAAGCGCTTAAAAACCGATCGTAAGATTACTTTCTGGTACGGTGCTCGCTCATTGCGTGAAGTTTTTTACGCCGAAGAGTACGATCAACTGGCTAAAGAGTTCCCCAACTTCACTTGGCACTTAGCATTAAGTGATCCACAGCCTGAAGATAACTGGGACGGTTTAACCGGCTTTATTCACAATGTATTACACGACGCCTACCTGAAAGATCACCAGGCGCCGGAAGACTGTGAATACTATATGTGTGGCCCCCCAATGATGAACTCAGCGGTTATCGGTATGCTGACTAATCTGGGTGTGGAAAAAGAAAACATCATGCTAGACGAGTTCACCTAAACATGAGGTTTTTATCGCAACGGAGAGCACTAGTGCTCTCCGTTTTTGTTTTAATTGTTAGTACTTTACTCTCTGCTTGCAGCGAGCAGCCGCTTGCGGCGCTAAAGCTTAGCGGCAAGACTATGGGTACCACTTACCACATCACCGTGGTGCACGGCGAGCAAGCTATCGATGGCCCAGCTATACAGGCTTTGGTCGATAAACGCCTGCAACAAATCAATCAACAGATGTCTACTTACATCGCTGACTCTGAATTAATGCAATTCAATCGTCTGCCGGCGGGGCAGTGGCAGCAAGTTAGCCCAGAGCTGTTTCATGTGCTGTTACAAAGCATGGAAATAAGCTGGTTAACTGGCGGCGCTTTTGATGTAACCGTAGGCCCCCTGGTTAACGCTTGGGGCTTTGGCAATAGCGGCCATGAAGATAGAGTGCCCAGCCAGTCGCAAATTGATAGCCTATTAGCCGATGCCGGTTTTCAAAATATAGAGCTCAATATAGGCAGCATAGAAATCAGCAAAAAAACCGACTTGCAAATTGATCTCTCGGCTATAGCCAAAGGCTACGGTGTTGATCAGCTAGCAGATTTATTGCTAGAGCAGGGCTATAGCCACTTTATGGTAGAAGTGGGTGGCGAATTACGCCTCAACGGCCTCAACCCTAAAGGCCAGCCGTGGCGTATAGCCATAGAGCAGCCTGATGGTAGCTATGGCCAGGCCTATAAAGCCATAGCCATTAGTGATAAAGCCGTCGCCACCTCAGGTGATTACCGCAATTATTTTGAAAAAGACGGCCAACGTTATTCCCATACTATTTCACCGATTACCGGCAAGCCTATTGCGCATAACTTGGCCTCGGTTACGGTGATTGCCGATGAGGCCGCACAGGCCGATGGCTTAGCCACTGCCATTAATGTGATGGGGCCTGAGGCAGGGCTAGCGCTGGCGCAACAGCAGGGCTTAGCTATATACCTATTAGTTAAAACTGATAAGGGTTTTGAAGCCAAATATAGCGATGCTTTTAGGCCTTATTTGCAGTAAAGTATGGGGGGTCAACACCCCAATACTTTACGGGGACAGACCGCGCAGCGCTCTGTCCCCTAATCAAACCAGATTAAGGGGTCAGAGCCCTTCGGGGTCTGACCCCGGTACAGCAAACAACGAGACACTATCATGGCCACATTTATCATTACCTTTTGTTTTATCGCCTTTGTAATTGCCGCCATGGCCGTAGGTGTAATTCTAGGCAAAAAGCCCATTAAGGGTTCCTGCGGTGGTATGAGTGCCCTAGGCATGGAAACCGCTTGTGATGTTTGCGGTGGTGACAAGCAAGTCTGTGACGAAGAGAATGACAGGGTGGCAACTACTGCCAAAACCAGTGCCAGCGATTTGGCCTACGACGCCACGAAAAAATAAAACGGCCACTAAATGGCCAGCAAAAAGGGGCGCAGCGATTAAGCTTGCGCCCCTTTTTTTATGCGCTTATTTGCCGCTGGCAGCGCTATTTAAGATTCGCTTTTGGCGTCGCGCTTATCCACTAACTGTTGCTGTATCACATGCTTGGCCAACTGCTGCCTATCCAGCTCTTTAAGGGCCACAAACTCTACACCTATCAAATAGCGATTATTTTTTTCACGCACATTGATCACCTTACCAAACAGCGATAGCGCTAACTGTGACAAGTTTAATACCAATTCCAGCGCTAAATAGTCGTGCAGTTTAATTTTGCTTAGGCTCTCTATACTAAACTCTATACCGCCCTCGCTGATCAAAACTTGCTGCTCTTGGCTGTCGTGGGCCTGTTCGTCGTGGTTATTTAAATGATTGGCGATTAGCTCTATGCGTTTATTGATGTTGCGTAAATACTGTTCTATGGCGCGGTTTTGCTCGCCTATGCTGCGCAACAGCGGGGCGGCTTCGTGCTCAGTGTTTCTTAAGGTCTCTACTAATTGTAGGGCGGGGCTTTTGGCTAAGGCCTGTGGCCACAGGTCCTTGTCAACTTGCTGCTTGCTACACACCACCGTGCGCACCTTGACTTCAGAGCTAACCCGAAAGTAATTACGCATATCCCCTATATCGAAGGGGTTGCCATTAGAAGGAGACGATTTATCCATAGATGGGTTACACTCTGTTTTGCTTGGGTTTTGCTCGGGTTTTGATTCAGCTTTACCAGTGCGCACTAGGCTCGCTATGATGCGGGCCAAGGTTGGCTTATAACTAGCTTAGATTATGAAAAGCTAAATAAGACTGATCATCCATAGCTAAGTGTAGCGCTAAGTTTTTAATCTGTAACGGTAATAATAAATAACTATGTATAAGCCCCTAGCCCTGTTTATAGGGCTGCGCTACACACAGGCCAAACGCCGCAACCAGTTTATCTCCTTTGTCTCATTAATTTCCTTATTGGGCATGGTGTTAGGTGTGCTGGCGTTAATTGTAGTGCTGTCGGTAATGAACGGCTTTGAAGCCGAACTGCGTGGCCGCATACTATCGGTATTGCCCCATGGCCATATTACCGCTCAGCCAGCATTAAAAGAGTGGCCACGTTGGCAGCAGCAATTAGCCCAACAGCCAGGGGTTAAGGCAGCAGCCCCCTATGTGGCGGGCAATATTATGCTTAGCCGCTATGGCCTGCTGCGCAATGCGCGTTTAAATGCCATAGATCCCAGCTTGGAGCAGGGCGTATGGTCCATGGCCGATCACATGATTGCTGGCGATATGACGCAATTAGCGCCGGGGCGCTACGGCATAGTGTTGGGGGATATTTTAGCTAGGTACTTAGGTGTCAGGCCGGGGGATGAAGTTACCGTCATGCTACCCAAGGTGACGATTACACCGGTAGGGGTGTACCCCAGAGTCAAGCGTTTTACCGTTGTTGCCATTTTTAGCGTGGGCGCACAGCTAGATAGCGATACCGCATTTATTCATTTAGCCGATGGCCAAAAGCTATTTCAATTGGGCCAGGCAGTTACCGGCTTGCGTGTGGAGCTGGAAGATATTTTTTCTGCGCCCACACTATTACCACAATTGGCCCAACAATTATTTCCCGGCGCGATAGCCAGCAGTTGGCAGCAATCACAGGGCAGTTTATTTCAAGCTATGAAAATGGAAAAAACCATGATCACCTTGCTGCTGTTAGTGATAGTGACCATAGCTGCGTTTAATATTATTTCTATTTTAACCATGATGGTGGCCGACAAACGCTCGGATATAGCAGTACTGCGCACCATGGGTATGTCACCCAAGGCCATACGCAATATTTTTATGATACAGGGCATGGCGGTAGGTAGCGGCGGTATTTTACTGGGCATAGTACTGGGCTTACCCTTAGCTTTTTATGTGGGGGAGGTAGTGGCAACAGTGGAATCTTGGCTGGGCCTTACGGTATTTAACCCCAATGTTTATTTTATAAGTAAAATCCCCTCGCTGGTGCAGTGGCAAGATGTCGCCATTATTGCCGGTGCTGGCTTTTTACTTAGCGCTTTAGCCACTATATACCCCGCTATGCGCGCGGCTAATATTCACCCAGCCGAAGCTTTGCGCTATGAATAATACTGATAAAGAAGGTGTCGCTTGAATTCTCAACCTCAACCCCCAGCTCAATCCCAAGCTATCGTTTTAGCCTGTGAAAATGTTTATAAAAGTTACCAGCAAGGGCCAGAGCAATTGGCGGTACTGCAGGGCGTCAACCTGCAAGTGGCCGCAGGCGAAATGCTGGCCATAGTTGGGGCTTCGGGGTCGGGTAAATCAACGCTGTTAAATATGTTGGGTGGTTTAGATTTGCCCAGCCAGGGCAGCGTTAGTATTAGCGGCCAGTCCTTTAATGATTTATCAGAAACCCAGCGCGGTTTTTTACGCCAGCAACATTTGGGTTTTGTTTATCAATTCCATCATTTATTAGGCGAGTTTAGTGCTCTGGAAAATGTGGCCATGCCACTGTTATTAGGTAGCTGCTCTGCAAAACAGGCTAAAACACAGGCCACCGATTTTTTGCAGCGGGTGGGGCTGGGGCAACGTTTACAACATAAACCCAGTGAATTATCGGGCGGCGAGCGCCAACGCGTTGCCATTGCCCGCGCCTTAGTCACTGCGCCACAATGTGTATTAATGGATGAGCCCACGGGTAATTTAGATCAACACACCGCCGACGACATACATCAGCTAATGGCCGAACTCAATCGCAACTTGGATACCAGCTTTATTATTGTCACTCACGATATGTCCTTGGCGCAGCGCATGAATAAAGTGTATAGCTTATTCGAAGGGCAGTTACATTTGCAGGCTGAGGTTAGTTAAGGCCATGTTTAAACCCTGCTCATTTTTTATAGGCCTGCGCTACGCCGGTGCTAAACGGCGCAGCCAGTTGGTGTCGTTTATCTCCTTGGTTTCTATGCTGGGCATGACTGTGGGCGTGGCTTTATTAATCGTTGTGCTATCGGTGATGAATGGCTTTGATAAAGAAATGCGCGAGCGTATTTTAGGTTTAGTACCGCATATCACGATTAGCAGTCATGGCGAACACAGTGATTGGCCGGCGGTGGAAAGCATTATACGTCAGCACCCTCAGGTGGCTGCCGCCGCACCTTTTGTACAACTGGGCGGCATGTTATTGCACGGCACCGATGTAGAGTCAGTGATGATTTACGGCATAGACGTAAAGCGTGAAGCGCAGGTTTCTATTATTGATCAATTTATTCAGCCGCAGGCCTTGCAGCAGTTAGATCAACAGGCGGACTCTGTAATTATAGGCCGTGCCTTAGCCCAGCGTTTAAATTTACACAGCGGTGATCACGTCAATATCATGATTCCTCAGCAATCTGCTCAGGGCAAAACCCAGCCTATTTTTAAACGGCTGCAACTACTGGAACAATTTAACACCGGCACCGAGCTCGATCAGTCGGTGATATTACTGTCACTGGCTAGTGCTCAGCCTTTATTGGCTGGCAACCCCTCGGCGCAAGGCCTGCGGTTGTTACTGCACAATACCTTTTCAGCGCCGCGTGTCGCTTGGGAGATAGAACAAAATCTACCCTATGGCTATAGCAGCCGCGATTGGACCCGCAGCCATGGCAATTTATATTCCGCCATACAACTCTCTAAACAGCTGGTGGGTTTAATGTTGTTTATTATTATTGCCGTGGCCGCTTTTAATGTGGTGTCAGCGCTGGTGATGGTAGTCACCGACAAACAGGGCGATATTGCCATCCTACGCACTTTGGGCGCCAGCCCTAGGCAAGTGATGATGATTTTTGTCGTGCAGGGCAGCTTAATAGGCTTGGTAGGCACGGTGTTTGGCGTGCTGCTGGGTTTAGGGCTGAGTGCCAGTGTAGGTGATATGGTAGCGGGCCTAGAGCAATTACTGCAGTACCAGTTTCTAAACTCCGATGTTTACCCAGTAGATTACTTGCCGGTGGATATGCGCTGGTGGGATGTTAGCTTAGTGGCTGGCACGGCCTTTACGATGAGCATCTTAGCGACTATCTACCCGGCCTGGCGCGCCGCCAAGGTCAGGCCAGCAGAAGCACTGCGTTACGAGTAGTGCTATTTTTTAACGGGCAGACGGCTCAGGCGGCGCTTATGCCACAGGTGTATTACATGCCAGCGCCAGGCCAAGCGGGTTAGGGCGCTGCCCAGCAAGCCAAAGAATAGGCCGCACACAAAACAGCCCAGTAAAAACGGCTGCCAAATATTAGCAAGGCCTGTACTCAGCCACTGCCAAGACAGTTCAAAATGAAAGGCGGGCGCGTGATTGTCGCCGATCAGGGCAAAGCCCACTTTATACGCCATGTAAAATAGCGGCGGCATAGTAATGGGGTTGCTGGTCCATACTAATAATACCGACAGCGGCAAATTAACCCTAAGTAATACGGCCATAATGGCAGCCATTAGCATTTGCGAGGGCAGCGGTACAAAGGCGATAAACAGGCCTATAAACACGGCGATAGAAGCGCTGCGGCGATTGAGATGCCAAATATTGGGGTCGTGTAACCAGTCACCCAAAAAGTGCAGTGACTGATGATTTTTAATCCATGCTGGATCGGGTAAGAAACGCTGAATAAACTTCTTGCTCATAGTAAACGGCGTTATCCCTTAACTCTCAATTTGTAGAAATGCCAATAAATGGCGCATATTATGCCTTCAAGTACTCAATAACGGAAACAGTATCATGCAATCACGGATGGTTGCGCTTAGCTTAGGCATAGCCTTGGCGGCAGGCTTACCTTATTTACTCTCACCCTACCTACTGCTTATTGCCGGTGTAGCTTTATTGCTGCTATGCCTGCGCTTGAGGCATCAAAGCTATCAGCCTTACCTGATCCTGTTATTGCTGCTACTGCTGGGCCTGGCCTATGGTAATCACTATGGCCAGCGTCTGTTAGCACAGCGCTTAGCGCCCAATCTGGAAGACCAGACCCTAGCGCTTAGCGGTGTTGTGGTTGGCTTACCCAAACACAGCATGAAATACGGGCAAAACCTGCAGCGTTTTGAGCTGCAGCTGCAAAACAGCCAAACCGCAGTTGGGGTAGAGCTAGCGTTACAAAAAGTGCAGCTGTATTGGTATAACGGCCCCACGCTAATCCCCGGCCAGCACTGGCAGCTCAGCGTCAGCTTGCGACCACCTCGTGGACTGAGTAACCCCGCGGGTTTTGACTACCAGGCCTGGCTGCTGCAACAGGGCATAGATGGCCAGGGTAAGGTAGTCACTAGCGCCCATAACCAACTACTGGGCCAGCGCTATAACAGCATAGATTACTGGCGCTGGCGTGCCGCCAAGTTTTTAGATTTGCAGCTACAGGGTTTGAGCCATGCCAGTCTCATTAAGGCGCTGTTATTAGCTGACAAACGAGGGGTTAGCAGCGAGCAATGGCAGCTATTAAGCACCACTGGCACCATCCATTTATGGGTTATATCTGGGCTCCATATAGGCATATTGGCGGTGCTGGGATTTTATTTAGGGCGCTTGCTGGCATTGCTACTGCAGCCCCAGCATGTCATAGCCTATGCCTGTGTGACAGCCTGTATTTTTGCAGGAGCCTATGCCGCCGCCGCAGGCTTCTCACTGCCCACACAGCGAGCGGTGATTATGGTGTGGGTGTTTATGTTGAGCCTACTTTTTTGCCGCCACTTGTCATTGTGGTATCGCTACAACTTAGCCTTATTGCTGTGTTTATTGCTGGATCCTTTGGCGGTAATCAGCCCCTCGTTTTACCTATCATTTATGGCGGTGGCCGCCATATTACTGTGCTGTAGTCTCCGCTACACGGCCCAGCCCGGTCAGCTCAAGTTTTGGCAGCAACCCTGGCTTAGGGCGCAGTGGGCGGTGTTTGTTGGTCTTACCCCTGTGCTATTGCTGCTGTTCCAACAAGCACCGCTGGTGGCAGTGCTGGTGAATGTTATCGCCATCCCCGTGTTTAGCTTGCTGTTAGTGCCGGGCTTAATGCTGGCGGCTTTGCTAAGCCTGCTAGATCAAGGCTTAATCTCGCAAGCTCTGTGGCTGGCTGCCAATACCATGCTGGCACAATTTATGGCGGCATTAGAGTTATTAGTAGCGCATGCGCCAGTGTTATATGGCGGTGTCCACAACTGGTTAGGGGCATTATTACTGCTATCTGCCAGTTTATTGCTGTTATTACCTAGAGCGATACCGGGGCGCTGGCTGGCCTGCCTATTGTGCATACCGCTGTGGTATTACCCCAGCCCAACTAAAACAGCGCATCAGTTGCAGGCGCTGGTATTTGATGTGGGCCAGGGCCTAGCGGTATTACTCAGCAGTAATGACAAGCACGTATTATTTGATACCGGTGCCGCCTGGCAAGGTGGCAGCATGGCTAATAGCGTGATACTGCCGTATTTGAGGTCACAGGGTATTGATAGCTTAGATGTGCTGGTTGTTAGCCATGGCGACAATGATCACGCTGGTGGTGCCGCGCAGCTATTGCAGCAGCTTGAGGTCAAGCAGGTGTATTGGGGCGAACAACAGCCTAACTATTATGGCGCCCAGCACTGTCAGCAGCAGCGCTGGCAGTGGTACGGGGTAGACTTTCAATTTTTGGCGGCTGATAAGAGCAAAAACAGCAGCGGCAATAATGCTTCTTGCGTGTTAAAAGTCAGCAACGCTTATCACACAATATTATTAACCGGTGATATAGAGCGCGCCAGAGAGCAGCAATTGGTGGCAGACTATCAACAGCAGTTGCAGGCTGATATTTTGCTAGCCCCACACCACGGCAGTGTAAGTTCGTCATCCTGGCCGTTTATTAAACGGGTACAACCCAGGGTAGTGATTTATTCAACGGGCTATAAAAATCGTTTTAATCACCCCAACAACAAAGTGGTACAGCGCTATCAACAACTCAATGCCCGTAGCTTTAATACCGCCGAGCAGGGCGCATTAATCTTGGATGCCACTGCGACAGAGTTCACCATACAGTCGCAACGAGCCAATAAAGCCTATTATTGGCAATAACAACGTAGCTCAATGCAGATAGGTCGCATATAATGCCCGCTAATAATCATAAGGGCGTGGGGGTTTATGTGCTGGAATTGGTAACATCAGGTGGCTGGTTAATGCTACCCATTATTCTCTGTTCTATCTTAGCGGTAGCTATCTGCGTAGAGCGCATTATCGCTTTAAATCCACAAAAAATTGCCCCCAGTAATTTATTGGGGCAAGTATGGGGCTGGCTTAAAAACAATCAATTAGACGCCAATAAGTTGCGTGAGCTCAAAGCCAGTTCACCGCTGGGCCGCATCTTGGCAGCAGGGCTTAGTAATTCCATGCATGGCCGCGATGTTATGAAAGAAAGCATACAAGAAGCTGCCGCTCATGTTATCCACGACTTAGAACATTTTCTCGACACCCTGGGCACTATTAGCGCCATAGCGCCTTTGCTGGGCTTGTTGGGCACAGTTATCGGTATGATTAAAGTGTTTACTGCCATTATGCTTGAGGGCACCGGCAACGCGGGCGTATTAGCGGGCGGTATCTCTGAAGCCCTAATTACCACGGCCGCCGGTTTAAGCGTGGCAATACCGGCACTGGTGATGCACCGCTATTTTTTACGCCGCATAGATACTATTGTGGTGACCTTAGAGCAGGAGACTATTAAGTTAGTCGACGCCCTGCACGGCGAGCGTAAAGTTGATTTTAAAGAAGCTCCATAAACGGCTTAATTGAGGGGCAGTCCAGTGCAATTTCGTCGTCAAAAAAATCAAGAAGTTAGTGTTAATCTAACACCCTTAATTGATGTGGTGTTTTTGCTGCTAATTTTTTTCATGGTGTCTACTAGTTTTACCAAAGAAACCCATCTCAGCCTCAACCTGCCTGAAGCCACCGGTGATGAAACCGCCGTGGCGGTAGAAAGCATAGAAGTAACCATTAATAGCAGCGGTAACTATGCAGTCAATGGCCGCAGCTTGGTAAGCTCTAATTTAGCAAACCTGCAAAAAGCCTTAAGCGAAACCAGCAGTGGCAATACTGATTTGCCCTTGGTAATCACTGCTGATGCGCAAACCCCGCATCAGGCAGTAATTACCGCCATGGATGCCGCAGGCCAACTAGGCTTTGCTAAACTAAGCTTAACTACGCAGCAGCCCGCTGCTGAATAACCCCCTAATACGAAGCCATTATGTCTAAAATCAATACCGACGGTGATTTAACAGCCTATCTACGTTTATTACGCTATGTAACGGAGTACTGGTTCGTTTTTGCCTTGTCCATTATAGGCTTCATGATTTTTTCGGTCTCACAAATTGCCATGGCCGATTTAATGGGTTTTATTGTCGACAGCATCAACGGCAGCCTCGCCAATAATAGCGGCGGTATTGTTGCCTCCTTGGTGATGGATATAGCCGGTGACAATATGCAACCCAGCCAGGCGCGCAACTGGATAGTAGGCAGCATTATTTTGCTGGGACTAATGCGCGGTGTGGGCTTCTTTTTTGGCCATTATTACATTACCTATATTTCGCGCCATCTTATTCATAAACTGCGCTGCAATATATTTGACCATATGCTGCTGGTGCCCAGCAAAGAGTATGACGGCCAATCTAGCGGTTTTTTGATTTCAAAAATTATTTTTAATGTTGAGCAAGTTACCAAGGCAGTAACCTCATCACTTAAAATTATTATTCGCGAGGGCTTGTTCTCTGCAGGCCTGGTGGCTTATTTATTTTATGTAAACTGGCAGCTGTCACTGTTTTTGTTTTTGGCTTTACCGGTAGTTGCGTTAATTGTTACCTGGGTAAGCAAGCGCTTTAGAAAAATCAGCGAAAAAATTCAGGTCTCTATGGGGGAGGTAACTCAGGTTACCAGCGAAACCATCTCCGCCTACAAAGAGGTGAGGGTGTTTGGCGGTTTGGATACCGAACGCGCTAAATTCCACAAAGCCAGCAATAAAAATTTAGATCAATCGGTAAAAATGGGTTTTTACAACGCCATTAGCCCACCGGTAATACAGCAGCCTGTTACCCTAGTGCTAGCCTTTCTAGTGTGGGTGGGTTTGGGTTTGTCTGGCGAAATGTCTGCGGGAACCTTTGTCGCTTATTTAACCGCCGCCATGCTCTTGCCTAAACCTATACGCCAACTCAGTGAAGTATTCTCTGATGTGCAAAAAGGCTTGGCCGCAGCTACCGATGTGTTCGGCTTTTTAGATAGCCAAGTAGAAAAAGATGAAGGGACTTACCAAGTAGAAAAAGTCGATGGTGAGATAGAGTTTAAAAACATTAATTTTGGCTATAACGACGAAAATGGCCATGTATTACACGATATTAATTTAACCATTAAACCCGGCCAAACGGTCGCCCTAGTTGGCTCATCGGGCAGCGGCAAGTCTTCGCTGGCTAGCTTAATAACCCGTTTTTATGACTATTCCGAAGGTGTTATTTACTTAGATGGCAAGCCTATTACCGACTATAGCCTAGAAAACTTACGCAGCCATATAGCCGTAGTTACCCAATCGGTTACCTTATTCAACGACACTATACGCAATAATATTGCCTACGGCGCTATGGCAGATGCCAGTGATGATGACATTCATGCCGCGGTTAATGCGGCTCATGCTCAGGACTTTATTGCTAATTTACCGCAAGGTTTAGACACTATCACCGGCGAAGATGGGGTGATGCTATCGGGCGGCCAAAGGCAGCGCCTAGCCATTGCCAGAGCCCTATTAAAAGATGCCCCCATACTGATTTTGGACGAGGCTACTTCGGCCTTGGACAATCAATCCGAACGCCATATCCAAGATGCCCTAGAAGCCGTAATGGAATCACGTACCACACTAGTGATTGCCCACCGCCTATCTACCATAGAAAACGCCGATATTATCGTGGTGATGGAGCAGGGCAGAATTGTAGAGCAGGGCGACCACGACAGTTTATTGGCCTTAGGTGGCCGTTACGCCGATCTACACAAAAACCAGTTTAATGACAGCCCAACAGACTAGCGCCAAACAACATCGCTTAGCCAAAGCGTGGTATAGCAAAGCACTGTGGCCGCAATTATTACTGCCGCTCTCTTTATTGTACGGCCTGTTAATCAGCCTGCGCGCTTACTGCTACCGGCTAGGGCTAATTAAATCTTACCGCGCACCGGTACCGGTTATCATAGTGGGCAATATTGCCGTAGGCGGTACGGGTAAAACCCCTGTAGTGGTCGCCTTGGCCAAATACTTAAAAGCGCAGGGCTACCAGCCGGGCATTATTAGCCGCGGTTATGGCAGCCAGGCACCTCATTACCCCTATGCGGTCACGGAAAATTCCAACGCTCTGGAGTCTGGTGATGAACCCTTATTAATTGCTAGAGCCAGCCAGTGCCCCTTAGTGATTGCCGCTGATAGACCGGCGGCAGCGCGTTATTTATTAGCGCAATATCACTGCGATATTATTATTGCCGATGATGGCCTGCAACATTATGCCCTGCAACGGGATATAGAAATTGTTGTAGTCGATGGCCAACGCCAATTTGGCAATGGCTGGTTATTGCCCGCAGGCCCTTTGCGCGAACCACTTAGCCGCCTTAAACAAGTCGATTACCAGCTTTACAATGGTGGCTCTGCGCCAGCCAGCCCGCATTGCTACGCTATGCAACTACAGCCCCAAGCCTTAGTTAATCTACACACTGGCGCCAGCCTAAGCACTGAGCAGTGGCCGCATAAACACACAGTACATGCAGTGGCCGGCATAGGTAACCCACAGCGTTTTTTTAACAGTCTCAAGGCGCTAGGGTTTAATACCATTAGCCACAGCTTTGCCGATCACCATCACTACAGCGCCAGCGATTTACAGTTTAACGATGAGCTGGCTATTATTATGACCGAGAAAGATGCGGTGAAGGTTGCAAGCTTTGCGACCGAGTCTATGTGGTATTTGCCGGTGAGCTGTGAAATCACTACTAAATTTTATCAACGCTTGGCCAAACAATTAGCTACTTTAACAGCCAAACAACAGCAATGAGTTTTAACCATGAGTTTTAGCATTATTATTCCAGCCCGTTATGCCTCTACTCGTTTACCGGGTAAGCCACTGTTGGATATTGCGGGCAAGCCCATGATTCAGCATGTATATGAAAGAGCCGAGCAATCACAAGCTCAGCGGGTGATTATTGCCACGGATGATCAACGTATAGCCGATGCCGCTAAAGGCTTTGGTGCCGAGGTGGCTATGACTAAAGCCAGTCATGAATCAGGCACAGACCGACTACAAGAAGTAGCCGCACAATTACAGCTACCCGATGAACATATACTGGTCAATGTGCAGGGCGATGAACCTTTAATCCCCGCCGCCGTCATAAACCAAGTGGCTAATAATTTAAGCGACAATAGCTTTGCCAGTATGGCTACCTTGATAGAACGCATTGCCGATGCCGAAACGGTATTCAACCCTAATGCGGTAAAAGTTGTTATTAATAAGCAGGGCCAGGTTTTGTATTTTTCACGCGCGCCCATGCCCTGGTGTAGAGATTTGTGGGCACAGTTCAACGACAACAACAAACCAGCCCTGCCTGAGGGCAGTAGCTATTATCGCCACATAGGTATCTACGCTTATCGGGTGAATTTTTTACATGATTTTGTGCAGTGGCCTATGAGTATGCTGGAACAAACCGAAAAGCTGGAACAGTTAAGGGCCATGGAAAACGGTGTCGCTATACATGCGCAAGAGGCCGTACAGGCCATACCCACAGGTATAGATACCGCAGCGGATTTAGCCAAAGTACGCGCTATTTTTGCAGGTGCAGAGCATGATTAAAGTCTTATTAGTTTGCCTAGGTAATATCTGCCGTTCACCCAGTGCCGAAGGTGTGCTGCGCCAGCAAATCAAAGCACAGGGTCTGGCAAAACGTATTAGCGTAGATTCAGCCGGCACTGCCAGCTGGCATATAGGCAAGTCACCAGACCCGCGCTCCATAGACGCAGCTAAACAACGCGGCATAGATATTAGCGAATTACGTGCACGCGCCGTTTGTAGCCAAGATTTTGCCGACTACGACTACATACTGGCCATGGATGAAGATAATCTCAGTGAGCTACTAGCAATGGCCCCCGATTCTTGTCGTGCGGAAATAGGCTTGTTTCTTAGTTACAGCTCGCAAGCCAGCCACCGCGTAGTACCCGACCCATACTACGGTGGCGACGAAGGTTTTGATTTAGTACTAGACCTGGTTAGTGATGCCAGCCAGGGTTTAATCAAGCACATACTCAAACAACACACCCTATAAACCCCATTAGTTAATGACGTGAATTTACAACGCAATATCGATTTAAAAAACTACAACAGCTTAGCCGTGGCCGCCACAGCTGAATACTTTGTGAGCGTTGAAAATACCAGCGAGTTATTCGCGGCAGTTAAGTATGCCAAACAACATCAACTGGCTATTACCGTCATAGGTGGTGGCTCCAATATTGTATTGGCTGAGTCTTTAAGCGGTTTAGTTATACAGCTTAATAGCCAAGGTGTGGTTGTGAGTGAGCAGGGCGATGAGGCTGTTATCACCGTGCAAGCTGGTGAAAACTGGCATAACTTTGTTATGTACTGCGTGCAGCAAGGTTACTACGGTTTAGAAAACCTAGCGCTTATACCCGGCAGAGTCGGGGCCGCTGCTATACAAAATATCGGTGCCTACGGCGTAGAACTTAGTGATGTGCTGCTTAGCCTCAAAGGCTTAGATATAGACAGTGGTGAATGGCGCGAGCTCAGCAAAGCGCAATGCCAACTGGCTTATAGAGACAGCATTTTTAAAGGCTCACTGCAAGATAAATTTATTATTACTGAGTTATGTTTAAAACTCAGCAAAAGCTTTCACGCCAATATAGGCTATCAAGCCCTGCAGCAGTTTTTTCAGCAGCAGAACATTGACCAGCCCAGTGCACAACAAGTAGCCGACGCGGTTATTGCCATACGTTCTTCCAAGTTACCACTGCCCGAACAATTACCTAATGCGGGTAGCTTTTTTAAAAACCCGGTTATTACGCACAGCCAATGCCAAGAGCTACTCAAACAACATCCACAATTGGTTTATTACCCGCTGGATACTCAACATGTTAAATTGGCAGCAGGGTGGTTAATTGAACAACTGGGCTGGAAGGGCAAAAGCCTTCACGGTGTCGCTATGCATCAGCAACAAGCGCTAGTGTTGATTAACCAAGGCGGCAGTGGCAAGGATATTATTAACTACGCCCAGCAGGTAAAAGACAGCGTTTACCAGCATTTTCAGGTAACGCTAGAAATAGAGCCGCGTATTTATTGTTAGCACGGGATTGTCCATGGCCAGCCAACAAGACTTTTTATTTGCAGCCGAGGAAAGTTATCCATTAGCCATGGATAATGCCGATGTGCGCTACTACCCGCAGTTTATTGCCGACTCAAAAGCCTGGCTGCCCGCTTTGCAGCAGCAAATTCAATGGCGGCAAGATAGCATCAAGGTTTACGGTAAGCAGCAGCCCATACCTAGGCTAAATGCTTGGTATGGTGATGAGGGCATTCACTACGCCTACTCAGGCTTGCAGCTGCAACACCATAACTGGTGCCCAGTACTGGCAGAGCTAAGAGCTATGCTGGAACAAAAATTAGGCCTGCGTTTTAACAGCGTACTGGCCAATTATTACCGCAATGGCCAAGACAGCGTAGGTTGGCACAGCGATAACGAAAAAGAGCTGGGGCCTGAGCCCATAATTGCCTCGCTGAGTTTTGGTGATACTCGCCGTTTTAGCTTTCGCTCTAACAGCCAGCCTCGCAGTACCAGCCATATTGATTTAGCATCGGGCTCGTTATTATTAATGCAGGGCGGCACCCAGCAGCACTGGCAACACCAGCTCGCTAAAACCCAGCAAGTCAGTGTGCAGGGGCGTATTAATTTAACCTTTAGACGTATAGTGGCCAGCCGTTAATGAGTGAACAAGCCTTTGATGCCGATAATTTTTTAAAAACCTTAACGGCCAAACCCGGCATTTACCAAATGTACGACAGCCAGCATAAAATTTTATATGTGGGCAAGGCCAAGCAGTTAAAAAATCGTGTCTCCTCCTATTTTCGCAACAAGGGTTTATCTATAAAAACCCAGGCGCTGGTGGCGAAAATTGCCTCTATACAGGTCACTGTTACTCACACCGAGGCCGAAGCCTTAATACTTGAACAAAACCTGATTAAAAAACATCGACCGCCTTACAATATTTTAATGCGCGATGATAAGTCCTATCCCTATGTGTATTTATCCAACGATAAATATCCGCAGCTATCCTATCACCGCGGCGTTAAACGTGGTGGCGGCCGTTACTTTGGCCCTTACCCCAGTGCGGGGGCGGTAAAAGAAAGCCTCAATTTATTGCAAAAAGTTTTTAAAGTTCGGCAGTGCGACAACAGCTACTTTAGCAATCGCTCTCGGCCTTGCCTGCAGCACCAAATAAATCGCTGCACCGCGCCCTGCGTTAATAATATATCGGAGCAAGATTACGCCGAGTCGGTTAAACACACGGTTATGTTTTTAGAAGGCCATAACAAAACCCTAATTAAGGAACTGGCCGACGAAATGGAGGCTGCCGCCGCTGAGCTGGAATTTGAACAGGCGGCGTTATTGCGCGATAAAATCCAGCAGTTGCAGCAAGTACAGGCTACCCAAACCATAGATGGCGACAGTGGCGATGTAGACTTGTTCGCCTGCGAGCTAAGTGCTGGTGCCATCTGTATACAGGTATTGTTTATCCGCGGTGGCAGGGTGCTGGGCAGCAAGAGCTACTTTCCCAAATCACACTTAGACGAACAGCCAGGGCAAATACTGGCGGCCTTTTTAGCCCAGTTTTATTTATCACCGGGCTCGGCCCGTGAAGTCCCCGCGCAAATAGTCAGCAGCCATGAGCTGGAAGACCAAGGAGTCATCAACGAGGCGCTAAACCAAGCCAGCCAAAAGCAAATTACTATCAGCCACAAGGTGCGCAGCGCTAGGTCGCAGTGGCTAAAACTGGCCCAGCAAACTGCCAGCCAAAACCTCAGCAGCCATTTGGCAAATAAGCAAAACATACATAGCCGTTTTGCGGCGCTACAAGAAGTACTATCACTGGCCGACCTACCCAAGCGTATGGAGTGCTTTGATATCAGCCATAGCTCCGGTGAGGCCACGGTGGCCTCCTGTGTGGTATTTGATCAAAACGGGCCGTTAAAATCGGACTATCGCCGCTTCAACATAGAGGGTATTACCGGTGGTGATGATTATGCGGCCATGCAGCAGGCGCTTAAGCGCCGCTATGCCCGCATTAAAGCAGGTGATGAGAAAAAGCCTGATATTTTATTTATAGATGGTGGCAAAGGGCAGGTGGGGCAGGCCACTCAGGTGCTAGAGGCTTTGGGTGTCAGCGATTTAATGGTGGTGGGCATAGCCAAAGGCACCACCCGTAAGGCGGGCTTTGAATACCTGTACCGGCCCGATACCGGCGAGGAATTTGTGCTGCCCTCAGATTCATCGGCGCTGCATCTGATCCAGCATATACGCGACGAGTCCCATCGTTTTGCGATAACCGGCCACAAACAACGCCGAGATAAAAAACGCCGTGAGTCCCCTCTACAGGATATAGCGGGCGTAGGCCCCAAACGCCGCCGCGAACTGCTGCGCCATTTTGGCGGCTGGCAGGAGGTCAGTGCCGCCAGCGCGGACGATTTGGCAAAAGTACCGGGAATTAGCCAAAAATTAGCCATAGATATATATACTGCTCTGCATAACAGTTAAACTGCAGCTTCATCCCTATTTAACAGCAAAGACCTAAGCCCTTATTGAATGAACTTACCCAATATTTTAACCCTGTTCAGAATTCTGCTCATCCCTCTCTGTGTATTTGTATTTTATCTACCCTTTGCCTGGAGCTATACCGCCTCGGCATTGATCTTTGCTTTGGCGGGGGTAACCGACTGGCTGGATGGCTATTTAGCTCGCAGGCTCAACCAGAGCACGCCCTTTGGTGCCTTTTTAGACCCTGTGGCCGATAAGTTAATGGTGGTTATCGTATTGACCCTGCTAGTAGAGCGTATGGGGGTTTGGTGGTTTACCTTGCCAGCGATGATCATCATAGGCCGGGAAGTGCTCATTTCGGCACTGCGTGAGTGGATGGCTGAATTGGGCAAGCGCACCAGCGTTGCCGTCTCTAATGTGGGCAAATTTAAAACAGCACTGCAAATGATCTCCATCTTTATTTTGCTGCTGGCTGCCCCCGAGCGCAGTGGGGTATGGATCATATCTGGTGTTATCGTGATGTATATAGCCGCTGCTTTAACCCTGTGGTCTATGTTTGTTTACCTGCGTGCCGCGGCTCCAGAGTTCAAGTTGGATAGTAAATAATCGACCCTGCAGTGGTTTGCTTAATAACTATCCAGAATGAGAATTTTATTCATTATTTTTCAATAAGATACTCATTGTGTTGTTGACAGTTACGCTCGAAACATTAGAATAGGCGCACTTTTCGGGGATGAGCAATTAGCCACTTCGAAGACGTTGCGGGAATAGCTCAGTTGGTAGAGCGCAACCTTGCCAAGGTTGAGGTCGCCGGTTCGAACCCGGTTTCCCGCTCCAATTTTTAGCCAGCTATCGTACTCGATGGTGTGCCTTCGCACTGATAGAGTGCCTTATGGCTGCTAACTAAGGCGCGATAGCAAAATGGTTATGCCGCGGATTGCAAATCCGTTTATCCCGGTTCGATTCCGGGTCGCGCCTCCATCATTTGATGACAGGGTGCTGGCTGAAAGCCTGCATCTAACACGGCTACCACCGTGTATAAATAACCTCTCGATATGCCCGGGTGGTGGAATTGGTAGACACAGGAGACTTAAAATCTCCCGCTCTTACGAGTGTGCCGGTTCAAGTCCGGCCCCGGGCACCACTTTCTGCGATAACCTTCTCGACACTAAGCTCAACTCTTAAGCTAGCAAGCCATTATTAGGGCTTGAAACTGTGAGGTTCTCAGATTCTGATTAAATCAGGAATTGAGCGCCAGCTTTACTCATGGAGCCCGTAGGGCCAAAGCAGCCTTAAGCTGCTTTAATTCAATTCGCCCCCTAGCTCCACTATTCTTCGCGCATGGCCGCAGGCGTCGGCTAGATTGCCCACCTACAGCCTATTACAGCCGCTAGCCCTGCTAACGGTCAATATGCCCCAGCTCAGCCTGCACCAGCATCTCAGCATAGCCTGCACGGTCAGTTTTGCCCCGCGTCGAGTTATCGGTGACCGAGAAAAGCCATATCGCAATAAACGACAGCGGCATGGTAAATAGAGCAGGGTAGTCATAGGGGAACAGCGCCTGCTCAAAGCCCAACACATCTACCCATACTTTGGGGCTCACGCAAATCAGCGTTATAGACGACACAAAGCCTACCAAGGCACCAGCGATGGCGCCACGGGTGGTCATAGGACCCCAGTAGATAGACATAATCAAAATAGGGAAGTTAACGCTGGCTGCTACCACCATAGGCAGGGCGGCAATAATGGCTATGTTTTGATCCTGAAACAATATACCCAAGGCCACTGCCACTAAACCTAATAGCACAGTAACAATACGGGTTAGCCTGATTTCCTTTTGCGGATCGGGCTTGCCCTTATGTAAAACCTCAGCATAGAGATCGTGGGCAATAGCGGCCGCGCCAGCCACGGTAAGGCCAGCCACCACCGCTAAAATAGTTGCGAAGGCAACGGCAGACATAAAGCCCATTAGCAGGCTGCCGCCTAAAGCATTGGCGAGATGTATGGCCGCCATATTATTGCCGCCTATCAAACCACCACTGGCATCCATAAATTGCTGGTTATTGAGCACGTGCACCACAATGCCAAAACCCACCACGACTAATAGCAAGTAAAAATAACCAATAAATAATGAGGCGTAGAGCGCAGAGCGTCGCGATTCATGAGCATTGGGCACGGTAAAAAGGCGCATCAAAATATGTGGCAAACCCAGTATGCCAAACATCATGGTGGCTAATATCGTGGCAACTTGTATGGGGTCATCATATAGCCGCCCCGGTTTTAACAAATCATTGCCCGCGGGGTGGGCCTGCGTGGCCTGCGCTAGCAAAGTGGCAAAATTAAAATCTACTTGATATAGCACCAAAATGGCCATCAGGGTGATACCAAATAGCAGCATCACAGCTTTAACTATTTGCACCCAGGTTGTGGCCAGCATGCCACCAAAGGCTACGTAGGCAATAACCAATAGGCTGACGATCACCACGGCAATTTCGTAGGGCAGGCCAAATAGCAGCTCAATCAGCTTACCGGCCCCAACCATTTGGGCAATAAGATAAAAGATCACCACGGTAACAGAGCCCAGCACAGAAATTATGCGGGTACGCATTTTTTCTAATCGTATAGCTACTACATCGGTAAAGGTGTATTTACCTAAGTTACGCACTCTTTCTGAGAGTAGAAACAGCAACATAGGCCACCCGGCAACGGCACCTAAGCCGAAGATTAAACCGTCAAAACCAAACGCATAAATGAGGCTAGAAACCCCCAGAAAAGAGGCGGCCGACATAAAGTCGCCCGCAATAGCCGTACCATTTTGCAGGCCTGTTATTTTGCCACCGCCGGTGTAAAAATCACTGCTGCTGCTAGTCCGCTTTGAAGCCCAGTAACTAATAAACAAGGTAACCACTACAAATAAGCCGAATAAAGCAATGGCGGTAATATTGAGTGGCTGCCGTTCTACATCGCCTAGGTCTGGCCCTGCGGCCATTACCCCCGACATCATAGCCAGCAACATCAAGGCAGCCATGGCGGCTTTATTGCTGACAGCTTTTAATACGCTATAGCTCATTATTATGCCCCGCGTGCTTTAACTCTTGTCGAATACCTAACTCAATGCTGTTTGCCAGCCTGCAATAAATAAGTTCTAGAACAAAAAATGCCAGCACCAAAAACACAAAATAGGCTAAGGCAAAATTAAGCTGGGAATCGACACTGATTTCGCTCACAAATAAGCCCTCTAGTGGACCATAGCCAAAAGCAAAAACTGCATAGAGCACTATAGTGATTGATGAAAAAATAATGCGGTGCCTGCGTTTTTGCTTTAGGTATTGAACAAAGCCTGGGCTGTTTGCAATATCAGCGGGGATTTTATCACTAAGGCTAGCAATCATTATTTTTTACTCCCAATCATCAGTGTCTCTAGCTGTGGGTTAACTATATCTTTGCGTAAAAAAGGCATTTTCTTTTTACCAAAGCTTGCAAACAACTCTAATTGATCTGAGTGATGCGGGCTGCGCTCGCCCTGAGGTGAGATAAAAGCGCTCTGGCCCGGACCAAATACATCCCAGGCCTCTATGTGTGTACCTTTGGCGATAAAGAGATTGTTTTCTGAACCTCGGTTTTGAATCACCTCAGATTGATACTGAGCATCATCCAGCGCCTGTGGTATGCCACGGTAATTTTTGTTGTGGTATACCATGGCTGCGGGCAGGGCATGCCATAGCGTTATATCTTCGCCCAATTGTTCAGCTAGCTGAGCAACACTTGTAGCAAAGGCTTGCTGTAAAACCTCAGCGCTGGCTACACCATTAAAAAAGTCGTAAATAGGTGCTGTGCCGCTACGCAGCTCATCTAAGTTGCGTATAAGCGCTTTGGTGCCCGGCTGTAGATTAATACTGCCGGTAGACTCAGAAGTGGGGTGACCAGTTGCTGAAAAACGTTTAAAAAATTCCTCACCTACGTCGTCTTTAAGCGTAGCTTGCAGCAGTTGCGATAGCCAGCTTTCAAAAATTAGCGGCGCGGCGCCATCAAATTTGCCATCTTCATTTTTGTCCCACCAATAGCCATCCCAATTCATTAGTGCAGCATAAGCCTGGGACTCCAGCTTTGATAAAGTTTGATTTGCTAATGCCGCTTGTAAATAGGGCAGCAGGTACTCACGGTTAACATCTGCATATGAAGCGCGCTGGTTAATATTCCAGGATTGCTCAGGAGTTAATGCCTCAACGGCAGTGATTTCATCGATTAATATATTCGCTCTATCACCACGACCCCAGGTTAACCACCACATGTCAGGGCTGGCCCAGCCGCGTGCGGGGCGATTATTCCAATTGACTAAGTAGTTAGTTTTGGGGTTTAACACGCTAGGGCTTTCACTGCCGGAGCGTATGCCTTGCCAATCAAGCTCACCAGTGCCGGGTACGGGGAAACGAGTGTCATGTAGTGGGTTGCGGCGAGGGTAGTGGCCACCATGGCGATACAGCAAGTTGCCGTTTTTATCGATAACATAAAAATTGATGTTAGTGGCAATGCGATCCAGCACAGCATTAACTTTGTTTATGTCTTTTACTGTAGCTAATTCAATCCAAGCCAGCAGGGTATCAATTTCTTTGCCATCCCAAGTGCGTGCGCGGGAATATGCAATATTTTGTTCAGGCTTAATTGTTTCAACCATCCCATGCACGCTGCGCCTGACAGTAATAGTACGGGCTTGCTGGCCTTTAATATTGATGGTTTCCTGCCAGGATTCAAATGGCCGGTAATGGCCCTTGTGCATGTATTGCTCTGGGTTTTTGGGGTTAAGCTGCTCTTCAAAAATATCAACCTGATCACCAAAACCTGCAGTAGACCCCCAACCTATGTGATTGTTATGAGCGAATAACAAATTGGGCGAAAACAATAAGGTGTTACCTGTAACATCGAAATCGCCGCCATGCAGTGCTATACCGTATACGTAGGAGGGACTGGTCCAGCCAAACTGCGGGCCGTTAATCAGCGAGCCTTTCGCACCCTTTGAGCGTGGGCCATTAACCGCCCATAAATTACTAGCCGAAGCAAAGCCAGGTGTACCACTGGTCCCCCTACGAGCAAAGGTATCCATAATGGCGCTATTGCTATCGCCATGGGAAATAATAGGCAGGCCGTCTTTGGTTGGCATATAGCTGCTGAGTTTGCTGCCTGCGGCTTGTTCTGATAACTGGGAAAGATAAGCCGGGCGGGGCGGGTTAACAATTGCTTCAGGGCTATTGGTGGTAGCTGTTGGTACGGTAGTAGGGGATTGACTATCGTACAGCCACTTGCTGGCGCTAAATATTTTCCAAGCAGTTTCTTTACCGTGTTGTGATTCTAAGGCCTGTAAAAATTGTAAATTATCCAGCTCGGTATTGCCGTCGGAAAAGCGATGAGCCAGTGGGCCGGTAAACAGCATGGCCACATCGACTATAGTCCAGTCGGTAGGTTCAAAATCGAATTCAATATATTCTATGGGAGTAAGCGTGTCAGGGCTTTTGCGTATATTTTGCAAGTGACGATTAATGCCGTCGGCATAACCTTGCAAAATACGTTTATCACGCGGGCTTAGTTTCGCAATTTGTGCTGGCACAGAGCGGCTGTCGTAACTACTGCGTATAAATTTATCAAATTCAAAATACTGCTCGCCTAAAACTTCCGCTACCGTTCCCAGCGCGCTGCGACGCAGCATATCCATTTGAAATAGGCGGTCTTGCGCAACCGCGTAGCCATAACCAAAAAATACCCCGTAATTATCCTCGGCATAAATATGCGGCACCCCGTATTGATCGCGCACAATTTCAACTTGCGCTTGCTTAACCAGTTGCGTGCTGTTTGTTGCACGCTCTATGCAGCCACTGCTTAATAAACTAGCCGCTAGGGTAGCTGTGACTACAGCACTAAGCCGCCATTGCTGAGTATTGAATATAGCTTTTATCATGCTTACGAACCTTGCTTTTAAATTATTATTAATCTCAATAAAGCCCGACAGGTCGCGGCTTTATAAAAAAACGAGGCTGCCGTTGTCTGGCCGCCTCGAATAATGTCAGCAGTACTGGGTAACTACCTAAAGTGAGTAGTTGACGCTAAGACCGTAAGTTCTAGGCTCACCCCATACGCCAATCACGCCGGGGCCAACGGTGTAAACGTGGGCAATATAAGCTTCATCTTTGAGGTTTTTAACCCACAGCGATACATCCCAGCGCTGATCCGTAGAGGCCCAAGCTATACGCGCATTGAATAGCTCTCTGGCTTCAAGAAAAGCCTCTTCGTCCAGAAAGTCCATGACTTGCTGGTCGGTATAGGAGTAATCAAGGCGGAAGTCAAAGTCGCCTACGTCCGTTGGCAGGGTATAGTCGGCGACAATACTGGATGAATTACGGGGCGCCTGGCGCAAATGAGTGCCTGAAACATCAACACCGTTGATCACTAAATCTTCGGTATCTGTTTCTAAATAAGCATAGTTACCACTGAGCTGGAAGCGATCCGTGGCAAACCAAGTAAGCTCTATCTCGGCCCCCTGAATGGTTGCTGAACCTATATTGGTGGTTAGGAAAGTACCGAAAGGGTCGCTAGGGTTAACACGGCCGAATCGCACCGTTTGTAAATCTTTGTAATCGGTGTAGTACAAGGTAGTGTTCAGGCGCAGGCTCTTATCCAGTAAATCACTCTTGCTACCTAGCTCATAGTTCCACGCAGTCTCTGGATCTACCGGCACATCAGCGGCGGCCTCTACCCCTTGCGAGCCTGCAAAACCACCACTCTTAAAACCTTTGGAGGCGCTGGCAAAGATCATAGTCTCGCTATTAGGGTGATATTCCAGTGAGATTTTCGGTGAAAAGTCAGACCAGTCGTCACTGGGCTCCACAGTAAATACTTCAGCAATAAGCCCTAGGCTGCTACCTGCGCCAGCGCATTCTGGCGTATTGGCAAACTCAGTACCGCTTAGGTCTAAGCCACAGTTAATACTGGTGGCGCGATAATCTTTTTTATCTATGGTGTAACGTGCACCTACGGTGAGGCTCCACTGCTCGTTGAAATCCCAGGTTCCTTGCCCGTAAGCCGCATAGCTATTAGTTTCGTTATCGGTAATGGAGATTTCGTTACCAACAATAGTGCCATCACCCAGCGTTGCTACCCGCAAAGTTCCGGGTACCGCGGTGCTGGGGCTAGTGGTTTGAAACATCTCTCTACGCAGGGTTTGCTCATTTAAATAATAAAGCCCTGCAGTATAGTTAAAATTACCGTCTAGCTTGGAAGTCCAGCGCAGTTCCTGAGAGTAGGTATCAATATCTTCTTCTATATCGTCGATTAACTCATCGAAGGGCAAGCCCAATACCCCCATAGGAGCGCCTATAGACGACATGGCCCAATCGGTTTCTGCGTGACGGAAAGAGGTAATAGTAGTCAACACACCTTGATCAAAATCAATGGTACCTTGCAGGCTAATGCCACTGGCTTCACGGTCGGAGAAGCCATCAAAAGGGGCCACAGTTTGCAAGTCATCAGTGACGCCATTGGCAGCCATAATTGCGCTTAACGGGGCGCGATCAAATACCGGCGTGCGGCCCATGTCTTCGCGCTCGTCAGTCATGTAATCGACTGACAATAACCACTCGGAATTATCTAGGGTTAATAGCAGCTGACCACGGTAGGAGTCTTGATCTTCATCTTTTTGATCTTTGTTTAACAGCACGTTATCGACATAGCCGTCGCGCTCACGGTGCGAGAGCGAGACTTTACCGGCTAGGTTATCGCTTAGCCCGCCACTAACAAGGCCTTGATAGCGCAGTATGCCCTCGTTACCCACGGTTACACCCACCTTGGCACTAAACTCATCAGTTGGTTTGGAAGTAACCACGCTGATGGCCCCACCTATTGCATTGCGGCCAAACAGTGTGCCTTGAGGGCCCCGTAAAACCTCTAGCCGCTGCAAGTCAAACATATCAAAGTTAATTGCCGCGCCACGGCCTATATAAACACCGTCTAGGAATAAGGAAACAGAGTTATCTAAGCCTGCGCCATCGTCCGTAGACGTGATACCGCGCATAGAAGGGCTACCTTGGCCAGGTGAAAACTCTGTATAGGAAAGACCAGGAACTCTAGCGGCAATAGATCCAGCATCAAAAATATCGGACTTGGCTAGCTCTTCGCCACCTATAGCGCTGATCGCAATAGGCACATCTTGCACATTTTCAGCGCGGTGCTGGGCGGTTACTAAAACCTCTTCAAGCTGCGCGGCTTGTAGGCCGGAGCTCAGGCCGGCGATAACACCCACACAGGAAATTTGGCGTATGGCCTGTGCCAAGGTAAGACGTTGTTGTAGCGTTGGGAGTGGATACATATTGTGCTCTCCGGTAATTGTTATTGTAGTGTTGCAATCAATCTGTTTAAGCTTGTGACAAGCATATTATGATTCATTTTATGAAATTACCAGCATTTTTCGTATCACAACAAAATCAGTCTTAATAGTCTTATGGATATGACATATGGATATAGAAATGGAAGCAAAAGGGCAAGCTTGAAGTTACAGAAGCAGCGCCCAGATGGGGCTGAACAGTTTAGTTGAACAGCTGGAATTAACCAGAATTAAGCAGCTAGTGCAGCACCATAGTTAAAGCTGTTAGTAAGATAGTGACTATAACTCATTGATTTATAGCGACAAAAACAACATCAAACGCATAAGTAATATAAGCCATAGCAGCCACAACAACCACCGAATAACAGGCCTTAAATATCGCCAAACATTAGCTTTACGATGCGGACCGTAGACGCTGAAAATCTGCAATGCCAGAATATTAGCGATGTGCAAACAGTGTTAAGGCTTAATTAACTAACGTAATTATTAAATATGTTTTATTTTTTGTATCAAATTTTATAACTATAACAACCCAGCGGGTGACACCACCAAGGCATATGCTGGTGGTTTTAGAAATCGCACTGTTACTATGCAGGTAAATCCCCATTCGTGCGATGCGCCTAGCCCTAAAGCTCAGGACCACCTTGCAGCCTAAAATAAGGCAGCCAGCATAAGCTAGAAAGTTTCTAGCTTGATAAAAACCGATTAATATCAGTATCTTAATCGGTCAACATAAAGCAAAATCTTCATGCTGTATCGCTACTGCCTGGCCATTCAACTTGTGCTTGGTTAACGCAGTAATTGTTGCCATACTCAGCATAGTTTTTTAGAGCTCATATCAAGGAAAGCACCATGAACACATTAAAGTATCTTTGCCTAACATTGCTATTGTGCAGCTTAAATGCCGTGGCTGCTCCCATAAGCTTGCCCACGGAGTTGCCTGAGCTATCAGCAACCAAGCCGAGTAAGTTAGGCACTCACGAAGTTGGCGTAGGGGTAGCCAATGGCAGCAAAATTAAAAATTTCACTATCAAATCGCATCAGGGCAGGCTCACCTCATTTAATGACCTGATCAAGCAGGGCGATATTATGGTGGTGTTTTATCGTGGCGGCTGGTGCCCCTATTGCAATATGCAAATACGGCAATTAACAGAAGCCTGGCCAGAATTTAAACGTCGCGGTATTACCCCGGTACTGATCAGCGCCGACAAACCCGATGCCAGCATGATGGCTCAAAAAACCTATGATATTCCTTTTCCGGTGCTGTCCGACCCTAAGCTTACCGCCCACAAAGCTTTTAATGTGGTCTTCAAATTACCCGATGAGCTGGTCAAAACTTACCAAGATTATGGCATTGTGCTGAAAGACTGGTCGGGCAAAAAACATAATAAATTTGCCGTAGCCTCAGCGTTTATTGTTGATAAAAACGGCGTGGTAAAGTGGGGCCACTCTTCCAATGACTACAAAACCCGCCCCAGTGTGGAGCAACTAATCAAGGCTATAGATCAACTTAAAGCGCGTTGAGAAACCCAGCGCCAGCTATCTTCGGCCCTTTAACCTGAAAAAATCACGCTAATATTTCACTAAAATAATAAGGGCTGCTGTGCATCAGCCCTTATTATTTTGTGTTTACTCGTTAAAGAGCCGTTGCTTAAGGTTTTCCCTAGCCGTTTGGATAATTATATAAAAACAGGGGATGAGTAGGGTGCCGACTAACAAGGCTGCCAGCATGCCCCCAAACACTGTTATACCTAAAAACTTTTGCCCAAACATGCCTGCGCCACTGGCCAAGACCAGCGGTAGTATCCCCAAAATAAACGAAATCGCCGTCATATTAACCGCCCTGAAACGCTGATTAGCGGCACTGGTAGCGGCATCGGTTATGCTCAAGTGTTCTTGCTCTCTTTTACTACGGGCAAATTCTACTATCAAGATGGCATTTTTAGCGGCCATGGCAATTAGCAACACCAAACCGATTTGCGCATACAGATTTAACGGCAAGCCCAATGCCATAAGTAGTCCTATGGCGCCAGCTATAGCCACGGGCACTACCATCATAATGGCTATAGGAGTACTCCAGCTCTCATATTGCGCCACTAAAAACAAAAAGATAAAAACAAAGGCAGCAATAAAGGCATAGGTGGCTGTATTACCGGCTTCTAATTCTTGATAAGACATACCCGTCCATTCAAATTTATAACCTAGCGGTAGCACTGTTTTGGCCAGTTCTTCTAATGCAGCAATACCGTCACCAGAACTATAGCCTGCAGCCGTACTGGCCCTGAGGGTGGCACTGCGATAGAGGTTGTAGCGCTCAGCAATATCTGGCCCTAGCACGGGCCGAGTGGTGACCAGCGTGCTTAGCGGAATCATCTCGCCACTTTGGGCGCGCACAAAAAATTTGTGTATATCACTGAGGTCTGCACGAAAATCTGGTGCGGCCTGCATTTTTACCTGATAGGTTTGACCGAATTTGTTGAAATCATTGATATATTGACCACCTAATTGCGCCTGTAAAGTGCTAAATATTTCCGCCAGCGGCACGCCTAAAGTTTTTGCTTTTACGCGATCTATATCAACAAAATATTGCGGCACGTTAGCTCTAAAAGTGGAGTAAGCCTTGGTTAATACTGGGTGTTGATTAGCCGCCACTATCAGTTGATTTAAAGCTGCTGCTAATTCGTCGTGGCTGCGCCCCAGGCTATCTTCAATAATTAGCTCTAAACCACCAGCAACGCCCATACCTGGCACCGAGGGTGGCGGTATAGCAATCACCTGCGCCTCGGGTAACTCTTTAAAGGCTAGCTCGTTAACGGCTTTAAGGGAGTTAAACACAAGGTTTTCCATGCCTGGCCGCTGCTCCCAGGGTTTTAACACAATAAAAAGCGTACCGGCATTACTTTGTGCCGCGCCGCTTAAGATGGAAAATCCGCTAATGGCTGTCACGCTTTCTATATTGGCTTGCTGCTCAATTAAAGCCGATAATTTGGCCACCGCCTGCTTAGTGCGGCTCAGTGAAGAGGCATCTGGCAGTTGTACGCTTACTAAAAACACGCCTTTATCTTCGTAGGGCACAAAGCCCGTAGCTATGCGCTTAAAGCCAACGCCAAGAGCTGCCAGCAATAAAGCAAAACAGACTAATATCACGCTTAAGCGCCTTATTAACCAAGCCACGCCACGGCCATAGCGGGCAGTAAGGCTATCAAAATAGCGGTTAAATAAGCCAAACCATTTGGCATCTTGGCTGCGTTGTTTTGTTAACAGCACTGCGCATAAAGCGGGGCTTAGGGTAAGCGCGTTTAACGATGAGAACAGCACAGCTATACAGATAGTTACAGCAAATTGCTGGTACATTTCGCCGGTAATACCCGGCAATAAAGCCACCGGTATAAACACCGCCAGCAACACCAAAGTGGTAGAAATAATGGCGCCGCTAACCTGCTGCATAGTTTTAAGGCTGGCTTCTTTGGGGCTTAACTCAGGATGATCGCGCATAAGCCGGTCGGTATTTTCTATAACCAATATGCCATCATCCACCACTATCCCTATAGCGAGAATCAAAGCAAACAGGGTAACGGTATTGATGGACATACCCATAGCTAGCAGCACAGCAAAGGTGGCGATTAATGAAACCGGTATAGCTATGGCAGGTATCAGGGTAGAGCGAAAATTGCCTAAAAAAACATAGGTAATCAGTATTACCAATATCACCGCCTGAAACAGCGAGCTACTGACTTGCTGTATAGAGGCGCTGATATAGCGGGTGGTATCGTAACCTATGTTGTATTGCATACCTTGAGGGAAGCCAGCCGCCAGCTCAGCAATTTTTGCTTTTACTAGGGCGCCGGTTTCTAAGGCATTGGCATCGGGTGACATATACAAACCTATATTCACTGCAGGCCGGCCATTAAATTCACCGTAGGTGCCATAGTCTTGTTGCCCCAACTCAACCTTGGCCACATCTTTTAAATAAACTATAGAACTGGAGCTATTGGCGCGAAGAATAATATTTTCAAATTCATCGACAGTTTGTAAACGCCCCTGGGTGCGTAAACTGTATTCAGTTGCCAAGTTTTGATTAAAGGGTGGGGCACCTATTTTGCCAGCAGCGACTTGCACGTTTTGCTCATTGAGGGCATTAACTATATCACTGCTTGTTATGGCGTAATTAGCCATTTTATTAGGGTCTAACCATAAACGCATAGAGTAGGCGGCCTCACCTAATACACTGGCGCTGGAAATACCCTGTATACGAGACAAGCTGCCAATAATATTGATTTTGATGTAATTGGATAAAAAACTGTAATCCAAACTATTGTCAGGTGATTGTAAGTTAACAATCATTAATAAATCCGGGGATTGCTTAGCAATGTTTAAACCCATGGCACGTACTTCTTGCGGCAACTTGGGCTCGGCTAACTTGACCCGATTTTGTACCCGCACTAAAGACATGTCGGCATCGCTACCTACGGCAAAACTCACACTTAAAGAATAGCTGCCATCGTTACCGCTTTTAGATGACATATACATCATGCCCTCAACACCATTGACTACATCCTCTATAGCCGCGGCCACGGTTTCTTCGACTACCTGCGCCGATGCACCGGGGTAATAGGCTTTTACTTGTATAGTAGGTGGAGCTATAGGCGGGTACTCAGCCACCGGCAATATTTTTATGGCGATCAAACCCGCCAAAGTTAAAATAATAGCGATCACCATGGCAAACTTGGGTCGATGTATAAAAAAGGCACTAAACATATCCTACTCCTAAGCCTGTGTTATTAACGGTTTGTGGCTTTGCTGCTATTGATATGTTTACTACTAACACGTTGCCCCGGCCTTACTTGCTGTAAGCCACGGATAATAATGACATCGCCAGCATTAAGGCCCTGTTTAACAATCACCTTATTGTCAACACGCTCGCCCAAAACCACATTGCTGCGGGTGACAGTATTATCACCCGCAATGCTTAAGACATAAGTACCTTGCTGGTCAGCCTGCACCGCTGACTGACTAATAAACAAGGCGTTTAATTCGGCCGTGGAATCAAAAATAACTTTGGCATATTGCCCTGGCTTTAAAATATTATCGGGGTTGGGCAGAATAGCTCTGCCTTCTATAGTGCCAGTGTCGGGGTTAACTCGGTTAGCGATGTAGTCAATCTTGCCTTGCTGCGGATAGCGATGACCATTGGATAACTCTATACTAACGCTAAAATCTTCAGCTGCGCTGTGCTTATCACCTTGCTGCACCTTATGCTCTAGATAACTTAAGTAGGTAGCCTCGCTAACCTGAAAAATAACTTTGATAGGATTAATATTCACCAACGTGGTTAAAGCACCACTTTCTGGGCCCACTAAATCCCCCAAACTATAATTGCTACGGCCTATATGGCCACTAAAAGGGGCTTTAATACGGGTATAAGCCAAATTAACTTCAGCTTTAACCAATTGCGCTTGCGCAGCTTCAACATTGGCGTGGGCCTGTAAACTCTCTGAAGTCAGTTTATCCATCTCAGCAGCGGAAATTACACCTTTAGGACGCAATTCCTGGCCACGATTAAAATTAAGTTCTGCGGCTTTGTCAGCGGCTATGGCTTTTGCTAATTCAGCCTTGGCTTTAGCTAATTCGGCTTGATAAGGGGAGGGGTCTATTAAAAACAGTGGGCTATCTTTTTTTACAAACTGACCTTCAGTAAAATTACGCTCTAATAAATAACCCGACACATTGGCTTTAATTTCTGCATCATCGAAAGCCTCTATACGGCCTATTAGTTGATTAGAAGGCCTGTAAGTTGCCTGCATTACGCTATCAACTACCACCTCGGTCAACGTTATCTGCGGTTCCTGTTCAGAGCAGGAGAGTAAGCTAATCAAGGATAAAAAAAACAAGCCTCGTGTTTTGATCATAATATGGCCCTGCATGAAAAGAGAGATAGAATAATGTTCGATCTGCGTGTATAAACTTAATTAATTAAGGCATCGTCTACGATGATGATAATTAAGACTGTAGCCGACAACCGCCATAGCCACCATGGCATATATGGCCAGCTGAATTGACTAACATTACCGCTGCAGTTTTAAATTACCAATAACAAAGCCTAAACAATGAGTAAGCCTATATGTCGCTTAAAATAATCATAGCTCTTATTGCCATCATGCTCAGCGCTTGCACATCTGATAACGAGCATTTTTGCGCTCGTTACGAATACGTTTACAAGCAGCTAGATGACCCCGAGCTACCTAGCTATGGTGAAATGAAACAAGCGCTACAGCTAGAAATCAACCAACGGCCCAAAGATAGTGACCAACAGCGCTTTATGTTGTTTGTATTAGAGGAATACCATTTAGAGATTAAACCTGGCCATAAAAGCCCACAGGCTTTTTGCATGGACACCAAGCGCTGGCAATATTACCCCTAGGCAGAGGGCTGGATTGCAGTAACATAACAAGTCCTCAAAACCCCAAACCTCCTCTCAGCCACTTCATGTAACTTCGCATAATGTATATTATGTTAAATAGGGTATATTGTAGTTATACCTCGTCGACAGCTCAGTGAGCACTAAGCATCGGCCCTCAAATGCAAATGGCCTAAGCCTGTGCATGTATTTTGGCGTGTATTACGGAACATATTGCTAATTTCACAATCACTAAGTGACTTGTTTTGCCTGCCCAGCACTAATTTAATTGGCGACTGTAAGAATTAACTAGGGAGTTTCGACTAAAGTATTAATAGCCTAGTCAGCAGCCGACATAAATCAGTTACTACTGCAGAGCTGTATTAGATACTTTCTAGCCCTAACTGGACAGAACAAATAATTGAATAGGAAGAATATGCACTACTCCTTATCAGGATTTGCCAAAACCCTAGTACAACGCCATATCGTAAGCAATGCCTTACGCGTATCGCTGGTGGTGGGCACCTTATTAAATACCATCAACCACGGCAGCCAATTTCTTAACGGCAACGAGATTGCTTGGGGGCAGGTATTGTTAAACTTTATGGTGCCTTATTGTGTCGCATCCTATAGTGCAGCAAAAAATGAAGTTGAAAGGAACAATAGTGAAAGCTGAGCAGGCCCAGAACGATAAAACCGAGGATTCTCATACCATAAAATTGGCAGATCCCGTCTATATAAATGAGCTACGCGTTCTGATGCTAAAATTTGCCACTCTACAACTTAATGATGAGGCATTGGCGGAAGATGCAGTACAAGAAGCCCTGATGGGAGCATTGAAAAATGCGGCTTCTTTTAACCGACGCTCGGCATTGAAAACGTGGGTATTCGCCATTCTCAAGAATAAAATTGCCGATGCTCTCCGCAAACGTCAGCGGATAGTCGAGGGTAGTAGCCTACTGAAGAATTGCGAAGACGAGGACAATCTTGCTGAGCTGTTTAATAATAAAGGCTTCTGGCACGTGGATGAGCGCCCCGCGGCTTGGAGCCAGCCTATGGAATCAGTAAAAAGCGATCATTTTTGGCGAGTATTTGAAACCTGTTTAAGTGCCCTCCCGGAGAATCAATCACGCTTGTTTATGATGCGTGAGTTTATTGAATTGGACAGCACCGAAATCTGTGAAAATCTTAATATTACCACCAGTAATCTGCATGTCTTGCTATACCGTGCGCGGTTACGTTTACGCGAATGCTTGGAAAACCATTGGTTCATAGAAGGTGAAAAATCATGATGAATTGCCAGCAGGTCACTCGCCTATTGTCTGATGCTCAAGAACGTGAATTGTCGTTAAAAGAGCGTACTGCACTCAAGGTCCACACGATGATGTGTTCTGGCTGCCGAAACTTTGGTCAACAAATGGGCACATTACGAGAAATTGCTCGTAAATATGTTAATGGAACTACAGGAGACAATAGTGATCAGCTGACAGCTAACTCTGATGATGATCGTCGAGATTAGCCTATCTCAGTTAGTTATATCCCTTGGCAAGCACTGATTGTTGTTGCTGTGTTTTTAGCAACATTTATCTGGTGGCGTTGAGAAATTGTGTCACGCTGAATTTTCTATTGTAAATTGAATTGATCATTTTATATTTTTCATCACTACTTCGTTGCAGGCCATATAGATATTAGGCAAATAATTATATCCACCTTAGAGTATGTCACCCTCCCCTGTGAGATTTTATTATGAATAGGTCACAGAGACTATTAGGCCTTCTTGGTCTTATATTTAATATATCACCAATTTATCTGTAAGAAATACACAGTACGCTCCGACCAATCTACAAACACACATTTTATGACCTCAAATACGGGAGTGCCCAATGCACGCAACCTTACCTCTTTTGGAAGTTACGGATTTTCCGGCCATCGAGCGCCAAAGCCTAGAAACGCTACAAGTGAACCTAGGCTATAAGTGCAATCAACGCTGCCTGCACTGCCATGTTAATGCAGGGCCTCATCGCACAGAGATGATGGACAGGGAGACCTTGGATTTGATACTTCCGGTAATCAAGGCGCGTGGGATAACAACCCTAGACTTGACCGGTGGCGCACCGGAATTACACGAGGACTTTCGCTATTTAGTAGTAGCAGCCCACGCTGCTGGGGTGCACGTTATCGACCGTTGCAATCTCACTATTTTGTTTGAGCCAGGCCAAGACGGCCTAGCTGAATTTCTAGCTGAAAACCAGGTAGAAGTTGTCGCATCCCTGCCCTGCTATTCACTGGCTAACGTGGATAAACAGCGCGGCGAAGGCGTTTTTGACAAAAGCATTGCTGCACTGCAAAAGCTGAATACGCTAGGTTATGGCGGCGCAGATGGCAAATTACGCCTCAATCTGGTTTACAACCCTCAGGGGGCGACACTGCCACCCAAGCAACAAGCACTAGAAATCGACTTCAAGCGCGAGCTGCATAAACATTTTGGCATTCAATTCAATAATCTGTATGCATTGGCCAATATGCCCATTAAACGTTTTGGATCCACGTTGATTTCTAAGGGTAAATTTCACGACTATATAAAATTACTGAAAGACAATTATGTCGAAGAAAATATTGAACACGTTATGTGCCGATCACTGTTAAGCGTAGATTGGCAAGGTTACTTATATGACTGCGATTTTAATCAGCAATTGGAACTGACTTTGGGTGGTGGCAAGCGTCAACACTTACGAGATGTGTTGGATAATGATTTGAAAGGTAAAGCAATTTGTGTGGCGGAACATTGCTTTGGTTGCACTGCCGGCCAAGGCAGTAGCTGTGGCGGTAACCTGTAGCATGCTAATAGAGAATCCATCAACAAGATTAATGACTTGGAACATTAAATGAAGAAGATACTATTATTAATTGTAATAGCCGTGATGGTTGCAGGATTTTTTTACTTTGGCCTCGATAGTTTACTCACTTTAGATGGCTTAAAAAATGGGCTGACTCAATTTGAATCTTGGCGCGTAGCAAGCCCCTTACTCGTCGGCAGCTCCTTTTTGTTGCTATATGTTGTTGTGACCGCCTTATCGCTTCCGGGTGCTGCAATAATGACATTGGCTGCTGGTGCCTTGTTTGGTTTGATGTGGGGTACGGTTATTGTGTCCTTCGCTAGCTCAATTGGGGCCACTCTCGCGTTTTTAGTTTCACGTTACTTATTAAGCGATACCGTGCAAAAACGTTTTGGTGATCGCCTTAAACCCATTAATGAAGGCATTGCAAAAGACGGCGCATTTTATTTATTCACCTTGCGGCTGGTGCCTATATTCCCCTTTTTCTTAATCAACTTGTTGCTGGGGCTGACGCCCATACGCGCAGCTACGTTTTATTGGGTTAGCCAGCTTGGCATGTTAGCTGGAACGGTGGTTTTTGTGAACGCAGGCACACAGTTGGCGCAACTGAATAGTTTATCGGGTATTTTATCGCCATCGTTGCTGCTGTCATTTGCCTTGCTAGGTTTGTTTCCGTTAATTGCTAAAAAATTATTAGCGGTGATTAAATCGCGTCGTGTATATGCGCAATATCAAAAACCCAAATATTTTGACCGTAACCTCATCGTGATTGGTGCCGGTGCCGGTGGCTTGGTTACAGCCTATATTGCTGCTGCAGTTAAGGCCAAGGTGACGCTTATAGAGGCCCACAAAATGGGCGGAGATTGCCTTAACTATGGCTGTGTGCCAAGCAAGGCGCTGATTAAAAGCGCAAAGCTGGCGCAGCAAATGCGCAATGCCAGCCATTACGGTCTAGAGGATGCCAACCCTATATTCAGCTTTCGCAAAATAATGCAGCGCGTACACGACGTGGTTGCCAAGGTAGAGCCGCACGATAGTGTTGAGCGTTACCAAAAATTAGGCGTTGAGGTTATACAAGCTTATGCCAAGCTTATTGACCCTTGGACCGTAGAAATCAAACATATTGATGGCAGCATACAGCACCTCACAGGCCGCGCTATAGTGCTAGCTACCGGCGCAAGCCCATTTGTACCGCCGCTACCTGGTATTGAAGAAGTGGGTTATGTTACCAGCGATACACTTTGGGATGAGTTTGCCAAACTCGATGAGGCCCCCAAACGGCTGGTAGTGTTGGGTGGCGGCCCTATTGGTTGCGAGCTCGCACAAAGCTTTGCTCGTTTAGGCTCAGAAGTTGTTCAGGTAGAAATGGCTGAACGGATCATGATGCGCGAAGACGAAGACGTAACCGACCTAGCTCTAGCCTCATTGGAAGCTGATGGCGTCAGCGTGCTGACTAATCACAAGGCCTTGCGCTGTGAACAGAGCAGCGAAGGCAAGTTTCTGGTGGTGGAACACGAGGGGGTAGAAAAAGTTATACCCTTCGATGCCTTACTCTGCGCGGTGGGCCGTGTTGCAAGGTTAAAAGGTTACGGCCTTGAGGAATTGGGCATAGAAACTAACCGCACCATCGTAACCAACCATTATCAAGAGACGCTGTATCCAAATATTCTAGCCGCAGGTGATGTCACCGGGCCTTATCAATTTACTCATACGGCGGCACATCAGGCTTGGTATGCCGCCGTCAATGCGCTTTTCGGCCAATTCAAAAAATTCAAGGTTGATTACCGTGTTATTCCATGGACCACCTTTATCGATCCGGAAGTTGCTCGTGTTGGGATTAATGAACAAGAAGCCAAGGAAAAAGGTATTGCCGTTGAGGTAACGCGCTACGGATTAGACGACCTCGATCGTGCGATTACCGATGGTGCCGCTTACGGTTTTGTGAAAGTACTCACCGTGCCCGGTAAGGATAAAATTCTTGGCGTGACAATTGTTGGTGAGCATGGTGGTGATTTGATGGCTGAATTTGTCTTGGCTATGAAGCACGGCCTAGGTCTCAACAAAGTTCTCGGCACCATTCACGCCTACCCCACTTGGGCGGAAGCCAACAAATATGCTGCAGGGGAATGGAAACGCGCCCATGCGCCGCAAAAAGTTTTACTGTGGCTAGGCAAGTATCATGACTGGCGTAGGGGGAAGCCTACGGCGGCTAACAAGGCTACAGCAAGCCATGATAATAGCTAACAATTTTAAGCGCTGCAAAATTCATCGGAGATATAAATGAAAGTGTTAAAAGTTTATGGGTTGCTTTTGTTTTCAGCCTTAATTATTAGCGTAAACCAAGTCGCTTTTGCTACCAATGCTACTTCTCAAAGTATCAATCATACTGCCTGGGATAAGTTGCTCAAAGAAAACATTCAAACGCAAGATGGCGGTAAATCTACCACTATCGATTATCAAGCGATGATGAGAGATAAAGATAAGCTCACGCAATATTTAAATATGCTTGCAGGTATTACAGAGCCGCAATTCAATCTATGGTCAAAACAACAGCAATTGGCGTTTTTGATTAATGCTTACAATGCCGCCACTGTAGCGTTAATTTTAACGGCGTGGCCAGACATAGAATCAATTAAAGAATTAGGTAGCTGGTATAGTTCTCCGTGGAGCAAAGAATTCATTCCCTTGTTAGGTAAGACACGGACACTAGATGATATTGAACACAACTTGATTCGGGGTGCTGGCCGTTATAACGATCCACGTATTCACTTTGCGGTTAACTGCGCCAGTATTGGCTGCCCAGCTTTACGGGCAGAAGCCTATGACGGTGATAAGCTTGATAAACAATTAGATCAGCAAACCCTGTTATTTCTCAGTGATAGCAAGCGTAATTATATTGACGGAGAGACAATAAAACTATCATCTATTTTTAAATGGTATCGTGAAGATTTTGAGAAAGGCTGGCGAGGTTTTTTTCGGCTTGAAGATTTTTTGCTGGCACATGCTGCTGAAATGGGAATTTCAAAAGATCTAGTAGAAAAGCTAAGAACAGCTGACGCCGATATAGATTTTATAGCTTATGACTGGCGCCTCAATGC
Organism: Dasania sp. GY-MA-18; assembly: GCF_024734385.1. GTDB lineage: Bacteria > Pseudomonadota > Gammaproteobacteria > Pseudomonadales > Dasaniaceae > Dasania > Dasania phycosphaerae. The sequence continues at coordinate 295,880 of NZ_JANHAP010000002.1, read as the reverse complement.
AAAACGATAACGATATCTACAGCGCGTTAGCTATCATCTTTCTACATGCTGACTATGCTCAATAAGGAATACGCTAATGGCAGTACGTATTGTTATATTCGCTAAAGTGCCGTTAGCCGGTGTGGCGAAAACACGATTAATACCTGCGTTGGGTTTGCAGGGGTCAGCACAATTAGCCAAGAGATTGCTAATCCATACCGTCGAGCAAGCCTTAGCAGCTAATATTGGACCTACGGAACTTTGTGTGTCCCCTTCTACTCTACACTCCGCTTGGCAGGAGTTGCCATTACCTGCGGCACTGGCATGGTCCGAGCAAGGGCAAGGTGATTTAGGCGAGCGTTTAGCTAGAGCGTCTCAACGAGTAACATCAAGTGGCGAATCCATTTTGTTAATCGGTAGTGATTGCCCCAGCCTTACGGCTGAAAGACTCCGTGAGGCGGCATTGGCGTTAGAGTGCCACGATACCTGTATGGTGCCGGTAAGTGATGGTGGCTATGCGTTATTGGGCATGAATCGTCACCTCCCTTCAATATTTTCTGACATGCTTTGGAGTACCGATACAGTAGCCAGATTTACACGACAGCGGATACTGGCGCAAGAATGGTCGCTAAAAGTATTTACACCTTTGCATGATATTGATGAACCCCAAGATTTACGGCACTTACCTGCAGGTTGGCTGCCTCATTGTGGTGTCAGCCATTGTGGCGCTGATACATAAATTATTTCACCCAGGAGAACCCCTAATGAATTCGCATACTTCCACCAATGACACCCTACGAATCCCCTTGTCCCGTTCATTGCTCATGTTACGGCTAGGTGTCTTTGTAGTGATGCTAATGTGGACACTAGACAAATTTATTAACCCGGCCCACAGCAGTAAGGTGTTTTCGGGCTTTTATGGCATCGATTGGCTAAGTCAAAATGTTTCTTATGTTGTTGGCGCTATAGAACTGTTATTAGTACTGGCATTTGTTGCAGGGCTTTGGCGCCGCTGGAGTTACGGTGCTGTTCTGTTAATTCATGCTGTTTCAACCTTTTCTTCCTACAAAATGTATTTGCTTCCCTTTGATAATCTATTGTTTTTTGCCGCTTGGCCTATGCTGGCTGCTTGTTTGACTCTTTACTGGTTGAGAGATTGGGATACTTTGTGCGTCATTCCTACCAGGGTTAAAGGTTAATACGTTGAATTATAAACACAGGTCCCTGATCGGGGCCACACTACCCTGCGCAGGTTGCGCCCCCTTAATTATTACTAAATAAAATATCGCTAATTCTATGAGCTATTTCTCCAACTCCTCAATAATCAGTGTAAGAAACAATAGTTATGCCACGACTAATAGCTATACATAATTATCTTAGCTCAGCAATAGCCGAGCCAAACCTAGACATAAAGTATTTTATTTGGAGTCATTCATCATGCACGACGTCGTTCAAGACTATTACGGCAAGCAGTTGCAAAGCTCTGCCGATTTAAAAACCACTGCTTGCTGTGACCTTAGCAATATACCGGGATGGCTAAAGCCCTTACTTGCACGCATTCATCCCGAAGTAGTGTCGCGCTATTACGGTTGTGGCCTAGTATGCCCGCCACTACTATCGGGTTGTAGAGTGTTGGATTTAGGCTGCGGCTCGGGCCGCGATGTTTATGCCTTGGCGCAACTGGTAGGCCCCGAAGGTGAAGTGGTAGGCGTCGATATGACCGACGAACAACTGGCTGTGGCTAGTGCGCATCAAGAGTGGCATGCCCAGTCCTTGGGTTATGACAACGTACGCTTTATTAAAGGCTATATAGAAAAATTAGACGAGCTGGATCTGCAACCTGGATCGTTTGATGTCATCGTGTCCAACTGTGTGGTCAACCTATCGCCGGATAAAGCCGCTGTTCTCAAAGGTATACACCGCTTGCTGAAACCCGGTGGTGAATTCTATTTTTCCGATGTGTATTGCGATCGCCGAGTGCCAGATGCCGTGCGTGAGGATTCGGTATTATACGGAGAGTGTTTGGGTGGCGCTTTATACTGGAATGATTTCTTGCGCTTATCTAAGGCTGCGGGTTTTGCCGATGCTAGGCTAGTAGAGGATCAGCCTTTGCTAGTGACCGATAGCGAATTGGCTCAGCAAACCGGAAACCTACGGTTTTTCTCTGCCAGTTATCGCCTATTCAAAATCGATGCCTTAGAGAGCGCTTGCGAGGATTATGGCCAAGCGGTTATTTACCAAGGCACAGTACCCAACAGCCCACACAGCTTTGTGTTGGATAAACACCACAGTATGGAAACAGGCCGCGTGTTTCCGGTATGTGGTAACACTTGGCGTATGTTGAAAGATACACGCTTTGCCGAGCACTTCAGCTTTATCGGCGATTTCAGTCAGCATTTTGGTTTGTTTGAAGGTTGCGGATCGTCTATTCCTTTTGATACCTCAGCATCAATCAAGGAGAGCAATCCATGCTGCTAGCTGAAGGAGGCGTTTCTGACTTAATAAAACCAGTAACACAACAGATAAAAATTTTGCTGCTTTGTACTGGCAACTCTGCTCGCTCTATTATGGCCGAGGCCATTTTCAACACATTAGGTGGCGGCTTGTTTCTAGCCTATAGCGCCGGCAGTCGCCCTACCGGAAAAGTGCACCCCATGGCACTGGCGCAGATCGAGCAATTGTTGTTGCCTACTGCTACGGATATTCGCAGCAAGAGCTGGCAGGAATTTAGCGGCGATAATGCGCCAGAGTTTGATCTGGTGCTAACCGTTTGCGATAACGCAGCTAACGAGCCCTGCCCCAACTTTGCGGGCCACTATGAGTATGTGCACTGGAGTTTTCCCGATCCTGCTGGTTCATCCGATGATGCGGAGCAAGAACGCGCAGCTTTTGCTTGCTGTTTTAATACTATTAAGGCGCGGGTAGAAACCTTAGTCGCTAGACTTTCGGCTAACAACTGCAGCAACACTGCATCCATCGCTAAGTTGATGAGGGCGTTATCATGATTAAAGCGCTAGCAAGTGCAATCGTGTTATTGAGTGCCGTGTTAAACCTAGCGCTGGCGCAAGCCGACAACAGGCAGTTAACGCTAACGGGATCAAGCACGATTGCGCCACTAGCCATGGAAATTGCCAAGCGCTATGAATCACAACATCCTGATGTACGTATTGACGTGCAAATGGGTGGGTCTTCGCGGGGTATTAATGACACCCGTATGGGCTTGGCCGATATTGGCATGGTATCTAGGCCATTAAAATCTACCGAACAGGATCTTACACCCTTTCAAATTGCCATGGATGGTATCGGTATCATCCTGCATAAAAGCAATGCCGTAACTGCGCTTAGCGACGCGCAGATAATTGATATATACACGGGAAAAATAAATAATTGGCAGAAGCTGGGCGCTGCCGACCTGCCTATCACTGTGGTCAACAAGGCGGAGGGTCGTTCAACGCTAGAGCTGTTCCTGCATTATTTTTCCCTCAAAAACAGCCAAATTAAGGCGCAGGTAGTAATAGGTGAAAATCAACAGGGTATTAAAACTGTCGCCGGCAATCCCGGTGCCATAGGTTATGTATCTATAGGTACCGCCGAGTATGAACAAGCCTTAGGTACGCCTATAAAGTTATTGCCTATGGCTGGTCAGGTCGCCACGGTTGCGTCCGTGGCCCAGGGTGCTTACCCCTTGTCGCGTCAGCTTAATCTGGTGGTCAAAGCTAAGCCGGAGGGATTAGTTAAAAACTTTATTAACTTTGCGCAATCAGCCGAGGTGAAAGATCTAATAGTAGCACAGTTTTTTGTTGCGCCTTTTAGCAATAGCATCAAAAGTGGTGTCGCAGGTGAATAGCCGGCGAGGCCTACCAATCCATTCTTAAAATCTATGTTTAATAACAGTATCAATAACCAAGCCGATAGGCGCCTCAATTTCTTGCTGTTAATTGTGGCCAGCGCAACAGGCCTACTGCTGGCAATAATAATTCTGTTTTTGCTCAACGAGTCTTGGCCTTTTTTTGCCAACCGCTGGCGGGACGGTACATGGCTACAGTTATTTTACGGCCAGAGTTGGTATCCGCTGGAAAGCCAGTTCGGCATGGCCCCGATGATATTGTCATCACTGGCGGTAACGGTGGGCGCAGTTGTTTTAGCCTTGCCGCTGGGTTTGGGTAGCGCTATTTATCTGCAATTTTATGCATCGCCGCGCTGGGCACAAAGCTTTCGTCTGCTGTTAAATGTGTTGGCGGGTATACCTTCAGTAGTGTTCGGTTTGTGGGGTTTGACGCGCTTGGTACCGCTAATTACCAGTTGGCAGCCACCAGGGGCTTCGCTGTTGGCAGCGATATTGGTATTGACGTTAATGATACTGCCAACCATTGCCCTCACCAGTGCGTCCGCCTTGGCCAGCGTGCCTAGGGAGTTACTGGCTGGCAGTATGGCGCTGGGGCTGCGTCGTAATTCTCAGATACTGCATATTTTTTTACCCGCTGCTAGGTCCGGTATCAGTAGTGGTGTACTCCTGGCCACCGCGCGAGCACTGGGTGAAACCCTAGCGGTGTTGATGGTAGCTGGCAATGTAGTACAAAACCCATCGGGTTTATTTGAACCGGTGCGCGTGTTAACGGCCAATATTGCGCTGGAGATGGCTTATGCTATGGGCGATCATCGTGCCAGCTTGTTTGCCTCGGGCTTGTTGTTAACGATGCTGGTTTGGCTGCTGTCTTGGTTTGCACACCGCGTGGTCCGTGCTCACAAACAGGCGTTGCAATATGGCTGAACGCATATTTAGCTGGCTGATTATGGTCTGCGCCCTATTGGTTGTAGCAGCACTGCTGTGGGTGCTGAGCGATGTGGTACTGCAAGGCGCTGCCCATTTTAGCTGGCAGTTTCTGTTTGATGCGCCTACCGATGCTGGCCGTGGCGGTGGCATAGCACCAATTTTGGTGTCTACCTTATGGCTATTATTGATTGCACTCACCGTCGCCCTACCCTTGGGTTTGGGTGTTGCCATTTGGCTATCAGAATTTGCCAGCAGTAATAGCCGCTTTGCCAACAGCACCGGTATCACGCTGGATATTTTGGCTGGCGTGCCCTCTATTGTTTACGGCTTATTTGGTAACGCTTTTTTCAGCATTTACTTAGGCTTGGGATTTTCACTGTTGTCAGGTGGCTTGACCCTAGCTTGCATGATACTGCCGGTATTTGTACGCACCTGCGAAGTTGGCTTGCGCACAGTCAGCAACGATTGGCGACGCGGTGCTTTGGCCTTGGGGATGACGCGCAGCACTGCTATATGGCACATACTGCTGCCAGCTGCACGCCCAGCTATTGTCGCCGGCCTGATTTTGAGTATCGGACGAGCTACAGCCGAAACGGCGGCGCTGTTATTTACCAGTGGCTATGTAGACCGCATGCCGGGATCGTTACTGGATTCGGGACGAGCACTGGCGGTGCATATTTATGATTTAGCTATGAATGTCACCGGCGGCGACGGCGCAGCCTACGCTTCTGCGTTAGTACTAGTAACACTCATTATTGTGCTCAACACCTTGGCGCAAAGTTTAGTAGACAGCTGGTTTAAGCGCAGGCTGGTATTAGCATGACGGGGATTAATATGGGTGGTACTAATATGACGGATACAAATATGACTGGTACTAAATATGAATAGACTAAAAGAAAGAAGTTATACCCTAGGGGAAATAGAACAAGGCAAGCCCTGTTGTGTGCCCCAGCCCCATTTACAAATACAGGATCTTACGGTGGGCTATGGTGCTAAGACTGTTCTCTCACAAGTATCCCTAGATATTTACCAGGGCTGCATCACCGCATTAATTGGCCCCTCGGGTTGTGGCAAGACCAGCTTTCTCTCAAGCCTAAACCGACTCAGCGACCATCATGCGGATGCCCATGTTAGCGGTAAAATTTTATTTGATGGCCAAGATCTGCTACACGACCCTGTGGATACACTCAAACTCAGGCGACGTATAGGTATGATTTTCCAAAAGCCCAATCCGTTTCCTTTATCCATTTGGCGCAACCTAGAGCTACCGCTAAAAGAGCACGGCGTGCGCGACCGCAATGTGCGCCACCATAAGATAGAGCAAGCGCTAAAAGATGTAGGCCTTTGGGATGAAGTGTCCGATCGTTTGCACAGCTCCGCGATGGCTTTGTCTGGCGGCCAGCAACAGCGGCTGTGCATTGCCCGCGCTTTGGTGCTGGAGCCCGAAATTCTGCTAATGGACGAGCCCTGCAGTGCCCTAGACCCTATCGCTTCTGCAGTGGTAGAAGAATTAATTTTACGTTTGCGTGGACGTTATACCGTAGTGATCGTCACACACAACTTGGCACAAGCACGGCGGGTAGCTAATTATGCCGGCTTTTTTTGGATGACTGAACGGGTAGGCCAGCTTGTCGAGTTTGGCCAATGCCAGCATTTGTTCGAAGCGCCTACACACGCATTAACGGCAGCTTATATATCGGGCGCTAGAGGCTAACTAAAGCTAGTCACTGCTTTACTGTGTAGCTGTTGATATACCCACTTGGAGTAGCTATGAACATACAAATAGGGATGGGGTGCGTTAACCAAGAACTCTGCGATCAGATTGGAGCCGTACTAGGGTACTCTTTTCTCGGTTTGTTTATTGCATTTGTGGTTTATCTCATCGTCCTATCTACTAAAAATAAAAAATAATTTTCGGTTTGTTAGCCGCCCCTCTAACACCGCGAAAATATATACAGAGTAATTGGTATACAGCAGCCATCTGTAGCTTTTGCAGCCCCCCCCCTGAGCTGTTCAAACACTAGCTAATGCACAGCATTCACTTACTATTTGCAGTGGATACTGATTATAGTTAACGGGCTCAATTGATATTTATCTATAAATTGGTAAATTGACAAAGAGATTTAGCAATATTTAGCGACCAAGGTGTTACAATAAAACCTTATTTATCAATGGCTTGTATTTACTTGTTGAGACTGCTACTAATAAGGGCGGCCTACTCAGTTTTGTCAGCCAGCGATTAAGGTCAGCCGTTAACGCTAACAGCTCCTAGAGATAATTGCGGTAGCCTGACGTACTGCTTAGGATCAACCATGACTATAGAACTGATGTACCAATACATTTTTGGCGCAGCAAGCCTGGCCCTGCTTTGCGTAGTTGCCAGTGTATTTACACGGCGTGTTGGCGCTCCCATTCTATTGGTATTTTTAGTGGTGGGGATGCTGGTGGGTGAAGACGGCCCTGGCGGATTTAAGTTTGACGATTTTGGCTTAGCCTTTTTGCTTGGTAATATCGCGTTGGCCATTATCATTTTTGACGGTGGTTTAGGCACCCAAAAAGACACTTTTCGCGTCAGCCTAAAACCTGCTCTTTCACTCGCTACCATTGGGGTGTTGATTACTGCCGCCATTACTGGCTACGCCGTCTATTGGGTGCTGGGGCTACCATGGCAAGAGGCACTTTTAATAGGCGCCATAGTTGGCTCTACCGATGCCGCCGCAGTATTTGGCCTATTAAGAAATGCCGGTTTTGAGTTAAAAGAACGTACCGGTGCGACCCTAGAGATTGAGTCTGGGTCTAATGACCCCATGGCCATCTTCCTTACCATTACACTGGTGCAGATTTTACAGGCTCAGGGCAATGGCAATGAAGGCTGGACCATAGTTAATGAGCTTTTTCGGCAAATGGGTTTAGGCTTGGCCGTTGGCTTTACCGGTGGCTATTTACTTGTACAGTTATTAAAAAAGTTGGCACTGCCCTCTTCTTCCTATCCGCTGCTGGCTTTAGCCGGCGCTATTAGCCTGTTCGGCTTAACAACTATGTGGGATGGCAGTGGTTTTCTGGCTATCTTTATTGTCGGTGTCATGATTGGCAACACGCCATTACCTTACAGCAATGACATACACCGATTTCATGATGGTATTTCCTGGCTAAGCCAGATTGGCATGTTTTTGATGTTGGGCTTGCTGGTTACCCCTAGCAATCTTTTACCGATTATTGTGCCCGCCGTGGCGATTGCCTTTGTGCTTATCTTTGTTGCTAGGCCGTTGGCAGTAGTGATTTCCTTGCTGCCTTTTCGGTTCCCTTGGCGCGAACAAGTATTTATTGGTTGGTGCGGGCTGCGTGGTGCTGTACCTATTATTTTAGCGCTGTTCCCTTCCTTAGCCGGGCTAGAGCACACTCAGACCTATTTTGACCTAGTGTTCTTTGTGGTGCTAGTTTCATTGGTGCTGCAAGGCTGGACCATTGCGCCTATGGCTCGATGGCTAGGAATTGACCTGCCACCAACGGCAAAGGCAGCTGAATGTTTGCACCTAACTATCAAACATGAGCAAGACAAAGAACTGCTGGTATACCCAGTATTGGCTGGTAGCCAAGCGGCTGGCACCAAGGTTAAACGATTACCAGTCACGGAGGGCAGCCAAATAGTGGGCGTTATTCACCGGGGCATACTGCTACACGATATAGACCAACGCAAACTTAGCTGCGACGATCAAGTCATCATCTTGGCCACCAGTAGCGCCAGAACCGCTTTGGGCCGCGTATTCGCCCCAGCTGCGCACTCCTCTTTCAACCAAGATGGGCGCTTTTTTGGTGAATTTGCATTGCATCCACAGGCTAAAATTTCAGAGATTGCACAAGCCTATGGCTTTGAGGTGGATGCAAATATTGCAGAGCTGACCGTCAAAAGTTATCTAGCTAAAAAATTCCATGGCAAGCCGGTAGTTGGCGATTATGTAAAGCTGGGGCCGGTAAAACTTATTGTAAGAGAGATTAAGGGCGTTACTATTGAGTCAGTTGGATTAAAATTAAACTCATAAAATGGGTTGAATTAATCATACTATTTACCCTATTCCCTTAGCATCATATTTATATCGAATAAAAAAGCTTAACCTGAAACTCCAATGACAAAGTAAGCTGGCGTGAACAACAAGCAATAACAAAATATGATCTACACTACGTATGACACAACATAAATAAGAAACAAACAAATATAATTTATTTTGCTGTAGTATCGATAGTATAGTGATTTTGAATAGCCTGAGACGCCAGCCATTTAAAGCCATTCCTAATATATATATTTGCTAAGGAATGATTCAATTCGATAATTGGGGATAGTATCGAACTTACCTCTTCTCGTGCTTGTACTGTTGTTTTTGTTGCTGTTCATTCCTTGATCCAGATGCATTTTTTTTAGACAAAGCCTCTTGCCTAACACTCTCTTTTTCTCTATCAGTCTTCTCTGATTTTATATCTTGTGGCTTATTCATAATAACCTCTGATTACATTGCTATTGTGCGATATGCATAATAGAAAGAGGCTAGATAATGCTCTTTAACGTCATAGCAGTCCGTGCGCTAACACACTTAGTGAAAGTTAATATTGCCAGCCAAACCTAAAATGGCTTCTGCTATAGAATAAATTTTGTCTGTGGCATAATTTTTGGTAGCAGCTATCACTTAAAGTTGACAGCTGACGCTTCTAATACAGATTAGCTAGCTGGGGCCTGGCAATAAACGATCAGTTTCTTTTTTTACCACTGCATAGCACTCGCAACTTAGTTGCTCTAGTTTTGGCCTGTCAAGCACAGTAATGCTGCCGCGCTGATAGGATATTACTCCCTGTTTTTGCAGTTTCCCTGCGGCTTCTGTAACCCCTTCTCGGCGCACTCCTAACATATTGGCAATTAACTCCTGGGTCATTTTTAAGTTATTGCCCGGCAGTCTATCCAGCGACAATAATAGCCAGCGACATATTTGCTGATCAATTGAGTGGTGTCGATTACACACTGCTGTTTGAGCCATCTGAGTAATAAGGGCCTGCGTGTAGCGTAATAGCAACATCAACATTTCACTATGGCGACTGAATTCCGTTTTAAATTGCTGCGCAGCCATACGGTAGCTATTACCAGCACTTTGCACTATTGCTCGGCTTGGGGTACTTTCTCCACCCATAAATAATGCGGTACCCACTAGCCCTTCATTGCCCACTACCGATATTTCGGCCGAGGCGCCGTTTTCCATTACATAAAGCAAAGAGATAATACAGTCGACAGGGAAATAGGCGTGGCATAAGGTGTCCCCAGATTCATACAGCACCGCACCTAATGGTAAATGGACAAGCTCCAAATTAGGTAACAAGCGCTCCTGCACATCAGTAGGCAGGGCTGCAATTAGGTGGTTTTGCCTTGGGTTGAGTGTGTCATCAAGGGGTCTCACAGTTCATTCCTTCCACCATTCTATACAGTCAGTAGCCGATGATATAACTGCGGCTTATAGAAGCATAAAAAACTTGTCTACCAGACACTATACCCTCAATAGCTGCAAAAGTAGCCAGGCATTTACGCAAATTGACAGAGTTTTAGCTGAGCACCAAAACCTAAGATCGAACACAAACTAGCCGTGTATGCATAATGGTCAGGTGTATTCAAAAAAACACCCTCTCTATGCCCCTGAGTGCCGCCATTAATCACCTTAACTCCCGCCCCTGGCCAGCAATATTGGTGTTTTTTAGGGTAACGGTGTATAGCTGCAGGGCTGCAATGACTATGGTGATCTGAGGGCACCAGGAATGCCCGTATTGGCATCTCCTAAACCACGAGTAATTTTTCTATTATCACCTTTCATTTCGGAATCTACAGTAAGCGAGGATTCCCTAAGCTGCCAAGCATTGCTTAGTTGCGGCTTATTAACAATAACGAAAACCAGGTTATAGTTATGCAAAGAGTTTTATATACAGTAATCGCCAGTACGCTATTGATTGCCTGTACCCCCCCGCAACAATCTAAGACTGAGACAATAGCATCAAAACAAAACAATATTATTATTTGCCCAGAAAAACGTAGTGATACCACCTGCGATTTTTTTGGGGAAAACGCGATTCAACAAGCAGTAGATAGCGCGCAAACAGGTAGCACGCTAATACTTAAATCTGGAATATACCAACCCATCTCATACAGAGAGATCCCATTCAATGAATTGATAATCCGAGGATTTACCGTAATTGAGAATAAAGAATTAAAATTAATTGGTGAATCTGGAACAGTTATTGATGGTAGCCTAGGCGCTGCCAGTGCTTTCGTTACTCATAACAGTAAAGTTACCTTTAAAAACATTAATCTCAATGATTTTCGCTGGGATATAGAAGAAGATGACACCTACGATGGCCATGGCATTTTTATTATTAATGGCGAGGCTGAAATAGATAATGTGTCTATGAAAAAAATACAGAAAATGTCACTGACTACTTATGGTAACGCGAAGGTTAAGGCCACCAAGCTTACTGTAACGGACAGCCACCTTGGCATTTGGGCTAATGAAACATCTTCAATTGATCTTGATCACTCATATTTTCACGGCAGTGAGTCCGCAGCTGTCACCGCCTATGATAAGGCTCACGTCAATATCAGTGACTCTGTATTCGAAGAAAATCATGATGATGGCATCTACGCTAGCGATGAATCATCTATACAAATTTCTCGATCTGTCATTACTCATAATAAGCCCTTTGGCGTTAATGTCGATAAAAAAGCACGTATAGATATAGATTATAGCTATATCGCAGATAATCAAAAGAACGTTAACGAAAAGGCTGCGCTGTTGCGCATAGGCAATAACATGCTAAGCCATGATCCTAGAGAAAACACACAATAGTTTAAAGTTTTAAATCAGCAATACCATTGGTAACTGTTTAAAAAGCGTTAATAAAATGAAGCTCGTAAAGGGCTAAAGATTACACTTCTATATGCTGGCTTAATACTTAAGCCAGCATTGTTTATATCAGTAAGAGGATAGTTGTATGTCTGTATCTAAAGTTGCCGCAGGTAAGATCCTAGCAAGCTCACTAGAAGATGTGGGTAAAAATATGTTTGTCCCACAACATTTTGATTTTTCTAAAGAAAGTGAGTTAATTGAATATATAAAAGAAAACCCTTTCGCACAATTTTTTTCAAGTTTTGAAGAACAGCTGCAAATAACAGCTACACCACTTATCTATGCAAACTTGCCATCTGATTCATTAGTAAAAAACAGTGAACCGCAGACCCCAGAATTTTTTGGCCATGTTGCAAAACGTAACCCTCATTGCGCGGCAGTACTAGCAGGGGTACCAGCTGTGGCCCTACTACAAGGTCCGGATGCGTATATCTCGCCACGCTGGTATGTGGAAGAGCCTAAAATACCCACATGGAGTTATGTAGCCGTACAGGTACAAGGGCAATTTATCCCTATAGAAGATCATGAGGAAACACTCAAGGTCTTAGAGGCGACTATCATTCATATGGAGCGCAATGAGAAAGATCCTTGGCGCTATGAAGATACCGACCCCAAACTATTAGATCAATACAGCAAAGGCGTACTGGCTTTTCGCTTTCGAGTAACAGGCATGCAAGGGATAAAGCGCTTAGGTCAAAGCCGTGATTTAGAAGATATGCGCAAGGTCATGCAAGGATTAACAAGCACTGAAGATGCAAATGCCCTCAAAATTGCCAGTATGATGCAAGCTAATATTGATCGCGTAATAGTGCCAGGCTCTTAACTTAATCGTTGCCATGGATGGCGAACAGCTCCCCCCTACTTCTCCCCCCGCTTTTCAAAACACATGTCTAAAGCTGATCACCCAGCTTCAAATGATATCTAATAATTGCAGTACAAATCTTCCGATAAATTAGAAACAAGCGCGGCATAAAAAATCCCCCTGCCGCTGAGGCGTCAGGAGGATTATGCCACTAGGGTATAGCCTTATCTGTAAGCTAAAAAATATCCCTGGCGGCAGCACGTAACTTATCAACAAACTCGTCAACATGTTGCTCTTCAATAATCAGTGGCGGTGAAAGAATGATACTATCACCTGCGCCCCGTACCATTAGACCTTGCTCCATCGATTTTTTGAACAGCCTGGATCCCAGAGGCAAGCCCTCAGATTGTGGGGCAAATTCTATAGCCCCCAACAAGCCATAGTTACGTATATCAACAACTTGAGGAAGATCACTTAGGCTATGAATCGCATTTTCAAAATAAGCACCTATACCTGAATTAACGCGAGTAAATAAAGATTCCTCTTCGTAAATATCTAAGCAGGCATTAGCTGCGGCGCAGGCAATAGGATGAGCAGAATAAGTATAGCCATGCCATAATTCTATGCCTTCAGCAGAGCCAACCACGGTATCGTAAATAAAGTCCTTGCAGAAAGTTGCTCCCATAGGTACAGCGCCACTGGTTAAGCCTTTTGCAGAAGTGTACATATCGGGGATAACATCAAACTCTATAGATGCAGTAAAAGAGCCAGTACGACCAAAGCCGGTTACCACTTCATCAAAAATCAACAATATATCGTGCTCATCACAAATTCTTCGTAACTCTTTTAAATAACCTACGGGTGGCGGTAACACCCCACCGGCACCTGCGATAGGCTCAACTACAACAGCAGCAATATTTTCTGCGCCGTGCAATGCGACTAAATCTTTGAGGGCGCTTGCTTTTTCAACACCAGTCTCAGGCAGTCCACGAGAAAAAGCATTATTGGCCAAATCATGAGTATGGGGTAAATGATCAACAGACCCCCAGCGATCAAAATGACGACTATTATGTATTATACCGCCTACAGAAGTGCCACCAATATTAACACCATGATAGGCTCGCTCACGTGCAATAAATATTTTACGACCTGACTGCCCCTTGGCACTATGGTAGGCCATGGCGATCTTTAATGCAGTGTCTATTGCCTCAGAACCCGAGTTGGTAAAAAATACATGGTTTATATCACCAGGAGAATGCGCGACCAGGCGCTCAGCAAGCTCAAAAGAAGCTCTATGGCCTAGATTAAATGAAGGCACATAGCTCAACTTTTTGGCCGATTCATACATAGCTTCGGCAACTTTTTGCCGACTATGGCCTAAATTTGTACACCAAAGCCCTGCCGTCATATCGAGAAAGGATTGCCCCTCTTCAGTTTGCCAACGCATACCACTGGATGACTCCATAAGTATAGGGCTTTGTTTAAATGCTTTATTAGCCGTAAAAGGCATCCAATGAGCATCGAGCTTCATAACTGCTTCCTCTTTAATTTTTAGTGTTTTGTCTATGACAATAACAGCAGTATATGTAGCTTACAGCCGAGCCAGAAGATGCTAAACATGACAACGTTGGTGACAACTAGGCAACGCTGACTAGGCACTTGTGCGAGCTATGGTGTGATTTGTGCACCGATACCGACACGGTTGGCAACTTCCGCAGCTAAAGGCAAGCCAATATACTCAGTTATGTCATCTACATGTATTGTGTAGTTATTATGAAAGAACAAGAGTTTGAAGATATGCCTCTACAGCAAAAAAATAAATCGAGCACAGCAGCAATAGTCGATTACCAAAAACAATTTGGCATAGATAAGAATGAACTGATTCGTAGAGCGTACGCAGGAAAACTTCCCCCTGGTGTGCAAGTCGATATCTTCAGAAACGCTGACCAGCTTTTTCCAACGCGTATTATAAGCAGGGGAAGCAGTAGTAATACCCTGCCCCCTAGCAAGCAACAAATGGAAAATTTTTCTTTTTATGCTAATGGCAATCATTATGATCTTTACGATTATATTTCCCGCAATCGCGTGGCGGGGCTAATGGTATTAAAAGACAATAAACTGGTATTAGAGCACTACGAGCTGGGCAACAATGCACAAACCCGCTGGATGTCTATGTCTATGGCAAAATCCATTAGCACAACTATGGTAGGCATCGCCATTAAACAGGGCTATATAAACAGTATTGATGATGCGCTTACCACGTATTTACCTGAATTGCAGGGCGGTACTTACGGTGATGTTACTATTAAACAGCTATTGCAAATGACATCCGGGGCACAGTGGAATGAAGATCATACCAACCCTCACTCAGAGCGACGTGATGTTCTGGAATTGCAAATAGGCCAACAACCAGGTTCCATCTTGCGTTATATGTCTCAACTACCTAAAGTTACTGAGCCTGGAAGCCACTGGAACTACAGCACCGGCGAAACACAAGTAGTGGGATCCTTACTTTATGCCGCAACAGGTAAATATCTAGCTGATTATCTCAGCGAAACGCTTTGGTCTAAACTCGGCATGGAATCAGATGCCTATTGGTGGCTAGAGTCGCCACAGGGGCTTGAAGTTGCAGGCAGTGGTATCAGTGCAACACTGCGTGATTATGCCAGGTTTGGTCTTTTTATCATGAATAACGGTGTGCACAACGGTGAACAGCTACTCCCCGACAACTGGGTTAAGGAAGCAACTAGCCCTAGTAACAGCAATAGTGGCTTAATACCCTACGGCTATATGTGGTGGTTAGTACCTAATACCAACGGCAAGTTTACTGACGCGGCCTTTAGTGCTAGAGGTATTTTTGGCCAACGCATTTATATTAACCAAAGCAAAAACACTGTGATAGTGGTATGGAGTGCGCGCTCCAAACCCATGGGATCAGAAAATATCATTGATAACGATTTTTTTAATGCTGTTGTCGATACCTTGGCTAGTGACTAGACCTTCTTTTCAATCATTTACGGTTACACTCTGGAGTTATAATGAGCGCTGATATCACTGCAAGCATCGATACGCTAAAAATATCGAAGCAAGACGATACCGCATTTATAGGTCACCCCAAAGGCTTGGGTTATATTATTTTCGCTGAAGCCTGGGAAAGATTTTCATTTTATGGAATGCAAGCACTACTGGTGCTTTACCTATCCAGTTATCTATTACAACCCGGTGCTATTGAGCAGGTTATAGGCTTTAGCGGATTTAGAGCTGCACTAGAAAGCGTGTTCGGTAATCTATCGACCCAAGCATTAGCTACCCAATTTGTTGGCCTGTATATAGGCTTTGTATATTTTATGCCTGTATTCGGTGGGTTAATTGGCGACCGTTACTTAGGTAGAACAAGAGCGGTAATTATTGGCGCGGTACTGATGGCCATTGGTCATTTTTTAATGGCTGTAGAAGCGGCATTTTTATTTGCCATACTTTTTTTAATACTGGGCTCAGGTTTTCTCAAAGGCAACCTAGCAGCACAAGTTGGCGGCCTGTATAAAAAAGACGACACACGTATTGATGCCGGCTATTCGCTCTACACCATTGCCATTATTGTGGGAGCCTTTGCTGCGCCCTTAGTCTGTGGCACCCTAGGGGAATTCTACGGCTGGCATTACGGATTTGGTGCCGCGGGTATTGGCATGATTATCGGCATGATTATTTACTTAAGTGGTCGACAACATCTACCCATAGATAAACCAACAACGAAGCAAAAAGATAAAACTAAACTAAGTAAATCGGATGTAAACCTAGTTTTATCAATTATCCTTCTACTGGCCATTACCGCATTATACTGGACGGCACAAAGTCAGGTTTGGAACGCCTATCCTCTTTGGGTACAGGCCCGTGTAGATCGGGTTATTTTTGACATGACTATACCTGTAACCTGGTTTCAATCTATGGATACATTTGCAGTGCTTTTATTTGCGCCCGTAGTGCTATGGCTTTGGAAACGACAAGCTGCTAGAAAAACAGAGCCCAGTGACTTAAATAAAATAGCCATAGGTTGTGCTATTTTTGCTGGCGCATGCCTATGGTTAGGGAGCTCCGAGATCAACAGTAATGCAGCTCCTATCAACCTGCTATACCCTGTTGTATTCCATCTTATTTGCTCTATAGGTTTTTTATATGCCAGCCCTACCACCCTAGCATTGGTATCACGTGCCGCACCGGCTTCGGTCAACGCAGCACTGGTTGGCTGTTATTATCTTGCCATATTCTTTGGCGGTATTTTTAGCGGCTGGCTAGGCCGTTATGCAGAAATTCTTTCGCCAGCTAACTTCTGGTTTATGCACGGCGCTATAGTGGCCACAGGTACAGTGCTGATTATATTGTTAAAAGGCTCGTTGCTTAAGGTACTTATTAGATAACAGGCCGAATAAAAACGCCAGCTAGAGAAACCTTCCCTAGCTGGCGCATTCATAAAGTAGCTGCAGCGTTAACTATAGCGGTTTTTGTGGTGGCTGGGATGCACCATAAACTCATCCTCTGAAACGTTCATGGCTTCGGGGAACTCTTCTTTAATCATTTTTAACAGCCAGCGCCGAAAACGATCAATTGGAATAGCGTCCCAGCGATCTTCACGTGCAATAAATAAGTATGCTCCTAAGGCTAAATTCTTAAAGTCTGGATTATTGGCGCCTACATCTAGTAAGCGGCCATTTTTTAAATCATCAGCGGCAACTAGATAATTCGTTAAAGCCACACCACTGTGATGACGCGCTGCTTCCAGAGTTAAGTGACTTTGCCATAGTCGCGGACCAGAAAGCTCAATATCTTCATCAATGCCATTGGCTGCCAACCATGCACGCCAGCGCTCAAAGCCATCCTCATGCAATAAATGATGGTTCAATAAATCAGCAGGGGTTTTTATAGGCTCTTCACGTTGTAAATATTCAGGGCTGGCCACTGCAATAATTGGCGGCCTGGCAATCTCTAACGCTCGTACATAGGCAGGTAGCTCTAACGCAGGCCTATAATAGGGCGAGAATCGTATATCTACATCAGCCTCACGTCTTTCAAAGTCAGGGCCTTTATTGGTGGGTCGTAGCTCAATATCTAAACTTGGATAAGCTTTTTCAAACTTGCCTAAACGAGCCATTAACCACTGCAAGGTAAAGCCAGGCATACTCCAAACTTGCACCTGATCTACATTGTTATGCTTCATCAACTCGACTGTCGCATTGGCAATCATATCAATGGCCTGGGAAATTTCTTGATGGTAGCGTAGGCCATCTTCGGTTAAAACCGCGCCAGCAGGTGTACGCTCTATAAGCTTGGCGCTGGTCCAATCCTCTATACTTTTCAAATGGCGGCTAACGACTGCATGATCACGGCATAGGTGCTGGGCAGCTTTTCTTACGCCGCCCAAGCGGGCAACAGCATCAAAAGCTCGCAGCGCTTCAAAAGGCGGTAAAGACTTACGGGTAGGTAGGTTTGAACTTGGTGGCGTTAGGTCATTAATTTTATCGTCAGACATATAAAAACTCCTGGCACAAAGGTAACAATAAACGCCCCCTTAGTAATTGTCTACCACTATTGATTTAGGAGCTTAATTGCAAGGCCGCTTTACAGCCCTCCCCCGTGCGCTAATTAGTAGAAGATGATTTAGTAAAATACCGCTTTTACCTCAAGATACTCTTCAATCCCCCAAATACCCCGTTCACGGCCGTTGCCGGATTTTTTAAAACCGCCAAAAGGCAAATCAAGCGCAGCTGCCGCCCCGTTAATGTGCACCATGCCCGCACGTATGCTGGGGGCCAGCTCTTTCGCTTCGGCACTGGTTTTAGCAAAAAGATAAGCTGACAAACCGAACTCTGTATCATTTGCCATCGCTACAGCATCGGCCACAGTGTCATAACGTAAAATACATAACACAGGGCCAAATATTTCTTCCCGTGCAATGGACATGGTGCTTTCTACATCACCAAAAATGGTAGGTGCGACATAGTAACCTTTAGCAAAACCCGCAAGCCTAGACGGATGCCCGCCAACTATAACGCTAGCCCCCTCTTCTTTACCTCTCGCTATGTAATGACAAACACGCTCGAATTGCTGCTCGTTAACTAAGGGGCCAAGTATAGTGCTCTCATCTGCAGGGTCCCCCACCTTCATCTTATCAGCCACAGCTTTTGCAGTAGTCACTACCTGATCATAATCGTCACTATGTACTAGCAATCGTGTGGGTGCATTACAGGATTGGCCACTATTATAAAAACAGCGCTCAACACAGTGACTGACTGCCGATACAATATCTGAACCGGGTAAAATCACATAAGGTGACTTACCTCCTAATTCCTGGGTTACCCGTTTTATAGTTGGGGCTGCTGCAGTAGCTACCTCAACGCCGGCGCGTGTAGACCCGGTAATCGATATTAAGTCCACATCAGGGTGTCGCGTTAATGCAGCCCCAGCTATGTAATTACCTTGCACCAAATTAAAAACGCCAGCGGGCACTCCGGCTTCATCTAGAATTTCTGCAAATAAAGCTGCACTGTAAGGCGCATATTCACTAGGCTTTAATACCATACAGCAGCCAGCAGCAATTGCAGCCCCCACCTTGGCAACGATTTGGTTCATAGGCCAATTCCAGGGGGTAATCAAACCAGCGACACCAATAGGCTCTTTGCGAATTTCTGCCGAATCACGCTGGCTAACAAAATCAAAAGACGCCAGCGTCGCACTAATACTTTTCAACAGGCCACTACCTACAGCAACCTGCGCATTTCTAGACATACTGATTGGCGCCCCCATTTCACAAGAAATGGCTTGTGCCATTTCTTCATATCGACGCGTATAGATAGTTAAAATCTTCTCAAGCAGAGCAAGTCTAGTGGCCTTATCTGTTTGACTAAAAGAGGGAAAAGCGCGCTTAGCAGCAGCAACCGCCTGATCAACAACTTCTGCATTGCTCAGCGGTAAGCGGCCTAGTGGCCTTTCATCTGATGGAGAAACAATGGTAAACCACTGTTCAATATTATTTGAAACCCAGCGACCATCAATATAATTACTTTCTGTTAAACCTATGTCCATGGGATACCACACTATAGTTACTGAAAAACCAACATAAAATATATAAAGCAGGCCAAAACCAAGCCTTTGCCGTATAAAACCTGTGTAATTATAGATTATTGAACTTAGACAGTGCGGTGCAAAAACCAACATGCGTGGTGTTAACACGACACAGTGCTTAGATTGGTATAACTATCAGTAGCGGTGTGGATTGAACACCAACAACAAGCATTTATGCACCTCTGTAAATATAGGATTGCCTTTATAGTAACGGTACACCAACCTTCTTATTATGGGATGTATATACATATGCTAAAACGAATCAAATACCAATTTATAATAATCGCCTTGCTGTTCACTGCGACGCCGGGCATGGCTGATAATCAAAAATATCGAATATTACTCACCAACGATGATGGTATTCATGCTGCCGGCTTACATGCGCTTATCGATGCGTTAAAAACCGATTACGAGATTATTGTAGCTGCGCCTGTAAAAAAATGGGGTGGTAAAGGCCATGCCACCCTGCTTTGGGAAAACCCTATTAAAGTCGAAGAAATAGCTTTGCCTAGTAAAGTAAAAGCTTATGCTGTACACGCATTACCCGCCGACGCAGCCAGATTTGGCATTATACAACAACGCGAGATTAACCAGCCCATAGACTTAATAATTTCAGGTGTAAACCATGGCGAAAATTTAGGTTCGCTTTCACATTTATCGGGTACCGTTGGCGCTGCTATGGAAGGCCCCTACTATGGCATACCAGCCATCGCCGTCTCTATAGAAAAAAGAGCTGCTAGCAATAACCAATTTGCAGCTACTACCGAAGCGATTAAGAGCCTAGTTAAACAGATACAGCGGAACGGTTTACCTAAAGGTACTGTTTTAAACGTCAACGTGCCAGAAAATGCTAAGGGTATGCGTATAGCTCCAATGGATGGCGTTAATGTCAGTGTCGATAATTTTGAAATTGTCGACAGCGCTTATAAACCTGTGTTCTCCTACCCCAATGCACAAATGAAGTACAGTGATATGACTGTTTACAGTGAGGGCTATATTGCCGTTACCCCTATCAATATTGACTGGACCGATCGTCAAGCATTAAAGCAGATGATGATTAATTGGGATATTAAATAGCCCTATACTATTAATTCACTAGGCTGTTGAACTCATGAGCTCGTTATTGAATATTTCTCAGCAGCCTAGTGCTAGGTCTATCCTAGCACCACATCAAAATCACTTTGCACACCATCTCTTTTAATTTAGAGCTTCCTTTCAGAAAAAATTAGCACTTAACGGCTAGCTGATAATTATTACCTTAATAAATAGCACTAACATTTATCTATTACGCTTATAGATAACAATGTATCGTACTGTTTTACGATTATAAACAGAAAATTAAGAAACACTAACCAGATTATATTTCGAACAGGCAATTATTTTTAACACTGTATAAGCAATAATTCAGACTAACAATTGATTGCAAATACCTTTGCAATAAACCGCTTTGAAAATGATTATAGACAGAAAGTTTATAAATTGTTAAAGGCAGTCTGGGATACGTGTTTAACAAACACCAAATGATATCAAGCCAACAATATAATCAGAATATCCGTAATGATTAGGAGGTAAATTATATACGTAGTTATTATCACTTCAGCACTAAAAAGACTACCTAATAGCTTATAACTGTGACTATAACTATCAGCTCATCCTTGAACTAGGCGTGAAGAAAAGTATGTTACATAGAAGAATGACAACAGCTTACTAAGTTAAAACCCGCCTTCTTATCCATAAACTAACACCAAATATGGCTAAAAGAGCTGTCATCAAACCGGTTAATGAAACCAGAAAACTCCCCATGGGGCCAGCCACCTCACCACTGTGTAAAGGCAGCCTTAATGCAGCTAGAAAGTCTCCAGCACTGCCAGCGCTTGGATTATCAACACCAAGCACACGCCCACTACCTGCGCCTACATAAATAGTATTGGGGCCCAATCCGGTATCGCAATCACAACCCAGGCTAACACGGTAGCTATTATTAGATGATGAATAACTTATTTTCTTAGGTATAGCTGGCAGATTATTATTTTCGGCATATTTTCTTGCCGCCATTAAGGCTGCAGAATAATCAACAGCCTGAAAGGTTAAATCTGACTCATCCGCTTTGACTTTATCTGTATAGGGGGAAAGAGATGTGACCACAGGGTCAAATACTTCACTAGACAAATTCATTGATACACCACTAACTGCAGCACATAGCATAAACACCCAGCACCATAGCCCTATACTTTTATGTAATTGCAGAAATTTTATCCGCCAAGGGTGTCGCCACTGTACTAGCCAGGATTTTTTCCAAACATTAAAGAACTTACCACCCCGCGGAAAAGTTAGATAAATGCCCATTACCGACATCAATATCCACAACAACCCGACTATTCCCAAGATTCGACTACCCCAAGGTTTCTCCATTAGTAAACGGTTATGTAGTTTATAGATAAACGGAATTATATTTTGCGACTCAAAACAACACTCACCCCACATACGCCTACCAGTCACGTCCCCTGTTGCTGGATTGAAGAAAACCTCATCATAATCCAGCTCGTAGGGACGATTGGTTGCAGGGTTTATTTTTGGCTCAATATAGGCAATAAGTGCATGTTCAGCCTCAGAGGTAATTGGCAGATAATTGACCAAAATATGAGGGTCGCTAGCCTCTAGCTTAGCAACCAATTCTGATGCTGGTAAGCTAGCCTTGCCAATCTCATCAATGATAAAAAGCTCTGGGTTCAACCAAATCTCAATCTGATCTTTAAAGGCAATAACACTACCAGTAAGGCCTGAACATATTAGGAAAGCAGCTAGTATTAAGCCCAAATATCGATGAAAAGATACTACCTTAGCACGCATGAAACCACCATAAAATTGTAATTATAAAGCTATAGAAAAACCAAGACTAAGCCAGAATTGATCACCCAAACCTTCACGATGAATATCTTTTTGACTCCAGCTTTTGTTAATATTGGCAATTATTGCCGTGCTAGGAGATAAGTGATAACTAACATCTACCCCTAGCTGTAAGTGATTAGGGCCGTCATGCTTTTTAGTTGCAAAACCCAAGTCAAAGCCTTCGGTTATATAGGGTTCTATGCTTACCCCCTGTTCTTTAAATTCGAACAAAGAGCTTAAGCTTAGCTCTAGAAAGCCCCCCGAAGCTTCTGTCGCATAAACATAATCTACTGATGGCACTACAGAAAAAACATCTTGAAAAACTATAGCCAATGAAAACTCATTATCATTTTCATTGCTATCTAAAAATGTCAGCCTTGTATAAGCCACTGTAAATTCTGTATCGCCCCAATCAAAGCCATACTCAAGCCCCACTTTTAGCTCTTTGTATGGATCATCGACACCATGGCCATACCACAAAGTGGCGGCAAATGATTGCCAATATGCAAATGCCTCTAATGAATATAGATCTTTACCGTTAATATTATCGCGCCCTTCGGCAACATAACGGCTGTGCTTAGCTATACTACCTTCAAAGTGATAATCATCTACAGCTGACGCAACTACGTTGGATGAAACTGCATAAATAAATACCAACAGCAATGAACGATGTACTATATTCCAGTCTTTAAAATCCATTATTATTACCAGCTTAACTGACTACGTAATACCAACGAATTACCACGATGGTTGCTAGCGCCCTGAGGCTGGGCCTCAAGACTTTCAGTAACATCAAAATGAATTAAATTTGCTGATACACGAAGATGGTTGCGTGGATACCAGTTAAGACCTAATGAATACACATGCCCCTTACCACCATAAACATCGCCATCAACCAAGTCCATATAACTGCTGCGAACAGCCATTTCTAAAGCCCCTAAACCACCAGACTCGAGACCATTGGAAGGTTTGATACCGCCAAAGCTACCTCGCCCACGTTGATAACTGCGCTGCTCCCCGGTAATAACCCATGCAGCTTGCACATATCCACTAACAAAACTAGCATCGGACAAGCTCATATAATCTACAGTTTGTTGACCTAACTCGGCCTGAAGTAACACATTATTATACTGATAGGCTGTTTCTATACCGGCATAACGGATATCGCTAGCGCTATGACTACCAGTATCAAACAGTGCTGCTAACTGATGGTTTTCAGGCTGGCTACTTAAACGATAATCCGTCTCATCATCAAGTTCGACATAGTACCCGGCAAAACCCATATGTAGTGTTTGCTGTTCATTTTTAACAGGCGTCACTAATAAACGTGATGCAAATCGCCAACCTTCATTGTGGCCAGGATTATTATCGGCTTCAGGCTTGCCAAATAAACCTGTATTCAAAGACCACCACTCACCCTGTGTTTCAAAGCCCACACCCACTGACCGACCTAAACTTAAAGCATTATGTAGGGAACGCTCTAGAAAACTGTGATTGGAATCACTGGTTTCATCATCCAGTGAAACTGAAGCCTCATGATGCCCTATGCGAACTGTTGTAGCATTACTTAATCGATAGCGGATAAAGATATCCTCAAAGCCCACTTTTTTATTACTAAAATCTATTTCTGCTACGTAGTCTATACTTTCATCTATATCACCTTGCGCACCAAGACGAACACGCCGTATTTCACTACCACTACCGTAATCTTCGCTAGCAAACATAGCATCAGCTTGCAGTTTACCCCGTGATTTAAAGCTGAAACCTTTATCTTTACTACTGAACTTCGGTGATGGGTTGCTCCAACTTACCGCTGAATTGTTTGCGGCTGGGATTATCACCTCTTCTATACGTTCATCTTGACCACTTTTGCTAGCCTCAAGCCGCTCTAGTCTGAGTTTTAAGGAATACAGCTGTTGTTCCTGTACAGCGATAGCATCACGTATGGTTTTTAGATCATCAGCTTGCACTGCTGCTACTGAAGTCATAGTAATGGCTATTACTAATAAGCCACTGTTAATACAGTTTAGTTTTTTCATAATTTCCATAAATATTGTGGTATTCATTACGTTGATAAATAATATAAATTAAAGTATTGATGTTTATTAGAACGAGTTGTTCAAAGGCCTAAACAGCAACTGCCCTTGTAAGTTTTTATCGCCAAAATATGCCTCCCAGTGCTCACTAATCTTTCCCTTTTCAAGCTGCCACTGACTAACGAGTAAAAAACGTTTGCCTGTTTTATATTGCACACCTTGACCATGACATTGGGCTTTCTTCCAATCAGCCGATAACAAACAGCTGCTACGATATACTGAGTAGTCATCTTTTCCATCAACATCCATAAATCGGCCATTAGCCTGCACAACAATAACGCCACCTTGCCCATCACCCCATGCACCAGCAATGACAGGGTAATTGTTACTGTCGGCGGCTTTAATATTCAGCGACAGCAAACTAAAAAAAATGGTGTAAAACGCGATAAAGCTTGATTTCTGCAATCTAAATAAACACTTATAAACTATTCCTCGCTTGCCCACCCTAGTTCCTCTGGTTATCGCTATGGTTAGGAATAAGTATAAGCAAATCGAAATAATCATGAAGTTGCCAATTGCTCTAGACGCGGTGATAAATTAGCAACAGCCCAAATAAGGGTGACCATGGATATATAGGGGAAGAAAACACCTTAAAATAAAGCAACTATAAACAGCAGTAAATCCTTTTCCATAATGCAATTAGTTGTTAGTGGATTTGCCATGAAATGAAGGGTAAATACTTTAAACGTGCACTAAACAACATACTTAATTTACCACTAATAACAGTTGCTAAATTAGTGTAGTTTGGTGACAAATTAGCAACTGAAATAGCTTAGGCCTAGCCGTATACTGTTGACAGTTTATGTGTTCACTGAGTGACTTCCAATAGCTGTCCACTCTGCAAATGGTAGGACTAACAGTATGATTATTTTAATTCGCAGATTTTTTTTATTATGCACTGCAATAATGGCTTTTTTACTAGCGATTGCAGCTTTTACCGGCAGCATACAAGCATTTTATTATGAAATTGATGAATGGCTAAACCCGGATTTTTATCAAACAAATACCTCTGGCCCTTTACTTCCTGCCACCGAGTTGATTGACCGCTTAGAAAGTACAGTGCCTGGAGCAGAAGTATGGTACCAGCAGGCGCCAGCAGCTACCGGTAGAAGTAGCATGCTGGCCGTTTCACCCAGCTGGGATGAAAAAAACCAGCAATATGCCCAACTTGAAAACAATTACTTTTATATGGACCCGGTAAGTGGTGAAATTATCGGCGCCCGTATGTGGGGAAAATGCTGTTTTGAAGCTGAAAACCTACTGAACTACCTTTATGAATTGCACCACTCATTAACCCTGCCAGGCAATATAGGGTTTTCAATAATGGGGATAGTCGCCTGCGCCTGGACTTTGGCGTGTTTAACTATGCTGTACAGTGCAATTATAAATAAAAAAGGGCTGCCCAGTATCGGTCTATCCTTACCAACGACCGTCTTACTAGCCATATTAATGTTGCCTGTTGCTGTTAGTAGTATTGCTATGAACTTTTCACAACAGCTATTTAAGCCTGTGGTCTCGCTGTTTTCCCCTGTCGCCGCCAGTATTTATGAACAATACGGTGAGCATACAATTGCGGATTATGGCAAGCGTAAACTCAGCTATCAGGATGCCTATCAAATGGCTACTCAGTTAGGCCAACAACGAGGCTGGACTCAGCCTATAGGTGAGCTGTTTTATAGCCACAGTTATAATTTTTATGGCATGGCATTTGGCTTACGTGACCCTGCGGGCATGGGTAACAATTGGCTTTACCTAAGCGCAGAAAACGGCGCAGTAGTTGGCGAAAAAACGCCTACTGCTGGCTCTGCAGGTGATTTATTCTACTACGCTCAACTCCCCTTACACAGTGGTAGAAGCCATGGTTTTATTAGCCAGCTATTTATTTTCATTGTTGGTCTTATCACTACCGGCCTGTCAATTATGGTAATTATCAAAGTGATGAACAAGGCCGTTTGGCAAAAACAAGCAATTAATACACACAAGGCTAAGACATGAATCCCATAAAAAAACATAAGCTCCCTTTCACTCTTTTAATTACAACACTTATTTCTTCGGCCAGTTGGGCCGAATCAACTAAACAAGATGCTTTATATCCGCGTATTAACCAAAAAAGTGAAAGAAACCTCAGTTATGATTGGCCCATTCTTAAGGTTGGTACCGGCAGCTATGAAGAGGGGCCTACAGGCGTGACTGTTTTTCATTTTGAACGCAAAGTAAATGTTGCTGTTGATGTACGTGGTGGCGGCCCTGGTACCGTTAATGCCCCCTATATGGACTTAGGCTATGATATGGCTGAACTTGACACGGTCGTTTTTGCTGGTGGATCCTGGTATGGGCTAGAGGCCACAACTGCGGTAGCCACAGCCCTTAAAGATGACGGCTTACGTGATGGTGATGCATTTTCCCTGACGCCCAATATAGCTATGTCTGTTGGTTCGATTATATTTGACTTTGGAGCCCGTAGGCTCAATGAAATATACCCTGACAAGCGTCTTGCTCA
This sequence comes from Dasania sp. GY-MA-18, assembly GCF_024734385.1. GTDB lineage: Bacteria > Pseudomonadota > Gammaproteobacteria > Pseudomonadales > Dasaniaceae > Dasania > Dasania phycosphaerae. Next base: position 268,792 of record NZ_JANHAP010000002.1, on the reverse strand, counting down.
GTCAACATACCGAGCAGCGAAAACAGGTATATTCCCATTGGGGCCTCATGGAGCAGGTCGCTCTGCTATCTCTGGAGGCCTGTTTGGCTGTAATGCCTATTCGGGCCAGGGTGGTGCCTATAGAGAAATTGGCGATATTAAAATTGCTGCCTTTACCGTAGTGAATTCGCTAGGCGCTATAGTAGATCGTAAGGGCAAGATGGCGGCTTGTTACCCAGGTGAGAACTGGCCTCAAAACGCTGCAATGGCAGAGGTTTTAGCCAAATACCCTGATAATTTAGACAACTGGGATGAGCAAAAACAGCAGCAAGCTAGCAGCAAAAACACAACCATTAGCTTAATAGTAACCAATCAGAAACTCTCACAAGCTGAGTTAAAACGTTTGGCCACTCAAGTTCATACATCAATGGCCAGAGGCATACAGCCTTTTACGACTATATTTGACGGCGATGTACTGTATGCAGTGTCCACAGCCGAGCTAGAAGAAAACACTATGTCCTCTGCCGTTTTAGGAACTGTCGCATCTGAAGTAATGTGGGATGCGATACTATCCTCAATACCCGAGCAACCCAAAGCAGCCATACCTAAGAGCAATTTACAATTAAACAAACAATATCTAAACAAACTAACCGGAAAATATACCTTTAGTGAGTTTGCCCAAGTTGAGATAACTAATAAGCGCAATAAACTATACGCACTAGCCACTGGCATACGTGATGTATTTGCTATTGGACGGACAAGTGCAACTGAATTGATACCTGTATCGAAAAATGAATTCATGGTACCTGGTCGCTACCCGTTAACGCTTAAATTTGAAACGCCTGACCAGCTAATTATTAACCCCGGCAAATGGCAACAAACCGCCTATCGCTAATAGATCAATTTTATCTGAGAAAATGGCCGCTATTTATCCATGAATAGCGGCAATTTATAATATTAAGTAGATAAACTATTTTCAAAAATTTCAGATAAGAGCCATATTAGTCCTATTAGTGTAACTGATCTATCTTAATAAATAGTTTCCGTAGGCCTTCTTTTTACTGCTTGGTAATTAAGCATTAGAAAAAAGGGCTTAGACAAGCCCTTGTATTTAATAGCAAATCATATCATCTTTAGAAACGATAGCCTAACGTGACACCGACAGTCCTAGGACGAGCAATACTATCCCGGGTTCCATTCCCAAGCCAGTTTTCAAATACACCTGTATCTAAACCATGATAGGACGTTGGAAATGATCCGGTTACTGCCTTCTCATCCGTGATATTTTTGATATAAATAGAAGCTATCCAGCTATCGTATTGCAAGCTTGCAGATGTATTCCACAATGTGAATGGCTTTAGTTTTTTATGCAAAGTACTATTTTCACTAATATAATTTTTCATATCTGATTGGTAGTAACCATCTAAACGAAGAATTAAATCCCAACGTTCAGATACCGGCATTGTATAATCCAGTGCAACATTTATTAGCTGTTCAGGAATACCTGGTAGCTTTTCCCCGCTTTCAGCGATCACATTATTAAACTGCTTACCGATAAAATCATCGCTTAACTTGGCATTTGTATAAGTATAGCCGCCTGAGTAATGCAGGCGCTCTGTCAAATACCCTTCAATCTCCATCTCTAGTCCTTGAGTTGTTGCTGATTTACCATTGGCAGCCATGAAAAAGCCAAAAGCACCGGTTGTTGTGTTTATTTGTGGAGTGGACCAATCTATATAAAATAATGACACAGTATAAGAAGTACTATCAGTTTTCCCTTTAAAGCCAACTTCGTAATTTATGACGCTATCACTATCATATGTCATAATAGTCTCATGGTTCGGCTCACCAAATGGTAAACCAAAAGGCACAATCGCATTTGAACCACCACGTCGGTACCCTTCTGAAATCGTACTGTAGAGCATATTCCACTCATCAAGATCCCAAGCTATATTAGCTTTGAATAAAATATCATCATCCTCAAAGCTGGGTTGAGTTACCGTTGGCACGCTTGGATCACAGACACAGATAGGAAACCCTAACTGAACAGTGTTGTCGAATGTAGTTTTAAACCAACGTATTCCACCTGTAACACGTAGTTCATCGCTAATATTATATGTAGCTTCACCATAAAGTGAGATATCACTTATTTTTTCATCTCTTTGATAAACGGTATCAATCTCTGTGGTTTCAAACCCTAGCCTTAATGGTGCATATTCTTCCAGCCCTTTTTGAAGACTATACTGCCCCACATTTCTGTCCTGATCCATATAAAAGACACCTGCAACCCAGTCAATAGCGCTGCTGTTCTCATTTGATACCAGCCTCAACTCTTGAGTCAGTGCTGAATCAGAGAACGAACGATCAGCCACAACGGCCGGGCGAGGCATACCCGGATAGTAATTATTAAAAAATTGCCTGCCGCCGCTGACCCAGATAGGTGTATTATCACTCTCAGCACGTCCTTCATGATCATAATAAGAACTATTTGACGTCAGGGTTGCGAACCCAAGATCCCATTCAACATCAAGACTTGTTAATTCAACCTCCCGTGAAGAGGGCTCGGCAAGTGTAGATCCATTTTCAAACTCTTTATATTCATTATCAAAATAATCTGCCCCAGGGGTAACTGCTCGACGACCACCAGTTTTATCAGACTGCCTTTGATAGCTTATTTGAGCCGTTATCTTCTCGTTGATATCCCAAAGCATAGCTGCACGGGCGTACGTAATGTCAACCCAATCCATATCATCTTTATTTTGATAACATGCGCCATTATTAATCTTTTGGCTATCTGTGGCGGAATCTGGAGCAATACAATTGCCATTGCCATCATCGATTAATGGGTCACCACTAGGGCTTAGCTGATAAAGATTTTTATAATCTATAACACCGTCATTATCGACATTACCAGCACCTAAACGAATGGCTATTTTTTCTGTAATGGGGATATTGACCATGATGTCATTGCTAAAATTATCACCGTCTGAACCTCTAGTCTGGCTATAATCTATTTTGAAGCTGGCTTCGAATTGGCTAGGATCAGGTTTATTAGTGATATAACGTACCGTTCCGCCAAGAGAACCTGAGCCATATAGAGTTCCCTGAGGCCCACGTAATACTTCAACACGTTCAAGATCTTTAAGAAGAAAATTCGAAAATATTGGCGTTGCATCTACATAAGTCGATACCGTAGGTACGGCCGATAGAGCGACATCACCTTGGCTCCCCCCATCGACATTCAGGCCACGCACGATAATGCTATTGACTGTACCTGCATTTCTTTGACCTTTATCTGCGACAACGATACCACTCATGGATCGCAACAACTCACTTTGATCTGTGATATGTTGCGCGGAGATTAGGTCACCCTGAACTGCCGATATATTATAAGGTATGTCTTGTACTGAGCTAGCGCGTGACGTTGCAGTAACTATAAGCTCTTCTAGTTTTATACTGTTTTTTTCCTGTGCACTGACTACCGAGGCTGACCCGGCCAAGATGGTACTTGCAGCAAGTGCTTGAGCAATTAATTTTTTTTTAAATATTGAACGACTCGGATGAAACTCCATATTTTATTATCCTTGATTTTCATTAATTTACAGTCACATAGAATACTTGAACATCAATATCTCCAGCCATTGACAAAACACATGAGGCTGGTGACATAAGAGCAACAGAATAATTACTAATGTTAATCTAGGATCAATACTTAGAAACTTACTAGATAGAATATTGATAGATTAAAATAAGGAGCTTACGAGATTAAGACTGAACAAGACTAATAATAAAACACATATTAAATCTAATTAGCGAACACAATTATTAGTATTAGAAAAGATGGGAATATTGGGATATTGCAACGCTGCAGATCATGACGTCGTTATAATCTGCAGCGTTGATTATGGCAGGCTAACTTAGAAATCGTAAGCGACTTTTAAGCCTACAGTGCGTGGTCTTGTGCGATTTGCATTATTCCATGCACTATATGGGTCTATGTATTTATTTTCATCTGTTAGGTTCTGGCCATAAAGCTCGAAACTAACATCACCCATAGTTAATCCTATGCGAGCATCAAACAAACCAATTTTATCAGAGAATTGATCGACATTTTCCTCTGGGAAACTGGTTCTATCGACATAAGGCATTTCATCTCTGTAGCTATAACCCAAGCGTACAAAGCCCGGCTTGGTGTCTGACCACATAAAGTTATAGGTAGCACCCAGGGTAAAGCTATAATCGGGCACATAATCTATAGGATCACCTGGAATATTGGCAGTGTCTGTGGCACCTATAGCCTTAACCTCAGCATCAATAATGGCAACAGAAGCATCAAGGGTCAGCGCGTCTGTAGCTTTCCAGTTGATAGAACCATCAAAGCCAGTAACTTCTACTTTACCAATATTGCTAATTAGTGATTGAAAGCCACGACCCTGTATAAAGACTAGACCGCGACGTAGCATATCGTCATATTCTGTGTAATACACAGCCATATCAACATATAACTCGCCATCTAATAAACTTGCTTTATAGCCTACTTCATAACTCCAAAGTGATTCGGGGTCAAAGTCTGGCAGTTCATCACCGCCAAAATCGAAACCATTAAAGCCGCCACTACGGAATCCCTTTGCGGCGCTGGCATAAATACTCATATTATCGTCTAACGCATAGGTCATATAGACACGAGGGTCTACCGAATCAAACTCACCTTCTTGCTTACCCGCTGACCCGACTACAAGATCAGTTTGTTTGTCTTCAAAATAACGCACACCCACACCAACATTTAACTTATCTGTTAGCTGGTAGGCAACGTCTGCGAAAACAGAATAAGATTTCGAAGTTTGCTCGGTAAAATAATCAGAAAGATAAACAACACCGAAAAACTCAGTTACAACTTCGGGTATGCTTAGGTCCATTGCCATGTCGCTGTAAAATAGACCAACCGTCCACTGCAGTTGTTTATCACCCGTTGAGGACAGGCGTAACTCCTGAGTAAATTGATCTCCCGAGTTATAACGGTTGCTATAGCCAGAAAGATCACCTTCGTAGATAGTTTCGGGGCCACCAAAATACGAGAAGGGATAGTTAACCTCCATATCCGTATATGTTGATGAACTCAACAACTCAGCAAAACCTAAATCGTACGTTAGCTCAAGATTAAATACGTCGTAATCCCACTCTTTATCTATCAACTTTGTTGAAGGGTCAACAGCAACATAAACAGTACGGTCAGGCTGTTCATAGCCTTGGCCTAGTTCATATTCAGCTTTATAGGTGATGGCAGTAGCAAGCACTTCAAGCTCATCCGTAGGTAGCCATAATGCCTTAAGCCTAGCTGTCTTTAACTCTTCATCATTGCCATCTTTAATACCGGCCTCGGGTTGATCTTGCCAGCCGCCGCCATCTTTTATATCCGCTACTAACCTAATAGCAAATTTGTCTTCAACTACTGGTGTATTAATTATTGCAGTAGCGCCTAAACCCATATCACCCTCGGAAACAGAATAAGCCTCGGCTTCTAAGCGACCTGAAAAACCATCCATATTTGGGCGGGCAGTAATATACCTAATGGCACCACCAACAGCACCCTGGCCATAGAGTGTTCCTTGGGGCCCTTTAAGTACTTCTATACGTTCTAGGTCTAAGGTTCTAACAGGCAATATTTCTGTGCCCGTTAATACCATGGGAATCTCATCTTGGTATATGCTGGTTAAGGCACCACCACCGTGAGCATTGGCTATACCACGCAAAAACACTTGATAGCTACCTGGGCCATCTTCACGCATTGTTAACCCGGGCACCGCAAAAGAAAGATCTTGAATATTATCAACACCTCTAATCTCCAACTCATCGCCGGACATAGTCGCTATAGACATGGGGACATCAAGCAGCCGTTGCTCACGTTTTGAAGCTGTTACTATGACTTCCTCAAGACGTTTTTTTTCACTAGCGACAGCAGCATTGGCCAAAGGCATTGCCATGGCCAACATTATCCCACTACATAGCAATCTTTTTTTACTTGCACATATTTGTTTCATTTCTATCCCCACCTCTAATTATTTTGAATTTTAACAGTACCCTGAAACACCCACCTTCGGAAGGTGCTAAAGAACACAAGGCCGGTGCATCATTGTCACCATAAATAGGGCCGCATAAACGTCCCTATTAGACGTCATTGCCCCTGAGATGCCTTATTCCACCCCGTTCCCTTATCATCACCAGACTCCCAGTAAAAACGCGCTCTAGGACGGTTATAATTACCTATCTCATTCATGCTATAGCTATCGTAAAGCCTGCCACCTATCATGACTTGCACAACCGTTTTACTATTGAGAATATTTTCTAAAGGGTTTTTCTCCAGCACTATTAAGTCGGCAAGCTTGCCTACAGTAAGACTGCCTATATCATTATCTAAACCTAAAGTTTTTGCGCCATTTAAGGTGGCCGCTCTGAGCACCCGTTCAGCACTCATCCCGCCCTCGGCCATCAATTGCATCTCCCAATGCATCGCCAGCCCTTGTACCTGTGAATGTGAACCAACATTAACCAGCACACCGGCATCATCTAATTTTTTGGTAGATCTGGCCACAGCCTTAAAGCCTATATCCCACAACTCGTCTGCGGCATGCAAACTTGTCATTGCGCGGGCATAAAGCGGCGCTGCATATTGAATTCCCAGTGGGCTGTAGCCACTAGTGACTTCCGGAACAAAACTATCGATACGTGGATCTTCCCAGGGGCGACTAGTTTGATAAATAAAATTCTCACCCATGATTTCCCCAAATGTTGCGACTAAGGTTGGAGTATTTGCTGTTTGGCTATGAGAAAAAAGTTGAATAACATCGTCGTAATAATTTGCAACAGGTAGGTTGTGCTCTATGGTGTTATGCCCATCTAGTATCGCAGAAATATTATTATAGAAGTGACTCTCCCCTTCTATGGACACCATAACTTCAGACTCCCTAGCAGCCTTAACCAATTGCTGTCTTTGTCGCCGTTGTGGTTGCCTATAACTTTTTATAGTACTTCCACCCAGCGCTTTTTTTCGCAGCATTATATTGTTGGCATCAGTTATATTATTAACCGGCGTGTAAACAGGATCAGATTTTCCTGGACGCCCATAGATAACACTACCCACAGTGATGGTTCGTGGACTTACCCTGTCACCTGATAATTGCATTTCACTGGCGGCATAACTGGGTAGCTCAGAAGAATAAGGGTCAAAGTTGGTAGTAATACCATAGGCCAACGAGGCATATAGGCTGGCCTGTTTTTGTGGAGTAGCTCCAGTAGATTGATAATAGCAACTGTCAACATGGCCATGCATATTGACTAAACCGGGCATTATAGTTTTACCACGGCTATCAATAACTTTAGCGCCCTTGGGAATAGCAATATCTAGCCTAGAACCTACTGCCGCAATACGATTATTTCTAACTAGTAGTGTGCCATCTTCTATAACACCGTTAGTTATTGTAATTAACCGAGCACCTGTGAAAGCTATAGTCCCCTCTGGTACATCAGATTTTACTTTAAGGCCTGTTAATATTGGGGAGCCGTACTGTTTGCTGTTAATGTTTAGACTGTGCAAGACTTCACCCAACATCCAATATATTGTGGATGAATCACCCGCCCATGTCAGATTATAACCACCTACTTTTGATAACTGTGTTACCGGCGTCACGGCCTCACTGGCTGACACCTTCATCGCCCCACCTGCATCAGCCAATGGCATCACATAGTAGTTTTGCTGCTCCTTGAATCCTAGCCATTTACCATTGGGGCTTAACCGTAACTCAGAGCGTTCAGCTACAGGCATAACAGCATGAGTTCGAGAATCCTGCCCCTGTAAATTGACGCTGATTAATTTAGTAACCGCAATATTATTGTCCACATCATCAAGTAAGTAGTAGAGCCGTTTGCTATTGGGTGAAAATTGAGGGTTGACTCCCAATTTTGTTACTAATAATGGTTTTGAATTATGAGATAACGACAAGGTGTATATGCCGCTGGCATTACCAAACCCCCCCATGCATTTACTGTCTTCTTGTATTTGATAGGCCAACATTTTTCCATTGGCTGAAAAAACTGGTTGCCTAATTACACCGCGGTCTTTTAGCAGGGATTTCGACTTTGATCCATCCAAGGTTAGCAGTTTTAATGTGCTGCCTTGCTCATCGTCCCACTCCACATAAGCCAGCGATTTACCATCGGGGGAAAATACCGGCTCAAATTCAAAAGCCTGGCTGTCCGTCAAACGTTTTGGCTGGCCAGCAGGTAAAGTTTTATACCATAAACGGCCTAGCGCATTAAAAACCATGCTTTGCTGGTCAGCTGATAGCGCTAAATGCCTTATAGCCTTAACGGTTAGCGTTTCTGGCTCTAATTGTTGAGTAAAACGTGTGGCCTCGGTGATGCGGTGCTTGGCGGTAACACGAAAAGGTATCTCTGTGGCCGAAGCAGTTTGGGTATCTACCTTATAGAGTTTGCCCTGCCCCCAAATGGCAATATGACGACCATCGGGAAACCAATCATATTGCGGGTAATAGGTACCCTGAGCAATCCACTCGCCTTGCATATCGCGATCTAATTGGTCGTAGACCGGCCGCTGTTCGCCGCTGTTCAGGTCATAGACAAACAGAACTGTTTTATCCTTGACCCGCCTGACAAATGCAATGCGTTGGCTATCGGGAGAAACTTGCGCGGTGGTTGCACCACCAAAACCTTTTAATAATTCTGTGGTTTTTCCGGTCTCCATATTGCGCTGCATAATGGCATGCACCGTATGATTAGCATCAATAAAAACACCTTGACCGTTAGGGCCGCCTACTTTTTGGGTGTAATACAAATATTGCCCATCTGCTGAAAACTGCGCTTGCGTAACATTTTGAAACGCATGCGGCGACTCGACCAGAGGTTGACCACTTCCTCCATTGATATGGTATAGCCTAAGCTCGGAAGTAAATAAATCACTGTACTGTGAAGATAGCTTGGTGGCTGCTATATAGTTTCCACTGGGTTCCCATGCTGGGTTGCTGACTACATCAACACTCTCATAAGTGACCTGTCGCGAATTGCTACCATCTAAGGAGGTAATCCAGACGTTATCCTCACCGCTTTTATCACTGATATAGAGCAGCGAGTTACCATCAGCACTAAACCGAGGCATGCGATCCATCGCTGGACCGCCTTTTATTAATGTTGCCTCGCCACCAGTAATAGGCAGTCGGTAAATATCCCCTAATAAATCAAACACTAGAAACTGACCATCTGGATGCACATCAACACTCATCCAAGTGCCTTCTTGCAGGGTAAATGCAACATCCTTATAGGGTTGTCCAGTATCAGTGATATCCCATGTATCAGCTGACACTGTGCCAGCAGCAAGCCATAGGATAGTCAGCCACTCGAAAAAACCTCTACGTACAATAAACATTTATATACTCCCAACAGATTAGTTAACGAAATAGGCTTACTGACCGGACCAGGCCTCATTCCAGTCTATATCGTTATAATCTGGGAGTTCCCAATAAAACTTACTGCGTGGACGCTGATAATTGCCAACTTCATTCATGCTGAAGCTATCGTATAAACGCCCATTTATCATGGTATAAATGACACTGTTGGTGTTGCGTATATCTGCCAATGGATTTTTTTCTAGCACGATAATGTCGGCGAGCTTACCAACTTGCAAAGAACCTATTTGCTCCTCCACGCCTAATGTCTTAGCGCCGTTGATCGTTGCAGTACGCAGTATCTTATGGTTTTCCATACCACCCTGCGCCATAGACTGTAGCTCCCAATGCAGTGCCAGACCATAAACCTGACCATGAGAACCTGCATTGATAATCACACCAGCATCATCCAGTTTTTTTACCGAGCGGCTGGCAGCCCTAAAGCCTACATCCCAAATTTCTTCAGCGGCATGCAAGCTGGTCATGCTACGCACATGCAACGGGGCAGAATAAGGTGTACCTACAGGGCTGTAACTTGAAGTGGTATCTTGCACATAGGACTTTATTTTGGGGTCTGTCCAAGCGCGGGTACTTTGATAAAAATAATTTTCGCCCATGATCTCACCAAAAGTCACATTCAGCGTAGGCGTATTGGCGATATCACTATGGGCCATTAACTGCACAATATCATCATAGTAATTAGCTACGGGGATAACATGCTCTAGCGCCATGTGACCATCAAGGATCATACTAATATCAAAGTAAAAATGGCTCTCACCTTCGGCATCGACCATAACGCCAGCCTCACGGCCAGCTTTCACCAATTGCTGGCGTGCGCGCCGAGAAGGCTGCTTATAGCTTTTGATTACACGTCCGCCTAATGCTCTTTTTCGCACCATGACATTCTCGGCATCGGCATAACTATGCAATGGCTGATACGTTGTATCACCTTTACCTGGGCGCCCATAGATCACTCTGCCTGAAGAAAGAAACCTAGGCCCCACTAAAATACCAGCCTGTTGCATTTCCATAGCTGCATAGGCCGGAATTTCAGATGTGTAAGGATCATAATTAGTAGTTATTCCATAGGCGGCAGCAGCGTAGTGGCTAGCATGTTTTTGTGGCATTAGTCCGCCGTAATAACAACAGTCTATGTGGCCATGCATATCTACCAGACCAGGCATTACCGTTTTGCCTGTGGTGTCTACTATATGAGCATCTTTGGGTATCAGCACTTCGTTAGCATCACCTACGGCAACAATACGATTACCCTCAACAACTACGGTGCCTTGCGCAATAACTTTATCGCCCTGCATGGTAATCACTTGGCCACCGGTAAACGCAACAACACCTGCTGGTTTGTCTCCTTTAGCGATTAAACCAATACTGGCGTAGGGGGCAGCGTTTGCAGCGTGCGTAGAAAAGTCACTGCTAGAAACTCGGTATAGATCCTTACCCAGAGTCCAATATAGGGCGCTACTGTCTGGTGCCCAAGCGAGGTTATAACCGCTAGATACCGTTAATGCGGTAACAGGCACGGCATCGTCCTTAGCTGAAATTTCAGTCAAGGCGCCTGTTTCTTTATAGGGCAGCACATAGTATTGCTGGTCTTCTTTGAAAGCGATCCACTGGCCATCAGGGCTAAGTTTTAGCTCATGCCGGTCGGCACCTTTGGCTAGCACATGATCACGATGGTCAAATCCCTCTGTAGTAACACTGGAGATATAGGTATTTTTGCTTTCCATGCGCGTGTAATAAACGCGTTTGCCATCATTAGAAAAAATAGGGGTTTGTGCCATCTCAGCAATCTTTTTCGATTCCCCACCCTGTACAGAAACAATATACAAGCCCGGCTTTGCTCGGTAGCCGCCCAAAGTTTTGCTGTTTTCATCGATGATGTAGGCTAGGTATTTACCGTCAGGTGAAAATACAGGCTGTCGGATAACGCCACGGCTCTCAACTAAAGTGTTTTTACGCTTACCGCTGGGGGTTGCCAGTGTTAAAGCACTACCCTTTTCATCATCCCACTCTACGTAAGCCAGCTTTCTATTATTAGGTGAGAAGGCTGGATCAAACTCAAACGCCTGCGATGAAGTGATACGTTTAGGCTTGCCATTAGGTAACTCTTTTTTCCATAGATAACCCAGCGCGTGAAAAACCATATCAGATTGCTTTTTAGCAATAGCTAGTTGGCGCACTGTTTTAACCGTGAGCTGCTCTGGTGCCAAGTCGTCAGAAAAACGAGGGGTTTTAGTAATTCGGTGCTTGGTGTGTGCCAGAAATGGAATTTCCTTAGCCTCACCTGTGTCCATATTAATTTTAAATAACTTACCCTTGCCCCAAATCGCAACATGCTTATTATCAGGAAACCAATCAAACTGTGGGTAGTAAACACCTTGCAGATAAAAGTCGGCCTGCTGATCACGATCCAAATCGGCATAGACCGGGCGTTGCTCGCCAGATATAAGGTCGTGTACAAATAAAACTGTTTTATCTTTGACACGACGCACAAACGCAAGCCGTTTATTATTGGGCGACACTTGTGGTGACAATGCGCCACCAAAGCCTTTAATCAGAGCTGTAGTTTCCCCGGTTGCCAAATCACGGCGCATAATACCGTAATTAACATGGTTAGCATCGACGAAAATATGATGATCAACTAACCGCTGCGTATAGTAGATATATCGGCCATCACTAGAAAAGTTAGGCTCTTGTACATCACGTTTGTTTTCTGGCGTTTCGACTAAGGTCCGGCCCTTACCGCCATTGATATGAAAAAGCTGCAAGGTAGACATCTTCTGACTGTCAAAAGTATTGCCAACCCTGGCGGCTACTACATACTCGCCATCAGCACTCCATTCAGGATTGGTCAGCATATTGGTTGTTTCTTGCGTAATCATACGGGCAGCTGAGCCGTCCGTGTTAGCCACCCAAATATTATCTTCACCACTGCGATCACTCACATAGAGTATTTTAGATCCGTCCGGGCTAAAACTGGGGATACGTTCAAGTGCCGCACCACCACGAATCAAGCTGGCCTCACCGCCAGTGGCCGGCAAAGTGTAAATGTCACCTAATAAATCAAAAACCAGGGTCTTACCGTCTGGACTAACATCCACACTCAGCCAGGTCCCCTCAGTCACAGAAAACTCCACCTCGTAATTGGGCTGCCCTGTGTCAGTAATGTCCCAGCTTTCAGCCTGAACGCCGCTGACCCCAGCACCCAACAGCAAACACCCCAAAGGCATTATGGCTTTTAGACTTCTGATAATTTGTGACATATATACTCTCTACCGTTTTTATTCATGGTTTTGCAACAATCAAATATCGACTTATAACCCAATAGTACACAGAGTCTATTTCACTGAGGAGATGCCAAACCCATCCAATTTGGTGCTTTATGAACACCAGAACAATCTTCACAGCAAGCTGGCCCAACATAACTCAGCCTAGAAGAAAAATATGGAATGCACTACAAGGTAATTACTGAAGCTTTCCTGCTCAGCGTATCACTAAAGCCACTTAAATGAGCAAAATTTCAGGTGATTCTACACTGGTTATTATTGCCTAACAGAAGCTGGCAAGTGTTCGGGACGGTTTAGGGGATAGACTTAATAGCCAGCAGGCACAGCCTATAATTGCAACGAAGATAGCATTATGGAAGGGATCTTTTACAGCAAGCTATAATTACTGTTAGCGCGGAAAATATTTTGCCATTATCAACTCTAGCTGCCCGCTAGCAACTAAGCGCTCATAGCCCTCGTTTAACACTTGGGCATAGCGCCGCGAATTAGGTCTGGCAGGCGAAAAGGCTATATATAAATCCTCTTCATCGGCCACACCCGCAAAACGTAGTTTGATGCCTAGTTTTTCATGGTGGCGGTAATAGTCCATTACAAACTGATCTTCAACCAGTACATCAATCCTACCTGCAGCAAGCTTTTTTAAGTTTCTGACCAATCCACCATTGCCGCCTATCACTTGCACCCGAGTAGGTTCTGCTAAATGAGGAACAATGTAGCGATAATAAAAAGTGCCGTATGAATAATCCTGAATGGCCCCTAAGCGCACCTGGTTTAAAGATTCATCACCCGTATACTGCCAGTGATTATCACTAAGAGTGTAAAAATTATGCTTGGCATAGCCCATTTTTGCCTGGGTAAAAATAAAACCGGGCGCCTCTGCAGGCCCCACACTGACAACCGCATCAAACTCGCCATACCGGGCGCCATGCAGTGCTCTGGACCAGGGCATATTATTATAAGTAACCGTATAGCCGGCTTCAGTAAAAATCTGCTGGGCGATTTCAACCAAATAGCCAGGCTTGTTTGAGTTAGGCTGGCAGTTGTGGGGACAATACTCTTCGCCGACCAGGCTAATTTCTTCGCTGTAAGCCTGCGGTTGGCACAGCAGCAATAATAGTATGCAGCAATAGTAGCGCCATTGCCTAGCCCGCCTAAAACAGGAGGTAGTGAAATCTGAGGGGGCGTTTATCGTTACACTCCCCACGCTATCTATTAAAACTTTGAGATGTAAAGCTCAAAACAATTACTCAACCTTAAAGCGGTGGATTAATAAATCTAGCTCTTTTGATAAAGAAGCTAACTGAGTGGCCTGCTCAGCAATTTCATTAACAATATGGCTACTCTCTTCGCCAGTATTGACTATACGTGAAATATTTCTATCTATATCGTTAGAGACGAGGCTTTGCTCCTCTACAGCCGTGGCGATCTGGGTCGACATATTCATAATCTGCTTAGTTGACTCCACTATAGCAATGATGGACTCACCACTCTTTTTAGCACTCTCCACCGTCTCATCGCCTATAGTACGGCTCTCTTTTAGCACCTGCACTGCCAGTGCAGAGCCTTCTTTTAAGCGGTTAATATTACTATTAATTTCTTTGGTTGATTGCTGAGTCCGGCTAGCTAGGGCTCGCACTTCATCAGCTACTACCGCAAACCCGCGACCTTGCTCACCCGCCCTGGCGGATTCTATCGCAGCATTGAGTGCCAGCAAGTTAGTTTGCTCGGCTATACCGCTAATTACCTCTAAGATAGTGACTATGCCTTGCACTTCGTTCTCTAGATTATCGATAACCTCGCTGGTTTTCTCTAACTGGCCAGACAGAGCCTGAACGGAATTAATCGAATCATTAACTATGCCGTGAACATTTTCAGCATCGGCTTTTACATGGTTTGCGGCATCAGCAGTGTTTTGAGCATTCTCGGCAACCTCTTTGGCGCTGGCACTCATTTCTGTAACCGCAGTTGCAACCAAATTAGTTTCATCTTGCTGTTGCGAGAGCAGACCCGTCACTTTACCTGATGAGTCCTGCACGCTGCCAGCAAACTGGTTGAGCTTCACGATAGACTGCATAGTGGACAACACCAGGGTTTGTATCTGAGTCACAAACAAATTGAATTGTTCGGATAACACGGCCATCTCATCATGGCCTCGCACAGGCATACGTTGAGTTAAGTCACCTTCACCATGAGCAATATCGGTAATCCCCTTGCAGACCAGATTGATTGGCCTGGTCACCATATTTCTAACCAGTATGATGAGCAAAGCTGATAACACGGCAATAATGATGAGAATTTGTATCATGGCATTTTGCAGCGAGTTGTTAAGCTCTTTATCGATGCGGTTTTGGTCTAATGTAAGGATGATTTTACCCACCACACTTACTTCACCGCTATCATTATGCTTAAGTTCTTGAATAAACTGCTTACCACTTTTATCGCCGCCGGAGAAAAGCTCATCGTCGCTTTCCGACAATATGGTGACAGAATTTACATAATGGCTTTTAAGCTCAGAGCGCGCAACACGCTGCAACTGCTCTTCCTCAAAATTCCATATCAAAGCCGGTAAATTTAACTGCATGCGCTCTAGAGCCAGACTTACACTCTCCTCAGCATCAGCAATAAGGTTCTTTTTAACAGCCTTATAGGAATAGGCCCCAGATAAAACCATCACCACGGTAACGGTTAAAATGGTAATGCAAAGCAATCTGAGTGCTAGGTTTTTTTTAAGCATTGTTGGACCCTGTTATCAGTCTGTTAAACCATTTTTAATACTGTGCGCTTTAATTACAGATATCAGTTTTATTGATGCTGCTCAGCTGGGCTAGCTATAAACATAGCCTAGCTTAGTACAGTAAAGCCAAAGGCATAAAACCCATTGCCAAAAAAGTCGGCATATAAGCGTGCATAGTGCTTATATCGCGCTGTGGGCATAAAACTTTAATATAAATGGCGACTTATCTAGTGCTAGTTATTTTACGCCGTTCACGGCTAAGGCCTTATCGCCACAGCCCTTACTGTTATTGTTCAATACGCAGCACTCAAACTGCCCGGGGATTTAACACCGTATTAGCAACAGAGTAGTACCCAGTATCCTGCCATAGCTTCAGCGTATACTATTACTCTATTTACTCTATGTTATTGTTTTATAAGAGTATAAATAGAAACGATGCAGGCATTAAAACATAGATGATGCACACCAGCAATCTCTATGAAATAATGCCTGTAATTAAATAATTTACAGTTGGGATATTGTTTTGAGCACAGCTAGCCGTACGTCTTGTCGTTTTACAGCCCTGATTTCTCTCGTATTTTTTATATGCGCCAGCCTACCAGCCGCACTGGCTGTGCCAACCACTACCCCCGCGCTAGCGCCCACCGCCGAACAAGCTAAAACCACCAAAGAAATCATCCGCAAACTCACCTATATGCACTACGCAGGAAAACCAGTGGATGACGCCATATCGTCACAGTTTTTCGACAATTACCTTAATCGCTTAGATGGTGCCAAAACCTTTTTTCTGGCCAGTGATATAGCCGAGTTTGAGCCCAAGCGCCTACTGCTAGATGATGAACTAAAACGTGGCGACCTTAGCACCGGCTACGCCATTTACAACCGCTACCAGCAACGAGTATTGGCACGCATCAGTGCTATACAAGAACAATTGCCCACGTTAATAGATAGCCTGGATTTAAACCGCAAAGAAAGCCTACTACTAGACCGCTCCGAACAACCCTGGCCACAAGATGCTGCTGCCGCTGACGACCTGTGGCGCAAGTTGCTTAAAAGCCGCATTGTTAGCCTGCAGCTAGCTGGCAAGTCTGACCCTGAAATAGTCAAGCTGCTAAGCAAGCGCTATCAAAACCAGTTTAACCGGGTCCAGCAGTCCAACGCCGAGGACGCGTTTCAGGCTTATATCAATTCTCTTACCGAGCTATACGACCCCCATACCAACTACCTATCGCCGCGCAGCTCGGAAAACTTCAATATTAATATGCGCCTGTCCCTACAAGGCATAGGCGCAGTGCTGCAGCAAGAGGACGAATATACCAAGGTAGTACGCCTGGTACCTGCAGGGCCAGCGTTTAAACAAGGCGAGCTACAACCCTCGGACCGCATAGTAGGCGTTGCCCAAGGCGATGAAGAGTTAGTAGACGTCATAGGCATGCGCTTAGACGAGGTAGTAGACCTAATACGCGGCCCTAAAGACAGCATAGTGCACTTAGAGGTCATCCCTGTCACCGCCAAAACCGATGATGAGCGCAAGCTGATTAAGATACGCCGTGACACTGTAAAGCTAGAAGAGCAAAGCGCGCAGCGTAAAATGTTAAATATTATGCACCAAGGCAACATGCATAAACTTGGGGTCATTGACCTACCCACCTTTTATCGCAACTTTGCCGTAAGAGATATTAACCACCCCGATTTCAGAAGCACTAGCTACGACGTGATGAAACACGTAACCGCCCTGCAAGCCGAAGGGGCCGAAGGCATTATTATCGACCTTAGGGATAATGGCGGCGGCTCACTAGACGAGGCCAATGCCTTGACCAGCCTATTTATAGAAGCCGGCGCCACCGTGCAAATTCGCCACTCCAATGGCAAGGTTGATAGAGCCGGTAAAAACTACCGCTCTAATTATTTTGATATGCCGGTAGTGGTACTCATTAATCGCCTCAGTGCCTCAGCCTCTGAAATATTTGCCGGCGCTATGCAGGACTATAAGCGCGCACTGATTATCGGCTCGCCCTCTTTTGGCAAAGGCACAGTGCAGTCCATCAATGACTTAACCCAAGGCCAGTTAAAAATCACTGAGTCCAAGTTTTACCGTGTGTCGGGTGAAAGTACTCAGCACCGCGGCGTAGTGCCCGATATTCTATTCCCCTCCTTGTACGACAGCGAAAAAGTGGGCGAAAGCTCCCTAGAGCATGCCCTACCCTGGGACACCATAGCCGCCATGAATTTGCGCAAATATTACAACTTGGAGCAAGCCATCCCCACTCTGGCGCAACAACATCAGCAACGCGTAGCCCATGACCCGGATTTTATCTTTATGAAAGATAGGCATGAACTGGCTGACCAAGCCAAAAAAATAACCCATATCCCATTGAACATAGCCGACCGTAAAGCCTTGGATGAAGAGGAAAAAAATAAACTCCTAGCCATAGAGAACAAGCGTAGAAAAGCTAAGGGCTTAAGTTTGATAACCGACTTGGACGAACTCAAAGAGGAAGACAGCAAAGAACAAGCTGAAAAAACCGCCGCTAACGAGCCCAGCAACGCCATTGATGAAAATGACCCTTTACTCAATGAGGCCGGTCAAATTTTACTGGATGCCATGCCCTATTATCAGCCCCAGCAAGTGGCTAAGCGGCCCGCTTATGCACCCAGCATGTAAGTACAAAAACTAAACAATAAGATTGACCCGCCCTTTGCGTCTATCAGAACTGACACGGCGGTCGACTACGTACTGGCCGCCGGGGGTTTTGCGACGATTGCGGTGGCCGCGGCGCTCAGCAGTAACAGGCTTTTGCTCTTCTCGCTCAGGCTCTACGGCATAGGCCCTACGCTGGCTTTTTTTAGCCGCAGCAGTAGCCTTAAAAGGGGTGGTATTGATGGGGGGTAAATTGATCATTAAGTGAGCTCCTAAATCTAATATCGACCCAAGCGCTCACTTCTTTAATACTAATACGGTAAATTTTGCCAAGCCCTGCAGCCAACACAGCGTATAGGTCATGTTAACTATAGGGCTTGCCGCAGGGCGTTGCTTAAGACAACTCCGTAATACCACCCATATAGGGGCGCAAGGCCTCGGGCACGGTAACCGTTCCCTGCTCGGTTTGGTAATTCTCCAAAATAGCAACCAAGGTGCGGCCTACCGCTAAACCAGAGCCATTAAGAGTATGCAGTAGCTCTGGCTTATTGGTTTCGGGGTTGCGCCACCTTGCCATCATGCGCCGGGCTTGATAATCACCAAAGTTACTGCACGATGAGATCTCGCGGTATTTTTGCTGACCGGGTAGCCACACTTCTAAGTCGTAAGTCTTTAATGCCGAGAAACCCAGGTCGCCACCGCATAAAATCACCTTGCGGTAAGCCAAGCCTAGCTTTTGCAATATGGCTTCGGCATGGCCGGTTAAGCTCTCTAGGGCCTGCTCTGACTCGCTAGGCTTAACCAGTTGCACCATTTCCACTTTTTCAAACTGATGCTGGCGTATCATGCCGCGGGTATCGCGGCCATAGCTGCCGGCCTCACTGCGAAAACAAGGGGTGTGGCAGGTGTAGCGCAGGCCGTATTCCATTTGCTTGGCGTCCACAATTTGGTCGCGCAGCATATTAGTTACCGGCACTTCGGCAGTTGGAATTAAATAGTAACCCTGCTCGCCGCCTAGCTTAAACAAATCTTCTTCAAACTTGGGTAGCTGGCCAGTGCCTTTTAAGGAATCGGCATTAACCATATAGGGCACATAAACTTCTTGGTAATCGTGCTCATTAATATGGGTGTCTAACATAAATTGAATCAGTGCACGGTGCAGACGCGCCATAGCGCCCTGCATCACCACAAAACGTGAGCCGGTTATTTTGCTGGCAGTATCAAAGTCTAGGCCTCCCAGCGCTTCACCTATGTCTACATGGTCTTTAGGCTCAAAACTAAAGCTGGGCTTAGTCCCCCAGGTGGCCACCTCTATGTTGGCGTCTTCATCATCGCCTACGGGTACAGCATCGTCTGGAATATTGGGTATGGACAACAGCAACTCATCCATAGCCTCTTGTGCTTTGCGGGCGCGCTCTTTTAAAGACTCTAATTGCTCACCGATTTTGGCTAGGGTTTCATTAACCGTCTGCTTGGCTTCATCAACGCTAACCCCAGACTGTACCAGCTCGCCAATTTTTTTAGAGGCCGACTTGCGCTCAGCCAGTAGCGCCTGGCTTTCGCTATCAGCAACTTTGCGCTCATTGTCCAGTGCTTCAAAGGCCGCTATATCTAACGTGTATTTTTTCTTAGCTAATTTTTCGGCAACGCCAGCAGGGTCTTGGCGAATAATTTTAATATCTAGCATGGAGCTTAAAACCTATTTAAAACGAATGAATATAAAGTGAATTGGCTAGCGCGCTAAAAAACTAAGCGCGTTAATATCATTGCCAGCCAAGCCATCAACAAACAAACCACTAAGCTGCTAATAATATATAAAAATGCATTGCCGAGCTGGCCATGCTCTAGCAGTGTAATCGCCTCTAATGAAAAGGTGGAAAAGGTGGTAAACGCACCTAAAAACCCCACGATCAAAATGCTACGCCAATCCGGTGATAACGATAAACGCTCAGCAATAAGCACATACATTACACCAATTAAAAACGAGCCTATCACATTGACACTAAACGTACCCAAGGGGAACTTACCATGGTAAAACTGGTTGATTAGGTTCACCAAGCCATAGCGGCATAAGGCCCCTCCGGCCCCGCCTAATGCGATAAATAGCATTTGTTTCATAACAGCTTAGGGCTCCGGATAGCGGCGTATTCTACTTGTTTTATCAAGTTCGCGCAGGTTATTTAGCTTCTCGGCTATTTTCAACTCCAAGCCTCTGGGTACAGGCTGATAATAGCGCTGGTCTTTGAGGGCTTCGGGTAAGTAGTTTTCACCAGCGGCATAGCCGTTAGGCTCGTCATGGGCGTAGCGATATTCGGCGCCGTAGTCCATATCCTTCATCAAGCTGGTGGGGGCATTGCGTAAATGTACCGGTACTTCATAGCTGGGCTGGCTTTTAATATCGGCCATCACTTGGTTATAGGCGCTGTAAACCGCATTACTTTTAGCTGCGCTGGCTAAATACACCACCGCCTGCGCTATGGCTAACTCCCCTTCTGGGCTACCTAGGCGCTGCTGCACATCCCAGGCGTTGAGGGCTATTTCTAAAGCTCTGGGGTCGGCATTGCCTATATCTTCACTGGCCATGCGCACTACCCGCCGGGCAATATAAAAAGGGTCGCAGCCGCCATCTATCATGCGGCAGAACCAATACAGGGCTCCATCGGGAGAGCTGCCACGCACGGATTTATGCAGCGCGGATATCTGCTCATAAAACAAGTCGCCGCCCTTATCGAAACGGCGCACATAGCCTTCTAAGACCTCATCGAGTACGGCGGTTGTGATGCTTTCGCCAGCGGCTAATTCTGCAGCCAGCTCCAATAAATTTAGAGCTCTTCTGGCATCGCCATCAGCGGCTTGCGCCAATCGGGCAAGCTGGGCTGGGGCTATTTCAACACCGGGCAGCGAGGCGATACCACGGCTTAAAATATCGCTAATGGCAGACTCACTAAGCTCGCGCAACTTATAAACGCGGGTACGGGAAAGCAGTGCGTTGTTTAATTCAAAGGAGGGGTTTTCAGTAGTAGCACCGATAAACAAAAAAGTGCCATCTTCCACATAGGGCAGAAAAGCATCTTGCTGAGATTTATTAAAGCGATGCACTTCATCAATAAATAAAATGGTTTGTTTTTGCTGGGCTTGATATTGCTTGGCTTGGTCTACCGCAGCGCGGATTTCTTTAACCCCGGAGAGCACTGCCGAAATAGTAATAAAATGTGCCTTGCATAGCTTGGCGATTAACTTGGCCAAGGAGGTTTTACCCACACCCGGCGGCCCCCATAAAATCATGGAGTGCATTTGCCCGCTATCCAAAGCCTCGCACAGGGGCTTGCCCTTGCTTAATAGGTGCTCTTGCCCTATGTAATGATCTAACTGAGTAGGCCGCAGTTTAGCCGCTAAGGGCTGATACACCGGCTGCTGGCTAAATAAATCAGCGCTCATTCACTATCACTTCTACGCCCGCAGGCGGGGTAAATTTAAATTGCTGATCAGCTACCGGCAAGTTTATTTCAACTTCTGAAAACGAAATACTGGTCGTTTGCTCAAAATTATCTTTCAACACCATGCGAGTAACTTTTTGCTGCTGAAAACTTATGGCTAGCTGTGAAAAAGCGCTGTCGCTGGCATTAGGCAGCAATTGAAAACTAATACTGCTACCATCTTTCGCCAACACTGAGACTTGATAATTTTTTTGTATCGCTGCTATGTCACCGCTAAGCAACAAGGCCGGCGCCTTATCTATATTACTGCTATAGCTTTCTTTGTTAACCTGCTCTAAATCTATATCGTATAACCATAGGCTTTCGCCATCGGTGACAACAAGGTGCTCATAGGGCTGTTCCGTTAACCAATAGAATTGCTGCGGTTTTTTCACTATCAGCTTGCCGCTGGCCTGCTGTAATACTTGACCTTTGTCATTGCTAATGGTTTGCAGAAATTGCGCCTGCAGCGTTTGGGTATCTTGCAGTTGCTGCGCTAATAAACTGGCAGCACTGCCCTGCACTTCAGCAGTATCATCAGCATAAGAGCATGCGGCGCTTAGCCATAGTAATACGGTAGTCAGCTTAAAAACTCGTTTAATCACTTTAAACCCTATGCTATTCAGCAGGTGGCGGCGCTAAAACTTCTCTAGCACCGTTATGGCCCATTTCGCTGACCACACCGGCCGACTCCATGGTTTCAATTAGCCTTGCGGCGCGGTTATAACCTATACGCAGCTTACGCTGCACTGCCGAAATAGAAGCGCGACGACTGGAGGTAACAAAATGTACCGCTTCGTCGTAGAGGGCATCGGATTCATCCGCGCCACTATCACCGCCTTCGTTGGCTATGCCGGGTATATTATTGCTGGCACCATCATCGATCAGGCCTTCGATGTAAGCAGGCTCGCCACGGCGTTTCCATTCGGCAACCACTCTGTGCACTTCATCATCATCCACAAAAGCGCCATGCACCCGTATAGGTAAGCTGGTGCCCGGTGGCAAAAATAGCATATCGCCTTTGCCCAATAACTGCTCGGCACCACCTTGGTCCAGTATGGTGCGCGAATCCACCCGCGAAGACACCTGACAAGCCATACGGGTGGGCACGTTGGCTTTGATTAGACCCGTAATAACATCCACCGAAGGGCGCTGAGTACCTAATATTAAATGTATACCAGCCGCCCTGGCCTTTTGTGCGATACGGGCGATAAGCTCTTCAACTTTTTTACCTACCGTCATGATCATGTCGGCAAATTCATCTATCACCACAACTATGGCCGGTAGTTTTTCCAGCTCCTGTTGTTTGGGCGGCTCTACCCCATCAACGTGGACATAGTCTTCAGCGGGCACATAAAAGGGATCCATAATAGGCTCACCGGCCGCCTTGGCCTCGGCCACTTTGCGGTTAAAGCCCGCTAAGTTTCTCACCCCTAGTGCCGCCAATAATTTATAGCGGCGCTCCATTTCGGCCACACACCAGCGCAGGCCGTTGGCGGCCTCGTTCATATCGGTAATTACGGGGGTTAATAAATGGGGGATGCCATTGTAAACCGTGAGCTCTATAACTTTTGGATCTACCAAAATAAAGCGCACATCTGCGGGCGTGGATTTATAAAGCAAGCTCAGTAGCATTACGTTAATCAAAACCGACTTACCGGCACCGGTGGTACCGGCAACTAACAAGTGCGGCATTTTGGCTAAGTCAGCCACTACCGGCTCACCGGCAATATCATGGCCCAGGGCTAAGGTGAGTGGTGATTTAGATTCATCATAATCTTTAGATGACAGCACATCGTGGAAGTTAACAATGGCTCTGTCCTCATTGGGTATTTCTATACCCACTACCGGCTTACCCGGTATGACCTCTACCACCCGCACACTAATTACAGCCAAAGAGCGAGCAATGTCTTTGGCTATGCCCACTATCTTACTGACTTTTACACCGGTACCAGGCTGTATTTCAAAACGAGTAATCACCGGGCCGGGGAAAACTTCCACCACTTCGGCGACTACGCCAAAGTCTTTTAGTTTATGCTCCAGTAGTTTTGACATGGCCTCTAGGGCTTCGGTGGAGTAACCCTTTTTGGAGGCATTGCAAGCAGGGTTTAATAAGCTTAAGGGCGGCAAACTGCCAGTGATGGGGGCATCAAATAAAGGCTGCTGGCGCTCGCGCTCTTTGCGCTCACTGACCACCGGCTGCTGCTTAGGCATGGGTTTAATCACTGGCGGCTTTTTGCTTTTGCTTTCTTCCACATGCTTGGCAATAACCACCTTGCGCTCTTGCTGCACTTTTTGCTGGGTTTTCTTTTCCTGCCGACTGCGCCAATACTGAACGGCGCGATCGCGTATATATGAGCTAATGCTGAGTGTTACAGCGCCAAGTTTATCCATTAACCGCAACCAAGAAAGGTCGGTAAAAATAGTCATACCAAATAACAATAAAGCCAGCAAAATCAGCCGAGCACCAAACACACTGAAAGCAGCTACGGCGCTACTGGCAACTGCCTGACCTAGGATGCCGCCGTTACCAAAAGGCAGCTCAGAACTCGATACATCCCCTATCGCCGTCAAACTGGTACTGGCCACCATAACCATTAGCAGGCCCAGCACTCGTATAAAAAAGGTCCACCAGTTAAAAGGCCCTTGGCGATAGCGCTCCCTAAATAATATAGAAGCCCTATAACCCAACATTAACGGGAACAAATAAGCCATATAGCCAAACAGTGAGAAAAACACATCCGCCAGCCATGCGCCCGTGGGGCCGCCGCGATTAGCCAGGCTTTGGCCACTGCCGGTATCTGACCAGCCTGGGTCAGCTGAGTTATAGGTCAACAGGGCAACGAGCAAATAGACAAATACCGCAAACACCCCAATCAACGCCCCTTCGCGCAAGCGTGGGGCAAATTTTTCGGCGGCAATATTTTGAGTAGATTTTTCAGCAGTAACTGGTTTATTCAAAGCCAATTATTCCTTTGCCTTGCAAGGCTTTTATTCTTAAAAATTGGCCCAATATTATCACCTACACAGCTAAATTGCTGCCCCTGATGGCCAATTAAGCTAGCGACTCAATCACAGATAAAGGCTTTAGCCCTATCTGGATTTGAATTATGATAGTGGGCTGCATAGGCGCCCACTGTATACAATTCAACCGCCTCACCACACTCACACAATACACAGGTTTTATATGAGCGATATCCAGCACCATCCACTGATCATTTTAGGCTCCGGTCCTGCCGGCTACACCGCTGCTGTTTATGCTGCCCGGGCTAACTTAAACCCGGTATTAATTACCGGCATGCAGCAAGGTGGCCAGCTCACCACGACTACCGAGGTTGATAACTGGCCAGGTGACGTAGAAGGCTTACAAGGCCCCGACTTGATGGTGCGCATGCAGCAGCACGCCGAGCGCTTTGACACCCAGATTCTATTTGACCACATTGAAGAAGCCCAGCTACAACAACGCCCCTTTATCCTAAAAGGCAATAGCGCCACTTACAGCTGCGATGCGCTGATTATTTGTACTGGCGCCTCAGCCCAATACCTGGGCCTAGAATCAGAACAAGCCTTTATGGGCAAAGGCGTTAGCGCCTGCGCCACCTGCGATGGTTTTTTCTACAGGGATAAAAAAGTTGCAGTTATAGGCGGCGGTAACACGGCCGTAGAAGAAGCACTATACCTATCCAATATTGCCTCCGAGGTCACCCTGGTACACCGCCGTGAAGGCCTGCGCGCTGAGAAAATCCTGCAAGACAAGCTGTTTGAAAAAGAGAAAAACGGCAATATCACCATTATGTGGAACCATACTCTAGATGAAGTAACGGGCGACGACATGGGCGTAAGCGGCTTAAATCTGCGCAGCACCAAAGATGACAGTATCACCAGCATAGATGTAGAAGGTGTATTTATTGCTATAGGCCACAAACCCAATACCGATATTTTTGCCGGCCAGCTGGATATGAAAGACGGCTATATCAAAATCAACAGCGGCTTAGAAGGCAATGCCACAGGCACCTCTATAGAGGGCGTTTTTGCCGCTGGCGATGTGGCGGATCATATCTATCGTCAAGCCGTAACTTCAGCAGGCGCAGGCTGTATGGCAGCACTGGATGCCGAGCGTTACCTAGACGATTTAGCTTAACAATTAATGACCACACTGCCCTGGCTGGACCCCGACGAGCTGTATTTCCCACCCACCGATACCGCTCTAACCGAACCCAATGGCCTACTGGCCGCCGGGGCAGATTTAAACCCGCAGCGCTTATTGCTGGCCTATCAACAGGGCATATTCCCTTGGTATGAACCCGGCGAGCCTATACTGTGGTGGTCACCCAGCCCTAGAGCGGTGCTCTTCCCCCAACACATACATATATCCAAAAGCCTCAACAAGCGCTTAAAACGACAAGAATTTACCGTCACTTGTGACCAGCAATTTATAGCGGTAATCCAAGCCTGCGCCGACACACCCAGAAAGGGCCAGCCCGGCACCTGGATTAGCGATGACATCATTGCCGCCTACACCACCCTGCACCAACAAGGCCACGCTCACTCTGTAGAGGTCTGGCATAATGACCGCTTGGTCGGTGGCTTATACGGTATTAATATAGGGCAAGTATTTTTTGGTGAATCCATGTTTAGCCATAGCACTGACGCCTCAAAAATAGCCTTTGTCGCTCTGGCGCAAAATTTAGCCGCCTGGGGCTACCCATTAATTGACTGCCAAGTCGCCAACCCCCACCTAACAACACTGGGGGCCGAGGAAATAGACCGCAGCCGATTTAACCACCACCTGCAAAACTACATCTTAAAAGCTGGCGTTAGCGACTGGCAGGCGAATTGGCGGGGCCCTCAGCATGTCTAACAGAGAGCTAATCAATCTAGAGCAACTAAAATTTTATAGCACCCGTGAACACCCCTGCAGCTATTTACCGCAAGAATTAGCCACCACCCTGTTTTTAGATCCAGAACAAAAGGTAGAGCAACCCCTGTACAGCGCCCTATCCGACTTTGGCTTTAGGCGCAGCGGCAATAATATTTATCGCCCCCACTGTGCTAGTTGCCAGCAATGCATCTCCATACGCATACCCTGCCAATCATTTTGCCCCAGCCGGCAGCAACGCCGCATACACAAACGCAATGCCGACCTGCAGTGCCAGGAAGTAAGCTCTATAGATAATGATGAGTGCTATGCGCTATTTGAGAAATACATCAACCTGCGTCATGCCGATGGCGACATGTACCCCACCAGCCGCCCTGACTATGTGAACTTTCTCTGCACCCCTAACAACTACAGCCGTTATTTTACTTTTCGCTTAAAGGAGCAGCTTATTGCCGTTGCCCTGGCTGATCAGCTAGAGCAAGGATTATCAGCGGTATATAGCTTTTTCGACCCCGATCACGACAAGCGCAGCTTGGGCACTTATATGATTTTATGGCAACTAGAAGAGTGCAGCCGCTTAGGGCTACACGCACTCTACTTAGGCTACTGGATTAAAAACTGCCAAAAAATGCGTTATAAATCAGCTTTTAGGCCACTAGAGCTTTATATAAACCAGCAATGGCTGCAGCTAAATTAATTCTCTTTTGATTCTCAGGTGATTTTAGGTACAATGCGCGCAGTTTTTCGTCGGCTAGGCGATTGTATTTAAACCATCGAGGTAAGTGCCGAATGGCAAAAGAAGATCAAATTGAAATGGAAGGTGAGGTGATAGACACCCTACCTAACACAACGTTCCGTGTAGAATTAGAGAACGGCCACATAGTAACAGCTCACATATCAGGCAAAATGCGCAAAAACTATATACGCATTTTAACAGGTGACAAAGTTCGCGTAGAACTGACTCCTTACGATTTAAGCAAGGGCCGCATCACCTACCGCGCCCGCTAATTGCCTGCCGAGGCGCTTATACCAGCGCCTCTTCTGCTTCCTCCACCTCTAGTACCAACTTACCAGCACTCTCACTGATATGTACTATGCCGCCTTTCTCTGAAAGCGCGCCAAACAACACCATTTCTGCCAGTGGCTTTTTAATATGCTCTTGTATGACTCTAGCCATAGGTCTTGCACCCATAGTTTTGTCATAGCCTTCGCTAACCAACCAGCGCCTAGCACTGTCATCAACATGCAAAGTAACTGACTTGTCATCCAGCTGCCCTTGTAGCTCAACTAAGAATTTATCCACCACAGTTAACACCACTTCTTCCGGCAAAGCCTTAAACTGCACTATGCCATCTAAACGGTTACGGAACTCTGGAGTAAACAATCGGCTAATCGCTTCCATGGCATCGGTACTATGATCTTGCTCAGAAAACCCTATAGAGCGGCGACTGATATTTTCAGCACCGGCATTGGTAGTCATGATAAAGATTACGTTTCTGAAATCAGCTTTTCTGCCGTTGTTGTCTGTAAGTGTGCCGTGATCCATAACCTGTAATAACAGGTTAAACACTTCGGGATGCGCTTTTTCTATCTCATCAAGCAACACAACACTGTGAGGGTGCATAGTGACCGCCTCGGTTAACAAGCCCCCCTGATCAAAGCCCACATAACCCGGAGGCGCACCGATCAAGCGTGACACCGTATGGCGCTCCATATACTCAGACATATCAAAGCGTATTAACTCTAAGCCAAGAATTTTAGCCAGCTGCGCTGTCACCTCGGTTTTACCTACACCGGTAGGCCCGGCCAATAGGAATGAACCTATGGGTTTCTGCACCGGCTTTAAGCCAGCCCTAGCCATTTTGATAGATGTGGCCAACGAGCCTATGGCCTCATCCTGACCAAACACCACCATTTTTAAATTGTCTTCTAACTTGAGCAGCTGCTCTTTATCGTTGGAAGAAACAGACTTAGGCGGTATACGCGCAATGGTTGCCACTATGCTTTCTATCTCGGCAACATTGATCACCTTCTTGCGTTTGTCTGGCGCCTGCAGGCGCTGATAGGCCCCTGCCTCGTCAATAACGTCTATGGCCTTGTCAGGCATAAACCTGTCGTTAATATAGCGCTCCGACAATTCTGCGGCGGCCTGCAAGGCTTTATCGGTATATTGCAGGTCGTGATGCTCTTCAAAACGGCTTTTTAGGCCCTTTAGAATCTTAAAGGTGTCCTCAACCGAGGGCTCAGCCACATCCACTTTTTGAAAGCGGCGGCTCAGCGCCCTGTCCTTTTCAAAAATACCGCGGTATTCCTGAAAGGTGGTGGAGCCTATGCAACGCAAACGCCCTGAGCTTAACAGGGGCTTTAATAAGTTAGAGGCATCCATCACCCCACCCGAAGCTGCACCGGCACCGATGATGGTATGAATCTCATCGATAAATAAAATAGCGTGCTCGCGTCGTCTTAAATCTGCCAGCAGGCCTTTAAAGCGCTTCTCAAAGTCACCGCGGTATTTAGTGCCAGCCAATAAAGCGCCCATATCCAAGGAGTAAACCGTGCTCTCCTTTAAAATATCAGGGACTTCGCCATCGACTATCATCTTGGCCAAGCCCTCAGCGATAGCGGTTTTACCTACGCCGGACTCACCCACTAATAAGGGATTATTTTTGCGGCGGCGCGATAGTATCTGCGCGACCCGCTCAACCTCAGTATCACGCCCCACCAATGGGTCTATACGGCCCAGCTTGGCCTCTTCATTTAAGTTGGTGGCGTAATTATCCAGCGGCCTTTGATCTTGCTCAGTAGCCACGCCATCCTCATCAAGCGGGGTACGGTCGTGCTCTAAACTGTGATCGCTATGGCCGGCCACCTTGGAAATACCATGGGTAATATAATTAACAATATCCAAACGAGCGACGCTTTGCTGTTTAAGAAAATAGACAGCCTGGCTCTCTTGCTCAGAAAAAATCGCCACCAAAACATTAGCACCGGTGACTTCTTTTTTGCCCGAGGACTGAACATGAAATACTGCTCTTTGCAGCACTCTCTGAAAACCTAGGGTTGGTTGCGTTTCACGCTCTAAGTCTCGCTCGGGAATCAGCGGTGTAGTGGAGTCGACAAAGTCGACCAAATCTGTACGTAGGCGGCCTAGGTCAGTGCCACAGGCCATTAATACATCAGCAGCGATATCATTATCAATTAATGCCAGTAGCAAATGCTCTACTGTCATAAATTCATGCCTTTTGGTACGGGCCCCTTTGAATGCCTGATTTAATGTCAGTTCAAGGTCTTTGCTTAGCATAGACGTATACTCCGAAACATAATTACGTTTGCTTAGTCTTCAGAAGGCTCAACTTCCGACAATAGCGGATGCTGACACTCTCTGGCATATTGATTCACCTGCTCGGCTTTAGTTTCCGCGATATCACGAGTATAAAGCCCACAGATTCCCTTACCCTTTGTATGTACCGTTAGCATCACCTGCGTTGCCTGCTCCCTATCCATATTGAAGAAAGTTTCTAAAACCTCTACCACAAATTCCATCGGGGTATAATCATCGTTTAGCAACACTACCCGATACATCCGAGGCCGCTTTAATTCCGGCTTAGCGTACTCAAGTGCTAGATCACCATCATCGTAGTTTGGTAAATCTTCGTCATCACTCATAGATAATGTTAGTAGAAGATTTTCATGTTTACCCATAACTATGCTCATATCTTTAAAAATTACAAAAATGTGGGTCAATTTTACCCAATTTGATTATATTTCAGCCAGACCTCTTGACTATTGATCAAAAAATGTTAAATAGGAAGGCGTTTCTACTTCTTAGGAACAGAGAGAGCGGCACCTCATAATAATAAATTAGGTGGTGTTAATGAAACAAATACGCCTTTTAAGGCAATAATAAAAGGGCCTCTTCATGTACACAGGAATGGTCAAGTGGTTTAACAATGCAAAAGGGTATGGCTTTATCTTATCGGAAGATGGTGGTGGCGATATTTTTGCCCATTACTCAGCTATCGATATGGACGGCTATAAAACACTAAAAGCGGGTCAAACTGTCACGTTTGAAACTGAGCAAGGCCCCAAGGGCTTACACGCTACCCAGATTCAGGCGGTTGAACCCCAAACAGAAAAGCAGCCTAGCCCCGAACAACAAGAACCCGAGCTAGCAGCAAATTAACCCCCAGCGGCTACTAGCAATAACTAAATGCTAGCAACCAAAAAGCCACCAGGGGTTTAACGGTTACATACCTTTAATAATTGCTTCGCCAAACTCTGAGCAAGACAGTAGAGTTGCGTCTTCCATCAAACGATCGAAGTCATAGGTAACGGTTTTTGCCTGTATAGCATTATTCATACCATCAATAATCAAGTCCGCCGCCTCATTCCAGCCCAAGTGACGCAACATCATTTCTGCCGAAAGGATTAATGAACCAGGATTCACCTTATCTTGACCAGCATACTTAGGCGCAGTGCCATGGGTAGCCTCAAAGATAGCTACTTTATCGCTTAGATTGGCACCGGGAGCAATACCTATACCCCCCACCTGCGCTGCCAATGCATCAGAGAGATAATCACCGTTAAGGTTTAATGTTGCTATAACGCTGTACTCATCGGGGCGCAATAACACTTGCTGCAACATAGCGTCAGCAATCACGTCTTTTACTACTATCTGCTTGCCAGTGTTGGGGTTTTTAAAGCTCATCCATGGGCCGCCATCTAACAACTCAGCGCCAAACTCAGCCTGGGCCAACTCATAGCCCCAATCCTTAAACGAACCTTCGGTGAACTTCATGATATTACCCTTGTGCACCAAGGTTAATGAAGGCAGGTCTTGATCGATAGTGTATTGCAAGGCTTTACGTACCAGGCGCTGGGTACCCTCTTTAGAAACAGGCTTAATGCCTATACCACAGTCGGTATCAAAACGGATTTTGGTAACACCCATTTCTTCCTGTAAAAACTTAATCACCTTGGTGGCTTCGTCGGTACCTGCACGCCACTCTATACCACAGTAAATATCCTCACTGTTCTCCCTGAAAATCACCATATTGGTTTTTTCAGGCTCTTTAACGGGCGAAGGCACGCCTTCAAACCAGCGCACAGGGCGCAAACACGTGTATAAATCCAGCTCCTGACGCAAGGCAACATTCAGCGAGCGAAAGCCCCCGCCCACAGGGGTGGTTAGCGGCCCTTTAATGCCTACCGAATAGTCTTTTAATACCTCCAGCGTTTCCGCGGGAAACCAGTCACCATCGTATAGCTCAGCAGCTTTTTCACCGGTATACACTTCCATCCAGCTGATTTGCTTACTGCCGTTGTAAGCCTTTTTAACGGCAGCATCGACAACTTTAATCATAACAGGGCTAATATCTACACCTATGCCATCACCTTCAATAAAAGGAATAATGGGCTGATCAGGCACATTTAATGTGTTATCAGCATTGACGGTGATCTTCTCACCTACGCTAGGTACTTTTATGTGTTGATAAGGCATATGCTAATGCTCCTTACAAATTTTCATTATCGATGGCTACAATAGCCAAACGCGCATCTTGGCCCGTTAGTTTAGGCGAAAGAGGCCAATGCTGCATTCAAAGTGCTACTGGGACGCATGGCGGCTTCCGTTTTAGCACTATTTGGGTGGTAATAGCCACCTATATCAATAGCCTGTCCTTGGCTGGCATTGAGCTCTTCTATAATCACCGCCTCGTTACTGCTTAACGCCTCTAGCAGGGGCTTAAACTGCTGCTGCAACTGAAGATCATCATTTTGCGCAACCAGCGCCTGCGCCCAGTATAAGGCTAAATAAAAATGACTGCCGCGATTATCTAAAGTCCCCACCCTACGCTGTGGCGACTTATTCTCTTGCAAGAATTTTGTCGTGGCTTGATCTAAGCACTTAGCCAGCACCTGCGCTTTGCCGTTGTTGTTCTTGTGGGCTATATCTTCCAAAGATACCGCCAAGGCCAAAAACTCACCCAAGGAATCCCAGCGTAAATGCCCTTCTTCGGTAAATTGCTGCACATGCTTAGGTGCAGAGCCGCCAGCACCTGTTTCAAACATGCCGCCGCCGTTCATTAAAGGAACGATGGAAAGCATTTTCGCACTGGTGCCTAACTCCATAATCGGGAACAAATCGGTTAAGTAATCTCTTAGCACATTACCGGTTACCGAAATGGTATCTTTACCTTTAATAATACGCTCTAGGGTAAAACGCATCGCCATAACTGGCGCCATAATGCGTATACGTAGGCCTTCGGTATCGTGATCTTTTAGATATTTTTTAACCTTTTTGATCATTTGCACATCATGAGCGCGGTTTTCATCTAACCAAAATATGGCTGGCACACCGGTGGCTCTGGCGCGGTTAACCGCTAGCTTCACCCAATCCTGTATAGGTAGATCTTTAGCCTGACACATGCGCCATATATCGCCTTCTTCAACGCTGTGTTCAAAGATCACCTTATCATTTTGATCAATTACCCGAATAACACCTTCGACCTCAACCTCAAAGGTCTTATCGTGAGAGCCATACTCTTCTGCTTTTTGCGCCATTAAACCTACGTTGGGCACAGTGCCCATAGTGGTGGGATCGAAGGCGCCATGGGTTTTACAGAAATTGATCATTTCTTGATAAATCGTGGCGTAAGTGCTTTCGGGCATAATGGCCTTGGTATCTTTTAATTTGCCATCGGGCGCCCACATTTTACCACCCTCGCGTATCATTGCCGGCATGGACGCATCAACAATAACATCACTAGGTACATGTAGGTTTGAAATACCTTTATCAGAATTAACCATTGCTAAAGGCGGCCTATCGACATAGATGTCACGTATATCGCGCTCTATCTCTTCTTGTAAGGTACGCGGTAGCTGTTTGATTTTTTCGTAAACATTACCTAAACCATTGTTAGGGTTAACACCGATCTCTTCAAAAGTTTCGGCATATTTTTCAAAAATTTCTTTATAAAAAACTTTTACTGCATGGCCAAAAACAATGGGGTGAGAAACCTTCATCATAGTGGCCTTTACGTGCAACGATAACAACACGTCAGTTTCTTTGGCGTCTTGAATTTGCTCTTCAAGAAAGGCACATAATGCTTTTTTGCTCATGCGCATGGCATCAATAACTTCACCAGCCAGTAAATCAATATTACTTTTTAAAACCTTGGTCTCACCTGCAGTATTAGTATGCTCTATACGTACCGTGCAGGCCTCTGCAACCGTGCAGGATTGCTCGCTAGAATAAAAATCTCCACCACGCATATAGGCCGCATGGGTACGCGATGCAGGGCTCCACTTACCCATTTTATGAGGGTTAGTACGAGCATATTGTTTAACCGCTGGTGGCGCACGTCTATCTGAGTTGCCTTCACGCAACACGGGGTTGACCGCACTGCCTAAAATTTTGGTATAACGGCTTTGTATGCTTTTTTCCTCTTCGCTACGAGGCTCATCAGGGTAAGCGGGTATATCAAAACCTTGTGCCTGTAACTCAGCAATAGCGGCTTTTAGCTGTGGAATAGACGCGCTGATATTGGGCAGTTTAATAATATTGGCTTCGGGCTTAAGAGTAAGCTCGCCCAATTCAGCAAGCGTGTCGCTCACTTTTTGATCATCGGTTAAATTTTCGGGAAAACTCGCCAAGATTCTTGCCGCAACAGAAATATCTTTAGACACAACATCAATGTCTGCAGCTTGGGTAAATGTTTTAACAATGGGGAGTAAAGAATACGTGGCTAAGGCAGGTGCTTCGTCTGTTTGGGTATAGACGATGGTTGAACGTTTATCGGTCATAATAATTCCTATGCTGTAATGGCTATGTCGCCCGAGGCCCTGCTGTTAGCAATTTTTGATTGCTACGTTTCACGACCTCACCGCTATGAAAGCGCGCGGATTATAGCAGCAAGCTATCTGTTCTGATAGCTGGTAATATTAATTGCATACCCATTAAATATTTTCTTATGTCCAAACTTATTCTATTTAACAAGCCCTTTAATGTGCTTAGCCAGTTCACTGACGATGCTGGCCGCGACACTTTAAAACGCTACCTGCCCAATATAAAAGACTGCTACCCCGCAGGCCGTCTAGACTACGACTCAGAAGGTTTACTGCTGCTTACTGATAACGGAACACTGCAGCATCGCATCAGCCACCCCGCTCACAAATTAGCCAAAACTTACTGGGTACAAGTAGAGGGGCAGCCCAGAGATGAGGACCTCAAGCCACTGCAGCAAGGCATACTGCTAAGTGATGGTCCTTGCCTACCCGCGCAAGTTAGCCGCATCGCCGAACCCCAGCTATGGCCACGCAACCCGCCAGTGCGACAACGCCAACATATACCTACCGCTTGGTTAGAAATCACCATTACCGAAGGCCGCAACCGCCAAGTCAGACGTATGACTGCCGCCGCCGGCTTCCCCACCTTGCGGCTAGTTCGCGTACGCATAGGCAGCTGGAACTTGGACGGCATCAACCCAGGCCAATACCAAGAACTACAGGTTCACGCTCCGCAAACAGCTAAAAAAACCACCAAACAGCGCCCAAAAAACAAAAACTCGCACAAACGGCATACCACTAAACGCGGCCGCCGCTTATAATGCACAGCCAAATATTTAAGCCCAAGAGTAGTAATATGGAATGGCAGCCACACGTAACCGTTGCAACGGTTATTGAGCGTGATGAAAAATTTTTATTGGTAGAAGAACTATCCAATGGCGAGCAAGTCTACAATCAGCCCGCTGGCCACCTAGACCCTAACGAAACCCTAGAACAGGCCGCAGTACGCGAAACCCTAGAGGAAACCGGCTGGGACATAGAGCTGCAAGGCCTATTAGGTGTCGCGCTGTATGAGTCACCCCATAACAGCATTACCTACCACCGCACCACTTTCTACGGCAAGGCGCTTAAACACCACCCCGAGCGCGCGCTAGATGATGGCATCATTCAGGCGGTATGGATGAGTTACGAGGAATTAGTCGCCAGCTCTGATAAACTACGCTCGCGCTTAGTGCTAAGTGCCATAGAGCAGTACCGCAACGGCCACCGCTACCCTTTAGATTTTATATATCGCTAACAGCCATTCACACAACTAAGCAACCTCATGACACACACTCCTAACACCCCAGCAAAAGTTATCGTCGGCATGTCCGGCGGCGTAGACTCCTCCGTTGCCGCCCTACTGTTACAGCAACAAGGCTATGAGGTGGAAGGCTTGTTTATGAAAAACTGGGATGAGGACGATGGCACCGAGTACTGCACTGCCAAAGATGACCTCGCCGACGCCGAGCAAGTCTGCCAAAAGCTGGGCTTAAAACTGCATACCGCCAATTTTGCCGCCGAATACTGGGATAATGTTTTTGAGCATTTTTTAGCCGAATACAAAGCCGGTCGCACACCCAACCCTGACATACTGTGCAACCGCGAAATTAAATTTAAAGCCTTTTTAGAATACGCCCTCACCCTGGGGGCTGACTATATCGCCACCGGCCACTATGTGCGCCGCTCCGCGGACGATAACAACGCCCAGCTATTAAAAGGCCTGGATGACAACAAAGATCAAAGCTACTTTTTGCACGCCGTAGGCGGCGAAGAAATAGGCAAAACCTTATTTCCAGTAGGCGAAATGGAAAAACCTGCCGTGAGGGCCCTAGCCGAACAGCACGACCTGGTCACCCACAACAAAAAAGACAGCACCGGCATTTGTTTTATAGGCGAGCGCCGGTTTAAAGACTTTTTAGAACAGTACCTACCCGCTCAACCCGGTGCCATAGAAGACGTAGATGGCAATCCCATGGGTGAACACAGCGGCCTGATGTACCACACCATAGGTCAGCGCCAAGGCTTAGGCATAGGCGGCGT
This sequence comes from Dasania sp. GY-MA-18, assembly GCF_024734385.1. Lineage (GTDB taxonomy): Bacteria > Pseudomonadota > Gammaproteobacteria > Pseudomonadales > Dasaniaceae > Dasania > Dasania phycosphaerae. The sequence goes on along the minus strand of NZ_JANHAP010000002.1, from coordinate 232,456 downwards.
AAAAGGCGCCGGAGACGAGCCCTGGTATGTGGTAGACAAAGACCTGAGCCGCAATGTTTTAATTATCGCCCAAGGCAAGCACCACCCTAGGCTATACAAGACCGGCTTATTACTCAGCGAAATACATTGGATTAACCATCAAGCCCCAGAGCTGCCCTTGCGCTGTATGGCGAAAACACGCTATCGCCAGCAAGACCAAGCCTGCCAAATACTGGCCGATGGCGATGGCTACCAAGTACTGTTTGATGAACCCCAGCGCGCCATTACTCCAGGGCAATCTCTGGTGCTTTACCAAGACGACATATGTCTAGGCGGCGGCATTATTGAACAAGCCATTAACACAAAGCCCTAAGCTATTAATATTTAAGGAAAACCTTGCAAGATTTAAGCCCTAGCCAATCCCAGGCTCTAGCGCTGGCCGCACTGCTGCAAAGCGCTCAATTAGTCGATCAAATAGCGGTAACCGGCAAGGCACAGCCTGAAGCCTTCAACCCGCTACTGCAAAGCCTATTTGCCTTTGATAGCGAGCATCCCGCCGCCATTTATGGCGGAGTCTACGGTGTAGAGCCCGGCCTAAAGCTGCTTATCACCGCGCTAGCAGGTAGCACTAACGGCAGCTATCGCTCAGTAATACGCTATGCATTGGCCATGATTCACTTAGAGGGCAAGCTCAGTAAAGATGCCGATCAGCTTAAAATCATTGCAAACAGATTGCAGCACATACACTTTAACTCAGAGCATTTTACTAATGATATCAACACGATATCGACCAGTGTTGCAGCAGTTTATAAGGATACGATTAGCACCTACAAAAGCCGCATACACGTGAGCGGCAACGCCATACACCTGCAAAGCAGCGACAACGCCGACAAAATTCGTGCCCTGCTGTTAGCCGGTATTAGGGCTGCCGTCTTGTGGCGGCAAATGGGCGGCAAGCGCTGGCATTTTCTCACTTCACGCAGGCGCCTATTACAGGCGGCACAAAGCCTGATAAATCCGCAATAGGCGCTGAAAACAGCGCCCAGTTCGTGTATGATGCGCAGCTTTCTTGGCTACGCCCTACTTCTAAGCTCCTCAGCCTTGACCGCTGGCAACGGGCTTTTATTGACTCACAGTGAGATTTAACACCATGGATTTATCTGCGCTTTCCGCAATTTCACCTATAGATGGCCGCTACGGCAGCAAAACTGCGTCCTTACGCACTGTATTTAGCGAGTTTGGCTTAATCAAAAACCGCGTAACCGTAGAGATACGCTGGTTACAAAAACTGGCCCAGCACCCGCAGATTGCTGAAGTCCCCGCCTTTGATGAGCAAGCCAACGCTCTGCTTAATAGCATTGTTGATAATTTTTCTGAGCAAGATGCCCAAGCCGTAAAAAACATAGAAGCTACCACCAACCACGATGTTAAAGCGGTTGAGTACTTCATCAAGCAAAAAATAGAGACTAACGCCCAGCTTAAAGCCGTTACCGAGTTTGTACACTTTGCCTGTACTTCAGAAGATATTAACAACCTTTCCCATGCCTTAATGCTACGCGAAGGCCGTGAGGTGGTACTTGCTGAAATAGACGCCATTATCGATACTCTGGCTGCACAAGCCAAACAGTTTGCCAGCGTCCCCTTGCTGTCACGTACCCATGGCCAAACTGCCAGCCCCTCCACAGTAGGTAAAGAATTTGCCAACGTCGTCGCCCGTATGCGCAGACAGCGCGAGCAAATTGCCAAGGTAGAGCTACTGGGTAAAATCAACGGCGCGGTAGGCAACTACAACGCCCACCTTTCCGCCTACCCCGATATAGACTGGGAAGAAAACGCCAAAAGCTTTATCGAAAGCCTAGGCCTAAGCTTCAACCCCTATACCACCCAAATCGAGCCACACGATTATATCGCCGAGCTATTTGATGCCCAGGCTCGCTTTAACACTATATTAATTGACTTGGATCGCGACATTTGGGGCTACATCTCTTTAGGTTACTTCAAGCAAAAAGTAGTAGCCGGTGAAGTAGGCTCATCCACTATGCCGCACAAAGTTAACCCCATAGATTTTGAAAACTCAGAGGGCAACCTAGGCCTAGCCAACGCCATGCTGTCACATATGGCTAGCAAACTGCCCATCTCGCGCTGGCAGCGCGACCTTACCGACTCTACCGTATTGCGCAATATGGGGGTAGGTATGGCTTACAGCCTTATCGCCTATGCCGCCACCTTAAAAGGCCTGGGCAAACTAGAACTTAACGCCCAACGCCTAGCAGAAGACCTGGAAAACAGCTGGGAAATTTTAGCCGAACCCATACAAACCGTCATGCGCCGCTACAACATAGAAGAACCTTATGAAAAGCTAAAAGCGCTAACCCGCGGCCAGGCTATCAACCAGCAAACCATAGCCGCCTTTATAGAAACACTGGATATGCCCGAAGAAGCCAAAGCTGGCCTACGCGCATTAACCCCGGCCAACTATATAGGCAACGCCATAGCCCAGGCAGAGCGCATTTAATAACGCATTATCTTTTTCAGCCTCGCATAGCGGGGCTTTTTTTTAAATGACTTTTTTAAGTGACTTGTTAGCTTACTTTTTTTAGATTATTTGTTCACGAAGCCACCACTATGACGCTAAGCAATTTTGACAAAGACGACTTCTTAAAAAACTACTGGCAAAAAAAGCCCTTGCTCATACGCAATGCCCTGCCAGATTTTCACAGCCCGCTCTCACCTGATGAGCTGGCGGGCCTGGCTTGCGAAGAAGACATAGAGTCACGCTTAATCGTAGGCGCCGATCAACAGTGGCAGCTCACCCACGGCCCCTTAGAGGACCATCATTTTGAAGCACTGCCCGAGCGCGAGTGGACATTACTGGTACAGGCGGTAGATCACTGGATGCCCGAGGTGGCCAGCTTGATTGATAACTTTAATTTTATCCCCTACTGGCGCATAGACGACATCATGGTCAGCTATGCTGCCGATGGCGGCTCGGTAGGCCCACACTACGACAACTACGATGTTTTTTTAGTGCAGGGCTTAGGGCAAAGGCGCTGGCAGCTGGGTCAATACTGCCATGACAGTGAAGCCCATATCCCCCATGAACAACTCAAAATCCTGCAACACTTTGATAGCCAACAAGAGTGGCTGCTCAACCCTGGCGATATACTCTATGTACCTCCGCGCTACGCGCACTGGGGTGTGGGAGCAGGTGAAGACTGCATGACTTACTCGGTGGGCTTTCGCGCCCCCAGCCACAGCGAAATACTGTCGCATTTTTGCGATTTTCAATTAGCTCAGCTCAACCAGCAGCAGCGTTTTCAAGATCCAGCCATAGCCTCCAACCAGCCGCCCGGTGAAATCAATGCTGCCAGCATTGAATATATACAGGCAGTGTTGCAGCAACAACTTAACAACCCCGCCGCCATCGCTCAGTGGTTTGGCCAGTATATGACTGAACCCAAATACCCACAGCTGCACGAAGACGAAAGCCTGGACCTGAGCCTCAGCGAATTAAATAACCAGCTAACTACTCAGCCCTACGCCTACAAAAACCCAGCCTCTAGGCTGGCCTATACCAGTACCGCGCAGGGCTTAGCGTTTTTTGTCGATGGCAAGCATATTGCCAGCAGCCCAGCCAGCGCCGAGTTAATACAGCTGCTGTGTAATCAACAGCACTACCCCAGCAGCAGCCTCAGCGATATGCTGAACAGCGAAGAAAATAAAGCTTTAATATTGTCACTTTTTAATAGCGGCGTATTATATTTTTATGACGACGATACTGATTAAACAAGTCAGCTGGCAACAACATCAGCCCGAGCTACAAGCACTGCGCCAGCAAGTATTTGTAGTCGAACAAAAAGTGCCTGCAGAGTTAGAGTGGCAAGCTGATGACGAAGACGCTTATCACTGGTTAGCCTACGGCCCACAACAACAAGTATTAGGCTGCGCCCGCCTGCTCAAAACCGGCACCCTAGGGCGCATGGCCATTGCTAAAACTGCCCGCGGGCAAAATATTGGTTTGCGACTATTACAAGCCGCTATGGATTTTGCCCAACAACAACTGGGCCTTGCCGAAGTACATTTATCTGCACAAACCCACGCCTTGGGCTTTTACCAAAAAGCGGGGTTTGTCAGCGAGGGGGCCGAATACCACGAGGCGGGCATCCCCCACATCCACATGCGCAAAAAGCTTAGCCCGCAGCCGCAGCTGGGTATCAGTAACGGTAAATTTTTTGTGTCGCAACACAAAAACACCGTGCTCACTATGGCTCAGCAGTGCCGCAGGCAGCTACGAATTTTGGATTACAACTTAAATCCCGCCGTTTTTGACAACCAAGCCTTGGTCGATGCCGTCTCTGCGCTGGCTCGCCGGCACCGTAACAGCAGCATCAAACTTTTACTGATAGATAGCCAAGCTGTAATTAAACGTGGCCACGGTTTATTAAAACTGCAGCGTAAACTATCCTCATCCATAGCTATTAAACAGCTCAGCGATGATACGGGCGTCAGTGATAATTTAGTGCTGGCCGATGACTGCGGGGTGATAGTCCAATCGCTGGTAAACCCCGAAACGATTTGGGCTGACTTTAATAATAAGCCGGTTGCGCAAAGCAAAATTGACCACTTTGAAATACTATGGGGGCAGGCCAATGCCAATAACGACTTTAGATTGTTGGATTTATAAAGCCGCTAGGCTGAACCACCTTATAGTTATTGCCCTATTGCTATGCAACCAATGGGTGATGGCTGCAAGCACAACCGTCATCTACGAGCCCCAACACAGCCATGCGCAACAGCTGCAACAACGCATAGAGCAACTCTACCCGCAAGCACGGGTTAGCAGCCAGCAACAACAGCTAGTGGTACGCGCTGCCAGCGCAGAGCAAGCCAGCGAAATAGCTGAACTACTGGCCATTATGGATAAACCCATACAACAATTTATCGTCACCCTTAGCAGCAGCCCACAACAAGCCAATCACAGCAGTTACTCCACCCGCAGCAATAAGCTCGCCCAGCGCTATAGCTTGGCCAGCGATGAAACCTTGACCGTTGAGTATGCTCAGCAACACCGAGATGTGGTGGCAGTACACCGCTATTACGGCGCTTTACACGGGGCTCATCTGGCAAACCAAGACCATAAGCATCACAGCCTCAGCATACAGCTGCGCAGCTTGGGCCCACAGCAGGTACAGTTAGACTACAAGCTCTACCAATTACAAAACGGTGAGCGTAGCCGTATCAGCAACAGCCGTATTGTCAATTTAGATGAGTGGTTGGCTTTAGAAGGGCAACACGCGCAACAGCCGGGCACCATCAGCACACGCAGCGGCAACGCTATCTACATACTGATACAAAATGCTAACTAATGCCTACAGCCAAACCCCCAACTCATTACCTTGATGGCTAAGCTCATAGGTTTTTAACGCCCTACAAGGCTCTTCACTGTAGTGCAGTAACCGCCCCCCGGCGATGGCAAACTCATAACCATGTAAGGGGCAGCGTATTTTATCGGTACTGATATCCGACTCCGATAAGGGGTGGCCGCGATGCGGACATAGGCTCTCTAACAAATAGACCGTGCCAGCATTTTGTATTAACAGCAGATTATGATGGTCGATTTTTATTTGTTTTCTATAACCGTCATGCAAGTTAATAAGTTTTTCTAAGGAGTAAAATTGCATAGAGCAGCACTCAAATTCATGGCAAACTGGTTAATTATTAGTACACTGTTAGTCATAATCAGAATTAAACCGAGTATAGTCTTTGCCCAAATCAATTAACACCAAACAAACTGCCCTATTAATGCCCGGTGGCGGTGCCCGTGCGGCTTATCAAGTGGGCGTAATCAAAGCACTGGCCACCATCATACCGACCAGCCAAAGCCGCGACCCCTTTCCCATCTTATGTGGCACCAGTGCTGGGGCACTTAATGCCATAGGTCTAGCCAGCAGAACCGACGGCTTTGTTAATGCCAGTGCCTGGTTGGAAAACTTATGGTTAGAGCTAAGCCATCAACATGTATACCGCAGCGACCTCATCGGCTTAAGCTTTAATGCCTGGCGCCTGGCCTTATCCCTATTCAACGCCGGTATCGCCGTGGGTAGGCCTGTAGCGCTATTGGATAATGCCCCGCTGCGTAAACTGCTAAAAAGAAAAATCAATTTCGCCGGCATCAGCGAAAATATCCACCAGGGTAATATTACCGCCGCCTGCGTAACCGCCATGAATTATACCGAGGGCAGCTCCGATAGTTTTTTCCAAGGTGGACCCGCCAATTGCGAATGGCAGCGCTGGCGCCGCCAGGGTATACCCACCCCACTGCAGCTACCACACTTGCTAGCCTCCTCAGCCATACCCACCATATTCCCTCCGCAGCGTATACGCCGCAATTACTATGGTGATGGTGCGCTACGGCAAATGAACCCTATCAGCCCGGCGCTGCATTTAGGCGCCGATAAAATATTGATTATTTCCGCCAATGGCCATAAAAAAATCTATGACAAGCCACCTAGGCGCGTGCACTCACCCGCTTTTGGCCAAGTGCTAGGCCACTTACTTAACAGCGCTTTTGTGGATAGTTTAGAGAACGATATAGAAAACCTAGAGACCATCAACCGCCTAGTGGATAACTGCAGCGACGCCCGCGGCCATTCGCCCGAGCATAAACTAAGAAAAGTGAGATCCTTTGTTATCTCGCCCTCACAAGATATAGACGCCATGGCTACAGAGCATATTAATGAGCTACCGGCAACAGTGCGCTTTTTTCTTAAGATGTCGGGCAGTGGCAGGAATGATGGCGGCGTCAATATTGCGAGCTATTTATTATTTACTGAGCAGTTTTCCCGCGACTTAATCAAAATGGGCTTTAAGGACACGCTGGATCAAGCCGATAAGGTGTTAAACTTTTTAAACGATTAGACTTTACAGGGGCATTTTTTCATCAAAATGCTCACCACTGCGATCAACCTTCCACTCCCCCAGGGCCACAGTAAAGCCCTGGCGCTTGATAAAAGCTGCCACTTCAAATAAGTAGGCTAAATCGGTAGTCGTAGAGTGCAATGACATCAGCTCCCTACCTGCGCGGCTAACCTTAAAGATAGGTAAAGACAAACTTTTATCAGCCTGCTCGGCCTGCACCCGCATAGCTTTGTTACCACAGGGTAAAAAAGCCTCAAAATAATGGGGGCTTTGTGATTTGACCTGTTTCAGCATGGGCTCCATGCCATAACCTGAAATCAAGCCCAAATCGTCCATACTCTCCAGTAGTTTATGGTATAGCTCGGCGTCAAAATAGCCTTGCGAGGCGTTAAAGATAAACTGGCCAAAACTAAACTTACTCAATATGGCCAGCATTTCCAAATCATCGGCATTGAGCTGACGTAGCATATAAATACTGCTCATAGCGTAGCTGTTGGGCTGAGCAATTTCCTGTATTAGCATGCGTGCTAGGATAGTTTGCATCTCGGGGTTGAATACATCTTGAGCGATGCTTTTCCAACAAATCATCCACTCTGCCGAAACACTAAACTGACTAACAGGCCGATCATCGGCCGCATAGATTTCAGCCTCAGCTAGCAATATGATTTTGCGCAGGTTCAAGGCGCGCTCCAAATCCCTGATACCCACCTCTTTGGCGGCGGACTCCAACATGGAGGCAGATGACTGCTTACCCACATCGGTAAACTCATCTATGCTACTATTTTCTATAATTGAGTGAGTAGCCACCGTATCAATACGCGGGGTATCGATGAGCTTGCCGCGGCTATCAATACACTTTAGGCCTTGATGAATTAAGTTTACATCTTGCTCGGCCTCAAAAATGGCCGCCATCTCCAACTTTCTCACCTCATGTCTATTGCGATGTTCACGCCGGATCTGGCCAGGACTAAGCAGTCCGCTATCCTCGCCATCAAACAAATGCTGCCAGAGCTTATCCAGCCACTGCTGTTTGATACGGCCACTAATAACATCGGTTTGCATAGAAAGTTCTGGCTGCATCATAGTTATCACATGCTTATTAACTGGGTAGGCTAACAACTAAACAAACGTGGTAGTTCATAGGACTTATTAGCCCCGGCAACCACAGGCGGTTTATTGATCACCCAGGCTTTAGTACCGGCTAATTTGGCCGACAAATACTAGTTTTATTATAGCGCTTAGCGAGTAAACGATTGATCAGCTAAAGCTTACTGCGTATTTCTACTATAAACAAATACTTAAGCAATACTTTAAAACTGAATAATTAGCTTTTATCGTCTATAATCGCTGTAGCTATACCAGCATACACCCAATAATACAGCATCAGTGGCCGCCCACGTGATAACTAAAACTAGCCTGTAGTATCATTGAATGAAGCGACTAAATTTTATTAACAACCAGCCGCTAGCGGTCAAACTTACTGCAGCCTGCCTAACGACCAGTATTATTAGCCTAATCATCGCTATGATTGCGCTTAATATTTACGACAAAAACACCTATAAATCATTACTGCGTGATGAAGTCAGCTTACTAGCCTCGGTGATTAGCAACCGCAGTGTAGAATCGGTTTTATTTAACGACAAGCAATCTGCCCTAAACAATCTCAACCCACTATCCTATCGCAGCAGTATTATAGGTGCCTGTATTTATCGGGTTAATACCCCTCCTCAACCCGCCACCAGCACCCTAGCCAGCTACCCCAATGACAAAATTTTTTGCCCTAGCACACAACCCAAGGCCATTAAAATTATTGAGCCCAGCCACGGCCGCTTTATAGACTTTATTCACCCAATTAAAGCCGATAAAGAGATAATTGGTTATCTGTATGTCAAAACGTCACTATCTGAGCTAAGCACCAGAACCCAACAGAGCTTTAAAGTATTTCTAGTGATTATTATTGTCGCCAGTTTTATCGCTTTGTGGCTGTCCAAAATTATTTCTTTCAAACTTATTAGCCCCTTGCGCGACCTGGGGCTTACTGCCAGAAAAGTTGCCCAAGTTGATGATTACTCTTTGCGGGCAAAAAAAATTAATGACGATGAAATTGGCGGCGTAGTCGACTCCTTTAACCATATGCTCAATGTTATTGAACATGAGCACGATAGACTGCGCGAGAGTGAAGAAAAGTTTCGGCTAATCAGCGCCTCATCAAAAGTAGGTATTTTTCAGCTCAACCCACAGGGCGAATGCACCTTTGCCAACGAAGAAATGTCTTACATCACCGGCCTGCCCATTACCCAAATATTAAAAGAATCCTGGTTATCGGTGGTTGAACCTGAAGACCGTGCAGCCTTAAAAGCACAATTCAACACCATGATGAGCACCCATATTCCCATTAATATTAACTGCAGCATCAATGGCATAGAAAAAAAATGGATTAGCGGCCATGTCGGTGTGTTACGCGGCAACAGTGATGAGATTTTAGGCTATTTAGGCTCTATCAATGATGTAACAGAGATACGGCAGGCACAAACTCAATTAGAACACATGGCCTTTTATGACACCCTTACAGGCCTAGCTAATAGACGTTTATTTAGAAACCGTTTAGAACATGTTTTAAACAATCTGTCGCGCAGTAAGCACAGCCTAGGCTTGATCCTACTAGACCTTGATCACTTCAAAGAGATTAACGACTCTATGGGGCACGACGCTGGTGATAGGCTACTAACTATTATTTCCGAGCGCTTACAACAGTGCGTTAGGTCCAGTGATACGGTCGCGCGCCTAGGCGGCGATGAGTTCGCTATTATTTTACCCATAGTGCACGACAGCATAGTCATTTCTACTATTGCCGAGAAAATTATTGAGGCTATACACCGCCCCATACAGCTACAAGAAAACGAGTTTAGAATTTCTGCCAGCTTGGGTATAGCTATGGCCCCGGACGATAGCAGCCAAGCTGAAGAACTCATCAAACAGGCCGATATGGCCCTGTACAAAGCCAAGGATACCGGCAGGAACAATTACCAGTTCTTTACCGATGATATTAATCAAAAATTAGTCACTCACTTGGATTTAGTACGCGACCTGCGCTTAGCCATTAGCAATGAAGAATTCCACCTAGTGTTTCAGCCTCAACTCTGCCTTAACAGCTATAAGTTAACAGGTTTTGAAGCGCTAATACGCTGGACCTGCCCCAAGCGCGGCTTTGTCCCCCCCGACCAGTTTATCAACACCGCAGAAGATACCGGCTTAATTATCCCCATAGGCCGCTTAGTGATTAGCAAAGCCTGTGAGCAATTAAAAAGCCTAATACAGGAGCAGCTGGTTGCTGACAATGTAGTCATGACGGTTAATATTTCCGCCAAGCAATTTCAAGACGAAAGCCTCATCAGCCATATAAAAGATGAACTGCAGCGCAACAATATACCAGCCCATCAGTTTGAAATAGAACTAACCGAGTCCATCTTAATGGAGAACATTGATGAGGTAATCATCAAGCTCAAGCAAATCCAACAGCTAGGCATACTGATCTCCATAGATGACTTTGGCACTGGTTATTCTTCGCTGGGCTACCTTAAGCAGCTGCCGGTTAATATCATCAAAGTCGATCGCTCCTTTGTCTCTGATATACCCGAAAGCAAAGACGATATGGAAATTACCGCCGCAGTGATTGCTATGGCGCATAAACTTAATTATCTCGTGGTCGCCGAGGGCGTAGAAACCCAGGAACAACTAAACTTTTTACGCAGTTGTAAATGCAATTACGGTCAAGGCTACTTATTCAGCAAGCCTCTGGCCAGCCAAGACCTGCTAGCGTTTTGCAAAAACTATAGCGCCACCAGTATTAGCCAGCAATACAGCTAACCCCTAATCTTAGAGTTATTTATGTCTATACATTGGTACCCCGGTCACATGCACAAAGCCAGTAAAGAAATGGCCGAAGTGCTACCGCAGGTGGATATTATTATTGAGCTACTCGATGCTCGCATCCCCTATAGCAGCTCCAATCCCACCATAGAAAGTCTGCGTAAAGATAAACCCTCAATAAAACTATTGAGCAAAAGCGACCTGGCGGATCCAGAAATCACCCAGCAATGGCAAAACTACTACGAGGCCCAAGAGCAAACTAAAACCTTAGCCATCAGCACTGAGCAGCTAGATAGAAATCAACAAATTATTAATCTCTGCCGCAAGTTAGCTCCTCACAAAGAGCACAAAGCCAAAGATATATTGGCCATGATTACCGGCATACCCAATGTGGGTAAATCCACTTTAATTAATAGCCTAGCAGGCCGCGCCGTCGCCAAAACCGGCAACGAACCCGCCATCACCAAAGGTCAGCAGCGTATCAACCTACGCAATGGCATTATGCTATTAGATACCCCAGGTATACTGTGGCCCAAAGTTGACAATGAAAACAGCAGCTACAGGTTGGCAACCACAGGCGCGATTAAAGACACCGCCATGAGCTACGATGACGTAGCTTTTTTTGCCGCCGATTATTTAATCAAACACTATCCCGACAGGCTGCTAGAGCGCTATAAACTAAAACAAGTGCCCAGTTCCGAGCTGGATTTTCTAGAACAGCTAGGCGCCCAACGCGGCTGCTTACGAGCTGGTGGCCAAGTTGACCTAGAGCGCGTCTCTACTATTTTTCTCAATGAATTACGGGCTGGCACACTGGGGGGCATCAGCTTAGAAACGCCTACTATGGTAGAACAAGAAAAGCTACAGGTTCAGGCTATGTTAGCAGCCAAAGCGGCCAAGAAAAAACAACGGCTGGAAGAGAGTAAAAATAAAAGAAAACGAAAACGCTAAGTGATACTTTTAGCGATTACTGTTATTTAAATAGCACTATAAATACTGGGCCGCGGCATAGGCCGAAGCCCAGGCCCACTGAAAGTTAAAGCCCCCCAAATGCCCGGTCACATCCACTACCTCACCTATAAAAAATAAGCCCGGCTGATTTTTACTGGCCATGGTTTTAGACGACAACTCATCGGTGTTAACACCACCCAAAGTTACTTCAGCGGTACGGTAGCCCTCGGTGCCTGAGGGCTTTAACTGCCAAGCGGATAAGTTTTCAGCTACCGTTTTTAATACCGCATCGGGTATTTCCGCCATAGCTGTATCAGCATATTGCGGCCAAAACAAGGTCTGCAGCTCGGCCACCAAGGCTTTGGCTAAATGCTGAGATAATAAATTGCGCAATAAGCTTTTAGCATGCTGGCTTTTATAGTTCAGCAATAAAGCCGCTATATCGCTATCCGGCAATAAGTTCATAGTAATAAGCGCGCCGGGCTGCCAGTAGTTGGACAACTGTAAAACCACCGGGCCACTTAAACCACGGTGTGTAAACAACACATTTTCTCTAAAACTGGTATTGGCCGTAGATAATTCCACGTCAACAGCCAAACCCGACAGGCGCTCAGAAATACCTTTAATATGATCGCTAAAAGTAAAAGGCACCAGTCCTGCGGTTCGGGGTAATAAGCTGTGACCAAACTGCTGGGCCAGCTCATAGCCAAAGCCCGTTGCTCCCATGGTTGGTATAGATAAACCGCCGCTGGCTACTACCAGCGATTTGGCGCTAAATGAACCTAGCGATGTGACTAAGTTAAAACCCTGCTCAGACTGATGACTTACCGTATTAATAGTGCAGCGAGTTTTAATAGCCACCTGCCCCAACTCACATTCGGCCAAGAGCATATTCAGTATGTCTTTAGCGCTATCATCACAAAATAATTCACCGTGCTTGCGTTCGTGATAAGGGATTTGATAACGCTCTACCAGCTCTATAAATTGCCACTGGTTATAGCTAGACAAAGCCGACTTGGGAAAATGCGGGTTTTGGCATAAATAATTATCGGGCGTGACGTATAAATTAGTGAAGTTACAGCGGCCACCGCCAGACATCAGAATTTTTTTGCCCACTTTATTGCTGCTATCAAGCACCAATACCCGTAAGCCACGCTGACCCGCCAAGCCCGCACAAAACAGCCCCGAGGCGCCGCCACCAATAATTATGGCATCGTAATGATTAACTAGACTCACAACTAGACGCGCTTATTTTTTCTTTTTCATGGGCGCAAAACCGTCCATAGGTTTTGATGGCCTGGGACCGGTTTTTTTCTTCTTCTTTTTCTTTTTGGGGTCGGCAGCCTTGGTTTTAGTGCGCTTAGTGGTGCTGGCGATTTTACCCGAGCTTTTTAATTTTTTAGGCCCTTTGTACTTGCCCGCCAGGGGCTTAATAGTACGTTTTTCAAAGCTCACCGTAATATAACGCTCTATAGCCGCCATAAGATTCCACTCACGGGCGGTGATAAAACTAATCGCTAAACCTTTTTGCTCTACCCTACCGGTGCGACCTATGCGGTGTATATAGTCATCGCCGTTGCGAGCCATATCAAAATTAATCACTAGGTCTATATCGTTAATATCTATGCCCCGCGAGGCCACATCGGTAGCGACTAAAATTTGGGTGGCACCACTGCGAAAGCTGGTCATGGTTGCCGTTCTATCTTCCTGCGACATATCGCTGTTAATCGACGCGGCGCGGTATTTTTTACCACGTAAAAAACCTCTAACACGATTAGAGTCGGTTTTGGTATTGGTAAACACCAGCGCCTTGCCATAGGTTTCATTACTCAGCAACCAGTGCAATAAGTTCTTTTTATGATCGTAATCATCCGCCAAAATCACTTGCTGCTGAATATTTTTATGCTGCTGCCTATGGCTGTCTACCTGTATAGTTTCAGGCTCAGACAAAATATCGGCAGATAGCTCAGCTATGCCTCGGCGCTCTAGCGTAGCTGAAAATAACAAGGTTTGACGCTGCTCACTGCTGTGGCCTGCGATAGCAGTAACATCATCAAAAAAGCCCAGCTCTAGCATTTTGTCGGCTTCGTCCAGCACTAAAAACTCTAGCTGTGATAATAGCGCCGAACCTTTTTGCAAATGCTCTAATAAGCGTCCCGGTGTGGCGATGATAATTTCCGGGTCCTTGCGCAGTAAGGCTTGTTGATATTTAAAGTCTTCACCACCAATAATTAGCGCCGTTTTTAAATAGCTATAACGACACAGGCTTTTACAGGTTTTAAAAATTTGCTTGGCCAGCTCGCGGGTAGGCGCCAAAATCACGCAACGGCTGCCCTCGCTAATAGCCGCCTTGCCCTCAAACATGGGCTGTAATACTGGCACCAAAAAGGCAATGGTTTTGCCCGTGCCTGTTGCTGCACTCACCCGTAAATCTTTACCAGCCAAAGCGGCAGGTATGGCCTGCTGCTGCACTTCGGTAGGAGTTTTTATGTTTAGCTCTTGTAACGCTCTTAATAAACGCTCATTTAATGGCATTGCTGAGAACATAGGGACGTAAAACCTGAGATAATAAGGTGAGTTCGTCTAGGCACTGCTGCCATATTGACGAAAACGCGGATATTAACAAAAATATCAGGCCATGGCTTGTTAAGAGGTTTTTATTATTACTGCCCCCACCGTTCACTCTGGCGCTACCACGCTAGATTATGACCCCAGTAGCCAATCGGTATGGATTATCGATCAAACCCTGCTGCCCCACCACTACCAACGCGTACAGCTGTTAGAGCTAGAGGATTTTTGCCTAGCTATTGCCAGCATGCAGGTACGTGGCGCACCGCTAATAGGCATTACCGCAGCCTTTGGCTTGGCTTTATCGCTCAACCGCCCCCAGGCCAATGCTGAACAGGCCTATCAAGCACTACTGGCCACCCGCCCTACAGCTATTAACCTGCAATGGGCCTTAGATAAGGTCATGCAGGCCATTACAGCGCAGCCCGCGACCGCTTTTGCTGCCGCCCTAGCTATGGCCCAGAGCCTGCGCGAGCAAGACATAGCCCACTGCTCAACTATAGGCGAGCACGGTGTGGCGCTGATTCAACAGCAGTATCAGCAAAAACAGCGCTGCATCAATATACTCACCCACTGCAACGCCGGCTGGCTGGCCACCATACAATGGGGCACCGCCCTAGCGCCTATTTATAAGGCTCAGCAACTAGGTATACCCGTACATGTATGGGTGGATGAAACCCGCCCCCGCAATCAGGGAGCGCATCTCACCGCTTGGGAGCTGCAGCAAGCGGGTATAGCCCACACTATTATTTGCGACAATACCGGCGGCCACCTAATGCAACAGGGCATGGTCGATATGTGTATAGTAGGTAGCGACCGCACCAGCGCCAATGGCGATGTGTGTAATAAAATAGGCACCTACCTCAAAGCCTTGGCCGCCCACGATAACCACATCCCCTTTTATGCCGCGGTACCCAGCTCCACCATAGACTGGCAAATCGACGATGGTGTTCAACAAATTCCCATAGAGCAACGCGATAGTGCTGAGGTGTTAAGTATTAGCGGCCTGGATGAGCAAGGTATTAGCCGCACAGTTACTGTTAATAGACACTCACCCGCCGCCAACTATGGCTTTGATGTCACCCCGGCTCGGCTGGTCAGCGCCATTATCACTGAGCTAGGCGTTGTGCAGGCCAACAGCAAGGCCTTAGCCAGCTTGCGGGAGCAATTACCATGAGTGAAACAGAGCAACGTCAACAGCTGCTGCACTACGCCCAGCAGCTCAACAGTAGCGGCCTCAGCCTAGGTAAATCGGGTAATATCAGCCTGCGTTGCGAGCAGGGCTTGCTAATCACCCCCTCAGCTGTGGCCTATGATCAGTTGCAGCCACAAGACTTAGTAAAAATTGATTATCAGGGGCAGGCTATAGGCAACAATAACTATCCACCCTCTTCAGAATGGCATTTTCATGCCGCACTGTATCAGCAACGGCCTGAGCATAAGGCTATAGTCCACGCCCACCCCAGTTACTGCACCGCATTAGCCTGCACCCAACGCAACATCCCCGCCTTTCACTATATGGTGGCCATTGCCGGGGGTAGTGAAATCCCCTTAGTGCCTTACGCCCTATTTGGCAGCGAGCAACTGGCGCAACAAATATTGGCAGGTATGCAGCACTACCGTGCCTGCCTATTAGCCAACCATGGCATGATAGCCTGCGGTGAAAACTTAAGCTCGGCGTTTGCCTTAGCCATAGAGGTGGAAGCACTAGCTCAACAATATGTGCTGGCGCTGAGTATAGGTGAGGTAAATTATCTAACCGAGCAACAAATAGCTGCCGCCATAGAGCAATTTAAAAGCTATGGCAAAAGGGATTAACTACAGCGGCTGGGCAAACTCCGCTTCGATTTTATCTTGCAGCTGTTTTCTGCTGGTACCCTGTAATTTCAAGGAAGCTTTCAGGCTGCTGGCACGTTTAGCCTGCCTGGCCAGACGCAAGCAGTGCTGAAACCAGCGCACATCCCGTTGCCCGGCGATCAAGCCCTTAATTAAATCCAGCTCTATACCGGTGCGGTAGGCTATGCGAACGGGGTGTATGCGGTAAACATGAAACTCAGCAACGACTGCGATTTGCTCACGCAAAGGCTTATCACATTGTTTTGCTGCAAGTGGCGCCGACATAGATTAAACCTTGATTAACTAACTTTAATAAACAATGACTAATACAAAAACCCCTGCAATAATAACAACAGCTATAACGATAAATAAAGCGGCCCACAGCATTAACTGATAAACACCCAGCCTTATGAACCCACGCTACTACCGGTTGTTAGTTTTTATTTGCCTTATCACCCTGTGCAATTACAGTACAGCGCAAGATACTGTGGCTGATAACAACAGCCCGGCAGCCAACAGCGATCAGCTGATCACCCTCAATATGCGCGAGGCAGAGATAGTCTCGGTAATACAGTGGATGGCTGAACAGACCCAAAAAAAAATCATTATCGACCCAAGAGTTAGCGGCAAGGTAAGTATATTAGCCAATGTACCCATGAGCCTAGAGCAGGCCTACCATGTGTTTTTAGCCATGCTCAATGTTTATGGCTACGCTGCCGTCGAAAGCGGTGGCATTGTTCGCATTATTCCCAGCGCCGCCGCAAAAACCACAGCGGGCAGTGTTATTAGTAATTTTCAAAATAACCAAGGCAGCCAACAGGCTTTATATGTATACCAAAGCCAAGCACTAAACAGCGAGAAACTACAAAACGCCCTGCGCCCCTTGGTTAGCAGTAGCGGTCACCTTAGCGCCATACCCGGCAGCAACAAGCTGATTATTGCCGATGCCTACGACAACATACACCGCTTAGTGGCCTTGATACAGCAACTCGATCAAGACCAAGAGCTGCAAATACAAACCTTAAAATTACAATACGCCTCGGCCAATACCGTGGCCGCGGTAATCAACTCGCTAATTGCCAGTGACAATAACAGCAGCTTTACCATAGCCAGCGACCAGCGCTCTAATAGCATTTTAATGACCGGTGATCCACTTATTGAAAAACGCGTTAAACAACTGATCGCCCAACTAGACAAACCGATTAGCAGCACCGATAACACCAAGGTTATATACCTGCATTACACCGATGCCGATGAAATGCTGCCCATATTACAAAATATGGCCAAGGCCTTAGCAACCGATAATAAAAATCACAATATCCAAGGCCAAACCATCAATGTCGCAGCCAGTGCCACCACCAACGCTTTAATCGTCACCGCGCCGCCCGATATTTTATACGCTATGGAAAAAGTGGTAGCGCAAATTGACATACGCCGCGCCCAAGTCTTAGTAGAGGCCATTATTGTTGAAGTCAGTGAAGATGTTTCACAAAGGCTAGGCGTAGAGTGGAACACCAGCTTTGACGCCGGTACTGGCACCGAAGCCGCCACCAGTTTTGGTTTAAAACAGTTAAATATAAGCACCGGTGAGGTCTTATTATCAGGTGGGCTATCCGTAGGCTACTACAGCGGCGGCAGCTTGCGCGCCTTAATCAATGCGCTAGCCTCAGAGGTAGATGCCAATATACTCTCCACCCCATCACTAGTGACTCTGGACAACCAAGAGGCCGAGGTATTGGTAGGCTCTAACGTGCCTTTTATTACCGGCCAGGCACTCACCAACAATAATACTAGCGACAACCCCTTCACCACTATAGAAAGGCAAGACATAGGCCTGAGCCTAAAAGTCACCCCACAAATTAACAACGGCAACACCGTTACTCTGGATATAGTGCAAGAGTTAGAAACCATTAGTGACAGCAGCTCAGCAGCCACCGATATAGTCACCAATAAACGCAGTATTAAAACCAAAGTACAAGTACAAAACGACGGCATCTTGGTTTTAGGTGGTTTGATTAGTGATGAGCAAACCGAAAGAGTAGATAAAGTACCTTTACTGGGTGACCTACCCATATTAGGTGCCCTGTTTACCAGCACCAGCACCCAAACACTGCAGCGCAATTTAATGATTTTTATACACCCTAAAATCCTCGCTAATGATATAGAGAGTGAGGCGTTGTCTGGGGAAAAATATCAGCAGATGCAGGATTTGCGAGAACAGTATAAAAGGTAACGGGGATAGTTTTAACACCGCCTATTTGCTGGATATGACAAGCAAGCTAGCTGTTTACGGCGCGTCTTAGCAATAACGGCCTTGCTCCCCACCCAAAACGAACCCATTAACAAGAAAACAAAAAGGGGCGATAAAATCGCCCCTTTTGATCATTTCATTCACAATATTAGTTAACCACAATAGTATCCACATCCAAGTTAGCAATAACCCGCTCTGCGGTATTACCGCGGCGAGTTTTCACCTTACCTGTTTGCCCTAGCGTACCCATCACCACCACATCGGCGTTAACCTTGGTCGCTACCTCGGCAACCACCTCATCGGTGTAACCTTGTAGCACATGTATTTTATCGCTAGCCACACCTGATTTTTTCACCAAATTACCACGGTCAGGGTACTTCATAGAATCTCTATAACCGTTCACCAAGTGCAGGTTGGCGCCATAGGATTCAGCTATCCACTTAGCCCTTTCGATAATGCGAGCATTAAGCGCTTTGTGATCTTCATCTTCAGCTTGGAAATTAACCGCAGCCAATACCACCTTGCGCTCAGTTTTAGCATCAGGACGCACTAACACCACTGGGCAGTTAGCCGTTTTTAACAAGTCCCACTTGTTTTCACTAAAAGTGAAACGACGCTTATTGGTTTTTTTCTGCACTGGCAAATAAATAGTTTCGGCACCAAAATGCTTAGCCTCTTGCAAGATGGACTCTTGCCACTCTAAAGACCAAGAAAAAGACACGCTATAGCTTAAACCAGCAGCCTCTAGCGGCTCTTTGATCGTTTCTATATACCAATTTTGATCGCGGTGCAGGTTGTCGTTATTAGCACGCATATTGGCCGACTCAGAATCCACGCCAACAAACACCTGAATTTGTACCGCATCTTTATCTCTGTAGTGAGAGGTGATAATAGCCCGCTCTAACGCCACCTGCTTATCAATACTGGGGTCTACCACCACAAACACTTTAGTAATACTGCTGGACATAACACACTCCTGTTAACAAGCCGGTAAGAAAGAATAGCAGTGTAAAACAATACCCCTAAAAAAGTGCTGACACAAATCAATTTCTCAATGATTCATAAGCTAAACCTGCTGTATAGGGTCACCCGCTTTATAGGCACTGACTATAGCGGCCAACTGATCAACCAAACGCTGCCTAGAGCCCCGGCTGGCCCAAGCACTATGTGGTGTAATAATCAGATTGGGTATATCTTTTTGCAGTAAAACACTATCTTCCGCAGGAGGCTCGGTGGCCAATACATCCATGGCCGCGCCTGCTATAACACCGCTTTTAAGTGCCTGCGCCAAAGCGGACTCGTCGACTATGCCACCTCTAGCGGTGTTGATTAATAAGGCTGTGCTTTTCATTAGCGCCAGCTGCTGGTCAGTGATCAAATTGCGGGTATGTTCACTCAAAGGACAATGCAAGCTAATGATATCGGCCTGCGCCAATACCGTATTGAGCGGCAACCTGCCGGGCTGGCTTTTATCGCCGGTTAAACTCTCGGCTATGATAATCTCCATATCAAAGGCCTGGGCTATAGCTGCAACTTTTTTCGCCAAGTTACCATAGCCGATTAGCCCCAAGGTTTTACCAGCCAACTCCTGTATGGGGTAATCCAATAAACAAAAGAAGTGGTTTTTAGACCAAGCCCCCTGCTGCACAGCCTGATGGTAATCCAATAAACGGGTACTTAGGGCCAGCATTAAGGTGATAGTGTGTTGCGCCACACTGGCGGTGGAATAAGCACGGGCATTGCAAACCACTATGCCCTGGGCCTTGGCCTGTGCTACCGCAATATGGTCAGTGCCAGTAGCCATAGCCGCTATGAGTTTTAATTGCGGATTTTGCTTTATCGTCTCAGCATCGAGTCTTACCTTATTGCTCAACACCACCTCGGCTGCCGCTATGCGCTCTTGCACTTGCTCGGGACTGGTACTGGGGTAAATTGACCAATCATCCAACTGCGCCATTAACTCACTTAACTGCAAATCCTCTGCGGCTAGCGTATCAAAATCTAGAATTACGCCTTTCATAACAACTCATCAACTGTAAAAAATAAAAAGAACTAGCTCGGCTTAGTAAAGGCCGCAGCAACATCACGAGTGGTTTACCAGGATTCAACCACATCAATACTAAATCGTACTCGGTTTTGCCAAATTAACACCACACCCTGTGGTGTAATCTCTTCTAACTGCAAATCTTTTTCCACCAAGGCCCCCTCCTTGACCCGACGGTTATTAATAATAATCGTGCGCAGGCTGGGGTTGTCGGAATAAACATGAAAAGAAAAGGTTAACCCAGGTATGGCTGTACGGGTATTAGCATCCAAGTCATTAAAGCGTATAGCCGATGCGTTTAAAGACGTAACCGGAGGCTGCTCAACCACGGCCACCGTTTCAGCCTGGGGTAGCGGGCTACTGGCAACCGAGGGCTTTGCCGCTGGCTCACTCACAGCCTGCGGATCAAGTACGGCCATAGACTTATTGGCATAGAAAAAATACCAAGCACCAGCCACCGCCAGCGCAAACAGCAATAACAGCAGTAAAGACAGTATCAACTTGAGTAAGGGGCTGTCGCTGCTGACCAACACAGGGCGATGTATGGTTTGCAAGCTAGGGCCTGCACCCTGCTGGCGCTGCTGATCAGATTTTTTTAAGGCATCTAAAATATACGACATTATAAAGCCTCAACCTGTTCGCTAGGCTGAGGGTTGGCCACAGCGTTGCTTAAGCTAGCATTACCCACACTAACCGCCAGATAGTTGTTTTTGATGAGAAAGGTCAATAGCAAAATCATTAGCGCCATTACCGAGGCGTACACTAAAGGCCTAGGCCACGATTTTTTTAGCCTGTGATGGCTGAAGATTTCATTGGCCGCTTTGTTAACCACCTTGCCATCCACTATTGCCGCATTGCTGGAATACACACCCAGCATACAGCGATCACAGATTAAATTAATTAAGCGTGGCACCCCACCGCTAAACTTATAGATTTTTTTTATGGCTGCCGCCGAAAAAATCTCACTATGGCACTTCGCCACAGATAAGCGGTGCTGTATATATTCGGCCACTTCCGTTTTAGATAAGGGTGATAAATGATGCCTAGCCGTAATGCGTTGCGCTAACTGACGCATATCGTCGCGAGCGAGAATATCGTTTAACTCAGGCTGACCCAATAACACTAGCTGCAGTAATTTTTTTTCATCAGTTTCTAAATTAGTCAGCAGGCGCAGCTGCTCTAATATATCTACTGCCAGGTTTTGCGCCTCATCAATAATTAAAATAGTGTTGCGGCCTTCGGCATGGGCACCCAGCAAATAGGCATTAAGCCTATCTATCATGGCCTTGCTGGTCATACCTTCGCGATAGGGAATGCTAAGTTCTGAAAAAATCGACTGCAGCAACTGATTAATGCTTTGCCGCGGATTGATTATAAAAGCGATATTAGCGTTCTCTGGCAACTGCTGTAACACCGAGCGGCACACCGTGGTTTTACCGGTGCCCACCTCGCCGGTTAGCACTACAAAACCACCCTGGTCACCCACCCCGTAAATTAAATGCGCCAGCGCTTCTCTATGCTTGTCGCTCATATAGAGGTAGCTGGGGTCAGGCGCTATAGAAAATGGCAGCTCGCTTAGGCCAAAATACTCTTTATACATAGCTAACCTTTAATCACCACGCGGGCATTAACATAGGCGGGGTTGCCCTGCTGCTCTATATTAATATTGGACAAACTAATACCGTGTTGTTTTTCTAAATACTCTAACCACAGCACTAAGTTTTTAAACAACACCCGCTCTATATTGATGCGCAGGGTATTTTCATCCTGTGCATCGTAGCGCTGAAACTCTATATAATATTTTTTAGCACTGGAACTGGCTATGCCCAAAATAGACTCGTTGGGATTACGGCGGGGTGCGGTAGCTAAATTGGCAGGGGTGTTGGTTTTCATCCACTGTAAATCGGCTTGCGCTTGCTGATACTGTTGTTTAGCGCTGGCGCTATAGTCTATGCAGGGAACTATCACCCCGTAAACTATTACAATAATAAATAAGAAAACGCTTAATATTTTTACTGCCAGCTGATCTCGCTCTGATAATTGCTGGTAGCGATGCATGCAGGCTTGCACTAGCGGCAGGCTATACCAATCTGCAAGGTTCATGGCTGTGCCTCCACCGTCATATTACTGATCACCGTATTTTCTTGCGCACGGGCGGAACCTATTACC
Source organism: Dasania sp. GY-MA-18 (assembly GCF_024734385.1). Classification (GTDB taxonomy): domain Bacteria; phylum Pseudomonadota; class Gammaproteobacteria; order Pseudomonadales; family Dasaniaceae; genus Dasania; species Dasania phycosphaerae. The sequence continues at coordinate 209,870 of NZ_JANHAP010000002.1, read as the reverse complement.
GCTTTAATGCCTATAGCGGATAACTGCTGCTTTAAGCTATCCAGCTGCTCTATGGTTTGGCTACTTAATTCAAAGCGCAATAAATGATTATCCTGTGTATAGGCCAATTGTTTTACTGCAATCTGTCCAGTCTGAGTATAGGGTTTGAATTCTGCTGAGATGGCAGCCAGGGTAGACAAAAAAGCCCCGCCCTCGCCGCTGCTAATTAAACGCAAATGGTTTTGCAATTGCCGTTTAGGGCTAACCACCCGCCGCTCGTTAGGGAATAATTGCTTATAGTAACTAATGCTTTCTTGGCGCAATTGCTCAGCCTGCCAGGAAAAATACCAGGCGCTGGCTAAATGACTGATAACAAACAACAGCAAGCTGGCTGCCGCCGCGATAAATGTAGGCCGCCACAATTCAAAGCCCCCACTCTCTTGTTTGCCCTGCTTATAACCGCCCTGCAATAAATTAATCTGTTCAGCACCCTGCTTAAGTAAATTAGCGGCTAAAATTTCACTAGCCGCCTCTTTATAAAAGCTTTCTTTAACAGCGCCTTGATAGTTTAGGCTAGCCTCTGCTTCAGACTCTGCCTGACTGTAAACACACTGTAAAACAGGTGCGTTATCTTCAGTAAAATTTTCTGCGATTAGCTGGCTATAGATAGCATTAAAGCTGGCTCTTTCGCAGCTCACACCATGGTATAAACCTAAACGTAACAAAACCTGCTCGCCATCGATTAACACGCTGTGCTGTTGCGGCTCTATAGGCACACAAAGCGTGTCTATCACCATGGTTTGTGGGCTGAGCTGATGATGGTGCAATAAATCCAACCATGAAATTAACAGGCTGTGCTCAATAATAGCTACATCTATTTGCTCATGGCTGGGGTCCAGCTGCTGCGGCATAGCCATATGCACTTTTTCTAAGTCTTGGGCGATAAACTCTTCTATGGCAAACGGTAGGGCTTGTTTAATATGGCGCTGGTTGCGGCTGGGTATATTCACCCTCGCCAACAACACGGCATCATTGGGCACTATCACATGTATGGCAACCTCGGCCCTAATCGCAGCGGGCAAGGCTTCCTTGATAGACGCCAAAGCATCACAACCTTTTTGTATTAACTGCTGTGAGTGATCAAATAAAAACCACTGCAACTCACTATCTTGATTTATAGCGAGTGTGGTGATGCGTATGATCAGGCTATGCTGAGAATTATTGATCATGGTGACGTTTCATTATGCGAATTTCGCTCTTATTAGCATTGCGATGTAGCGTTGTGCTTAGCAGGGCAACCCGTCCATCATAAAGGCTTTTTACCCTGACCTCAAAGTACTCACTGCTCACCGAAAACAAGCTTGCCTGGCTTTTAAGTTTGGCAGCAAAAGGCTTATTGAACCATGCCGCTGTGCTCTCTAGACCACCTTGATTTTGTAATTGTTCTATCTGGCTCAGTTCGCTGGCACTTAATGCCGGAACCAAGGCTTTTAACACCGTACCAGTCACCGTATTGAGATTAATTTTACTACCCTGCGGTAACACACTGACATGTTCGGCCAATTCATTATAGGCCTCATAGCTTAAGCCCTCTAACAGGAGCAGCTCGGTTTTATCGTAAAGCGCTCGATTAGCGGCCAAATAGGGCCTAGTCTTATTGCTATAGGCTAAATCTTCAGCGCCGCCAGCACTTAGCTGCTGATTACTATCCAACCAATCCACCAACGCTGGCGCGATGCTGGGCTGAGTGTCTAGTTGATCCTGCAGCTGCTTAAAAGCCTGTAAATAAACGGGGTCAGCCGCATCGTTACTGCTCAGCAAATTATTAATATTAAAACGGCTTTGTAAATCGATAATCTCTATGGTCATCGTGCCCTCGTTAATATTATAACTCTCCAATGGCTGCGCCCAGGTATCTTTAAAGCCATCACTTTTATTAGTACTGCTGGCCATATCTCGGTATAGCAACTGCCTGGCCAGTGACTCCCCACCCAGCGCATAATAATAGGCCTGCTTACTGCTGAATTGATGCTGTGTTTTTTTAATGTCGCGATAATTTACCGCCAATATTTCACTGGCAATCACAGTGATTAAGGCAAACACCAATAACACGCTGACCAGGGCTACCCCCTGCTGTTGAGCCACCCGCCTAGCCATTAGTTAAACCTGTAGACGCGAGATAATAACGCCGTATCTTTCAGTGTAATGCTCATCGCTAAGCCTTTAAGCTCAGGTACATCTTGGGACTGACTGTTTAGCTTTATAGGCCATTGTTTGTGGCTGCCCTGATCGCTAATCGCCTGAGCATCAAAAGCAATTACATTAGCCATTAACAGCTGGGTAATGGGCGATTGGCTGCGCTCTACCCTATCTAAGTGAGGCCAATAATGGCGACGTAAATAGCGCACATTGCTCTGATAATGAGGGCTGCTAGCATCATCGCGCTGCGGGTGATAGCCCACATCATAAGCCACGCGCTGTAACTGGCTGCGCTCTAACATCAGGGGGTTACGCCAGCCCGCACGGGTTAATTCCAAACTATAATCCTCGGCCAAAACCAAGCTGGCCAATTGATCAGCCCCGGCGCGTATGGGCCTATCAGCAAAAAATTGTAAATCGCGGTCTATCACGCTCATGCTGCGCTGCAAGCTGGCCAGCTGCTGCGAGTGCTCTTGGTTTATTTGTTGTGAGCTTATGACTGTACTCAGTAAACGCCCAGAGCCCAGCCCGATTAAAGCGAATATGCTTAAGGCAATAAGCACCTCGATTAACGTCAGGCCTTGCTGACCCAGCTTTAACCGCGCCCGCATTAGTAGCGGCCTCTATAGGCGACCAAGCTAACTAAATCGCCAGCCTTGCCCGCCATGCGTATCTTGATATTTATTTGCCGCAACCAGGGCTCCGAGGTAGCGGCCACCTCACGCTCTAGCTGCCAATCCAAACCGCCCCATTGCAGGGTATTTTCTTCGCGCCCCAGTGCTGGCCAATGTTCGCTCAGCATCAGCGTGGCCAATTCATTCTCGGCAATTATCATGGCGGTCGTTTTATAGGCCAGTTGTTGCTGATGACTGTGGCCATTAGCTATTTGCCTACTAATAGCCATGGCCGAGATGGCTAATATAGCCAAGGCCACTAACACCTCTAATAAGGTAAAACCGCGCCAGCGCAACCTCATCGCAACGCCACTCCATTAAAGCCATCACTATAAACAATACTTTCGCTATTGATGGCAGCCGAGCTTAGGCGCAACTCAAAGGCAGTGATTTCGCCACTGCTTAACAACACAATGACCGGGACAGGCAGCTCATTGCGCTGCTGTTTTTTTAGTTTTTGTAATTGCTGGCGCTCAGTATCGCTAAGGGCTTGGTCCTGTAAACTTAGCTGCAAACTTATAGCACTGGGTAGTTGATAGGCCTTAAATGCCTTATCTTCCAAGGCCTGCCATGCTGATTTTTGCGGGTTAAACCCCAGTATTTGATAGCCCTGCTCGGGCAGCGCTAAGGCCAGTTCCTGGCCTTGCATAACCGCCTCATCAGCTGCAAATTGCAACACGGCCTGTAGCCGTTTGGCTTCGCGATTTAGTTGCTGTTGCGGGCTGGGGCTTAAGTTGGCGCTAAACAAGCCCAGTAGTATACCCAGCAGGGCCAATACTAATAAGATTTCGATTAAGCTAAAGCCCTGCGACTTTTGGCTAATGCCGACGCTATGCCTCACTGGCGCGAGCTGGCTCACGGCGTATCCCAATTCCCTATATCAGCATCATAACCCTCACCGCCCTCTCTGCCATCGGCACCGTGGGAATACAGGTCATAGGCTCCGCTGCTACCGGGGCTAAGATATTGATACTCACCGCCCCAGGGGTCTTGCGGCAACTGCGATTTTTTTAAGTAACCCTCAGGCCGCCAAGACTTAGCCTGAGGCTCACCGCTGGGTTTAACCACTAATGCCTGCAAGCCTTGGTCGGTACTGGGGTAATGGTGGTTATCTAATTTATACATATCTAAGGCCTGCTCCAAGGTGGCGATATCGGCCCTGGCAGCGGTCACCCGAGCTTCATCCACCCGCCCTAAAATATTAGGCGCGACCAGACCTATCAGCACGCTGATGATCACCACTACCACCATGATTTCTATTAATGTAAAACCCTTTTGTAAGCCCACAGGCCACCTCCGCGATGTGTAACGCTAAATCAAAGTATTGAGATCAAAAATAGGCTGCAGTATAGCGACGACTATCAATAACACCGCACAGCCCATAAACAACAACATGGCAGGCTCAAAAAAGCCCACCAAGGTGGCGATTAAATTATCCAGCTCTTTTTGCTGATGCTCTGCCACCCGGCCCAGCATAGTGTCCAGCTCACCACTAAGCTCACCACTGGCTATCATATGCACCATCATAGGAGGGAAATAGCCGCACTGCTCCAAGGCCCGGTGCAAACTGCCCCCTTCGCGCACCTGCTGGGCCGCAGCCACCACCCGCTGCTTTAAAAAACTATTGGCCATAACCTGCGCCGCAATTTGCATGGCCTCTACCAAGGGCACACCGCTGGTGGTTAATATCGATAAAGTGCTGGCATAGCGCGCACAGTTACCGCCGCGGGTTAGCCGCCCCAGCAATGGCAGATGCAGCAATTGCTTATCTACCCACAGGCGAAAACCAGCGTTATTCAACGCAGCTTTGAAAGCTATGATCGCCGCGATCAGCGCCACTAGCATGAACAAACCGTAGTCCACCACAAAATTACTGCAGGCAATTAAGCCGCTAGTAAGTGCAGGCAGCGCCTGCCCCTGGCCGACAAACACCTCTACTACATCGGGCACCACAAAGGCCATTAGCCCCGCCACTATGGCTACCGCCATAATAAATAGCAGTATGGGGTATAGCAGCGCCAACATGGCTTTTTGCCTAGAGGCATAGCTGTTTTCACAATAATCAGCCAGTTTATTTAACACCAGATCTAAATGTCCGGCATGCTCACCGGCCGCGATGGTGGCGCGAAACAAAGCGGGGAAGGCATTGGGGAACTCCGCCATGCTGGAAGCTAAGTTATGGCCCTCTAACACTTTTGAGCGCACCGATAAAATAATGCCCCGCACCTTGGCACGCTCACTTTGCTTGGCAACGGTATTGAGCGCCTCTTCTAACGGTAAGCTGGCCTGCACCAGGGTGGCTAGCTGCCTAGTCAGCATGGCCAAATCCGCGACGCTGAGTTTAGGGCTGCGGCTCAGCCTTTTGGCGGGGGTTGCAGTGTTATCGTTTACCAGCGGTTTAACCTCTAAGGGGGTTAACTGCTGCTCACGCAGTTGCTGGCGAATTTGCCTGGTACTATCGCCCTCTAATACGCCTTTAGATTGCTTGCCTTGCGGAGTTAATGCCAGATAGGAAAAGGCCGCCATGCTTATTCCTCGTGGGTGACGCGAATCACTTCTTCTACGGTGGTAATACCTGCCAACACCCGCTGGCGACCGTCGCTGCGTATGCTGGGTGAGTGCTGGCGCAGCTGCTTAATCAGCTCTGATTCGTTGGCATCGGCGTGTATCAGTTCGCGCAGAGCCTCATCCACTACCAATAATTCATAGATACCTTGGCGGCCACTGTAGCCCAAATGATTACATTCATCGCAACCTACAGGCGCATATAAAATGGTGTCGGGGGTTAATAACTCCCCCAAAAACTCACGCTCTAACACGCTGGGTTGTTGCTGCTGCTTGCAGTGTGGGCACAGCACCCGCACCAGGCGCTGCGAGATAACCCCCACTAAGCTCGAGGCCAACAGAAAAGACTCTATGCCCATATCCCGCAGCCGGGTAATCGCCCCTACGGCGGTATTGGTGTGCAAAGTAGAGAGCACTAAGTGGCCGGTAAGACTGGCCTGCACAGCTATTTCGGCAGTCTCTAGATCGCGTATCTCACCCACCATCACTACGTCTGGGTCTTGCCGCAGCATGGCACGCAGGCCGCGAGCAAAAGTCATATCGGCTTTAACATTTACCTGGGTTTGGCCTATGCCCTCCAGGTTGTATTCTATGGGGTCTTCGACGGTGAGTATGTTGCGAGAGGCATCGTTAATCTCGGCCAGACCCGCGTACAAGGTGGTGGTTTTACCGGAACCGGTAGGCCCCGTCACCAAGATAATGCCGTGAGGCTTACGCAATAAGTGGGCGGTATTTTTGTGTAAATATTTAGGCATGCCCAAGGATTTTAAATTTAAGCGCCCGGCTTGCTTGTCCAGTAAACGCAGCACGACTCGCTCGCCATTGCTGGAGGGCATGGTGGATACCCGCACATCTATCTCGCGGCCACCTACTCGCAACGAGATGCGACCATCCTGGGGGATGCGCTTCTCGGCTATATCTAGCTTGGCCATAACCTTTAAGCGCGACACCAACAACGGGGCCAATTCTCGTTTCGGCTCGACCGCTTCGCGCAGCACACCGTCTATGCGAAAACGTATCACTAAACGTTTTTCAAAACTCTCTATATGAATATCAGAGGCATTTTCTTTCACCGCCTCGGCCAGCACTGCGTTAATGAGGCGAATAATAGGGGCATCACCTTCCTGCTCAAGCAAATCCTCAGCCTCGGGCACGGCATCGGCTATGCTGGCCAAGTCTATCTCGTCACCCAGGTTCTCAACCATTTGCATGGCTTCGGAGGAGTCGCGCTCATAGGCGGCTGCTAATTGCTGATCAAAATCGGCACTATTGAGCAAGGTAGATTGAAAGCTGCCGCCAAAATAACGCCGCAGCTCAGCGTAAACCATTAAGGGCAAAGGATTTTTATGACAAACCTGAGCTTGCTGGCCAGCCCCGGCCTTAACAAAAACAGCATTCTTTTTTGCATAGGCAAAGGGGATGTTTTGAAAAGCCGAATTCTGATCTGCCATGTTTTGTTCCCATGTCACAGTATTACGTGGACATGCTGGTTAAAATTTAAGGTTATTGTTAGCGTAACCGTTAAGGCAACTGCTACTACATTGTGACCGATAATAAAGATAGTTCAACAAGCTGTAAAATACGTTAAGAAACTTCGCTAAGTCACTGCTACAATTAACAACATTAATACCCATACAAGCATGCCACTGGCCAGCGCTTTGGGGTATAGTGGCTACATAATAATAGCGCTGGGTATAGCCAGTTATGCACATGATCAGGCAACAAGGTGGTTTAACCGCTGTGAACATCAAACTTCAACATTACCTAGCCAGTATCAACCAAAAAACCTTGGCTAGATACTGCGCAGGCCTATTGTTGCTACTGGCCCTATTAGCCATGGGGCTCGAGGCATACAGCGCCCTGCAGTTGACTAAGCCCAGCACTGCTAACAACACGCCAGTAAAACCCAGTAAACCGTTAAGCCTAACTAACTATAGCGCCTATATTGTGGATGCTGCCTTGTTTGGCAGCAGCAACGCTACTCAGCTTAGCGATATAGAGCTACCTAAAACCAAACTGCAGCTGGTTTTAAGAGGTGCATTTACCGCCAGCGACCCCAGTAAGGCGTCCGCCATTATTGAAGGCGTCGATCAAAAAGCCAAGCACTATAAAATTGGCAGTGTATTATTTGGCCAAACCGAATTAAAAGCGGTGTACAGTGACAGGGTGATACTCTCTACCAATGACAATCTTGAAACCCTGTATTTTCCCAGCAGCGCTACTGACAGCCTAAGCTCTACCACGACAGCGGCCACCGAGCAGAACAACAGCACACAGCTTAGTGACGAAAAAAGAAAGCAATTAATACAACAAAGGCTACAAGAATTACGCAAACGCGTAAGCCGATAAGGAATAGCTACCCCCATGTTTAATTACCGCTCACAGCTCTATGCCCTGCTTTGCTGCCTACTAATGATTAACAGCAGCTGGGCAGACGACAAGTTGCGCATGAATATGCGAGACGCCGATATACGTGCATTAATCCAATGGGTTGCTGACAATACCGGCAAAAACATCGTGGTGCACAAAGAAGTACAGGGCAATGTGACGGTTATCTCGCCGGAACCGCTATCGCGCAAAGACGCCTATCAGGTTTTTTTATCGGTGCTGGACGTGCATGGCTACGCCGCAATAGAGACCGAGCAGGCGCTAAAGATCATCCCTAAAAATATTGCCACCAGCGGCTTAACGCTGGCCAAAAACAGCGGCCAAAATGCCGACATGGTGGTGAGCGTCGTCAAAGTCCAACATATATCCGCGCAAAAGCTAGTCGCTAACCTACGGCCATTAATCAGCAAAGAGGCAGTGCTCAGCGCCAACCCCGAAAGTAACAGCCTGATTATTGCCGACCGCTACAACAATATTAATCACATACGAAAACTCATCACCGAATTAGACCAATCCGGCGACAGTGAAATTGAATTAATCAAACTCAAGTACGCCAACGCTGCCGATATATTAAATAGCCTGCAAAGCTTAATCCCAGCCAATAGCGGCAACGACAGCCAGCAGCTGAGCCTGTCTATGGATGAGCGCAGCAACAGTTTGTTAGTCGCTGGCGAGGCCAGTAAACGTGCGCAAATTAAAAAATTGGTGGCCCAACTTGATACCGAATTAATGGGTGATGGCAATACTCAGGTTATTTACCTGCATTATGTCGACGCCAAGGAATTAGTGCCCATATTAAAAAGCCTATCCAGCAGCATACAAAGTGACAAAAAAGAAACCACCTCCGCTATCAGCATAGAGTCTAGCGCCACCACCAATGCGCTGATTATCAATGCGCCCCCCGCCATGCTTAACACCATGAAGCGAGTTATCCAGCAAGTAGACATACGCCGCGCCCAGGTATTGGTTGAGGCGCTGGTAGTAGAAGTGAGCGGTGATGTAGGTGAAGATCTGGGCATCTCTTGGGTAAGCGAAGATTTAAGCAATGTCGGTGACGGTGTAGCTGGCGCCGTGAATACGCTGGGGGATTTAACCGCCGGTGGCGAAATCGATGGCCAGTTTGTTCCCGGCCGTGGTTTAACTTTCGGCTATTTTGATAATGGCGACTTACAGGCCGCCATACGTGCACTAGACGCCACCACTAAAGCCAATATTTTATCCACCCCTACCGTGGTGGCTATAGATAACGAAGAGGCCTCGTTGTTAGTAGGTCAAAACGTGCCTTTTATTACCGGCCAGGCTACTGGTAGCTCCTCTTCCACTAATGACCCCTTTACCACCATAGAGCGTCAAGATGTGGGGATCTCATTAGTGGTTACACCGCGAATTAACCGCGGTGACTCCATCACCCTAGAGATCAAACAAAAAACTGAAAGCATAGCCCCTTCCTTGGCTACCGCCTCAGACCTTATTACCAATAAACGTGAAATCATTACCAAGGCACTGATTAAAGACGGCCAAATGCTGGTGCTGGGAGGCTTAATCAGCGATGAACTCACCGAAAAAGAAGAAAGAGTACCTGTGCTGGGCAGCATCCCCATCTTGGGCGCACTGTTTAGCAGCAGTAGTACCGATCATGTTAAAAAGAATTTGATGGTGTTTATACACCCCATTATTTTAAAAGATGATCAGCACATCAACGAAGTTACCCAGCGCCGTTATCAGTTTATGCAGGAGCTCAGAGCCCGCTCACAAAAACAACAATGGCAGCATGAAATAAAGAGCAACACCAAGATGGAAGACTATTCCACCTATACCCCCGCCGCCGCAACTATGTAAGGGCAAATACCTATGCTATTCCCTGCCTCCAAAGGCTAGGATGAGCGGCTAATCGCACTAATAATGACAATAACCGTGAATTACCCCATTGCTCAACAGCAGCTGAGCCATGAGACTTATTTACCGAGATAAAAACTCGATGCGAAAACAGCGTCTCCCAATCATACTACTGCTAGCCTATAGCTTAATGGCCGTAGGCGGCGTAGCTGATGAGGTTACAATCGTCTCTGACCGCTGGTACCCCTTCAACGGCATACCCAATGCCCCTGACCCCGGCTACATGATAGAAATGGCACGCTATGGACTAGAGCAAGGCGGCCACAGCCTCAACTACCAAATTATGTCCTGGCAACACTCCATAGACCTAGTACGCCAAGGCAAAAAAAATTGTATAGTGGGCGCCTATAAGAGTGATGCCCCGGATTTTATTTTTTCAGACCAGCATCACGCCGTCGATCAAATGGCTTTTTATACCCGTATAAACGAGCCCTGGCGCTATCAGCATGTGGACTCATTGGCGCAGCAGCGCCTAGGCGTAATCAACGGCTACGCTTATAAAAATGATATTGATGCTTATATTAAAGCCAATAGAACTAGCGACCGGGTGATCGCCGCAAAAGGTAAATATGCCCTGGAGAATAACCTTTTAGCATTAATGCAGGGCAAACTTGATGTGGTATTAGGCTCACGTACCGTGATTACGCAAGTACTAGCCAAGCAACAATGGCAAGATAAGTTGCAAATAGCAGGTTACGCCAACACTATGAGCAAAATATATATTGCCTGTTCCCCTAACAACCCCAAGTCTATACAGTACATAACATTAATTAACGCTGGCATAGAACAACTAAGAAAAACTGGCCAGCTACAGGCGCTGTTAGACAAATATCAAGTGGCCGACTGGCAACATATAGAAGCGGTTGATAACTAAACCCTAACGCTGCTGGTTAGGGTTAGCATGGCTCCACAATTTCATCAACGTCCTATCAACTACCGCCTCAGCCGCTAAACCTAGCTTTTCTTGCAAGGTCTTTTTGTGAGTGAAGTTAATCTCATAAATATCACAATCATTACGCAGCGACAGTAAGTACTCGTCACTGGTTTGCAAACTATCGACTAAATTACGCTCTAGCGCCCGGCTGCCATACCAGATTTCACCGGTAGCAACATCATCTATAGCCACTTGTGGGCGATTGTCGGCAACAAAGCTTTTAAACAAGGCGTGGGTATCTTCCAGCTCTTCAGTAAACTTGGCCTTACCCTTCTCGGTATTTTCACCAAACATAGTGACTGTGCGTTTATGCTCACCGGCGGTGAACAACTCAAAATCTATATCGTTTTTCTTGAGTAAGCGATGAAAATTGGGCAGCTGCGCCAGTACCCCTATAGAACCAATCACCGCAAAAGGCGCCGCTAATATTTTATCGCCTACGCAGGCCATCATATAGCCGCCACTGGCTGCCACTGAATCAACAGCAATGGTCAAGGGTATGGATTTGTTTTTAATACGCATTAATTGCGAGGCCGCCAAGCCATAGCTGTGCACCAAACCGCCAGGGCTTTCTAAACGCAGCACCACTTCATCTTCGGGTTTGGCCATAGTCAACAGAGCAGTAATTTCTTCCCTGAGGTTTTCCACCGCAGAGGCTTTCATATCACCGTCGAAATTAAGCACGTAGACTCGTTTTTTAGTATCAGCCTCGGGGTTTTTCTTGCGCGCCTTGGCCTGCTCTTTATCGATTTTCTTTTGTGCTTTATGCTCAGCCTTAAGCTGATCGTGGCTTAACACTGCCTCTTTGATAATTTCTTCCATATCATCAAAGCTATCATTTAAAGCCTCGACCTCTATAGAGCCGCTGGCTTCTTTTTTGCTTTTGCTGCTAATCGCAATCAGCCCTGCCACTGCAATCAATAACAACACCACAAAGGTAACTGATTTTGCCAGGAATAGTCCGTAACTGGTTAAAAACTCCAAAAAACACCTCTATATACTAGATAATAAAAAGGCCCGCCTAGCGAGCCTGGGTAGTGTGTCTGCGGTGCTGCGGCAAGTCAAGATAGTATTTCAACCGCTTTGCTAGCCGCTATTGCCAGTTGGCTATAGCCTGTTTGGCCCTGTCATTTAAGGGGCTGGCGGCCAAGCCATTAGGGGTAAGTTTGACAGCATATAAGGCACCATCCTTCATAGGCAAATAGGTGGCGCTGCCGTAACTACTTTCCAGCAATGAGAAATTCTTGCCGTATTCATGTAACAAGGCCCATACATCCAAACCTGAATCACTTTGCCATAGCGAATGCACGGTTCTTGGCGAGAACTTCTCTTCCTCTAGCGAAACGTAACGGCCACTTAAGCGGTCTAAGCGGTAGCCCGGCAGTAAGCCCATGCGCGCAAAAGTTTTAGACCAAGTTAATAAGCGCACATCCAGCTGCCAAAGATCACCTCTCAATTCATAGCTGTGCTCTACCCCATCATCCCCTATCAGTGAGGCCTTGAAATGCTGAGGCGCTAACTCGCTAAAACTAACATTGGCAATCGCTTTATTCTTTTCGTATTGACGGTAGCTGTATATATCTAATGCCGACAACACCATAAGCGCAGCTAGCAGCAGCAATAGCAAACCACCACTGCCGCGCAACCAACCCAGTAACCAGCTGCGTTTAAACAGGGTCTTAGCTGCGATAACGGCAATGGTGATCGCAATAATCACTATGCCTGCCGTTAATGCCATATAAACCATATAGATTCCTAATCGCTATTTATTGTTGTTATTTTACCGCCGCCAGCAGCTATGAAACGGCTTCTACTTCGAAACCCAAAGCCGCCAAGCTCTCTTCGGCCACGCTTAATATTTTATCATTAACCTTGTGGCCACTGGCCACCTCTCCCAAATAGTATTCCATACTGATCAAGGCATCCGCCAGAGTTTCCAGCAGCTGGTGCCGGTGAGCACTGGCGTTTTTATTGTGTATATGGCTATCAATAAACGCGCCACAGCTTTTTAATATGGCAGCTGCGCGGCTGTAGTTTAATACCAACAAGCCTCCACGCACAGTATTGAGGGTAACAGCTATATTGGCGATATGGCCGGCGTCAAAATTGGACTCCACATAAGAACTAATGGCTCGCTTAGACAAAGCTATTCCAGCCTCGGCCTCTTCCAATACCACGCGCTGCGCCTCTGCTAAATGGCTTTCGGCAATAATTTTTTTGCGGGTATCGTCACCGGCATTATTTAACTCGTCAACAGTAATTTCCCGCCGCTCTAAGCTGGATAAAGCCCCTTCGATAAATAACAAGGTATCGGCGGTATTGTGAAAAGCTGCACTCTCGCCACCATCAGACTGCTGCGACCAGCTCTTAATATGCTCTAGCTCCTGCTGCAGTAACGCCCTGGGACCGGAGAGGTTTAACATACTCAGGGTGTCGGCAATACGCGTGACTAGCTCTTGCAAACTTTGGTGGTCATCTGGCTGAATGGCGTGATTTTGTGAGGCGATTTCCAGTATATCCTTGGTGTGCCTGATTTCCTCCTTAATAACTTTAACCACCGACTCCATAGTGTCTAAGCTGGGGCCGTACATGCGCTCACGCTGCTCAGCAAGCTGGGCATTACTCATGGTCATGGCTGGCAAAGCATAGGCCTGCTTAATCGCCTGCACGCAGGCATCATCCGTGTCCGTGTTGGCTATGATAAACAGCAAGTCTTTTTTCAACTGGGCGTTATCCTGGCTTAGCGCCTCTTCGCCCTTGGCAAGCAATTGCCTGAACTGCCCTTCTATGGCTGACAGTATTCGTTTTCTATTGAGGGTTGGCTCTAGCGGGCTGGCCGCCCAACAGCTGGCAAAGCCCTTGGCTAAATACCATAATTCACGCCCTTGATGCCCTACTAACATGGCATCCACACGGGATAGAGCGCGCAATATTAACTGGGCAAAATAAGGGCTGGGGCGCTTTTCGCTGATTAAGCCCAGGAACCCTACCTGATACATATGGCGTAAACGCGCTATAGAATTAAACAATAAGCTTAACTGGGGGTCACCCTCGCCTAAATCGGGGCTAGCCGAAACCTCAAAGCCCACAAAGTGATATTCAGGTAACAGCGCGTCTTTGCGCACCATGCGCAGCTCATTGATATAGGGGATTAATAAACTGGGCAGTGCAGCTTTGCGTATGCCTATGTACTCTATGTAACGTGGCAGCACAAATAAATTGTGGGTGATAGCCCCCAGCACCGCCTCGTTACTTTTTATTTTACCGTCTATCAGTGCGCTTAAGGTGGTGGCCATTTCGTCAGCCAGTAGCGCCGCCCCGGGAAACTCCAGCAGCCTAAACGTACCCGCAACCTGCTGTATCGCTGTTAGCGCCTGTTCGGCATGAGCTGGTTCATCGTCATTGGCTAGAAAAGCCTCAAACTCGGTACTGGCATGTGCCAGGGTATTGCCCAGCTCTTCTTTAACCAGTTTCAGCGAATTAAGATTTATTGCTACATCCAGAGACACACTTGCTCCTTAAGAAAGAACCCTGTTGGAAAGTTAGGGCTTATAACTGCTATACACGAATTAGGTTTTAAGCTACCCGATGCTAGGTGTAAGGCTTAGCACCGAACTGTTATTGTTAGCTGCCTAGTATAGCGCCATTTTGCTAATTAACCTGTCTTTTTACTGCTAATCTGTGCGCTAAGTCTTTGTTATGTTTGCAATAAGACCTTTTTAAAAACAGAAAATCAAGAGACTAGTTACAGCAAGGTCAATTAACAGCCAATTTTCACCCCTAAGAGTAGTTTTTATGACCAAACTATTAAATTACACTGCAAAGTGCTAGAAAAGTATTATATTTCAATGTATTAATGACGCCTGCTAATATTTAGCTCGCAACCTATAAGACTAAAGGAGCCACTATGGCACACACTATGCCACAAGCATTTATGCAAAATTTTCTGGGGCAATCACCCAGTTGGTACAAGCTGACCATTATTGCATTCCTCGTAGCCAACCCCTTTTTACTCTATACCGTAGGTCCTTTTGTGACCGGGTGGATATTGATACTGGAGTTTATTTTCACCCTGGCTTTAGCACTAAAGTGCTACCCCCTACAGCCTGGTGGTTTACTAGCTATAGAGGCAATTGCCTTAGGCATGGCCAGCCCCTCAGCGGTTTATGAAGAAGTTGCCGCCAACCTGCAGGTTATTTTGCTGCTGGTATTTATGGTCGCCGGTATTTACTTTATGCAAAAGCTACTGCTCTTTGTATTCACTAAAATACTGTTGGGCGTGCGCTCCAAAATAGTACTATCCCTACTCTTTTCTATTGCAGCTGCGGTACTAAGTGCTTTCTTAGACGCCTTAACTGTCACCGCGGTACTGATCACCGTGGGTGTGGGCTTTTACTCGGTATACCACAAGGTCGCTTCGGGCAAACCCGCACACAGCAAGCACGATCACAGCCATGATGAAGGCGTGATTGAATACCACCGCGAAGACTTAGAGCAATTCCGTTCCTTTTTACGCAGCCTGTTAATGCATGGCGCAGTAGGTACAGCCTTAGGTGGCGTTTGTACGTTGGTAGGTGAACCACAAAACCTGTTAATTGCCCAACGCGCAGGTTGGAGCTTTGTAGAATTCTTCCTAGTTATGGCACCGGTGACCATGCCAGTATTGGCGGCCGGTCTAATCTGCTGCTTACTACTAGAGATTACCGGCAAGTTTGGCTATGGTGCTCAGCTGCCCTCATCAGTACGCTCAGTACTAGAAGAGTTTGCTCAAGAAGAAGAAAGCAAGCGCACTAAACGCGACACCGCGAGCCTAGTTATACAAGCTGTGGTGGCCTTGTTTTTAGTTCTGGCCCTGGCCTTTCATATTGCTGAAGTGGGTATCATAGGCCTGTGCATTATCGTGCTACTCACCGCCTTTAACGGCATTATTGAAGAGCATCAAATTGGCCACGCCTTTGAAGAGTCACTCCCCTTCACCGCTTTATTGGTCGTATTTTTCGCCATTGTTGCGGTTATCCATAGCCAGCACTTGTTCAGCCCTATTATTGATTATGTACTGGCCATGGACGCTGCGGTAAGGCCTAGTATGTTCTTCCTAGCTAACGGCATACTGTCTATGATTAGTGACAATGTGTTTGTGGCTACGGTCTACATCAACGAAGTGAAAGCTGCATTAGATGCTGGCACTATTACCCGCGAAGAATTTAATATGCTCGCGGTAGCAATAAATACGGGCACCAACCTGCCCAGCGTAGCCACCCCTAACGGCCAGGCTGCCTTTTTATTCTTGCTAACCTCAGCACTGGCACCTTTAATTCGCCTGTCCTATGGCAAGATGGTATGGATGGCACTGCCCTATACATTTGTACTGGGCGGCGTAGGTCTTTACGCTGTAGCCTACTTACTGTAGTAAGCGCATCAGGGCCTGTAAGCATTGCTTACAGGCCTTTTTTTTAACACCCCTGTCTCACTACCCTATGACACCTCCCCATGACCAAGCCCAGCAATCACACCGGTAACACCAGTAAAAACGCTGAGCCAGCTAAGTCACAGTCTCCCCCTAGTAATCAGCTGATTATAGAAACTGCGGAAATTACCGCCGAAAATACCACCGCCCTCACGGCCGCCACCGATAAATATTCGGACTATGAAATTGCCGTAGAAGGGAAAGAGTTTTATGAGGACGCCTTATTTAGCAGTGAGGATGAGCTCGATCAAGCATTAATCCAAACGCAGGCCAATAAAAAGCTAAGCGCTAGCGATGAATCGCAGGCCCCCAATGCAATTGCTTCTAAAACAGAATCCGAACCGCCCCCTGAACCACCGGCAAAAACCTATAATAAACCCGCGGCTATAGAGCTAAATGACTTTATCAGCCCTCATAGCCAGCAACAAAAATTTCAAGCAGGACATCACCTGTTCAGTAAAGACGGCAAGCAACTGCCCTACTTAAGCAGGCCTAAACTTAATCCAAGCACGCTATTGTCACAGCAACTCACGGCAGCACAATCATTTACCTCCACCCTGCCAGTAGCGCAACGCCCAGCACTGCCCAGCGGTAAAAAAAATGCCCAACAACTTTGGCTATGCTGCCAGCTGCTAGGAAAATACCAATGGCAAAAATTAGCCATCCGCCTTAATGAATATTTTGGCCGCAGCTTACCGCAACGCAGCATAGAGCTAGATTACAAGGCCTTAAAACTAAAACCCAAAAGCCAGTTCGAGCCCATACTCAGCCCCTATGAGATTAAAAAACGCTTTAGCAGCAAAGGTATCAGTAATGATCAGCTCTTCAACACCGCCAGCGTAGAGCTCAATAAAATTGCAAAATGCGCATTAGCTAGGGGCAAAAAACAACAACTCACCGAAAGCTACAGCCTAGTATTAGCCCCTTTATTTAAAAGCTATATTGAAAGCTGCCACAAGCAACCTGCAGCCAACAAAAACACTTCGCAGAATGAGCAACTCGAAGCCATCAAAAGCATTACTAAAAGCATGATTGCGCTTTATAAACAGCTTTATATGCCCCTGTACCAAGCCAGCAACCTGATTTATGGGCCGCAACGCAGCAAAGCCAATGCGCTGGCTTATAGCTTGATCGACTGGCTATGCTTAGAGCAGTGGCTATACAGCGCCATGCTTGCCCCGCTGCCCAGCAGCTCTATAAAAACCCTCAACAGCCTGTTTTATGCGCTGAGCTGCTACGAGCCTGAGCTTATAGAGCAGCCGCAAACCAGCCTCTGCAGCAACAGCCCTAGCAGCCTCAAAACGCTATACCGGCGCTACCAGCTAATGCTGCTAGTAGATTTTGGCAGTATCAACACCCGGCTACACCAAGAGGTGATCGACCAGTTACTGGCTGCACTGCAGCAAATCAGTTTATTCCAACTCAGTGCTCAGCCACACAAGCCAGTGCAGGACTGCCACTTTATCCCCAGCCATCACAGCGCAGCTATGCAGTTTACGCCAGCTACCCAATTGCAGGGCGCTGAGGGCATAGGTTTAGATTTAGCCAAGTTTACCGCCGCCATCAAGGCAGACTACCTACAACAATTAAAACGACTAGGCACTACCAACAGCAAACAACCAGCTAATGCTAGCTTTGCCGCGCAGAGCGCCTTATTCAGCCAACTAGCGGCCTACTCAAAGCAACAAACGTTAGGCTATTACTCTCTCTATCAGCCCCTTAACATTTCCTTATTCTGCGGCTTTAACGATTGCTTTAGCCACAACCTTTTTAGCTACAAGCAAAACCTTAAAAGCCAGCAAACTAGCGCTGACATTGAATTGCCTCAGCCTCCCAAGGCCAGCTCATGCCCTTGGGCTGCCGCTGTCGACGATGACGAGCAGCTCTGCCTGCAAACAGCAGCCGCCAAATTGACGGCCAAACTCAATATAGGCCAGCCAGTTATTATTAGTCGCCAGCAAGAAGGACAAGCGCAGCCTGAATCACAACTGGCAGTTGTCACTAGAATCACCCGCAGCCAGCCTAAGCTGATAGAGCTAGCACTTAGCAAACTGGCCCAGCACTTTACCGGCGCCACTATTAACGAGGCGTTACCGCCTCATAACAAAGCACTACTTTATTGCCACGATAAACAATATTTTTTATTGACGCAGAACAGCGAGCCCTGCTGGAAAGGAAAAACCCTGGCGCTAACACTACATAACGAGCAGAGCACGGTGGTTTGTATTAAGGGCTTAAGCCAAGACTTTGGCCAGCATCGTATATATCAATTGTTTTAATAGGCATTCAAAATAGTTAAGCCACTTAGCTGCGCCACAGGCAGCCATCCTCACTTTTTTTCTCCACCTCATCCAAGCGCTGTTCGTGCATAGCCAGCTCCTGCTCGGAGGCCATAATCACTTTTAGGGGCGCACGGTCTGCGGCTATGGGCCGTATCTCAGCTGTCCCTCCCGACTCTTTATTATTTTCTTCGTCGGCCAGTAATAAATTCGTTTGGCCACCGGTAATCAGTAAATAAACATCCGCCAGGATTTCCGAATCCAATAAAGCGCCGTGTAAATCACGTTGGGAGTTATCCACCCCATAGCGCGAACATAAAGCATCCAGGGTATTGCGCTGGCCGGGGTGTTTTTTTCTAGCTAGGGCTAGGGTATCTAACACACCACAGTACTGCTCTAACTGCCCCAGGCTTTTATCAAAAAGGCTAAGCTCGTGATTTAAAAATCCCATATCAAAAGGCGCGTTGTGTATAACCAGCTCCGCACCTTTTACAAAGTCTAAAAATTCGTGGGCGATTTGCGCAAACTGCGGTTTATCTACCAAAAACTCATTGGTAATACCGTGTACTTCTATAGCCTGCTGCTCAACCTCGCGATTGGGATTAATGTATTGATGATAGTGCCTGCCGGTAAGCTTTCTATCCACCAGTTCCACGCAACCGATTTCTATAATCCTGTGGCCCTCGCGATATTCAAGGCCGGTGGTTTCAGTATCTAATACAACTTGTCGCATGCTTATTAACCCTTACAGCTCTTCAATGCCACGGTTGGCTAATTGGTCGGCAATTTCATTTTCTCTATGTCCGCTATGGCCTTTCACCCAATGCCACTCTATTTGATGCTGATTGGCTTCGGCATCCAGGGCCTGCCATAAATCAACATTTTTTACTGGTTTTTTGCTAGCGGTTAGCCAGTTGCGTTTTTTCCAGTTCTGCATCCACTCACTAATGCCTTTGCGTACATATTGGGAGTCAGTGGTTAGCTGCACCTGGCAGGGCTCTTTTAAAGACTTTAGCGCCTCTATGGCCGCCATTAATTCCATTCTATTATTGGTGGTGTTTTTTTCACCACCCCATAGCGCTTTTTCATTGCCTTGGTAACGCAATAACGCCCCCCAACCACCTGGGCCTGGGTTTCCTTTACAGGCGCCATCGGTAAATATTTCTATTTTTTTCAAACTAAAACCTTAATGAATTAATTATGCTTATGTTTTTTTAAAGGGGATAACCTTACCTTGCCGTATATTGGCCTTGGGCCGCAAGCTGGTAAAACCCGTGCTAGCTGTGCGCCAGCGGCTATGATCTGGGGTCATGGCCGCCTCTTGTTTCACCGACGTTATACAGTAAAAACTGCCCAAGGGTAATTTTTTTGTCGCCACTATTAAACAGCGATTAATAAAGCGCCAAAACTTACTGCGCGATTTTTTTCGGTTGCCAGCAAAGCGATGGTAACCAAATTGGCGCTGGGTAACCTGAAAGCCCAATAGCGATAACCAATCCTCCATGCGGTAATGGCTAAAGGTTTTATTATGCCAAATACTACGCGGGAAATAACGGCTAAGTGCACTCTGTAAGCCCATCAGCGAATACGGGTTAAAGCCCACCACGATTAAGTGGCCCCCATTAACCATCACCCGCTCCACTTCGCGCAGCAACTGCTGCGGTTTAGCCGCAAACTCATGGCTGTGATGCAGCACTACCGCATCCACACTGCCACTGGCAAAGGGCAGCTGCTGTATATCACTAACCACATCCACCCGCTGCCCCAGTTTGTTACCCGCTACGGGGTATACGCAAAATTTATGCTGCACCCTGGCGGTGCTGCACAGTGAACGCTGCCGCGTCACACTCATTTGCAAGATATGGTAGCCAAAGCAGGTGTTTAATGAGCGTTTGATTAAGTATTGCTCAGCGCAGAGTAAAGCCTGGCCTTCCTCTGACTCAAACCAGTGCTCTACCGCAGGAAACACCAGCTCCATAGGCGGTGCCTTGCTGCTTTTAGCCCCCAAAATATACTGACAAGCCGATAACATACTGCGTAACATTTGTTTACCTAATTCGTTCAGTTTGATATTGCTAAGCCTAGCAATACTAATGAATTTGACCTATCAAACACTTTTGCCACTCTCTTGTTGACCCCACTACAAGCTGGTGTAGCATAGTCTCTAACCTGTACACAGCGCCTAACGAAAAAGCCAGCGATCATATGTTAACCATAGAAGCAATTCCCGCCTTTGACGACAATTATATTTGGTGTTTATACCACAGCGTATCCAAACAGGCGCTAGTGGTAGACCCCGGCGAGGCCTTGCCAGTAATGGACTTTTTAGAGCAGCACCAGCTGCAGCTCAGCCATATACTCATTACTCACCATCATTACGACCACGTCAACGGCCTAGCTCTATTAAAAAGCCACTACCATGCCCAGGTGTACGGGCCTCATAACCCCAATATTGACGGTATAGACCACTACCTCAACGCAGGCGATCAACTGCAACTGCTAGGGCTAAGCTTTGAGATTCTCGCGGTACCGGGCCACACCCTGGATCACATTGCCTACTTCTGCCCTGAGTTAGCGCAGCAACCACGGCTGTTTTGCGGCGACACCTTATTCGCCGGCGGCTGTGGCCGCATATTTGAAGGTGATGCCGCCATGCTGCAAAACTCACTGGCACAACTGGCCGCACTGCCGCCAGCCACCCTAGTGTACTGCGCCCATGAATACACTATGGCCAACCTCGCCTTTGCCAAAGCACTAGAGCCCAACAACCCCCAGCTGCTAGCTCGCATAGCGTCTGATAGCAGCAAGCGCCAGGCCGGCTTACCCACCCTGCCCAGCACCATCGCCACCGAGCTGGCCAGCAACCCTTTTTTACGCTGCCACAGCCCTGAACTACGCCAGAGCGCGCAACAACACAGCGGCCACAATGAATTAAGCGAGGCCGAAACCTTTGCCGTGATACGCGAGTGGAAAAATCACTTTTAATCGCCGTCGTTGACCCTGCCACAGGCACTACATACAATAGTAGGCGACAGTCGCGCTAACAGAAAATAAGATAACAAAATCAATATGTTAAAAACAATTCCTCAAATCACATTGAGTATTTGCATGCTAACTGGCTGTCAAATGCTAGCCGATAAGCCGCAATCTAAGCCAGCTGCACAGCCCGAGCCCATAGACTATAGCCAACTAGCACTACCCGAGCGGCAGCTATATACCAACTATCACGCCGCCCAGCGTTGCGAGCACAGCGCCAGCCAGCCTGACAATGAGCAACCCTACTGGATAGAGCCCAGCACCGTCTGGCAGCGCATCCCTCTGGGTTATCAATTAGCGCGGCCAGAAAAACCGCGCCTGCAAGCTGAATTTAACTGGTATAAGCGCCACCCCAGCTATATGGCCAGAGTTAGCGAGCGTGCTGAACGCTATGCCCACTATATTATTGAGCAAGTGGAACAGCGCGGCATGCCCAGCGAAATCGCCTTGCTACCCATAGTAGAAAGCGCCTTCGACCCCTTTGCCTATTCCCATGGCCGCGCCTCCGGTATGTGGCAGTTTATCCCCGGCACCGCCAAGATGTTTAAGCTAAAAAGTAACTGGTGGTATGACGGCAGGCGCGACACCCTCGATTCTACCCAAGCAGCACTGGACTATTTAGAGTATTTAGCCAATAGCTACGATGGCGATTGGCTGCTGGCCTTGGCGGCCTATAACTCTGGCCAAGGCACGGTCAACAAAGCGATTAGAAAAAACCGCAAAAAAGGCAAGGCTACCGATTTTTGGGCGCTGGACCTGCCCCGCGAAACCCGCAGCTATGTGCCCAAGCTACTGGCACTAGCCAAATTGATAGAGCACCCACAACGCTATGGCCTCAAATTACACCCGGTTGCCAACCAGCCCTATTTTGCAGTGGTGGAAGTAGGCTCGCAAATTGATTTAGCCCAAGCGGCAGAAATGGCGGAAGTAGATATAGAGGAAATTTATAAACTCAACCCCGGTTTTAATCGCTGGGCCACCGACCCAGAGGGTCCCCATCGCTTATTAGTGCCTACTGGCAGTGCCAGCGCTTTTAGCGACAAGGTTAGCCAGCTCAGCAAAACAGAACGCCTACACTGGCAGCGCTACACGGTAAAAAGTGGTGACTCTTTATTGCTGTTGGCCAAACGCTTTAACACCGGCGTGGAAACCATACGCCAGGTTAACGATATCAAAGGCAATATTATACGTAGCGGCCAAAAGCTGATGATCCCCATGGCCTCACAGCAAAGCCACCACTATGCCTATAGCGCCAAACAAAGAAGTGAAAAAATTAAAACCAGCCGTAAAGGTGCAGCCGGTACCGTACAGATATTTCACCAAGTACAAAACGGTGAAAGCCTGTGGACCATTGCCCGCAAACACGGGGTAAGCAGCAAACAAATTGCCCACTGGAACGGCTTTGCCCCCAAGGATTTAATTCGCCCCGGGCAAAAGCTCAGCCTATGGGTAAAAGCTAAACCGGCGGCAGAAAAAGTCGCCAGCCTGGCTCTGGCCAAAGCCCAGCAACGTGAAGCGGTGATGAAAAAACTAGGCTATACCGTGCGCAGTGGTGACTCACTGGCAGGTATAGCTGACAAGTTTAAAGTCAAACTGGAAGATATTATTACTTGGAATAGCGTTAACCCTAAAAAGTACTTACAGCCAGGGCAACGCTTAACCTTGTATGTAGATGTGATGAATCGCCACTAACGCTTAGACTTTGCCGCCAACATTGCCAAAGAACTATTGGCCTGCTGCACAAAATGTGAGTAGCTATCAAACTGCTCTTGGGTAATATCGGGGCCTTTAATACCCCTGTCGGCCAATAGCAAACCTATGGTGCGCTTGCCGGTATAAATAGCGGCAATAACACAATTGTCGGTATCGATAAGGTTTTGCATGCGCTTATTCACTAAGTGCTCCAAGCCACAGCTGCTGCGACGCTTCATCCACACCGTTACCTGCTTGTGCAAGCAATAAGCAAATAAATTATCTTGCTGCGCCTTAACCGGCATTTTTAAGTCTTCACGCCAAATATCGGTTTTTTCACCCAAGATATATTTGGCCGTCATCATAGTGACCTTTGGGTCTATCAAGCACAGCGCCACGCGCTCAAAGCCTACCCCTTTATGTATGCCTTCCGTCAGCATGGTAAACAAGGTATTGACGTCTATGTTGTGCTCTACCATATTGCCCATTTCGCGCAATATCTCTAGTTGCAGCTTGGCATCGGCATGTACCCCGTCATTGACAGGTGCGGTAGCCACAACAGCTGCCTCTTCTGTAGTGGCAGACGCTTGCGGCGCAGATGCTGTCGCATCTACCTTGGGAATATAACGAGTAATACTTTCGGCACCATAGGTATTGGCCACCCCTGCAGCGCGCTCAGCCCCCTGAGTGATCTTGGCCCGCATATCCTGCAGCCCCACACCGGTAAACATAGAGGCATCAACTAATACGTCGGTAAATTCTGGTGAATCCCAGCCCTTCTCGGCGGCCGCACTGATTTTCTCACCTAATAGCACGGCTTGGGTACGCAGGCTGGGCTTATGGCCCGGGCTAAGCACTTCTTTTAAGTCTTCCCCTAAATTCCATTTATCGGCTAGGGCTACCCCTACCTCTTTTAAGGTAGTGCCCAACACTTTTTGCTCTAGCTTGGGGTTGGAAAACTCCCCGCAATTGTCTAAGGCGCCATCTAAGAGCTTGGCATGCTCGCCCTTCATGCTCCAAAAAGCCATGTCGCCAACATGCAATAATAAAGCGGTGATAAACACTTCTTCGTCAGCTTGATTATCAACTTGCTGCATCAGGTTTTCGGCCTGTACTGCGGTGTGAAAGCCGCGCGCCATCCACTGCATCATGCGCTCTTTATCTTTATTTTTTAGCAGCGAGTCCACCAGCATAATGGACAGAGAAATCGCTTTAATCCCCTTAAACCCCAACTGCACTACAGCGCGGCTTATGGTATTGATTTTATTGCTGCCTCGGGTATTGGTAACACTATTGGCTAAACGTAGAACTTTGGCGGTAAGCGCAGAGTCGCGCATAATTAACTCAGATAGCTGCTCGGCTGAGGATTCACTGCATTGCGTAACCGCATTAATCTCCTGCATCACGCCAGACAGCACCGGCAGCTGTACATTATTTAGCTGCCGCACCCAATACTCTGTGTCTTTGCTCTCCACACCTACCCCTAATACCATAAATCTTGGATTATTGTTGTTGTCGTTATTTAATGGCCACATATTATAGCGTGAACCCTTCCATAGCTAACAACTTCTTGATAACTTTGTTATACCGCAAGGCAATAAGTGCATAAAAATCAAACAATTTTAAGACTATGAGCCAACAATAAGTGCGCTATTACTCTTTACTCTGCAATTTAGCAGCCCAGTAATCGCCTGACCCATTGTTCACCAACGCAAACAGCCGTTAAGTATCATCCATGAGCCCATATTGCCCCTACTTTAACTGCAGGCAGATTATTGTACTGCTAAGCCTAATATTCTGCTGCCAGCTCAGCTATAGCAGCACAGACCAGCAAACGATTATCCACAGCCATGCTATCGCCATGCATGGTGAGGCCAAATACCCCTCGGGCTTTAGTCGTTTTGATTACAGCTCCAGCCTAGCCGTAAAAGGTGGTGAACTGCGCCTAGGCCAGCAAGGTGGCTATGACAGCCTCAACCCCTTTATTGCCAAGGGCAATAGCGCGGCCTATTTGGGCCTTATTTATGACACGCTTACCGTCAGCTCTAAAGACGAGGCCTTTACCCAATACGGCTTGCTGGCTGAAAGCATGGAATACCCTGAGGATAGATCCTGGATAATATTCAACTTGCATCCGCATGCTACTTTCCATGATGGTGTTGCAGTCACGGCCGACGATGTGGTGTTCACCTTTAATACCCTAATGGAAAAAGGTAACCCCTTTTATCAAAGCCTATACGGCGATGTAGAGTCAGTCGTTGCCCTGAGCAACAAACGAGTGCGTTTTAATTTTAAAAACAAGCTCAATCAAGAGCTGGCCCTAATCGTGGGGCAACTGGCCATTTTGCCTAAACATTATTGGCAAGATAAAGATTTCGCCAGCAGTAGTTTAGAGCCCCCCTTGGGCAGCGGCCCCTATAAATTGGACAGCATAGATCCAGGCAGAAGCATAAGCTATCAACGTGTATCCGATTACTGGGGCAAAGATTTAGCGGTCAATGCTGGCCATTATAATTTTGATCGCATCATTATTGATTATTATAAAGATGGCAATGTGCTATTAGAGGGTTTAAAAGCCAAGCAATACGATTTTCGGGTGGAATACTCATCCAAACAATGGGCTACCGGCTATACCGGTGAGGCACTAACAAAACGAGAGTTGATACAGGAAGAAATCCCCCATCAACTACCCAAAGGCATGCAGGCTTTTTTAATGAATTTGCGTAAGCCTTTATTTCAGGATATGCGCGTCAGGCAAGCCTTAGGCCTGGCTTTTAATTTTGAGTGGAGTAATAAAAACTTATTTTACAATGCCTATACCCGCAGCCAGAGTTATTTTTCTAACTCTGAGTTAGCCGCCACTGGCCTACCCTCCGCAGCTGAACTTGCCATACTTACACCTTATAAAGATCAGCTACCTAGCAGCGTTTTTAACCAGCCCTACAAAGCACCAGTATCCGATGGCGATAAATATAATCGCAAAAATTTAATTCGCGCCATGCATTTGCTCAAAGAGGCGGGTTGGCGCGTGGTCGACAATCAATTAGTCGATAGCAATAACCAGCCCTTTAGCTTTGAAATCACCCTGGTACAACCTAGCTTTGAGCGCATCGTTAACCCCTATATCAAGGCCTTAAAAAAACTGGGTATCACAGCCCATATACGCCACAGTGAGGTGTCACAGTATATCAATCGATTGCGTAATTTTGACTACGATATGATCGTGGGTGGTTTTGGACAATCGCTTTCACCAGGCAATGAACAAAAAGAGTACTGGCACTCCAGTACCGCCGATACTCCAGCTAGCCGTAATTTGATCGGCATTAAAAATCCTGTGATAGATGACTTAGTGGATCTAGTCATTAACGCCCCCGACAGGGCCAGCCTAGTCACAAGAACCCGAGCATTGGATCGAGTGCTATTGCATAACCACTATGTTATCCCACAATATTATATAGCCAGCCACCGCATCGCCTATTGGAACAAATTTCAGCGGCCGGCCATTAGCGCAAAATATGATTACGGCTATCAAAACAGCATACTGACTTGGTGGCTTAAACCTGAATATCTTAAGGGCCAGCGCTAATGCTCAATTATTTTTTAAAGCGTATAGCGCTTATTATCCCCACTTTATTAGGCATTATGCTGCTTAATTTTATTATTATTCAAGCTGCCCCTGGCGGCCCTGTGGACCAAATGATAGCCAAGCTACAAGGTCTGGGCGATAGCGCCACCGCAAGGGTGAGTAATGCCAGTGATGGTGAAACTCAAAACTACAGCAGCCACGGCCTATCAGCTGAAACGCTGGCCAAAATCGAGCAAATGTATGGTTTTGACAAACCCGCCCACAGCCGTTTTATCGACATGCTGGTGGACTATAGCCAATTGAATTTTGGCGAAAGTTTTTATAGAAACAGCTCTGTTATTGATTTAATTAAAGAAAAACTCCCCGTTTCTATCTCACTGGGTTTATGGAGCACCTTATTGGTGTATTTAATTTCCATACCCCTGGGCATTAAAAAAGCCATTAGCCACAACAGCCGCTTCGATATTATTAGCAGTGCTATTATTACCGTGAGCTACGCCATACCCGGATTTTTGTTAGCGATATTTTTAATTGTGATTTTTGCCGGCGGCAGTTTTTTAGATTGGTTCCCTCTACGCGGCTTGCATTCTAACGATTATCAACAACTCAGCCTCTGGGGGCAAATCAAAGATTATTTTTGGCACCTGGCGTTGCCGCTTACCGCTTACACCATAGGCGGCTTTGCCACCTTGACTATGCTCACTAAAAACTCCTTTTTAGATGAAATTAATAAGCAATATGTCATCACCGCCAGAGCCAAGGGCTTAACCGAGCAAAAAATATTATACGGCCATGTATTTCGCAATGGCATGTTAATTATTATTGCGGGCTTTCCAGCTGCTTTTTTAAGCATGTTCTTTACCGGTTCTATGTTAATAGAGGTAATTTTTTCGCTAGACGGTTTGGGCCTACTGGGATATGAATCGGTAATTAACCGCGACTACCCAGTTATTTTTGCCACCCTATTTATTTTTAGCCTACTGGGCTTATTGCTCAAACTAATTAGTGACCTTACCTATATCTTGGTAGACCCACGCATCAACTTTAACGCGCAACGCTAACAGGCTTAAGACGTGACTAAACTTTCAACACTAAGCCCTATTAACCAACGCCGCTGGGCTATATTCCGCGCTCACCGCCGAGGCTTTTACAGCCTTATAATTTTTAGCCTGCTGTTTGGCCTCAGTTTATTTGCTGAACTAATCGCCAATGACAAGCCTTTTATTCTTAGCCATAAGGGTGAGCTGTATGCGCCTGCGCTATTTTCCTACCCGGAAACAACCTTTGGTGGTGTATTTGAAACCGAAGCTGACTACAGCGACCCCTATGTAGTGGATTTATTAGAAAGTAACGGTTGGGTGCTGTGGCCACTAATCCCCTATAGCTACGACACCCACATAGATCAACTGAGCAGCCCAGCCCCATCTGCCCCCGACAGCAACAACTGGCTAGGCACCGATGATCAAGCCAGGGATGTATTAGCTCGTATAATTTATGGTTTTAGAATTTCCGTACTGTTTGCTCTTAGCCTCAGCCTGGGCAGTTCACTAATAGGTGTAGCAGCGGGTGCACTGCAAGGTTATTTTGGCGGCAAGGTGGATTTACTAGGCCAGCGCTTTATTGAAATATGGTCTGGCCTGCCGGTACTGTTTTTACTGATCATACTGGCCAGCATGATTACCCCCAGCATTTGGTGGCTGCTGGGCATCATGCTGCTATTTAGTTGGACTCAATTAGTGGATGTGGTGCGGGCAGAGTTTTTACGCGGCCGTAACCTAGATTACGTGAAAGCCGCTAGAGCCATGGGAGTAAATAACAGAACCATTATGCTGCGTCATATTTTACCCAATGCCATGGTTGCCACCCTCACCTATATGCCTTTTATTATTACTGCCGCCATCACTACCTTAACTTCACTGGACTTTTTAGGCTTTGGTCTCCCTCCGGGATCAGCTTCCTTAGGAGAGCTAGTAGCGCAGGCCAAAGCTAATTTGCACGCGCCCTGGCTAGGCCTCAGTGCCTTTATCGTACTCGCCGCCATGCTGAGCTTACTGGTGTTTATTGGTGAAGCCGTACGCGATGCCCTGGACCCAAGGTTAAACAGTCTATGAGCCACCCCTTACTCAACATAGAAGAGCTATCCATCACCTTTAACAACCAGGCTGATTGCACGGTGAACAAGCTCAACCTCAGTATTAATGCCGGTGAAACTGTCGCACTAGTGGGCGAGAGCGGTTCGGGGAAATCGATCACCGCCCATGCCATTATGCGTTTGCTGCCCTACCCCTTAGCCAGCCACCCCAGTGGCAAAATAATGTTTGAGGGCACAGATATTTTAAGCCTGCCCCAAAAGCAATTACGAGCACTGCGTGGTAATGACATCGCCATGATTTTTCAAGAGCCGCTCACCGCCTTAAACCCCTTGCAGACCATAGGCAAGCAAATTGCCGAAGTGATTAGCCTGCATCAACAGCATCGCCGCGATTTACAACAACAGACAGTAGAGCTATTAAACAGGGTCAAAATAAAAGATGCTCAGAGTAAAATAAATAGCTACCCCCATGAGCTATCCGGCGGTCAACGCCAGCGGGTAATGATAGCCATGGCCATTGCCAATAAACCCAAGTTGCTGATTGCCGATGAGCCCACCACGGCCTTAGACGTGACCGTGCAAAGTGAGATATTAGACTTACTGCTAGAAATACAAAATGAGATGGGCATGGCTATATTATTAATCAGCCATGATTTACGTATAGTAAAAAAAATGGCACAGCGCAGCTATGTCATCCATCAAGGCGAAATTGTAGAAACACAAACTACCCAGCAATTATTTAGCCAGCCCCAACACCCCTGCACCCAACATTTATTACAGGCACAGCCTGACTTAAATCCCGTTGCTATTACCAATGCGAATCTGCCCGCACTGCTTAGCACTAAGCAATTAGCGGTTGATTACCCTATTGCTAAATCTTGGTTTTTTAGCCGCCAACAATACTTCAGCGCTTTACAAGCTATAGACTTGCAACTATACCCCGGGCAAACCCTAGGCATAGTCGGTGAAAGTGGCTCAGGTAAAAGCACTTTGGCTATGGCCTTACTAAAACTACAGCAAGCCAGTGGCCAGATTTACTACCAAGGCCAAGAGATTAATACTCTATCCGAACGCGCCTTTAGGCCGCTGCGACAAGAGATACAGGTAGTGTTTCAAGATCCTTTTAGCAGCCTTAGCCCTAGGCAATCCATAGCCGAAATTATCAGTGAAGGCTTAAAGGTGTTTCAAAAACTAACACCGCAGCAATGCGAACAACAAGTTATAGCGGTATTACAAGAAGTTAAGCTAGACCCAGAGTTGCGCCACCGCTACCCCCATGAATGTTCGGGGGGGCAGCGCCAGCGTATAGCCATAGCGCGGGCAATTATACTTAAACCTAAAATTATTATTTTGGACGAACCCACTTCGGCATTGGATAGATCAGTGCAAATTCAGATCTTAGATTTATTAAAAGATTTACAGCGCCGCCACCAGCTTAGCTATGTATTTATTAGCCACGATTTAACCGTAGTACGCTCTATCAGCCATCAACTGATAGTGATGAAAGAAGGCGCCGTGGTAGAAGCCGGCACTAGCGCCAGCCTGTTTAACCAACCGCAACACCCCTACACCCAACAATTACTACAGGCCGGATTAAATTAAATTTGAACACAGAAATATTTAACAACGCCCTAGCCCGCGTACAACTTCAGCGCCTGCCCTTACAGCATCACCAAAGCTTAAGAGCTTGGGATGCTGCCGATGAATTATTGCTTAAGCATATTGCCCAACAACAACTAGCACAGCCACACAGCAAAGTGCTAGTTATCAATGATCACTTTGGTGCCTTAAGTGTTAGCTTAGCCGCAGCCAGCATTGAACAGCTTAGCCATTGGGGCGACTCACATATTAGCCAGTTAGCCACGGCGCATAATTTAAAACTCAATCAGTTAACTACGCCAATTCATTATCTTAGCTCGGTACAATCACTTAGTGACTGCTACGATTTGATAGTGATTAAGCTACCCAAAGTGAGCGCCTTACTTGAAACACAGCTAAACGGCTTAGCGGCACAGCTGACAGCTAAGGGCCAAATCATTGCGGCAGGTATGTGCAAGCATATGCCTATGTCTAGCTACCGTATTTTCGAACGCTTAGTAGGCCCCACCACCACATCCAAAGCCGAAAAAAAAGCGCGCCTAATTTTCCCCCAGGCCGTGCATCAACAAGCGCAACCCCTGCCCTACCCAATAACTTTTACCGAGCCCAGCCTAGGGCTAACGCTAAGCAATCACGCCAATGTTTTTTCTAAAGAAAGCTTAGATATAGGTGCTCGTTTTTTTATCCAGCACTTCAAGCAGTTACCCAGTGCCGAACATATTATCGACTTGGGCTGTGGTAATGGCGTGCTGGGCATTATGGCCAGGCGCTTTATGCAGCAACAAGGGGTAAACAGTCAGATACATTTTGTAGATGAGTCCTATATGGCTGTTGCTTCAGCACAGCTTAACTACCAACAGGCTTATCACAACCTGGACAACTGCAGCTTTCACCACAGTGAATGCCTGAGCCAACTAGCCGACATAAGCGCTGATTTAATACTGTGCAACCCGCCTTTTCACCAGCAGCATACGGTTGGTGACTACCTAGCCAAGCGCATGTTTAAACACAGCTATAGCAGCCTCAAGCCACAGGGCCAGCTGTGGGTAGTAGCCAACAAGCAACTGCCCTATGCCCCCTATTTAAAGAATCTTTTTGGCCACTGCACCAAGATTGCCAGCAATAAGAAATTTGTGATCTATCAAGCCATAAAACAATAAACATGACTTATAAACAGCGCAGAAGCACTGATAATAAGCATTTCAGCACTGCGCATAAGCGCAAATGCGTATAGCAAAATCCTAGTTTTCGGCTACTATTCAGGGAAATGGAATACTTTCTCGAAGTATGTACTAAGGATGGAACCATGTCGCGTCCCCCTACCAGCACCACCAGCCCAGCAGCCAGCAGCGCAGATTTACAGCAGTTCGCAAACATCACCCAAAAGCTGGGCGAGGCCTATGCCCATTTACATCCTACTTTTTTTACCAACCCAATTTGTCTGCTTGCCAAAATAGACATACATACAGCTAATGGTCGCTCACTACTAGACAACCCCAGCTTATATGCCGATGTGCTACAAACCGAGCACTTTGTACCGGTCACACTGCCGTCTTATAAAAAAGAGCAATCAGGCTGCCGACTACAATATATTTTTAATGACCCCAGCCTACAGTATGCCTGTAAGGACTTTGAATTAAGCGCCAGTTTTGGCACCAGCTATATCAGCCTGCAACTACAAAGTGCAGCAGATTTAAGCAAAATGGCCCTGGCTATAGACTATGCCCTGCAGGTCATAGACAAACTGTATGAGCGTATCAATCGAGTCACCACCGCTAACGCCATCAAAAAACTTCATAGCATAACGCAGCCTCATAAACGCAAAACCGGTTGAGCTAAAGTTTGCAAGCAAACGGCCGATATACTAGCTAGAGCTATATCATTAGCGCATATATTATTTCGCAGTAAAGAGGTCATAGCATGGAAATAGGTTCATCAACTAGCAGCCAGCTAGTCACAAACAGCCAAGAACTAGTAGGCGCTAAACTCGCCAAAAAACAGCAGGTCGCCGAAGGTGAAGCCGCCTTAAAACTACTAGAGTCAGCCAGCATTGACAGCCCCGCCGCCACAGGCAACCTAGGCGCACATATCAACATCAAAGCCTAAGCAATAGCGCTTATAGCGACTAATAATCGCAGTAAGCATGTTCTAGCAATAGCCGCTAAGCCATAGCGGCTATGTTTTTTCCAGCAATACCATGCACTCCATATGCTTGGTCTGTGGGAACATATCAATTAATGCCGCCCGGCTTAGCACATAGCCCCCCTGCTGTAATAACTCCGCATCTCTGGCTAAGGTGGCTGGATTGCAGGAAATATACAGCAACTTATCCGCCTTTTGCTGCGCCAATAATTCGCACAATTGCTTGGCACCCGCACGGGGTGGGTCCAGCACAATTTTATTAGCTGTACGGACTGGCGATAGTTGTGGGGAAAATAAATCGGCACAGATAAATTCGATATTAGTTAAACCATTGGCCACAGCATTAGCGCTAGCCTTAGCCACCATGGATTCCACTAACTCATAGGCCTGCACCTGCTGGCAACCCGCCGCCATAGGCAAGCTTAAGTTACCTATACCACAAAAATAATCTGCTACCACATCTTGGCCGCTGAGTTGCAGCCAAGCGATTAACTGCTTAATCATTTGCTGGTTGATAGCGCTATTAACCTGAGTAAAGTCACCGGCTTGATACTCTATACTCATGGCCTCGTTTAAATAATACCGCCGTGTTTGCTCCGGCGAGCTAAACAGTGCCGCGGCATAGGGCTGCTCACTATGCACCACAGTAACCGCCATAGCCTGCCGCTGAGAAAAATCCTGCAGCTGCTGGTAATCTTGCTCGGGCAAATCCGCCTTGGCGCTAAGCAGCATAGAGAGTTTGTTTTGCGCATCCACCGCAATGGCACACTCAACTAGCAGTGATCGTTTACTTAAACCACTAAGTAAAATTTTTACCGCAGCTAAACTGCGATTAATGGCCTGATCTGCGATAGCGCAGCTATCCACAGCAATAACATCATGGCTCCCCGCCTGCCTGAACCCCAAACTAAACTGCTTACCTTTGGCCTGAATCGCAAAGCGCACTCTGTGACGGTAGTGATAGGCTTCGGCAACTAGCGGTGGCTGCCAAGCTATAGCCTGCCCTTGGCGTTGTTCGTGCGGTTTAAAAAGTTGCTGCAATTGCTGCTGCTTGGCGCTAACTTGACCCTGATAATGAAAATGCTGAAAGCTGCAACCACCACAGCTGCCATAATATTCACAGGCTGGCTGTACCCTATCCGGTGATGTCTGCAATACCTTTAGGCATGCAGCCTCATCATAGTTTTTACGGCTGGCAGTAAAACGTGCCAACACTTGTTCACCCGGTAACGCGCCGCTAACAAATACCGTTTTACCGTTAAACTTGGCGATACCGCGGCCATCGCTGCTAATACTGCTAATCGTCAGCTCATGCTTACCCGGTACTGCAAGGCGTTGTTTGGGTTTAAAAACTCTAAGATTGGCGCTTGGTTTAGGCATGTCAGCTCTTAGCTTAGCGGCTTGGGTAAAAATGCTTTATAGCGGTTAACACATTGAGATTTTCGTTTTGCCAGTAGTAACTCTTCACTGCGGGAATGAAATACCTCTTTATTAATGCGCTCGCAGGGCACGGCCTTAAAGTATTCCCAATCTCTGTCTATGGCTCGCATCTTGGGCTGCGGCTGTTCATCTGTGGTTACAGGCTGTGCGCTAATTTGCGCACTAAAACCAACAGCTAACAAACATAAAATACTTTGCTTACTCATCACAACTCCTGCCAATGCGGTATGGCGGGGAAGTACAGCGCCGTTTTAACCGGCATGTCCAAGCCCGCATCCTGATTTAAAGCCTGCATTAATAGTTGGTACTGCTGTAGCTGTGGGCTATAAAGCGCTAACTCTTTGGCAATAAAATCGGCCAGCGGCTCACCGTGCAGAGGCGCAGAAGTTTTATAATCCACAATCCAGCGCGTCCCTTCTTCGTCGACAAAAGATCTATCAATCACCCGTTTCGAGACCGTATCTGCACTGCAACTGAGCAGCGCATACTCCACATCAGAGCGTTTATGTTGCGAGGATAACAACCAACGTGCCTTGGGGTCATTGCTTATATTTGTCATCATATTATCTATATAAACATTAACATCGCCCCAGCGATCCTTACTCACTCCTTCGCTGTGACATAAACGCCTTACCCATAACACTTTTTGCTCATCCGATAATCTATCCACATAGCTGACGCCCGCGGCTACGCAGTGTTCCAAAATGGCGTGGGCAATATTGCCTAGCTGCCTGGGGAAATGATCTTCAAAAAAATCCGGGATATTATTATCCCCTTCGGCAGATTGTTTAATATAAAAATCCGCCAAAGGGTTAGCAAAAGACCAATGCGGCGGCCGCCAATCATCAGCCAAGCGGAAATTAGCTGAGCCTTGATCAACCTGATCAAAGGCAATCATTAATTGATCATCATCGCCGTGCTCGTGATGCACCGAATAAATAGCTTCGTCTTTAACACTGGCCCATATGCTATTTAATAAAGATTGTTTACTGGGTGCTTTAACCGACTCGGGCTCGTACACCCCAGCCTGGCTGAAAGTAATATATAAAGTATCTATGGCTCTAGTGGCCGCCACGTAAAGCAAACGAGTGTTTTCTAGGCGGCGGCTTTCGTCTTGCTCATAACGTAAATAATCGTAAATAGCATCACTGCTGCCAGTGGCTGATAAGGGCGACATTAGCAAACAGTTATCGCCTGCTGCCGACAGGTATTCACGCCACATCAGCAGTGATTTATCATCGGAGCGCGGCCGCCGCTCTAAGGCGGGCAAAATAACCGTATCAAATTCCAAGCCCTTGGATTTATGTATGGTCATAACCTGCAGGCAACTATCATTAACTAAGGGCGCGGCATATAAGCGCGCCACCGCCGCCTCGAACTGTTTTATAGACGGCAGCAAACCCGATTGCTCATGCTGCTCTAATAAATTTAGATAATCATCTACCGCCAAATATTCCGCCGAGTCCGCCACACAGGCTGGACCGCCCAAGGCCATCCACACGCCATGCACTTGCACCCGTAAGGACTGCCTGCCGCGCTGTAGCTCTACCGCCCGTAAAATAGCCCTAACCGTAGCCATGCGCTGCTGGCCATAGCGAGACAGGCATTTGCATAAGTCCGTATTATTAATCGCCTGCTTAACGGTAACCTGTCTTTGCTGTTCACCCAATAAAATATGCAGGTCGCTGTTATCTAAGCCTATAAAAGGAGCCCGCAATAAAGCCGCCCAAGCTATGCGGTCGGCACTATTTAATA
Source organism: Dasania sp. GY-MA-18 (assembly GCF_024734385.1). GTDB lineage: Bacteria > Pseudomonadota > Gammaproteobacteria > Pseudomonadales > Dasaniaceae > Dasania > Dasania phycosphaerae. Next base: position 174,147 of record NZ_JANHAP010000002.1, on the reverse strand, counting down.
GCGCTTTAGTTAGCGATAATAAATCGATAATAGTGCCATTTTTAGATAAGGGATTAATATCTGTGGCCTGCCACTCTATGCCCGCGGCAAATAAAGCTGGCAAAATATCATTGAGGTGATTGCGCGTGCGCACCAGTATCGCAATGCTGGCCTTGGGCTTATCAGTCATATGCTGCTGCACCAGTTCTACAACTTTTAATGCCTCTTGCTGCCTAACGTCATCACCTAATAGCCCAAACGCTTTTACTTGCGAACTATCGCTAGCCTCTTGGTAAGCGCTGGAGTTTTCATAGCGCACCGCGCCACGGCCTAAGTTTTCAGTTTGCGGAAATGCCTGCTTAAAAGTTTTATTAACCCAATCGACTATCGCAGGGGTTGACCTAAAATTCACCTGCAACGACAAAGCCTGCAAGGGCAACTTGTTTACCCCCTGCCGTCTGGCCTCTAAAAACAGCCCCACATTGGCCTCGCGAAAGCCATAAATGGACTGCATACCATCACCCACAATAAACAAGGTGTTAGGTGTTTCTGGGTTAGCCTGGTTATGTTCCTGCCAGCCCTCTAGCAAAGATTTAAGCAATTCAAATTGGGTGGAGGCGGTATCTTGAAATTCATCAATTAAAATATGCTTGAGCTGATAATCCAATTTTAAACGCAACTCAGTGGGGTTAAGGCTATCACCTAAAGACTGTATTGCTGCCAAGGCAATTTGTGAGTGATCAACCTCACCTGCATGTTGAAACTCCAACATCAGCTCGGCAACCAAATACGGCAGCAAGCTGGTTAGCGCCGCTAGAAAATGCCATTGCTCGTCCGGATAGTGTAGTGCGGGCATACTGCGCAACTCATGCAGTAAGGTGGGCAGAGCTGTATCTTCTGCCAGCTGAGCCAGTAATTGCAGCATAGCCTCTTTGCGCTGCTTGGCTTCAGCCTTATCGCCAGTGGCTGTTTGTGCCGGGAAACCGGTATTTTTATTAACGGTTTTACGAAACTCACCTTTGGCAGTTAGTAGCAATTCCGCTACCGCTTGCCAAGCCGCTAAGTCATCCCCTTTAGGGCCAGGCAAAGCTGTACAGCCAGCTAGTTGCGCAACAATGGAGTCACTATGTTCTTGCTGCAAACTATGGCCAGCATAATCCAGTAATGGCGCCAACTCTGCAGCCCAAGGCAATAAGCTATGCTGTAACTTTGTTAGATGATCCTGCACTACCGCTTGCAAGCCCGATTCTAAAATATCTCTGGGTTGCTCCTGCTGATGGATAAATATATGAAACAACCACTGATCGCGGCAGCGCAATAAATCCATTAATAGCTTTTCGGTTTTGCTCCAATCGTTATCAACATGGCGCAGCAGCGCTTCTAAATGCTGGGCCAGTTCACTGTCTGTTTCTAAGTATTTTAATAAATTGGCCACCGCGCGTTGGTATAGTGGCTCGGCATTATCGGTGATTTTAGGTTGAGCACCAAAGCTGGCCAGCAAAGGCATTTGCCGGGTTAAGCTGGCACATAGGCTATCGATGGTTTGGATTTTTAAGCGGCTGGTATTAACCAACAAATTCCACTCGCAGGCTTTATCGCGTGCTAAAGCTGCTCGCGCTAAACGCCAGGTTAGCTGCTTGTACTCTTCTTCGGGTTCGTCGTTATCTCTGGCAAATAACAGCGCCTGAATAATACGGTGATGCATTTCAGCCGCAGCTTTGCGGGTAAAAGTAATCGCCAAGATTTCTTCTGGCTTATCCACCCTGGCTAACAGCGTTAATACACGCTGGCTTAGTAATTCTGTTTTTCCCGAACCGGCAGGTGCGGTAACACAGGCCGATTGCAATGGATCTAATGCGGCAATACGTTGCGCCTGATCTATAGGCGCGCTCATTCCGACAACTCCATAGCGTTACTGCCTTGATGATTAATACGGCATACGCTGGCCAAGTCGCAGTACTGACAGCTTTTTACTTTATCTTTAGGATCTACCAAGGATTTACCTGCTATAAAATCTTGCGCCAAGGCGGTTAAGGTTTGTTGCCAGTGCTGTTTTAATTGTGGCCAATCTATGGCCCCGCTGCTGCTTTGTATTTTACTATTCCATTGCAGTGTAGGCTGGGGGCACTCTTGCCCACCTACGCCTTTTAACTCGCAGCCATCTATATGCACCTGGGCAAAGCATACTGCCGAGACCTCGCGCCCTTCTTGCTCTAACAAGGAACTATATAAAGGTAATTGCGGCTGCTCCGGCCTGTCACCCCACCAACTGTTGATGGAGCTCTTACCCGTTTTGTAATCGATAACTAACTGCGAGCCATCGCTTAATTGATCCACCCTATCAACCCTGGCTACCAACTCTAACTGCGAAAAGCGAAACACTTTACGCTCCTCTCTGGAAACCACAGTAAACGCAGCGCGCTCACGCTCCACTGCCAGCCAAGCTGATAACAAGGCGGATAATCTGTCGCGCTCTATGCGCAACTGCCTGGGGCCTATGCTATTGCCTTGGCGATGATTCATTTCATTAAGAGCATACTCAGCATAATCCTGGCAGAGTTTGCTCTGCTCATCCTGAGTTAAATCGATTAATGCCTGCGAATGCTCCAGCTGCTTCCAAATTAATTCCAACGCCCTATGCAGCAAATTACCACGGCTGGCATGATCCAAACCCAGTACCGGCTCAGCCAAGGCCACTAACGCTAAACGATGGGTGGCAAAAGCCTTAAAGGGGCAAGCCGCCTGATTGGCAAATAAAGAGCTCCCCCCTTTTACCAGCTCTTCGGCTGATAACGGCCGTGTTTTATAAGCCTCGTAAGGTTGTAGTTTTTTCTGGCTAAAATAACGGCGGCGCAACTCACTATGAGGTAGTAAAACATCTATGCTTTTTTTCAATAATTGTTCGGGTGAGCACTGCTCAAACTCTGCAAATAAACCACTAACACTGGCGGGGTTATCATCAATTACCTTGGCATAGCTTACGCACAAGTTATCTGTGCTATGAATAAAGCCCTGGCTCAATAAACGGGCATATTCCAGCTCGCCTTCGGCGGTAGCATTGGGCATGGCATAGGCACGCTGCAAACTAATAGGCAACAAGGGGTTGGGCGCTGGCGCTGCCGGCCACTCTTTAGAGGACATGCCACTTAGCCATAGATAATCAAAATGCAAACCCGCTGCCTCTAAGGCACCCAGTATTTGTATGGGGGAATCAACCGTTTGCGCCTGGAATACCGTGCCAGCCAATTGCTGCTTAAACAGGTTTAGCGCATCGTTAAAATCCACATTACCTAACACCCCGCTTTGGCTAACAAAAAGCTGTAAGGCCTGCTGCCATTGTTTTAAGGCCTGATACTCTATGCTGTCTATTTTTCGCCGCCCCGGCCAAGCTAGGGCAAACAGTGATTGTTTAAAAAACACTGCCCACTCACTCAGCGGCTGTTTTTTGCTAAGGCCCATGGCGCGGGCTAAATTAGCCTGCTCTATCAAAGCGCTTAACAATGGCCAAGGGCTATCTTCCGCAAAAAACTCGGCACTAACCTTTTCAACTAATTGGCGCACTCTGGCGCTGCTAATCGTGGCGCGCTGCTCTTCGCGCAACAAACTAATTAAGCGCGCTAACGCGTTTTCATCTTGCTCGCTTAATAAAAAAAACGGTGACAGCAAGCAGTTAATAATTTGATCGCAATCTAACTGTGCTGCGTTCATTGCCAAAGCTAAAAAGCTGGCAGCAATAATAGGCTCATCGCCTAAAGGACTACCGGCAGAAATATTAAAAGGCAGATTATTGCGCTGGTAATTAGGGTTTTGAAACTCGGGGCAAAACACCTCTTGAAAAATACGCACCACTTTATCGCGCTGCTGACCTAGGCTAGGTATCACTATGGCTATAGTGGGTAGCTGATTGGGGTTGATGGCATTTTTTAATTGCTGCTTGGCCCACAGGGCGGCAACTACAATTTCTTGCTCACTATTCTCACAGGCAACGGCCACCTGCTGCGCAGCAGCGGGCCTGTTATTATCAATTACGCGCCAATGCTCACAGGCGCTATTGATTAATTTTTTTTGCAGAGGTGTAGGCTTATCTAAAGCAACACTGGCTATGGTCTGTTGTTTTTTTAACACCCCAGCCTCAAAGGCCGCTATTACTATGTGGTGTTGCTGTATGGGGGCTAAATAGGCTTTTTGCTGGCAGTAATCATCAAACTGCTGAAACCATTGCAATAAAATTTGCGCGTCATCGCCAGAAAAATATTGTTGTATTTCTGAGCTCTGTTTATCCAGCAACCAGTGCTGAAAACTATCATAAGCATTGACAACATGTTGAGCGGTTGCCCTAGGCCTAAGCAACTGCTGGCCCTGCTCTGACTCACTAATGATACGTTCAACAATTATCAGCTGCTCTGCCGAACTCAGCAACTGCCGCTCTATCGCTGGCGGATAAGCTGCCAGTAGCAGTTGTTGCCAGCTAGCCGCTAACCATTGGTTAATAGATTGTATATTGGGCGCTGCCACCACTGGGTGATGGTTATCGCGGCAAAAAATCGCATAGGCATTGCTCATGCGGCTAGCCAAACGCTGATTGGGGGTAAGCAATAATTCGCCACTGGCTAAATCGGCGGCTAGGGGGGCTATATCGTATAAAGAAATCAGCTGGGTCATGGGGTGGCGGGGTCGTCCAGTTTCATTATTAGGGCTAGGCTAATTGCAATCTCATCCTAACTGCGGCCCCATTCTAACTGCTCAATAGCCACTAAGAAATGTATCGCGGCCTAAATAATTAAGATTTTGCTGCCACAGCCTATAGATACACATTTAACAGTGGAATTAAGCTACAATCTCTGGTCAAATTATTAACGCATACCATAACATCTATTTAGTACTCTGCATTTCGCACCTCGCATGAAGTACGGCACATTTTAGGATTGAGCAATGAGCAGCAAGGCAGTAGACAACATCAATGTTGAATCTCAGGAGATTCTGATCACACCTGAGCAACTAAAAGCCGCCACCCCTATGTCTGAAGCGGCTACCAACACCGTCGCCGAAAGCCGTGAGGTGATACGCAATATTTTAGATGGCAAAGACCACCGTTTATTTGTGGTGATAGGCCCCTGCTCTATACATGATGTTGATGCCGCCTTGGACTATGCACAACGCCTAAAACAACTATCCGACAAAGTCGCCGACACCCTCTACATAGTCATGCGCGTGTACTTTGAAAAGCCGCGCACCACGGTGGGCTGGAAAGGCTTAATTAACGATCCCTACCTCAATGACACCTTTAAAATTGAAGAGGGTTTAAGCATAGGCCGCAAACTGTTACTACAAATAGCTGAAATGGGCCTACCCACCTCTACCGAGGCATTGGACCCAATCTCACCACAATACATACAAGACTGTATTTCCTGGTCAGCCATAGGCGCACGCACTACCGAATCACAAACCCACCGCGAAATGGCCAGCGGCCTATCCTCATCGGTAGGTTTTAAAAATGGCACCGACGGCGGCCTGGAAGTAGCGACCAACGCCATTAAATCAGCTGCCAAGCCACACCGCTTTTTAGGTATTAACGGCCAAGGCCAGGTATCCATCATTCAAACCAAGGGCAATGCTTACGCTCACATGGTATTGCGCGGCGGCTCTAACGGCCCCAATTACGACTCTGTGCACATAGCCCTGTGTGAAGCTGCGCTCGAAAAAGCAGGCATTAGCAAAAACATTATGGTGGATTGCTCGCACGCTAACTCCAATAAAGACCCTAGCCTACAACCACTGGTTATGGATAACGTAGCCAACCAAATTTTAGAAGGCAACAAGTCTATTGTTGGCCTAATGGTTGAAAGCAACATCCATGAAGGCAACCAAAGCATCCCCGCCGACCTTAGCCAATTACAATACGGCGTTTCGGTTACCGATGGCTGTATCAGCTGGGAAACCACCGAAGCCGCCATATTATCCATGCATGAAAAATTAAAAAGCGTGCTACCGGGCAGACGCTCTTAAAGCTTTGCAGGTTAGGTAATACCGGCAACAACTCCAGTAAGGCAGCTCCTAGAGCTGCCTTAGCTCTCGCCTCACCTCAACATCCCTCCCCTACCCGACGACCTAAAGACTGGCACGATGCCAGAGGGGTGAGCCGGGTGCTGTCGCGAAATATAAGAGGGCTGGCCGGGGTAGCGGATGAGACAGCGTAGCGCCTTAAGGCTCAGTAGCGGACGCGGGTACCCCGGAGGGGACAGACCATGTAGCGGCGGCATCCGGCTCAGCCATCGGGGTTAGTAAGCCGCTGTTTTGACCTAAGCTTCTCGCAGTAAAAAAGAAGCTTACCCGTTGGCATAGTTAGAAGCTTTAAATCTGGCAATGGCACAAGGTCATTGCTCCATGATGGCGGCCTTCCAGGCTGCCTTCACTCCCGCCTGAGCCCGACACCCCTGCGGGGAAAGCAGCCGGTCTCAGGCGCTCACTCAGCGCTCATCTTTTATATTCCGCAATAACCTTCTGCCATCACCTGCCTACCGTAGTACATCAAAGTACATATTTTTTTATCAGCAAAACTAAAATCTAGCACGATGCGAGAGGGCTGGGCCGGGTGATGTCGCGAAATATAAAAGGGCTGGCCGTGGTAGCGGATGAGACAGCGCAGCGCTTTAAGGCTCAGTAGCGGACACGGGCACCCCGGAGAGGCCAGACCATGTAGCGACAGCATCCGGCTCAGCCGTCGATGCAAGTAAACCAAACTTACCGCTAGAGCCTTTCACCAAGCAATAAAAAAGCCCTCACCAAGGCAAGAGCTTCATCATCGCTACGCGATCCAAACCTTGCATTCAATAAACAACAGCCAATCGCAGCGCCGTTAATAAATGCATAATGTGATAGCCAGACTTATTACTTAAAATAAGCCTGCGAAGTATCGGTATGGTCCGTCATATCACGCACTGCCGCCAAACCCGGCACCTGCTCTAATAAAGACTTCTCCACCCCGTCTTTTAAGGTCATATCAACCATACCGCAGCCTTGGCAACCACCACCAAAACGCAATACCGCGATTTTTTTATCGTCCTCTTCGGCCACTTCCACCAGCGACACTTCACCGCCGTGCGCGGCTAACGAAGGATTGACCTCGTTATACAACACATAGTTGATTTGATCTTCTATAGAACTGTTTTCATTAACTTTAGGCAACTTGGCATTGGGCGCTTTAATAGTCAGCTGGCCACCCATACGATCTTTAGCATAGTCGACAAAAGCATCTTCTAAAAATGGCACACTGCGCAACTCTACGCGGGCCAATAGATTTTCGTACTGAACAATAATATCGTCGTCCTGCTCATCATCCTCACGGCAATAAGCAATGCAGGTTTCGGCCTTAGGCGTACCCGGCTGGCTAATAAATAAACGTATACCCTTTACCTCTTCATCCTGGCCGGCCAATAGCTCCGCCAAGTAGGCCTGCGCCGATTCGGTAATGGTTAACTTTAATTCAGGGTTTGCTTCCGACATCTATTACTACAACCTTATAATGGCCCTACCCGATAAAATAGAGCTGAATTTATCGCCTTTTCACTGCATTAGTACCGCAGCGCAGCGTCAAGTTTGTTACAATTCGCCAATTTACCACAAGTTAAAGCCCAACTGCCACAGTCAAGTATTAGTTGGCCAACATTTAGACAGTACTCGGAACCAATATGACGGATAGAAGCACTAGAATTAACGCCCTGCAACAAGCCCTACAAGAGAGAATTTTAATTCTTGATGGCGCCATGGGCACCATGATTCAGTCTTATAAGCTACAAGAAGCCGATTACCGCGGTGAGCGCTTTAGCAATTACCACATGGATATTAAGGGTAATAATGATTTACTGGCTATTACCCAGCCCAAAATCATCAAGGACATACACACCGCCTACCTCAAGGCGGGTGCCGACATACTGGAAACCAACACCTTTAATGCCACCAAAGTCTCGCAAAGCGACTACGACCTGCAGTCTATCGCCTATGAAATCAACGTAGCAGGTGCCCGCGTCGCCCGTGAGGCGGCCGATGCCATGACCGCCCTCACCCCGGAAAAACCCCGTTTTGTTGCCGGTGTTATAGGCCCCACTAGCCGCACTGCCACCATCTCACCGGATGTTAACGACCCCGGCTACCGCAACGTGACCTTTGATCAGCTGGTAGAAGATTACTCTGAATCGGTTAAAGGCTTAATCGAAGGCGGCTCAGATATTATCCTGATAGAAACCAGTTTCGACACCCTCAACGCCAAAGCGGCGATTTTCGCCACCCAAGGCGTGTTTGAAGAGCTGGACGTAGAACTGCCCATTATGATTTCGGGCACCATCACCGATGCCAGTGGCCGCACCCTGTCGGGGCAAACCACCGAGGCCTTCTGGTACTCCGTGGCCCACGCCAAGCCCATTAGCGTAGGCCTAAACTGTGCTCTAGGCGCGCAAGAGCTACGCCCCTATGTACAAGCACTGGCCAACTGCACCAACACCCACGTCAGCGCCCACCCCAATGCAGGCCTGCCCAATGAGTTTGGCGAATACGACCAAACCCCCGAAGAAATGGCAGTCATTATTAAAGAGTTTGCTGAAAGCGGCTTTTTAAATATTGTTGGCGGCTGCTGTGGCACCTCCCCTGAGCACATCAAAGCTATTGCCGATATCGTGGCCGATATTAAGCCCCGTATCATCCCCGAGCAAAAGCCCGCCTGTCGCCTAAGCGGCCTAGAGCCTTTTGTTATAGACGATGACTCGCTGTTTGTTAACGTAGGCGAGCGCTGTAACATCACCGGTTCGGCCCGTTTTAAACGGCTAATCTTAGAAGAAGATTACGACACCGCTTTAGAGGTAGCCCTGCAGCAGGTGCAAAACGGCGCGCAGATTATAGATATCAACATGGATGAAGGCATGCTGGATTCGGAAGCCGCCATGGTGCGCTTCCTCAATCTTATTGCCTCCGAGCCTGAAATTTCCCGCGTGCCTATTATGGTGGACTCCTCTAAATGGGAAGTCATGGAAGCAGGCTTAAAATGCATACAAGGCAAGTCAGTCGTTAACTCCATCAGCCTAAAAGAAGGCGAGCAGGAGTTTATAGACAAGGCCAAATTATGCATGCGTTATGGTGCGGCCGTAGTGGTTATGGCCTTTGATGAAGATGGTCAAGCCGATACCGTGGCACGCAAAAATGAAATTTGTAAACGCTCCTATGATATTTTGGTTGATGTGGTGGGCTTCCCGCCCCAGGACATTATTTTCGACCCCAATATTTTTGCCATCGCCACCGGCATAGAGGAACACAACAACTACGCGGTAGATTTTATTGAATCCTGCCGTTATATACGCGAACAACTGCCCTACGCCAAAATTTCTGGCGGCGTGAGTAATGTTAGCTTCTCCTTCCGCGGTAACGATGCCGTGCGTGAAGCCATACACGCGGTATTTTTATACCACGCCATCAACGCAGGCCTAAGCATGGGCATAGTCAATGCTGGCCAGCTGGCAATATACGACGACATCCCAGAAAAATTACGCGAAGGCGTTGAAGATATAGTCTTAAACCGCCGCGAAGATGCCACCGAGCGCATGCTGGATATCGCCGCAGAATTTGCCGGTAAAGGCTCGCAAAACCAAGAGGAAGATTTAAGCTGGCGCGAGCTGGATGTTAACAAACGCTTAGAGTATTCACTGGTTAAAGGCATCAACGCCTATATACAAGAAGACACCGAAGCCGCACGCCTACAAGCCGATCAACCCATAGAGGTGATTGAAGGCCCGCTCATGGATGGCATGAACGTAGTGGGTGATTTATTTGGCAGCGGCAAAATGTTTTTACCCCAGGTGGTAAAAAGCGCCCGCGTTATGAAACAAGCAGTAGCCTATTTAACGCCCTATATAGAGGCCAGCAACTCCGGCGTCAGTAAAAGTAACGGCAAGGTGATTATGGCCACCGTTAAAGGCGACGTGCATGACATAGGTAAAAACATCGTCGGTGTAGTTCTACAATGTAATAATTTTGAAGTTGTAGACCTAGGTGTGATGGTGGCCTGCCAGGATATTTTAAACGCCGCCAAAGAGCACAACGCTGACATTATAGGTTTGAGTGGGTTGATTACACCTTCACTAGACGAAATGGTTTACGTGGGCCGTGAAATGCAGCGCCAGGGCTTTAACCTACCCTTATTAATTGGTGGTGCTACTACCTCAAAAGCACATACGGCCGTTAAGGTAGAGCCGCAATATAAAAACGCCCCTACGGTGTATGTGGCCGATGCCTCGCGCAGTGTTTCGGTGGTTGCCGATTTGGTACACCCCGAGCACAGGCAAACACTGTGGAATGATCGTAAAGAAGAATACGAAAAAATCCGCGTGCGCAATGCCAACCGCAAACCCAAAACCAAACCCATTAGCTATAGTAACGCGATTAGCCGTGGCCTAAAGTTTGACTGGAATACTTACCAAGCACCCAAGCCCAGCTTTACCGGCGTAAAAGTGTTTAACGAGTACCCGCTGCAAACCTTAGTCGACACTATAGATTGGACGCCGTTTTTTATCTCTTGGGATTTAGCGGGTAAATACCCCAAAATTCTCGACGATGAAACCGTAGGCGAAGCGGCTAGAGCCTTGTTTGCTGACGCGCAGAAACTATTGCAAAAAATTGTTGATGAAAAACTATTAACCGCCAATGCAGTAGTCGGTTTCTGGCCTGCCGCCCGTGTTAATAGCGATGATATAGAGGTTTATGACGAGCAAGGGCAAGCTATAGCCTTGTTGCACCACATACGCCAACAAATAGATAAGCCCAACGGCAAAGCCAATATGAGCTTGGCAGACTTTATCGCCCCTAAAGAAAGCCTATGCCAAGATTATATAGGCGGCTTTACTGTCACCGCAGGCTTGGGTGCCGATGAGCTAGCCAAACAATACCAGGACAACGGCGATGACTATAACGCCATCATGATAAAAGCGCTGGCAGACCGCCTGGCTGAATCCTTTGCCGAGCATATGCACTTGCGCGTACGCAAAGAGCTATGGGGCTACGACAGCGACGAACAACTAAGCAACGAAGAGCTTATTAAAGAGCGCTATCGCGGCATACGCCCAGCCCCCGGCTACCCCGCCTGCCCCGATCACACGGAAAAGGCCACCTTGTTTAAACTGCTAAACAGCGAAGAAAACATAGGGGTAGAGCTGACTGAGCATTTTGCTATGTCACCTGCGGCCTCGGTGAGTGGTTTCTACTTTTCTCACCCTGAGTCCAGTTATTTTGCCACCGGCAAAATCAGCAAAGACCAAGTAGAGTCCCTAGCCGAACGTAAAGCTATGACCCTGCCAGAGCTAGAGCGCTGGCTAATGCCAGTATTGGATTATGACCCTGCGTAAACATTGAGGAATAAGGATGGCAGAGCAAGAGCATAATAATGATAAGCCCGCTGATAAAAAGCCCAGCATAGGCCAAGTTACGGCCAGTGTAATGGCAGCCTTTTTTGGTGTGCAAAGCAGTAAAAATAAAGAGCGGGATTTTAAACACGGTAACCACAAGGTCTTTATTATTATGGGACTGGTGGCCACGGCGGTGTTTATAGGCTCTATCGCCTTGCTTGTGCAGTTTGTTTTACATATAACAAAGGCGGGATAACCCGCCTTTTTGCTAAAACTCTTACTTAAATTACTGGCCGCTTAACCAAAATACCACGGTAAATACCACCAAGGCCACTACCGCCGTTGCTGCTATGGCATCGGCCAAGCTATCGTTGTACTGCGCTTTGTGCTGGCTATTGTCTGACATGGTTATTCCTCTTTTAATTTATTATTAACGGTTACTATCTGGTATCTTAAGACTCACTTGGAAACAATTTGTTCACATACTATCCATAAAATTAGCTAATATCTATACACCTATAACAAAAAATCACCATATTCCAGCCACCATGGCCTGAAATAGCCCCCAAAAACTAGCCAGTAGGACCATCTATACAATGGATGCCAGCAGTATCACCTTTTCCTTCTTTTTGATTTTTACCGGTGCAGCTATTTTAGCCACCCTAGCCCTGTACTCCCGGCAGCCTCTGCTGATCGCTTATATTGCTCTAGGCGCTATCATCGGCCCCTACGGCCTGAATTTTGTTAATGACTTGGCCTTACTCTCTGATATCTCCCATGTAGGTATTATCTTTTTATTATTTTTACTGGGGCTGGATATGCAACCCCAAGCGCTAGTTAGCACCATGAAAAAAGCCACGCCTATAGCCATCATCAGCTCATTGGCATTTATGGGCATAGGCTATGTAGTCAGCATCGCTTTTGGCTTTAGCCAAGCTGAGTCAATTATTATTGGTGCCGCCATGATGTTTTCCAGCACCATCATAGGCATAAAATTATTACCCACCACCATACTGCACCACCGCCATATGGGCGAGATGATGATCAGCTTATTATTGCTGCAAGATGTGATCGCCATTTTTGTTTTATTGGTGTTATTAAGTGGTGACGTGGGCCAGTTTGACATCACCATGATGTTAAAAACCATTGCTGCACTACCGGTATTTATCGCCCTATCCATGCTATTTGTTAAGTACGGGCTGCTTAAACTCATACAAAAATTTGACCGCTTTCATGAATACATTTTCTTATTAGCGCTGGGCTGGTGCCTAGGCTTGGCCGAGGCCGCCCACCAAGTTGGCCTCTCTGCCGAAATAGGCGCTTTTATTGCCGGTATTTCTTTAGCTACCAGCCCCATCTCGCAATATATTGCAGTTAACTTAAAGCCACTGCGGGATTTTTTCTTGATCTTGTTTTTCTTTTCGCTGGGGGCACGCTTTGACTTAGCACTGCTCGCCGACATTATTATTCCTGCTGTAGTATTGGCCGCTTTAATGCTGACTTTAAAGCCGGTGATTTTTCAGTTTTTATTACGCAACGCCAGCGAGAAAAAAGTATTAGCCTGGGATATAGGCTTCCGCCTGGGCTCCATTAGCGAGTTCTCACTGCTTATCGCCTTTGTTGCTTTTGACGCCGCACTACTGGGCAAAAATGCCTCTCACTTGATACAGGCCACAGCCATTATCACTTTCTTAATTTCTTCTTATATAGTGATATTTAACTACCCCACCCCTATCGCCTTAAACGACAAACTACGGCGGGATTAAACGGTAGTAATGGTAAAGCCCTTATATCTAGGTGAGGGCTTTTTTTTGAAACGGCATGTATTGTTTGTTAGCCCCGATGGCTGAGCCGGATACTGTCGCTACATGGTCTGTCCCCTCCCCCCTTTATCTAAAAAGACGCCCGTGTCCGCTACTGAGCCTTAAAGCGCTGCGCTGTCTCATCCGCTACCACGGCCAGCCCTCTTATATTCCGCGACAGCACCCGGCTCAGCCCTCTGGCATCGTGCTAATTATTATTTTTTCAGTTAAGAAAACTTCACTCTAATGCCACCGCGATAGGCAGGTAATGGCAGAAGGTTATTGCGGAATATAAAAGATGAGCGCTGAGTGAGCTCCTGAGACCGACTGTTTTCACCGCAGGGGAGACGGGCTCAGGCGGGAGTGAAGGCAGCCCGGAGGGCCGCCATCATGGAGCAATGACCTTGTGCCATTGCCGGATTAAGAACTTCTAACTATCCCAGCAGCTAAGCTTCCGGTTTTGTTTTTTCTGGGAACGTTCTAGACCAGCACAGTGGCTTACTAACTCCGACGGCTGATCCGGATGCCGCCGCTGCATGGTCTGGCCCCTCCCCCCCTTTATCTAAAAAGACGCCCGTGTCCGCTACTGAGCCTTAAGGCGCTACGCTGTCTCATCCGCTACCCCGGCCAGCCCTCTTATATTTCGCGACAGCACCCGGCCCAGCCCTCTCGCATCGTGCTATTTTTTAAGATTATTAAAATAAATATGCACTACGAAGCGCGTAATCACAGAGGATTATTAGATTTAAAACCCACAAACAAAAACCGCCCAGCTTTTGTTAAAAGCTGGGCGGTTTTTTTAAACAGTAAACCAAAGCTTATAAAGCGTTGTTTAACTCAGGCACTGCCTCAAATAAATCAGCCACTAAACCGTAATCGGCTACCTGAAAAATCGGTGCATCTTCATCTTTATTGATAGCAACAATCACCTTGCTGTCTTTCATACCGGCTAAATGTTGAATAGCACCAGAGATACCTACAGCAATATACAGATTAGGCGCCACGATTTTACCGGTTTGGCCAACTTGCATATCGTTAGGTACAAAGCCTGCGTCTACTGCTGCGCGTGAAGCACCTACCGCAGCACCAAGCTTATCAGCAACCGACTCTAGCAGCGCAAAGTTTTCGCCATTTTGCATACCGCGACCGCCGGAAATAACGATAGAGGCCGCTGTTAATTCTGGCCTATCGCTAACCGCTAACTCTTCACCCACAAAGCTAGAAATACCGGCATCGTGAACTGCAGATAAACTCTCTACACTGGCAGAGCCGCCTTCAGCAGCTACCGCATCAAAGGCTGTACCGCGTACGGTTAAGACCTTAATCGCATCGGCAGACTGTACCGTCTCTATCATATTGCCCGCATAAATGGGGTGCTTAAACGTATCGGCACTAACTACGCCAGTAACATCGGATATTTGTGCCACATCCAGTAAAGCCGCAACGCGAGGCAAAATGTTTTTACCTGTAGTGGTGGCTGCCGCTAATACGTAGCCATAATCTTTGGCAACTTCAGCCATTAACAGGCTGACGTTTTCTGCTAATTGATGTGCATAGGCAGCATTGTCAGCCACTAACACTTTAGCTACGCCGTTAATTTTTGCCGCTTGCTCGGCCGCCGCGCCGCAATCAGCACCGGCAACCAATAAAGTAATATCACCACCGATTTGTTGCGCACAGGCAACAGTATTTAAAGTGGCCGCATTAATAGAAGCGTTATCGTGTTCAGCTAAGATTAAAATACTCATTAGATCACCTTCGCCTCATTTTTTAATTTATCAACCAATTCAGCCACAGACTCTACCTTAATACCGGCAGCGCGCTCGGCAGGTGGCTCAACTTTAACCGTGGTTAAACGTGGTGCTACATCAACTGCCAACTCTTCAGGGGTTAACACATCCAAAGGCTTCTTTTTCGCCTTCATGATATTAGGTAGCTTAGCGTAACGGGGCTCGTTTAAACGCAGGTCGGTAGTCACTATGGCTGGCAGCGTTAAGCTCAAGGTTTGCAAGCCGCCGTCTATTTCACGGGTAACGGCTACCTTACCATCGGCAATATTCACCTCAGAGGCAAAAGTACCCTGCGGCATATTCGCCAAGGCACCTAGCATTTGACCCGTTTGGTTGTTATCACCATCGATGGCCTGCTTGCCCATAAGCACCAGCTCGGGCTGCTCTTTATCAACCACGGCTTTTAGTAATTTGGCTATGGCTAAAGGCTGCAGTGTCTCGCTGCTTTCAACATGTATACCGCGGTCAGCACCTAAGGCTAAAGCAGTGCGGATTTGCTCCTGACAGGCTTTATCACCTATAGAAACTGCGACCACCTCAGTGGCTATACCCTTTTCCTTTAAGCGTACCGCTTCTTCAACTGCGATTTCACAAAAAGGGTTAATCGCCATTTTCACATTGTTAAGGTCTGCACCTGTGCCGTCGGCTTTTGGCCTAACCTTAACGTTGTAGTCTGCTACTCGTTTGACAGCAACAAGAACCTTCATAGACTCACCGTTTTATTCGTTATGGATTTGTGACTATAGCAAGCATAGATTAACTTTTGCTATACCCCCAACGAGGGGCAGCCATAGTGACCATTATTGAATATGGGGTCAATAGTCCAATCTGCCCACGCCTATTAACATTTATGCCCATTGTGACAATTAGGCTAAAACATAGGCAAATCAAGGGGTTTTAGCATTGCGGTTTCATTTTCACCCGCTATATAATCGAGCGCTATTAAATCGCTGACAGCATTGTAGCGCCCCCCATGTGTAAGCAAGAGGACTATTTCGTGGAAAGAGAATCAATGGAGTTCGACGTTGTCATCGTCGGCGCAGGCCCTGCTGGCCTATCAGCAGCCTGCCGCATACGCCAGCTTAGCTTAGAGACCGGCAACGATATTAGCGTTTGCGTGGTTGAGAAAGGTTCAGAGGTTGGTGCCCATATACTCTCTGGTGCGGTCTTTGAACCCACAGCCCTCAATGAACTATTCCCTGACTGGAGCGACAAAGGCGCGCCCTTGCACACCAAGGTCAGCCACGACGAAATTTGCTATATGACCAGCGCCGAGAAAAGCATAGGCGTACCGGGCTGGGCCGTACCCAAAACCATGCACAATGAAGGCAATTATATTATCAGCCTGGGTAACCTCTGCCGCTGGCTGGCAGAACAAGCCGAAGAGCTGGGTGCCGAGATTTACCCCGGCTTTGCCGCCGCCGAGGTGCTCTACCACGAAGATGGCCGCGTTAAAGGTATAGCCACCGGCGATATGGGCGTAGCCGAAGATGGCAGCCATAAAGACAGCTACACCGAAGGCATGGAACTACACGCCAAATACACCCTATTCTCCGAAGGCTGCCGAGGCCATTTAGGCAAGCAAATCATTGAGCAGTTTCAGCTAGATGCCGGCAAAGACCCCCAGCACTACGGCCTAGGCATTAAAGAGATCTGGAAAATAGCGGACGACAAACACCAGCAAGGTAAGGTGTTTCACTCCACCGGCTGGCCACTCACCGAAAGCGGTAGTTTTGGTGGCGGCTTTCTCTACCACGTAGAAGACAATCAGGTCTCGCTAGGCCTAATCACCGATTTAGGTTATAGCAATCCCCATGTTAGCCCTTTCGAAGAGTTTCAGCGCTTTAAGCAGCACCCTGCGGTTAAGAGCATTTTGGAGGGCGGCGAACGGCTATCTTATGGCGCCAGAGCCATCGCCAAGGGCGGCCTGCAGTCGCTACCCAAGATGACTTTTCCCGGCGGCTTATTAATTGGCTGTGACGCTGGCACATTGAATTTCGCCAAAATCAAAGGCAGCCACACCGCCATGAAATCAGGCATGATTGCTGCGGAAACTGTACACGCAGCCATCACCCAAGAGCAAAAAGACGGCCAAGAATTGACCGAATACACCCAAGCTTTTGAAAGCTCTTGGCTGTATAAAGAGCTCAAAGCCCAGCGCAACTTTGGCCCCGCTCAGCACAAATGGGGTAATTTAGTCGGTTCGGCTTACGCTTTTATCGACATCAACCTGTTTAACGGCAGCCTGCCCTGGACCCTGTCAGACAGCAAGCCTGACCACGAACAGATGAAGCCCGCAGCCCAGAGCAAAAAAATCGATTACCCCAAACCCGATGGCGTCATTAGCTTTGACCGCTTAAGCTCGGTGTTTTTGTCCAACACCAACCACGAAGAAGACCAGCCCTGCCATCTAACCTTAAAAGATGCCAGCATACCCATTAGCTATAACCTGCCCTTATACGACGAGCCTGCGCAGCGCTACTGCCCGGCCGGCGTCTATGAGGTAGTGAGTGACGACAATGGCGAACAGCGTTTTCAGATCAACGGCCAAAACTGCGTACACTGCAAGACCTGCGATATTAAAGACCCTAGTCAAAATATCGTATGGGTAACCCCCGAAGGCCTAGGCGGCCCCAATTACCCTAATATGTAAGCTCAATCTTGATGAAGCCCTTACTTAGCTAAGGGCTTTTTTTGCTTGGAAATCTTTGCTTAATAAGTGGTTTACTTGCACCGATGGCTGAGCCGGATGCCGCCGCTACATAGCCTGGCCCCTCCGCCCTTTATCTAAAAAGACGCCCGCGTCCGCTACTGAGCCTTAAGGCGCTACGCTGTCTCATCCGCTACCCCGGCCAGCCCTCTTATATTTCGCGACAGCACCCGGCTCAACCCTCGTGCATCGTGCTAGCGTTTACTGCTTCCGGTAAAAAATATGTACTTTGATGTACTACGATAGGCAGGTAATGGCAGAAGGTTATTGCGGAATATAAAAGATGAGCGCTGAAGGAGCGCCTGAGACCGACTGCTTTCCCCGCAGGGGAGACGGGCTCAGGCGGGAGTGAAGGTAGCCTGGAAGGCCGCCATCATGGAGCAATGACCTTGTGCCATTGCCGGATTTAAAACTTCTAATTATGCCAACAGGTAAGATTCTTTTTTGCCAAGAACAACTTAAGCCACACAATAGTTTATTAACCTCCGATGGCTGAGCCGGATACTGTCGCTACATGGTCTGGCCCCTCCGGGGTACCCGTGTCCGCTACTGAGCCTTAAAGCACTACGCTGTCTCATCCGCTACCACGGCCAGCCCTCTTATATTTCGCGACAGCACCCGGCTCAGCCCTCTGCTATCGTGCGAATTCTGACTCTGCAGTTAAGAAAACTGTACTCTAATACCATGCGATAGGCAGATAATGGCTGAAGGTTATTGCGGAATATAAAAGATGAGCGCTGAGTGAGCGACTGAGACCGGCTGCTTTCCCCTCAGGGGAGACGGGCTCAGGTGGGAGTGAGGGTAGCCCGCCACCTGCAGAACAGCGCCGCCATCATGGAGCAATGAGCTTGTGGCATTGCCGGATTTAAAACTTCTAATAATGCCAACGCGGAAACGTCTTTGTTTAATACCCGCAAAATCGCGCTAACTAAAGAAGATGATTTAGGAATAACCAAGAATTTAATAGCTGCACAGCAGCTAAAAGCGTCAGTGCAAAGTGTGCTCTGCACTATCAATAATTTCAGCCTTGGCCACGCCACGTTCATCTGCTATGGCTGAGGCGGCCTCTATGCCAGCCTGTATCATAGCTTTGGCCACGTCTATAGTGCCATCGTCTATAAATGCTTTGGCCTCGTCGGAAAATCGTATAGTTACTAAAGCATCATCGCCATGTTCTGCGCGCTTTAAGACTATATCGCCGTTGGCTAATTCAATAATTTCTAATACGGATGAGGGCACGATAACAAACCTAACACTGTGAATCTGCCGTCTATGGTAACAGCCAGACCCTCAGACTACCACTCTTGCGTCAAGCTGCGCTGACCTTCAATTAGCTGTCTTAAGGACTCATAGGCCGTTTGCAAGGCCTCTAAATCCAGCATACTGGGCTCCAAGGCTGTTAGCCTTATCTGCGCAGGGGGCTGCTGCTTGACCTCTGCAGGAGCGCTCACAGGCCCCGCTGCCGCCAATAAGGCCGACAACCAGCTAGCCGCGTCAGACTCCAGCTCACAGAGCTGGGTAATTTCAGCCGCGCTAATCCCCTGCGCGGCCATTAATGCTGCTAAGGACTGAGCACTACAGCAGCCAGCGGCGCTGACATTATAAGCCTGGCCCAGCTCTAACAGATAAGCTTGGTAGCAGCGTTGTAAGTGTATGCAGGCCGCCTCCCCCGCTAAATGACGAATCACAGTAAGGGGCAGCTCGGCGGCGTTAAGATATTGCTGATATTGCTCTAATTGCAGGCGACAACAATAAAGCCGTAAATTAACCTCATCGCGCAGCGTATTAGCCATAATTTATTTCTTTTTAGTCGCAGCTTTGCGTTTAGCCGGGGGCTCTTCTACTTGCCATTTGCCCTTGCTGTAAAAAGCCTTCCAACCAGTGGCCTTGCCATCGACTTCGGATTGCACATATTGCTCTTTGGTTTTACGGCTAAAGCGCACGACGGTTTTAATGCCATTATTATCTTCAGTAGGCGCTTTCATAATATGCGCGTACTTAATATCAATTTCGTCTTTATGAGGTATTAGTTCTTCCACTAAAGGCGCACGGGTTTCGCGATTTTTAGGGAAATTACTGGCGGCTAAAAACAAGCCAGAAGCACCGTCGCGCAAAATATAATGGTCGTCTACTTTCACGCACTTTAGCTCTGGCATAGGCACGGGGTCCATTTTTGGTGGCGCCGCTTCACCGTTGCGCAATAATTTGCGGGTGTTTTTACACTCTTCATTGGTGCAACCAAAGTACTTACCAAAGCGGCCGGTTTTTAATTGCATCTCGGCAGAGCACTTATCACACTCCAGCACCGGACCTTCATAGCCTTTAATTTTAAAGGAGCCCGTTTCTACTTCGTAGCCAGCGCAATCGGGGTTATTACCACACACATGCAGCTTGCGACTCTCATCAATTAAATAGCTATCCATGGCGGTATTACAAATACCACAGCGGCGCTTATTAATCAGTAAGCGGGATTCAGCTTCGTCATCATTATCATCGGCACTAACGACCTCATCGCCAGACACCAAATTAATCGTGCTTTTACAGCGCTCTTTAGGTGGCAGGGAATAACCCGAACAACCTAAAAACACCCCCGTACTAGCCGTGCGTACTTGCATATGACGGCCACACTTGGGGCATTCTATATTCGTTTCGGTGGGGGCGTTTTCGCGCATACCACCTTCGGCACTACTGGCCAGCTCTAGCTTAGCTTTAAAGCCATCATAAAATTGATTTAACAGGGCTATCCAATCGGTTTCGCCTTCGGCCACTTTATCTAGCGACTCTTCCATAGTAGCGGTAAAGCTGTAATCCAATAAATCGTCAAAGCTTTCTACCAAACGCTCGGTAACAATATCGCCCATTTTTTCAGCGTAAAAACGCCGGTTCTCTACCCGCACATAGCCCCTATCTTGGATAGTAGAAATAATCGAGGCGTAAGTAGAAGGTCTACCTATACCACGCTTCTCCAGCTCTTTTACCAAGCTGGCTTCGCCATAGCGGGCAGTAGGTTTAGTAAAATGTTGGCTGGGCTCTATTTTTTTAACAGCCAGTACGTCCTGCACTTTTACATCGGGAATGATGACATCTTCGTCTTTTTTCGCTGCTGGCGGCTGTGCTTTTAAAAAGCCATCAAAGCGCAAAATTCTACCACGAGTACGCAGCTCGAATTCACCCGCCTTAACAATAATGCTAGTACTGGTGAATTCAGCGGGAGTCATTTGGCAGGCTACAAACTGACGCCAAATAAGTTCATATAGGCGCTCGGCATCGCGCTCCATATTTTTAAGGTTTTTGGTTTCTACGCTTACATCGGAGGGGCGTATCGCTTCGTGCGCCTCTTGCGCGCCCTCTTTGCTGCTATAAGAAATAGCCGCATCGGGTAAATAACGCTTGCCGTAACGTTCGCCTATATAGTCGCGGCAATTGGCAACTGCTTCAGCGCTGAGGTTGGTCGAGTCTGTACGCATATAGGTGATGTAACCCGCCTCGTATAAACGCTGCGCCATCATCATGGTTTTCTTAACGCCAAAGCCTAAACGGGTACTGGCCGCCTGTTGCAAGGTAGAGGTAATATAGGGGGCACTGGGTTTTGAAGTGGTAGGCTTATCATTGCGCTGCGCTACTACAAAGTCATGCTGCTTTAATAAAGCTAAAGCCTCGTTAGTTTGCTGCTCGCTATTAGGGCGGAAATTATTATCGCCTTGTTTTTTTAATTCCAGGCACAACTCACCGGCTTTAGCTTCAGCATCGACAAAGACCTGCCAATACTCTTCAGGCACAAAGGCGCGTATCTCTTGCTCACGCTCTACCACCAAACGCGTGGCCACCGATTGCACACGGCCCGCCGATAGGCCTCTGGCGACTTTTGCCCATAATAAGGGCGATACCATATAGCCAACTACACGATCTAAAAAGCGTCTGGCCTGCTGGGCATTAACCCGGCTAATGTCCAAAGCGCCGGGCTTTTCAAAGGCCTCTTGTATGGCCTTTTTGGTAATTTCATTAAACACTACGCGGCGGTAACGGCTTTCGTCGCCACCTATAGCTTCACGCAAATGCCAGGCTATGGCCTCTCCCTCGCGGTCCAAATCGGTTGCGAGATAGATGTGATCGGCGTCTTTCGCTAATTGTTTTAATTCGTTAACCACCTTTTCTTTGCCAGGCAATATTTCATAATGCGCCTCCCAGTTTTGTTCTGGGTTAATACCCATGCGCTTAATTAATTGCTCGGTGGCCTTCTTCTTTTTATAAGTTTCTTTGGCCTTGGGGGTCATTTTGCGGGTTTTAGCCGCTTGTTTAGCCCGCTCTTTAGGATCAGATTTGCTGCTGCCCGCGGTGGGTAAATCCCGTATATGACCCACACTGGATTTAACGACGAAGTCCTTTCCTAGGTACTTATTAATCGTTTTTGCTTTAGCCGGCGACTCAACTATTACTAATGACTTTGCCATACTGTCCTTCTGTAGGGGGGATAACGGGAATGTTTAATTGCGACATATATAAGTGCTGAAAGCACAAGGGTCAAGAAGAAGATTTTATTTTTTATAATTCTGCCGCGCAAAATCACCCTGCCTGCGAACGATTCTGCGCAAAAAACAGCCTACTTTTTAAGCTTATAATTGCTGGGCCTCTGCTTCACTAGCGGCCAGCCAGGCAAAGCGTGGCAGGCTCTTGCCCTCTATGCAAACCGTTTCTGTAAACATAGTCAAGGGCCTTACCCATAGGGCCTTATCACCGTACAGCGGTCGATAAACCACCAAGAGCTCTTCGGTTTCTGAATGGGTAGCCACTTCATAGACCTGATAGTTTTGACCTTTATAATGCCGATAGATGCCGGGTTTTATTGTTTTCACGGGCTAACCTTAAGTTGTTTTAATTGCTTTCGTAATTGCTGTAACGCCACTTTAATTTGCTCAACAGCAGCCTCGCCGCCACGCTCTTGCCAATAACAGCCCACCCCTGCGGCACTGTATTCAATGGCTACGGCAGTACGCGGGCACTGCTGCAAGGCCTCAGTAAACCACGTCTCGGCCTCGTTTAAGGGTTGGCCCTGCCACTCATAATCGGTGCTTTGCGGCTCCTGCACATCATCTATTATGCCTCGGCTTAAACAATAAACTTGCGACATGACCAGTGGCCTATCCTGCTGTAGTGGCAAACGATAAACCACCCCTTGCTTAACAGGCTCTTTACGAACACGCTGCCGGTGGCTTTGTGGTAGGTCAGTCACTTTAATCGTAAAGCCCTGCGCCAAAGCATATTGCCTAACGGCCATTTGCTGACGTTGCCTAGCACTGGGCATCATCCACATAATGGGGCCTATAACCACGGCCATAATGATAACAATAATCAGGTAGTTCATAGTTTAAGCTCGGCGCTATCGCGCACTTTTTTGACCCATATCACTAGACGAAACTGCAATTTTATACCTTAATTACACCAGCAAACGCCCAAACTAGAAGGACTAGCAATGAGCCATTATAAAAATATACTGTTAGCAGTCGATCTCACCGATGAAGCTGAACAGGTAATAACCAAAGCCCAGAGCATACAAACTGAAGGCAGCACCTTGCACATGATACATGTGGTGGAACCCATCAGTTTTGCCTATGGCGGTGATATCCCTATGGATTTTTCCACCATCCAGGACGACATACAGCAACAGGCCAAACAACAGCTTAGCGAGCTGGGCCAGCGCCATAACATAGCCGCCAGCCACCAACACATAGTGATGGGCCGCCCTGAAACCGAAATCCACAACGCCGCCGAAGAGCTTAATGCCGATGTTATCGTGATAGGCAGCCACGGCCGCCACGGTTTAGCCCTGCTGCTGGGCTCCACTGCCAACAGCGTGTTGCACGGCGCAAAATGTGATGTGCTAGCCGTGCGTGTAGGCCGTGAGGATTAATCGGCCAATTCTTCCCAGCGCTGGTAGGCCTGCTGCAAGCGCTGATCTAAATCGGCTAGCTGTTGTAATTTAGCCGCCACCTCTGTTTTATCTTGCTGGTAAAAATCCGCCGAGCCGGTTATCGCTTGCAGCTCTTGCTGTTGCGTTTCCAGGCCTTCTATTAGCTCCGGTAACTCGTCCAACTCGCGCTGTAATTTATAACTCAGCTTTTTCGGCTTGCTCTCGCTAACAGCAGCGGCCTTTTGCTCTGCGGCTTGTTTTTCTTGTAGGCGTTTTTGCTGCTGCGCGCGTTTTTCGCGTATGGCAGCAAAGCCTCCGGTTTGCCTAATCCAATCTTCGTAGCCGCCTATATAGTCGTTCACCACGCCGTCGCCTTCGAAGACCAGGGTGCTGCTAACCACATTATCCATAAACTCCCTATCGTGGCTGACCAATAAAATAGTGCCGCCAAAATCAATAAAGATGGACTCTAATAATTCCAGCGTTTCCACATCCAGGTCGTTAGTGGGCTCATCCAACACCAAAATATTAGCGGGTTGGCTAAACAAACAAGCCAGCTGCACCCGATTGCGCTCGCCCCCTGACAACGCTTTTAAAGGAGTGCGCGCACGCTCTGGCGAAAACAAAAAGTCGCTGAGGTAGCTCATAATATGGCGATCTTTGCCATTAATGGTAATGCTGTCGCGGCCTTGGCCTACGGTGTCGACGATGGTTTTATCATCTTCCAAGTGATCGCGCATTTGGTCGAAGTAAACCACATCTTGCTTGGTGCCTAATTGCACCTTGCCGCTAGTGGCTTCTAGTTCACCTAAGATGATTTTTAACAAGGTGGTTTTACCCACTCCGTTAGGACCTATAAGGCCTATTTTGTCACCGCGCATCACGCGGGTGCTCACGTGCTCAAACAGTTTTTTGTCGCCGTAACCAAAGCTAACATCCGTCAGCTCTGCCACAATTTTGCCCGACAGGCTGGATTGCTCTACTTGTATATTGGCTGACCCCACCCGCTCGCGGCGCTGTGAACGTTCTTCGCGCAATCTTTTTAAAGCCCTTACCCGGCCCTCGTTACGGGTGCGCCTAGCTTTAATGCCCTGCCTTATCCACACCTCTTCCTGCGCCAAGCGCTTATCAAACAAGGCATTTTGCTGCTCTTCTACCTCTAGCTGATGCTCTTTTTCAGTAAGGTAGTTATCGTAATCGGAGGGGAATAGCTGCAAGTTGCCCCTATCTAGCTCTACCACCTTGGTGGCCAAGCGTCTTACTAAGGATCTATCGTGGGTGATAAACAGTATCGCGCCGTTAAATTCTAATAAGTGCTTTTCCAGCCACTCTATGGTTTCTATATCCAGGTGGTTGGTAGGCTCGTCCAGCAACAGTATGTCGGGGTTGGTCACTAGCGCCTGCCCTAAGGCTACCCGGCGACGCCAGCCGCCCGATAGAGCATCCATACGCTGCTCGCTGGGCAGTCCTAAGCGAGTGATAACCTCGTCTACCTTTTGCTGTAGCGACCAGCCATCCACCGCCTCTAGCTGGTGCTGTAGGCGGGCTAGGCGCTCCAGGCTTTTTTCATCCATGGCCTGGCTGGCCAAGGTATCGTACTGTTCCAGCAAGGCAGCTGTTTCGGCCAAGCCCTCGCTAACAAACTCTAGCACTGTGCGGTGATCCGCCG
The DNA here is from genome assembly GCF_024734385.1 of Dasania sp. GY-MA-18. GTDB lineage: Bacteria > Pseudomonadota > Gammaproteobacteria > Pseudomonadales > Dasaniaceae > Dasania > Dasania phycosphaerae. The sequence continues at coordinate 148,905 of NZ_JANHAP010000002.1, read as the reverse complement.
GCGGTAACTCCTGCTCTAAGCGCGCAATTTTAATACCGGGGCGAAACCAAATAGAGCCCGCATCGGGCTGTATTTGCTGGGCCACCAGCTTCATCAATGTCGACTTACCCGCTCCATTGCGGCCGATTAAACAAACTCTATCGCCTTTGTATAACTGTAAATTAGCGTCTTCGAGTATCACATGGGGGCCAAAGGACAGGCCCAAGTTATCTATCCGTATTAACGGCATATACCACCTTAAAACGTGCGACTAAACGCACAAAAACTGATCTTAAAACAAGATGTTGCTTGTATATAACAATAAAAACTAGTCTTGAATGGGGGCTGGATTATACTACAGAGCAGGGCTGGAATAGCAGCACATACTGTACTGCACAGCATTTTTTCACCCACATCAGGATTTAGGCTGCCGATTATGGCTCAGCGTCTAGCGTTATTGTCGCTAAACAGGATTAAAGTCAAACACTGGATAAGTCTAGCCAGCGGCGCTTTGCTCTTAGGCTTAAGCAGCGGCAGCTATGCCAGCCCTGTAGCAGCCAGCCCAGACGTCAAAGCCGAATTAGCTCCCGCGCAAATCCAACTTTACCAAGACACCTTAATCGCAATACGCAAAGGCCAGCTCAAACAGGCTGAAAAAGGCCTGTACCAACTAAAAGATTTCCCCCTAGCGCCCTATATAGAAAAACACCTGCTTTATAAGCGCATGCATCAGCTCTCTAGCACTCAGGCCTTAAGCTTTTTAAATCGCCATCAGGGCTCGGTGGTAGCCCAGCAATTTCGTCAGAAATGGCTAAGCCATTTAGCCAAACAACAGCGCTGGCAGGATTTTTTATCCTTTTATGTGCCCACGCAAAGCTCCACCGCCCTGCACTGCCAATACCTCAGCGCCTTACATCATAGCGGCAAGCAAGATACAGCCCTGCAACAAACCCAGCCGCTATGGTTAAGCGCCCGTTCTTTACCCGATGCCTGTGACCTACCGCTGCAACGCTGGCAACAGGCGGGGCTGTTAACAGATGATCTTATGTGGCAGCGGATTATCTTGGCGATTAAGCATGATAATCACAGCTTGGTAAATTATTTACACCGCCGCGCCAACCCAGGCTTACAAGCGGTGGTCCAGCAATTACGCCATATCCACAGGCAACCTCAAGACTTAGCAATATTACAGGCCAATGCAAAGCTGGAATTACATTATCAGCAAGCTATAGCTCTGTACGGCATCGAACGCTTAGCGGATAAAAATTTAGCGCTGGTGCTTAAACACTGGCCTAGCTATCAACAACAATTTGTATTTAATACCCAGCAACAGCAACAACTAAAACAAATTATTGCCCGCCAGCTGATCGCCAGCGGCGACAGCCAGGCCCTGAGCTGGTTAATTAAAAATGACCCCAATGGTGACGATGTATTTTTATTAGAATGGCGCATATTACTGGCTATAAAAAACCAACAGTGGCAGCAGGCGCAACGCTGGCTAGGCTTATTACCCAGCGAACATCAGCAACAACCACAATGGCAATACTGGCAGGCACGTGCGGCAATAAAATTACAAAACAATCAGTACAACAGCTTAGAAAAACTACAAGCCTTATCCCAACAGCGCCACTATTATGGTTTTTTAGCGGCCGAATTACTGGGCCAGCCCTACGTTTTTGAGCATAACCGAACCCCCAGCCATATAGACACCCACGACTTGCAACAACGGCCCGCTATACAACGCGCTAAGGTTTTTTATTTATTGGGTGAATCCATAGCCGCCAGACGCGAATGGCACCACGCTACCCGCCACTTCACGCCCCAGCAACATATCAACGCCAGCTTACTGGCTCACCAATGGGGCTGGCATCAACAAGCCATAATGTCAGCAGCAAAGTCTGATTATAAAGATGACTTAGAACTGCGTTTTCCCATGGCTTATCAACAAACTATTATGCCTGTCGCCAAAGCCACCGCCGTGCAACCTGCTTGGATTTATGCAGTGACCAGGCAAGAAAGCGCCTTTGCCGCAGACGCAACCTCCAGCGCAGGCGCCAAAGGCCTAATGCAATTGCGGCCGGGTACAGCCAAAGATGTGGCACAGCTGGCGGGCTTAAGCTTTAAACGTAAAGATCTATACCAAGCTGATACCAATCTTCTATTAGGCAGCCACTACCTGCAGCAACTACTGGATACTTTTGAGGGAAATAAAATTTTAGCTACAGCCGCCTTTAACGCCGGGCCTTATAGAGTGAAACGCTGGCTAAACCAGCAGGTAGAAGCAATGGACTACGATATTTGGATAGATACTCTGCCCTATTATGAAACTCGCAACTATATAAAAAATGTTTTAGCTTCATCACTAATCTACAGCCACCTTATGGGTAACAGCCGCAGTTTAGTAGATAGCCACGAACAAAAAATTGCACTGCCCAGCAATGCAGCCAGCACTGCACTATAGGCTACTGCTGCATAAGCATTTTAACGCGCTCTTGTACTTCTTCGGCTAATTTATCAGGTTGAAATTTTGATAAGAAGCCATCGCAACCTACTTTTTTAACCATGGCGTGATTAAAGTTACCACTTAAAGAAGTATGTAATACCACAAATAAATCTTTCAATGCTGGGTCACGTTTAATCTCTGTAGTTAAACGATAGCCATCCATTTCTGGCATTTCGGCATCAGTAATCACCATTAAAAGTTTTTTAGTCACATCTATGCCTTGGTCACGCCAACTCTGTAGGCGACGCAAAGCTTTTAAGCCGTCCATTTCAACAATAACTTCCAGGCCTAGCTGCCGCAATGTGGTAGAGGCCTGCTCTATAGCTAAGCGCGAATCATCGACTAGCAGCACTTCCATACCCTTAGCGAACTCCAATACCTCTTGTTGTAGCACCTCTTCAGAAACATGAGTATCAAAATTCACCACCGTGGCCAATACTTTCTCCACATCGATGATTTCTACAATTTTTCCGTCAACACGCGTAATGGCCGTTAAGAAATTGTCCCTGCCTGAGGCTGCTGGCGGCGGCATAACTTCTTCCCAGTTTAAGTTAACAATTCTATCTACCGATCCCACCACAAAAGCCTGCAATGTGCGGTTGTACTCCGTCACTATCATGGCGGCATTGCCGTCTAAAGGGATAGCACTACGCCCTATAGCCAAGCTCAAATCAATCACCGGGATGGTTTGACCACGTACCGTTGTCACACCCACAACCACGGGGTTACTTTTAGGCAAGGAGGTAAAACGGGGTACCTTTTGTATTTCTTGTACTTCCTGCACCTTAAACACATTAATAGCAAAAAGCTGCGAACCTTTAAGCCTAAACGTTAGCAACTCTAGGCGGTTGCGGCCTACAAGATTAGTACGTGAATCAACATTTTTTAAAAGATCAGACATAAACCTTACCGCTTTACCAAAGGGAGTATGAATAAAGGTTATCCATTAGTGCTATGGGCAGTGTAATAGAAGATTCTATAGATAGGAAAATAATTCTCCCATGGGCACTACTACACCGGCTATACATAATCAGCCTAGCCCGCAGCTGCACTAAAAGCGAAACAAGATTACTTTCAAACAGTTGCAGCGATATACTAGCAAGCTTACCACTAACACGACAGCCGCTATGACTCAGCCCTTAGCCCAAACTCTGCACGCCAGTATAGATATAGGCGCCAACCTTACTCACGCACGCTTTGCCAAAGACCTAGCACAAGTGATCAGCCGGGCGCAGCAGGCCCATATCAGCCATATCGTGGTCACTGGCACCAGCATAGCGGAGTCCACCGCCGCTATCGCCCTATGCCAGCAGTACCCCCATTACCTCTACTGCACCGCGGGTATACATCCCCATGACGCCAGCCAGTTTGACGCCCATAACTATGAACAACTCAAACAACTGGCCAGCCAGCCCTGTGTGCGGGCCATAGGTGAAACGGGGCTAGATTTTAACCGTAATTTTTCCAGCCCCCAGCAACAAATACATGCCTTTGAGCAGCAAATAGCCCTGGCTATAGAGCTACAGCCACCCTTATTTTTGCACGAGCGCGACGCCCACGAGAAGCAACTAGACATACTCAAATACTACCGCCCCCAGCTGGTAAACGCGGTAATACACTGCTTCACCGGCGATAAGCAGCAATGCTTTAACTATCTGGATTTAGATTTACATATAGGTGTTACTGGCTGGATCTGCGATGAACAACGTGGCCAGGCCTTGCGGGAGTGTGTAGCAGCCATCCCCCCGCACAGGCTGATGATAGAAACCGACGCCCCTTATCTTAGCCCCAAGACTCAACCCAAGCCCAAGCTAGCTCGCAAGGGCCGTAACGAGCCCTGCACGCTCAACTACGTAGCGGAAGCTGTGGCGCGCTGTAGCCAACGAGAAATTGATGAGGTAATACAACAAACCGCAGCCACGAGTAGACTGTTTTTTGGTTTGGGCTTGCAGGCCAAGGCTGAGGCTAAGCCTCTGCGGACATAAAGGCCTGTAATAAGGCCTCATCAAAAGGCCAATCCAGCTCCAGCTGTAAATCAGGCCGGTACAGCACCGGTATACGCAGCGCATACAGCGACATTAGCTCAGCGGACTCGCTAATATCTAACTCTTGCAAGACATAGCCATCGGCCGGCAAGCCAGCAATTACCATGGCCTTGGCCTGCTCACACAAATGGCAGCCCAAAGTGCCGTATAGCTGTAAAGTGGTTTTTTGCATAAATCGACCTATTGCGTTGCTATGCCTATATTGCTCACCGCAATGCTGCCAGCAAAGCTCTTCAAGGCCTTTACACTATCTTTTTGCGGTAGCGCATCCTCCGCCAAGCGCTGCCGTAACTCAGCAAAATAAGCCTCGGCATCGACCATAAGCTCATGCTGCTGAGCTTGCTCGGCATTGAGTTCAGGTTGGACAAACTCTAAGTAGGCCATAATGGTTGAGCAATATAGCTTTTCAAAAGCTTCTGTCTCTAGCGGCTGATTGCCCGCACAGCAATCAAATAACATGGCCAAAGCCACACAGGCATCAGCAGCGGGCCTAACACCAAAGAACTCGCAGTTTTCGCTATCTGGCATTACTGGCTCTAACTTTTCTAGCTGCTTATTAAAATCAACGGTTTGCTCGTGGCCGGCACAACTGGCCCACAGCGTATCCAAGCCATTTCTTAGTACCTTGGCATCACCGCTTTCGGTTAGCTCAGAAAACAAACAATAATTGGGGTACATGCGCTCTAACAAGGCCGTACAATAGGCGATATCGCGCCAGCTAGTAGCTAATAAGTTCTCAAATTTCATCAAATTTCACGCTCTTAGCCAGCGGCTAATAATAAATTACAGTAAAATACCCAAACTAAACTATACTATCAGCTTAATTAAGTAACATATTGATCAATAACGATATTATTTATCTCACAGTGAGACATATACAACAGCATGGTTTCCCCTCAGCTCGCCCTTTTTAAACTGTTTAAACAAAAAACAGCACTTATCATTGATGATTACCCGGATATGCGGGGGTCTATCAGGCGTATGCTGGTTAACTTTGGCGTGGAGAGTATAGACACTGCATCCAATGGCGATGAAGCCATACTTAAATGCGACGACAATCGCTACGACATTATACTGGCCGATTACAACTTAGGCGATGGCAAATCAGGCCAACAAATTTTGGAAGAAATGCGCTACAAAGGCACATTAAAACAAACCAGCCTGTATATGATGATTACTGCCGAAACCACCAAAAGCATGGTATTTGGCGCCTTGGAATACCAGCCCGACGATTACCTCACCAAACCCTTCACCCAAAGTGTTTTGCAAAAACGCCTGGGCCGCATGGTATTAGAAAAAGAAGCCTTGCACGAAATATACAAAGCTATGGACATGCTGGATTTTGATTTAGCCATAGAGCTATGCAAAAACCGCATTGCCCTGCACGACAAATATGAAAGCCGCTGCCACCGCATTATGGGCAGCTGTTTTTACAAAAAACATAAATACAGCCAAGCCAAAGAGCTGTATAAAAATGTTTTATCTGAGCGTGATGTGGAATGGGCTAGCATAGGCCTAGGCAAAAGCCTAATGGCCTTAAACGAACTGGAAGAAGCTGAAGAAATTTTTGGCAAACTCATCGATAACGGCTGCCAATGCTTAGAAATTTATGATTGCATGGCCGATATTAAAGTACGTAAAGGTGAAGCCGAGCAGGCCCAGTTACTGCTGGAAAAAGCCGCCGCTATATCCCCTAACGCCATACTCAGGCAAGAAAAAATCGCCGAGCTAGCCGAAGCCAACCACGATTGGGCCAGCGCCGAAGCCGCCCACAAAAAAGTTATTCGACTAGGCAATAATTCAGTATACGAAACCCCCGAACACCATTTTAATTTAGCCCGCTGTATCTCAGCTGAACTTAAACACAGCAAAGATAAACCCGCACAACGGATAAAAGACGCCCAAGAAATATTACGCCGCGCACGCCGTAAATATAAAAATCACGACAACATCCATTTACAGTCAGACATTATAGAAGCCGGTGTATACGCCGACGCAGGTGACGAGCAAAAAGCCAAGGAAAAAGTAGCCGCCAGCCAAGCACGTATAGAACAAGCGGAAAACAAATCTGTACAGCTCAGCCTAGACATGGCCAAAACCTTTAAAGCCATAGGCGACGACAAAAAATCCATGGAGCTATTGACTGATCTAGCTAAGAAATATGCTGACGACCCCGACATTTGCATGAAAATTGATGCCATGTCTGATGAGCCTATTACCGAGCACGGCAAGCGCAAAGCCATAGAACTTAACCAAACCGGCAAAAAACTCTTTGGCAACAAAGAGTTTAATAAAGCCATACAACTATTTAGCCAGGCGCTAATGCACTACCCCAATAATGCAGGCCTAAACCTTAACCTGATGCTGGCACTAGTGAAAAAAATGAATGTAGATGGCGTCAGCCCTAAAGGCATTAGCCGTGGCCGTGAAGCAGCTTCAAAACTGGAGCACTTAGAAAGCGATCACGTGTTATACGATCGCTTTCAAGCGGTAAATGCCCACTTAGAAAAACTGGCGCAAAATAGCTAAACAAGGAAACCCAGTGTCTAATAATAAAATTGACTTTCCTATGTTACTGGCCTCTTCGGTACACGACATAAAAAATTCATTAGGCATGCTACTCAACTCATTGGAAAGCATGATAGACATTAATGATAGCGATACTGAAAAGCGCCATCAGTTTAGTGTTTTACACGGTGAAGCCTCTCGTATTAACCACTCACTAATACATTTACTTGGTCTATATAGGCTGGATAACAATCAGCTTTCTATCAACAACCAAGAAGTCTACTTAGAGGACTTTTTAGAAGAGCAAGCCGCCAGTCAGCAACTACTGTTCGACATCAACAATATAAAGCTAAACATACACTGCGACCCTAATCTCAGTGGCTATTTTGATGAGAACTTAATCGCAGGCGTAGTAGGCAATATTTTAGTGAACTGTGCAAAATACACTCAAGACCGTATAGATATTTATTGCGACAAAGTCGATGCAGGCATAGTTATACAAATCAAAGACAATGGCTCGGGCTATCCGCAAAGCATTATTGACAAGCTATCCAATAACGAGCGCAGCTTAGATTTTAATACCGGCAGCACCAACCTGGGCTTATTTTTTGCCGCAGAAATCGCCAAACTGCACCGCTGCAAGGAAAAAACCGGTTCCATCAGCCTATCAAACCACGACAACGGCGGCTGCTTTACTTTATCATTGCCGTAATTATCCCTAACCTAGGTCTCCCTACCTGCAATGAAGCCAGCAGCCGAACATACTCAAGACTCTGAACAATACAAAAAAAAGCAGCGTTTTTTTAAAAGCCTACTGACCATTTACGGCCGCAAGCCCGTACTCGAAGCACTGCAAAATCCACAGTTGCGTTTTTTCAAACTACACCTAGCTGACTCTAACAAACCCCAGGGCATTATTGCCGAAATCATCGCCATAGCTGAACAGCGCGGCATAGAAATACAGTATCACGATAAAAAAGCCTTATCGCGCATCTCTAAAAACGCCAAGCAAGATCAAGGGGTCGCCGCCGACATACAGCTCAAACAATATATTTCGGTGGAAGAATTTATTAGTAATAAACCCCAAGGCAACTGCTCGCTAATAGCCCTAGACCGCATTACCAACCCACAGAACCTGGGCATGATTATACGCTCGGTTTGTGCAGGCTATATAGACGGCTTAATACTGCCGCAAAAAGGCTGCGCCGCCCTATCACCCTTAGTGATTAAAGCCAGTACCGGCACAGTCTTTAAAACACCGCTAATCTATAGCGACAGCATAGAACAGGCGCTGGAGTTATTAAGCAACACCGGCGCAACTATTTGCACCTTATCCTCCCACGCCAGCACATCACTGTTTGATTACCAGGCTAAAGGCACCACAGTCTACGTACTAGGCAACGAAACCGAAGGGGTTAGCCCAGCGGTGCAGGCTTTGTCCCAGCACCAACTTTGCATCCCTATGAATAATGAGGTGGAGTCTTTAAATGTGGCCATTACCGCAGCTTTAATTGCCTTTAAGCACTAACTTTTTCAATGCCCATAAAAAAGTGAGGCTGCCTAGCAACCTCGCTTTTATAACCCTCGGCCAACTAAACTATTGTTGACGTCGTCTAGAGAAGCCCAACCCCATCAAGCCCAAAGCTAATAAAGACAAAGTGGCTGGCTCTGCTACCGAAGTAGTGAACACCATACTGCCATCATTACCACTAGCCCAACGAAGGCTGGCATCAAATGTATCGATAGTGAAAGCCACTCCCTGACTAAAGCCATAGCTTGCCAAGGTTGCTAAATCTAGGGTGACATCCAACACCAGCTGAGCAGAGAAATCATCCAAATTAAAGCCACCGCCAGCACTTACGCCATCTGCGGCCGCTCTTTTGGCATCCCAGGCAGCATCGGAAATGCCATATTCATTATCAAAGCTAACAGCATTGCCATTAAGCAAAAAGCCAGTACCCGCACCAGCAGCAGAACCATGCACAATCGTCATGGCACTGAAAGTGAAAGTATTATCTAGATTGTCTTCAAAAATATACTCTACCGGATGAGCAAACGCTGATATTGATGACAGAGCAAGTAACGCCCCCGCCACAGCATTGGTTATTACAGTTTTGACTGAAATCATTGACCTCTTCCCCTTATAATAAACAATTAAAAATCACAAAATAATAGTGTTTAATACAAGAGCAAATTCCAGACCAACAAAACAAACTGACCAAAAATCAACCAGCTGAAAAAACAAACAATATCAGCTGCCCATATTGTGTAAGAAAACCCAACACCCAAGCTAGGCTGAAAGATATCGCATAGCCCGCTCTAAACCATTTACGGTTAGCGGGTACATATGGCCCTCTACCAGCTGCTGGCAATAAGCTATAGTTTGGGTGTAGCGCCAAGATTTTTCCGCTACGGGGTTGAGCCAAACGACTTTATCGTAAACGGCTGTGAGCCGCTTAAAATAAGCTTCGCCCGCCTCTTCATTCCAGTGCTCTATGCTGCCGCCTGGGTAGCTGATTTCGTAAGGCGACATAGAGGCATCCCCTACGATAATCACTTTATAGTCGCTGCCGTATTTATGCAGTATATCGTTTAAGTCTGTACGCTGGTCGCGGCGGCGCTGGTTATCATCCCACAGCGACTCATAAATAAAATTATGGAAATAAAAATATTCCATATGCTTAAATTCTGAACGCGCTGCTGAAAATAGCTCTTCACAGTTTTTAATATAAAAATCCATAGAGCCGCCCACATCAAAAAACAGCAACACTTTCACTGCATTGTGGCGTTCAGGCACCATTTTAATATCTAATAAGCCGGCATTATTGGCGGTGCTGCGTATGGTGTCGTTTAAATCCAGTTCTTCACTGGCTCCGGTGCGGGCAAATTGTCGCAGCCGCCGCAGTGCCACTTTAATATTACGGGTACCTAGCTCTACGTCATCATCTAGGTTTTTAAACTCGCGCTTTTCCCATACTTTAACAGCACTTTTGTTGCGGCTTTCACCGCCTATTCTTATGCCCTCGGGATTATAGCCACTGTGGCCAAAGGGTGAGGTGCCGCCGGTGCCTATCCATTTATTACCACCTTGGTGGCGTTTTTTTTGCTCTTCCATGCGCTCCTTAAAGGCTTTGATTAACTCTTCTAGACCACCTAGCGACTGTATCTTCTTTTTATCTTCTTCGCTCAGTGTTTTTTCAAACTCTTTACGCAGCCACTCCTCGGGGATTAGGGCGTCGATAATATCGTCTATATTTTCCAGTTGCTGAAAGTACAGGGCAAATGAGCGATCAAAACGATCGTAGTGTTTTTCATCTTTAACCAAAACTGCACGGCTTAAGTAATAAAACTCATCCATATCAGCAAAAGCCAGATGATTTTTTAAAGCCAAAATTAAATCCAGCAACTCTTTGGTTGAAACCGGTACACCTTGGCTTTTTAGTAACTGAAAAAAATTAATCAGCATTAACGCTGTTCCCGGCGCTGTAAAAAGGCCAAGCGCTCTAACATATGCACATCTTGCTCATTTTTTAACAGCGCACCATACAGTGGAGGTATGGCCTTACTGCTATCGTGATTTTTTAAAATTTCATCAGGCATATCATCAGCCATCAATAACTTTAACCAATCAATCAGCTCCGAGGTGGAAGGTTTTTTTCTTAAGCCCGGTATATCCCGCACCTCAAAAAACATATCCATGGCTTGGTTGACTAAATCCAGCTGCACATTAGGGAAATGTACGTCTACGATACGCTTCATGGTTTCCCTGTCGGGGAAGCTAATAAAATGAAAAAAGCAGCGCCTTAAAAAAGCGTCCGGCAATTCTTTTTCATTATTACTGGTGATAATAATAATGGGACGGTGCTTGGCTTTAATGGTTTGCCCGGTTTCATAAACAAAGAACTCCATCTTATCCAGCTCCACCAATAAATCATTGGGAAACTCTATATCGGCCTTATCCACTTCATCAATTAGCAGAACCACTTGCTGCTCAGCTTCAAAAGCCTGCCACAGCTTACCTTTGCGTATGTAATGCTTAATATCATGCACACGCTCATCGCCTAGCTGTGAGTCGCGTAAACGCGAAACCGCATCGTATTCGTATAAGCCCTGCTGCGCCTTAGTGGTAGATTTTATATGCCACTGAATAAGCTCTAAACCTAAAGACTCGGCCACCTGCTCGGCCAATAGGGTTTTGCCTGTACCCGGCTCACCTTTAATTAATAAAGGGCGTTGCAGAGTCACAGCGGCGTTAACGGCAGTTTGCAAATCATCGGTGGCAATATAAGTATTTGTGCCTTGAAATTTCATACAGCTATCCAACAGTTTATTGATTAGCACCAGCCTAACCATTCCTCTTAGGGCTGGCAACATTTTGCTTTAACACAAGCTAAAACGCCCCAGCTATAGTGCTTATTTAATAAGCTTTATAACTGGGGCGTAACGAGGCTGCGCGATTATTTTTTATCGGGTTCTATATCTATGGCCTCATCGGGCAGGTCCAAGATGTCATCAACGTCGGCCAAATCTTCTAGGTCTTCATCATCCAGCTCTATTTCGCTTTCTAAATCTACCTCTATGCCAGCCTCTTCAGCTGCTGGCTCGGGCTCTGCAGCATCGGCAGGGGCCTCTTCTAAATCGGCGGGTTCACCTAGGTCTAAGTCCATATCACCAGTATCGGGCTCAGGGCTAGCTTGCGGTTCTGGTTCTGGTTCTGGTTCTGATTCTGGCTCCACGGCGGGCTCCGGCTCACTTGGGCTCTCTTGCTCGGCTGTGGCCTCTGGCTCTATATCATCGGATTGGCCCAACACTTCGGACTTGTCTGCCCCCATCACCATTTTATAAGCAAAATAACCCAGCGCTATGGTGATGATATTACCCAGTGCTATGCCTACATACAGTAATATATCCGCCATGCTAAGCCCTTGCTCAGCTGGAGGTTGCTGGTCTACAACCGGTGTTTCTGGTTTGACGGGCTCTGGTTCTGGCTCGGGTTCAGGCTCTACTACAGGCTCAGGTGCTGCTAGGAGTGGTGAACCGGGCACGGTATGCACAATTTCTATGACATCTGAGGCATAGTCAAAACGACCACCGGTTTTATACTGCCCCGTTGCCTCGAAGTTAACCCAATAACTACCTGACTGCTCAACACCAACCAGATCCAATTGCCAAGTACGGTCTTTAATCACCTTAACGGCCTTAAGCGCAGTACTGCCATCAGGGCTTTTAACCTTGGCTAATACGGTAGAGCCTTCAGTATCTATTGCGGGGTTTTGGGCAAATAAGCTCACACTATGATTGGGCGGCATATCATCGCTGGTCAGCTGCCGTATATCAAAGGTTTCCCTAACGGCTATGGTTTGTTTTTGCTCACGCTGAAAACTTTTGCCATCGGCCCGTACGCTAATATCGTACACCCCTGCCTCGGCCAGCATGGCCAACTCCCGGCTAAATAAGCCGTTATTGGGGGCGCCGTTATCGCTTAAGGATAACTGCCAAGATTGCTCATCATCGCGGCGTTTAATATTTACCTCTACATCCACTAGCGATAACAGGTTGGGGTCCATAATAGTTTTACCCTGCTCCTGTAACAGCACGGATAGCTCGCTATCAGTGCCCACAAACATACTGGCAGGCAAACGCGACACCACCAAGCTGAGATTGCTCACTATGGTGACGCGGCTGCCGGGCTCTAAATCTGCCGCCAACTGCCACTCACCTTCATAGGGCGATTTCACAGTGATTAATTCGTAGTTTTTATCGCTAAACCAGCTGGTATCACTGTCGTGCTTGGCCTCAGTGCTGCGCTTATTATCGGGTGCCACTAAGATGGCGGGGTCACTGCCCGGCTTTTTAAAAATCAGCGCGGTAAACTCTTCTATGCTGGAATCCACCATAAAGCGATTGCCCTCTAAGGGCAGTTGCTCTGCAGGGGCGGCGGCATCAAAGGCCTGTAAAAATACCGCCATCAACTCTTCAGCGGTTTCAGCTACTGCGGTAAGGCCGTTGGTTTCTACCGCCAGGCGCTCCATCAACTCGCTATCGGCATTTTTAGACAGGGCCACGGTGTGTATGGTGATACCGGCATCGCGCAGCTTGGGTAAAATCTCATTAATGATTTTATCCCTAGCGGCTAGGTTTTCTTGCTTGGACTTAGACACATCCACCATACCATCGGTAAGCAGTATCATATGGGTGGCGTAGTTAGGGTCTAGCTTAGTGAGGTCCATAGCCGCTTTTTCTAGGGCTAGGGGGATATTAGTATGCAGCGCTACTGAGTTGATTTTTTGCGCCGCCAAAATAGCATTATCGCGCCATTTATCATCCACCTGGCCATGCTTAACCAGCATGTTGACCCACTGGCCAAAGGTCCAGACACCGGCTTTAGCCTGCTCGGGGAATAATTTGACCAATAACTCTAAGGCAGGCCTGCGCAGGTTTTCGGGATCATTGCTTTTCATGCTGCCCGATATATCTATTACCACCCGCACGTCGGGGGCTTTGGCAGCATCGGCTAGGGCTGCCTCCATGCTTTGCGCATTAACCGCCAGGTTAACGCCCAATAAAATCCATAAAGTGATTAAGCCGCGTGCAATCGCCATCATGTTGTAAGCTCTAAATAGAATGTTTGAGCGAGCTAGGCAGCCCACCCAATTAGAAAATTTGTTTTATTAACAAACATTTATAGCAGGTTTCTGACAATTAACAACAGGCTTTTATGATTATAATCAAGGCCTTAAGTACGCCAAATGCAGTTTTACTTTGGCGTAGCCGCCGATTTTTGCCTATGCCGCAACACTCGGGCAATGAGTGAAAGCACTACCAATAGCAGCATCACAATAAGAATAGGCCATAAACGCTTAATACCGGCCTCAGCCCCTATAGTCACCGCATCAATTAACGCCGCCATAAAAGCGGGGGCCCAATACGCCGAGCCCGGCTCTACCGGCACCGGGGTAAATAACAGCGCCGCAGCCAATATCACTAAAATAATACGCAGGTCGATAAGCTTAATCGCCGCCGTCATACGCCATAACAACAGCAACAGCAGCAAAGCCGCGGTAACATAGCTGCCCCACGCCAATAAATAATCACCCGCCATAAGATCTCCTACTCGTTATTGTCGGCATTTATTCCACCCAGTGAATAATATGCTCTTCGTAGCCATCGGGGTGCACAAACTCCTCGCTCAGCGCCCGCCCCTTAATCGACACCCCAGCCTCATGCACAGACTCGGCATTACCGCTAACCAAAGGGTGCCACTGCGGCAAGGGCTGGCCCTCATACACCAAGCGATAAGCGCAGGTGGAAGGCAGCCAGTGAAAGCTCTCTACATCTTCAGGCCTAAGCCACACACAGTTGGGCACCAACTCGTTGCGGCGCTGGTATTCGGTACAGCGGCAATCATCATCCATATAACGGCACACCACCTTGGTGTAATAAACCTGGCCGTCATCTTCGTCCTCTAGCTTGTGCAGGCAACACTTGGCACAGCCATCACACAGCGACTCCCACTGCTCGCGGCTCATTTCAGCCAGGGGTACGGTTTCCCAAAAGGGTTTTACGGCAGTCATCAGCCACCCATTTTACTGTTTTTTTGGTGTATGGATTTCATATACTCATCCTCTGAAGTGCTTGGCGGCAACTGCAGAAAAAAACCATTTTCACCTATTTCATTGAGCACTTTTTTTACATCTACCCGCGCCAATTCACGCTCGGGGTGCAGCACCAGCACCATGGCATGCTCGGGCTTGCCGAATTGTTTTAATAAAGCCTCGGGCACACGGGTTAAATCTTCAGCCTTATCAACATACAAGTACATGCCCTCTTTTTTGGGGCTGCGATAAATAGTACAAATCTTTTTCATGCTTAACTCGCCGGCTAGCTCTTAGTGAGCAGCTTTAATAATGCATCGCCGATAACGGCTTTGCGCCAACCTAATAAAGAAGCAGGTAATTGATAGGGCTGACCTGACATACCCGAACGCAACAAGCTTTCGTAGTCGCGTTTTTTGACTAAAATTTCGCTGGCCACATCCAAGTCTTGCGCCACTTGTTTTACCAGCGCCTTTAATTGTTTTAATACCGTACCCGTTTGCATAGGCAGGGGCTTAGGCAAGGCCGCAGGCAGCTCGCTAGCGGTTTTGGCTTCAGCTACCAAAGCCAATATTGTTTCGCCATCGACTCGTAGGGTTTTAGGGCCTAACTCACTGACTTTAGCTAGCTGATTAAGTTGCTCAGGCATTATGCTGGCAATTTCAAAACAGCTTTTATCTTTAACCACCCTACCCCTGGGCACATTGCGCTGGCGCGCCTGTTGCTCGCGCCAGCTCGTTAACACAGCTAACACTTGCAATTGTTTAGGGGCCAACTTCCATGCCGACTTCACTTTTTTGTAATAGGGCTCGCCATTATTAAAACCAGAAATTTGCTCGGCACATTCCTGTTGCAGCCACGTTAGGCGCCCTTTGGCCACTAAGCTGTCGTGCATTTGTTGATAAATTTCGGGTAAATACTCCACATCCAAAGCCGCATAATGGCATTGCGATGGGCTTAAGGGGCGCCGTAACCAGTTGGATCGCGTCTCGCCCTTTTCCACATGTATATCTAAAATTGCGGCCACCAAGTTTTGATAGCTCAAGCTAAAACCATAGCCCAACATGGCAGCGGCTAACTGGGTATCAAATAACGGCGCAGGCAACACCCCAAACAATCTATCGAAAACCTCTAGGTCCTCACTGCAGGAGTGCAACACCTTCACAATACTAGGCTGCTGCAGTAAAGCCACCAAGGGTTGCCAGTCATCTATGCTTAAAGGGTCGATTAAATAGTTCTCTTCACCGGCTGAAAGCTGCAGCAAACCCGCTATAGGGTAAAAGGTATCGGTGCGGATAAACTCGGTATCTAAGGCTAAAAAACTTGCGCTTTGCCACTGCTGGCAACGCTGCGCCAACTGTTCATTACTCGCTATATAAATATAATTATCGGTGGTGCTGCTAGTCATATTAGGCAATTACCTGGCGGCCTTCTAAAGCGTGAGCAAGTGTGCCCACATCGACAAACTCCAGCTCGCCACCTAAGGGCACGCCATGAGCAATACGTGAAACGGTAACACCCAAGGCTTTTAACTGGGCGGTAATATAATAAGCGGTGGCCTCGCCCTCAACCGTAGGGTTGGTTGCTAGTATCACCTCTTTAACTTGTTGCTGTTGTATGCGGGTTAATAAATGGCTGACACCAATTTCTTCGGGGCCTATGCCATCTATAGGCGAGAGTTTACCCATCAATACAAAATAGGTACCGCGGTACTGCCCTGACTGTTCCAAGGCCACCACATCGCTGGGAGCCTCAACCACACAAATGGTTTCATGATCGCGCTTAGTATTGGCGCAAATTGCGCACTTAGGCTGTTCGGTTAAGGTGCGGCACTGCTCGCAGCGGTTAACCCCTTGCATGGCCTGCTCTAAATGCTGGGCCAGCTTAAAACCACCTTCGCGGTCGCGCTCTAATAAATGAAAGGCCATGCGCTGCGCAGACTTGGGGCCTACGCCAGGCAGGCAACGCAGGGCATCGACTAACTGATCAATTAAGGGACTATAAGCCATAGTAATTAAAACGGCATTTTAAAACCGGGGATATCTAAACCGCCGGTCATATTTTTCATGGCTTGCTGATTGCTGGCTTCAACTTTGCGCACCGCATCGTTCACCGCAGCGGCTAATAAATCTTCTAAAATTTCTTTGCTCTCTGACATCAAGCTGTCATCTATACTGACGCGGCGCACATCGTGGCGGCCATTCATTAACACTTTTACTAAGCCTGCGCCTGACTCGCCTTCAACTTCTGCCTTGGCTAAATCTTCTTGCGCCTGCTTCATTTTTTCCTGCATTTGCTGCGCTTGCTTCATAAGATCATTTAAATTGGGAGTCATAATATTTCTCTATCGCGTTGCTTACCTGTTTAGCTGGGGTGCTGAATAATTAATGCACCGCGCTCACAGAATCTAAATCTAAACTGGCACCAAAATCTTCCACTAACAAACGCACATTGGGGTCGTTTTGTAAGGCTCTGGTGGCCTGCTGTTTTTGCTCATTACGGCATTTGTGGCTATAGCTGGCGGGAGTTTCACCGGCCACCTGCGTCACCATTACCGATACCTTTACCGGGCAATTGAGCGTTACCGTTAGGTGCTGCTGCATCCTATCGGCATAGCCCTCATTATAAAGGCTGGCATTGTTTTCATCTAAAACAAATGACAGCTGCTCGCCATTGCGTTCTACCAGGGCGCAATGCGCGGCAATATTGCCCACTACCCCACCAAAACCTAAACGTGGATACAGCGCTGGCCAATTGCTAACGTTAATATCCTCTATGCGCAGGGGCTGCTGCTCATCAGTATTGGCGGTAGGCGCTGCAGGTGTTGGATTGGCATCTACAACGCTAAGCTCTGGGGCTGGCTCAGGGCTGGCCGCCGGATTAGCTACCGGACTGGCCGCTTTAGCCGCAGGGTTAAGCAATTCGGCCTTGGCCGCAGCTAAGGCCATATTGACTGGCCGCTGTTGCGACTCAGCCTCGGGTGCTTCAACCTCAACCGCAACCTCTGCTTCACCTACAACTGGCAGTTCAGGGCTGGGCGCGGCGGCTGCCGGGCTGGTTAAGCTTGCTTTTGCCGCTGCCAGCCCAGCGGTTTCAGGCTTTTTTACCGGTTCTGCTGCCTCTGGCTGTGCTTCGGCCTGTGGCTGCACTTGAGCTGGCTGCTGTGGCGCTGCCGCTTGCTGAGCTGGTGCTGGCGGCGGGCTTTGCGGCGCGGCCTGCGGCTGTAAATTGGGCGCTGCTGCTTGATTAGCCTGCGGGGCCATGCCCTGCTGGGGCTGCCCTTGTGCGGCCATGGCAGCTTGTGCCGCGCTATTTGCCTGCGGCGCTGGGTCAGCCTGCGGCGATGCTGCTTGCGCTGGGGCAGCAGGCGACACTTGCTCCATAGCTGGTGCAGGCGCAGCACTGGCGGCTGGCTGGGCAGCGGCCACCGGGCTATTTTGCAACTGTATATCACCTACCTGAGGCACACCGGCGGGTTTAAAGGCCAGCATGCGCAACATCAGCATTTCAAAGCCACTGCGCGGGTCAGGGCTTAGCGATAAATCCCTGCGCCCCACCAAGGCCATTTGGTAAAACAATTGGGCATCTTCACCGGTAATTGCCCGCGCCAGCTCGCCTATTAATTCGGCATCGCCGTAGCTGTTATCTATGGCATCGGGCACCACTTGCGCTATGGCTATGCGGTGCAACAGGGTGAGCATCTCTTCCAGCGCACCGCTGTAATCAGGGGCAAATTGTGAGAGCTTATCTACCGAGGCCAGCACTTGGGCGCCATCGTGGGCCATGAGGCCGCGCAATACATCCACCACAAAATGCTGATCTATAGTGCCCAGCATTTGCCTAACATCGGTTTCGCTAAGGCTACCCGAACCAAAGGCTATGGCCTGATCCGTTAAACTCAAGGCATCGCGCATACTGCCGTCGGCGGCGCGACCTAATTGCCACAGGGCAGGCTCTTCAAACTCTACCAGCTCTTGCTGCAGCACATTTTGCAAATGGCCTACGATGCGCTCGGGGCTCATGTTTTTTAAATTAAACTGCAAGCAGCGCGACAATACCGTGGCCGGTAGTTTTTGGGGATCGGTAGTGGCCAATAAAAACTTAACGTGGGGCGGCGGCTCTTCTAAGGTTTTTAACAGCGCGTTAAACGAGCTGTTAGAGAGCATGTGCACCTCATCGATAAGATACACTTTATAACGCCCAGCGGTAGGCGCGTACTGCACGTTCTCTAGCAGCTCGCGGGTGTCCTCTACCTTGGTGCGCGAGGCCGCATCCACTTCGATTAAATCGACAAAGCGGCCCTCGTTAATTTCATTACAGGCCGAGCACTGGCCGCAAGGCACCGAGCTAACTCCCACCTCGCAATTAAGGCACTTGGCCAAAATCCGTGCAATAGTGGTTTTACCCACCCCACGGGTGCCGGTAAATAGGTAGGCATGGTGCAGCCGGTTGTGATCTAAGGCATTAATTAGGGCTTTAAGCACATGCTCTTGGCCTACCATTTCCCTAAAGGTTTTGGGGCGCCATTTACGGGCCAACACCTGGTAACTCATTCACTAAGCCTGTTATTAAGTTAAGTGGCAATAAGGCCGCAATATGCTGAGCCTAAATGCAGAGATCATACACTAGCCGCCGCTGTACATAAACTGCTGTAAAAGCTGCAAAGGGCTGGTGTTTAGTAAAAGAGATTGAAAATAAGAGGAGATTAAGGTGGCAGTCCAACCAGCCACATCCCGGCACACGAGTTGATAACTACCGTTGCTCCCTTCCGGGCCTGGCGGAGTTTGCTATCTATCGTTGCGGGAGGACCGGAAGGACCACCATAACGTCTTTGAGGGCTTGCTCAAAGGCCGCGTATTGTGCTGAAAAAGTTCAGCACTTGCAAGCCTATTTAGGCGGAAAACGATTAATTATCGCGGTAACCGTTTCATTCACAAACTGATCGCGCTGCTGCGGTGTAACCTCGCCGGGCAGACGTCGCTCGCTAATGCCACGCCATAATAACTCACGTTTTGTAGGCTCAATTACATCGATCATAAAAGAACCAGAACGATATTGTTTTACCTCTACATCATTGCCGTGATGAAAGCCGCCATGAAAACTATTAAAGCAATGATGGCAGGGGTAGTAACCAAAATGATTGTGATAGCTTTTTACCGATAGCTTTTCGTTAGAGCTTAAATGATAAGTGATTAAAACATCCGCCTTTTCAAACGCCACTTTTTCATAACCCTGGGCCGCCATTTGCTGATCCACTGCTCTATGCAAACGCTGATGCATTAGGCTGTTATCCATGTGCGGGTCTGGTGTTTTTTTATCGGTGTCTGGCAACCATGCGTAAGTTTTAACTGCGGCAAAGCCATAGCTCACATCATAATCGGTGGCCACCCGCAACTGCGTACTACAGGCCGCCATCGTTATTAATAACACTAACCCTGATAAGATTTTCATCACTGCATTCTCCCTATAGTTACAGCCTATTCGCACATGCCCATGTTGCGGCGCTAGTATTTTAGCGCCGCCTATGCCCATTTATAAGTATGGGCATAGCTGTATATTTCTGGCGGTGGTACTACCCACAATCACCTGCGACCCCCATTTAACTGCCGAACTCATGGCTGATTGCTCAAAGCCTAGGCTGGTCATTTTGACCACCGGTTGCGCCAAAAGGTCATTGTTGGTGGCAATATAATACAGCTCGCTGGCCGATGATTTTTGCCCTTTGCTCATTAGGTGGCGCAGGTAATCCAACGGCCTTAATGCCCCCACCACCCATAGGCCGCCCTGCTCATCCAGTTGCAGCTGCTCAGGCGCTGCTGCCAGCGCTACCGTTTGACTATAGCTTAGCTCACCGCTTAGCAAATCGCGCTGGTAGCTCATCACGCTGCGGCCCTTTGCATTGGCAAGGTAAACACTGTGGCCGTTGGCGGTAGCTGCCACCGAGCTTAAAAAGCTATGGCCCTCAACCACGGTTTTAATGCTCCCCCTATCAAAGTAGCGCAACGTCGATTTAGCACCAAAACCCAGCATGGCCTTATAGCGGGCAATTGCCGAGCTGGGTGCAGGACCGGTGAGCACATAAAACTGATCATAGCCCACCGCTGCCACGTCTATGGCACCTTGGAATAAGTCGCTTTTAAGGGTTTTCTCAAACACCAGCTGATTACCTGGCGCTACGCTGAGCACCTCTATGGTGTCTTGGCCGGTGGCGCGGTTATTGACTACATACAAGCGCCCCTGGCCTTTGGCATTAACATGTAAGCTAATGCCAGCGGGTTTAAAGTCGGTCAGCCCCTCTCGGTTTTTAATGGTATAACTGCCCGGCAGCTGCTGAGTATCCAACACCACAATATCGCCATTTGCTTGATTATCGCCCTGCAGGCCGCCCAAACGGTCATACACCGACATATAGCCCACGCCACTGCGGTAATTGAAGGCCATATCCGCCGCCGCCCCTACACCGTTGATTATCTGGCAGGAGCCTGCCACCTTAGGTGTCACCGAGCGAAAGCCGTCCAACTGCCAGTAACTCCAAGCCGCCAATAAAGCGAACAATAACAGCGCCAGTAGCAATAACTTTTTCATAAACCATCCTTCTTTATTATTGGTTATATTTTTAACGATTCAGGGGCTAGCAGCTTACTAGCCGTAATGTTTATCGGCCACAAAGGGGTTGCTGCGCCGCTCCTCGCCAAAGGTAGAGCTGGGGCCGTGGCCGGGCACAAAAGTCACCGCATCCCCCAAGGGCCAAAGCTTGGTTTTAATGGCGGCCAGCAAATCCTCACGATTGCCGCGCGGAAAATCCGTGCGGCCTATAGAGCCTTTAAACAACACATCCCCCACCCAGGCCAACTGGCTTTCGGCATGGTAAAACACCACATGGCCCGGCGTGTGGCCGGGGCAATGCAGCACCTGCAACTGCTGCTCACCAAAACTCACCGTATCGCCCTGCTGCAACCAGCGGTCGGGGCTAAACACCTGCCCTGGCGGAAAACCCACCTTTTCGCACCACTGGGGCAGCTGATCCAACCAAAACTGGTCGTCTTTATGGGGCCCCTCTATAGGCACCGCAAACTGCTGGCGTATATCGTCGGCAATAGCACAATGATCCATATGGGCGTGAGTGAGAAAAACTTTTTCCAGCGTCAGCTGATGCTGCTGCAACACCGCCACTATGCGCGCCAGATCACCGCCAGGGTCTACCACCGCCGCCTTGCCGGTGGCCTCACAAATAAGCACCGAACAATTTTGCTGGTAATGAGTAACAGGGACGACAACACACTTGATAGCTGATGCTTTTTTATTCAATGACAACTCTCTAGGCTGAGCACAAAACGCTATCATAGCAAGGCGATAATAAATGTCAGTAAAAAAGCCTAAAGCCACCTAAAACAAGCCCTTAGAGTTGCCAAGCGCCACGTTCTCATATACATTAGCGCCCCTCTTGGCTTAGCGGCCAAAACAGTCATAGGTGAGGTGTCCGAGTGGCTGAAGGAGCACGCCTGGAAAGTGTGTATACGCAAGTATCGAGGGTTCGAATCCCTCCCTCACCGCCATAAATAAAAAACCCGGCTAAATGCCGGGTTTTTTATTTATACGGTTACTGGACGGACGAGAACCCGAGCCGGTTCGACAAAATGCGCATAGCATTTTGATACGAGTCGCGCAGCGACGAAGCCCGAAGGGTCAGAATAGCCTAAAGCTATTCTGATTAATCCCTCCCGGATTCAACAAACAAAACCACCAGCACCCAATGCACCGCTTTTTTATTGACACCTTACCGGACGGACGAGAACCCGAGCCGGTTCGACAAAATGCGCATAGCATTTTGCTACGAGTCGCGCAGCGACGAAGCCCGAAGGGTCAGAATAGCCTAAAGCTATTCTGATTAATCCCTCACGAATTCAACAAACAAAACCACCAGCACCCAATGCACCGTTTTTTTATTAATACCGTAGGATGGACAAAACCCACCACCTAAGACCCACGATACCGCCAAGCCTTAATTTGACTAAGCTGATAAATAATAATAGCCAAAAAAATAAGCCCACAACCCAACCACTGATTAAGCGCCAGCGTTTCCGATAAGTAATAAGCCCCAATAATCGTAACCCACACAGGCTCCAACACCATCAGCATACCGGCATGCGTAGCCGTGCTTAACGACAAGGCATAAGTTTGCAGGCTAAACCGCAGTAGCGAAGCAATTAAGCCGCTGGCTAACACCCAACCCCAAATATCGGCACTCCAATTAAAAGCAACCGGCTCGGTCAACAGCGCAACGATAAAAGCGACTATGCCAACTGTCATCATTTGCACCGCCGCCAAGGTGAGCGGCGGCATTTTAGCCGCATGCGAGGCCGTCACCACAAACTGCAAAGCAAAAAAGACTGCCGCCAGTAACAAGTACAACTGAGAGCGCTCAAAACTCACCTTACCCTCAAGAGTAAGTGCAGCAAGCCCCAACACAGCCAACAACAGCGGCAGCAACAAGGTTTTAGAAATACTATGGCCATACACCACTCGCCCCATAACCGGAATTGCAATCACCGCCAAACTCGCAATAAAAGCCGCCTCACCCAGATGAGTACTATGGAACAAACCCAAAATCCACAACAATAAAGCCACAGCAAACAACAAGCCGGTTTTAATCGCCGACCACCACTGCAAGCCACTAAGCTGAGCTAAGCGACGGCGACTAAATAACATCAATAAACAGCCCGCCAACAAAAAGCGTACCGCAATAAACAAAAAAGGTGGCACCACCGCCAAGGCATTTTTAGAAAAAAGCCATCCGGCAGCGGCAATCAAGGTAACAATCACTAACAGTAAATCACCACGCAGGCGATGAGGCATTAGGCACTCCAACTCTACAAGCAACAGGGGGCTAAACTTGGTCAGTTTAACGGATAGTTTGAATGGGCGGCAATGATGAATTAAAAGAAGCCGGTGACAAATGAGAATCAGTTACCCCCCTAAACCACCTCTGCTGATGGCTTAACTTCTACCTTTAGCGCCAGTTAAAAATGAGAATGTATCATCCCCTTCAAAACCCCAAGCTCCGCCCGCAACTGTTTAGCTAATAGCGCCGCACTCTCACCACCTTGTGGCTCATAAGCCAAAGCCACATATAAACGGGTAGCGGCTAAAAACTTTTGCTTTATGGCTGCGCTAGGTCCATTAGCGGCTTGCTCTACTCTTTGGGCAAAGGCTATGGGGCCCTCATTGGGCTGCCGGTGTAAATCATAACGCCCCATTAACTGGCAGAGTTTTTGATAATCGGCATCCTGTGGTTTTAGTGTTTGCGCACTGCGGTTTTGTAATATTGACCATAGCAACCACAGTACTACGGGCAGGCTAACCAACAACAATAGAAAAGCAATACGAGTAAAAGTAATAGCGCCCAGCCATTTTTCTATAAATGCAAACTGGCGCTCGCCTTTGTATTGCAATACCCAACTGGCCCAGCGGTATTCCATGGCATCCAGCTCTAGCCGTAATTTGTTAAAAAAAGCTATGTGTTTAAAACGCATCACCGACAGGCCCGATTGGCTTAAATAATCGGCTTGAGTAGCGGGTAAGTCTTGCACGCTATTTTCTATTCTATCGGGGGCCACTTGTAAGGTAGGATCAAAGCGCTGCCAGCCCTTACCCGGCAGCCATACCTCTGCCCAGGCATGGGCGTCAAATTGATGTACTAATACACTGCCGGTGAGGGGATTGTATTCACCACCTTGGTAGCCACCTATCACTCGCGCAGGTATACCTGCAGCGCGTATTAAAAAAGCAAAACTGCTGGCATAGTGACCACAAAAACCGCGCCGGCTATCTAATAAAAATTCGTCTATATTATTTTCGCCCAATAAGGGTGGCATTAAGGTGTAGAAAAAATTTTGCTGGGCAAAATAATTGAGCACTGCTTGTATATAAGCTTGGTCGCTAGCACTTTGTTGATATAGCCGCGCGGCCAAAGCCCTAGCTCGTGGATTATTATCGCCATTTAACAAGGTTTCTTTGTGCCGTTGCACGGTACTTAATGTGCTGGCCATTATGGCCTGGCTGTTCGTTTCTACTTGGTAAGCTATACGTTCGACAATATCTTCCCGGTATTGCAACCTATAATCGCTGGTAGCCAATACCTTGGGAGTCTTGCTAGAGGCGACAGCCAAGGTATACAGCCAGGGCCGGTAATTGGGCTCTTGAATAATACTGTATTGATAGCTCTTTGCCGGTTCATTATTGTTAACCAACTCTATCGTATTACTACCGTGAAATTTTTTTTGAAAAGTACCTTGATGCCATGCCCTGCCATCAAAATAGGATAACACCACCCCGCGCCAATACAGCTCTGAACGCGGCGGCCGTTCGCCGACAAAGTTAGCCCTAAAAGCCAGCGAGTCATCTTTACTTAACTGGCTGATATCGCCGGGGGATAACACATCCCCCACCCCAGTTTTGGCTTGATGGCTGGGTAATTTGATTTGCCAAAAAGGCTCAAAACGAGGAAACAGAAAAAACAGTAATAGCGTTAAGGGCAAAGCTTGCGCGAAAATAATGCTGATTTTTTTTAAGGGCAACCACGCCTGCGCCTTATGCGGGGGAAACTGCAAGCTGACCAAAGCCGCACTCAGTAATAATAAGGTGACTAAAACATAGAGCGAGGTTAACAGGCCTTGATTAAATAAAAACACCGTCGCTAGGGTGAAATAGCCTATAAAAATAAACCGCATGCAATCGCGCTGGCTGTAACTTTCTAATAGCTTAAAAGCAAAACCAGCCATTAACAGCGACACCATAGGCTCTAACCCTAAAAGGCTGCGATAGCTGGCATAAATACCAGCAAACACCGCAAGAATAATACCCGCCTTCACCAAAGTTTTGGGTGCCGACCAGGCGCCGCTATAAATTTGATAACGCCACAACACACAGCCGCCATAAGCACACAGCAACCATAATGGCAGCCTGCCAACATGGCCCAGCACCACTAGCAATTGTGCCGCCAACATCCAAATCATGGCGGGCCTAGGTAACTGCCAATCAGTGGCCATGCTTACCCCCGCTAGTAGCTGGGTATAGCGCAAGTAGCTGCAATAGCTGTAACTTAAAAGCCTCGCCCGTACCCGGCCCATAATGGCCATTGGGCAAGCGGACGCTAAACAGACTTTGCTGCTGACTAAACTGCAACACCCAATAACAAATGGCGCTAAGCCGCTGCTCGTTGCTGCCACTAAAGCTAGCCCAGTCTATAAGCTGAGCATGGCTGCTATACGCCGCAAACTCTTTGGTTTGCAAAGGCTGGCCCTTGGCATAACTGGGCCAGTGCACATGTTTGAGCGAGTGGCCCGGCTGGTAGTGTTTAAAGCCGTAAAAATCATCACTGCCGGGCACCGTGCTGGCCTCGCCCTCATCACCACTATCGCCAACGGCGTCTTTAAGCTGGCAGGCCAGTGGCGCAGGATAGATTAATGCCTGTACATCTATAGCCAACCACGACCAACAGCGAAACAAGCCCAGCGGATAATAACTCTCCACCAATAAACGCGGCGGCTGCAACCAGCCGCGCTGTTGTGCTTTTAGATGTAAGCTAACTAACTGCTCTGCTCCGGCCTCAACATTAAGCTGGGCGCTGCTCTGCGACCACTGGCAGTGCAGGCCGTAATGGCTCTGCCCCGCCCCGCCTTTAAGCTGCAAAGTAACTGGCACGCTATCGCCCACAAAGCTGTTAGCCGCATGCTGATAACTCAGCTGTAAGCCCGACATATTTTTATAGGAGTGCAGCAAGGCCACCGACAATAGGCCAAACAATAAAAATAGCAGCGCAAACACCATATTATTTTGGTAGTTGACCGCTATTACAAACAGTAAGATTAATAAGCCGCAAAAACCGTAACCGGCGGGCGATAAAAAAATAAAAATATTATGGCGCTGTAAACGCACATCACGGCTGGGGGGGATACGCCTAGCTAACCAGCGCTGAAAACGTTGCTGCAGTTTTTGTTGTAATGCTTGCAACATAAATCACTCTAAAAGTTGATGATCAATAGCAGGCGTTTAACTATTCGTTTAGCGCTAATTGAGGACGGCCACCTCGGCCAACATAAGCTGCGACAAACCCGCTGCATCAGCGCGAAAATCTGCCGCATGTTCCAACCTGTGCTCCACCACTGAAGGCAATACCACTTGTATATCTTCGGGCACAACATGGCCACGGCCCTGCATTAAGGCCCAGGCTTTGGCACAGCGCAGCAAAGCCAGCGCACCACGGGGTGACAGGCCACAGGCTATTTCTTTGTGCTTGCGGCTAAAGGCTATTAGCCGTTGCAGGTAATCTAATAAATCTTCTGAGCAGTGTATTTCTTTTACCGCTTTTTGTAGGGCAAATAATTGATCTTTGCTGACGCACTGTTTTAACAAGGGTAGCTTTTGCCTGCTGTCATCACCCAACAGCAATTTGCGCTCGGCAGCAAGGCTGGGGTAGCCCAAACTGATACGCATTAAAAATCTATCCAACTGCGACTCGGGCAAAGGGTAAGTGCCGGATTGGCTGCTGGGGTTTTGAGTGGCGATAACGAAAAAAGGTGTGGGCAAGCTGCGGGTTTGGCCCTCTATACTGACTTGGCCTTCTTCCATGGCCTCTAGTAAGGCGCTTTGGGTTTTGGGGGTACTGCGATTAATTTCATCAGCTAATAATAACTGTGAAAAAATAGGCCCAGGCATAAATTGAAAGCCACCGGCCTGCCTATCAAAAATAGAAACGCCTAATACATCGGCGGGTAATAAATCGCTGGTAAATTGCACCCGCTGGTAATCCAAACCTAACACTCGGGCTAAGGCATTGGATAAGATGGTTTTGCCCATGCCGGGCAAATCTTCTATCAGTAAATGGCCCTGTGCAATTAGGCAGCACAGCGCCAAGCGCACCTGCTGCTCCTTGCCTAATAACACTGTACCAACTTCTGCGACTGCCTGATCTACCAGCTTATGCATAGTAACGCCTTGTTATTGTGCCGAATCGAACGCTGCTGTGGCTATTAGGGTTATAGCGCGGCCAAACCTCTGGCCATATCGGCTTTTAAGTCCTTGATATCTTCCAGC
This sequence comes from Dasania sp. GY-MA-18, assembly GCF_024734385.1. Classification (GTDB taxonomy): domain Bacteria; phylum Pseudomonadota; class Gammaproteobacteria; order Pseudomonadales; family Dasaniaceae; genus Dasania; species Dasania phycosphaerae. The sequence continues at coordinate 121,180 of NZ_JANHAP010000002.1, read as the reverse complement.
CCTACCGCTACCCGAATTAGGTTTTCGCTAATACCGGCCTCGGCTCTTTGCTCATCGGTTAAACGGCCGTGAGTAGTAGTGGCAGGATGCACGATAGTGGTTTTTACATCGCCCAGGTTTGCGGTAAGCGAACAGATGGCGGTGGCATCAATAAAACGCCAGGCCTCGGCGCGCTGGCCGCTAACTTGAAACGATAATACCCCGCCAAATGCGCGCTGCTGTTTAGCGGCTAAGGCATGCTGCGGGTGGCTGGGCAGGCCCGCATAGTACACTTTTTCTATACCGGACTGTTGCTCTAGCCACTGCGCCAACGCTAATGCGTTAGCACTGTGGGCATCCATACGCAGGCGCAGGGTCTCTAAACCTTTTAAAAATATCCAGGCATTAAAGGGGCTCATGGTAGGGCCGCAGGAGCGTAAAAAACCGACGATTTCGCTAATGACGGCTTTGTCACCCACTACTACGCCACCCATGCAACGGCCTTGGCCATCCAGGTATTTAGTGGCGGAGTGTATGATTAAATCCGCACCTAGCTCTAAAGGCTTTTGTAAAGCCGGGGTGCAAAAACAATTATCCACCGCCAACAAACTATTATTTTGCTTGGCCAGTGCCGCCAGCGCGGCTATATCGGCCACTTCTGCCAAAGGGTTGGAAGGTGTTTCGGTAAATAATAAGCGGGTATTAGGCTGTATTGCTGCGCGCCAAGCCTTTATATCCAGCGGCGAGACAAAGGTCACTTCCACCCCAAACTTAGCTAAGTAACGGGTGAATAAAGCGGTAGTAGTGCCAAAGATGCTGCGCGAAGACAATATGTGGTCGCCAGACTTAAGCAAGGCCATGCAGGTGCTTAATATAGCCGCCATGCCTGAGGCTGTGGCCACGGCCGCCTCGCCACCTTCCATGGCCGCGATACGCTGTTCAAAAGTGCGCACGGTGGGGTTGGTGTAACGCGAGTAAACGTTGCCCTCTTCTTCGCCTGAAAATCTGGCCGCCGCATGGGCAGCCGATTCAAATACATAGCTGGAGGTAGTGACTATAGACTCGCAGTGCTCACCTTCGGCACTGCGTGACTGGCCAGCGCGTATGGCTAAGGTATCCAGCTCTGCCTCTAATAAGGCTTGTTGTAATTGTTGCTCTCTGTCTGCCATGCCTAACCTAGCCCTTAATAAACCTATGCTTAATATTTGTATTTAAGGCGCAGCTTCATCGTTGTGCAGGCCTATGATTTCATCCGATATGGGTGTGAGTTTAGACTTTTTAGAGGCATCGCTTCTGGCCGCTTCTAAAGCACCTAAATAATCCTCATCAACATCCCCGGTTATATATTCGCCGTTAAACACAGAACAATCAAATTGCTCTATTTCGGGGTTACCCTCGGCGCAACTTTCTATCAAATCATCCAAGTCTTGATACAGTAACCAATCGGCCCCTATTAATTCGCACACTTCCTCAGTGCTGCGGCCGTGAGCAATAAGCTCGTGGGCTGAAGGCATATCTATACCGTAAACATTGGGGTAACGTACCGCTGGAGCTGCTGAGGCAAAATACACTTTTGCCGCGCCTGCATCCCTAGCCATTTGAATAATTTGTTGGCAGGTGGTGCCGCGCACGATGGAATCGTCCACCAGCATCACGTTTTTATCTTTAAACTCTAGCTCTATGGCATTAAGTTTTTGGCGCACGGATTTTTTGCGCTGGCTTTGGCCGGGCATAATAAAGGTGCGGCCTATGTAACGGTTTTTCACCAAGCCTTCACGGAATTTTACCCCCAAGGCGCTGGCCATAGATTGCGCCGCTATACGGCTGGAATCGGGGATGGGAATAATGACATCTATATCGTGGTCGGGGCGCTCGCGTTTAACTTTTTCGGCTAGCTTATCGCCTTGACGTAAGCGCGACTTATAAACCGACACGCCATCCATAATCGAATCGGGTCTAGCAAAATACACATGTTCAAAAATACAGGGGCTAAGCTTAACGTCATCGGCACATTGCTGGGTATAAACATCGCCATCAACATTAATAAACACTGCTTCACCGGCACCTAAATCGCGGGTGAGATCAAAGCCCAATACATCTAGAGCGACACTCTCAGAAGCCACCATATACTCTTTGCCGGCCTCAGTATCACGCTCACCAAACACTATGGGGCGTATACCGTGTGGATCTCTAAAGGCCACCAGACCGTAGTTAGCCACCATGGCGATAACGGCATAACCACCTTTACAACGTCTGTGCACACCTCTAACAGCTGTAAAAATATCGTCGGCTGAGGGATTAAGTTTGCCCAGCTTTTGTAGCTCATGGGCAAAAATATTTAATAATACTTCCGAGTCTGAATCGGTATTTAAGTGACGTAAATCTTCTTGATAAATAGCTTTAGCTAATTCGGCGGTGTTGGTTAGGTTACCGTTGTGCGCCAAGCTAATGCCGTAGGGGGAGTTAACATAAAAAGGCTGTGCCAATGCCGGGCTGGAGCTACCCGCTGTGGGGTAACGCACATGGCCTACGCCCATATTACCCTGCAGGTGCTTCATGTGGCGTAAGTGAAACACATCTTTCACCAAACCATTGGCCTTACGTTGATTAAGACGCCCACCTTCGCAGGTAACTATACCTGCTGCATCTTGACCGCGATGTTGTAAAACCGTTAATGCATCATATAACGCTTGGTTTACATTGGACTTTGCGACTATACCGGCTATGCCACACATTGCCCTGACTCCAGATAATTAAAAAATGTAAAGAAACATCCTGAACGACTCACCCCGCCAATCCTTGCAGAATAATTAAAAACACTCGCGCTATAGCAAACTAGACAACCAGCCAGTCAGTTGCGCAAAGGTTTCGCGCGACCAGGTTTCCATTAATAAAAATTGCGGAATCAGCAATGACTCATTCCACCAAGCATCTTGCTTTACCGGTACTAACATGGGGGTAAATATCAATATAGCCATGACTATGATGACGCCTCTGGCTAGGCCAAATACTACGCCTAGCGCCCTATCGGTGCCCGATAAACCAGTCATTTTAACCAGCTCGGAAAATAGGTAGTTCACCATAGAGCCAACAATAAGGGTAGCGCCAAACAACACACCAAAAGCCACCAAGTAACGTATGGATACGGTGCTAATAGAGTTTTGCAGCAATACCGCCAACTGCTCATGAAAAGTCACTGCCACAAAAAACGCTAAGGCCCATATCCCTAAGGAGATAGCCTCTTTAAAAAAACCGCGTTTAATGCTTATTAAGCAAGACAGCCCAATAATGCCTACTAATACCCAATCGGCCCAGTTCATCATAGCGTCGCTCATTATAAATAATCCCTAAACATCAGTCGCCTATTATCTTGGTGAAAACTGCACTAAAAGGGATTGCACTTTAAACTCTTTATCGATAGCAGGTTTAATTTTTTCCAGTACCGACTTATCAAGCTTGGGCCCGACATAAACCCGTATCCTTTCACCCTTGGCGGTTTTAACAGTTTGCATATCCACCTTATAGCCTTTAGCTAATAAGGCCTGTTTAAGCCTATCGGCCTTGTCTTGCTGGCTAAAGCTGGCTAACTGCAAGGCCCAATACACCGGCAAGCCCTGCTCGGTGAAACTGGGCTTTTGCGGTAATGATTTATCTGCACTGGCATCGGGCTGAGCTGCGGCAGGGGTCTTGCTCTGCTCTGCCAGGGCTTTGCTGCTGGGCTTTAAGTTATCATCGGCTGACTCAGCCTGATAATGCATAACTTCGCTGACATTGACCGGTTTTACTGGCTCTTTAATTTCGTATTTTTCAAAGGCGGGGATGGGAGGGATTTGGCTGCGTCTATCCAACACGGGATTGACGTTTTTAGAAAACAACACCGGCCACAAAATAGCCGCTAGGCAGATCAGCACAAACGCACCGACTAAACGTTGACGTACCCCTGACTGCATCAAGCCTCTCCTCTGCGTTGCTGATTACTGAGTTGCGAATCATCCATTAATTTGACTACCTCAGCAACCGTGAAAAAAGAGCCGAAGACAATTAACCTATCCCCTGCCTGCATCTGCGTCATGGCGGCCTGTAAGGCCTGCGCCATATCCACCTTTTGATGCACTGGCGCGGCATCGGCCGCGGCTATACGCTCCGCCAAAGCACTGGCCTTTAAGGCCCGCGGGTTAGCTTGTAAATCGGCCACATACCATGCTGCAAAACTACCCGCTAAAGGCGATAGTATTGCATTGATATCTTTATCGGCCATCATAGCTAGCAGCGCATAATTACTGCCCGCTATGGCTTCGCTAGCCAAACGCTGGGCCAAATGCGCAGCGGCGGCGGGGTTATGGGCCACATCTAACACGATTTGTTTACCCTGATAGCTGCACTGCTGAAATCGGCCGGTAAGCTGCAACTGGGCTAAATCTTGATAAAAATCACTGCTACTGGGCAGGCCTAGTAACTGGCAGGCCTGTATCGCCACCACCACACTATCAAAGGGTAAGTGACTCACCGCCAGGCCAGTAATCAGCTGCTGCTGGCCCTGAGCATTTAAACCCTGCCAATCAAACTGCTTACCCTGCAACTGCACGGTAAAATCTTTATCACGCTGATAAAATATCGCCCCCAACTCTTGGGCCACGGTCTGCACCGAGCTGGGCGGTTGCGGGTCACCGCATAGAGCAATTTTACCGGCGCGGAATATACCGGCCTTTTCCCGGCCTATCACCTCTTTATCACTGCCCAGCCAATCGACATGGTCTATGTCTATATTGGTGACTATGGCGATATCGGCATCGACAATATTACTGGCGTCTAAACGGCCACCCAGCCCCACTTCCATAATGACTATATCTAATTGCTGGTGAGAAAATATATCCAGCGCGGCCAAGGTGCCGTATTCAAAATAGGTCAGGGAAATATCGCCCCGCAGCTGATCGATATTGTCGAAGCTGTGTATCAGCGCAGCGTCATCCACCTGCTGGCCGTTGATTTTTATGCGCTCGTTGTAACGTATAAAATGCGGCGAGGTATAACAGCCCACGCTTAAACCGGCCTTTAGCAATAAATGCTCTAACGCAGCCACACAGGAGCCTTTGCCATTGGTACCGGCTACGGTAATAATTTTGCTATTGGAAAAATCGGTTTTTAAGCGCTGAAAAACTTGGCCCATGCGCTCTAGGCCAAGCTCTATTTCGGAGGGGTGGCAGGACTCTATCCACGATAGCCAGCCCTGCAAGGTATCAAAACGCATTAGTGTTTGTTACGCCAACCGTTAGTGTAAGTTTTGACGGGTCATTTTCGCCAATAAATTAGCTAGCTCATCACGCATATCTTTGCGCGCCACTATCATATCGATTGCGCCGTGTGACAATAAAAACTCACTGCGCTGGAAACCTTCAGGCAGTTTTTGCCTAATGGTTTGCTCTATGATTTGTGGGCCAGCAAAACCGGCGCGAGCATCGGGCTCGGCCACGTTAACATCACCCAACAATGCCAAGCTGGCCGACACACCACCGTAGATGGGGTCAGTCATTACCGAAATGTAAGGCACGCCCTGCTGGCGCATGCGCTCTATTACGGCGCTGGTTTTGGCCATTTGCATTAACGAGATCAAGGCCTCTTGCATGCGCGCACCACCAGAGGCAGAAAAACATACCAAGGGGATATTTTCTTTTAAAGCGATATTGGCCGCCTGGGTGAATTTTTCACCCACAGCCGACCCCATAGAGCCGCCGTGGAAATTAAATTCAAAAGCAACCGCCACTAAAGGCATGCCCTTTAAAGTGCCCTGCATGGCTATCAGCGCGTCTTTTTCGCCGGTGGCTTTTTGCGCTGTGGCTAGGCGATCTTTGTATTTCTTTTTGTCTTTAAACTTTAAACGGTCTACTGGCTCTATATGCGCCAATACTTCGTGGGCATTGGCCTCATCTAAAAAGCTGGCCAAGCGGCGACGCGCGCCTATGCGCATATGGTGATCACACTTGGGGCATACATCTAAATTCTTTTCTAATTCGGGACGGTATAAAACCGACTCACACTTAGGGCATTTTTTCCAAAGCCCTTCCGGCACAGACGTGCGGCGCTCAACATCGTTTTTACGAACCATTGATGGAACAATTTTATCTAACCAACTCATAGTACGATCCACATTAAAAAATAAAAATTAGTTTAAACAGCATCCATCGCTACGCGCATATCAGCAATAAGTTGCGTAGCGGCATTAACATCGTCGCCTTGTTGGCTGCGCTGAAATATAGCATCAACCAAGGCGCTACCTACCACCACACCCTCAGCCAAACGGCTAATGGTAACGGCGGTGTCGGCATCTTTAATACCAAAGCCCACGCCTATAGGCAGGCTGGTATGGGTTTTAATTTGATTTAACTTTTGCTCAACCATGGCGGTGTCTAAGTGACCGGCACCGGTGACGCCTTTAAGCGAAACAAAATACACAAAGCCAGTAGCCAGGGCAGCTATTTGCTTAATACGCGCCTCATCAGTAGTGGGCGCAATCAAGAAAATATTATCTATCTCAAATTTTTTCAGTTCAGTGTTTAAGGCTAAAGCCTCTTCGGGTGGAATGTCTACGGTAAGCACACCGTCTACACCGGCCTCGTGAGCGGCGGCGGCAAAAGCCTGATAGCCCATATATTCTATAGGGTTAGCATAGCCCATTAGCATCACCGGGGTGCTGCTATTGGTTTCCCTAAAGGTTTTTACCATGGCCAAGATGCCACGCAAACCTGTGCGGTTTGCCAAGGCGCGCTCATGGGCCAATTGTATTACCGGGCCTTCAGCCATAGGGTCAGAGAAGGGCACGCCGATTTCTAAAATATCGGCACCCTGCTCTACCAGCTTGTGCATCAGTGGTACGGTCAGCTCTTGGCTAGGATCACCCGCCACAATATAGGGGATTAGGGCTTTGCGACCTTGTTGTTGTAGCGCTTCAAAACAGCCTGCAATACGACTCAACAGATTATCCTCTACTTTAAAATGAAATGCCGTCTAGCTCGGCAACGGTGTGTATATCTTTATCGCCACGGCCAGACAGGTTAACTATAATGGTTTGTTCGGGGCTTAGGGTTTTAGCCAGTTTTTCACCGTAGGCCAGCGCATGGCTAGACTCTAAAGCCGGCATTATACCCTCTATGCGGGTTAGATGATGAAACGCAGCTAAAGCCTCGTTATCATTTATTGCCACGTAGTTAACGCGCTCTATGTCTTTTAACCAAGAGTGCTCTGGCCCTACTCCGGGGTAATCCAAACCGGCAGATACCGAGTGGGTGTGTAGTATCTGGCCGTCTTCATCTTGCATTAAGTAAGTGCGATTGCCGTGCAATACGCCGGGCTTACCCGCACTTAAGGGCGCGGCATGCTCACCGGTTTCTACCCCGTGGCCGCCAGCTTCTACCCCATACATGGCGACAGACTCGTCACTTAAGAAAGGGTGAAACAAGCCTATGGCATTTGAGCCACCACCTACACAAGCCACTAAGGCATCGGGCAGTTTGCCGGTCATGGCCAGTGATTGTTCGCGCGCTTCGCGGCCTATTACCGACTGAAAATCGCGCACTAATTTGGGGTAAGGATGCGGGCCTGCAGCGGTGCCAATAATATAAAAAGTATTATCGACATTGGTCACCCAGTCGCGCATGGCTTCGTTCATGGCATCTTTTAGGGTTTTTGAGCCCGAAGTTACCGGCACTACAGTCGCGCCCAATAACTTCATGCGATAAACATTCAGTGCCTGCCTGCGCACGTCCTCTTCACCCATATACACCACGCACTCCATACCCAGGCGTGCTGCAATAGTGGCCGAGGCCACGCCGTGCTGGCCAGCGCCGGTTTCGGCGATGATACGGGTTTTACCAGAGTACTTGGCTAATAAAGCCTGGCCTATGGTGTTGTTGATTTTATGCGCGCCAGTGTGGTTTAAGTCTTCGCGCTTTAAATAAATTTGCGCACCGCCAATTTCGCGGCTCCAACGTTCGGCGTGATATAGCGGCGAGGGTCTGCCTACATAGTGAGCCAGGTCTTTATCAAACTCTGCTTGGAAATCAGCATCTTTAGATAATTTTTCATAGCTCTCGGTCAGCTCGGTTAATGCTTCCATCAGCGTTTCCGAAACAAACTTGCCACCATAAATACCAAAGTGGCCATCGCTATCGGGCATCGCTTTATAATCAATTACCGCTTTATCACTACTCACAATTGTTACTCACACTATTTCTAGGAATTCATGTTGTGTTTATTTAGCAGCACTGTTAGCTGCTGTTACCGCCTGCATAAAGGCGGCGATTTTAAGGCCGTCTTTGCGGCCGGGGCTGGCCTCTACCCCACCGCTCACATCTACGGCATAAGGTGCCACTTGGGCAATGGCCGCGGCCACATTATCAGCCTCTAAACCACCAGCCAACACTATGGGCAGCGGCCTGTTAGCGGGTATACGCGCCCAATCAAAACTCTCGCCAGTGCCGCCGGGCACCCCTTTGCGATAAGCATCCAGCAATATTGCACTGGCCGCGGCGTACTCGTTAAAGCAGGCATTTAAGTCCAGCTCTGGCCGCATTCTTATGGCCTTGAGGTAAGGCTTGCCAAATTGCTGGCAAAACGCTGCTGGCTCATCGCCGTGAAACTGTAATAGGTCCACCGGCACTTTGCTTAGCAGTTCGCTTACAAAGGCTTGCTCGGCATTTACCAGCAAAGCCACCACGGTCACAAAGGGCGGCAGGCTGCGGCAAATTTGCTGCGCCTGCGCTATATCCACAGCCCTGGGGCTGGGTGCGTAAAACACCAAACCTATAGCATCGGCACCGGCGTTAATAGCCAGCTGCGCATCGGCCGCGCTGGTTATGCCACAAATCTTTACCCGAGTACGTTGCACGCTGCTGCCTTGCTTAAGAGACGGTTCTAAAAAAACACCCATTCTAGCAACAAGCGGCCCTGTGTGTCGCTATTAGCGGCGGAAAAAGCTTGATTTTTCAAGGCCTAAGCCACAGCTTTGTTAATCAGCGGGAATAAAGTATGGCCCCACCGCCACCTTGGGCAAATTAAAGCGTTGAGGATATTCCACATCCACCAAATACAAACCCTTGGGCGAGGCTGTGGCACTGGATAAGGTACGGTCTCTGGCCTCTAAAATACTTTGCAACCAGCCCGGCGGATATTTACCCGCCCCTACATCCATTAAGGCCCCAGCTATATTGCGCACCATGTGATACAAAAAGGCGTTGGCCTGTATATCAATAATCACTAACTGCTGCTGCCGGCACACCTTAATAAAATGCACATTGCGCATGGGGGTATTAGATTGGCAGGCCACTGCCCTAAAGGAACTAAAATCCAGCTCACCCAGCAAACACTGCGCCTCGCTATGCATAAGCTCTGCATCGAGCGGCCGACTCTCGCAAGTCACACCATTGTTCAACAACGCAGGCCTGACAGTGTCATTTAAAATGATATAGCGGTAGCGTCTAGCAGTAGCACTAAAGCGGGCGTGAAAATCTTCCGCCATGGGCTTGGCCCAGTGTATGGCGATACCCGGCGGTAATTGGGTATTGCCACCCTGCACCCAGGCTTTTTCACTGCGCGCTACCGGGCTTTCAAAATGCACTAGCTGATGGCTGGCATGCACGCCGCTATCGGTACGCCCTGCACAGTGCACCTTAATAGGCGCATTGGCGACAAAGCTTAGGGCGCGCTCCAGCCCCTCCTGCACGGTAGGCACTTGCGGCTTAAGCTGACTTTGCCAGCCGTGGTAGGCACTGCCGTCATAGCTAATTGCTACCGCCACTTTATCGCCGGGTTTGATTGTTGCGTACTCGGGCAAACTCATTGTGCAATACTCATAAAACTCTTTGTGCTAAAGCCATGCCCTAGGGGCGAAAAAAAGCGCATGATAACATCCGCAGCTAAAATATGGCTTATTAAAATCCGGGCATAAAAAAGCCCCGGTATACCGGGGCTTGGTGGTACTCAGTTAGTTCAGACACGCTCTAGCAGGGCATTGGCCTCTTGCTTTTGCTCCTCACTGCCCTCTTGCACTACTTCATCTAGAATATCTTTGGCGCCATCGGTGTCACCCATGTCTATATAGGCTCTAGCCAGGTCTAACTTGGTGGCAACCTCATCGGTATCTGATAGAAAATCAAACTCATCACCATCTTCATCGGCTGCTACGGCTTCATCAAAGCTTTCTTCAGTTTCCAGCTCGGCTTCAAGGCCTTCTGTAGCGCCTAAGCCAGAAACGGCTTCATCCAGCTGCTCGACTAATTCGTCTTCACTCAATGAGGCATCTAAATCTTCCAGCTCACCGGCATCTAGGTCTAGGTCGCCAAAATCGTGCTCGCTGCTTTCGGCACCGGCTGCGGATTCCAGCTCAGAAAGATCACCCAGATCTAAGTCAGCACCCAACTCCGTATCTAGCGCTGCCAACTCGGCTGATAACTCTTCAGGCTGATCTGCAGACAGCGCTTCGGGCAACTCTTCTGACAGCTCTTCAGACAAGTCTGCGGATAAGTCTAAATCATCGCCGTCCAACTCGGCGCTAAACGACTCAGTTTCATCATCCAGGCTCAGTGAGGCTAAGTCATCATCCAAATCATCTAACTCGGCACTTAAGCTCATATCATCAAGCTCGGCCTCTAAATCATTTTCAGCTGACTCCAGCTCCAACTCAGCATCCAAACCTGCATCTAATGTTAACTCCGACTCTAAAGACTCGTCTTCAGCAGCAGACTCCAAGTCTACCGCTAATTCTAAATCGGCACCCAAGTCGTGTTCTTCTTCTGACTCTAGCGTGGCCGCTGACAAGTCAGCATCGGATTCCAACTCGGTTTCTAAATCGGCTAAATCTAAGTCCGAAGCCTGATCATCTAGTGATACCAGATCTTCATCTAAAGTTAGGTCGGCCAAATCTTCAAGGTCGCCAGCTTCGTCTAAATCTAAGGCCAGCTCTTCGGTGTCGTCATTCGCTGTATTTAACTGCTCATCCAACATGGCAGTGTCAAACTGCATGGTGCGGCTTTCGGCTAAATCCTCTAGCTCGTCACCCTCTAAATCCAAATCTAAATCCAGCTCTAGCTCTTCGTCGTCCAGCCCCAGATCCACAGACTCTAAGTCCAAGGCGGCGTGCTCTTCGGGCTCTTCCAGCTCGGCATCAATCTCCAGCTCATCGCCATCGATTAACTCGGCATCCATGGACTCATTGCTAACATCCAAGGCGGCGTTAGGTAAGCCATCTAACCAGTCAGCCACGCCATCGACGCTGGATAACATTTCCTTCACTTGAATAACCGCAGCCTCGTCACCCAAGCCTTGCAATTTTACGTAAAACTCTTGGAAAGCCGGTCTGTCTCTAGCCTCTAGGCAAACCTCTAACAACTTCACCAGCACATCAGAGCGTTGTGGCTCTTGGCTATGAGCGGTTTTCAATAAATCCATAGCCTGCTGAAAACGCCCATAGGCAATGTAGATATCAGCCTCGGCAATAGCATCGCCAGTTTCTGACTGTACTGGCGAGGCCTCTGCTACTGGCTCTTCGGGCTCTTGCTCGGCGGCAAAGTCACCTACATTGGCTTCAGATAAGTCCAGCTCAGCGTCTTGGGTCTCGTCGGCGAGCTCAGCACCTAAATCTTCATCACCTAGCGATAGCTCATCCAAGTCATCAGCTTCAGGCTCCTCAGCAAAAGCCGTCGCCATATCTTGATCTTCCGCAGCCTGCTTGCGACGACGTATCATCGCGACAACCACTGCCAAGGCGATTAAGCCACCAGCGGCACCTAGAGCGGCACCTAGATATAGCGGGTTTTCTAATAATTGATCAACAAAGCTGGGCTCAGGCTTAGATACAGGCGTTGCTGCGGCAGGTGCTGGCTGAGCTTTAGCTGGCTCAGCAGCCGTTGCAGGTACGCCTTTGCTAGCCTGTAAGGCAGCCAATTGGTCTTCCTTTAATTCTAACAAGCGCTGCAGGGTCGCCATTTTGGCTTCCATATCGCTTAAACGCCCAGCTAACTCTTCGTTGTGGCGGGCGGTTTTTGCTAAATTCTCTTCGCTAATAGCCAACTCTTCTTTCAGTGCGGCTGAGCCCGTGGCACTGCTGCCCACACCATCACTGCCGCTGGCAGCCGTACTACCGACACCAGCAATACTTAAACGGGCATCGTCTGCTGCAGGCTTATCTGAGCTGGCGGTTGTGGCCGAAGCATCTAAAGGTGCCTCGGTCATTAACGAGGGCGTCGCCTCACCGGTTTTCCAGGCACGGTTTTGGTTTGCCACTTCTTTGCTGGCGATATTTTCAGAGATGTCGGCAAGCTGGCTTTCGGTGGGCAGGCGCAGCACATAACCCGCTTTTAAGCGGTTGATATTGCCATTAATAAAGGCTTCGGGGTTAGCACGCTGTATGCCCAGCATGGTTTGCTGTACTGAGGTATCGGGGGTTGGTCGGCTTTTGGCAGCTATCTCCCATAAGGTCTCATCCCTGCGTACGCGGTAGCTTTGGCCGGGCTTAAGTGAACCTTGCTTAAGGCTCTCACGGTCAGAGCCCCCCGCCGAACTGGGTTGCGGGGGAGTCACACGCTTTGGGGCGGGCACCATAGCCTTAGTATCGGCAACTTGTGCAGCCTTGCTAACGGCAGAGCTGGTCACGGTGGGGGCAGGAGCCGCACTGTAGGTAGGCAAATCCAGTAACACAGTGTACTCCCGCAAGATGCGGCCACTGGGCCAGCGGGCTTCAATAATAAAATCGAGGTAGGGCTCGATAACGTTTTCACGGGTGTTAACTTTAATGACCCCTTGGCCATTTTCACCCACTATCACTTTAAACTTCAGGTTAGATAGGAAGAAGTCGCGGCTCACACCGGCGCGCTCGAAATCTTCCTTGGCTCCCAATCTTACCAGCACTTGTGAAGCGTCTAGCTCACCGGCATCTAATAATTTGATTTCGGCTTCTAACGGTTGGTTTAGCGCAGAGTTCAGGCTGAGTTCCCCCAGCCCTAACGCACTGGCCACATCCGTTTGCAATGCCCCCAATGCCGCTATCATTACCGCAAGCTTTTTACGCACCATCATCGCTACTTTCCCTATCTTGAGCTTTATTGTCAGCTTTTATCTTTATTGTTCCGCAACGGTTACGACTGCTCAATAATTAGGCTATTGAGCCAACCGAATATCGAAACGGTAAAAAACCTAGAATAGGTCTCTACTAGTTGGCGTAAGTATTGATTAGAAATAGCTTTTTAGCAAGATTTCAGCAATCTGAACGCTGTTTAAAGCGGCCCCTTTTCGCACATTATCGGACACAGTCCACAGATTGAGGCCATTGGGATGGGAAATATCTTCTCGCACGCGGCTGACAAACACCGCATCTTTGCCCGATGCATCCCCAACTGCCGTGGCGTAGCCGCCATCTACAGGCTCATCAACCAGCTCCACACCCGGCACTTTTGCCAATAATAGTTTGGCCTGTTCGGCACTGAGTTTTTTGCGGGTTTCTAGGTGTATGGCCTCGCTGTGACCAAAAAATACCGGCACTCGCACACAGCTGGGGTTCACGCTAACCGTATCATCTGCAAGGATTTTTTGCGTTTCCCAGACCATTTTCATCTCTTCCTTGGTATAGCCATTGTCTTGAAAGGCATCTATTTGGGGAATGACGTTAAAAGCAATTTGCTTGGGGTACACCTCAACATCCGGGGATTGACCATTTAGTAGCTTGGCGGTTTGCCCCGCCAGCTCATTAATAGCCTTTTTACCCGAGCCCGACACCGCCTGATAGGTGGCGACATTAATGCGAGTAATCCCGGCAGCATCATGGATGGGCTTAAGCGCCACCAGCATTTGTATGGTGGAGCAATTGGGGTTGGCGATAATGCCGCGCTTTTTGTGCTCCGCTATTGCCTCGGGGTTTACCTCGGGGATCACTAAGGGCACATCCTCGTCATAGCGAAACTGCGAGGTATTATCTATGACTATGGCACCAGCAGCCGCAGCCTTGGGGGCGAACTCCGCCGATACGCTAGCACCGGCCGAAAACAGGGCGATATCTACCTGGCTAAAATCGAAGTCAGCCAGATCCTCTATCAATACCGACTTACCCGCAAACATCAGGGTATCGCCCGCCGACTTAGCACTGGCCAAGGCATAAAGCTTGGCCACAGGGAACTTGCGCTCGGCCAGTATTTCCAGCATGGCTTCGCCTACCGCGCCGGTAGCACCGACTACAGCGATATTCAGTGCATTAGCCATGGCTTAAGCCTCTATCAAGATGCGCAGCATGCGGCGCAAAGGCTCGGCCGCGCCCCATAACAACTGATCACCTACGGTAAAGGCCGATAAGTACTCAGGCCCCATATTCATTTTACGCAAGCGGCCTATAGGCACCTGCAGTGTGCCGGTAACAGCTGTAGGAGTAAGCTGCTGCAAGGTCGCCTCGCGCTCATTAGGTACTACCTTCACCCAGTCATTAGCCGAAGCCAATATAGAATGAATCTCGTCCATGGGTACGTTTTGCGTCAGTTTTACGGTTAAGGCCTGGCTGTGACAGCGCATGGCACCTATGCGTACACACAGGCCATCTACCGGTATAGGTTGTGCGGATGAGCCCAGGATTTTGTTGGTTTCAGCCTGACCCTTCCACTCTTCACGGCTTTGGCCATTTTCTAGCTGCGTGTCTATCCACGGTAATAAACTACCGGCCAAAGGCTCACCAAAGTTAGCGGTGGGGAAATCAGCACTGCGCATAGTGGCGGCCACTTTACGGTCTATATCCAAGATGGCGCTGGCAGGGTTGGCCAGCTCAGCAGCCACGCCAGACTCTATAGCGCCCATTTGGCTAATTAGCTCGCGCATGTTTTGAGCACCGGCACCGCTAGCGGCTTGGTAAGTCATGGCGGAAGTCCACTGCACTAAACCTTCGCGGAATAAACCGCCCATAGCCATAAGCATTAAACTCACTGTGCAGTTGCCGCCCACAAAGTTTTTGACGCCATTGGCCAGGCCGTCTTTAATCACATTCATGTTGACGGGGTCTAGGATGATTAAAGCATCATCAGCCATGCGTAAACTAGAAGCAGCATCTATCCAGTAACCCTGCCAGCCCGCTGCCCGCAAAGGCCCAAATACCGCCTTGGTGTAATCGCCACCCTGACAAGAAATAATGACATCCATGTTTTGTAATTCAGCAATATCGTTAGCATCTTTTAAAGGTGCTATGTCGCGGCCTATATCTGGCCCCGCGCCACCGACATTAGAGGTGGTAAAAAATACCGGCTCATTGATATGGGCGAAGTCGCCCTCTGCTAACATGCGCTCCATTAATACCGAGCCCACCATGCCGCGCCAACCTACAAAACCTACTCTATTCATAATTGCTCTCTACACCTGCCGTCGCCGTAGCGAATAAATAACTCAATTGAAGCCGCTGCTATTCAGTTAAAGCAGCCACTAGGGCGTCACCCATTTCACTGGTAGACACTAGTTTCATACCCTCGGTATGGATATCGGGGGTGCGATAGCCCTGATCCAACACCTTGCCCACTGCCACCTCTATCGCATCGGCTGCCGCCGTAGCGTTTAGGGAGTAACGCAGCATCATGGCTGCCGATAATACCATGGCTAAGGGGTTAGCCTTACCTTGGCCCGCAATATCGGGAGCAGAACCGTGACAGGGTTCGTACATGCCGCGGCCATTTTTATCCAGTGAAGCCGAGGGCAACATGCCTATAGAGCCCGTTAGCATGGCCGCCGCATCGGATAAGATATCACCAAACAAATTACCCGTTACAATAACGTCAAACTGCTTGGGCGCACGCACTAATTGCATGGCGGCGTTATCCACATACATATGGCTAAGCTCTACTTCGGGGTAGTCCTTGGCCATGTCTTGCACGATCTCGCGCCACAGTACCGTCGCCTCTAACACATTCGCTTTGTCGACAGAGCACAGCTTACCGCCGCGTTTTTTCGCCGCCTCAAAAGCCACTTTGGCGATGCGGCGTATTTCTGTTTCGTTGTACTTATAGGTGTTATAGCCTTCGCGTTCGCCGTTTTCTAAGGTGCGTATGCCGCGCGGCTCACCAAAATAAATACCGCCGGTTAGCTCACGTACGATTAATATATCCAGGCCGGAAACCACCTCTGGCTTTAGCGATGAAGCATCGGCCAGTTGCGGGTATAAAATTGCCGGGCGTAAATTGCCAAACAGCTCTAGGCCTGAGCGCAAACCTAACAGCCCTTTTTCTGGACGTATGTCGCGATCAATATTGTCCCACTTGGGGCCACCTATAGCGCCAAATAAAATAGCATCACAGGCTTTGGCCTTGGCTAAGGTTTCGTCTGGTAATGGCACACCGGTCGCGTCTATAGCGGCGCCACCCAGCAAAGCCTCATCGTATTCAATACCTAAATCAAACTGCTGATTAATAATGTCGAGTACACGCTTGGCCTCAACGCTAATCTCTGGGCCTATGCCATCACCGGCGATTAATAAAACTTTTTTAGACACTGCTAACTCCACTATTATGACTTGGCGAATAACCAAGGTGATTGTTGCTGCCACTTGGTTTCGAAGGCCTTAATGGCCTCGGCATCTTGTAAAGTGACACCTATGTCGTCCAAACCATTTAATAAGCAATGCTTGCGAAAACCCTCTACTTCAAAGCCAAAAGCCTCACCGCTGGGAGTGCGCACTTGTTGCTGCTCTAGGTCTACAGTTAATTGGTAGCCCTCTTGCGCATACATTTCAGTAAATAATTGATCAACAATTTCATCGCTTAACACTATGGGCAATAAACCGTTTTTAAAGCAGTTATTGTAAAAAATATCTGCATAGCTAGGAGCGATCACGGCACGAAAACCGTAATCATCTAAAGCCCAAGGCGCATGCTCGCGGCTGGAGCCACAGCCAAAATTTTCTCTGGCCAGCAATACAGTGGCACCTTGGTAGCGTGCAAAGTTAAGCGGGAACTCTTTATTTAATGGCCTGGAGGAACAATCTTTGCCAGGCACGCCTTCATCGGTGTAACGCAACTCATCAAATAAATTAGGGCCAAAGCCGGTACGCTTAATCGATTTTAAGAACTGCTTGGGGATAATCATATCGGTATCCACATTGGCTCTGTCCATGGGCGCGGCAATACCGGTTTCTACTGTAAATTTTTTCATATTCGTCTTAAGCCTCCGCGCTCATCATTTCACGCACATCTACAAAGTGGCCTGCAATCGCTGCGGCAGCGGCCATTTCTGGGCTAACCAAATGAGTGCGGCCACCAAAACCCTGGCGCCCCTCAAAGTTGCGGTTAGAGGTAGAGGCGCAGTGTTCACCGGCCCCCAATTTGTCAGAGTTCATGGCCAAACACATGGAGCAACTGGGGTCGCGCCACTCCAAACCGGCCTCAATAAAGATTTTATCCAAGCCCTCTTCTTCGGCCTGTTTTTTTACCAAACCAGAACCGGGCACCACTAAGGCTTGAATAACATTCGCAGCCTTTTTACGGCCCTTCACCACCGCGGCGGCGGCACGCAAATCCTCTATGCGAGAATTGGTACATGAGCCTATAAAGACTTTATCCAACTGTATATCGGTAATCGCCATGCCCGCAGTAAGCCCCATATATTCCAAGGCCCGCTTAGTGGCAGACTGTTTGACCGGCTCGTTAAAATCGCTGGGGGCGGGTACGGTTTTGTTCACCGCTACCACCATCTCCGGCGAAGTCCCCCAGGTAACCTGCGGGATAATGTCGTCGGCATGCAACTCAACCACGGTATCAAAATGGGCACCGTCATCACTGTGCAAGGTCCGCCACTGTGCTACCGCCGCATCCCATTGTTCAGCTTTAGGCGCAAAAGGTCTGCCTTTAACGTATTCAATGGTTTTGTCGTCTACTGCCACCATGCCTACTCTGGCACCAGCCTCTATGGCCATGTTGCATACGGTCATACGGCCTTCTATAGACATATCGCGGAATACTTCGCCGCCAAATTCTATGGCGTGGCCGTTGCCGCCAGCGGTACCTATCTTGCCGATCACCGCCAACACTACATCTTTGGGAGTAACGCCAAAGCCTAATTTGCCGTCGACTTTAACCAGCATGTTTTTCATTTTTTTCTGCACTAGGCACTGTGTGGCCATGACATGCTCCACCTCGGAAGTACCTATACCGTGCGCCAAGGCACCTAAGGCTCCGTGGGTGGCGGTATGAGAATCACCACAAACTACCGTCATGCCCGGCAAAGTCGCGCCCTGCTCGGGGCCAACCACATGCACTATGCCCTGGCGTACATCGTTGATTTTAAACTCGGTAACGCCAAAGCTCTCGCAGTTATCATCGAGAGTTTGCACCTGTATACGCGAGATCTCGTCTACTATGCCAGCGATACCCCCCGCGCGCTCGCTTACATCGGAGGGCACGTTGTGATCGGGGGTAGCCAAGTTGGCATCCACTCGCCACAAGGGGCGGCCCGCCAAACGCAAACCTTCAAAGGCCTGCGGTGAAGTCACCTCATGCACTAGCTGACGATCGATATAAATTAGGGCCGAGCCATCATCGCGCTGTTTTACTAAGTGGGAATCCCACAATTTATCGTATAAGGTCTTTGCAGACGTGCTTGCAGACATGAGCCCACCTCAAATAATCACTAACCAAGCCATAATTGGCACTTAATACACTATGCCAAGCATTGTATGCAGGACGCACAAATAAAACAAATTCATATTTTTTATAGTTTGCATTCCAAATTGGAATCAATTAGCCTGCAGCCATGGATACACAATCCCTACAGGCTTTTGTACAAGTGGCTGACAGCGGTTCTTTTTCGATTACCGCCGAGCAGCTACACCTCACCCAACCCGCAGTTAGCAAGCGCATAGCCGGGCTGGAGTCACAGCTAGGCTGTAAGCTGTTTGACCGCATAGGCCGCAGCACCCAGCTCACCGAAGCTGGCCGCGAGCTATACCCCAAGGCCCTGCAAATTTTGCAAGATGTTAAAGAAGCCGAACGCTCTATACGCGAGCTGCGCGGCACCGTGGCGGGCACCCTCAGCATAGGCATTAGCCACCATATAGGCCTGCACCGATTGCCACCGGTATTACAGGCCTATAGCAAGCGCTACCCCAAGGTACATTTAGATATAGATTTTATGGATTCGGAAGAAGCCCATGAGCAAGTAATGCACGGCCAGATTGAATTAGGCGTAGTGACCCTAGACCCCGGCCACAGCTTGGTCAGCCACAACCAAGTCTGGGAGGACGAGCTCACTCTGGTCGTCGCCGCCGACCACCCGCTGACAGGCAAGGCCCCCATCACCCCAAAAATGCTCAGTAAATACAAGGCTATTTTACCCGGCCTAAACACCTATACCGGCCGCATCGTCGCCGAGCTATTTGCTCAGCATAAACTCAAACTCAACACCAGCATGGCCACTAATTATTTGGAAACGATAAAGATGATGGTCTCTATAGGCTTGGGCTGGAGCGTATTACCTAAAACCATGCTGGACGCACAGCTAACAGCTTTAACGGTTGAAGGCCTAAAACTAAGCCGCAAACTGGGCTATATTTACCACCCCAATCGCAGCTTAAGCAACGCCGCCCAGGCTTTTGTCGACGCTCTTAACGAGCACCGCCACCTAGACTAAAACGGCAACCAAGCTGGCCAACTGCTATACAAGGCTTGCAACTGCTGTTGCAGCCCCTCCCCTAAATAGCCTTGGCTGGCCAGCCACAGCAGCTCCGCTAATACCGCCAGCACTACCAGCACCAGCAGCAAGCTACCTACTATAATTTTATGCCGCGGCCTGGCTGCTACTACAGCCGCAGGCGGCTCAGGCTGCGCCACCACTCTGGGGCGGATAATGACGGTCTGCTGATCATTACTAAAAGCCAGCAAGGCCTGCTTAACCTGCTCAAAATTTTGATAGCGCTGACTGGTATCCAGCGCCAGCATTTTTTTTAGCACACTCTGTAAGGCAGGCGGCAATATAGCCATTTGCTGCTCGTTAGCTATGCCTCCTTGCTGTATTACTACCGGCTGCCCGGTTAATAAATGAAACAACACCGCCCCAGCTGAGTAGATATCACTTAATGGCGACTTCGCCTCATCGGCAGGCTGATACCAGTCGCGCTCTTTATCGGAATGCTCGCTATAACCAAAATCACTCAACTTAATTTGCGCAGGTTTGTACAGCAGCAAATTACTGGGCCGTAAGTTGCCATGCACTATGCCCTTGCTATGGGCATAACTTAAAGCCTCACAAATCTGCTGCGCCAACAGCAACCAATGCGCCAGCGGGAAGGCCTGGCTAAGGCGCTCTTCCAAGCTGCCACCACTGACATACTCCAGCACCGAAATAAACACGCGCTGATTTTTGGCGGTACCATAAACTCTGGCTATATGTGGGTGGTCCAGCCCGGTTAAGTTTTTATTGATATTGTAGGCGTCACCCTCATAGGCACATTTTTGTTTTTTGACCACCAGTAAACGCTTGCGCTTAGGGTCACTCACTAAGTAGGTGGCGCCGTAGTGATTTTCTTTTAAGATATCCAGTAATTTATAGCCAGCAGGCAAGGCCTCTTGCGATTGCTCCCCCTCCCAGCGATGCTCGCTTAAATGCTTGCCCTGTAGTATCAGCAATAAGCGCTGGCGCACTTCATCGGCAGTTTTGGGTCGCAATAAGGGCTCACGACTAAGGCAATCATCCACCAAACCGGCCAGCACCTTAGGTACGGCTGCACCGGCTGGCGCCTGCCCTGGCTGGCCGCCATAAAATAATTCATGCATTAACACACCCAAGGCGTAAATATCGGCCTGCGCACTAACCGCCTTACCCTCGGCCTGCTCCGGCGCCATATAGGCTGGGGTGCCCATAATGGCCTGCTCATCGGACTGCTGGGCAAAGTAACCGGCTATGCCAAAATCCACCACCCGCACATGGCCATCGTAGTCCACCAAAATATTGGCGGGCTTGATATCTCTGTGTACCACTCCATTGCGATGGGCATAGGACAAGGCCTTACAAATTTGCATCACTATGTCTATTTTTCGCGGCAGGGTCACATCCGGGCGCGACAACAGCGCGCAAAGATTAACGCTTTTAACATACTGCATCACAAAATAAGGCTGGCCATTAGCACTAACGCCCTGGTCTATCACCTGAATAATATTGGGATGATTTAAGCTGGCGACCAACTGCGACTCTTGCTGAAACTGGGCCTGTACGGTGTCGTCATCGACTAGGGCTGCATCTAAAACCTTAATCGCCACTGCGCGATGCAGCGATAGCTGCTCGCCCAAATAAACGGTGGCCATGGCTCCTTTACCTAAAGAAGCGCCAATACTGTATCCGGGTAATTGAATGGGTGGCTGCATAGAATGATAATTATTAGTGCGAGTTCAAGGAGTTAGCGCTAAAATGCTAAGTGCGGGCTGAAGTATAGACGGCCCAAAAGTTTTTTGCTGCATGGTTTTTACCCCCAAGCACCACCCTACAGCTTGGCCGCCACAGCACAGTAACAATAGATCTATAGACCCACCAACATACGATAAAAGCAAAAATAGCTATGAACAATCAAAAAGAATGGCAATTAGTAGCCAACGGCGATTGGTTAAAGGGGCAAGTATTCCCCCTGGCACAACACACAGTACTGGGCCGCGACTCCGAATGCGATATCACCATCCCCGGCACCCATTTATCGCGCCGCCATGCCGAAATCGCGATTAGTGGCAATAAACTATTAGTCAAAGATTTAGGCTCTTCTAACGGTACTTTTGTTAACGGCAAGCAAGTCAGCCAAGCCGAATTACTGCCGGGCGATCAAATACAATTTGATGTACTAACTTTTTCAGTAGAAGGCCCGGGCGAACAACAAGATATTAATGCCACCATGATTAGGCCAGCTATACAGCCCAAGGCTAAGCCCAAACCTTTAAGCTCCGAAATACCGGCCGAAAAAAAACAATGGAAAACTAAACCCACCTCGCCTGGCAACCGCAGCGAAAACGATCACTACAACCCCAGTAAAAAAATTAAAAATGCTCTGATTAGCGCGCTATGTATATGCACCGTGGCAGCCGTATTAGCTGGTATAGGATTTTTAATCACCCAGCTTTAAGCCCCTAAAAAATCCCCATGCTCAGTGCGGCCGCAAAGGTCGCACCCAACTCTTCACACTCTTGTAGCCCGCTTGCAGTGACCTGCCCCTTGACTATCACCGGCTCAGCGACTTGGCGCAGCGGATAACCTTTAGCTATGCGCTCTAACTGCCTCACCGCACCACTACCATCATTACCCGCGCTAATAAAACAGCCATAGGGAATATTGAGTTTATAGGGCTCTAGCGGATAAAAGGTGCGGTCTAAAAAATCTTTTAAGCCGCCGGATAAATAACCAAAATTTTCTGGTGAACCAAAAATAACCGCATCGGCAGCCTGCAAGTCACTCACACCCGCCTCCATAGCCGCCAGCAAACTCAACTGCACTTCGCCCTCAGCGGCAGCGCTGGCACCTTGGTATACAGCCTGGGCCAACTGCGCAGTATTACCAGACTGGCTGTGGTAAACAATAAGGATTTTTTTCATCAACGATTACCGATTGCGGCCAACTATGCCTTCACACCAGCGTAGGCAGCTAGCCCAATAGGGCCTAAAGGGATAAAACAAACACAGCGCTAAGCTATCGGCCAATAAATCCAGCCAGGAAAAAAACCTATACCCCGTAAATGACTGCAACACCTCTACCAGTAAACCAAAAGCGATTAACAAGGGCACTTTATAACGCCAGTAAGATACTAAAGGATAGGCGCTATCTATCAGCGCGGCCAATACGAAAAAGGCTAATAAGTGATTAGTCTTATCCCAACCGGTACTGATAAAATCTTCTTCCAGAGGCAATAGTGAAAGCAGCAACACCACTGCCAGCACCGCGTAAAATGCCACTCTATAACACCACAACATAGGCCATATTCCTAAAAAATATGCGCTATCATAGCAAACTAAACCCACACAAACACAGGGCCCTATAACATGCAATATTTACACAGCATGGTAAGAGTTAAAGACTTAGACGCCAGCTTGGACTTTTACTGTAACAAATTAAACATGGTAGAAATCAAGCGCACTGAATATCAACAAGGTCGCTTTACCCTAATATTTTTAGCGGCTAGTGGTGACGCTGACTTAGCGCAACAAGCTGAGCGCCCCTGCTTAGAGCTAACTTATAACTGGGATAACCAAGACGACTACGACAATGGCCGCAACTTTGGCCACCTAGCCTATGCGGTGGATGACATATATCAAACCTGCCAACACTTAATGGAACAAGGCGTCACCATTAACCGCCCACCTCGCGATGGTTATATGGCCTTTATAAAATCACCCGATGGCGTTTCTATAGAACTATTACAAAAAGGAGAGAAGCGACCAGAGCAGGAACCTTGGCTATCCATGCCCAATCAAGGTAACTGGTAACAGCGCTGCACAGCTCTGCAATCCAGGGCTGTGCCTAACAAAACTTATAAGTCGGCAAAAAACTCTATGGTGCGCGACAAAATAGATCTATCTTCGCCGGGATACACCTCTTTATAGTAGCTAACCATATGCTGCTTAGGGTCTACATCACAATAAACCACCGCCTCGCGATAATCATTAATCGTGCCCACATCTACTTTTAATACAATAAAAAAAACCGATTGCTCGGGCTTATAGCGAGTAGACATTTCATCCATGGTAAAACCGCGCATGCTACTACCTAACTGTTTTTGTGCTTCCGCCACACAGTATTGATAGGCGTCAGACATATTTAAGGGCGAGCGATAATAATCCCTAGCCAAACTGCCATGCAGCTTATCAGCACCAGCATTAGACTTGCCGTCGTCAAAATAGTAATAGGTGGTAAAACAAGAAATAAAAATAACTGCGAACATAATCAACAGCGCTCGATCTTTAACCGAGGCCGACGCATAACGGGCTTTTAGCTTATACAACATAATTACAACTCAACCTTTGCCCTTTAAAAAATATGCCACCACGGTTCTTTCAATGACTCTTCGCAGGAAGCCAACTGGCTATTATAGCGACTCGCCCTGGCCGAGACTTTTTTTGCCACCACTTTCAACCAACCTTTATTTTTAAAGGTACGGCGATTAAAGCCGCCCTGCCCCTCGTGATAGGCTAAATACAAATGATAAGTATCGTCACGCTTGATATTGCAGCGCTGCATGCTGACACTGTTATACCAACCAATAAAATCGATAGCATCATCAAAGTCATCTCTATCGGCGCCGTAATTACCACTGCCGCGTTGATACTCTTCCCAAGTGCCATCTTTAGCCTGCGAGTAGCCATAGGCGCTAGAGGATCTAAACCAAGGTATTATGCCCAGCAACCATTCTCTAGGCGGCTGCGCTTTAGCGCGAAAACGCGACTCTTGATGCATCATGGCCATCATAGTGCCTATAGACGAGCCCCAATTATCGCGGGCATCGGCAGCATCTTCGTACCAATCATCTTTTTCACGAAAAATTTCGCAGACATTATCAAGATTTTTAGGCGGTGCCGTAGTACAGCCACTGATAAACAGCAACATAACCAGCAGCGCCAGTAAGGTTGAACGAGCCCTCATAATAAACCTATTATTTTTTATTGTTGGTATTGCGCCAATCGCGCTAAAAACATTTTTTCATCCAGTATTTCAATGCCCAACTCCTGTGCCTTGGCCAGCTTAGAGCCTGCCCCCGGCCCCGCTACTACACAGTCGGTTTTTTTGGAAACACTGCCGGCCACCTTGGCGCCTAAATCCTGCAGTTTTTGCTTAGCATCCGAGCGCCCCATGGTTTCTAAAGTACCGGTCACCACATAGGTCAAACCTTTTAGTGGCAGCTCTGCCTCAGACTTTAGCACGATATCCGGCCAAGTAATGCCACATTGCTGCAAACTTGTTAACAGCTCTTGGCTGTGGGGCGCATGAAAAAAATCAAAAATATGTTGAGCAACTATAGGCCCCACATCCGCCACCGTGAGCAACGACTCCACATCAGCCTGCTGCAAAGCCGGCAAGCTGCCGTAGTGCTGTGCCAGGTTATTGGCAGTGGCTTCGCCCACTTCCCGTATACCTAGGGAAAATAAAAATTTAGCCAACGTGGTTTGCTTGGATTTTTCTAAAGCCGCAATTAAATTACTGGCTGATTTTTCTGCCATGCGCTCTAGTGCTGATAAACGCTTAACATCTAGCGAATATAAATCGGCTACCGATTGGATTAAACCTTCATCCACCAACTGCTCAACCAGCTTGTCGCCTAAGCCGTCTATATCCATAGCCTTGCGTGAAGCAAAATGTTTGATAGCCTCTTTGACTTGCGCACCGCAGATAGCGGCGCCCGTGCAACGGCTAATCGCCTCACCGGCCACTCGTTCTATGGGTGATTCACAGACCGGGCAGCTATCGGGAAACACTATGACTTGAGCATCATCGCCACGGCGCTCTAATACCACTTTAACCACTTTAGGTATAACATCCCCCGCTCTGCGTACAATAACAGTATCGTTAATACGCACATCTAAGCGTTCTATTTCATCGCGGTTATGCAAAGTGGCGTTGCTAACGGTGACACCGCCAACAAACACCGGTTCCAATCGCGCCACCGGGGTAATGGCACCCGTGCGGCCAACCTGAAAATCCACACCTAGTAAGCGAGTCACTTCTTCTTCGGCGGGAAACTTATGAGCAATGGCCCAGCGCGGTGCCCGCGACACAAAGCCCAATTGTTTTTGTAGCTCTACATCATCAACTTTAAAAACTATGCCATCTATGTCGTAGCTAAGCTCAGGACGTTTAGCCAATAAATAATCGTGGTATTGCAGGCACTCATCCACGCCATGGGCCAACTGCATCTCTGGGTTAATGCGAAAACCCCAGCGTTGGCACTGCTTTAAAATTTCACTGTGCGTACTGGCAATTTGCAACGGCTTACCCTCGCCATCGGCCACTAAGCCATAGCCATAGCAACACATTTCCAAATGACGCTGGGCGGCGATTTTAGGATCTAACTGGCGCAGCGTGCCAGCGGCCGCATTACGCGGGTTGGCAAAAGGTTTTTCAGCGGCGGCCAAGGCGCGTTCGTTATAGGACTCAAAACTGCGCTTAGGCATATAGATTTCGCCGCGCACCTCTAAGATGGCAGGATAATCGTCGCCCACAAGCTTTAAAGGTATAGAGGCAATAGTACGTACGTTATGGGTGATATCCTCACCCACACTGCCATCACCGCGAGTCGCACCGCGCTCTAGCACACCGTTGCGATACAACAGACTAATCGCTATGCCATCCAGTTTGGGCTCGCACACATAGGTTAATTTTTGCGGCTCATCCAAACGCGATAACAAACGTTTTTCAAACTCACGCATTTCATCGGCATTAAAAGCATTATCCAGCGACAGCATAGGTACTTCATGCTGCACCTGCTTAAACGCCGCTAACGGCTCTGCCCCTACCCGCTGGGTGGGAGAATCTGCGGTGATTAACTGCGGGTGCTCAGCCTCTAAAGCTTGTAGCTCGCGCAACAACCTATCGTATTCCGCATC
Organism: Dasania sp. GY-MA-18; assembly: GCF_024734385.1. Classification (GTDB taxonomy): domain Bacteria; phylum Pseudomonadota; class Gammaproteobacteria; order Pseudomonadales; family Dasaniaceae; genus Dasania; species Dasania phycosphaerae. Next base: position 94,634 of record NZ_JANHAP010000002.1, on the reverse strand, counting down.
GGGAACACTGGCGTCATCTAAAACGTAGTATTGGTAGTTGTATTGATTAATTGTTTTGCGTAGCAGCGCAATGCGCTGCTCGGGTGTAGAGCTCATCGACATAGTAAGCCGTAGTGATAGGAGAACGATATGCCCTTAGGCATGGGTTAATTGCTTGCGCTCAATTTCGCGTATGCGATTGCGACAGTGCTCTAGGGTTTGCGCAGTCATCACACTGTGGGTTTCATCGCGCAACTCACCGTTAAGGTTTTTAACCAGGCACTGAGCCGTTTCCACCATATAATCAAAAGCCTGTATGGGCTTTTTAGGGCCGGGCACTTTCACAAAAAAGCATACCCCGGGGGTGGAAAACTGATCGATATTATCTAAATCAAAAGTCCCCGGCTCCACACTATTAACTATGCTGAACTGTATAGGGCCTTTGCCACTGGCGTTTTCGTAGCGATGGAAAATATTCATCTCGCCAAAGCGGCAGTCACAAGCCAATAAAATATGCAGCAGGTCGGCCCCCTTGAAGGGCTGGCCTTTAGCCATAACGTTAATCACTATCACTTCTTGATCGGCGTAATCTTTGGCATATTGTTCGCTTTCGGGATCTTGCTGCAGCTCTTGTTGCTCTTGATCTGACAGCGGCTCTAACTCTGCTTGTACCGGCTCACTCGCAGCCACGGCTTGCTCATCTGCGTCGCTATTATCAGTAGCATCGGCCACAGCCGCTTGCTGCTCGCTGCCAGCTAATACATCGTCGTCGCTATAATGGCTGGCGCTGATAGACTCCATCAACATGGGCACATCTTCATCCAGCTGCAGATCATCATCAGCTTGCTGGGATTTAGCAACCGCCTCGCCTTGCTTGCGTGGCACTACTCTGGGGCCACCCAAGACTTCATTATTCACCGGCTCATCAATATCGCCGCTGGAATTAACAAAGTTCTTATTTAAGGACATGCGAATTTTGCCACGCCTATCATTACGCATGCGGCGAAAACCATCAAAAAGGACTACCGCAATAAGCAGTATGCCAACAATTATCATCCAGTCGCGTACACCGAGCTCCATTGTTGTATTAACCTTCTACCTTTCTCATGAATATTGCTGTTAATGTTAAATTATATGAGCGTTATAGCGCGGCCAGTTCGGCGGCCTCGTCTACATCCACCGTTACCAAACGCGAAACACCTGGCTCGTGCATGGTAACACCTAATAACTGCTCCGCCATTTCCATGGCAATTTTATTATGGGTGATGTAGATAAACTGCACCGACTTAGACATTTCTTTTACTAAACGAGCATAGCGGCCCACGTTGGCATCATCAAGTGGCGCATCCACCTCATCCAGCATACAGAAAGGCGCCGGGTTTAAGCGGAAGATAGAAAATACCAAGGCGATAGCGGTAAGCGCTTTTTCACCACCCGACAATAAGTGTATGGTGCTGTTACGTTTACCGGGTGGCCGCGCCATAATGGCGATGCCGGTATCCAGCAAGTCGTCACCGGTCATTTCTAAGTAGGCAGTACCGCCACCAAATACTTTCGGGAACAACTCCTGCAAACTGCCGTTAACCGTATCAAAAGTCTCTTTAAAACGCTGACGAGTTTCTTTATCGATTTTAGCGATGGCGTTTTCCAGCGTTTGTAAGGCTTCCATCAAGTCATCGTTTTGCGCATCTAAGTACACTTTACGCTCAGACTGCGATTTATAATCGTCTATAGCCGCCATATTGATATTACCCAAGCGGGCAATCTTACGGCCTATAGACTCCAACTCTTCACGCCAAGCTGACTCGCTAGCCTCTTCTGGCAAGTTAGCTAACACATTTTCTAAATCAAACTGGGTGGCGATTAGCTGCTCTTCTAAAGCGCGACGGCTTACTTGCAAGCCCTGCACATTAACCCGCAGTGATTCCAGCTCGGAACGTACCGTTTGCGCGCGCTGCTCTACAGCACTGCGGCCCTGCTCGGCCTGCCTTAGCGCATGTTCAAACTCATCGACTTTGGCGCGCTCGCTGCTTAATTCTTCCTCTACCATTAAGCGGCTTTCTAGCTGCGCTTCCAGCTCCATTTTTAATTCTTCTATGGGCTCATCTGCGCCCTCTATACCTTCCTGCAAAGTAGCGCGACGCTCTTCTAACTGCTCTACTTGTGCGCGGGTACGTTCTATATTTTGATTCATAGAATCCAGCTGTGCGCGCAAAGACTGGTAACGCATGGCCAATTGGTGAGCCGAATCTTTATCGTGCCTGGCGCTCTGCCGGGCTTGGTCTAACTTGCTGCGACTTTCATCGCGCACCGCTAACAGGCGCTCGCGCTCGTTGGCGTCTTGCTCCATGGCCTCTATGGCTTCTTGCAAAATAATACGCGCTTCGCCTAAGCCCTCTTGCTCAATTTGGAATTGCTCGCGGCTTTCGCTGAGCTCATTGTTAATGCGATCACGACGCACGCTAATTTGCTCTACCTGCACCTGTTTGGCACTTAGCTCCGAACGCAGTTCGGTGTGTTTTTTGTTCACATCTTGCAGCTCACGCTGTAACTGCTCGCGTAAAGTTTCGGCAGTTTTTAAAGCTTCACGGCCAGTGCTAATCTCGGCCTCTAAAGCCTCAACCTTAACTTCCAACCCGGCAATATCAGCGTTTAATGTTTCTAACTCTTGCTGGCGATTTAATACACCGGCTTGCGCATCGCTGTCTTTGGCTACCCGCAACCAGTTGGGGCCCAACCATAAACCTTCAGCTGTTACTACCGACTCATGGGCTTCTAACTTGCTGCGCAAAGCCAAAGCTGCGGGCAAATCTTCCGCCACATAAACACCAGCCAATAAGCTGGCCGCCTGCGGCCCCTCAACCTTGCTGGCCAAGGTGTCGGCTACGGCACTGCCGCTGTGCTGGCTCGCGCTAGCACCATCCAATAACGTCACACTGCCTTTTTGCAGCTGCTCGGTTAATGCCGCTACCGCATCTAAGCCATCTACACACACAGCTTGCAGATGCTCACCTAGCACGGCCTCTACTGCCGTTTCCCAACCGCTGGCTACTTTGATGTTTTCGGCTAAGCGGGCTTGGCCTGCCAAGCTGTTTTTGCTCAGCCACTCATTGATGGCGCCACCTTGCTGGCCTAAGGCGGCCTGTTGCAGCGCCTCTAATGAGGCTTGTCTACCGCGTAGGCTTTGCAGTTTATTACGCGCCACATCCAGCGCCGAGCTGCTTTCGTTATTGCTGTCGCGCTGCTGGTTAATCTGTTCGGCCTGTTCGGCTATGCGCTGCTGCTGCTCTTCTAGCTGCAGGTCCAGTTCGGCTTGCTGCTCAGCCAATAGCTCAATTTCTTCCTCTACCGGGCCAGCGCTTAAGCCTTGCTTCTCTTGCTCTAGCTTTTCTACCCGCTCTTGCATACGGCTGAGCACTTGCTCAAATTGCTGTATGCGCGATTGCTGTACTTCGGCGCGCTGGCGCGGCTGGCTGGCTTCTAGATTGAACTCATCCCACTGCTGCTGCCATTGCTGCATAGCTTCTTCGGCGGCCTGTAGGGTCTCGGCGGTTTCCTCTTCCGAGGCCTGCGCCATTTCCAGCTCGGGTTCGATTTGTTCTAGCTCTTCGGCCCAGCGCTGCATATTTTGATTATCGGATTGTAAATGCGATTGCGCCTGCTGGTAGTTTTGCTCGGTTTGCTGCAGGTCTTCACGCAACTGGCGGCTACGATCCTGTTGATGCTTAATGCTTTGCTCTAAGCGCGTCACTTCGCCACCTAGGGTATAAAAACGGGCTTGCACCTCGTTAAAGGTATCCATGGCCTCGGTGTGGGCGTCGCGGTACTTTTCTATGCTGGCATCGATGGCACGCTGCTCGGCTATCACGGCCTCTAGTTTAACTTCTAAATCGCGTATGGCCTGTTCACGCTCTTTAACATCACTATCCAAGCTTTTCCATTGCAGGGCTTGCAGTTGCGCGGTGTATACCCGCTCTTCTTTTTTCAGCTCGGCATAGCGCTCGGCAGCTTGCGCCTGGCGCTTTAAGGTTTCTAGCTGGCGCTCCATTTCATCGCGCAGGTCGGTAAGGCGCTCTAGGTTTTCCATGGTGCGGCGCATGCGATTTTCGGTTTCGCGGCGGCGCTCTTTGTATTTGGAGATACCAGCGGCTTCTTCAATAAATACCCGCAGCTCTTCAGGCTTGGACTCAATTAAGCGCGAGATCATGCCCTGCTCAATAATCGAGTAACTGCGCGGGCCCAGGCCGGTGCCTAAGAAAATATCGGTAATATCACGGCGGCGACATTTAGTGCCGTTCAAAAAGTAATCGGACTGACCATCACGCGTTACTCGGCGCTTAGTGGCTATCTCAGCAAAACGCGAGTATTCGCCCCCCAAGGTGCCGTCGGTGTTATCGAATACCAACTCTATAGAGGCCTGCCCTATGGGCTTGCGATTAACCGAGCCGTTAAAGATAACATCGGTCATGTTCTCGCCACGCAGGTTTTTGGCTGAGCTTTCACCCATTACCCAACGCACCGCATCGATAATATTCGATTTACCACAACCGTTAGGGCCAACCACACAGCCCAAGTTGCTAGGAAAGTTTACAGTTGTAGGGTCGACGAAGGATTTAAACCCCGCCAGCTTAATAGACTTAAGTCGCATATTACTTTAACTTTTTTAGGTAACTAATTGTATTTATTATATTTTTTAAATATAACCGTGCGGAAAACCCATTTCCCAGCACTACACAAAATCTGGCCACAGTTTATAGCTTTTAAGCGCCAAGCTCTATGCTGAAATCAGCTTTTTTGGGATTTTTGTGGCGGCTGAACACCGCCGTTTAAAGGGCCGGGGTAGATAGGCAAAAAGCCTAGCGTAAACACTAGGCTAAGCCACCCTATTGATGACTACCGCCGCTTAAGCGGTAGATAATTTCAGCCCCACTATGCCTGCGACTATCAACAGCACGCTACAAAGGCGCCCTAGGTTCATGGGCTCACCAAATAGAGCAATACCTAATATCACTGTACCCACGGCACCTACCCCCACCCACACGCTGTAGGCAGTACCTACGGGCAGCGTTTTCATGGCGACACCCAGCAACCAAAAGCTCAGCAGCATGGCCGATACCGTGCCTATAGTGGGCCACAGCCTAGTGAAGCCTTCGGTGTATTTCAGGCCTATGGCCCAAACAATTTCAAACAAACCCGCTAATACAAGAATCCCCCAAGCCATAATAACTCCTAGGAAAGTGGGGTCGTCCCCTATAAAGATTGGAGCGGTGAGGTCGTCCTCACATCCGGCGAAAGGCCCGATGATTATCGGGCCTTAATAACAAAACTACGGCAAGACTTTATCGATCACCAACTCCAGCAACTCAGAGCTGTTGTTGGCCACAGGCCCAAGCACACCCTCTAAATCACCCGCGGCCGCATTGGCTATGCCGCTGGAGGACACTCTGGCAACGATCTCTACCTGCTCAAAGCTGGACAATTTCATAGTGGGCATCATAGCCATGCTGTCGTTTAACTCTACCGTTACAGGCAATTGCTGGGCTGGCAGCTTAACCACTGCTAACGGCATTTTAGGGCCGTTGAGGGCACGAGCGTAGATAAATACATTGGCTCCGTCGTCAAAGCTTAGGTTGTTTGCTAAGGCTACTGAAACACGCAAGCTGTAGGTCGCGGCAGCTGCCCCCTTATTTTCAAAACTGCTATCAGCCACACCCTGCTCAGCCAACATGGCCTGGGCGCGCGCCACACCCTGCGCAATCATTTGCGCGGTTTGTGACTGCGGATCTAATAAAGTCAGTAAGCGCTGCCAATACTGGGCAGCCTTAGCGTACTCCTGCCGCTCAAAACTAACCATGCCCAGCATGCCCAGCACAGTGCCATTGTTGGGCTGTAATTCCAGGGTACGCTCGGCAATGCTCTGAGCAACAGCATCTAACTGACGGCCTTGGGCCATAAACCGTGCTTGGGCATACAGCCCCATCACCACAGGGTCTTCACCAGCCAGTTCCATGAGGTTTTGAAAACTGCTCTCAGCCTCCGCGTACTGCTGCAGGCGCATTTGGGTGCGCGCCAATAACATCCAGAGTTGGGGCTGATCATGCTTAATAGCTAATTGCTGCTGCAACTGGCTAACTAGCTGTGTGCCACGCTGCTGCAATTGCGCCGAGTTGGCCGCCTGCTCTACCCGCTGCAATTGCTCTATCAGCTCAAGATGAGCCTGCGCACCCGTGCGGCCATATAAAGACCAAGCCGCCAAGGGTATGGCTACCAACAGAGCTATAGCCCAGGGCCACAGTGGCATCTTCGATTGTCTCAGCTGCGCCTGCTCAGGCACATCATCGAGTAGCCGATGCTGTAAGTCTGCCTTTAGCTGCTGGTACTCTTCGGCACTATAGGCCGCCAGCTCAAACTCTTGCTCTAACTCAGCTAGGCGCTGCTCAAAAGCCAAAATATTAGCCTCACTGCGCAGCTGCTCTTGTTGGGATTTTTGCTGCTGGGCACGCCTATGCGCAAACAAAGGCATTAGCGCAAAAGCTAAAGCTAGGGCACAGAGCAAACTGGCCACCACCATAAACTCACTCATGGTCGCGCCCCTTAGCCCTATCGTTTAGCAACTCCGTTAACTTCTCTTGCTCCAGGCCGCTTAGCTGTTCGCTTTCATCATTAAGTTTGGCAGCCATTTGTTTGCGTATCACTATAACCACCGCGATCACCGCCAATAATAAAAACAGCGCCGGTGCCAGCCATAGAATTAAGGTTTGCTTATTAACCGGCGGCCTGTATAAAACAAATTCACCGTAGCGCTCCACCATGTAATGGGTGATCTCTTGATCGCTATAACCCTCGTGCAACAGGCGGTGTAACTCACGGCGCAAGTCCTGCGCGATGGGTGAATTGGAACCGGATAGATTTTGATTTTGACACTTGGGGCAGCGCAGCTCTTCAGTAAAGTGCTGGTAGCGCTTGCGCAATACCTCATTATCAAATTGATAGGTTTCTATTACTGCCGCTGCCATTAGCGACAACAACAATAAGCTTAACGCCAGTATTAACCTCATCCTTTACTAGGCTCCTGCTGGCTGTGGGCGGCTTGCTCTTGTTGCAGCCGCTCGATCAAGGGTAAAAACTTTTGCGTCCACACCGCCCCGCTCATGGGGCCTTGATGGCGCATACGCACAAAGCCGCGGTGATCGATAACATAGGTTTCTGGCGCACCGGTTACCCCTAAATCTAAACCCAGCTTGCCTTGGGCATCGACGATATTAAAACGATAAGGGTTACCTTTATTTTTTAACCAGCGCAGCGCCTCTTTGTTTTCATCTTTGTAATTAACGCCGTAAATAACTACATCTAATTTTTTAGCAAGGTGATTTAAATAGGGGTGTTCTATATGACAAGAGGGGCACCAGGTAGCCCACACATTAATTAATGCGATTTCACCCAGTAAATCTTTGGGCTGCACCAAGTGCTGATCATTTTCCAGCTTGGGCAGGGCAAAATGCGGCAAGGGTTTATTTAAAAGAGCCGATGGCAGCGCCTGTGGATCGTAATCGCCCTCACTAATACGCCCCATAGTGCTGTAGAAAAAAGCGCCCACCAACATAAAAATAATCAGCGGGATAAATAATTTAAACCTAGTCATAGTCAACCTATAGAGAGTGCTGCAGCCGAATCAGCCGCCCGCTTATTATTTGCCGTAGCTTTTAAACGATAACGTTTATCTAATGCTGCCAGCACAGCGCCGAAAGCCATAATTAAACCGCCCAACCACATCCAGCGCACAAAGGGTTTGTAATGCAGGCGCACCGCCCAGGCATCATTAGCCAAAGGTTCACCCATAGCCACATAAAGGTCGCGCATTAAACCGGCATCAATATCAGCCTCGGTCATCACCTGGCCCTGCTGGGCAAAGTAACGGCGCTTTTCTGGTTTTAGTTCTGCTATCAGCTCGCCGTTTTGCAGTACATTTATTAAGCCCCGCTCACCGGCATAGTTGGGGCCTTGAATTTTTTTCGAGCCTTTAAACTCAAACTGATAACCCGCCATTTCAGCAATATCACCCGGCTGCATGCGCAGGTCGCGTTCAACGCTGTATTGGCTGGTGAGGCAGACACCCAAGGCACATATAGCCATACCTACATGCCCTAACACCATGCCGTAGTAAGCCCGGGTTAAGCGTTTCAAACCGGCAACTAAATTGACGGCGTTACGAGTTTTTTCCCGTATATCCACCACCATACTCAATATTAACCACAGTGAAAAACACACCGCTAAAGCGGCGGCTACACTGTAGCTTTCACCAAGTAACAGGGGGAACAATAAACCGCAGGCCACACTGACTAAGGCAGCAGTCAATAGCTGGCCACGCAAATACAGAGCACTGGTTTTTTTCCAGCGAGCGCTGGGACCTATACCCATAAACACAAATAACAAGGCCATAATCGGCACAAACACGGCGTTAAAATACGGCGGCCCCACTGAATATTTGCCCATGCCCATGGCATCCATTAGCAAGGGGAACAAGGTGCCAAATAACACCGTTAGCATAGCGACTAATAACAACACATTATTAATCAGCAGAAAAAACTCCCGCGATAGCCATGCAAAATGACTGCGGCTGGCAACCGTAGGCGCACGCAAGGCATAAAGAGTTAAAGAACCACCTACCACTAAAAATAAGAATATTAAAATAAACATGCCCCGTTCGGGGTCAGCAGCAAAAGAGTGCACCGAGGTTAATACCCCCGAGCGCACTAAAAATGTCCCTAATAAACTTAATGAAAAGGCGATAATAGCCAGCAATACCGTCCAACTATTAAAGACGCCGCGCTTTTCGGTAGCCGCTAATGAATGGATTAAAGCGGTGCCAATAATCCAAGGCATAAAGGAGGCGTTTTCTACCGGGTCCCAAAACCACCAGCCGCCCCAGCCCAATTCGTAATAAGCCCACCAGCTGCCCAAGGCTATGCCTACGGTCAAAAAAGCCCAGGCTATATTAGTCCAGGGCCGCGACCAGCGCGCCCAAGCCGTATCTAAACGGCCGCTGCTTAAGGCTGCTATAGCAAAGGCAAAGGCGACGGAGAACCCCACATAGCCCACATATAACATGGGCGGGTGTATCACCAAGCCAAAGTCTTGCAGCAAGGGGTTAAGGTCGGCACCCTCTGCCGGCACATTAAATAATTGCCGGGCAAAAGGATTGGAGGTGAGCAGCGAAAACAGTAAAAAGCCTATGGAGATCATGCCCATTACCGACAACACTCGCGCCACCATATCTAAGGGCAGCTGACGGCTAAACAGCGCCACCGCCACACTCCACAGTGACAGTATCCACACCCACAATAATAGCGAGCCTTCGTGATTGCCCCACACCGCACTAAACTTAAAAATATCAGGTAGCAAAGTGTTGGAATGCCTGGCCACCAGCACCACCGAAAAATCACTCTGCATAAATAATGCGCACAGCACAATAAAAGACAAACTAATAAAAACAAATTGACCTGCCGCCAATGACCTAGCGGTAGCCATTAACGCACGGTTGCCTGTTAGTGCACCTATTAGTGGCAACGATGCCTGTAACAGCGCCAATACCAAGGCTAAAATTAATGCAAAGTGTCCGTATTCTGGCAGCATAAAACGCTCGAATTAGTTAAGGGGGGCTGCGGCTTTATCGCCATTTTGTTGCGCCGCATCTAAGGCTGACTGCACCTCTGGTGGCATATAGTTTTCATCGTGTTTGGCCAAGACTTCGGTGGCGATAAACACGCCCTGCTCATTAAGCTGGCCCGAGGCCACTACCCCCTGCCCCTCATCAAACAGGTCAGGCAGTATGCCTACGTAGGTTACCGGCACATTGGCGCTGTAGTCGGTAACAATAAAATCCACTCGCAGGCTATCGGGGTCACGTTTAACACTGCCCTCTAACACCATGCCACCTGCACGCATATTTTTACCTACCGGCGCTTTACCGGCGGCTATATCTGAAGGGGGATAAAATAAATTGATGTTGGAGCGCAAAGCATAGGCCGCCAAAGCCACCGCTATGGCACTACCAGCCACAATTAATAACACAACGATTAAACGCTGCTTACGCACGGGATGCATTATTCGCTAACCTCTTTACTTAATCTGTTTACTTAAGTTCTGCAGGGCTGGGCTCAGCCGAAGATGATGACGCCTGCTCGCGGCGCAACCGCATACGCTGCTGCGTTAGCAAGCTGCGCTTGCGCAATAGCGGATTAATAATCAGTAATATTAACACCAGCGCTGTCATACCATAGGCTGCCCACACATAGGGGCCGTGGCCATCCATAGTAAGCAGTGCTGCTAGATTCTCAAAATACATGTCTATCCTGTTGGCTGTTTACGCTAAGGCTAATTACTAAGCTGCGGCTAAGGCTTTCACCCACTTGGTTTTGCGCTCTCTATACAAAATTTCACTGCGGCTGAACAATAATAAAGCCACCACAAAAAAGGCATAAAAGCCGCAAAGCATCACTAATAAGGGGTAAAGCATATCGGGGTGTATAGTGGACTCTTCCGTCAACTTAATCGTGGCCGGTTGGTGCAAGCTATACCACCACTCTACTGACCAATAAATAATGGGAACGTTCACACAACCCACCAAACTTAATACCGCACTGGCCTTAGAAGCCGATTCGGCATTTTCAAAAGCCTCGTACAAGGCCAGTACCCCTAAGTATAAAAAGAATAAAATCAGCACCGAGGTGATACGCGCATCCCAAACCCACCAAGTCCCCCAAGTAGGCTTACCCCAAATAGAGCCGGTAAACAGAGCAATTAAAGTGAGCGCCGCGCCTATAGGAGCGCAGCTGCGCATGACCACATCGGCCAGCTTCATTTTCCAAATCAAGTGTATAGCGGCAGCAAAGGCCATCACCATATAACAGGCCATAGACACCGCCGCTGCCGGCACATGAATAAAAATAATACGGTAGCTATTACCCTGCTTAAAATCCGGCGGCGCAAACGCCAAGCCCCACACCGCCCCTAGTATCAAACAGCTCAGGGCCAATAAAGATAACCACGGCAACCACTTACCGCTGATTTCATAAAACCAGCGCGGTGAACCCAGCTTGTGAAAAAATGCCCACATCAGTACAAAAAACCCCATTATCGTTTGGGCTGCGATTATACAAGAACCCAGCCCACAAGTAATTGACCCATGGCCTATAGGCCGCACTTTTGGGCAAATAGCCTTGGGCGTTCAAAAAACAAACAGCGCGTCCATGCGCCCTTAATTATCCACACTGATTTTGACACTAGCCGCTATGGCCAGGGGCGATAAGCTCAGCGCCAGCGCCAACATGGCTCCCAATACCGCCAACAGACCACTGTAGGCAAAACCGCCCACCGCTGCCTCTACCACGGCTACACCAAAAATCAGCACCGGCACATACAAAGGCAGGATAATCAGCGACAGCAGCACCCCGCCCTTGCGCAGGCTAACAGTAAGCGCCGCCCCTATAGCACCGATTAAACTCAGCACTGCCGAGCCTATTAACAAACTCAGCATTAGAGCTATTACCCCCTGGCTGGGCAGTTGTAACAGTAGCGCTAACAGCGGCGACATCAGCGCCAGCGGCAAGCCAGTTAGCATCCAATGGGCGGTGGTTTTAGCCAGCACCTGCAAATACAGCGACACCGGGCTTAATATCATTTGCTCCAAGCTGCCATCGTCAAAATCACTTCTAAACAAGGTATCACTGGCCAGCAAGCAAGCTAACAAGGCCACCACCCAGACTATGCCCGGGGCCATTTCGGCCAACCTTTGCGGGCTGGGGCCTATGCCTAAGGGAAACAAGGAGCAAACAATTAAAAAGAAGATTAAGGGATTGGCAAAGTCGCTGCGGCGGCGGTAAGCCAGCAGCAAATCGCGGCGCAAAGTCGCGCTAAAACCCGCCCATACAGAGAGATTATTCACCTAGCACCACCTTATTAATAGGCGTCGCCAGCTTTAGCTCGTGATGAGTGGTGAGTAAAACACTGCCGCCGGCTAGGGCATGCTGCTCTATCCAGCCCTCTAACTCAGCCACCCCTTTTTTATCGATGGCGGTAAAGGGCTCATCCAACACCCACAAGGGGGTATGGCTAATAAACAAACGCGCCAAGGCTACGCGGCGCTGTTGGCCCGCCGATAGCGAATAACAGGGGGCGTCTTCATAACCGTACAGCCCCACCTTGGCCAAGGCCTGCTCTATAGCTTCGGCGGCGACTACCCCTTTTACTGCCGCGTGCCACTGCAGGTTTTCTCGAGGGCTTAATACCGACTTAATACCCGGTTGGTGCCCTAGGTACAGCAACTCGCTTAAATACTGATGACGCACTGTTTTAATCGGCTGGCCGCGCCAATATATCTCACCGCTGTAGCGCGAAGACAAACCACACAGCACCCGCAACAAACTGGTTTTACCACTGCCATTGGGGCCTTCTACCTGGTGTATCTCGCCCTCTGCCAACGACCACGTTAGCTGCTTAACCAGCAGCCTGTCGTCGCGCTCGCAGTTTAGCGCCTGTGTTGCAATTAATACCGACAAAAAACGGCCACCTTTATGCTTATTAGAAGCGTATAAATCAGCAAGCCAGCACTAAGGGCAACATAAATTGCGCTAGCAGCCGATATACTTACTGGACGGGAATATTCTCAATGATTGTGAGGCTAGCTTGGTTTAAGCTATGGCCTACAGCCATTGTTATCATTGGCGGATATTATATACATTTTCAAACAGTTAGCACCGGGTAAGGCATGTCACTGCTCAGTAATCACCTACTTAATAGTACCGTTAGCCTGAAATCGGCCTCGCTTAGCCAGAGCAGCCTGTTTAAACCCGGCGTTATTGAAGCCGTGGTGCTGAGCAATAGCCCGCTATTGGAAAACGGCAAAGCCAGCAGCGAGCAGTATCAAATACGGCTGCAGCCGCAAGCCAATAATAATGGCAACAATAGCCCCAACAACAGCAAAGGCGAACAGCCTAGCGCCAATAACTCAGCAAACAGCAATCTGCTAAACAACAAGCCACTGGAAATCATCAGCAAGCTCCCCTTAATTGTGGGTAGTAAAATACAGCTGCAAATCACCAGTGATAACAGCGCCAAAATTATTAGCATCAGCCCACAACTGGCTCAGCCTGCCGCCACAGCAAAAACCACCACTAACCCTGCTAGCAATACGCCCCCCGCAGCCAGCGCAGAACCAGCACAGCAGATTATTGATAAAGCCCTACGCTCGGCGCTGCCACAACAACAAGCGCTAAAAAATAGCGTCGCCCTGCTACAGCAACTCAGCCTAGCCAGCGATAGCCCACTGCCCCCGGCGCTAAAACAAAGTATTAAAAGCTTATTAGCCACCATACCAACAGCCCAGCAAGCACAAGACCCTAAACAATTAAAACGAGCGCTGCTCAATAGCGGCCCTTTTTTAGAGAGCAAGCTTAAACGCCTGGTCACTGACCACTACAACCGCAGCCTGCAACAACGCAAACTCAGCCCTGAACAACGCGCGCAATTGCCCAGTGAACAGCAATACCAAAAACGCGACGGCGCCATTATTCAAGCTGATAGCAAAGCCAGCAGCCAACAACTGATACGGCAAATAGAACAACTGCTAGGCCGACCTCTGCTAAGTGCGACTAACAGCAAGCCAAAAACCAGCAGCCCCGAACACGAAACTGCCACCAAACCACTGCTAGATGCCAGTTTATTAAAAAACCCAGAGCTAAGTGCCGCAGCTAAAACCAGCGTCAGCAATAGCAAAGAAAATCTGGATATTGTTTTGCAACAACTGGGCCGGCAATTACTAGCCAGCTTAGCCAAAACCCAGCTCAATCAATTAGACAGCTTAAGCCAACGCAGCAGCAATAGCGCCGAACCCAGCACCAATACCAACGCCTGGACCTTAGAAATACCGATTACCCAGGGCAAGCAAGTTGATAATGTAGAGATTAAAATCCAACAACAAGATAGCAGCGACAAACAACAGTCAGGCCGCAAGCAATGGCAGGTAATGCTAAATTTTGATTTACATAAATTAGGCAAAATGAGCGTGGAACTGCTGGTGATTGGCCAATCAGTGTCGGCCACGGTGTGGTCAGAGTTAGAGGCCGCCCATCTAGAAGTCAAAAAAGAAATTGATAGCTTTAGGCAGGGCTTGGAAAAAATAGGCGTTAACGTTACCAAAGTCGACTGCAAAATAGGCCTACCTAAAAAACAGCTATACCCATTACAACCCTTAGTGGATGTACGCACATGAGTGATCACGAACCCGAAAAAAAAGCTGTCGCCCTATTTTATGACGGCAGCAATGCACCCAATGTTACCGCCTCAGGTGAGGGAGATATAGCCGAGCAAATTATCGCCCTAGCCCGCGAGCACAAAGTGCCACTATTTGAAAACGCGCCACTGTTAAATTTACTGGCTGAAATAGGCGTGGGCGAAGAAATACCCGAAACATTATATTTGTGCATCGCCCAAGTGATTGCCTTTGCCTATAAGATTCAGGGGAAAACGCCTGAGGATTTTAGTCGCTAGCTCACTGTCGCTAGAGGCTAATTAAACTAGCTTTCTAGCGACAAGCGACTGTGTACTAGTGACTACATACTAGAGACTGACCCTATGCCCAAAATTACCGTGTACTACGACGGCAGCTGCCCCAGCTGCGTGCGCGACCGCTGCAACTATGAAAAGTGGGCCGGTGATAACGGCAAAGATGTGCAATGGTTAGATATTACTGACCGAGAGGACTTGCTAAATAGCAAAGGCATCAACCCGCAAAAGGCCCTAACCGAATTACATATAGAAATTGACAACCAACAAATACTATCCGAGATGGACGCCTATATTGTACTAATGGCTAAAGTGCCACGCTTAAAAGCGCTGGCCTGGCTGCTTAACCTAGCACCCATTAAAAAAATAGTGAGCAAAATTTACCACTGGCAAGTGACTAGAAGGCTTAAGCGGCAGGGGCGACTGTAAACTTTTGCTTCGACTATTTCTTCCTGGCTGCTGACTTAAATACTGAGGTTTTCTTTTTCTCTACCTCGTAATTAATACTAATCATCCACGCCTGATATTCAGGGTCGACTTTTTGTAGTTCCGCACACAGTTCTTTTATAAAGGTATTTTCTATAGGGCCACCACGGTTGGGCCAGATTCTGTATTTAATACGTAAAATTTCTTTATCAAAGCTGAGCTTTACCCGCCCTTCGCTGGAAGGTGAAGTAATCCATATACCCGGTAACTGCTCATAAAAAGCCTGCATTAACCCTAAGGTGGTTTTTTCTATGGCGGCTTTGTTTTCTTCACTGCCGCGTAAAATTACGTCGATGATGCAACGCACATAACCTCTGGGGTAATTAATAATGCTATTAATACTGCGGTTGGGGATAAACACTATAGCACCCATGGCGTTTTCTAATTCAACAAAACGCATGGTAATAGCGCGCACTATTCCGGTTTGGCCGGAGATTTCTACTACATCACCCACATTAACTAGATTAGAAAAAATAAATGTCAGGCCGGTTACCACATCCTGCACCAAGCCTTGAAAACCAAACCCTATAGCCAGGCCTATTACCGTAGCGCTGGCCATATAGGAAGATAGCGACACACCAAACTCGCGCAAAATAAAACCAAAACAAAGAAAGTACAGCGTAAACACTACCGCACTACTCATTAACGTGGCTATGGTCATTAGCTTTTGGTAATTTCTTGCGTGCTGGCTATTTAACAGCAAGCCAAAGCCATAGCGTATTGCTATCACGGCAAGATGAGTTGCTACCGCCATAGCTACAAATACTATTAGTCGTAGCGATAACGGTAACTCAGCAATGCTTGCTATAAATTCATTCATGCTCAAACTCAGTTAATTGCTGGCTGGGGCTGTAACGCGCTGTAATACGTTTTCATCTTTATGTTCAAATACGCGACCATAAATATCTAACATAATACTTTGGCTGTACTGTAAGCGGTCGCCGTGTACTTGTAGGGTGTGGCTATACGCGGTGGTTTTTGCTTTGTGCTGCATAAACGGCGACTGCACTATGGTATAGGCAGGATTACTAATATCGGCGCTTACGGTAAAGCTATTGCTGGTTTCTGTTAAGGGCTCACTGCCCGCCAAAATACAAACGCCGCGCGGTATGGCCAGCGATTGCATCATTTTATTGGCCGCGGCATCCCATATCCAATAGCCGGTTTGATCGTGAAACACTTCATCATTAGATTTACGGCGCACGGTTTGGCGATAGTGCACAGCCACTAAACATTGCTCTTCAGCATTATCGGTATCACAAGCGGGGCTGAACACTATGGTTTCATAATAGGGGTTGTGCTCAGTGCCATCGGGCTCGGGGGATATATCAACGCCTTGGTCGCCACGCCACTCGCCAATTAAAGTTGTTAAGGGGCCATAGTCTACGTGTTTATGCATATGCTACCTCTAAGTGATTGCTATGTTGTTACTGATTACCGCCCGATATTAAAGAGCAAAGACAAAAAAGCCCAGCCATTACTGGCTGGGCTTGGTGAAATATTCGTGTTTTTTACAATGCTTGTGCCGCTGAGCGCTGCTTAATCATGCTCATTAACTGCGCCTCAGACTCAGATAGTCCAAAACGTTCAGAGAGTTGCTCTGCATCTACCCCTTGCTCGGCCATGGCCTCGGCTTGGCCGTAGGGTTGAAACTCGGCAGTTGTTAATAAACGCTCTTGCTCACTCACTACCGTGTTGAGCTTTTTCTCTACGTGTATCAGGTGCTGCCCTACCCCTATAGCGCCATTGTTAACCGCTTCTAGCTCGCGATTAAACTGGGCCATTTTTTCGCTGAGGCTGGCCTCTAACTGCTCTAGCTTATTGCGATTTTTTATTGCATAGCCAGACACTGCTACCGAGTATGCGGCCAGTACAAATAAAGCGCCCCAGATTAACATGTTGATACTCGCTTATATCTCTTCTACTTCTGTCCATTCCTGGTCAGTGAGTAGCTTGTCCAGCTCGACTAAAATCAGCAGCTGATCATTTTTATTACACACGCCCTGTATAAACTTGGCGCTCTCTTCGTTACCCACATTGGGGGCAGTTTCTATTTCAGATTCGCGCAGGTAAACCACCTCGGCTACGGCATCCACCAAAATACCTACTACATGGCTTTCCGATTCGATAATCACTATGCGGGTTTGATCGGTAATCTCGCTGGAGGTTAAACCAAAGCGATGGCGAGTATCGATAACAGTAACAACATTACCCCGTAAATTGATAATACCTAACACATAGGCTGGTGCGCCCGGCACAGGTGCTATCTCGGTATAACGTAAAACCTCTTGCACCTGCATAACATTAATGCCGTAGGTTTCGCCATCTAAACGAAAAGTGACCCACTGTAAGATAGGATCATCTGCATTTTTTGCTGTGTTACTTGCCATGGATTAAAGCCCTTAGTAAGCCGAAAACGTCGGCGTCAAAAAATTATCAATCAATTGTTTAATACTATAGTGCAAAGCACTAACTGTGCCAGCCCAAGGGCAGGCCCTATTTTGCCTTGTCGCGGCTGCGGTCGCGCTCTATAAACATTAAAGCCAATTGGCTTACATCTAACAATGCGCACATATGATCTACCACAGTGCCGGCCAGCCAAGGCCGCTTGCTGCGCTCACTGCGCCAACGCACATCTTCTGGGTTGAGGCTAATAGCGCTGGCGACACTGTCTACGGCCAGGCCCCAATCTACACCATTTATAGAGATAACATAATTAAAATTGTCCGCCATAGCTTCCTGATAGCGCTCTGGCATCACGACCTTAGCGGTATTGACGCTGCGTATATTGCCTTGCTTAACCGTCAGTAAGCCCAAAAACCAATCGATTTGCCCAAACAAGGGGGTGAGCTCATCGGTGATGGGGTAAATGCTGCCCAACTCCGCCAACGGCACTGCCAGGGTTAAGCCCCCCACCGAAAATAACAGGCACTCGAAACGCTGCTGGGCCCAGCTGGGGCGGCCATTGTCCATCCATGCCGAGGTTGGATGCGACTGCGCTTTACTCACCGCCACCACTTCCTCTTCCGGCGGTGCCAGCTGTTCAGCTACTGGCTCTGCAACTACTGTTTCTGCAACTACGGGCTCTACCGCTACTGCTTGTTCAACTACAGGCTCTACCGGTGTCACTAAGGGGGCGACTACGGCAGCGGGTTTAGCTGCGGGTGGCGCCTCTACCTCTGGCGCTTGTACTTTAGGTAAAGGCAATTTAAAGGCGACTGGCTGCACCGGCTCTGCAAAAGGCCTAGTATTGCGCTCTTGCTCCATGCGCGCGGCAACCTGCGATAAACGCGAGCGCCCGACGGGGGCAGCAGGCTTGCTAGCTAGGGCTGATGGGGGGCTGAGTGGCTTGTTTGTGGCCTTAGGCTCGGTGGCTATATCCGCTTGTGCTTGCCGCTCCGAGTTTAATACCTCAGGCGCCGCATTATTGGGGTCAGCGGTGGGCGCCAGCAATAAATCCAGGTAATCCTGGATTTCATTGCTGGGCTCTTGATCGGCTGGCCCTGAAGGCTTTGGCGGCTCAAACTTACTCATTAACACTACCTGACACTCGCAGCCTATGCGGGTGTGCGTTGATCTTGTTGTGACAGCAGGCTCTTAAGCAGCGAGCGGTAAGCAGCCGCCCCTCTGGAGTCTGCGGAGTATTGAGATAGCGGCACCCCGTTGCGGCTGGCGTCTCTGATGCGAGTATCTACCGGTATCATGGCGGCCCATATGGTATTTGGGTAAGTGTTACGCAGCTCCCGCAGCGCGCCAACCGAGGCCTGGGTGCGGCGGTCAAACATGGTAGGGATAATCGTATAGTTTAGGTCTTTACGCAGTGACTGAGTCACCATGGAAATGGTGCGTATCATACGCTCTAAGCCTTTTAAGGCTAAAAACTCTGTTTGTACCGGCACCAGTAAACGCTCGGAGGCGGCCAGCGCATTGATCATTAAGGCGCCCAATACCGGCGGGCTATCTATCAGTACGTAATCAAATTGATCCCACACTTTGGCCAGGGCTCGCGAGACTTTTAAGCCCATACCCTCGGCTGCGGCGCGGCGCTCTACCGTGGCCAAAGCCATGCTGCTGGGCAGCAGTGTTAGGCCCTCGCAGGGCGTGCTTAGCAACAGGGCATTAATGGCCTGGGCATCGGGCTCTTGTTCGGCAAAAAGGTTAAAGCTGCTTTGGCTTAAAGTGTCGGGGTCGTAACCAAAATAGCTGGTCATAGAGCCGTGCGGGTCTAAATCCAGCAGTAGTACCCGCTGTTTACGTTCGGCCAATAAACCGCCTAGCGTTACTGCCGTGGTGGTTTTACCCACCCCGCCTTTTTGGTTTGCTACTGCCCAAACTCGCATTACCCAACCTCAACCCTATGCCTGGCCGTCAATTATTTGATGAAAAAGAATGATTATCCACAGTGATACTGCCACTGCAATAATCTTGCCACTCGCCCTAATACTCACTGCTTAGGGTTGCTCAGCAGGCTCGGTATCGCGGGTAAACAGCAAACCGCCACCCTCAAGCTTAATGGTTTGTACGCCCTGTAAGGGGTCGTCCGGAACGGCGGGCACCGGTTCAGGCTCTGGTTCCGGCGCTTTAAAATCACTATCGCCAGCCAGCTCGGGCAGCACGGGCCTAAGCTGGGCGGTTTTTGAAATCATTAACACCACCCGACGATTTTTTTCACGGCCTGCCGGGCTGTCGTTGTCTGCTACTGGCTGATGTTCACCATAGCCTACTGCGGCCATACGTGCCGGGTCTATGCCCTCTTCAGCAAATAACCTAACCACGGCTGCCGCTCTCGCGGCCGATAACTCCCAGTTTGATTCAAAAAACTCATTGCTTATGGGCACATTATCAGTAAAGCCCTCAACCCGTATGGGGTTGCTCGAATCTTTAAACAAACCCGCCAAGCTTGCCAGTATTTCCATAGAAGGTACGGTCAAGCGCGCATCACCGGTTTCAAATAATAAGGATGATTTCATCTCTACTGACAACCATTCCTCATTACCTTGCAGGTGTATCATTTTGGTATCTAACAGTTCACCAAACACCTCTTCGATATTTTCGGTGATTTTATGAAACTGCTCAGGCAACTCACCCTCGTCATCAGCGCCGCCCTCACCTTCGGCCTCACCGTCGCTATTTTTTAAGGCCATGGCCTCTAGGTCTATAAGATTAATATTGTTTTTTAACGCTGGCTCGCCCATCTGTATGGGATCCAAGGTGAGCTGAGCATCTTTTTTGTTAAAGGTTTTGGTTAGGGTATTAGACAAGACCCTGTACTTGGTTTCACTAACCTGTGAGATGGAATACATCACCACAAAAAACGCAAATAACAAGGTAATAAAATCGGCGTAAGAAACTAGCCAGCGCTCATGATGAACATTATCGTCTACAACTTGTCGCCGCATAAGCGTCACCTAATTACCGTGTAAAAAACCATCAAGTTTTAATTCTATTGCTCTGGGGTTTTCACCCTCGGCAATAGCAATAATGCCCTCAATGATTAATTCACGGTATTGTGCTTGGCTGCGCGCTAGGCCTCTGAGCTTACTGGCAATAGGTAGTAACAGCAGGTTAGCAAAAGCCACCCCGTAAATAGTGGCAACAAAGGCCACGGCTATGCCTGCGCCCAATTTACTGGGGTCGGCCAAATTACCCATCACATGTATCAGGCCCATTACGGCACCAATAATACCTATGGTAGGAGAGTAACCGCCCATGCTTTCATAAAATTTAGCGGCATCCACATCGCGCTGTTCTAGCACTAAGGTTTCTACTTCTAAGATGTTGCGTATATTTTCAGGCTCGCCACCATCGACTAATAATTGCAAACCCTTGCGAGCAAATAAATCCGGCTCAGTTTCGGCAATATCCTCTAAGCCTAACAGGCCATCTTTGCGCGCCCGCGCTGACCATTTTACGACTTTTTTTACGCCCTGTTTAAAACCCAAATTAGGCGGCGCAAAAACATGGCGCAAGCGCGACAGCGCAAATTTTAAACCCTGCCACGGCGTTTGCAGCATGGCCGCAGCAAAAGTGCCTCCCACAACAATAAATGCCGCAGGAAAGTTGGCCAATGCCGAAATGCTGCCGCCCTCTAAGTAGTTACCACCGAGAATGGCAACAAAACCTAGAATAACGCCAAATATGCTGAGTAAATCCATCTATAAAGTCGCTTGTATTAAACGTGGGCCTATTTGCTCTAGTGGCAAGACTTCGTCGGTAAGCTGGGCTTTGGCTACCGCCATGGGCATACCGTAAATTACCGAGGTACGCTCATCTTGCCCCCACACGGTGGCCCCTTTTTGTTTTAGCAGTTTTGCGCCTTCGCAACCATCTGCTCCCATACCTGTTAACACTACTGCTAATACTTTATCGGCAAAAACATTGGCAGCTGAAGCGAAAGTAATATCGACGCAGGGTTTATAGTGCAAGCGTTCGTCTCCGGGTAGCACTTTTACGGTTCCGCCTGCAGAAATAATCAGCTGCTTGCCACCAGGGGCTAGCAACGCGACACCGGCGGCCAGCCTGTCTCCATCTACTGCTTCTTTTACGGTGATCTGACAAAAAGAATTTAAACGCTCGGCAAAGGCCTTGGTAAAAGCCGCAGGCATATGCTGTACCAGCACCAAAGGCTTAGAAAAATTTGCCGGTAAAGACGACAGTACATTCTGCAAGGCTAACGGCCCCCCTGTGGAGGTACCTATCACTATCACATTACAATCCACGCTATGGCGTGCGAGATTTAAGGCTGCACTAGTAGCCGAGGAAACTGATGATGCGGCTGCAGTACTCGCGGGGCGAACACCAATACTAAAGGGCGTAGTGGGCGCAGTGCTTTTTTTACCTGCCGCAGCAACATCTAAAATACACTGGGCTAAGCGTTTTTTTAGTTGCGCAGAATTGCTAGCTATTTCAGAAAAGTTTTTGGGTAAGTAATCCACCGCGCCTGCGGCCAGTGAATCTAAAGTAATGCGTGCGCCCTCGTAAGTTAGCGAGGAAAACATGAGTATGGGCGTAGGGCATTCTTGCATAATCCTGCGCACCGCAGTGATGCCATCCATCACCGGCATTTCATAATCCATAGTGATGACATCAGGCTTTAGCTTTTTGCAAAGCTCTACTGCCTCTAAGCCATTTTCTGCGCAACCGACTACACTGAGCCCATCGACCCCAGTAATCATGTCACTTAAACGCCGCCTAAAAAAGCTGGAGTCATCAACTATTAAGACGGTAACCGCCATTTATAACCTCTAGAAAAATCAATGACGGGAGTTTATTAACGTTATCAATTCCGTCAGCTATTCAGCTTTGCCAGCATTAACCTGCATAGCGTTTTAACATGCTAGGAACATCGAGTATCAACGCAATCCTGCCGTCGCCGGTAATGGTTGCGCCCGCCATGCCTGGAGTGCCGTGTAGCATTTTACCCAGCGGCTTAATAACCACCTCTTCCTGACCTATCAACTGGTCAACCACAAAACCTACTCGCAGGGTGCCCACAGACACTATTACTACATGGGCGCTTTCTAGTTTTTGGGTATCTTTATCACCACCTACCAGCCAACGCTTTAAATAAAATAGGGGTATGGCCCGGTCGCGTACTATTACTACTTCGTGACCATCAACCACATTGGTGCGCGTTAAATTCATATGAAAAATTTCATTAACGCTAACCAATGGGAAGGCAAAAGTTTGATCGCCTAACATCACCATTAAGGTAGGCATAATCGCCAAAGTTAACGGCACTTTGATTTCTAAGCGGGTACCCTCACCCACTTTAGATTTAATTTCTATAGAGCCGTTAAGCTGGGTGATTTTGGTTTTTACCACGTCCATGCCTACACCACGGCCGGAGACGTCGGATATTTCTACTTTGGTAGAAAAGCCTGGCATGAAGATAATATCAAAGCACTCAGAATCGGATAAACGGGCCGCAGAGTCTTCATCGAACAAGCCCTTTTCTATGGCTTTTCTGCGCAGCATATCAGGGTCCATACCTGCGCCATCGTCGGTGATAGACAGCAGTATCTGGTCGCCCTCTTGCTCGGCAGCCAGTATTACTTTGCCCACCCGCGACTTACCTTTGGCCTCTCTATCGTCTGGCATTTCTATACCGTGGTCTACAGAGTTTCTCACCAAGTGAACCAGCGGATCGGCCAAGGCCTCAACCAGGTTTTTATCGAGATCGGTTTCCTCACCTTGTAGCTCTAGGCTGATTTCCTTTTTCAGATTACGGGCCAAGTCCCTAACCACACGCGGAAAACGACCAAACACTTTTTTAATGGGCTGCATGCGGGTTTTCATTACCGCTGTCTGTAAATCGGCCGTGACCACATCAAGATTGGACACCGCCTTAGCCATGACCTCATCACCACTGCTAGCACCCAAGCGTACTAGGCGGTTGCGCACCAACACCAGCTCGCCCACCATATTCATAATGTCATCTAAGCGCTGGGTGTCTACCCGTACGGTGGTCTCAGTTTGGGCTGCGTCTTTATTGGGGGCTGCACGTTTGGGTGCAGCTGCTGGCGCCTTGGCTTTATCATCGGGCGTTTTGGCGGCAGCTGGCGCTGCTGCAGCGGGTTGCGCGGGCTTAGCCGGCTCTGGTGCTTTGGCAGCGGCTGGCGTTTTTGGCGCCTGCGCGGTAGGCCCCTGGCCCTGACCATGTAGCTGATCTAATAAGGCCTCAAATTCATCATCGTTAATTTCATCGCTGCCGCCCTGTGCGGGTGGCGTTGAACTGGATGCGGCCTTAGCTTCTGAAAAGGCCTGTGCTTTCTCACTGCCTGGGGCTCCGCCGCCATGCAGTTGGTCTAACAGCGCCTCAAATTCTTCATCGGTGATCTCATCACCGCCACCGGCGGCCGCGCTGGGGGCGGTCTCAGCGGCTGCGGGGCTAGCAGGAGCTCCACCGTGTTGGCCCTTGCCATGCAGTTGATCTAACAGCGCCTCAAATTCATCATCGCTAATCTCATCGCTGCCCGTGGCCTCAGCACCGGCGGCCTCTGCGGCGGGGGTTGCTTCAGCACCAGGTTCGGCGATGGCATCTAAAAATTGCTCAAACTCGGCGTCGGTAATATCACCTTCGGCGGCAGCATTTGCTTGCGCGGCAGGTTCTGATGCTGGCTCAGCCGCTGGACTGGCCTCCTCGGTAGCTTCGCCTAAATCGCGGCACTCGACCAAAGCGGTTAAGTTAGCCAATAACTGCGGGTCAGCCGGTGTTAATTCGGTGCCATTTTGCACCTCGTCAAACATGGCGGTAACCACATCTAAGGCCTGCAGCACCACATCCATAAGCTCTGGAGTAACCGCACGCTGGCCATTACGCAATATATCAAACAGATTTTCAGTCACATGACAGCAGTCAACCAGTGGGTTGAGTTGCAAGAAACCTGCGCCGCCCTTTACCGTGTGAAAACCACGGAAAATAGCATTCAGCAAGTCACGATCATCAGGCCTTTGCTCTAGGTCAACCAGCTGCTCAGATAATTGCTCAATTATCTCGCCGGCTTCGACCAAAAAGTCCTGCAATATTTCGTCGTCTTCACCGAACATCCAATACTCCTAAAAGCCTAAGCTTGATAGCAAATCATCAACATCATCTTGCCCTGAAACCACATCTTCACGCTTATCAGCATGGATTTGCGGCCCTTCGGGTGCAGAGTCCAAGCCTTGTTTGTTGGTTTTGGGCTTGGCGGCAGGGTCTTTGACTATGCCGGTTAACTCTTCGATTTGACCTGCTACACGCATTAATTCAACTAAGCGATCTTCAACATCCTGTACCAGGACGATGACTTTGGTAATCACCTGGCCGGTTAAATCTTGAAAATCCTGCGCCAATAAAATTTCGTTGAGTTTTTGGCTAATCAAGGCATTGCCATCTATAGACTGCGCCAAAAAGCCGTCTATACGCTCTGCCAAGCCCTTAAACTCATCGACTTGCATTTCCCGGCGAAGCAAGCGTGCCCAATCCAGCTGTAGCTGCTTGGCTATTTCAGCCTGCGCCGAGGCTATGGGTATGCCTTCTTCAACCATGTCCATGGTCTTATCGGCCGAAGTCTGCGTAAGATTAATGACATAATCCAAACGGTCTTTGGCATTGGCCATTTGCGACTCGCCTTCAGCACTGTCGGTACCACTAGCTTTACTGGGTTCAAGCTCAAAATTGACAATAGCATCGTGCAAACCACGCGTTAGTTTGCCCACCTCTCTATAAAGGGTGTTATCGCGTAGTTCGTTGAGGTCCTGAATGACATTGTTAGCCGAGACGTAATCACGCTCTTCTAAGCTGGCCATTAAGTTAGCGGCGCGCTCTTTTAGTGATTGCCATACATCATCACTCGCGTCGGCCTTCACCTGAACAGGCTTGTTGTTATCGTCCAACATGTAAAGCTGCGCCCTATTAAATGGGGGTCTGCGGGGAGTTAGCCAACGCGCTCAAAAATCTTTTCGATTTTTTCTTTTAAAACCGCAGCGGTAAACGGCTTAACCACATAGCCATTCACACCGGCTTGTGCAGCCTCAACGATTTGGTCGCGTTTAGCTTCTGCCGTTACCATTAAGATAGGCATATCCTTCAGGCGGGCATCTGCTCTCACAGCTTTCAGTAGCTCTATACCGGTCATGCCGGGCATATTCCAGTCGGTCACTAAAAAATCAAAGTTGCCATTTTGCAGCATAGGCAATGCCGTTTGACCATCATCAGCTTCTGACGTATTGGTAAAACCTAGATCACGCAACAAGTTTTTAATGATACGTCTCATTGTTGAAAAATCGTCAACAATCAGAATCTTCATATCTTTATCCAAAGCTACCTCCAAACATATAGTCACCCGCTTTGAGTTCGGTAAAATTATAATGTAACCAGTCTAGCCCTAGTTTAGGGCGCGGCCAGCTTTCTTACTAAAACAACTCATTAAACCACTAGCTTGACGCTAGTGTGTATCGCTATGCCAAGCGCTCATACGCGCACGTAAACGCATGGCCGCCTGGCTGTGTATTTGGCTGACTCGGGATTCGCTTACCCCTAACACCATACCTATTTCTTTTAAGTTCAGCTCTTCATCGTAATACAGCGCCAACACCATGCGCTCGCGCTCAGGTAGCTGGCTTATGCATTGGGCCAAGTTCTCTCTTAATGCTTGGCTCTCTATGCCATCTAGTGGATTCTCTGCATCACTGGGCAATTGTTCTTCAGGTTTATCGTCCCCGCTAACCAGCTCATCATAACTAAATAATTTGCTGGATGCAGAGTCTCTAGTAATTTTATAGTAATTTTCTAGGGGAATGTTGAGCTCATCGGCTACTTCTTGATCACTGGCGTCTCTACCTGTGCGATTTTCGACCGCCTGTATCCCTTCCGACACCATGCGGGCATTGCGGTGCACCGAGCGGGGCGCCCAATCGCCGCGCCTAACATCGTCTATCATGGAGCCGCGTATGCGTATACCGGCATAGGTTTCAAAACTAGCACCTTTGCTAGTGTCGTAATTGCGTGAGGCCTCTAGCAAACCAACCAAGCCTGCCTGTATTAAATCGTCTACCTGCACACTCGCGGGCATACGGGCGAGTATATGATGAGCGATACGTTTCACCAGCGGGGCGTAACGCTCCACAACCTCATCCTGCGAAATACTTTCAACGTCGCTATACATCGATAATCTACTCGCTACAACCATTTATTATTTCTCTTAGCTATTTCCATAGCTTTTACTCAGCAGCACCGTGCACTAAACGCTCAACAAAAAACTCTAGGTGACCTCTAGGCGTAGAGGGCAAAGGCCATAAGTCGACCTTTTCAGCTAGCTGTTTAAAAGCGATTCCGGCCTTGCTTCTGGGTGCTATATCTACCACCGCGCGCTGCCTTTGTACTGCCTTGCGCACAGTTTCATCAAAGGGAATCTGCCCTACGTATTGCAGTGACACATCGAGAAAGCGCTCAGCCACTTGGGTAAGTTTGTTATATAAATTGCGTCCTTCCTGGGCTGTGCGAGTCATATTGGCTACCACTCTAAAGCGGTCTACACCGTACTCGCGATTCAATAATTTAATCAGGGCGTAGGCATCGGTAATCGATGAGGGCTCGTCACAAACCACTACCAGTATTTCTTGTGAGGCGCGTACAAAGCTCACTACCGACTCGGAGATACCTGCGGCGGTGTCTATGACTAACACATCAATTTGGTTGCTGATTTCACTGAAGGCGTGAATCAAACCAGCGTGCTCCATAGTCCCCAGCATGGTCATTTTTTGGGTGCCCGATGAGGCTGGGATTATGCGTATTCCGCCGGGGCCGGTGAGCATGATGTCAGTTAACGAGCACTCCCCCGCTAAAACATCTTCTAAATTGCGCTTGGGAGTTAGCCCCAATAGCACATCTATATTGGCCAAACCCAAGTCAGCATCCAATAGCGCCACACGGCGCCCCATATTCGCCAAACTGACGCTGAGGTTAACAGAGACGTTGGATTTACCCACACCGCCTTTACCCCCGGTTACTGCAATTACTTGTACTGGATGCGCACTACTCATGCTTGAGTTTGCTCCTTACTACCTATTATTAGAATGGCCTTTTGCTCTGGCATTCTACACTAACTGTTCTGAATACCTAGCGATTCGCTAAGCCTATTATGCCTATCAACGCTAACTGATTAAGGCCTGTAATTCGGCGCTCATATCTTCGTCATCGACTTGTTGATCTTTTGCCAGCTCTATGGCCTGGCGCACAATACTAACCGGCTCGGCTATGGCTATATCCTCAGGGATATTTTGACCATGGGTACTGTAGGCTATGGGTAAAGCTTTCTCTACCGATAAGCTAATACACTCTCCTAAACTGGCTGATTCATCCAGCTTAGTCAAAATACAGGCTGCTAGATTATCGGTTTTATAGTGGTGATAAGCGGCCCTTAGCACTCGTGGCTGGCTGGTAGTAGGCAACACCAATATGGTTTTAACTTTAGCAGCCAGCTCATTAATCGCCTGCGCCTGTTTGATTAAACGCTCATCTTGATGAGTGAGACCGGCAGTATCGACCAATACCAGCTGCTTGTGGCGCAGGCCGTGCAGCACCCTATCCAGGGGATTGTTTTTATCCACCACCTTAACCGGTACATTTAATATGCGCCCCAAGGTGCGTAATTGCTCATGAGCCGCTATGCGGAAGGTATCGGTAGTCACTAGCGCCAAGCTGTCAGCACCGTGAGCCATGACATAGCGGGCAGCCAGCTTGCCTATAGAGGTAGTTTTACCGGCACCGGTAGGCCCGACAAATACAAATACCCCTTGCTGGTCTATCAAGTCCTGGCCCACTACGGGCAACTGGCGACTTAAACGCTGCATTAGCTGCATCCATACATGCTTTTGGGCACCTAGCTCGCTAAGCCCTTCTAATAGCTGATTGGCCACTTTGGCCTCTAAGCCCATACGCTTTAACCGTCGCCATAGGCTAGCCTTTTCCGGCTCGCTGGAGGCAAACTGGCCCCAGGCCATAGAAGATAATTGCTGCTCTAATAACTGGCGCATCGATTGTAGCTCGGAGCGCATTTGCAGCACTTGCGGGTCCTCCGTTGCGCTAGTCTTTTGCTGGGACTGGGTATATTCTTGCACTGCCGCGGCTACCGCCTCTTGTATAGCCTGTTTATTTTGTTCCGCCTGCTGCAGCTGCCCGATCTCATTGGCTGCGGGAGTTTGCGGTTGATTGAGCTGCGGGTCGAAACCCTGCTGCTGCATAGCCGCGGCAAATTTGTTTTGCTCGCTACGCCCTAGCGTCGCCGCCAATGCAGCGGCTCTTTGCTTGGCTTGATTCTGCATTCTATCGACTTCTTGCTCCAGCTTGCTGACCTGCTTGGGCTGGGCCTTTTTCGGCTGGGCGTGGGGCTGCATATCCGCAGGAAATACGCCGTTGTCATCGGGGTCGGGTCGGTCTATAGCGGTCACCAGCTCAATACCTTCGGCCACGCGTTTATTCGATAGAATAACCGCATCGGCGCCCACTTC
Organism: Dasania sp. GY-MA-18; assembly: GCF_024734385.1. Lineage (GTDB taxonomy): Bacteria > Pseudomonadota > Gammaproteobacteria > Pseudomonadales > Dasaniaceae > Dasania > Dasania phycosphaerae. The sequence goes on along the minus strand of NZ_JANHAP010000002.1, from coordinate 65,615 downwards.
TTCCCTGACCTTTTTTAAGGCCTGGCTCATACTGGGAGCTACGAATCGTTTTAATTGCATCACGGTACCTATTTATTAAGCTTGCTGCTTATCAACCTATCCACTGTTAACCCTGCTGGGCAGTTAACCAATTGTGCTCTCTATGGTGACCTGCTTGTCATCGGGTATCTCTGCGTAAGACAACACCTGCATATCGGCCGCGCTATAGCGTATAAATTTCGCCATGACTGCTCGCAGCGGCGCGGAAACCAATAATACCGATGGCTTACCTGCCATTTCCTGCTGCTGCGCCGTTTCCTGCAGGGCCTGTTGCAAACGCTCTGCCAGCCCCGGCTCTAAAACTATGTCATCGCCGTTACCGGCTTGCTGGGACTGCTGTAAAGACTTAAGCAATAACTGTTCCATAGCTGGATCTAATGCAATAACCGGTAGTAAATTGTCGCGACCGTAGATGCCCTGTACGATCACGCGCCTTAGCGCCACCCTCGCCGCCGCGGTTAATGCGGCAGAATCTTGACTCTGAGCACCACTGGCTGCCAAGGCTTCGGCGATAGTACGCAGGTCGCGTATGGGCACTTGCTCGGCCAAGAGGTTTTTTAACACCGTGAGCAACATATTAAGCGGCACTACATTGGGCAGCTCCTCCGCTAATTTAGGCGAGCTTTTCGCCAGCTTATCTAGCATTTGCTGCACTTCGTCGTGGCCCAATAATTCGTAGGTATGCTTTTGCAACAACTGATTGATATGGGTGGCCACCACGGTGCTAGCATCCACCACGGTATAGCCCAAGGTTTGCGCCTGATCTTTGGTGGCGGGGTCTATCCATACGGCCTCTAAGCCAAAGGCTGGGTCGGTAGTTGGCACGCCGTCTAACTTACCAAAGACCTGACCGGGATTAATCGCCAAGTCCCTATCGGGATAAATTTCTGCCTCACCGGCGGTGACACCCAGCAAAGTAATGCGATAGGCATTGGGCAGTAGCTCCAGGTTGTCGCGTATGTGTACCGAGGGGATTAAAAAGCCCACCTCTTGTGAGAGTTTTTTGCGTATACCTTTAATACGGTTGAGCAACTCGCCGCCCTGAGATTTATCCACCAGCGGTATTAGCCGATAACCTACCTCTAAGCCTATGGCATCTACCGGCTGCACATCATCCCAACCCAGCTCCGGTAATTCCGCAGCCTGTTTGGCGGCTACTTCTTTTTGCTCTAGCTCGCCGCGCTCAATCAGTTGCGCTTGCTCAATTTTTTGCTCGCCGTTTTTGTTGATATACCAGGCCATGCCGCCAGCCATAGCCGCCAAGGTTAAAAAGGCAAAATGTGGCATGCCGGGGATTAGGCCCATAAAGCCCAATATCGCAGCCGCCACACTCAGCGCCTTGGGCGACTCGAACATTTGGTGCATGACCTGCTCGCCCATATCCTTGGAGCTGCTTACCCGCGTCACCATTATGGCCGCCGTGGTAGAAAGTAATAGTGAGGGTATTTGCGCGACCAGGCCGTCACCTATGGTCAGCAGTGAGTACACCTGCATGGCTTGGCCAAATTCTAAGTCATGCTGCACCATGCCTATGCCTAGGCCGCCCAAAATATTGATGGCCAGTATCAACATACCCGCAACCGCATCGCCGCGTACAAACTTACTGGCACCATCCATAGAGCCGTAAAAATCGGCTTCACTGCCCACCTCTTCGCGGCGGGTACGGGCCTCGTCTTGGGTAATCAGGCCAGAGTTTAAATCGGCGTCTATAGCCATTTGTTTACCGGGCATGGCATCCAAGGTAAAGCGCGCACTCACCTCTGAAATACGGCCAGCACCCTTGGTCACCACCACAAAGTTAATAATCATTAAGATTAAAAACACCACCAAGCCCACGGCGTAGTTACCGCCTATGACCACCTCACCAAAGGACTGAATCACTTTACCAGCCGCATCACCGCCCTTGTGGCCCTCTAATAACACCACGCGGGTAGAGGCTACGTTCAAGGCTAAACGCAGCAAGGTCGCAATCAACAAAATGGTGGGGAATACCGCAAAATCTAAGGGCCGCAAGGCATAGGCTGCAACCAGCAACACCACAATGGCCAAGGCGATATTAAAAGAAAACAGCACATCCAATAAAAACGGCGGTACCGGTAAAATCATCATACCCAGCAGGGTTAGCAGTAGCACCGGCACACCTAGATTACTGTGTAAGATGGCCTGCATGGGGCTAGTGCTTGCGGGGGGGTTAACTGCCATGGTTGTTTTATCGTCTCGATGTAGGTGCCAGTTTTCTGGCATATGCTGTGTTTATTGTGCAAATAAGGCTAATAGAGCAAAAAGCCTTCCAGTTTTTAAGTTTCTGGCTTATCCGGCCTAATTATTTTGCCATCCACCCCGTAATGCACATCGTCAGGCACATCGATATCGGCCATAGGCTTGGGCTTGGCCCCCTCACCCTTGCGATAAGCTTTAAGCTGGAACACATAGGCCAGCACCTGCGCTACGGCCATATACAACTGGCCGGGGATTTCCTCATCCAGCTCGGTGGTAAAGTAAATTGCCCTGGCTAATGGCGGTGCCTCCATCATCATGACCTCGTGGGCCACCGCAATCTCACGAATTTTTAAGGCGATTTGATCGGTACCCTTGGCCACTACCACCGGCGCACCACTGCCCTCTAAGTCGTAGCGCAAGGCTACCGAGAAATGCTCGGGGTTGGTAATGACCACATCGGCGTTGGGCACTTCAGCCATCATGCGGCGCTGTGCCACTTCTCGTTGCAGCTGCCGGATACGGCTTTTCACTTCCGGCTTACCCTCGGAGTCTTTCATTTCATCCTTGACTTCCTGCAGGGTCATTTTTAATTTTTTCTTGTGCGAGTACAGCTGGTAAGGCACATCGAATACGGCAATAAATATCGTGGTGGCACTAATAGCCAGCACCGAGTAGGACACCACCTCTATGGCATGCGGCACCGCCTCTTGTATGGAAGAGACCCCTAAGTTAAGTAACTCACCCTGATAAAAATTTAATACCAGCGCCGTAATACTGGCGACCAATAAAAACTTGGCCAAAGACTTGGTTAACTCCACCAGCGAATTGGCAGAAAACAAACGCCCCATACCCTTAATAAGATTTAAGCGGCTAAATTTAGGCATTAGCGCCTTGCCGCTGAGCATCCAGCCGCCCAGCAGAATATTGCCCACAAAGGCAGCCACAGCCAGTATCAACATAAAGGGAGTGAGGGCTTGAATAGCGGAATAGGCGGTGGCCGCCAAATGAGCCACCATCATTTGCTCATCAAAGGCAGCGGCTCTATCCAGGCTAAAGTTATAGCGCATCACGTTTTTTAAGGCTTCGGCCAAATCACCGCCAAAGCTAATTAAACCCAGCACCCCGCCCACTAGCACAAAGGTGGTGTTTAGCTCTTTAGAACGGGCTATCTGGCCATCATCCTTGGCTTTTTGCAGCTTTCTGGGGGTGGGCTCTTCGGTTTTTTCCTGGCCGTTTTCGTTCTCTGCCACGCTAGCACTCAATTAAAGTATAACGACGGCGGCCAGCGTCAAAAAAATCGCAACCACCTCTTATTACAGCTATAGAGCAAGACTTGTGCCTAGATCCACCAGCAGCTGTAGCTGCACAAGCACTAAGCTTAAAGTGAACAAAAAACAAACCAAAAACTACCCAATAAGAAAATTGCCTATATGCTTAATACTATGTACAGCCGCCACTAGAGCCTTACTTATGTATTTATTGACTTATCTCAAACCAAAAGCCCTGATCGCCCTCTTAATACTGGCCTGCCATTTGCCCACACAAGCTCAAGACTGCCGCTTAAGCATGGGCTGGGAGCACTGGCAACCCTACGCCTATAAAAATGAACGCGATGAAATCAGCGGCCTGGATATAGAGCTAGTGACAGCCATATTAGATAATATGAATTGCCAGCTAAGCTTAAAAAGCATGCCTTGGAAACGATTACTAAGCGACACAGAGGCAGGAAAGGTCGACTTGGTCTCTGGCGCCTCGTACACCAAAGAAAGGGAGCAATGGGCTTATTTCACTCAACCCTACCGACAAGAAACCCGAGCTTTATTTGTACGTAAAGGCAGCAGTGAAAGCTATGCCATTAACGATCTAAATGATCTTATAAAAACCAAGTTTAAATTGGGCTTAACTCGCGGTGTATACAATGGCGAGGCCTTCGAAAAAATGATGGCTAAGCCAGAGTTTAAAAAACTTACCCAGGTCGTAAGCAAAGAATCTATAAACCCTAAAAAATTATTAAAAGGTCGCATAGATGGCTATATCGCCGATGCCATGTCTGGCAGCCACACCTTGCGTGAGTTGGGCATATTAGATCAAATTGAAATTCATCCCTACACAATCTATGCCACAGATGTGCATGTACTTATTAGTAAAAAATCAAATAAAGCCGAACGCGTACAGCAGTTTAATAACAGCCTAATACAGCTACAAAAAGCAGGTACTTTACAGGCAATTATCGATAAATACTTACAGTAAAAGCGCTAACGTATAGCCACTAAATCGGCCATCATATCCAGGGCGTCGCGGGTGAAGTATTCGAAGTGCGGCAGGTAATTACCCATGGTGGCCCAGATTATGGCCAAACCCAAAATAACCATAAACGGGAAACCTATAGTCATAATATTAAACTGCGGTGCCGAGCGGGTAATCACCCCTAACGCGGCATTGACTATCATTAAAGAGGTGACCGCTGGCAGCGCCATTAATACTCCGGCGGCAAACATCCAAGTAAACCAGCCCATAATACTCCACAGCGCATTATTGCTAATAAACCCTGCCCCTACTGGCAGCACGATAAAACTTTCCGCCAACACCTCTATCATCGCCAGATGGCCACCCACAGCCACAAATAATAAGGTGGCCAACATCAAATGAAACTGACTGACGACGGTAACGCTAATGCCGTTACTGGGGTCTACCATGGACGCAAAACCCAAGCCCATTTGCATAGCAATCATTTGCCCCGCCAAAATAAATACCTGCAACAGCATCTGTAAGGCCAAAGCCATGGCCACGCCAATTAAAACTTGTTGGATGGTAATAAAAGCCGAATTTAAACTTACCGCATCAATAGCGGGCATAGCAGGCAGCACGGGGGCTAAAACCAAAGCGGTCAATATAGAGAGCATTAAACGTATGCGAGCTGGCACCAACTGGCTACCCACTACAGGTGCCAGCATAAAAAAACCGCTAATACGAAACAGCGGCCAAAGATACTGGCCTAACCACCCGCCTATTTGTGCCGCTGTGATTTCTACCATGGGTTATTAACCTATGCCCTAACCGATCAAGGTAGGGATGGCCTCCAGCAGACGAATAAAAAAATCCATGACCTTGTTAAGCAACCAAGGCCCTGCAACAACCAGAGAGGTTAAGGTAATTAATAAGCGAGGTAGGAAACTTAAGGTTTGCTCATTGATCTGGGTCGCCGCTTGAAACATGCTCACTATCAAACCCACTAATAAGCTGGGCACAACCATAACCGCAACCATTAGCATAATAATAAAAATCGCTTCTCGAAAAATATCCAGGGCAACTTCAGGCGTCATAGCAGCACCCTAATGACCAAAGCTGGCAGCGAGAGTGCCTATAATCATGGCCCAGCCATCCACCATCACAAACAGCATAATTTTAAAGGGCAAGGAAATGATTACCGGTGACAACATCATCATACCCATGGCCATGAGCACACTTGCCACCACCATGTCGATAATCAAAAAAGGTATAAATAATAAGAAGCCTATTTGAAAAGCCGTTTTTAATTCGCTGGTAACAAAGGCTGGCGCCAATACAAAAAACGGGACTTCTTCGGGGCTATTTACCGGCTCCGTTTTTGAGATACGCATAAACAAATCTAAATCCGACTCGCGGGTTTGCGACATCATAAAATAATGAAACGGTTTAGAGCCCACCTCTAAAGCCTGCACCGAGGTCATCTGCTCGTTTAAATAAGGCTGCACCGCAGTGTCGTTTACCTCGTTAAACACCGGCATCATAATAAAAATTGTGAGAAATACCGTTAGGCCTAATAGAATTTGTGATGAGGGCGAGCTCTGCAAGCCCAGCGCCTGCCGCAGTATCGCAAACACGATAATAATGCGGGTAAAGGAGGTCATCATAATTAAAAAAGACGGTAATAAGGTGAGCACCGTCATCAATGCCAGAATCTGCAGAGTCACCGTGTACTCTTGGCTGCCATCGGCATTGGTAGTCAGTTTAACCGCCGGTATACCAGCCGAGGATTGGCTAGCGGCTTGGCTTAGCGCAGTAGCCGCAGAGTTAATAGAGCTGGTCGAGCTGCTTTGGGCGTTGGCGGAAAGCGTAAAACACAACAGTACTAGCAGGCTAAAAATAGTGTAAAAACGACTCATTGCTTGCGGCTCTCAGCACTGGGGTTTTGTTGCTTATGAATAAACTGCTTTAATTTATTGGCAAAATCGTGAGGCTGCGCAGCCTCACTAACAACTATTTTTTCGTCAAACACATGCAGGGCATTAACACTGCCCGGTGCTACCCCGACTAAAATTTGCTTGTCACCCACATCAATGAGTACGGCTTTTTCACGGGTGCCCAGGGACAAAGTAGACACCACCTTCATGTGCTGGTTGGCCATAAAGCCGGTTTTGTTATAGTGCTTAGCCAACCAGGCCAACAGCAAAATCAAACCCACTACAAACAATAAGCCTAACAACACTGTTAAGGGGCTAGAAGTTGTTACGGCCTCACCATGCTTGATGGAAGTTAGCGGCGATTTGGCAGGCTCCGCAGCCAAGGACGCTAGTGGCAACAATAACAGCGCCATAAACTGCCACAGCTGTTGTTGCATTGCTGGCCATGCTTTATTGCTCATAAGCCTTACCGCAGTTTTTTAATACGTTCTGAAGGGCTAATCACATCAGTCATGCGTATGCCAAACTTCTCGTTGACTACCACTACTTCGCCATGAGCAATGAGTGTGCCATTAACCAAAACGTCCAGCGGTTCACCGGCCAACCTATCCATTTCTATCACCGAGCCCTGATTTAGCTGCAGTAAATTGCGTATGCTGATTTGGGTGTTACCTACTTCCATAGAAATACGCACGGGTATATCTAAGATCACATCCAAATCGGGGGCATCACCACTGGGCACGGAGGTATCGGTTAGCTCTTCCATAGGCGCAGGTTCTGCTTCGGGAGCGGTATCTTCTTGCGCACCGGATAACAGCGCATCTATATCATCCTGATCGGCTTCAACCCCCTGTTCTGACATTGCAGCGGCCCACTCATCGGCCATGTCATCTTGGTTGACTTCTTCATCATCGCTCATAGTAAAGCTCCACTAATCTGCACTTGGGTGCGGCTAATATTTTGTGTCTAAGATAAGGATTTACGATCAATCTTATCAACTACTTGTAAGGCCATATTGCCTTTGGATACGCCTAGCTTGGTATTAAATACTGGCACATCATTGGCAAATAACACCATGGTATCGGGGATGTCCACCGGTATGACATCACCCTCTTGTAAATCTAATATATCGCGCAAGGATATTTGTTTTTTGGCTATGGTGCCGTTCAACGTCACCGTGGCACCCATAACATCTTCACGCAGGGAGTTAACCCAGCGATCATCCACATCATCCACATCGGTTTGTAAACCGGCGTCCAGGGTTTCGCGTATGGGCTCTATCATGGAGTATGGCAGGGTAATATGCATATCACCGCCACCACCATCTAGCTCTACATGAAAGGTGCTTACCACCACCACTTCACTGGGGCTGACGATATTGGCCATAGAGGGGTTAACTTCGGCGTTTACAAACTCAAACTGAACTGGGTATACCGCCTTCCAAGCCTCTTGCAAATCGACAAAGGCATCGCGCAATACCATTTCCACCACCCGTAACTCGGTGGGGGTAAATTCGCGGCCTTCAATTTTAGCGTGTCTACCATCGCCACCAAAAAAATTATCCACCAATTTAAACACCAGTTTGGCATCAAAAATAATTAAGCCGGTGCCGCGCAGCGGCCGCAGCTTAACCATATTTAAACTGGTAGGCACATACAGGGTGTGTACGTATTCGCCAAATTTTTGTATTTGTATACCACCTACCGCTACGTCAGCAGTGCGGCGCAATAAATTAAACAAGCTAATACGGGTATAGCGAGCAAAACGCTCGTTGACCATCTCTAGGGTGGGCATGCGCCCACGCACAATGCGGTCTTGGCTGGTTAAGTCGTAGGAACGCGCCTCGTCAAAATCCAAATCGTCTTCGGTATCAACATCGCCATCGTCTACGCCGTGCAATAAGGCATCGATTTCTTCTTGTGACAGTAAGTCCTGCACGTTAGCCCTCTATCGCATTTAGCATATAATTTATTACAGCCATCTCATTGCCACCCTGTTACTGCATTACAAAGTTGGTGAATAGCACTTGCTCTACACCATCTTCTTTGCCAGATTCTTCGGTGATTACAGCTTGCACCCCTTGCATAACCTGCTGGCGCATAAGCTCTTTACCCTCATTGGTTTGCAACTCTTGGTAAACACCGCCCCCTAAAATCATCACCAAGCGGTTTTTAATTAGCGGCAAGTGTTTTTGAATAATGGCAAACACTTCGGGATCGCGAGTCATAATGGTGACATCGGTTTGTAAAAAACGCTGCCGACCACGCGACTGAAAATTGACCACAAAAGGCGGTTTAATAGGGAAATACATCGCATCGGGCTTGCCTTTTGGTGCCGCCTCAGCGGCTGCCGCTAACTCTTCCTCGGTAGGAGGTGGTGGATCAAAAAAGCCTAGGAAAAATAAGGTTGCCCCTACTGAGCCCCCTATTAGCAATAATACAACGGCAATAATCGCAATAAGTTTGCCCTTACCGCTTTTCGCCGTGGTTTCTTCTTCTGCTACTTCGTTGTCTTCTTCTGCCATGCCATTTTTCCGCCGCATTGAACGCTCTATCCTCTGGCAGCAAAAGCTATGCCAGCCTTAGAACAGTTTTTATTTTTTTAAAAACAATTGCTTAGCGTAATATTTGCGCAATCACACAAATATCCCAGCCAGAGAGGAGTGTAATGCAGCTGACTAAAAATAAGGAGGGTTGCGGGTGAATTTATTGCAAATTCATACCCGCAGTATCACGTCAAATTTGTGAGGTAACTCAATCTTTAAGCTTGCCTTTAGACGTAGGCGTTAACCAAGCCCATAGGCTCTAACGATGCTGCCGCCTCAGCCTGACTATCATCGCCCGCCTCATCAGCCTGCTGGGCCAGGATGCCACCTTGGCCTGCCTCAGCCTCGTCATCGCCCTGCTCAGCCTTATCCTGACCGGCGTGCTCAGAAACATCGACATTAACCATGTCCACCCCCTGCTCGGCCATAAGCTCGCGCAACTTAGGTAGGTTTTGATCCAGGGCATCACGCACAGCGGCATGCGGGCTGGTGAAATTGACGGTGGTTTGCTCTTGGCTGGTATTAATTTTAACCATTAAAGAACCCAGTTCTGGCGGGTCTAGTTGAATTTCGGCGCTGTGTATTTGCTGCGAGCTCATCCACATCACCCGCTGCATCACCGTATCGCCCCAGCCTTGTGCCATCACGGGGGTGGACACCGAAGTTTGAAATGACTGGCTGGCCGCTTGCGCATAACTGCCCCCGCCTTCAACTTTGGGGTAGCTCGCGCTTAGGCTGGCAAGGCCAGCTGATAATTTATCAGCGCCCACGCCAGCCGCTGCTATATCCGTCTGTACTGAAGTGGCATTGGCAGCTAACAGCGCCTCAGCACTTTGCCCGGTGCCCAGCGCGGCACCTTGACCGGCCAGCGGATTTTGCCCTAGCCCTGAGTTTAAGCTATTGATGACATTATTCTGACCACCCTGAATGGCATTGAGTTGGCCGGCGGCGCTTTTTGGCTGGTTGCTACCAGAGCTATTGATCGCTTCTCCGTCCAACCATTGTTCAGCTAGCGCTTCTGGGTCTAACAACAATTCACCATTAGCGGCAGCCCCTTGCTGTTTGAGGTTATCCATAATCATCACCATGCCCTGTGCTTGGGCGCTTTGTTGTGGCAGTGGCGCTGCCGCGGCACTGCCTGCAGCTAGCGTCCCCGTTGTTGCGGCAGCCTGGCCATTAACGCCAGCCGGGGTTTGCCAGGCAATTTGCTGCTCTAAACCAGCGGGCAACCCTGACTTGCCATTGTTAGTGGTAGCAGGGTCAGTTCCGGATAATGTGGCTGCTGCTGACTGAGTTTGGCCGCTGACACTCCAGCCCGCCATAGCTTGAGGCAATAAGCCTGGCAATAACTCACCGGCAAACTGCAAACCATTGCCGCTATCGGCTAAAGCCGGTTCGGGTGTGAGGCCATTGGCCAACAGAGCTTCTTGACTAAAATCGAAATGGGGGGTCGCTGTACGTGAACTTTTATTAACACTATTAACGGGTTCGGCAGCGCTAGCCATATGCTCGGCAAAAGCTTTATCAGCAGCGGCAGGCTGGCTGTACTCGCTGTGGCCCTGGGCTTGCGAGGCCTTGGCTGTAGACGCAGCTTTAGCACCCAAGCCTACACCAGCAGCCTTATCCACACCGGGTGCTGTGGCCGGGCTGCTTTGCCCTAGCAGTAACTGGCTAGCTGTATCCATTTTATTCCCCTATACAACGCAATATCGCTGTGAGGAATAATGCAGTTTAAATGCCAAGTTTTTGCAGGGCTTAAGTCAGGTTATGCGGTTGATTTTTAAAGGGCTTGAAGCGCCTCTCGAACTAGCGAATACTCTTTGCGAACTTGTTCCAGCAAGTCGTGGGTCTCTTCTAACTTGCTCTCTGCGCCCATGCTCTCAAGGCGACGACATAAATCCGCTAGGCTCAACGCTCCCATATTACTGGCGCTACCTTTTAAGCTGTGAGCTGCACGCCTTATCGCATCTGCGTCGGCCGCATTAACCGTCTCAGCTATACTGGTAACACGCATATCACTGTCGGTGATAAACGTCTCTACTAAATGGGTAAACTCTGCCCCCATTACTTCGCGTAGAGTTTCTAGTGATTCCATATCCAAATGTTCCAGTACCATGTCTTAACCTTATTGTTAATTTTTCTTATTCACTTTGGGCATTGCTGCCTATGCGGTGCTAAGTCAGAACGCGGACTCGCCCCAGCTATAAACAGCCCTCACTGCATTGCCCCTACCTCTATACTCTAACGTAGAACACAGTTTTGCAACTAAATGAACGCCGCGGCCACTATAAACGTCACCCCCAGCCAAGCCTAAATTCTGATAGTCAAAGCCATCCCCACTATCGACTACATCAATGATTAGCGCACCGCCTTTGCGGCCACCTTGATAGTCTAGGTCAAAGCGTATACTGCCAGCCTGCAAATTTTGCAGTAAAACCTCACGACTTTGATAATAATGACTAAAGCCTTCGCTAGAGTTTTTAGTCGCCGACTCCAACTTGAGCACACCGTGATCTAATGCATTATTAAAAAGTTCTGTGAGTACAGTATAAATTTGGCCACTAAAAGTGCGCAACATGGGCACCTGTACAATCACATTGAGCATTAGCGGCAAGGGATTAAATGAACGCAAAGTATCGGGGTTTAATTCATAGCTCATGCTCCACTTATCGGGGCCGGCAAAGCTACTATCCTGCGTCAGCACATGACTAGCTTTAAAATTTTCTGGACTAACTAAGGTAATTTCCATTACCGAGATATCATCAGTGTGTTCGCTGGCGCCTATAAATTGATTAACGGCCGCGTTCACCTCATTAAATAAACTTTCAGGCCGGCTATTGTTTTGAAAGACATCAAATAAACGCTGCTCGCCAAATTGTTCGCCCCGGTGGTTCTCCGCCTCATGTATACCATCCGACCACAAATACAATCTATCGCCCACATGCACATCATACATTTCTGCTCGGCTATTAAATTGGCTGGCAGGCAGCACCCCCAAAGGTAAATGCCTAGATTTAAGCAGGCTAAGCTCGCCACTAGCGGGCTTATAGATTACGCAATCAGGCAGGCCGCCATTCCATACCTTTATCGTGCCCTCGTGAAAATTTATTTCCGCCAACAAGCCGCAGCAGAAAACCCCTACGGGCAACACTTCGTTCAGTTTTTTATTGATTTCTACCAATATATCTTGATGGTTAAATCCTTTTTCAATCATGCTGTAGAAAGTTTGCGCCAGCGGCATAGCGCCCAGCGCAGCATCTAAACCGTGACCAGTAAAATCCCCTAAAAACACCATCAGATTACCCAGCGCATTAACCCCTGCCAGCACCACATCGCCGTTAAACACCGACACTGCCGATAGCGAATGTTTAATGTTATCGGCATCTAAACAACCCACATGGGCGACTTTGTCGAATACTCGCTTGGCTACCTCCTGCTCGCGTATCAACATGCGATTGTGTTCGGAGATTTGATCGCGATTTGTTAGCAGGGTGTGGTTCATGGCCCGCATGCGGGTGAAGGCATTGATCTTGGCGCGTAGTATTAAGCTGTTATAGGGCTTGCTGATGAAATCATCACCGCCGGCATCTAAACAGCGCGCGAGGGAGTCAGCATCTTGTAAAGAGGTAAGAAAGATAATGGGGATGAAGTCTTCACCCACTTGTTTTTTGATGCGCTCCGCAACCTCAAACCCATCCATGCCGGGCATCAGCGCATCGAGTAAAATCAGGTCGGGCTGCTCTTGCTGAAACAGCTGTAGCGCCGTTAAACCGTTATCGGCGGAAACAACCTGGTGCCCCTGCTTGCGCAGTATGGTCTCTAGCACCAGCCTATCGGTGGGGTTGTCATCTACAACCAGTATTTTTATAACGGCGGGGGTAAGCATCTATGCTACGGGGGTACACTCACTCGCTGAGCAATTACTTAATAGTAAATAATTGCTCGAAATTGGAAATCGCCAATATTTTTCTAACGTCATCACTGCAATTAACGACTGATATATCCGCCTCATCACCACCAGCATAATCTTTTAGCAGTAGTAACATGCCCAATGCAGAGCTATCGAGATAAGTGGTTTCTTGCAAATCCACAACATAGCGCGCTACTTGGCTGGGCTGCCCCTCATAGGCACGACGAAAATCTTGGTGCGAACTAAAATCAAATCTCCCTTCAACAGCTATGGTTAATTCACTTCCATCCGCTGAGATAACCGATGTTATTGCCATTAAAACGCCTCACTGAACTGTTCAATTTTATATGATTATATAGGTAGTAGTGACTATAGCGTACGGAAAAACTAATACCAGTCATAACGGTATATTTTTTATGCCTAAATCAACACTGCTTAAAGCTTAATCGGCCAATTCACTACGCTTACCGCTGGCCCTGTCGTCTAGTTCGCGCTGTATTTTTAACTCTTGCTCTTGGTCTTCTTGCTGCTGTTTACGGACCACTAATTTTTCCATGTTTTTTTCACTGGCGTAGCGCTTTTGCCATTGCTGGCGATGAAATTCAAACTGAGTTTCCGCCACCGAGCTGCGCTGATCCTGGGTGTAGACGGCCTCTTCCAAATCACTATAAAAACGCTGGTAATTGCGCATTTGCTGGCTGCTTACCGGCTGGTTTTCATAGTTGTGAAAGTGTTTATTATATTCGCCTTGGTAAACCCTGAGCTGCTCACCCTGTGCCTGGTTACGCTGCACGGCAGCTGCAGCTTGGGCCAGTTTCTCCGCTGCTTGCTGTTGCTTAATATGGGCTAGCTTTAAAACCACTTGTAAGCGCTGTGAACTTTTCTTAGCCATAGCTTAACCCTGCGCCATTAACGGTTACCGTTAGTTGCGGGCATTTGCCCAGAGCTCTCTGCCGCCGCAGGTGCTGCGATCACGGTATTGAGCTGCTGAAAGCTGCTGCTCACATCAAAAGACTCGTTTAAACCTTGCTGCAAAAACTGCTTAATGGCGGGAAGTTTTTCTATGGCTAGATCGGTTTCTGGGTCACTGCCAGCCACATAGGCACCCACGCTGATTAAGTCGCGGCTTTGCTGGTAGCGTGAGTACAAAAAGCGCAGGCGCTGAGCCTGTTTGAGCTGTTGCTCCGACACGATATTTTGCATGGCGCGGCTAATAGAGCCCTCTATGTCTATGGCGGGATAATGGCCTTCGTCCGCGATGGCGCGCGACAATACGATGTGACCATCCAATATCGCCCGTGAGGCATCGGCTACTGGATCTTGCAGGTCGTCGCCCTCGGTTAATACGGTATAAAAGGCCGTTACCGAACCGGTGCCATCGGCATTATTACCCGCCCGCTCTACCAGATTGGGAATCATAGAAAACACCGAGGGCGGATAGCCCTTAGTGGCTGGCGGCTCGCCTATGGAAAGGGCGATTTCACGCTGGGCCTGAGCATAGCGGGTTAATGAATCCATCAGCAATAGCACATGCTTACCCTGATCGCGATAATACTCTGCCAAACGGGTGGCTAACGCGGCGGCGCGCATACGCATCAGCGGTGCCTCATCGGCTGGGGCTGCTACCACTATGGCCCGGCGCATACCCTCTTCATCCAAGGTGTGCTCTATAAACTCTTTAACCTCACGGCCCCGCTCACCTACTAGGCCTACGATGACGATATCGGCCTCGGTAAATTTAGTCATCATGCCCAGCAACACACTCTTACCCACACCGGAACCAGCAAATAAGCCTATACGCTGGCCCCTGCCCACGGTCAGTACCGAATTGATAGCTTTTATGCCTACATCCAAGGTTTCGCTAATCGGCTTTCTGGCTAGGGGGTTGATGGCCTCGCCTTTCATGGCAATAAAGCCGCTATTGTTAAGCGGCCCTTTGCCGTCTAAGGGCCTACCAGCACCGTCTATGACTCGGCCCAGCAGCTCGGCACCTACTGGCACACGGTCTTGATAGTCTATAGCCAATACTTTTGCCCCCGGGGTAAAACCCGAGGATTGCTGTATAGGCATAAGAAATAATTTATGCTCGGCAAAGCCTACTACTTCGGCCTCTACCTGATGCTGCTCACTGTTAATGACCACACAGCGATGGCCTATGGGTAACTGCAAGCCCATTACTTCCAAGGTCATGCCCACCACGCGTACCAAGCGGCCGTATACCAGCGGCTTGCTCTGCACTGCGGTGCTGGGCTGGTAATGCTGTAGGCGCTGGCTAAATAAGGGGCGACTCATATAAGGCCTATGCCCCGGGGCCGGACTGATCGTCGGCAGGCTTAGTGAGCAGGGCCGCCTGATCGCTGGCCAATTCGGCATAGCGGCTATCGACTAGCTGCCTAACCGTTTGCTGAAATTGTTGCTCAGTGCTGTAATCGGCAACGCTGTATTGGTTGCTTACTCGGCAGCCCCCTGCGCTCACACTGGCATCAGCATGCAACTGCCACTGAGGCTCTACCTGCCCCATATCGGTGACAAATTTATAATCTTGGGGGTTAAGGTAAATATCCACTTTTTGTGCTTGCGCATCTATCGCGGCTATTGCGTCGTGTATCACCCGCTGTATATGGCTGGCATCTAGGCTTAGCTCACGCTGTAATATGGATTCGGCCACGCCGGTGGCTAGGTCTACCAGCACCTGCTCTAGCTCATTATCCTGAGCCTGTAGGGCATCGTTTAATTGTGCAGTAATAGACTGCAGCCGCTCTAAGTGTTGCTGGATTTGTTTTTGGCCTTTTTGCAGGCCTGCCCTATAGCCTTTATCTAAGCCCTGCTGCAGCCCTTCTTGGTAGGCCTGTTGCTGCACATCCTGTTTGATGCGCTGGCTAATTTCTTCAATTTGGCCCACGGTTAATTTGCTGTAGACCACTAGGTTTTTATCGATGCTGGGGGCTTCGCCACGAGCGATATCGCGGCGGGTTTTTTCCGCTTGCACAATTTGCCCTTCATTCACCTCAGGCAGTTCCCAGCGGGGGAAGCTCAATGATTGCACGGCGGGGATACGATCAGTATTTTTCATTCATTAACCCAATACAGCTTTAAGCTAAGCGCTGGCGCGGTAAGCACCAGAGCAGCGTGGTGTTACAGCATTTCTTCGCCACCGCCACCCAGCATAATTTCGCCGGCGTCGGCCATACGGCGGGCAATAACCAGAATTTCTTTTTGCGCCCCTTCCACTTCGCTGAGTTTGACTGGGCCCTTGGCTTCGAGATCGTCGCGTAACAGCTCGGCAGCACGTTTAGACATATTGCCAAAGATATGTTCTTTGAGCTCCTCGTCGGAGCCTTTGAGCGCCAAGATAAGCACTTCGGAGGAAACCTCGCGCAATAGCGCTTGTATGCCGCGATCGTCCACCCCTTTGAGGTTGTCGAATACAAACATAAGGTCTTGAATTTGTGTGCCCAGATCTTCGTCCACCTCTTTGATGGAGTCCATCAGCTCGCTTTCCATGCTGCTGTCTAGGTTGTTCATGATTTCGGCAGCGACTTTTACGCCCCCCATCTCTTTGGTTTGCGAGCCTGAGCTTACCGAGAACTGGCGCTCTAAGATATCGTTTAGCTCTTGCAGGGCATTGGGCTGCACCGAATCCAGTGCTGCCACCCGCATAACAATATCTAGGCGTACTTTATCTTGCAGATTGGCCAACACCTCAGCGGCCTGATCACCATCTAGGTAGGAGACTACGATGGCCTGAATTTGCGGATGCTCGTGGCGAATAATATCGGCCACGGCGCGGGCATCCATCCACTTAAGCGTATCTAGGCCGGTGGTATTACCGCCCAGTAAAATCCTATCAACCAGGGAGTTGGCTTTATCGTCACCCAGCGCCTCTACCAGCATATTGCGTATATAGCCGTCAGAACCTACCCCCAGGCCGGTTAAGGTGCGCGCCTCATGCAGGAAGTTAGTCATCACGGTTTCTACGTGCTTTTGCGGCACGTTTTCTAGGGCGGTCATGGCGGTGCCTATGCGCTGCACTTCTTTGGGCCCCAGATGCTTAAGTACCTCGGCAGCTTCTTTCTCACCTAGCGACATCAGCAAAATCGCTGCTTGATCCAGTTTGCTTATATTGACTGTTTCAGCGCCGCCCGCTGCTTCATTATCACTCACCGCTGTTCACCCATTGTTTAACTACTTGTGCCACTCTGCCGGGGTCTTCGGCAATTAAGCCTTTTACAGCATTTATTTGCTGCTCATAATTTTGCCCGGGGCCGGTTAGCAGCATACTATCGCCACCGGATAAAGTAACGGTTTCATCAGCTAAATCACCGCCTAAGTCCGCGGATAAGTCGTTTAGCGCTTCCTGCGCCTCTAGTTCACGCATTTCTTTAGAGGTGTCTGTAAGGTTACGCATAACCGGGCGTAACACCCCAAAAATAATCACCAAGACAAATAAGCCCCCTAGCACTTTTTTCGCCAGATTAACCATTTCCGGCTGCTGCCATAGGGGCTGCTCTTCGATTAATTCCATCTCCTGCTCGGGGATGGGGATAAACTCGGCATTAATAATATTAACGCTATCGCCACGCGCGGCATCAAAGCCCACCGCATCGCGAACCAGCACGGACAATCTATCCAGCTCTTCTTGGGGCATGGGCACTGAATTCATAGCACCCGTGGTGGCATCTTTTTTCACCATATTATCCACCACTACCGCTACGCTCAGGCGGCGCACTCTGCCGGTTTGATGGCGGGTGTAACTCACCGTGCGATCCAGCTCATAGTTGCGGGTAGCCTGCACTCGGCTGCTGCCTCCGCCCGCATCCGCTGCACCGCCTTGCGCGGTGGCATTTTCGGGGGCTGCACCATCCAAAGGCGGCTGATTACTTAAGGCACCGGGCACACCGCCTACCCCACCACCAGCACCGCGGCCTTCTTCTAGGGTTTGCTCACTGCGTATGGCGGGTAAGTCAGGGTTAAATTGCTCTTCGGCTTGCTCTATTTCGGTAAAGTCCACATCGGCACTGACTTCAGCTCTAAACTTATCTTCACCTAAGATACGTACCAAAATGGAATTAATACGCTCTACGTAGCGTTGTTCTAACTCCTTGGTGTATTCCATCTGCCTGTTGGCAGCCACCATTTTTTCGTCGGTTTCAAAATTGGACAGTAAGTTACCGCGCTGATCGACCACGGTGACGTCCTGCAAGGCTAATTCGGGGATACTGGAGGCCACTAAATTGGCAATGGCTCTAACCTGTGGTGGGTTTATGCCTACCCCGCTATACAAATCAACAAATACCGAAGCCGTAGGCTTGCGGGAATCGCGCACAAACGCAGAGGTTTTGGGTATGGCTAAGTGCACACGGGCCGCGCGTACCTGTCGTATGCTGGTAATGGTACGGGCTAACTCCCCCTCTAAGCTGCGCTTAAAACGGGCATTTTCCATAAACTGGCTGGTGCCTAGGGGGCGCTCTTTGTCCATCAGCTCAAAGCCAAAGCTGCCGTCAGCAGAGATACCCTCACCCGCTAACTTTAGCCGGGCATCGTGGATTTGGTTGGCAGCGACCATTAAGGCTCCGGTTTTTTCATCCACTTTATAGGCAATTTGATTGCTATCTAAGATGGTGAGTACGGCACTGGGGTCCATACGATCCAGGTTGGCATACAAAGGCTTATAATCTTCACCCTGTGACCACAACACCACGGCAAAACCTATAGCCACACTGGCAGCTAAACCTATCATCAGCCCCAGCTGACGCATAAGATTTAAACCACTAAAACCTTCAAACATCTGGCTTTGTGGTAGTGATGAGCCGCCTTCTGCCGCCATATTATTCTCTCTTTAGTTTAGCTTGTTGATATACCGCAATAGGCCGATTAAACCGGCATATTCATCACGTCTTTGTAGGCCTCTACGACTTTGTTACGTACTTGAGTCATGGCATCAAACGCGACCGAGGACTTTTGTGAGGCTATCATCACCTGCGACAGACTCACCCCCGGCACGCCCTGCTCATAAGCGACCTTCAGGCTGGAGGCGGTTTTTTGTGACTGATTAACCCCATCGACGGCGCTTTTGAACATGGTAGAAAAACTAGGCGAGCTGCTATCGGCCTGTTCTATACGGCCATTCAAGGCCTGCTGCACACCCTGGGTGCCCTGCAGCTCTACACCGGCCTGACCGGCAGGCATGGTAGCGGCTTTCATCTCACGCATTTGGCTGAGTAAATTATTAATATCAGTACGACCTACATTCATCGTGCGTCTCCTCTTACCTCTAGCTTTAGCTTTAGCCCTTGGTTAAGCAATGCCAAACCCTGTCAGATGTTTGGCGCTAGCTACGGCGGCTGGCTTGAATTGTAGTTTTGCAGGTAGTGACAGCCGATAAATTGACTTTTGGGGCGCACTACCCAGCTAATACAGGCTTGTTTGCATAAAACAGGCCAATTTTAAAAACAGAGGTGTGCTGTGCCCTAGCCCAAGCTATGGCACAGCGTATAGAGATAAACTTAAGAGGATGAAGTTAAGCCTTAAAAGCCGGCTTATATTTACTGCTGCGCGTCTTGTAATAACCGCACTTCCCGTTGCGGGAAAGGAATATCAACACCATTACTTCTCAAGGCGTTAAAAATAGCCTGATTGACTTGATACAGCTGCTGATAATACTGCTGGGTAGGCAACCAAATACGTATGCCTAAATTAATACTGCTATCACCAAAGCTGGCTATGCCTAGCTGGGCTGGCTTAAGCCCCTGTAAACAGTCCAGGTGGTTGAGGGCTTGCTCTATATACTTGATGGCTTGCTCTGGGTCTTCGTGGTAGGCAATACCTATACCTAGCTCCGCCAAGGTATATTGCTGGGAGTTATGCAGAATCTCACCAATTATATGTTTATTGGGTATGCTAATACGCACCCCGTCCTCATCCACCAATAGGGTATAAGCTAAGCGTACTTCATCAACCTGGCCGGTTACTCCTTGCACGCTAATCGTGTCGCCCACCACAAAGGGACGGGTAATAATAATGTGGAAGCCGGCGCTGTAATTGGACAACATGCCCTGCATAGCCAAGCCCACACCCAAGGATGCAGCACCCAACAAGGCCAAGAAGGGGGTGACACTGATGCCGACCTTGCCCAGTGCAATAATCGCCACCATTACAATAATTAAAACTTTAACGCCGGCGGCGATAAAATGGCTGAGGGTTACATCAAACTGTTTTTTCTCCAGTAGCCCCAGTACCCAATTGCTGACCTTGCGGGCCAGCCAAATGCCCAGCAACAAAACAATAATGGCACCGAGTATTTGAAAGCTATAGGCTACAAAAAACTCTACTACCATTTTATATATAGCTGTGGCCTGCTCTAACTCTTTGGTAAGGTTTTGTTCCATCAATACTACCTCTATCGTTTTATTGTTTATGGGTATGGACTGCGAGAGCTAGAGTATAACTAAGCTTGATGTTTTATTACCCGACTTAAATAGCTCAACTTTATATCTCAACTACATTCACCATCTGCACACCATTACCCGCCGACGACACCTTGGCCTCGGTAAAGGCGTATTCAGCCTTATCGTTAGTGCGATCCAGTGGCAGGGTATCAAAATCAAACAGGTTTTTATCCGCCAGCTGGCTGGGGCTAATATGCTGGGTGGCGCGGAAGATACTCTCTACCCTACCCGGCTGCTGCTTATCCCAGCCTTGCAACATAGCCTTAATATTTTGCCGCTGTAAATTTTCCTGCGAACCACAGAGGTTACAGGGAATAATGGGGAACTGCTTGGCATCGGCAAATTTAATCAGGTCTTTTTCACGGCTATAAGCCAAGGGCCGTATCACCACATTGCGCTGATCATCGGAGCGCAGCTTAGGCGGCATGGACTTCATGCGACTGCCGTAAAACATATTTAAAAACAGCGTCTCTACCATATCGTCCATATGGTGGCCCAGGGCAATTTTAGTAGCGCCTATGCTCTCAGCAAAGCTGTATAAGGTACCGCGACGCAAACGCGAACACAGGCCGCAGGTGGTTTTGCCCTCGGGCACCTTCTCTTTAACTACGCTGTAGGTATCTTTATCAATGATGTAATACGGCACTCCTATGCGCTCAAAATAGGCGGGCAGGATATGCTCGGGAAAGCCGGGCTGCTTTTGATCCATATTAACTGCAATCACTTCAAAATTTATAGGCGCAGCCTTTTGCAGGTTGATCAATATATCCAGCATGGCAAAGGAGTCTTTACCACCGCTGATACAGGCCATGACCACATCGCCCTGCTCTATCATGCTGTAATCAGCTATGGCCTCGCCCATTTGCCTACGCAGGCGTTTTTGCAGCTTGTTAAACTCCAGCTTCTGTTTTTTTAGCTTGGCGGCCTCCTCTGCGGAGGGCTGAGCTGCTAAGGGGGTATTGTTTGCTGAGGGGGTAAAAAGCTGTTCCACAATAAAACCACGGCCTAGTTGGGTGTGAATAAACATGTCAATGGCGCGCATTTTAATGGTTTTTGCTCAGGATTACCCCTTTATTTCACGCCATGGCTAGCCAGAAACTGGTAATTTAAAGGCCAAATCACTAGAATTAGCCCGCCTTAAAAGGCCTTAGCGTCAGAAAGACGCGGCAGCCTGGGAAATCCCCTGCCGCTGCCATACCAACGCTCATTGCAACATTTTATTTGCAACACATAGGAATCATCACAATGAAACAACCTGTTCGCGTTACCGTTACCGGTGCCGCTGGCCAAATCGGCTACGCACTACTATTCCGCATTGCCTCAGGCGCAATGTTAGGCGACGACCAGCCCGTTATCCTTCAACTACTAGACATCACCCCAGCCCTGGACGCCCTAGAAGGCGTAAAAATGGAGCTAGACGACTGCGCCTTCCCATTACTAGCCGGTGTAGTATGCACAGATGACCCGAACGTAGGTTTTAAAGACAGTGATTACGCCCTATTAGTAGGCGCGCGCCCACGTGGCCCCGGCATGGAGCGTAAAGATTTATTAGAAGCTAACGCCGCTATTTTCTCGGTACAAGGCAAGGCAATTAACGACAACGCCAGCAAAAACATTAAAGTCTTGGTAGTAGGCAACCCCGCCAACACCAACGCTTTAATCACTCAGCGCAACGCGCCAGACATAGACCCACGCAACTTCACCGCTATGATGCGCCTGGATCACAACCGCGCCAAGTCTCAGTTAGCCGCCAAAACGGGCAAAGCCGTTTCTGACATAAAAAACATGACTGTGTGGGGCAACCACTCAGCCACTCAATACCCAGATCTTTCTACTGCTAAAGTTGCCGGTACCCCCGCACTAGAGTTAGTTGAGCAAGACTGGTACGAAAACGACTACATCCCCACCGTTGCCCAACGTGGCGCAGCCATTATTAAAGCCCGTGGCGCGTCTTCTGCCGCTTCTGCCGCTAACGCCGCCATAGACCACGTACGCAGCTGGGCCTTAGGCACAGAGGGTGACGATTGGGTAAGCATGGGTGTTTACTCTGACGGTTCTTACGGCATCGCCGAAGGCTTAATCTACTCTTTCCCCTGCCGCTGTAAAAATGGCGATTGGGAGATTGTTCAAGGTGTAGAAATCAGCGAATTCAGCCAAGCTCGCATGAAAGCCACTGAGCAAGAGCTAACCGAAGAGCGCGATGCAGTGAGCCACTTATTACCTTAAGGGTTAATAGGTAGTTGGCTAGTTTGAGAAACCCAGCTTTTTAGCTGGGTTTTTTTATGGGGGTTGGTTTTGGTGGGGTAGCACGGAGGCGGCTGTTGTAGTGGTGGTGTATGGCGGTATCCAGAACCAATCATCCTGTCATACCCAAGGCACTCCTTTCAGTCGCGGGGTAGGCTCTACTGGTGCATGCTGATATACAGAACCCTCTACCCTGTCATACCGGCGCATGCCGGTATCCAGTTTTTTCTTAATTAATAATTTGTTATTCGAGCGAGGTTTCGCCTTGCCGGGCGATAAGGGGGCTTTGCGTGCCCAAAGCCCCCTTAACCCCAAAGGGCACCCCTAGTCCGTCGCCCTTCGGGTTCCCTGCGCTACTCACAATTTAACGGCCGCTGCGGAACTCGCACAAAAACGATAATTAATCGTTTTTGCACTCAGACAGTCCTCGCTACTTCGTGCCGTTAAATTCCTCCGTTGCTCGGCGACTCCCAAGGGGAATCTGGGTGCTTCGTAGTTGGTTTTGCTAGAGGTATGGATACCGTTAGAGCTTAATGTTCATCGCCTGCGTAAATCCACATAGATTCTGTTTTGCCTGCGCGCTTAAAGCCTAGGGCCTTATAATAATGGCGTTACCATCGGCGGTAAGTATTTGCTGATGAAAACGAGAGTAGATGCTCTGCATAGCCGCCATCATTTTTTTACCTATGCCTTTACCTTTTCTAACTAGATTTATACCTAATAATTCTTTGGCTTTATCCATCATCTCAGCAGCGAATAGTTTCTGGAATAAGATTAAGCTCATTAATATTATAGTTTTGTAATTTTCACATTTCTTTCTTGTCACAACGTTTAAGCGAACCGGCGGCGAAACCGCCCGGGTTGCGTGCTTAGTTATGAGGATTCTTCACTTGAGTTCAAAGTCCGATGTAACTCTTTTAACTGTGAACCGGTTGCCAGATGAATAATGCTCATATTCGAAAATTTTGTCATTTAGTTGAATGATGCGATAAGCATCATAATTATATGGATTTGATGGATCGGAAAACTTGATTGTTTCGTCTTTTAGCCAGCCCCTAAACGATGAAAAATAAACTGGCCCAGATACACCCCATTGACCGACTTCAGATAGTTTTTCAATGACTCCATCGTTCTTGACGTTCAGAAAATCTACCCTGTAGGCTCCGTCGATAAATCTTTCAACTATCCATTTTCTTGTGCCGCCATCTTTAGTGGGCTGTTCTCCGTACCATTTACCAGCCATCAGTTGCCACTGATCTTCTTGAGATATCGACAAATCGGGTTTTGCGAATGCTACTGGTTGGGGAGACGTCTGCGTAGAAGCGCAGCCGACCAATAAGGCTAACATAGCAACAAAAAGAGTGACTGCTTTGCTCATTATTTAATCCTCATAACGCACACGGCATGGGCAAGCGGCGTAGCCGCTTGCCCAGTGGAGCGCCTTTGGCGCGGAACAATTATGCCCGCGTTTGTTAGGTATTGTAATAACTAAGAACGAAAAGGAAGAATGGTGTGGCCAATTAATATCATAATAAAAGTGCATAATAACTGCCCGTATACGCCAAAATCGATACCAGTTAGTTCAAGTGTTGAGTATTCTGGTTTCTCTGCATCGTAATAAACGCTTACTTTTTTACCTTCTGGGTATTGAATTATTGTTTCTTTTGCATTGTTATAGCTGTTAATTTTAAAGTTAACTTGATCAGAAATGTAATACCTATTATTAACAAAATATTCATATTTTATGTCATAAGCACCCGCCCCATAACGGCCACTTTTTTGACGTGAGCGAAGAATTTTTCCTTCTCCCGTTTCAGTATAATTACCATTATAATAATTTAATATGGTTGTTGGTGCGCCTGTTGCAATATCAGAAAGCACAACCCATACGACTATATTTATTGTAATTAAAAGCATGTTATAGATAGTATTCAAGTGCTGCCTAACAATTTTATTAACGAGAATGGCCAGATTTGAACTTATGCCTAGATTTATACAAAAAAGCCTATATCTGCAAATCAATGCTTAAATATACACAGGTTCAAACACCAATGCCTAGCTGTTTTCTTGTAAATTATACATGCTACTGGCTTTTCAGTACTTACCCTCTACGAAGCACCCAGATTCCCCTTGGGAGTCGCCGAGCAACGGAGGAATTTAACGGCACGAAGTAGCGAGGACTGTCTGAGTGCAAAAACGATTGAGTATCGTTTTTGTGCGAGTTCCGCAGCGGCCGTTAAATTGTGAGTAGCACAGGGAACCCGAAGGGCGACGGACTAGGGGTGCCCTTTGGGGTTAAGGGGGCTTTGGGCACGCAAAGCCCCCTTATCGCCCGGCAAGGCGAAACCTCGCTCGAATACCAAACCACTAATAAAGAAAGACACTGGATACCGGCCTTCGCCGGCAGAGCCTGCCCCGCGACCAACAGGAGTGTCTTGGACATGACAAGACAAATACATTCTTCAAGTCCCAGTATTTACTGGCATGACTAAGCGGCCTCAATCAACAAGCCCCCCCCTACGCCACAATCCGATTCAAAACATACCGCAACACCCCTCCAGCCCGATAACACTCAACCTCAACCGCCGTATCTAACCGCAGCTGTAACTGAATATCTCGCTACTTATCATCCGCATAGTGAACAACCGCACTAACCACCTAGCTAGGCTGTATCGCCTGATCTAAGCCCAAAATATAAAACGCTCATCCCCCGTGATGCGCAAAAGGATAGCTGCTTTAAAGATAGCCACTTTAAAGATAGCCCCTTAAAGATATCTGAAATAATCCCCCATAGGGTTTATAATATGTCCGTCATTTTTCAGTGAAAAATTCATTAGCCACATTTAGCAACTAAGCCAGCTCCTACCTATGATAAATTTTGATAGTCACGTTACCGACCTAGACCCTATAGCACTGATCAATAACATAGATCACACCCGACGCCAGCACGATAGTAAAATGCTGCTAGAGCTAATGAGTGATATTACGGGCGAGCCCGCTAAAGTTTGGAGCAACAATGTTATAGGTTTTGGCCAATACCACTACACCTATAAAACAGGCCGCCAAGGTTATTGGCCTATTCTCTCCTTTTGCCCCAGCTTACAAAACATCAGCATAGACGTAATGCACGGCCTTAGTGACTACCAGGACTTGCTTAAGCGTATAGGCCAAGTAAAAACCACGGGTAACAGTTTGGTGTTGTATAAACTCTCAGATATCGATAAAAGAGCCTTAACTGCCTTTTTACAACAGGTGTTTGACGATATAGAAAAGTAATAGCACGCTGCAAATAATTTTAATTAGAGTAAATAAAGCTGGACAGCACCCTAGCTTGTCTATAGAGTGAACGGCAGCTAAAAAGAAGCCTTGCATTTACAATCTACATTTCGCTGCATTATCCGTAATTCCTCGTCCTGAAGTTTATAAGTCCAACCTCCATTTCAGCACCCTTGCCTCTTGGGGCACAACTTTATATATATTTCAGGAAATTATTATGTCTACTACAACTGGTACGGTTAAGTGGTTTAACGAATCTAAAGGCTTTGGTTTTATCGAGCAAGAATCTGGCCCAGACGTGTTTGCCCACTTCAGCGCTATAGCCAGCTCAGGGTTTAAAACTCTAGCCGAAGGCCAAAAAGTTGAATTTACTGTGACTGATGGTCAAAAAGGCCCACAGGCTGAAAACATCGTTGCACTATAATCAATTAACATTGATTATAAAAAAGGGTTGGCCTCTATAGGCCAACCCTTTTTTCGTTTTACAGCAGTTAAAAAAAATCCCCGCAGTGCGAGGATTTAAGTCACTAAGCTTGTGGCCGCATATGCGGGAACAACAGCACATCCCTAATAGTCGGCGAATCAGTAAATAACATCACCAAGCGATCTATGCCTATGCCCTCACCTGCCGTGGGCGGCAAACCGTATTCCAATGCAGTCACATAATCGGCGTCAAAATGCATGGCCTCGTCATCACCGGCATCTTTTTCGGCAACTTGTGCCTGGAAGCGCTCAGCTTGATCTTCTGCGTCGTTAAGCTCTGAGAAACCATTGGCAATTTCGCGGCCGCCCACAAAAAACTCAAAACGATCAGTCACAAAAGGATTGTCGTTATTGCGACGTGCCAGCGGTGATACTTCGGTGGGATACTCGGTAATAAAAGTTGGCTGGATTAAATGCTTCTCAACCACTTCATCGAAGATTTCCATTTGCACTTTGCCTAAACCATAAATATCTTTCAGCTTAATACCTAGGCCTTCGGCCACTTTACGAGCACTAGCCAAGTCAGAAATATCTTCTGCTTTTATCTCTGGGCAGTATTGCAGGATGGAATCGAATACCGAGATACGAGCAAAGGGCTGAGCCAAATCATACTCTATGGTTTTTACTACCTCACCTTCGGCATCGCGCACGGTATTCACTAAGGTGGTAGTGCCTAGCACTGACTGCGCCATTTTACGCAACATATCTTCGGTGAGGTTCATCAAGTCTTTGTAATCGGCGTAGGCCTGATAAAACTCTACCATGGTAAATTCGGGGTTGTGGCGGGTTGATAAACCTTCGTTGCGGAAGTTACGATTGATTTCGTATACACGCTCAAAACCACCTACCACTAAACGCTTGAGGTATAGCTCAGGCGCAACACGCAGGTACATATCCATATCTAAAGTATTGTGATGGGTGATGAAAGGACGCGCAGTCGCACCACCGGGTATGGTGTGCATCATGGGGGTTTCTACCTCCATAAAGTCTTCACCATCAAAATAGTTACGCATAAAGCTAATCATTTTAGAGCGCGTTTTAAACACATCACGCGACTCTGGGCTCATGATTAAATCCACATAGCGCTGGCGATAACGCATTTCTTGATCTTTTAGACCGTGGAATTTATCTGGCAAGGGGCGCAATGATTTAGTTAGCAGCTCAACTTTTTCCATATACACATATAGATCGCCCTTACCCGATTTATGTACCGGGCCAGTACAGCCTATGATATCGCCTATATCCCAGGTTTTAATTTCGGGTAGTTGGGCGGCGGGCAGTTGTTTTTTATCGACATAAGCCTGGATGCTGCCACTCATATCTTGCAGCACTAAAAACGGGCCACGCTTGGCCATAATGCGGCCTGCCACAGAGGCGCGTCTATCCAACTCCTCTAGGGTGTCTTTATCTTTTTCACCTAATTCGTTTTGCAAATCCTGGGCGTAGTCGGCACGACGAAAGGTATTAGGGAAAGCATTACGCTGCTCGCGAATATCGGCTAACTTAGCGCGACGCTCAGCAATCAGTTTGTTTTCTTCACCTTGCTGGGTTGCGTTGTTTTCTGTTGGCTCTGACATACTTTCCTCTGATTAATGTTTTACTTAATTTAACAACTCGCTTACGAGCTAATTCTTTACTAGCGACTAATCACTAGCTACTAGCCACTAGAGACTACCCTCTAGCAACTGCTTACAACCCCTTCTTTAAGGAGGCCTCTATAAACATATCCAAGTCACCGTCTAACACGGCATTACAGTTACTGCTCTGCACATTGGTGCGTAGGTCTTTAATACGCTGATCATCTAATACATAGGAGCGTATCTGGCTGCCCCAACCTATATCCGACTTACTATCTTCCAGCGCCTGGGCCGCTTCGTTGCGTTTGAGCATTTCCATTTCATAGAGCTTGGCTTTTAGCTGCTTCATGGCGTTGTCGCGGTTTTGATGTTGCGAACGCTGGTTTTGGCACTGCACCACTATGCCGCTGGGCTCGTGGGTAATACGTATGGCCGAATCGGTTTTGTTAACGTGCTGGCCACCGGCACCGCTGGCGCGGTAGGTATCCACCCGCAAATCGGCTGGGTTAATTTCTATATCTATGTTGTCATCCACCTCGGGTGACACAAACACCGAGCAAAACGAGGTATGCCTACGGTTGCCAGAATCAAAGGGGGATTTGCGTACTAAGCGGTGCACTCCAGTTTCGGTGCGCAGCCAACCAAAGGCGTATTCGCCGGTAAACTGTATGGTGGCGCTTTTAATACCGGCTACATCACCGTCTGAGGCTTCTAGCAATTCGGTTTTAAAGCCCTTGGCCTCGCCCCAGCGCAAGTACATGCGGCAGACCATCTCGGCCCAGTCCTGTGCCTCAGTGCCGCCTGAACCCGACTGTATATCCAAAAAGGCATTATTGGCGTCCATCTCGCCTGAGAACATGCGGCGAAACTCTAGGGTTTCTAGCTGGGCCTGTAACTGGCCTAACTCCGCCTCAACCTCAGCAACGGTGTCGGCATCATCTTCTTCGGCAGCCATCTCCAGCAGGTCGCTAATATCGGCTAGGCCCGTGGTCATATTGTCTATAGTGGCGACTACCGCTTCTAGCGCCGAGCGCTCTCTACCTAGCTCTTGGGCTCTGTCGGGGTCGTCCCATACCGCAGGCTCGCCCAGCTCTAACTCAACCTCAGTTAATTGCTCTTTCTTGGCATCATAGTCAAAGATACCCCCTAAGAACTTCCGTTCTGGCTGATAAGTCCTTGATGGTTTGCTTGATGGGGTTCACTTCTAACATGTGTTTTTAATTGCCATTGCCAATAAGTAAGCTGCTAGGCTGTAAAGCAGCGAAATAAGACGGGTTACAAGCGCCTCGAAAGCGCGGCATTTTAGCCTAACTGGCAGCCTAGGTAAATCGACAGAACTTGCAGCCCTAGCCCTAAAATTGCTATATAGTTATAAAAACTGCCGCCGCCAAGAGGCAAACGTGTTTTATATCATCGATCATGGCCAGCGCATACAAACCCCAGTAGAAACTCTAGCCCGGGACAAAACCGTACAGGCGATAGCTGAAACCGCCGCCACCGGCGCTGTGGGCAAACAACAGGACTTGCCGCCAGCCAACCAGTCCCAGGCAGATAAACTGGCCCGCCACTATCAAGAGAATAAGCAGGCTGGCAAGCAAAAGCGCCAGCCTGCTGTTTTTGCTACGCAAATCATGACCAAACCTGCCATCGCTATTAATGAGCAAGAAAGCGTACACAGCGCCAGCCAACTATTAAAGCGGCAACGTTTTCACCACTTACCTGTGACCAATAAAAACGGCGAGCTTATAGGCATCATCACCGACCGGGATATTATGCGCTTTAGTCTCAATAATCATTTAGCCGATTTGCGCAATATCGCTGTCAATCGGCTGATGAGTAAAAAAGTCATTACTGCCGCCGAAGAAACCGAAATACGCAGCATCGCCGACGTGATGTGCCGACAAAATATCAGCGCCATGCCGATTACCGATCACAACCGCAAACTCATAGGCATAATCAGTAGCACCGACATATTGCGCACGTTAGTCCATCAAGCCCCCTTAGAACTATGGGCCTAGCGCACGCATGAGTGCGCCCAAGATGCACCTGGTTTTAGTAGGGGCTGGCCACAGCCACTTAATGGTATTACAGCGCTTTTGCCGCAAGCCTATTAAGGGCTTGCAGATTACTGTTATCAGCCGCAGCTGCTACATCCCCTATTCTGGCATGATACCCGGCCTCATTGCCGGCCATTACAGCTGGCAACAGTGCCATATTAGCTTAGCCAATCTATGCCACAGGGCTGGGGCGCGATTGCTTATAGGCGACATCAATCACATCGATGCCGAGCAGCGCCATATCACTGGCCCGCAGATAAGCCCTATACGCTATGACTGGCTATCCCTGAACACAGGCTCAAAAATTAAGCTGGACGAGATTGACGGTGCTCGCGTTCATGGCCTAGCGGCCAAGCCCATAGAGCATTTTTTAGCTGCCTGGCAGCAAAAAATGGCAGAAATAAAAAGCTGCGATAACAGCTATAAAATTGCCGTTGTTGGCGGTGGTGCTGCCAGCTTAGAGTTAATACTGGCCATACATCAACGTCTACAACCCCTCACTAAGCGCGCCACTGTTAACTTGAGTTTAATTACTGCCGCCAAAACCTTATTGCCAGAACACAATACTAGCAATAGCAAGCTGGCCAGCAAAAAACTGCGCCAGCTCAGCATTAAGTTACTAACAAACAGCCGTGCAGTTTCCGCCCACCAGTACGGCCTGGACTTGGCAGATGGCCGCTCACTAACCGCCAATTGCGTGATCTGGGCGACACAAGCTGGCGCCCCCGAGTGGCTAAACAACACCACTATCAGCTGTGATGAACAGGGCTTTATACACGTAAACCGTTTTTTGCAAAGCAGCTCACACCCCAATATATTTGCCGCTGGCGACATGATACATTTTAGTGAAAAAACATTACCCAAAAGCGGCGTCTACGCGGTAAGAACCGGGCAGGCTTTAGCTAAAAATCTACACCGTGTCATTCGCAATAAAACCTTATTAGCCTACAAACCACAGCGCTATTTTTTAAATTTAATTTCACTGGGCAAAAAACAGGCCCTGGCGCACTGGGGGCCGATAAGCGCTAGCGGAACGTGGGTGTGGTATTGGAAAAGCTGGCTAGACCGCCGCTTTGTTAATAGACTTAATAAAAAAGATTAAGCGAAGCTGTGATCAGCCTCACTCTTATTTAGGATAGGCTGCTAATGAGGCTAAATTTTTTAGCATTAATTCTGCAAGCGGCCACGTTGATGTCAGCGCTCTACACCTTCATCTAGGGGAAAGACACAAAGGCCCCCTCAATCTTTTCACAGCTATAAGCCCCCAACATAACATCGGCTTTGTTTGTACTCACCATTTCTACTGAGCGTCTATAAGGTACTATTTTAAAACTTACTGCCACACCTGCAGGCTCGGGAACCTCTTTCATTAACTCTAGGCAATAACCAGCGCCCTCTTTGCTGCTATAACTATCCCACTGATCCAAAGCTATAAAGATTTTTGTAGGCGCGGCATAAGCAGCAATAGAGCACAACATATAAAAAAACAAGAGAGAAAAGTTTTCATCATTGTAGCATTCATCGTGAGCAACAATTATTGAAAGGGATAGCTTTCTAAGGAGTTTAAATTCTTAGTCATAATGGCTCGAAGCTGGCCACTATCGTGCAGCTTAACGATGCCAGCGTCAAAAATAGCCAGCATTTTTTTAGCATTGTTAGAGCTGGCAAACACCGCATAAGCTGAATTGACAATGACTGCTTTCTTAATAACAAAATTATTGCCAC
Organism: Dasania sp. GY-MA-18; assembly: GCF_024734385.1. Taxonomy (GTDB): domain Bacteria; phylum Pseudomonadota; class Gammaproteobacteria; order Pseudomonadales; family Dasaniaceae; genus Dasania; species Dasania phycosphaerae. The sequence goes on along the minus strand of NZ_JANHAP010000002.1, from coordinate 33,928 downwards.
TCGCTGATGCCTTGATATCGACCTCTGTCGCCAACACCGCATCTACTCGGCCATTGTTTAACATTTTTAGCAATGGTTTTAAACTTGAGTACTCTTTATATCTCATTTTTACAGGCACATAGGCATCAAAGCCCCAGCCACGTACAGCCCCCACTTTTTTATCTGCCAATGAATTAATATCCACCCAAGTGCTGGCAAAAGCTGGCGTTAGCGCGGCATCAATAATATCAATATTTAAGGGATGCTTAGCATAAGTACCGGTGAATTTTTCGCCGGGGTAGATGCCCAATACAACATCAGCCTTATTAGTAGCAACCATTTCCATAGAACGAGCATAAGGTACCTGTTTAACGCTTACCTCTACCCCCTCAGCACTGTATATAGCCTTCATCAGCTCTAGATAATACCCGCTGCCATCGGCATTGCTGTAACCGTCCCATTTATCCGTAACTATAGTGATAGTTGCAGCACTACTTAAGGGCGAAAATGACAATACCCACAACATTAAACCTAAATATAAATACCGCATAATAACTACCCTCTTCTTATTAATAGGTTGTGTATTGATAATAGAAGTTTATCGATAACTGTCTAGTCCATACATCTTACAATTCATCTTCGGCCTTAATAAAATCATCTACCACTACCGACATTTTCGCAGCCTGCTTGATCGCCGCTTGCATAAATGCCCCTTCTTGGCCGGGCTCTACACTGCCATTACTAATATAGGCTGCATAAATTCTTGAAGCTGCCGCCAATATAGCCGACTCGGTAGACATTAACTGCACGCTTACACGCTTGTCATTTTCCTGCCCTTCTAGCTCTAACATATTGCCTCCGCTAATTTATAGTTGTATTAATGCACCGACGTAGGTCTAAGAAATATTTGCTGCTGGCTGAGTAGTTTAACGGTATCCCTAAGTTTTTGAACCAGCTCTTTGCGGCCAGTGTAGCCCAACTGCTGGCATACCCAGGCGGCTGGGCGATTTTGCAATAACACATACACCACTAAATCCCGTTGCTCATCACTCAGCCATTGCCTCACCTCTAACTGGCCCATAAAACTACAAGCCAGCTTCCACAGCGGCACGGCACAAACTTCGTAGACTCTATAGCCCTCGGCAAAAGCGGTAATATCGGCCCAGTCCTGATCATCAACTATCATTAAGTCCGACATTTCGCCACCAAACATAAAACCTGCCGCCAGCTCGGGTTCCAAGCCTACGAATAAGGTGAGTAATTGATGAGGGAATTGTTCTAAAAAGCGGTAGCGCAGCAAGTCCACTACCAGCTCTCCCGACAAATTAAAAGAGCGCAACACTATAGCCGAGTGAGTACCGCTGCAGGCATCACGAGAAACACCTAAACGTACCGGCGTAAAACCCGCACGCTGCCAAAAATGCAGCACATCGGCGGTAACGCCAAAACTAGAGCCCACTATATCTACATTAGAGCGCTGGGCCTGATCACATATCGCTGCCAACATAGCTTGGCCAAAACCCTGCTGCTGCAACTCTGGCTGCACGGCTATACGCATAATGCGCTGGTAGCGAAGCTTAGGAGCCACCTCAACACCGGAATGCGCTGCCAAGGTTTGCGGTAATAAATGCCCACGCAAACGGCGCTCGCCCTTCCACACCGCAGCTGACAACTCTTTATTAAAGCCGCCCTCATCCGTCACTAACGCAGTAGCGACTAATTGCTGTTTATGCATAGCCACCCAAATACGAATATTGGGGCCGTCTAATAAATTACGTAAATCTGCCGGTGTAGTTTGATAATGAGCCAACACCAATAAGGCAAAAATTTGCCTTAGTAACTCTTCGTTATTTAATAAGTCGCGGCGTTTTAACTCCTTAAAGCTACAGTCGCTAGGCTTGATAGACTTTGTTAACGTGAGACTATAATCCGCGTTTAACAGCAAGGCCTCAAATAGCCATTGCTCTACTGGGTCGTTAGCCTGCCAGCGTATAGGTTGCTCTAGGGTTAAGCTTTTCCACTGCGGTGTTTCACTAGCCAAAATTTGTTGAAAGCGCAGTCCAAAGCCGCGCCCCGCCCCTTCATAGCCGTGCACAGTAGAGGCAAATACGATACGGCTATATTGCTTTAATAATGCCGTTAGCAAACTCAGCGGTATGGCCGCCGCCTCGTCCACCAATAACACATCGGCCTTAGGTTTTTGCCTTAGCAATTGGTCGGGGGGGATAAATTGCAACTGCTGTTGAGCCATACATAAGCGGCCTTTTTCTAGCTGAGCCGCCTCGCCCAATATTGCTTTAGCATGTCTAAAAACCACATCCACGGCTGCCAGCTTAGGCGCCGTAATCAATAGTGTTTGCACGCCTTGCTTCATTAGTTCAGCAGCAGCAATGCCCAGGGCCGTGCTTTTGCCCCTGCCCCGGTCGGATGTGAGCACTAAAGGCCTGCGCCTGTGACCTTTGACCACTTTCACTATAGCCGCCACCGCGGCCCGCTGATCATCACTGCGGCAATAATCCGCGGATGCCGCCACGCCTACTGCGGCCACAGGTTTAGCACTGGGTGCTGTTAGGCCGTTTTTTTCAGAGTGGATTAACACGCTATCCAATTGCTTAATGGTTGCAGCAAAGCGGCGTATAAATAAATGCTCTAGCTGATCGGGTTTGGTGGGATGTACTAATAAGCGATGGTAGTCGGGGTCTAAAAAATTATGCCACTCATCTAACTCAGGGGTGAGCAAAATAACTAAGCCGCCCCCCATTACCGCGCCGCCCAAAACTCCTATGGCATCGGGGTCTAAACCGCTATAAGCATCGTAAACCAAACAGGCCACATCACTGCCCAACACTTGCTGTGATTTTTTGCGGCTAATCGTGGTAATAGTTTCGTCTTCAGCGACTAATGCTTGCTCGCTAATATGCAGTTGCTGCTCAAAATACTGGGCCAGCTTTAATTGCTGTAACTGCTGCTGCCCCCAAGCCTGTTCACCGGCAATAATCAGTAGACGGCGTTGCTGGCTGTGCTGGGCATCGGCAAGCAGCTGCTTAAACGCCTTGTTAAATTTACTGACTGCCACGGCGGGCCTCACTCTATAAATTATTTAGCGCTATAAAATTGATTAAAGCGATCGATAAAATCACCCAATTGCGCTACCGGCAAATCATTAATCCCTGCCGCTGCTGCACGGCCACCGCCGCTGGCAAAACTGCGACAAAGCTCATCGGCACCGGTTTTGTTGCTAAGCGGCGCTCTTACACTCACTAAATAATTACCATTGGGTTTAGCGGTCACAACCGCATGGCCACGCTGAGGGAATTGGTTGGCCAAATCATTGCCATAGACGCCACTCACACGGCGCGCCCAAGGCTGATCGGGAAATAAAAATACCGCTACATTGTCATTGCTAAATTCTGGCTCTATATGCGCGGCTGCATCCATATCCTCTTGGTAGCCCTGCTCTAAATGCTGAAAGGTATTTTTATCATCATCCATAAAGTCTAGCGGGTTGCTGTAGCGGCTCATGCAGCGATAAAGCTGATCGGGAGCAAAGTGTAAATCTTCTACACTGGAGCCATAGCCATTGTAATTGATATAAATACCTAAGTGCTCTAAAGCTATCAGCTGCTGCTCACTAAGCTTAAGGGTTTTGGCTAGGGATTTAGCGCTGTTTTTTAAGTTATCGCCAAAAGCGCCTACCAAGGCCCACTCAGCAAACTGACCTTTTAATTGGCCGTTAATTAACAAGCTGGTACACACATCGGCTGACAAATTAATATGAGTGGTGAGTTTGGGATGTTTGGGTATATCACCAGCAAAGTGGTGGTCTACATAAAACACACTGGCCCCTGCGGCCAACGCAGCCTCTACCCCATGGCGGTTTTTATCAAAGGATATGTCAAATACATTAAGCTCATCGCCCGCACTAACCTGCACCCTATCCAGCAATTTAATATCACGCTTGACGCCAGTAATTAATTGGCTGTCGGCGGGCTGCGCATTACGTAGTTGCAATAACGCACAGATGCCATCGGCATCACCATTAAAAACATCATAAATTGCCACAGGCAGCTTTCCTTAATCTAAAAACTAAATAACGAATGGGATCATACTTATAAAGAGGCGGATATTAACACAAATAAGCGCGCCATAGCGGTTTTAAGCTTGGCCGCGAGCCTTGGCAACACCACAGCCATACATAAAAAAAACCGGCACTGGGCCGGTTTTTTTATACTTTTGCTAGAGCTGCGCGTTACAGCTTAATCCGCTCGCGGTTATCCTGCACCAGCTTAACGCCTATACCCTTAATTTCGGTCAGCTCCTCCGCCGATTTAAAGCTGCCATTGAGCTCGCGGTATTCGACGATTGCCTTGGCTTTTGCACCGCCTACACCCTTCAAACCCTTGGCGAGCTGGGCGGCATCCGCGGTATTAATATTTACCTCTTGCTGCTGAGGGGCAGAATCTGCCCAAAGCGTGGCCGACGGCAAGGCCAATAAGGCACAAAAAATAATAGTAAGTAATGGTTTCATGAGTAAATCCTTTTAGTTTTCACGGTTATTATTGATTTAATAGCCTGCTAATAGATTGATCAAAAGCATCTATGAAATAGACCCGTTCATCCTATTAACAAGCCATTAGCGAAAACTAATACAGCACTGCTCTTTAGGCAACTGCAACCAAGGCAGATTGGTAATATTTACATTATTAATCGCGTAACTGCTGGTTTATCGCCTGTAAGGCCGCCAGCGGGTCGTCACTTTGCGTAATAGGCCTACCTATAACCAGGTAGTGGCTACCGGCCTCCATAGCAGCCTTGGGGGTAGCGATGCGGCGCTGGTCGCCCTGCTCGCTATCGGCTGGGCGTATACCGGGGGTGACCAGCTGAAATTGCTCACCCAAGGCAGCGCGCAACAGGCTGGACTCCTGCGCCGAGCACACCACACCATCTAAACCTGATTGCTGGGTGAGTTTGGCTAGGCGCTGAACCTGCTCGGCAGGCGTACATTGAATGCCTACGCCAACTAAATCAGCCTGCTCCATGCTGGTAAGCACAGTCACCGCAATCAAGCTGGGGCGCTGCTGATAATTAGCTATGGCCTCACGGGCCGCCTCCATCATGCGCTGACCACCACTGGCGTGTACGTTGACCATCCATACCCCCATATCAGCAGCGGCCTTAACAGCCCCGGCTACGGTATTGGGGATATCGTGAAATTTTAAATCCAGAAACACTTCAAAACCCTTATCGTGCAACAGCGACAATACTGCCGGGCCGCAATAGGTAAACAGCTCTTTGCCAACTTTTAAGCGGCAGTCGGCAGGGTTTAATTGCTCAGCTAAGGCTTCAACCTGCTGCAGGTTATCGTAATCCAGGGCAACAATAACGGGGGATGTGGTAGTCATAATCTCTCTATAGTTAAGTGTTCGCTATTTGCCAGAAGCTGTTAATCGCCTTCGGCGCCGCGTATGGGCGCAACCTCGCCCCACTGCTTGCAGCTAGGGCACAACCAGTGCAACTGCTTACCCGAAAATCCACAATGCTGGCAGCGATACTGGGGCTTGCTGTGTATTAACTTGCTGATTAAGGCCTGCAAAATAGCTAGGTTCTCTTTGGCCTTACCCTGGCTATTAGCCATATGCAGCGCAACTAATTTATCCAAGCCGCGCAGCGATGGCCGGCGTTTTAACTCGCCGCCCATAAACTTGGCGGCGGCCTCATCGCCCTCGCTGTTTTGTATCTCTGCAGCCAGTGCCAGCACTATGCTCACCGAGGGGTACAAATCCAAGCACATGCTAAGGTAACGCTGGAAGGACTGGGGATCGTTTAACTTCTCGCTGCATAATTTTAACAAGTTTATAGATTCAGAGACATAGCTTAAATTTTGATGGCGGATTTTGTGCAGGCTTTTAACCGCATGTTCGTAATGGCCAGTTTCATATTCGGCCCTAGCCAGCAGCAATGAAGCGCGCACACAGTTTTTATCGTAATTGAGGGATTTTTTTAGCTCTTTTCTAGCGCTGTGGTAATCGCGCCTATCCAGCGCTTGTTCGGCCAGCTCACAGCAGTAGTGGGACAAAGCTCGAATAATAACCGGATCGCTATTGGCCGCCTTTAACAAGGATTTTTTGGGTAGTAATTGCTGCGCCTTTTCTATGGCCTGCGCCCACTCTTTTTCATCCTGCAATATTTCTAACAATAATAAGGTGGCGGTTTTATGTAGCTCGGGGGCATCGACAATTAAATCTTCCAGTAAGCGCTCAGCCCTATCTAACAAGCCTGCACTCACAAAGTCTTTAGCCAATTCTAGATGGGCTTGGTGCAGCTGCTCGCGGGGCAAGGTGGGCCTCGACAATAGGTTTTGATGTATGCGTATGGCTCTCTCCACCTCCCCCTTGCGGCGCATTAAATTACCCACCGCAATATGGGTTTCCAAGGTCTCACTATTAACATCCAGCGCTTCGATAAAGGCATCCAAGGCACCGTCAGGCTGATCATTAAGCAGGTAATTGAGGCCTTTATAGTACTGCTGCTGCAGGGCCGACTGCACATGCTGTTGTGACAGCAGTGACGATGAACGCTGCCCCAAATACCAGCCTATGCCTATAGCAGTGACCAGTAGCAACAACAGCCAAGTATCTAACATGTTAGGCCTTAGCCGCCGGGGCTTTTACCGCGCTGCCAGCACGCAGCTTGGCCAGCTCTTTATTAGCCTGCTGTAACTGGCGCTTTAAGCTATAACGCTCGCGCTTGATGCGCCACAAACCCAGCAATCCCACCAACATCCCGGCCAAGCCACCCAAGGCAAAGGCCAGCAGTACCCACAGCGCCAACCACTGGGCATCCAGCTGTAGAATTAATAAATCTAATGGCACGGGGGTATCATTTTGCAGGGTAAATAACACCCCAATCAAAAACACCGCCAATAACAATAACAGCAACACTAAGCGCAGCAATAAGCGCACGGCTACCTCCTTCCCTTACAATTGATTAACAACATACCCAGCATAGCCTTTATCCACAAAAAAGCGGCGTGACCAATGATCACGCCGCCCACATAGATTACTGGCAAACCATGCTAAGGTGCAATACAGCCCCGCCAGTAATATTTAGCCTTTAACGCTTGTGTAAGCTTTCATTAACCCGCTCACGCATTTCTTTGCCGGGCTTAAAATGCGGCACGTACTTGCCAGCCAGCTGCACGGTTTCACCCGTTTTGGGGTTACGGCCCAAACGCGGCTCGCGATAATGTAATGAAAAACTACCAAAGCCACGTATCTCTATGCGCTCACCCATGGCCAATGTCTGTGACATTTGCTCAAGAATGGTTTTGATGGCTAGCTCCACATCTTTAACCGACAACTGTTGTTGACGAGAAGCGATACGCTCAATCAACTCCGACTTGGTCATATTGGTTTCCTGTTATCTCTCTTATTCACTGCTCGCTAGTTGCAAGGGCTTAACGACTACCGGGAGCCGACATTATGTCTGCACCCTATTGAATCCTAACATTAGCCCTAAGCAATTGTTTCTAAACAGATTTTAGATAAGTGAAGATTAGCACAGAAAAACCATAGCGCTAGCCTGTTTCTGTGATTTGAGGCCTAAATCAACAAAAAAAGCCTTAAAAATCAACTTTTAACGGAAATATAGTGGATATTTAGCCAGCACTGAAGCTGCAGACATAAAAAAAGCGCCTAGGTTTGGGCCTAGGCGCTTTTTAATGACTCAAAGAGCTATCAAATATTAGTCTTTGTTCATTTGTGCTTTGATCAAGTCACCGATAGTCGTAGGTGCAGCTTCTGGAGCGGCATCTTTATGTGACTTAACCGCTTCTTTCTCTTCAGCAATGTCTTTCGCTTTGATAGACAGGGCAATTGCGCGATTCTTGCGATCAGCAGAAATGATCTTCACTTCTACTTCTTCGCCTTCTTTCAACGAATTGCGTGCATCTTCAACTTTTTCACGGCTGATTTCAGAGGCTTTTAAAGTACCTTCTATGCCTTCGGCTAAGGTGATAACCGCAGACTTAGCTTCGACTTCTTTAACAGTACCTTTAACAATTGAGCCTTTGTCGTTCTCGGCTAGGTACTCAGAGAAAGGATCTTCCTCTAATTGCTTAATACCTAAAGAGATACGCTCGCGCTCAGGATCTACAGAAAGGATAACAGTTTCAATTTCGTCACCTTTCTTGTACTTGCGTACGGCTTCTTCGCCAGTCTCATCCCAAGAGATGTCAGACAAGTGAACTAGGCCGTCGATAGCGCCGTCCAAGCCAATGAAGATACCGAAGTCAGTGATAGACTTAATAGCACCAGAGATTTTGTCGCCTTTGTTGAATTCACGACCGAATACATCCCATGGGTTTTCTTGACACTGCTTGATACCCAATGAGATACGACGACGTTCTTCGTCTATATCCAATACCATTACTTCAACTTCATCACCTAAGTTAACAACTTTAGATGGGTGTATGTTTTTGTTAGTCCAATCCATTTCTGAAACGTGAACCAAACCTTCAACACCTTCTTCGATTTCGGCGAAACAACCGTAATCAGTTAAGTTAGTGATTTTAGCCTTAACTTTGGCACCCTCTGGGTAACGACCAGTGATCGCCAACCATGGATCTTCACCCAATTGCTTAAGACCTAGCGATACGCGGTTACGCTCGCGGTCAAACTTAAGGATTTTAACGTCGATTTCGTCACCAACGTTTACGATTTCACTTGGGTGCTTAATGCGCTTCCAAGCCATATCGGTAATGTGTAATAGGCCGTCTACACCACCTAAGTCTACGAAAGCACCGTAGTCAGTTAGGTTTTTAACGATACCTTTAACCGCTTGGCCTTCTTGTAAAGTAGCAAGCAATGCATCACGGTCAGCAGAGTTAGCTTCTTCAAGAACAGCGCGGCGAGAAACAACAACGTTGTTGCGCTTCTGATCTAATTTAATTACGCGGAAATCTAATTCTTTACCTTCAAGGTGAGTTGTTTCGCGAACAGGGCGAACGTCAACCAATGAACCAGGTAAGAAAGCACGGATAGAGTTAACGTCAACGGTGAAACCGCCTTTAACTTTACCGTTGATAACGCCTTTAACCACTTCTTCAGCAGTGAAAGCAGCTTCAAGTACTTTCCAAGCTTCAGCGCGTTTGGCTTTTTCACGAGACAGTTTAGTGGCACCAAAGCCATCTTCTACTGCTTCTAGGGCAACTTGAACTTCGTCACCAATTTCTAGAGACAGCTCACCGCTCTCGCTTAGGAATTCACTACGGGGGATAACACCTTCAGACTTTAAGCCAGCGTGTACTGTGACCCAGTCACTGTCGATGTCTATAACTACGCCGGTTACGATTGAACCAGGCTTCATGTTAAGAGTCGTTAACGACTCTTCAAATAATTCAGCAAAATTTTCCATTAGGAATACTCTTTATTTAGCAAACGCAGTGATTATCAGCCACTTAGGGGCTTGAGTAATTTGCGCTCTCCACATGATCAGCACACATGGGCCATTTTGATAAAACCTACGTAGCGGCTACAAGCTGATATTTCGCCATAAACGTAGAAGTTAAAAAACCTTTGATACTCAGCCACTTAAAGAGATTTATTGATCTCAATCATCACCTGATTATAAACATCATTAATACCCATTACAGAGCTATCAATTACGACAGCATCAACTGCAGGCTTTAGCGGAGCGACGGCGCGATTCATATCGCGATCGTCTCTGGCTTGGATGTCTTCCAAAAGCGCGGCGAGATTAACACTTTGGCCAGCGGCTTTCAACTGTTTATAGCGCCTATTGGCGCGCTCTTCGGCGCTGGCGGTGAGGTAAATTTTAGTGGGGGCATGGGGGAAAACCACCGTACCCATATCGCGGCCATCGGCCACCAAACCGGGCGCTTTGGCAAAGCTGCGCTGCAAAGCCAATAAGGCGTCGCGCACGCCGTTATAAACCGCCACTTTAGAGGCCAAGGCGCCAGTGGTTTCGGCGCGCACCTGCTGGCTAATATCTTTACCCTCCAGCAATACTGCCGCAGGCTCGCCGGGCGCGCCGGGTTTAAACTCAACCTGTAAATTAGCCGCCAGCTGCGCCAACGCCGTTTCATCATCAAAGCTAACGCCCTGCTGCTGCGCGGCCAAGCCGACTATGCGGTATAGCGCGCCGCTATCTAATAAATGCCAGCCCAGCTCTTTGGCCAACAGCTGGCATAAGCTGCCCTTGCCCGAGCCACTGGGGCCATCAACCGTTACAATCTGTTTAAATTCGCCTTGCTCTGCCATGGGCCTAATCAACCTGCTCAAGTTTAAAACCGGCCTTTTGCGCCAAGGCAACAAAATTAGGGAAAGAAGTGGCCACGTTATCGCAGCCATTAATCGTAATAGTCTCGCTAGCCCGCAAGCCCGCTACCGCAAAAGACATGGCAATACGGTGATCGTGATGACTTTCTATCTCGCCACCGCCAAACACCACTTCCTCGGCACCTCTGCCCTGTATCACTATGCCATCGTCTGTGGGCTGGGCATCAACACCCAAAATATGCAAGCCATCGGCCATGGCTTGAATACGGTCACTCTCTTTAACCCGCAGCTCTTCAGCACCGGTTAAGGTAGTCGTGCCCTGGGCGCAGGCGGCCGCCACAAACAACACAGGGAACTCATCTATAGCCAGCGGCACTTGCTCGACGGGTATATCAATGCCCACCAGCTCAGCCGAGCGCACCCGTATATCGGCCACCGGCTCACCGCCCACTACGCGCTCATTTAATAAGGTGATATCCGCCCCCATTAAACGCAGTATATTAATGACGCCATCGCGGGTGGGGTTAATGCCAACATGCTGCAAAATAATTTGCGAGCCAGGGGTAATAGTCGCCGCCACCATAAAAAAGGCCGCCGATGAAATATCCGCAGGTACATCTATATGCATAGCGCTAAGCTTGCCACCACCTTGCAGGCGGGCCGTAGCACCCTCTACCGCTACCGGATAACCAAAACCATTAAGCATGCGCTCAGTGTGGTCGCGGGTAGGGGCTGGCTCGGTAGTAGAGGTTTCGCCCTCGGCATATAAACCGGCTAACAACACACAGGACTTCACCTGGGCACTGGCCATAGGCAAGTCATAATGTATGGCCTTGAGCTTACCCTTGCCGTTAATAACCAGCGGCGGCCTGCCGCCCTCTTGGGTCTCTACCTCTACCCCCATTAAACGCAAAGGCGCAGCGACACGCTCCATAGGGCGCTTGGATAGCGACACATCACCGGTCATGGTCACGGTAAAATCCTGCCCTGCCGCGATGCCCGCCAGCAGGCGCATAGAGGTGCCGGAGTTACCTACATATAACTCCCCTTCTGGCGCCTTCAAGCCGTGCAGGCCCACGCCCTGTATAGTCACCTTGCCATCCACCGGGCCATCTATCTGCACACCCATAGCTCGAAAGGCATTTAAAGTGGCCAAGGCATCTTCGCCCTCTAAAAAGCCACTCACCTCGGTAACACCTTCGGCCAAAGAGCTCAACATAATAGAGCGATGAGAAATAGACTTATCCCCCGCCACACGAATATCACCGGAGAGTTGCCCACCTGGGCTAGCTATAAATTTCACGGGCAGAAATACCTTCCATTAAGCGGCTGTTAAAACACAGCAATTTATAAAACATGAATACTAAGTAGCGGCTATGACATGGCTATTTATCAGCCAGCTAATATAGCGTGTAGAAACAAGGCGCAAATTGTACTGAATTTAACAGGCGAACGCACTCAGCAAAGCGCGCAGCCAGTGCTGCGCTCACTTTTCAGCCAACCCAAGCCTATAAATACGCCCTTGATAATCATCGCCAAAAAGCGATAATGCTGCAGCCAAAAAAACCGCCAAAGTACAAAAAACAACCAGCGCTAGCATAAGGCAGCCATAGCGATTTTATTAACCGCACACTTAAACTCAGCACTTAAACCCACCCATCGCTATAGAGCGGGCACGGCAATCATTCTTTTATATGACTAAACCCGCATTACATACCAACCGCAAAGGATCTAGGCTAAGCAACTATCTCAGCAGCTTAGGGGTCAGCCAGCACAAACCCTCACAGCAAAATTTTGCCGAGCGCGTAGGCGAGCTAATAGGCCTGCCCGGCTCGCTGGTTTTATCCTCTGCCCCCTTAAAAGTTAAACCGCAACCAGCAGCTAGCAGCGACCAAGGTATACAGGATTTATTTTTAGAGCAGCACAACCAGCTGGTTCAATTTATTGCCGCTTGTTTTGATGGCAGCGAAACCCGACGCCGATTTCAACTGCCCAGCATTCATCAAGACACCGAAAAACCGCTGACCGATTTAAAACGCTTTTATATTAATGTGCAAACCGAGTTAGCCGGGCAAGTGTATAAGCTGCATATTTTAATTAAAGATGCCGCCGCAGATATTTCGCCCCATTTAAAACAGCTGTGCACGTTAGACAGCGCCATGAGCGATATTTTGAGCAATCACATAAAAAGAAGTTTTAGCAGCATCCCTAATCATTTAGATCAGCGTTTTCAGTATTGGCAGCAACATAGCGACGATAATTTTGAAAGCGCCATCAGTAATTTTTGCCAAGAGTTGCAACAATTATTACTCGCCGAATTAGACGCCCGATTACAAACCACTTACGGCTTAATAGAAGCTGTTAACGAACAGGTAAGCACAAGCAATGACTAGATTTTTATTTACCGCCGCATTTTTGCTAGGGGCTACAGCCATCATTTGGATGAGCAGCAGCTTTGTAGGCAGCAACGCACTGGCGTTGTCGGTAACCCTGCTGATTGCCTTTGCCTATTGCATAGGTGCCTTTGAGCTATTTCAGTATCGGCAACAGTCAGCCAGCTTACACAAGGCCTTAAATCAAATATCTGGGCCGGTGGAAAATTTAAACCTATGGCTAGAAAAATTAGATGGCCATTTAATCAACCCTGTGCGCGCCCGCATAGAAGGCCAAAACAGCGGCCTACCGGCACCACTTATTACCCCTTACCTAATAGGCCTATTAGTGATGCTAGGCCTGCTGGGCACTTTTTTGGGTATGGTGGATACCTTAAAAGGCGCTGTCACCGCCCTGGAAGGCACTACCGAATTACAAGCCATACGCGCAGGCTTAGCCGCCCCGATTCAGGGCCTAGGCTTAGCCTTTGGCACCTCAGTGGCTGGCGTTGCCGCCTCAGCCATGCTGGGCTTAATGTCTACCCTTAGCCGCAAAGAGCGCATAGCCTATACCGAGCAATTAGACAGCCAAATTACTAAAGCCTTTAAAAACTTTTCGCTAGCACACAACAAACAGCAAACCTACAACGCACTACAAGTGCAAGCCACCGCCCTGCCCGATGTGGCCGACAAGCTCAATGTGTTAGCCGATAAACTAGTCACCATGAGCGCAAACATAGAACAGAGCCTAACCGCCCAGCAGCAAGCTTTTCACGAGTCTGTTAGCGCCAATTACAGCGAGCTGGCTAACTCTATTGATGCCTCGCTGAAACAGACCCTAGCGGAAAGCGGCAAACTGGCAGGCGAAAATATTAAACCCATTATTCAAAATATGATGGCGGAAATTAAAGCCGAAACCAGCAACACCCATCAAACTTTAAACAACACCGTGCAACAACAACTTTCAGAGCTGCGCAGCAACTGGCAACAGCAACAGCTAGAACACGACCAAGCCAAGCTACAACAGTGGACAGAAAACTTTGAGCAACTCAACCTAGCAGCTAACCAGCAATTTACCAGCGCCAGCCAACAACTAGTCGAAGAATTAAAACAAGTCACCACCAGCCAAAAAGAAACCGTACAAAGTATCGCCAGCGAGTTTGCCAACAGCAGCGCCAGCCTTAATGAGCAATGGCAGCAAGCCAACCAGCAAACCCGCGAACAGCAGCAGGCGATTACCCATAGCTTAAACAGCAGCAGCGAAAAACTCAGCGAGCAATTAAGCGCCCATGCCGCCAATACTATCGCGCAAATTACGCAGCTAATCGCCAGCTCAGAGCAGCTAGTGGCAAGCCGCAGCCAATCTGAGCAGCAATGGCTAAGCGATTACCGCCAACAGGCTGAGCAACAGTATCAACAACTCAACCAGCAACTAGGTGCCAACGCCCAGCAAAACCTGGAGCAAATGAACCAATTACTGGCCAGCGCAGAGCAAATCATCCACTCCCGCGCAGCAGCAGAGCAACATTGGCTAAGCCAGCACCAACAGCGCGCCGATGAACTTAGCGAACAACTGGCTGAACAATTAAGCAGCAACACCCAGCAAAACCTAGCGCAAATCAGCTCACTAGTCGCCAGCACCGAAGAACTAGTAAAAACCCGCAGCGATAGCGAGAGCCAGTGGCTAAGTAGCTTTGAGCAACGCCTCAACAACATTAGCGAAACCTTGAGCAACTCATTAAGCAGCCTGCGAGAAGATGAAGCCCAGCGCGGCCAGGCAGCCATAGCACGCTTAGCCGAGTTAGAAAGCAAAGTCACCGAGCACCTAAATGTGTTAGGCCAAGGCTTAGAGCAGCCTATGACTGAGCTTATAGCGCTGGCCTCAAAAACACCCAAGGCCGCCGCCGAGGTAATAGAACAATTACGCGATCAAGTCGCCAAAAATATAGAGCGCGAAAACAACTTATTAGAAGAGCGCAACGGCATTATGCTAGAGCTGGATAAACTCTCTGCCTCGCTAGTCGCCTCCAGCAGCGAACAACAAGCTGCCATCACCCAGTTAGTGCAAGCCTCTGAACAAATGCTGGAAAAAGTGGGCGAGCAATTCCAACAACAAGTGCAGCAACAAGTTAGCAGCCTGGCCGACACCTCAGTAGAATTTAGCGGCAACGCCGTGGAAATGGCCAGTATGGCTGAAGCCTTTAATCAAGCCGTACAACGTTTTGATGAATCCAACAGCGGCCTGATTGAAAACCTCAACAGCATAGAAAACAGCCTCAACCAAAGCTCACAGCGCAGCGACGAACAGCTGGCCTATTATGTGGCACAAGCCCGCGACATTATCGACCACAGCATAGTCTCGCAAAAAGCCATGTTTGATGAAATACGTGGCCTAGGCAAAAACACCAGCAATGCAGAAGCTGAGGTTGCTTAATGTCAGCACTTAATGACCATAACAATGCCTCCCCACCGGTGTGGGCAATTTTTGGCGACTTAATGTCTGGCCTGGTAGGCGTGTTCGTTTTAATTTTAATTTGGGTATTAGGTTTTCAGCTGGAGCTGTCAAAATCCCTGGAAGAAGAAATCAGCAAACGCGAGCAAGCCGAACAAAGACGCATGGCGTTAGAATCCGCCCTAGCTGGCCCACTCTCTTCCGGCCGGGTAACGCTTAACAATGGCCGCATAGGTATTAGTGGCAGCGTGTTATTTTCCTCTAACTCTGCAGAGCTACAAGACTCAGGCCGCGAATTACTCACCAGCTTGGTAAACCCCTTAAATGTTTACCTAAACGAGCGCAACGAAATTTTAATGATTAGCGGTTTTACCGATGACCTACCTATACAACAAGGCAACCTACACTTTGCCGATAACTGGGAGCTCTCCGCCCAGCGCGCCTTAACCGTTACCCGCGCTTTAATAGAAGAAGGCATGCCCGCCAATATGGTGTTTGCCGCGGCCTTTGGTGCCCAGCAACCGGTGGCCAGTAACCAAGATAAGGCCGGGCGCTCTAAAAACCGCCGCGTAGAAATGGCACCCGTGCCCAAAAACAGCAACGCATTGGCGGCCAAGTAATGTCGGGCAACAACAGCACTGCAAAAAACTATCAGCCCCATAACGCCGACAGCCTCACCATGCTAAGCGCCGAAGACTTGCAGCAAAAGCCTGAGCTTATCGACATGCTGCTGCAACAACTAAAAACAGAGCAATACGATCAACACCACCCCACGCGCTTTTTTTATATACAGGCCCTGCTTCGCAAAGCTGAAGGCAAAAACCAAGCCCTGCAACTGGCGTTAAAAACAAAAGCCATCGCCGCCATAGGCGAATTAAAATCACTGGCTGCCCCCAGCAAAGCAAACAGCCCGGCAGCCAGCAGCTCAGCACTGGCTGAACTCAGCCGCGCACTGCACGAAAAAAACCTGCAAACCGCCGCCCCCCACAACAACAGCTTAGAAGCCAACCTGCGCCAGCAGGAAGATAAACTCATGGCCAGCCCCGCCAGCAATAGCCCGCGCACCGCCATGGAAATTTACCAGCAAACCGCAGCCGAACTGAACACCGAAAACTTTATTAAACAGGTCATTAACGAAACACCCCAAGGCGAACCGGGGCCACTCAATGCCCATATGCTGGTAATTAAAACCCTATCCGCCATGCAGCAAATATCCCCCAGTTACTTACGCCGCATAGTCACGCAAATAGATACTATGTTTTATTTAAGTGAAGCTGGGATTACAACGGCTAAAAAACCTATAAAGTCTCGATCATAAAAATAGTGTTAGTTTTTAGCAAACCAATGCCAAACCCGCTTTAGCTAGACTAAGGCTGCATTACAAAACAGGCTCTAAGTATCTTAGGTTAATCACTTCTATCATATGTATAGGCTCTTCCATCTGCACTATGCCACCGTGATAGTTGCGTTTTGACTGGGCAGGTACGGTAACATTCCACTCAAAGTCTTTCGTTTCCATATCACCCGTTGCACGGCCATACAACTCAAATTTTAACGGCACATTCGATTTGTTTTCTATAGAGAATAATGCGATATGTATACCTCCCAGCAAGGGCTTGTTCTGCCAAAAAATTTGCCACTCTGGCCTTCTGGCACTCATACAGACACTGGCTTTTTCGGGCATCACATCATCAAAATGGGTATGGCCGCAATCTAAACGGGTAGTCCACTTCCAGCCATCCTGGGCATTATCGGTATTACTGCCGGTGCTGTTTGTGCCATTTTCACCCACAGCATTGGCACCACTTTGGCTGTGACTATTAGAAGTTTGTTTTTCATTGGGGTTGGCATGAGTACCGTTACCTGCAGCGCCACTACCTGCGCCCGCTGTGGCGGCTACACTGTTATACGAAGCCTTATTTTGCATAACCGTATTGGCACCAAAATCCTGAATGATTGCCGTCGTTTGTGTATTAACAAGGGTGCAGTTATTACGGTTGGCATCAAAGCGGCCGCCCTGCTGCTCACAACGCTGGCGGTTAGCTTCCAAACTATTACTATGGCTGGGCTTAGCTGCCGGAGTTACATGAGCGCTTGCAGTAGTGACCGCAGCTTGTGCTTGGCTCTGTGCTACCTGCCTTTGCACCGCCTGTAACATGCTCTGATCAATGAGAACCTGCTGCACTTGCCGGTTAATGCTGGCAAAGTTGGCGGCCATTTGTTGCTGAGCTGGGGTGCTGGAAGTGCTTAGGCTGTTAGTAAAGCCAGCCCAAGCGGCCTGATAATCTTCCTCTTGTTGATTTTCATGGGCCCGCTTGGCTTGTGCTTTCATACGCTCCAAACTGGCCTCGGGGTCGCCGTAGTAGGCTTTTACGTTTTCTGCGTTCCACTTACCCGTTGCAGCTTGGCGTATTTTTTTCCTTAGCACATTTTTTTGGTCAGCATTGGCTAAAGAGCGTAGTAACTGATTATTTGATTGATACACACCGTCACAATCAATGCTGTCACTCACCCGCTCGGCCAGCTCAGGAGCTGCCTGTTTACAACTTTTTGATTCACCGTATTCACGGTAACGGCCTTCGGCCATAAAGCCGCAGTCATAATCGTTGCGCAAACGCTTGGCCAAACTGTAACTGTAGCGGCAAAACGCCAAGCTATCACCCAGCTCTTGCAGGGTCTGCTGCAACGGCGGGTTTTGTTGTAATAAGGAGGCAACCACCAACTCGGCCTCTTGCTGTTGCTGCTGCCTGTGCTGCCTGGCTAAGCGCTCAACCTTTTCGCGCTGTTGCTTTTGCAACCTAAGCTGCCTTTGCAGATCACGGCGTTTGTTAATATCTTTTTCACGCAAGATGCTGCCTTCTTCGCTGGGGAGCAAATTGGCATATTGTTGTTGGTATTGCTTAAATTGCTGAGGGTTGCCGGTGCTAATGGTTATTGGAGTCACACTTAAATCGGGATAGCGCCGCCTTATTTTATTAACTTTTTGTTGCAATGCGTCACGCTTAGACTGACTGATACTATCAAAGGCCCCGCCAGCCATTGCCACATCAAACGCTCCATTTTTTACAGCCCATAAGCTATTTGCCTGCTGAGCAGCAGGCCAGCCAATCCACTCTGCTGTAAACATTTCACCACCTGCAGACATCAGCTGCACCACACAGGGCTCACAACCAATGATTGTGGCAATCTTCACTGCGGTATCACCATGCCCAGAGGTGTAATTAGGGTCCGCGCCATTATCCAGCAGCGCTTTAATCGCCTCATAACGTTTAGTGGCTTGAGCACTAGCGAGCGCTGTAAATAGTGGCGTGACACCCTTTCCGGCAGACCAGTCCTGATTTCTATCAAAAATACTTTTATGCAGGGGCTCTTCAACACTCAAGCCTTGCTGCACTAAATAATGAATGGTTTCTGCACTGCTGCTGGGGTGTATAGCTGCCTGGTGCATTAAAGAAGCATTGGGAATATCGGCCAACTTTACGCCAGCACTCACCAATATTTTAAGCGAGGCTACAGGGTCATTGGCCTGCATAGCGCATAGTGCCGTATGCGGTGTACCCTTTTGTGGATTAAAGCCTTTATCTATCAGCAATTGCAGCACATCGGTATGCGAATTACGGGCTGCAGCACAGGCGGCATCATAGTACACGTCCTGGCAGCGAATACTGCTAGAGCAATAGTCCAAGCTGGGGTCATACGGGCGGTACTGCACAAATGCGTGCATAGGGCTACCGTAGTTTTCCAAGTGCTTTTGATAAATATCGGCGTTGTACTGCAGCATGGCTTGGACTATTTCTGTTTGCCCTTTGGCCGCTGCCATTACCAATGGCGTCCAGCGATAACGCGCCGCATTGGGGTCATCCCCTGACGCAAGCCCTTGCAACGCAAGGCGGGTGTCATTATTGATAATGCCTGTTTGTAGTTTGCTAGGTAAGGCACAGGCGGTAAGGAACAGGGAAATAATCAGGGCGGAATAAATAGGCTTCATACTGCAGGTTCAAATTAATTATTATTTCGTCAACTATTAAGCAATAAATAATATCGTTTTGAAAATAAAAATCCAGTGCCTGATCGCCCCACTTCACTAGATGCACTTTAAAGTGACACGCACTTAAAAAGCATCCGATATAACTGGCACAGCATTCTAGCCGCCAACGTCATAGCAGCATAATCCCAAGCAGCCTATAGACTCCAACAGCAATTAGCCTAACCGTAAACTTAGGTTGCTTACTTTTAAAACGGGGGGAATGGCTAGCTCTAACGGCCAGCACTTAATTCAGCAACAACTAGCTCATATTAATTGAAAACTCATACAAGCTATTGATTTATATGGCTATTGGCAGACATACCAAACCTACAACGCCAAAACATATGGACTGCCTGCTCATAGCTATCGAGTTGAGAAATCATCAAAAATGTAAATAAGTCATTGGATTTTTTGTTTTAATTTTATTTTCAAGAGGTAGAATGACATCTTAACTGCAAAAAATAATTATGGGGCCACAGCCCAAGAAGAAAGTGTTATGCAATAAAAGAGAGATCTATCATTGGCGTTATGGATTAGAAAAGTTATCGGAGATAAATCCGAAAACTATTTAAAGCTAGCAAAGGATGACTGGAGCTTAGCCTCCCAATTCCAAGTTTTTTAAAGATGGATAAAATCCGATGCTCGAAATCTAGAGTCTGGTCAAGAGTGGATAGATGATATAGGTTTCTGTCCGCGAGAAGGTGCTAGTGGTAGTGGCCCTATCTTATCTCTAGAAATCACGCAAATTTGTCTCCATAAAAAAATCACCATATTTCTATCCGAGTATGGCGCTGACAATGCATAACAATTCGTTAAACCACCGTTACGGCCGCAAAAACACGCGGCCTCCACTGGACAGTTTCTCCGCAACTTCGTTGCTGCAAAGCTGCCGGTTAATTAAGCATTAGTTATCACAAGGAGAAAATGTGAGCGACGAAGAAACTAAAGAAGGCGAAATTTTAACAAAGGAGCAAAGTGCAAGCGAGCTAGATGCCATTGGCACTTTACTTCAGGGGGTAGTAACTCCATTTGCCCAGGCACAAGAAACATCCGAGAAAGAAGCAACAAAACGCGCGAGCATCCTTGCTGGCGTTGCCAATAAAGCTATTTATGCTTTGTTTGGTGTTTCGGCACTAATTCTTGCTTTGTCAGCTTACGCTTTAAGCCAAGGCAGTGAGGCCCTAGCTGAAAAGATGGTTATTGCATTATTGGCATTCTTTGGTGGTCTTGGTGCTGGTAAAGCAACGAGCAAGTAAACAACTAACAAGCATATGTTGTTCGCCTCTGCGGGGCTGGGGTCTTCGTTACACTGCACTTCACTACGGCCCCAAATACGGGAGTTAAGGCCACATGCGAGGCATCATTACAAACATCACTGTATTGACTTGTGTTACTATCGCAATTTGGATAGTTGGATTTTTGAGTTCAATTTGTTTAAGTAATTTGGAATGGATCTATGGCGCAAGAATAGCTGCAACGCTACCAATATTAGTACTATTCAATCGCAGGTCGATTCGACTCGGCTCCCAAGAAGACAGCCAACCAACTTATAAGCCAGAAGAAGTTAGCATCCACTGGAAAAGTGATGATGACTGGAAAAAAGTCTCATATAAAATGTATCACTACATAGATCAGTTAGGTGACGCAAAGGCAAAGCGTGCAGCAATAATATTAACTATTATTGGCATAATGTATTTTTTTATAGCACTATTATTAGCAAATTTATGTATAAAGCCTTAACAAACGACTGTAATTACCCTCCCCCCCACTCATCTCTATGGTTGATACCCACCCTCGTTAACGCGGCCTATACTGATCTTTATTTTTCACCAGGTAGGCAAGTATGAATACTCAGCGATTAGCAGGCAAGGTTGCGATTATTACCGGCGGTGGCACTGGTATAGGTGCGGCCATCACCCAGCGTTTTACCCAGGCGGGTGCCAAAGTTTTGATTACCGGCCGCCGCTTGCAACCACTGCAGGAAATCGCGCAGCAAACAGGCTGCGAGATTATGACCTGTGATGTGTCGCTGATGGATGACTGCCAGGCCGCCGTGGATAAAGCGCTGGCCCTGTTTGGTGGCTTGGATATATTGGTCTCTAATGCTGGCGTGCTTTACGGTGGCGACAGCACCGAGCAAGACTTAGCGCAATGGCAGCAAACGTTTGATATTAATGTTACCGGCGTGATGCAAATGGCGCGCGCCGCTATACCCGCCATGCAGCAGCGCCCCGCCAGCGCCATCGTTAATATAGCCTCGGTGGCGGCACTAAGCAGCGGCCAGGGCATGTGCAGCTACGTTAGCAGCAAAACTGCTGTGATAGGCCTTACCCGCTCACTGGCGGTAGATTGCGGCGCTTATAATATACGCGCAAATACCCTGTGCCCCGGCTGGGTAAAAACCCCCATGAGCAATGAGGAAATGGCCGAGCTGGCCCGCCTAAAAAACATCTCGGTAGAGGCTGCCACCCACGAGACTCTGCGCCACCTGCCACTGCAACGCATGGCCGAGCCGGCAGAGATAGCCGCCTGTGCCGAGTTTTTAGCCTCTGATGATGCCTCGTTTATTACCGGCACTACGCTTATTGCCGATGGCGGTGGCAGCGCTGTTGATGTGGGTACGCTGTCGTTTAACGCCTAAGCGCTTAATATTATGCCAACACCTAGCAGGCTTAATACTAGCCTGCGCGGCAGTTGCCTTGACGGGAGCAGGGATAACGATAATCATGGCTATCATTAACCTCGCACGACAGCCACAAGAATAATTATATTTGCGTATCTATGACTAGCAGCTCGAATTTTCCCAATCAGTTTCAACAGCAAAGCCTGGATTTAATCAATAGCTTGATTGCGATAGATGCCGCTGTGTTTTATTTAGTCGACCCCGACTTACAACACAAGGGCGTGGTGCGATATAAACTTTCCCCCGCGACCGAAATCGATTATCAAAAAAAATTCGGTCACCTAGACCCGCTATCCCCCGATAAATTTCACAACAGCAGCGATAAAGTAATAACGCTAAGCGCCCAGCTCAGCGAGCAGCAGCTTTACCGCAGCGAGTATTACCAGCAGTTTATGGCCCCCAACCAGCAGCGTTATGTTGCCGATATATTGCTAAGGCAGCAGCAAAGAATTATTGCTGTTATTAGTGTTATACGCTCCCCCGCTGCCAGCGACTTCAACCCACAAGAGCTGGCCCTGCTTAACAAACTGCAGCCGTTTTTTGAATACGCGCTCAACGCCGTATACCTGCCCAAGCGCGTTGCCGAGCGCCAATCCCTACAAGAAAAATACCAGCTTACTGAGCGCGAAGTGGATGTGTTAGAGCTTATTATTGCGGGCCTTAGTAATAAGCTGATCGCCCGCGAGCTAATGGTAGAGCTGGCCACTATCAAAACCCATTTAATACATATTTATAAAAAAACCGCGGTCGCCACCCGCAGTGAGTTGCTAGCGCTAATTATTTCCGACCTCAAGCAGCAACATTAAACCCCGCTATCCACCATTAGATGGATAGCTAAGCCGCTCTATTCCCCGCTATTATTCCCCCCACGATTCAACATCCTAGCTACACTCAATAGAGAGCTGATTAACAGCGTAGGCCTCTGAGTAGCCGTATTAAAAAAACAAGGGTAATGCCATGAATACTGCTGAACTATTAGCGCGCCGCTATCGCTTAATCGGTAAAAAAGCCCCGCTTTTTTACGACCAGCCACTGCATATAGTCAAGGGCGAAGGCGTGTGGCTGTATGATGCCGATGGCAAACGCTACTTGGATGTGTACAACAATGTGCCCAATGTAGGCCATTGCCACCCACATGTGGTTGAGGCCATTAGCAAGCAGGCTGCCCAGCTCAATGTGCACACCCGCTACCTGCATGAAAACATAGTCAATTATGGCGAGAAGCTTACCGGCCTGCTGGATGACTCGCTTTCCATGCTGTTTTTAACCTGCACCGGTAGCGAAGCCAACGAAGTGGCCCTGCGCATGGCCCGCCACCACACCGGTAAGCAAGGCATTATCTGCAGCAATGCCACCTACCACGGCAACACCACTGCCGTAGATGCCCTAGCCACCCTGTTTAATGACGGCAAGCCCAATGGCCCCTATGTTAAAGCGGTAGATTTCCCAGACAGCTATAGGCCGCTTAACGGGCTTAGCGGCGAGGCCCTTACCGACGCCTACCTACAACAAATCGAAACAGCTATCGCGGATTTTAATACAGAGGGCACCGGCTTTGCCGGTATGTTGATCTGCCCTATTTTTGCCAACGAGGGCCTGCCCGACTTACCCCCTAATTATTTACAAAAAGCAGCGGCATTGGTGCGCGCCGCCGGCGGTGTTGTGATTTTTGATGAGGTGCAATCCTCTTTTGGCCGCACCGGTAAAATGTGGGGCCATGAACACAGCGGTGTTACCCCAGACATACTGACCCTAGGTAAACCCATGGGCAATGGCCACCCCTTAGCTGGCGCTGTCTGCAAAGCTGACATGGGCAATGCCTACCGCGACGACGTGATGTATTTTAATACCTTTGGCGGCAACCCCGTTTCCTGTGCCGCAGGCCTCGCCGTGTTAGAAGTGATAGAGCAAGAAGGCCTGGTAGAAAACGCCCAGCAAGTCGGCAGCATTGTCAAAGCAGGGCTACACAAGCTGGCCGAAAAATACCAAATCATTGGCGATGTGCGCGGTAGCGGCCTGTTTTTTGGGGTAGAGCTGGTCGAAGACAGATTAAGCAAAACCCCCGCCACCGCAGCCGCCGCACGCCTGAGCAACCTAATGAAGGAGCAAGGGGTACTCATCAGCAAAATCGGCCGCTACGACAATATATTAAAAATGCGCCCGCCTATCTGCTTCGCTCAAGAGCATGCCGATTTATTACTAAGCAATTTAGATTTGGCATTTTCAAAACTATAGCTCTAGGGCCGTGTCACCACAGAAATTAGCAGGTAATAGTATGAATACGTTTTATCAACAAAGCCTAGAGCAGCAAGAAGAGCAACTACTGCGCCTAGCCTATAGCGCACTGCCCGCCTGGGGCTTAGAAGGCACATTAAGCCTAATTAAACATCGCGAGAATGCCGTGTATAGGCTAGAGACCCGCGATAATCAGCAATATGCGCTGCGCATACACAGAGCTAATTACCACTCTAATGCCTCATTACATTCAGAGTTAAGCTGGGTGGATGCTCTACAGGGCTGCGGCATAGACGTACCCAATGCCATACCCACCCAAAATGGTGAGTTTTTTACCATAGCCTCTATAGCTAGCGTGCCAGAACCTAGGCAAATAGATTTATTAAGCTGGGTGGATGGCAAACAAATAGGTTCAGTAGAAGATGGCCTTACAGACAGCCCAGAGCAAATACGCAAAAACTACTACACCATTGGTGAGGTAGCCGCGCAAATACACAATCAAGCCTCGCAATGGAGCACGCCCAAAAACTTCCAAAGGCACAGCTGGGATTTAGACGGCTTAGTGGGCGAGCAGCCCTTTTGGGGGCCGTTTTGGGACTTACAAGCACTGAGCACAGAGCAACGCAACCTGATACTCAAAGCACGTGAAGCGGTACGTGCAGAGCTTAAGCAACTAAGTACCAGCCCCGAAGACTACAGCATGATACATGCAGATCTGGTGCCAGAGAATGTGCTGGTTACAGCTAACAGCGTACAAATCATAGATTTTGATGATGCCGGGTTTGGCTGGCACTTATTTGAAATTGCCACCGCCCTATACTTTATTCAATTTGACCCTAACTACGAAACCGCCAAACAAGCGCTAATAGACGGCTACAGGCAGCACCGGCCCATGCCCGATGAGAAATTAGCCCACTTGCCGCAATTAATGATGGCACGCGGCTTTACCTACCTAGGCTGGGCACACACGCGGCAAAATACCGAAACCGCACAACAGTTTACGCCACACTTGATAGATCTGTGTTGTAAAACTATAAACCAGTACTTACCTTTAACATGAGGCTTAAATAATTGGGCATAATGTACTTAACAAGTTAAACACTTCATGGGAAAATAAATCAAAGAATAACCATAGGTAAGCGAATGAACTTCCCCGATGAATTCCAAAAGCAATGTATAGAGTTAGCCCAAAAGCTTATAGGGATAAAGGCGGCGCGCTTTTTAATTACCGACCCACATATGCATAAAAAAGGCTTTGTGGGTTTAAATATAAAAAATGAGATGGAGCAAAAGTATTATAATAAATTAGAATTTATAGACCCTATGCACCCCTCAAAATTTGAGCATACCGATACCAGCGTTATTAGCAGCAACACCGTCATGCCGCATAACAAATGGATTAACTCCATTTTTTATCAAGACTTTATTAAACCCTATGGCTATGTGCATGTAGCCGATATATTCCTTAGAAATCACGGCAAAATTATTGCCATACTAACCTTACTCAGGGATGAGAGCATGGCTGAGTTTGATAGCAAAGACCTAGAAACCATGCGGAATATACAACCTTTTTTAGAGTATTCACTTAACAGTATCTACCTGCCCGCCCGTATCTCAGAGCGAGACTATATTGCCGAAAATTATGGCTTAACCAATCGCGAACTGGATGTTTTAGAGTATGCTCTCAGCGGTGCCGACAATAAAACCATTGCCAAGCAACTGGATATCAGCCTGCCCACTGTACGCACACATTTGCAACACATATACCCAAAGGTAGATGTGCACTCTACCAATGAATTAATCTCAAAAATATTGCGTGAGCTAAACCAGCAAACTCATTAACTAGCCACATAGCAAAAAAAACGGCCGCCCCATTTTTATGAGGCGGCCGTTTTGCTATATAGCATCAATTATTTAGCAGTGCATTAACTACCCATAGCTACCGATGAGCCATTAGTCGCAGCTGCGTACTGCTTATCCTGTACTCGCAGGCCAGGAAACAGTAACACAGCCGAAAGTAAGAACAGGGCTATTGCAATAGAATTGACCAAGCTGTAGTTGGCATCGCCCAACATGGCTGAGGCTATAGCCGGGCCAAAGGCAAAACCTATTAACTGCAAAGAAACCCCTGCAGCGACCATTTTCCCTCTAGCATCAAAATCTGCTAACACCGCAAAAATATAGGGCATAGAAAAATTCCACAGGAAGTTAAAGGCGCATACACCCAAGGTGAACAGTATAAAATCCGGTTTGCCTAACAATAGACCTATAGCCAGTGCACTGCCTACTATCCCAGCTAACAGTGGCAAGTGGCGACCAAAACGTCTCTCAAATACCACCACTAGGAAAGCTCCTGCTATACCCAAAATTTGAGATACAGTTAAAACATTGGCCACGGTTTGCTCTTTAATGCCGGCATCCGTACCCACTAAGAACATATAAACCCAAACAATCCCTATAGCCAAATTGTAAGCTAGCACACCTAATAAAGATAAAAGCTTTATCGGCATTGAGTAGCTAGATGCCTCAGTCACAGCCTCTTCATGCATTTGATGACTACATGGCAAATAGCCCACAAACAGTAAACAGCTAGCACAGAAAGCTGAGAAGAAAATTAGCACACCATCAACCGAAAAGTGATGAAACACACTAGGCATCACAAACAAACCCAGCGCGCCATAAGTAAGCACACAAACAACTATTAGCGCTAAGTTTCTATCGCTACGCAGTGTTAATCCCATCATGATAAATGTAATGCTAATTAACCCACCACAACCCAAACCGGCAACAACCCTGGCCATTATTAACACATTGATATCTGTCACCCCTACCGATAACACATTACCCAGCGTAGCTAAAGCAATAAAAATTAGGGTAAGAACACGCCAATTAACAAGATTAATAATAAAGTTTGTAACAACTGCCGTAGCGGCTAAACCAAACATTTCAGCCGAGGTGATTACCCCAGCATCGCTTTCCGAAAATTTCAAATAGCCAACTAGGCCTTGAACATAAACCGGCTGTAATATGAACATACAGGCACCGGCAACAGCTAAAAATAACACCGCAATAATAGATTTCGGTGTATTTATATCAATAATCGTTTCTTTAGAACCCAGATAAGCTGTCATAAAGCCCTCGTTCTACTTAATAATTATTATTAATATTCCACCGCCAAGCGCTAGCTTGGCGGTGGAATATGTTCACTATAAAGCAACTAGGCCTATTAGTCTTTTACCGTACTAAATGCTTTATCTAAAGCCTCTGCAATTTTATCGCAGTGCTCTTGCTGGAACGTTAACGGTGGCGACAAGATAATCTTAGTGCCCACAGGGCGTACCAATACACCTTGCTCACGCGCAATATCAGCTACTCGGTTAGCATAGCCACTAGTAGGATCTATAGGCTGGCGAGTGACTTTATCGTCTACTAAGTCTATAGCCAGCATTAAGCCCTTACCGCGCACTTCACCCACTTTGGCAAACTTATCGGCAAAGCCTTGCAGCTTATTCAACAAGTAGGCACCTTGTACTTTAGCATTTTCTGGCAGGTTTTCATTTTCAACAATATCCAATGACGCAATACCTGCTGCACAAGCTACGGGGTGGCCCGAGTAAGTATAGCCAGTCATAATCACACCGTTAAAATCGGCATTGTTATCCCAGGCTTTTTCCATGCGCTCGTTGATCATTACCGCACCCAAGGGGATGTAGCCCGAAGAGATACCTTTAGCCAAACACATCATATCGGGCGCTACGCCCCAGCCACGGCTGCCAAACATAGAGCCAGAGCGGCCAAAGCCGGTTACTACTTCGTCAGCAATTAACAAGATACCATAGCGGTCACAGACTTCGCGTACTAATGGCCAATATTTTTCGGGCGGCACAATTACACCACCGGCGCCCATTACTGGCTCGGCTATAAAGGCGGCAACGGTATCAGGCATTTGGTATTCAATTTCTTGCGCTAGCTGGTCGGCACACAATTGGGCCAGCTGGTCTGGGTCTTCGCAGTTCCAAGGGTTGCGGTACAACCAAGGCGCATCCACATTAACAGTATTGTTAAGCAAGGGCTCATAATTGCGACGGAAAGCGTTAATGCCGCCAACTGACAAACCACCAAAGTGCAAGCCGTGGTAGGCATTTCTTAAGGAGATAAACTTTTTACGCTCAGGCTGGCCATTAATAATATGGTATTGGCGAGCGAGCTTAAGTGCAGTTTCTACCGAGTCGGAGCCACCAGAAGTGAAGAAAGCACGCTTCATGTTTTCTGGCTCAGTCATTTTAACCAGCTTAGCGGCCATTTCTGTAGCACGCGGATGAGAAACGCCATCAAATAGCTGAAAGTACTCCAGCTCATCCAGCTGCTTCATAATCGCCTGTTTCATTTCGGGTCGATTATGACCTACGTTTACACACCATAGGCCAGCTACGCCATCCAGTAACTCGTTGCCTTTATCATCTTTAATATAAACACCATCGCCACTCACAACGTGGATAGACTCACGCTGTTTTATTTCATTGGGATGCGACATGGGATGCCAAAAATCTTTAGAGTAATTACTCATAATATTTACACTCGTTCTAATTAGAAGTGACGTATTTACATACTGGTAAAGCTAAAGAATATATAACTTACAGCAGCTGCCTATCGTTTATAGTGATGATATAGCCAGTTTTTAGCCGCTAGATTTCAGCTTTTGCTGGTAAAAGAATGCTGCCTACAGCGCGCCTGAACCCCTTAAATAGCGGCAATTCAGGCGCGTAATCACTGTATAGATAGCTTATTTAGGAATATGCATAGACTGCATAGTGGTATATTCCTCTAAGCCTTCTATACCAAACTCCACACCTATACCTGAGCTCTTCACACCACCAAAAGGTATGTGCGGAAACACTGGGCCGTGGTTATTTATCCATACGGTGCCGCTCTCGATTTGGCAGGCGATTTCTCTGGCTTTATCTATATCACTAGACCAAACCGAACCACCCAAGCCCATATCAGAGCTATTTGCTCTTTTAATGGCGTCATCCACATCGCTATATTTGATAATCGGTAAGGCTGGGCCAAACTGCTCCTCATCGACTATGCGCATGCCATCGGTAACGTCCGCCACTAGCGTCAAAGGATAGAAATAGCCCTTACCTTCAAGAGGTTCGCCACCACACAAAATACGCCCGCCCTGTGCTTTAGCGTCATCCACCAGCTCCCTCACTAAGTTAAACTGGTTTTTATTTTGAATAGGGCCAAATATATTATTTTCATCTAAGCCATTACCCATGGGCATATTGGTGGCTATAGCCGTTAACGCCTCGCAAACCTCTTGGTATTGTGACTCATGCACATACAAGCGCTTTAGCGCGCCACAGGTTTGGCCATTATTAATAAAGCCGCCCCAAAACAAACCTTCGGCAATTTCAGAAATATTCGCATCTGGTAAAACAATACCCGCATCATTGCCACCCAACTCTAAGGTAATACGCTTTAAGCCCTCGGCAGCATTAGCCATGACCTTTTTGCCCACTGGGGTAGAGCCAGTAAATACCACTTTATCAATGCCGGGGTGGCTGGGTAGTTGATGGCCCACATCACCCGTCACTATATTCAACACGCCGCTAGGCAGCGCCTCGTTTAAGATCTCTATCATTCGCAAAGTGCTTAAAGGCGTATTTGAGGCGGGCTTGATCACAACGGTACAGCCTACACGTATTGCTGGGGCAATATGCCAAATCGCTATCATTAACGGCCAGTTCCAAGGTGTAACTGAAGCGACCACACCTACCGGTTTGCGATATAACAAAGCTAAACGCTCATCGCTGTCTTCTAAGGTTTTTACGGGCAGCGACATACCGGCAGTAGCACGCAGCCAACCAATACAGCCTTGCAGCTCAAATTCTGAGCCCACACCTTTTAACGGCTTACCCTGCTCCTGAGTTAATAAATTTGCTAATTCTTCGGCATTCGCCTCAACAAAATCCGCCATGGCATTAAGGGCGTCAACACGGGTTTTATCGGGTGTTTTTGACCAACTTACAAAAGCATCATTAGCTACTGCCACCGCCTTGTCCAATTGCTCCTGACTACAAACAGGGTACTCACCCACTACCTCTTCCGTTGCGGGGTTGATAACGGCACGCCACTCAGCACAATCTGCCTTAAAGCCACCTATAATTGCATCGTATTTTCTCATGAGACCTGTATCCTTATGTGTGTTCGTTATATAGCTTGCTAAGTAACAATTATGATTAAACTCGACAGCGTCTAGTAAGGCGTTTATGTGGCAGCCAAAATAAATTAGCCGCCAACCAATAATCCACTATCAACACATTTTTATATTTTAATAAACAAGCACTTACATTATCTTCTCAGGTATAAAAAAGGCAGCTTGGGCTGCCAATGAGACATAAAAGATATATAAGTAGCTAGCACAGAGTAAACATTACTTAGCCAACCAAAATATTAATATCATCCAAATAGATGACTTATAAAATAATCCGATTTACAGAAAGAAATATCGCAAAAACACCTAAAAGATTGCCCACTTATTGCTTGAATCCATATACAAAAATAATCTTCAAACTTTCCATCAAATCAACAATATAGATGATACCCAGATCACTGTTAACGACCTAATATCACTTAACCCTGTGCTATTAATGATCATTTAAATGTTCACAAATTAATTAGTCAGTGGGTAGAAAAGATAGATATAACAACTAATTAGATGGCGCCACGAGAAATAAAACCTCATGGGAAAATCTAAAATAATAATACCTAAGCCTAAACTAGCTATTGTTGATAATTAAATTTTAGTTTTAATTATTAGCGGTAAACCGGGAGAAACCGTATGAGTCAATTAATACACCGTTCCAGCCTCAGCAGGGCAATAAGTGCCAGCCTCGTCGCCTTAAGCTGCGCATCTACTGGGGCCAGCGCCTCAGTATTGGAAGAGGTTTTTGTTACCTCACAAAAACGTATAGAAAACATTCAGGACATAGGCCTTTCGGTTTCTGCTTTTAGCGGTGATCAAATGGATGCCTTAGGTATGGTTAACACCACCGACATTATTCAACAAGTTCCCGGCTTACAGCTACAATCTTTTACCCCAGCATTTACCGCCTTTAACTTACGCGGCATTTCTCAAAACAACTTTCAGGATAACTTAGAAGCCCCTGTCGCTGTTTATATTAACGACGCCTATGTAGGTAGTATGAACGCCATCAACGGGCAACTTTTTGATATGGAAAGGGTCGAGGTTTTACGTGGCCCACAAGGTACACTATTTGGGCGCAATGCAACTGGCGGCTTGATTCATTATGCAACTAACATTGCCTCCTCCGATAATTTAAACGGTTATGTCAAAGGCTCACTGGGTAGCTTTGATAGAAAATCTATAGAAGGCGCCGTAGGCGGTGGTTTAGCCGATGGTATTCGCGGTCGTTTAGCAGCACGCTGGGAAGAAGCCGATGGCTATATAGAAAACAAAGTAGGACAACGCGACCAACAAGGTGCTGACGGCTATGTAGTGCGCGGCGCCCTACAATTTGATATAGGCGACACTATTGTTGCTGATTTAATTGCCAGCTATTCAGAAGATAGCGATGTACCTACCGGTGTCTATGTTATCCAAGATGCAGACGTCACCGACTTAGGTTTAGCAACACCCACTAGCGCCCCCAGCCCAGACCCCCATGAAGATTTTTCTGATGGTGGCTATTTTGAGCGTGAATCTACCAGCATCACAGGTAAATTATCCTGGGAAATTTCTGACACCCTGCAGCTAGTATCTATCACCAACTCGCTGGAAATGGATAAGTTTTATTTGGAAGACGCTGACGGTACTCCCAGTGCAGTCACCGGTGCCATATTCGACTTTTCTACTGAAGCAGAATACAGCCAGTGGTCACAAGAGATACGTCTTTCTGGTGACCACGACGACTTCCGCTGGAGTACTGGCTTGTTCTATTTAGATATAGAAGGCGACTATCAGTCTATAGCCGATGGTAATGTGATTACCCCTACTTATAATACCGCGGTAACCAGCACCACATTAGACTCAACCAACTGGTCTATTTTTGGTCAAATGGAATATGACTTTGATTACAACTGGACCGCCATAGTGGGTTACCGCTGGTCACAGGATGATAAAGACATAGACATGTTAACCACTGATGATTCACGCAACCCTGACGGATCCGACGATGGCTTAGGCCCAGTAGCACAAGTGCAAGATATCTCGGGTGTTAACACTATAGATTACGGTGATTATGCAGCTAGATTGCAGTTAAACTACACCAGTGAAGCTGACGATCTTTACTTTGTTTCGTATAACCGCGGCATCAAAGGTGGTAACTGGTCACCTAACCGCTCTGTAACTGTAGAAGACTTCAAACACGATGAAGAAGTTTTACATGCATACGAAATAGGTAGCAAACTCACATTAAAAGACGGCGTGGCCCGTATCAACACCACCCTGTTCTATTACGATTATCAAGACTATCAACAATTCTCACTGCTAAATGCAACCCCACAAGTGGTTAACCGCGATGCAACTAACCGCGGTGGTGAAGTAGAATTGTTTATTACCCCAAATGAAAGCTGGGACATAGTACTGGGCTTATCGGTGATAGATTCAGAAGTTGATGGTGCCCCTACCGCACTGGGCATAGATCATGAAGATGTTGAATTACCCAATGCACCCGAATTTAGCGCCAACGCTTTAGTACGATACAACTGGGAAGCCATGGGTGGTGAATTTACCGCACAAGTTGACGGCGCCTATACCGGCGAGCAATATCTGGAAGGTACCAACAACCCCTCATCAAAAGAGGACGGCTACTTTGTGGGTAATGCCAACGTAACCTACACCACTGAAGATGGTGCCTGGAAATACAGCGCTTGGGTTAAAAACTTCACTGATGAAGAATATCGCCTGTATCACTTAGACTTGGCTATACTGGATGTCTTTATAGGCGATGGCTTTGGCTTTACCCAAGAAGTGTATGCACCACCACGCACTTTTGGCATCACCGCCACCTATAACTTTGGTGACTAAGCTAGCCGTATTCACCCAAAACTTTGGGTGTTTCGATACGCTTAGCGTTAAGCGTATCGAATAACTATTACAACTAAAAAAGGAAACCCTATGGTTTCCTTTTTTATGTAAACTCCGCCACTATTACTAATAAACATATCGATTAGCATGCTATAACAAGTGAGTATTCAATGAATAAAACCCTCGCCCCTTACAAACTGTTCAAGCAAATGCTGTGGCTATTGCTACTCTGCTCGCCATGGACTAACGCTATGGACCAGGCACCCGAGACCACTGCCCCTAACATTCTGCTAATCGTAGTCGATGATATGGGCTTTACCGACCTAGGCAGTTTTGGCAGCGAAATAGCTACACCTAATTTAGATGCTCTGGCCTATCAAGGTATACGTTTTAGCAATTTTCAAGCTGCGCCCACCTGTTCACCCACACGCGCCATGTTATTAACTGGGGTGGATAATCATAAAGCTGGCTTAGGCAATATGCATGAAGAGCTAGCCCCTAACCAGATGGGGCAACCCGGTTATGAAGGCCACCTTAATAAACGGGTGGTGACCGTGGCAAGCCTGTTACAAGACGCAGGCTACCGCACCTATATGGCGGGTAAATGGCACCTAGGTTTGGATGAGCACAACAGCCCAGCTCAGTTTGGCTTTGACCGTAGCTTTGCCATGCTAAGCGGCGGCGCCAGCCACTTTCAGGATATGAAGCCAGCCTACGCCCCCACTCCAGAGGCCAAAGCACCCTACAGAGAAAACGGTAAAAAACTCAATAAACTACCCGAAAACTTTCACTATTCCAGCCAGTTTTATGCCGACACTATTATTGAA
>NZ_JANHAP010000021.1 GCF_024734385.1 Dasania sp. GY-MA-18 | reverse complement strand
GCTGTGCGTTAATTAGCGTTAACCACTGTTGTTTATCGCGTTTCATAACCTACCCCTGAATAATTGGAGGAGGTAGTTTATCGGTAGTTGATTGTTACTGGCAGAGTGTGGTTGGTGCTACGCTTACGGGGCTTAGGTTTGATCTGACATTACTAGGGGTTTTGATCGTCTCTAAACGCCCCAAAGCGGAAATTGGAGCAGTCTTGGTTTCTCGACAAAGCACGTGGTCGTTAATGACCCATAGAAGAACAAAAAGCTTCCTCATATTATCTGACAGCTAACAGCCAGAAGCGGACCTTGTGGACTGAATCAAAAAATCCAGATACTCTAGTCATCAAAATTCTGAGCAACCCTTTCTCGCTTCAACTTCGAAGCCGATAGTTTTACGGTAGCGTCAATCAAAATGACCCTGTTACGCTCTTCTTTTTCCAATGAATCCAGGAGCTTTAGACTCCTCTCTTTCTCTTTGTCATTAAAAAACAATATCACCGTATAATAAAAAATCGTCTCGTTTGCTCTGGCATATGCCTTTACCTGACTGGGGACGCTATTCATGAGACTTGAATTCTTAGCTAACTTAAATTCGACGACCGTTGTATCTTCGTAGCCTCTGGTAATCTGGAAGTCTACGTAACCTTGACCATTACCAACCTCAGCATTTACTTTACTCTTGGTATTCGCCCACACCAATTTAAAATGTTGCTGGATCGTTTCCTCTGAAACAAGATCATCAACAAGAGAACCAGTTTTATTATAGAACGCTCTATAAAGATTCTCATTTTCAATCTTTTGTTTTAGATATTCGATTCTTTTGAAAACCTCATCGAAGGTATTCTCATTTTCCTTTTCGATCTCAATATACTTCCGTATATTCTTTAACTCTTGATTATTGGGCAAATCTTCAATCGCGCTCTGTAAAAATTGGAGCGTAATACTAATATCTTCCGTCGACCATAAAAATTTTGCGTAGCTTATATATATGGCGGCTTTGTTATTTGATTTGGCTGATTCAATTGCCTCGTTATAAACTTGTCCGGCTTCTTCAACTTTGCCTTGTTCAGCCAATAATTCCGCAAGATTTTTATAAACTCTCCACAAACCGTTAGCTCTTTTATCCTTAAGTATATCGCTGAGAACCGATTCGGATCGATTTAAATTACCTGCGGTATATAGCCTTTTAGACAACTCCAATGCGATAGCAACTCTGTCACCAACAGCTGGTGCCTTCAACCCCTCTTCAAGAACATCAATAGCATCTTCGATTCGTTCTTCCTTCGATAGATACTTACTTGCGTCCATGTAGGCTTGATAAACCGAAGAGCAATTGGGGTCGATAAAAGCGCTGTTTAATACATTGAGGCAAGCTTCTATATTGCCCTCCCGATAATATCTATCGGCTAGATCTCTATAAAACCTCAATTTATCTCCAATGAAGGGATCGCCGATAGCTGATTTCAAAATTCGAATTGATCCTGTTAAGTCTCTTCTCGAAAAATAATAGTTCGAGCTATACTCGTAGGCTTCCGTCTTGTCGATACCTGATTTAGACTGTAAATAACCCTCAAGTATCTTTATAGCTTGATCAGATCTCCCTGCTTTTTCTAGTTTTTTAGCGTAATCAACATACATTGCAGGCCGATTCTTGGGTTGAGCACGTTGTAACTGTTTTTCAAAAAGGCCGATAGCATCCTCTAACCGCCCTTGCTCGGTTAGAAGCTCTACGCATTTCTCCACCAAGCGGATAGGATCTTCTTTGCCTGTATTGCGTATCGAATTCTGTAAAAATTCGACAGCGTCTTTGTTTTTATTTTGAGCACATAGGATGTTAGCCTTTATCAATCGCAAAACCCATTTTTTCGATGCTCGCTCATCTGCTAATCCACGCTCGGCCAGCTTAAGTGCCTGATTTGCTTCACCCGTTTCAAGTAGGAGTTTCGAAGCTGACTCATATATTGTAGACACACGCGTGATGCT
Source organism: Dasania sp. GY-MA-18 (assembly GCF_024734385.1). Lineage (GTDB taxonomy): Bacteria > Pseudomonadota > Gammaproteobacteria > Pseudomonadales > Dasaniaceae > Dasania > Dasania phycosphaerae. The sequence continues at coordinate 29,723 of NZ_JANHAP010000021.1, read as the reverse complement.
GGGTCGATCTAAACACTCGAGAAGTAGAGTTAAAGCAGCACCATCTCTATCTAACTTACGGAGTAAACGGGTATAGGCAGGCACTATTTCAACCAAGCATTCATCTGGGATGAATTCGACAGCTTGCCTAAAATAGGCTTCCGCTTTGTCTAGGCGTTTGGCCACTTCAGCTAGATCAGCTGCTTTCCCATAAACTGACGCTGCTTTTTTCCGATCACCCGAAACTCGTCTATAACGTATCAATACTTCATCCACAGCATCGATACCGTTAAATCTATACTCCAGCTCTAACCTAAGAAGCCAAGATGCATAATAGATATTTTTAGATTCTGCCTTCCGAATATGGCTTAGCGCTTTTTCTAAATCACCTTCATTATTTCTTGCTCGCAAACAAAGCGCCAAGTGATAACTCATACCATTGGAACGCTTATCTTCAGGTAAACAAGAAATCAATGCTATGCGTTCAGCCAAGGTTATTTTATTTTTCGGAACCTGAGATTGCATTTGTTTAGTAATTGATTTGGAAAGCAAGACAGTCAGGCGCTCGCTAATAGAAGATAGCTCAAAAAGGCGATTTGCTTCAAGAAGATGATGCCGAAGTTCGGCATATGAACTAGCTAATTTTAAAGCGCCATCCGATATCGTGTTTCGGTAAGAGTCAAGAAGAAAGTCAGATGAAATACTGTGTGCAGCTTGCCAAGCTGCCAAATTACTCTTCAGACTAGCAATCTGAGAAGCTCGCACTATCGGGTGTAGCGAATAGCTACCTAGGTATTCATCCAGTATATAGCGTTCAAGTAAGCCCCTCTTAGGGTTTTCGCCATCTGAGACAATGTCACGATCATCCAAGAATTTAAAAAATGAGCGAGAAAACGATCTTCTAAACAGCGAGCAGAAATTCAGGACGCTCCGTTCTGTTTCAGAAAGTCTTTCTTGAGCTTTTGTAAGAATTGTTCTTTCGAATTCCTCTAAAAGCTCTTGACTGTATGTGTCGTCACCTGGAGAGAATTCTTCAGGAGCCCATGACATTAAGTGCTCCAGACTTTCAAATTCGAGCCCAGCGTTTACAAAAGTCAATATAGCTCTGAAATTTCCGCCTAACCTCCTTGCTACAGATTCACATTTTTCTTTTGGTAATTTTTCAAGTAAACCTTTGCGTTTAACAAGAGAGAAGAGATAACTCGAACCTTCGGTTGGAGAAAGCCCCTTCAACGTATGCGTATAAGCCGACTCATTCCATGAATCTGTTTTGGGCGATCGAGTAGTTAGCAATAGAATCTTACTTTTATACCGAGGAGATCTGGATAGATCTGAAAACAAACTAGCAAGCCCTTTGGATTTAATAAGCCCTTTGTTATCTATTAAGAGCTCTAAGTTGTCGAATGTTATAAGCAAGTCATCTCGACTAAGAATTTCTTTAGTAAGCTCAAGGATGCTCGATTGTCCTATCTCTGTTTGACGAGCCTTATTATTCTCCAAAGATTCTAAGTTAGAGGCCAGATCAAAATACATTGACGAAACTGGATCCTCGCTGTCTGCATCCAAAGTTAAAAATAGCGCTTTCCTTTTAACTTGCTGCGCGAGAAGATAAGAAACCGTCTTTTTTCCAACGCCGGGAAAGCCCTTTAATATCGCAAGCGAGTTTCCTTTCTTAATCCACTGATCGCTTAAGCCAGAAATGCAACTTAACTGCTCGTGAGAACGAAAATTTACTTCCATATTAGTTCCTATGACTAAGGGATAGGGTCCGTGGTTCTAGGATTAGTTCTTTACAGACAAACGACCGCTTTGGGCCGATAGTACCCTTTACTTTGTCTACAGTCGAATGTCGGCTTTTGACACGAAGCCGACTGTACGATTCGAGTCGGCCTCAATATCAATTTATCTTAAATTAAATTTAAACTACTACAACATACTACTACGGGCGTGCTCGACACTGTTCGTTATAATCCACAACAACAATACTTAAAGACTACGCTTAGGCGGCGTAATCACGTTGGCAAAAATTATCCCCGCCACCAGCGACATAAACACCAAAAACGCCTGCTGCCCTAATTGATCGCCTGCAAATTGCTCTTGCCCGGAAATAGCGCGGTTCAGCAGAATAAAAATCTTAGAGCCTGGCACTAGTACTACCAGCCCCGGTAGTGAGGGGATGAGGGCCGGTGATTTCATCATACGGGCATAGAGGTTGCTAAAAATACCCACCGCAAAGGCGCCTATAAAAGCGCCTAAGGCAATGCCAAAATACGCCGCGCCCCACAGGCTGGCACCGTAGGCTATGCAGCCTGAGGCTAACATCCAGGGTATGTCTTTGCGGCGTGCTTTTAAAATGATGGTTAGGGTAATGCTTAAAGTGGCCACTGCCACCCAAGCGCTCCAAGTGGTGGTAAAACTCACCGCTTGATATTGCAGCGGGCCTAAAAAAGAAGAGGCTAAAGCGATGCCCAGCCATGAGCCAAAATAAAGTTTAAACATTTGCATCAGTGCATCCATCACCCTGGCGCTGCCCGATACTAAATGCTTGGCCGATAGCTCGGCCAAACCTTGTAATAACGCCAGGCCAGGTATTAGCACAATAATGCTGGCCAATATTACCAGCGGCACATTAATGGCCGGGTCAAAACGGTTAAGGCAGCAAATTAAAAAAGCGGCGGTGATGGCAGCCAAAGGCTCTAGCATATAGGCTACGCGCTCATAGCGTTGTGCCAGTGTGACTAGGGCAAACACCACTATGCCTACCAGTGCCGAGGAGTAAATATCGTGCCAGCTGCCGTGGCTGAGCAGGGCAAAGGCGGCGCTACCGCCAGCAAAGGCTAATAAGGTGAGCAAGGGCGAGTAGCGGCTGGGTTGCTGGGCGATGTCGTCCAGTTGTTGATCGGCTTCTGCCAGCGTTAGCATGCCGCAGGCTAATTTATCCACCACCGCATCGGCGCGGGCCAGGGCACCTAAATCTAATTCGCCGGGTTTAACTCTGGCAATATGATTGTCGTCGTAGTGCTCGTCGGGGTGTTGGAATAAAAAATTAATAGACGTGGGGGTGACCATAAAGCCGGCACTCATGCCTAATAACTTGGCGGTACTCTCTAAATGCGTTTCCAACCTGTCGGTGGGGGTACCGTATTTATGGAGGTTTTTACCTAGCTTAATAATAAAGCGACGCTTGTCTTTATAGCTGGCATTTTGCACTAGGGATCTCCGATAAGGGGGCGATATGGGTATGGTGATAAATAACTGTTTATCATCTTAGTGCCAGCAGGCAGTGCTGTCACCCTAGCTGCGGCCTAAGTTTTTAAGCTTGCCCTAAGGATTTGGCCTGTGTTGAAATGGCTGTTAATAAGCTGATCAATCAAATGTTAGGAGCAGGCCTTGCTAAAAATTTTGTTAGTACTAACGCTGTTGTTCACCCCTAAGCTGTGGGCCGAAGAGTTGGTGCTGGGTGGTGTTAGCCTTAACGGGCATTTTATACAGGGCGGTTTGGTCATAGGGCGTGGCCTGCCGGGCACCGAGGTTAGTTTGGATGAACAAAAGGTCAGGGTGAGCGAGCAGGGCTTGTTTAGCCTGGGCTTTGATAGAGATGCCCCGGCTACTATGCAGCTGTCACTGGCTTTGCCAGATGGCAGTACGCTTGCCCACAGGCTGGATATCGCCCGCCGCGACTATAATATCCAGCGCATAGAAGGCATAGCTAAAAAAATTATGAGCCCTTCGGAGCAAGATCTAAAGCGTATCAGGGCTGAAGCCGCACAGGTGCGAGCGGCGAGGGCGGCAATACAGCAGCGTGAAGATTTTGCCGGCCAGTTTGTGTGGCCTCTAACCGGGCCAATTACAGGTGTGTTTGGCAGCCAGCGTGTTTATAATGGCCAGCCTAAACGGCCCCATTATGGGGTTGATGTGGCGGCACCCACCGGTACACCGCTGAGTACACCGGCCTCCGGCATAGTTACTTTGGCCCATGACGATATGTTTTATTCCGGTGGCACCCTGATCATTGATCACGGTTACGGGGTGTCTTCCACGCTTATGCATTTAAGTAAGGTGTTGGTAAAGGTAGGCGATGTAGTGCAGCCCGGTGATATAGTGGCCGAAGTTGGCGCCAGTGGCCGCGCTACTGGCCCGCATTTAGATTGGCGCATGAACTGGTATCAATCCCGTATAGACCCACAGTTATTAGTAGAGGCTATGCCCAAATAGCGTATTGAGAGTAAAAAATGATCGATAAAAAATTATTAAGTATTTTGGTTTGCCCTGTCACTAAAGCGCCGGTTGAATACGATAAAGAGAAAAACGAATTGATTTGCCGTGCCAGCGGCCTGGCTTACCCTGTGCGTGATGGCATACCGGTGATGTTAGAAAGTGAAGCCCGCGAGCTTAGTGTTGACGAAAAATTAAAATAAGAACCATAAGCTTGTTATGAGATAGACCCTTTGGTCTATATTGAGGTGTACGTTGTTACGTTACCCTTTTATATATTTAGGTTACTCTCATGCCTCAAAATTTGCTCGATAATGCACTACTCGTCGATAGCTTTTGCGCTTTAATGCAAAGTGAAAGCCCCGAGCAGCCAGCCAATATTATTAATTTTATTAAGCGTTTTGTTGATTTTGAATTAAGTGCTGTGTTTCTTTATTCAAAGTCGCATAGGCCGCAGCTGCTTTTTGATTCTTTAGGTACGCAGCGAGATATGGAGAGCGATTTAAAAATTTATATGGCAGGCGCCTATTTGTTGGACCCGCTGTATTATGCTGCGGTAGAGCAAGAGGAAAAATGGGGGGTCAATATTTTAGATGATGTGGCGCCAGATAATTTTTACGACACTGAAATTTATAAAACCTACTATCGTGAAACCGATATTATCGATATGGTAGATATTACCTATCGCTGTGATGCAGATAGGGTTATTGATCTTTCCTTCTCACGCTGCAAACCTTCTAGGCGTTTTTCTCAAAAAGACCTTAAGGCGTTGAAAATATTAGAGCCGTTGCTGGAGGTATTGCTGACCAAGCTTTCCAATCAGCTGACGGTAGATGAATCCCCGCCCCTGCATAAAGCTTTACATTCAGCCATGGAAAATTTTGGCAGCTCACTATTAACGGTCAGGGAGCGAGAAGTCGTGCGTTTGATTTTGGGGGGCCACTCCTTAAAATCAGCTGCGGAGCGCTTATCGCTGTCAGAATCTACCCTGAAACAACACCGGTGGCATATTTATAATAAATTGGATATTAGTTCCCAGTCGGAGCTGTTTTCTTTATTTATTGATGCTTTGTCGAATTATAAAGATAATGCCGAAGATCCCTTGGCGTCATACCATAAGGCGCCGACTGCCTGAGCATTTTTTAAGTGCTCATAAGTCTGGGCTAATGCCTGTTAGCCGTTACATAGTATTTTTTAGGTTCCTCTCCTTTCTTATATAAACCCTTTGTTCTATTCATCTTCTAAGCTTAATAGCCATAGAATGGCTACATAGTAATTAGGAGTGAAGATGATTATTCGTAATATAGTTGTATGGTTGGCTTTGGCATTAAGTCTGCACGCGCAAGCTGGTCAGCGTGTTGCTTTGGTCAACGGTGAAATTTACACCGCCAATGATAAGCAGCTCTGGGTTGAAGCTTTAGTATACGAAAATGAAAAAATTATCTATGTGGGTGATGCAAAATCAGCGCAAAATTTTATTACGCCTACAACGCAAGTGCATGATTTAAAGGGTAAATTAGTCACCCCGGGCATGCATGATCTGCACATGCATGCTGAGACTGCCTCGGTATTTGTGCACTCCTGTAATTTATATGCCTTGCGCAGCAAGCAAGCCATTATTGCCAAGCTGAAAGAATGTGTGCAGCAATACCCCGATAGCCCTTGGCTGCGCGGTGAGGGCTGGGTTTCTTATGATGAAGATCAAGTTGTTTACAAAGAAGACTTAGATAAGGTGCTGCCCGACAGGCCTATGTGGCTAATGGCTATGGATGGGCACAGTGCCTTGGTTAACAGCAAAGCCTTAGCTTTAAGCGGTATTAGCGCGAACACCCCAGACCCAGTGGCGGGCACTATCCATAAAAATGCTAAAGGCGAGCCTTCCGGCTTGTTGGTAGAGTCGGCGATGTGGATACCCGAAGTATTAATGCCTAGGGTAAGCCTGGGCGATCAAGTAAAAAGCTTGGAAAAGGCCATGCAGCTGGCAAATCAATATGGTGTTACCAGTATTGTTGAGGCTTGGGAAACACCCAGCCTCGATGTTGCTTGGTTGCAGTTAAAAGATGAAGGTAGGTTGACTACCCGCGTTAACTTGGCGCTGTTAGTGGAGGAAGATTGGGATGAAAATATTGAATTGCTAAAACAGCGGCGAGCTGCTTTGGATTTCTATCCCATGTTAAAAGCCAACCAAATTAAATTATTAACTGATGGCATCGTTGAAATTAAAACAGCGGCCGTTAAAGAGCCTTACTTAGGCACTGAAAATGACAAAGGCATGTTTTACTTCACCCAGCAGCAGCTCAATAAATGGGTGCCAATGTTAGAGGGTGAGGGTTTTCAAATTCACGCCCATACCATAGGTGACCGCGCTATGGCCAATGTATTAACTGCTTTAGAACATTCGCGGGTAGTGAATAAGCGTGGCAATAATAAGCCTATGTTTATTCATAACTACATGGTAGATAAAAACGATATACCTCGCTTAAAAGCGGCTAACGCCAGTGCCAATTTCAGTATGCTATGGCGTCAGTACGATATTGCTACTGAGTCCTATAAACCGTTTATCAGCCAGGAAAACTTTGAACGTATTATGCCTATGGCAGAGCTGCATGAAGCTGGGGTGTTGGTGACTGGTGGCAGTGATTTTTATGTCAGTCAAATTGATCCACTGGCGGCAATCACTGCAGCAATTACCGGTAAAGCCGTACCCTATTACCGTAGCTGGCCCTATCAGCCTGATAGCCAGCCAGTTATGCCGGGTAAAAAACCAGACCTAGATACCATGATGAAGGCCTACACTATTTTTGCAGCTCAAGCGCAAGGTATGGAAGATATTACTGGGTCGTTAGAAAAAGGTAAGCGAGCAGATTTGGTGGTATTTGATAAAAACTTCTTTAAAGACGCGCCGGAAAAAATTTACGGCACACAGGTGCTCGCTACAGTGCTAGATGGCAGCATTGTTTATGGCGGTTTTTGATTGCTTTTAACATACCGATAAAGTCAGAAGTTTAATGTAGTAACCGGCTAATGAGATCAGCTTATTGGCCATCTAACAATAACGAAAAGTTCAGGGGATATTATGAAAATTAAATTATTAACGCGGTGTATAGCCACTGCGGGGGTTTCGTCAGCCTTAATTTTACCAACCGTTAATGCGGCCGTGCTTGAGGAAGTGATGGTAACGGCACAAAAGCGCGCGCAATCAGTAAATGATGTGGGTGTTTCTGCCAATGCTTTTGCGGGTGACGCTTTAAAAGAATTAGGTGTAGACCAAGCCTCAGACTTGGGTGCGTTTACGCCAGGTCTGGTAACGGTAAATGCCACCTCTGGCAGCACCCCTATTTTTGCTATACGCGGCATAGGCCTAGATGACTTTAACTCCAATAACTCCAGTGGTGTAGGCGTTTATACCGATGAAGTGTTTGCCAGCAGCCCGGTGTATTTATCCGGCCAGATTTTTGATATAGAGCGCGTGGAAGTATTAAAAGGACCGCAGGGTACTTTATACGGTAAAAATACCACCGGTGGTGCAATTAACTTTATCACCAACAAGCCCAGTGACGAATTAGAGGGCGATATAGAAGTAGGTTACGGTAGCCATGATACTGTTGAGCTAACCGGTGTTATCTCTGGCCCGTTAACAGAGGGCGTGCGCGGACGTTTGTCGGCTAACTATGTAAAGGGTGATGGTTGGCAAGAAGATAAAGTCACCGGTGAAGAGTTTGGCGAGCAGGATCGTAAAGCGATACGCGGCCAGTTGGCGTTTGATATAGGCGACAATGGTGATGCTTTATTACGTGCCTACTACAGCGAAGATCAATCTAAACCCAGTTCACCTCATGGTGAAAAAACGGCTGAGATTTTAGGTTTGCCCGGCTTTGATTCCTTAGATTCACCCACCAAAGCCAAGTATGTTGCTGTGGGTAGCCGTGATGTACAGCGTGATGAAGAGGGCTCGGGTGTAGCGTTTACCTTTAACTACAGCTTTGAGGCCTTTGATTTTGTATCTATCAGTTCTTTCGATCAATACGATCGTTTATTGGTGGATAACTACGACGGTACCGCCGCGGCTTCTATGGATACCTTGTTTGATGGTGAGTTCGAACAGTGGTCACAGGAGTTTCGTTTAGTTGGCAATAGTGATGGTGGTTTTAGCTGGATTACTGGCGTCAATGTCTCTGCTGAAAAAGTTGAAGACAACAATCAGTTTGATACCTCAATATTTGTGACGGACGCGGTTTATTACGGCAGCTTTGATAGCACGGTATACGATAGTGATATAGATGTACTGGACTCCAAATATACCCAAGAGACCGATTCATGGGGTGTGTATGTGCATACTGAAACGGAGCTAACTGATAGCGTAAGTTTAATCGCCGGTGCGCGTTACTCCTATGACGATAGATCGTTTGAGGGTAATGCTACCGAGATATTTTTTGGCACTGTTTACCCCGTTATTGATAACTTTAAAGCTTCTGAAGATGAAAGCGCTGTAACGGGTAAATTAGGTTTAGATTGGCAAGCCAGTGATGACCTTTTGGTGTTTACCAATGTGGCAACTAGTTATAAAGGTGGTGTTTACTACAGTGCCGGTGTGCTCGATAGCGATGCCTGGGGTTATGTCGATCCTGAAGAAATACTCTCTTATGAGCTGGGTTTTAAATGGTCGCTGCTGGAAGGCAGTATGCAGTTGAATGGCTCCATGTTTAAGATGGAATACCAGGATAGGCAATCACTAGTAACCTATATAGCCGATGACTTCAGCAACTATGTGGCGGCCTATGGCACTATTGATGCGACCTTAGTTAATGTGCCCGAATCAGAAACACAAGGTTTTGAGTTGGATGTAAACTGGTTGCCCACCGATGAGCTAAGTGTACAGTTGGGCGTTGCTTATTTAGATACTGAAATTACCAAAGCGCCAACTACAGCTGACTTGCGCGGTATTAATGCCGATCCCACAGTAAATGCCCATGCTACCGGTGATAGCGATTTTAGTGGTGTTATTGATGGCAGTGAAGTGGCTTTTGTTGATGCCTTAGCGGGCCCTACCGAAACTGGTACGGCATTGGCGCAAGCGCCGGAGTGGAGTTATAACGCGACAGTAGCTTATGAAACCCCCGTGGCTAACGACTTAGTGCTGCGTTTGCAAACCAGCTATAGCTGGGTTGATAGCCAGTTTTCACAGCTAAGTGACCCCAATGCTGAGTATGATGCTACTAAGGCGCTTAATACGCAGTTGTCCTTGGGTCATGTGGACGGTGATTGGCTAGTGACTCTATGGGGTCGCAACATCACTAATGAGCAGTCCGAAACCTATGCCTTTACCGGTACTGCCGCCCGCACTGTGTATAAGCAGCAACCGGCGACTTATGGTGTTAGCTTTAACTACCGCTTTTGGTAAGCGGCTTTAGCTATAGGGATCGTTTTCCTCGCTCGTCATGGTATGGCATTTAGTCTCCTAAATCTGGCTCTGCCATGATGACCTTTAGCGGTAGGCTTTGTGCTGTGCTGCAATGGCCGCAAGCAATTGCGGCCTTTTTTTATCGCTTATCAATGACCCGCTTAGCTTTGCCCTCAGAGCGTGGCAGTGCTTCGGGTGGCAGTATTTTAATTTTAGTAGAAACACCCACCATGGTTTTAATGCGCTGTTGCAGCTCTTTGGCAGCGGTGGCACTGTCTTGTTCGTTAAGCAGTTGTTGGGATTCTACATCGACCTGCATAGTATCGAGATTACCTTCGCGGCTAACTTCTAGTACATAGTGCGGAGAAAGATTGGCGACGGTAAGAATTTGCTCTTCGATTTGGGTGGGGAATACATTCACCCCGCGAATAATTAGCATGTCGTCACTGCGGCCGGTAATTTTATCCATGCGGCGCATGGTGCGAGCCGTGCCGGGTAATAGCCGAGTCAGGTCGCGGGTGCGGTAGCGAATAATGGGCAGGGCCTCTTTGGTGAGGCTGGTAAATACCAGCTCGCCTTCTTCGCCGTCGGGTAGCACTTCGCCGGTTTCCGGGTCTATGATTTCCGGGTAAAAATGATCTTCCCAAATGGTGGGGCCGTCTTTAGTTTCTAAGCACTCCATAGCCACGCCGGGGCCCATCACTTCAGAAAGGCCGTAAATATCCAGGGCGTCTATGCCTAAGCGCTGCTCCAGGTTTTCGCGCATGGAGCCGGTCCAGGGCTCGGCTCCAAATATACCTACACGCAGGTTCAGTTGCTTAGGGTCTAGGCCTTGGCGCTCCATTTCATCCGCCAGGTTAAGCATATAAGAGGGCGTGACCATGATGATGTCAGGGTTAAAATCTTTAATCAGCTGTACTTGTTTTTCGGTTTGCCCGCCCGACATGGGTATTACTGTGCAGCCCAAACGCTCAGCACCGTAGTGCGCCCCTAAGCCGCCGGTAAACAGTCCGTAGCCATAGGCCACATGCACCATGTCTTTGCTGCGGCCGCCAGCCGCGCGTATAGAGCGGGCAACCACATCGGCCCAGGTATCAATATCGTTTTGGGTGTAGCCCACCACCGTGGGTTTGCCGGTGGTGCCGCTGGAGGCGTGAATTCTAACTATGTCCTCCATAGGCGTGGCAAACATACCAAAGGGGTAGTTATCGCGCAGATCACTTTTGGTGGTAAAGGGGAATTTGGCCAAGTCGCTAAGGCTTTCTAAGTCACGGGGGTGTACACCCGCTTCGTCAAATTGTGCTTTATAGAAAGGCGAGTTGTTATAGGCATGCTCTAAGGTTTTACGCATACGTTGCAATTGTAGGCTGCGCAGTTCCTCTAGGCTGGCCTTTTCTATGGCCTCCAGCTGGTTGTAGTCTGTTTGGCGGTTGTCGGTTTGTGCGCGGCTCATACATTGCCCTCTATAATTAACTATTATGCTTAAACACAGTATTGGCCATTAAGGGGTTTTTTGCCGCCCTCTTTTTGCTTTGACCCTAGCTGTGCTGGCTGTGCTTATTAGCTGTATTACGGCTATTGTGATTCGTTTGTGACATGTCTGTGCCTATATTTTGAATCTTTATAGCGTTTGTTGTGTGTTCATGCAGTGTTGTTATTGTTGCAATAAAGTCTGCTAACTAACTGATACTTAGTAAGTAATTGTTTTTTGCGGCTTGCTTGTGGCATGCCGTAGCCAGCAGATCCAAAAAAATATAACACAAAAAATCTCTTTAAAGTAATAATTTTGTGTCATATACTTTTGCGCATTGTAGCGAATAGTGAAAGTATCATTAAGCGAGGTTATACCCACATGAAATTGCAGAGTTATATAGCGGGCCAGTGGCTAGAGGGCCAAGGCCAGGGCGTAGAGGTGTTAAACGCGGTTAATGGCGAGTTGGTTGCCGAGGTGAGCAGCGCGGGTATCGATTTTAAGGCGGCGCTAGAGTACGGCCGCAATAAGGGTGGGGCAGCCCTGCGTGCGATGACCTTTCACGAGCGGGCTAACAAGCTAAAGGCTTTGGCCCAGCACTTAATGGCCAAAAAAGAGGAGTTTTACCGCGTCTCTGCCTGGACCGGTGCAACCCGCGCTGATAGCTGGGTGGATATAGAAGGCGGCTTGGGCACAGTGTTTACCTATGCCAGCTTGGCTAGGCGCGAATTTGCCAACGAGACTTTTTTAGTTGAAGGCCCAGCCGAACGCTTATCAAAAAACGGTACTTTTATAGGTCGCCATATACTGGTACCCAAAGAAGGGGTGTCGGTACATATTAATGCCTTTAATTTCCCCTGTTGGGGTATGTTGGAAAAAATCGCCCCCAGCCTGATTGCCGGTGTGCCGGTTATTGTTAAACCGGCCACCGTCTCCAGTTACCTAACGCAGGTGATGGTTAAAGAGATAATCGATTCGGGTATATTGCCTGACGGTGCTATACAGCTTATTTGCGGTAATACCGGCGACTTATTAGACCACCTTAACGAGCAAGATGTAGTGACCTTTACCGGTTCAGCCAGCACTGGCCGCATGTTAAAAACCCATCCCAATATTGTGGCCAACTCCATCCCCTTTACCATGGAAGCCGACTCACTAAACTGCAGCATCTTAGGTGCCGGGGTAGAGCCGGGTACGCCAGAGTTTGATTTATATATTAAAGGCGTAGCCGCAGAGATGACGGTTAAAGCCGGGCAAAAATGTACTGCTATACGCCGCGCTATTATTCCTAGCAATCGGGTGGAAGCGGTATCAGAGGCTTTGCAGGCACGCTTAAACAAAGCGACTTTAGGTGACCCAGCAGTGGAAGGTGTGCGCATGGGGCCCTTGGTGGGGCGCTCACAAATGAAAGATGTGTGGGATAAAGTTGCACAGTTAAAACAATCTTGCGAATTGGTTTATGGCGGCACTGATGACTTTACCGTGCAAGGTGGCGATAAAGACAAGGGCGCGTATTTCCCCGCTACTTTATTGTATTGCGATAAGCCCTTAAGCACCGAAACACCCCATGCGGTAGAGGCCTTTGGGCCGGTGTCTACGCTTATGCCCTACGACAGTATAGAGGATGCGATAACCTTGGCTAAGCTGGGGCGCGGCAGTTTAGCCGCTTCTATAGTCACCGCCGACGATGCCGAGGCGACTAAGCTGGTGTTAGGTACGGCGGCTTATCACGGCCGTATCTTGGTGCTTAATCAAGATTGCGCCAAAGAGTCTACCGGCCATGGCTCGCCCTTGCCGCAGTTAGTACACGGCGGCCCCGGCCGCGCCGGTGGCGGTGAAGAGCTGGGCGGTGCCCGTGCCGTTAAACACTATATGCAGCGCACCGCTATTCAAGGCAGCCCCACTACCTTAACAGCAGTGACTAAAGAGTTTAACCCCGGCTCTAAACAAATCACCAGCGATGTGCATCCTTTCCGCCGTTATTTTGAAGAGCTGCAAATTGGTGAAACCTTAATTACCCACAGACGCACCCTAACCGAAGCCGACGTGGTGAATTTTGGTTGCGTATCTGGCGATCACTTCTATGCCCACTTTGATGAGGTAGCCGCTAAAGATTCCTTCTTTGGTAAGCGCGTGGCGCATGGCTATTTAGTGCTGTCAGCAGCGGCCGGTATGTTTGTAGACCCAGCCCCCGGCCCGGTTATTGCCAACTATGGTTTAGAAAACCTGCGCTTTATAGAGCCGGTGGCCATAGGCGACACCATACAGGCGCGGCTAACCTGTAAGCAAAAAATCAAAAAAGACCGACGCCCCGATGAAGATAGAGCTACCGGTGTGGTGGAGTGGGATATAGAAGTCATTAACCAGCGGGATGAAACCGTAGCGGTATACAGCATTATGACGCTGGTAGAGCGCCGCGAAGAGTAAGCCATAGCGTGTTATTACACGTTCTTTGCCGCGAGCATGCTCGCGGTTTTTTTATGGCTTAATAGAATGAAATAAAACAGTGAGAGGTTTATATGTATTGCTTAACCGTTAGTTACCCTAAATCAGAACAAGCGCGGTTTGATTTTGATTACTATCAAAACTCACACTTGGCCTTGGTAAAAGAAAAGTTCGGCCCTTTAGGCCTGCAGGATATTATCGTAAAACAAAATATAGGTGTTAAGCCTGGCGATGACAGTCAGTATTTTGCCAGTGTCGATATAGTGTTTGATAGCCAGGACAGTATGAAAGCGGCCTTGGCCGCTGCGGGTAAAGACATTAATGCAGATATAGTTAACTATACCGATGTGCAGGCGCAATACAGTTTTGCGGATTTTGCACGGCTTTAAGCATTTTTCGTAATTGATTTTATTACTTACTTTTATACAGCGGCTGTACTGACTCAGCACTAATACGAGGCCTGTTCGGCTCAACTGCGCTTAGCGGCTGCACTTGTTTCATGCTTTGCTGGCTGCGCAGGGCGAGTTGCTGGTATTCGGCAGTGCCTTGGGTTTTCCAGGCGATTTCTTTATCGCTAACCTGGCGCAGAATTTTTGCCGGGCTGCCCACCAGCATGCTGCGCTCGGGGCATAGAAACTGCGCTTTTACAAAAGAGCAGGCGGCGACTATGCATTCTTCGCCTATAACAGCACCATCCATAATGACGGAGTTCATTCCCACTAAGCTGTTGCGGCCTATGCGGCAGCCATGTAATACCGCGCCGTGGCCTATATGGCCGTTCTCTTCAATAATGGTGTCGGTGCCGGGAAACCCGTGCATAACGCAGGTGTCTTGCAGGTTGGCACCGCGCTCTAAAATTAAGCGGCCAAAGTCGCCGCGCAACACGGCGTTGGGGCCTACATAGCACTGCGGCCCTACGATCACGTCCCCTATTAACACGGCGCTGGGGTGTACGTAGGCGCTGGGGTCTACTACGGGGATGATGCCGTCAATGCTGTATATCTGCATATTGTTCTCTTTTGAGTTTGCTGTGGGGTGGCTTAGCCAAAGGCGCTATCTAGGGCTATAACTAATTGCTAGCTGTAATTTTAGTATACGTTTATATGAAACTAGTATTATGATACATAAATAATTTATGTATGTTAATCTTTGTATCTTGTTGTGTTAGTCTGCTATAAAGGACGAGTTCCACAAACGACATAGTGAAAGCCATGACCCAATCTTATGAAAATATTGTTTTAGATAAGCCCGTTGCTGCCGTGCAGCTTATCCGCCTTAACCGCCCGCAGGCACATAATGCGCTAACCTCAGCGCTGTTACTGGAGCTGGCAGCAGCCTTAGAGGAAATAGCCCGCGACGATGCTATAGCCGCAGTCGTGCTGACTGGTGGCGACAAGGTATTTGCCGCCGGTGCTGATTTAAAAGAAATGGCCGCGCTGGATATGGTGGGGGTGCTTAACGATGAGCGCCCCGCAATTTGGCGGCGCATATACCAATTCCCCAAACCTTTAATCGCAGCGGTTAACGGTTTTGCCTTAGGCGGTGGCTGCGAGCTGGCCATGCATGCCGACATTATTATTGCCGGTGATAACGCACAGTTTGGTCAGCCAGAAATTAATTTAGGCATGATACCCGGTGCTGGTGGCACCCAGCGCTTGATACGAGCTGTGGGCAAATCCCTAGCGATGAAAATGGTATTAGCGGGCGAATTTATCAATGCGCAAGAGGCCTTGCGTGCAGGCTTAGTGGCGGAGGTTAGCGTGCCCGAAATGACCATAGAGCGCGCCATGAAATTAGCGCAAAGCATCGCGCAAAAACCCGCGCTAGCCGTTAAACAAGCCAAAGAAGTTTTATTAAAAGCCTTTGAAACCGATTTAGAAGCGGGCCTGCAGTACGAGCGCAAAGCGTTTACCGTGCTAGCCGGTACAGAAGATCGCAACGAAGGCATAAACGCTTTTTTGGAAAAGCGTAAACCTAAATACACAGGACGCTAAGCCCATGAGTTATAACACCATAGAATTTACCGTAGACAGCGGCGTAGCGCTGCTAACTCTCAACCGCCCTGAAAAATTCAACAGCTTTAATACCGAAATGCATCAAGAACTGCGTGAGGTTTTAAAAGAGGTGCGCAGCAATGATGCAATACGCTGCCTATTAATCACGGGTAAAGGCCGTGCTTTTTGTGCCGGTCAGGACTTGGGTGACCGCAGCGTAGCCGCCGGTGATGAGCTGCCGGACTTAGGTGAATCGGTAGAGAAAAACTACAACCCGCTAATACGCGCCATTACCGCCTTAGAGTTGCCGGTGATCTGTGCGGTGAATGGTGTGGCCGCCGGGGCGGGCTCTAGTTTAGCCTTGGCCGCCGATATCGTTTTGGCTGCGCGTTCTGCCAGTTTTATCCAATCGTTTTGCAAAATTGGGGTGATACCCGACTCCGGTAGTACTTGGGCATTGCCCCGTTTAGTGGGCATGGCCAGAGCCAAAGGCCTGGCTTTATTAGGCGATAAGCTACCCGCCGAACAGGCCGAAGCCTGGGGCTTAATTTGGCAGTGTGTGGATGATGAAGAGTTAGCGGAAACCAGTTTGGCCATGGCCAAGCAAATCGCAACACAACCCACTAAGGGCTTGTCGTTAATTAAGCGCGCTTTAAAAGCCTCCACCGCCAACTCTTTAGATGAGCAACTAGAGCTGGAAAAAGACTATATGCGCATAGCTGGCCGCACCGAAGATTACCGCGAAGGGGTAGCTGCTTTTATGGAAAAGCGTCCCGCCGTATTTAAAGGCCGCTAAATATTAGTGCCTGCAGTAAAGCGCGTGTTGTTTAAAAATATTAAGAGGTTGAGCTTATGGGCGCATTGCCTACAAATACAGTAATCGCTGTTATCGGTGCTGGCACTATGGGGGCGGGCATTGCGCAAGTCGCTGCCAAGGCTGGGCATTCGGTGTTGCTATACGATGCCGTTGCCGGTGCTGCCCAGCAGGGCATAGAGCGCACCGCAGCAGGCCTGCAAAAGCTGGTGCAGCGCAATAAAATTAGCAGTGCCGATTGCGAGGCCTTGCTGTCGCGAATGCAGCCCTGCGATGCTATAGAAGATTTAGCCCCCGCCAAATTGGTAATAGAGGCCATAGTGGAGCGACTAGAAGTAAAACAGCAGCTGTTTTCACAATTAGAAAATATTTGCAGTGCCGATACGATTTTTGCCAGTAACACCTCTTCGATTTCAATCACCGCTATAGGTGCAGCGTTATCGCGGCCACAGCATTTATTGGGCATGCATTTTTTTAACCCCGCACCCGTCATGAAATTGGTAGAGGTGATTAGCGGTGTGGCCACCGATGCCGGTATTGCGCAACAGCTGTTTGATACGGCTGCGGCTTGGGGTAAAAAACCGGTACTGGCGAGATCCACCCCCGGCTTTATTGTTAATCGCGTGGCGCGGCCTTTTTATGCCGAGGCCTTGCGGGTGTTAGAAGAGGGTGGTGCAGATGTTGCTACCATCGATGCCATAGTGCGTGAAAGTGGCGGCTTTCGCATGGGGCCTTTCGAGCTGATGGACTTAATCGGTCACGATGTCAATTATGCCGTGACTAACTCCGTATTCGATGCCTATTTTCAAGACCCGCGTTTTAAACCTTCGCTGCTACAGCAAGAGTTAGTTAACGCCGGTTACTTAGGCCGCAAAAGCGGCCGTGGTTTTTATCACTATGGCGACACGGCCGAGCAATCGGCATCTCAGCCACAAACAGCTAGTGCGCAACCCGCCCCCACAGCTATACGCTATCGCGGTGATTTAGGCGTGGCCAAAACACTATTGGCGCAAGCCGAAAAGGCGGGTATAGCGGTTAGTAGTGCTGGCCACTATCACTCCCCGGGTATAGAAATCGACGGCGTACGCTTGGCCTTAAGCGATGGCCGCACTGCTACCCAATGCAGTGCCGAAGATAATCACGCCGAGCTAGTGTTGTTTGATTTGGCGCTAGATTATGAGCAGGCCCAACGCATAGCGCTGACTAAGTCGGATCAATGTAGCGAGCAGGGTTTGAATAAGGCCATAGGTTTTTTTCAGGCCTTAGGTAAATCGGTTTCAGTTATCGACGACGTGCCCGGCATGGTGCTAATGCGTACGGTTTGTATGCTGGCCAATGAGGGGGCAGACGCGGTGAACCAACAGGTTTGTGATGCTGCCGCAGTAGATTTGGCCATGCAGGCCGGGGTGAATTACCCCCGTGGCCCCTTAGCTTGGGCAGAGGATATAGGCTTAGCTTGGGTGGTTGATAGCTTGGACAATATAGCAGCAATTTATGGTGAAGATCGCTATCGCGTTTCGCCCTTGCTATGCCGCAAAGTCTATAGCAGCAGTCGTTTTTTTAGCGATCAGCCAAATGATAATGAGTGAATTAAACAGGTGGGTAGCTTATGAGTAGCAGTGATTTATCACCACAGGAATTAGCCCAGGCCTGCGCCGATAGCATGTATAAGGTAGACAGTGCCAGCCAGGCATTAGGCATGAAAATAGTCAGTGTAGGGCCAGGTCGCGCAGAGTTAACCATGAAAATACGCGATGACATGCTTAATGGTCACGGCTCTTGCCACGGCGGTTTTATTTTTGCCTTGGCAGATTCCACCTTTGCCTTTGCCTGCAATAGTCGCAATGTTAGCACTGTAGCGCAGGGCGTGAGCATAGAGTATGTGCGGCCGGGGGTGGCTGGCCAGCTGCTAACAGCGGTGGCCGAAGAGAAAAACCTAGCCGGCCGTACCGGCTTATACGATGTTACTGTGAGTAATGAGCAGGGCGAGCATATCGCCTATTTTCGCGGTAAGTCCTATCGCATTAGAGGCACGGTGTTGCCAGAACTGGATCAATAAATAGAGTCAAAGGCGGAGCAAGAGTAATGAGTGATATTAAAATCAAAGAGGCGTTTATTTGTGATGCCATACGCACGCCTATAGGTCGCTATGGGGGGGCATTGTCGTCAGTGCGCGCCGATGATTTGGGAGCGGTGCCGCTTAAAGCTCTGCAAGAGCGCAACCCCAAGGTTAACTGGCAAGCGGTAGACGATATTATTTATGGCTGTGCCAATCAGGCGGGTGAAGATAACCGCAACGTTGCCCGCATGAGTGCTTTGCTGGCGGGCCTGCCTATAGAAGTACCGGGCACCACGGTAAATAGATTATGCGGCAGCGGTATGGACGCGGTAGGTTTAGCGGCGCGCTCGATTAAGGCCGGTGAAACAGAATTGATGATAGCGGGCGGGGTGGAGTCTATGTCGCGCGCCCCCTTGGTCATGCCCAAGGCCGATGCGGCATTTAGTCGCCAGGCGGAAATTTACGACACCACTATAGGCTGGCGTTTTGTTAATAAATTATTGCAGGCTCAATACGGTATAGACTCCATGCCTGAGACGGCTGAAAACGTGGCGGCCGATTTTGCCATCTCCCGCGCCGACCAAGATGCCTTTGCTTTTAATAGCCAGCAGCGCACTGCTGCTGCGCAGGCCAACGGCATTTTGGCGCAAGAAATTGTGCCGGTGACTATTCCCCAGCGCAAGGGCGAGCCTTTATTAGTGGATACGGATGAGCACCCTCGTGCCGAAACTACCTTAGCCGCCCTGGCTAAACTGCGCGCGCCTTTTCGCGAAAATGGTTCGGTTACGGCCGGTAATGCTTCAGGTGTTAACGATGGCGCTTGCGCCTTGTTACTGGCTTCTGAGCAGGCAGCCAAGCAATATGGTTTGACCCCCAAAGCCAGAGTAGTGGCTATGGCTACCGCCGGGGTAGCGCCGCGTATTATGGGCATGGGCCCAGCACCCGCCGCGCGTAAGGTCTTGGCAAAGGCAGGTCTGAGTCTGGCCGATATGGATGTGATAGAACTCAATGAAGCTTTTGCGGCGCAAGGTTTGGCGGTGATACGAGAGCTGGGCTTGCCCGACGATGCCGCCCATGTAAACCCCAATGGCGGTGCCATTGCCTTGGGGCATCCGCTGGGTATGAGCGGTGCGCGGCTGGTGACTACTGCCATGTATCAGTTGCACCGGATTCAGGGCCGCTATGCCCTATGTACCATGTGTATAGGTGTGGGCCAGGGTATAGCCATTATTATTGAACGCGTGTAGGGCGTTTCTAGTATTAGCCATTAAGTCAGCGCGCTTATATAGCCATGGCTTAATGGTTTAGTTTTTTAGCGTTAACTCTTCTATGTTCGCTGCGCAGTGTGCGGCGATATTTCTCTATTGTTTTTCTAAGCTAAGGCTATGAGGGCTGGCAAGCCAAGAGGCTAATAAATTAACTTAACGTGATACATTTTTATTGAATTAACTCAAATTTTGCGTATCATAAAGATATTGCTGCTGCCACGAGGTAGTGGGGCTGTGTTGCAAGGCTACAATCAGGCCGCTGGGCAGAATAAAAGCCGTGTTGATATGGGCATAAGTGAGGATGGTGAGAGATGAGCACAGAAGATCAAATCGAAGACATTAATGCGCTAGAGCAAAAGTTTCAGGCGCGCATAGATGCAGAGCAAAAAATCGAACCCAAAGATTGGATGCCAGATGCCTACCGCAAAAACCTGATACGGCAAATTTCCCAGCATGCTCACTCAGAAGTTATAGGCATGCAGCCCGAAGGCAATTGGATTACCCGTGCGCCCTCACTGCGCCGCAAAGCGGTGTTACTGGCCAAAGTGCAAGATGAGGCTGGCCATGGTTTGTACTTATACAGCGCCACGGAAACCTTGGGCATCTCCCGCGCCGAGCTTATCGCTGCGCTGCAAGATGGCTCCGCTAAGTACGCCTCTATTTTTAACTACCCTACTCAAACCTGGGGTGATGTAGGTGCTATAGGCTGGCTGGTCGATGGTGCTGCTATTTGCAATCAGGTGTCTTTGCAGCGTACATCTTACGGCCCTTATGCCCGCGGCATGATACGTATTTGTAAAGAAGAGAGCTTTCACCAGCGTCAGGGTTATCAAATTATGATAGAGCTGGCGCACGGCACCCCTGAGCAAAAACAAATGGCCCAGGATTCACTCAACCGTTTTTACTGGCCTTCGCTAATGATGTTTGGGCCGCATGATTCCGAATCTGCCCATTCTGCTCGCTCTATGCAGTGGAAAATTAAGCGTGAAACCAATGACGATTTACGGCAAAAATTTATCGACCAAACCGTGCCGCAAATCGAATACTTGGGCTTAGAACACCCCGATAAAGACTTAAAGTGGAACGAAGAGCGCGGCCATTACGACAGTGGCGAAATTGATTGGGAAGAATTCCAAAACGTGATCAACGGTAACGGCCACTGTAACCGCCAGCGCATACAACACCACGTAAAAGCCCATGAAGAGGGTGCCTGGGTGCGCGACGCACAAAACGCTTACGACCAAAAGCGCAGAGCGCGCAAGGCCAGCACTGCGGCCTAAGCTATCACGCTGCCAGCTTATAGGAGAACGATTATGTCATTAGAACATTTAGAGTTATTTGAAGTTTTTGTGCGCTCTGCTCGCGGTTTAGATCATAAACATGCCGGCAGCCTGCACGCTGCCGATCATGAGCAAGCCTTAGAGTATGCCCGCGATTGTTACACTCGCCGCAGCGAAGGGGTTAGTATTTGGGTGGTTAAATCTCGCGATATTTGCGCCTCGCAAGAAGATGATAGCGACAGCTTTTTTGACCCTTCCGACGATAAGCCCTACCGCCATGCCACGTATTTTCCACTGCCTAAAGAAGTGGGCAATATGTAAATGGGAGCTGTTATGAGTACCAGTCAATCTAGCGATCACGATAGCAAACAAGATCTGATCAACTATGTGTTACGCCTAGGCGATGATGCCTTAATACTGGGGCATAGATTATCTGAGTGGGTAAGCCGAGGCCCTTTTTTAGAAGAGGATATAGCCTTAGGCAATGTCGCCTTGGATTACATAGGTCGCTCACGTATGTGTTACAACTATGCCGCCGAGTTGAGTGGCGAGGGCAAAACAGAAGACGATTTTGCCTACTTGCGTGATGAGCGCCAGTTTCAAAACTTTTTAATTAACGAGCTGCCTCGCGGCGACTTTGCCTACACCATTGCACGGCAGTTATTTGTAGATGTTTTCAACAAGCATTACTTATCGGCGCTGTTGCAGTCTAAAGATCAAACCCTGGCAGCTATTGCGGCCAAAGGTATTAAAGAAACCCAGTACCATTTACGCCGCAGCCGCGAGTGGACTTTGCGTTTAGGTGACGGCACTGACGAAAGCCATCAGCGTATGCAAACGGCGATTGATGAGTTATGGGGGTACACCCATGAGATTTTTGAGCACGATGACATAGAGCAGCGTTTAATAGACGCCGGTATTGCCGTAGATGCCGCGGCTTTCCAAAAACAATGGTTGGCGGATGTTAGCGCCATATTGGCCGAGGCAACTTTAACCGTACCCGATGCCGAGTGGGCGGTGCGCGGCGGCCGCGAAGGCTATCACACGGAACACTTAAGCTTACTGCTGACTGAAATGCAGTTTGTGTACCGCGCCTATCCCAATGCCAAATGGTAGCGTGATGCAACAGATTCCAGTAATGCCCCACGAGCAATACCAGCGCCTGCAGTTGCGACGCAACTCACCCTGTGCTGAGTTGTGGGATTTGTTGGATGAGGTTAAAGACCCGGAAATTCCTGTGCTATCGCTATGGGATTTGGGGGTGTTGCGTGATGTTAGGCGCGAGGACGATACCGTGCAGGTAACTATCACGCCCACCTATTCCGGTTGCCCGGCTATGGATGTGATGCGTGAAGATATAGAAATTTTATTGCGTCAAAACGGCATAAAAAAGTTTACCGTAAAAACGGTGTTGGCACCGGCTTGGACTACCGATTGGATGACTGAAAAGGGCCGCGCGCAGTTGCGCGATTATGGCATAGCCGCACCTAATGATGTGCAATGTCAGTCAGGCAAAGAGACCCCAGAGGCAAACGTGCGTTGCCCGCATTGTGGCTCTAGCCATACTGATAGAGTAAGCGAGTTTGCCTCCACAGCCTGTAAGGCCTTGTTTCAATGTCGTGATTGCAGCGAACCCTTTGACTATTTTAAAAATATTTAAGCTTATTACTGAGCTAGCTCACTAGCCAAAATACAGGTGGAATAATGTTAAATACAGCGACAGATAAGAGGCCAGATAGCAACTTTTATCCTTTAACTATTGCCAATGTGCAGCCTGAAACGGATACGGCTATTTGTGTGAGTTTTACTGTGCCCGAGCAGCTGCGTGAAAAATTCACTTTTGTGCAGGGCCAGTTTTTAACACTAAAAGCGGTGATTAATGGTGAGGAAGTGCGCCGCTCCTATTCAATTTGTTCGGGGGTAAATGACGGTCACCTGCGAGTGGGTATTAAACGGGTTAGGGATGGTGTGTTTTCCAATTACGCTAACGATACTTTCAAGGTGGGCGATAGCGTAGAGGTAATGCCGCCACAGGGCAGCTTTGGCACGGCACTAAACCCCGATCAAAAAAAGAATTATATGTGCCTGGCGGTGGGTAGTGGTATTACTCCTATGTTATCGATAATTAAATCGCTATTGTCTATAGAGCCCGAGAGCCAGGTAACGTTAATTTATGGCAATCGCCGCAGTAATTCGGTGATGTTTAAAGAAGAGCTGAGCTTTGTTAAAAACCGATACTTAGATCGCTTTCAGTGGATCAATATTATGAGCCAGGAAGATCAGGGCTCAGAGTTGCTCAACGGCAGAATCGATAACAAAAAAGGTTATATGCTGCAAAAGCAAAAGCTTATCGATATTAATAACACCGATGAGGCCTTTATTTGCGGCCCCGAATCTATGATGTCGGAAGTGTCTAGAGGTTTTAGAATGGAAGGCCTAAAAGATACCCAAATTCATTATGAGCTATTTGCCAGCTCCTCAGAGGATTCAGAGGCACGCAGGGCTAAAGCACAACAACGTGTGCAAGACTACGGCGAAGAAAAAACCAGTAAAGTAACCGTGAAAGCAGATGGCCGTGCCATACAGTTCAATTTAGCAACTGTTGGCGAGAATATTCTCGATGCCGGCATGGATAATGGTATGGAGTTGCCTTATTCCTGCAAGGCAGGGGTGTGCTCTACTTGTAAATGTAAATTAGTGCAGGGTGAAGTGGATATGGATATAGCCCATGGGCTAGAGCCTCATGAAATTGAAGCTGGGTTTATATTAAGCTGTCAGGCTCATCCTATCTCTGAAGAAGTGGTGGTGGATTTTGATCAGCGCTGATTCTATGAGGGGTTGTTAAATCACTGAAGTAGGGCCGCAACCAGTTTGTGCTGTTTGCGGCTTTTTTGTGTTTGCCCTCACTACGGTGGCCCAGTAGAATCCTGCTCATCTAAGTAATGACACGGGAAGTGCATTAAGCATGGCTAAATTGAAGTGTGTTGAAAACCTACTGGCAGAATTTCAGCAGCAGCGCCCTATGCGTGGCGGCTCCTTAATCATCAGTATTTTTGGCGACTCTATTTCTCAGCATGGCGGTTCGGTGTGGCTGGGCAGCTTAATAGAGGCCCTAGAGCCCTTTGGTTTAAATCAGCGCCTAGTGCGCACCTCGGTCTATAGGTTGATACAAGAGAACTGGTTGGTCTCTACCCAGATAGGTAGGCGCAGCTATTACAGCTTTACCGAGTTTGGCTCGCGTCAGTATCAAAAAACCGCCAGGCGCATTTATTCTGCCAGTCGTCCGCAATGGGATGGCCAGTGGACCCTGGTGTTACCGGCCTATGTGGAAGAAGAGCGCGATGAATTGCGCAAAGAGCTGCGCTGGCTGGGCTACGGCGCTTTAGCCTCTGGCCTGCTGGCCAGGCCCGGTGCCGACAGGCGTTCACTGGATGAAACCCTGCTAGAACTGGGGGCCGTAGATAAAGTGGTGGTCATGAACGCCCACACCGAAGAGCTGGCCTCGCAAGGGGTGTTGAAGCAGCTTTCTAAAGCTTGTTGGAATTTAGAGGATTTAGAGGCGCGCTACAGTGATTTTTTGCGACGCTTTAGGCCGGTGTTGGCAGCTATAGCTAAGGCTAAATCTATAGATGCGGAGCAGTGCTTTCAATTGCGCACCCTGCTAATACACGAATACCGTCGTATTCTATTAAAAGATACTGATCTGCCCGATGAGCTGCTGCCCAGTGATTGGGCGGGTAAGGCCGCTTTAAACTTAGCGGCTAATATTTATAAGGCCACCCACCAGGGGGCGGAAACTTACCTGCTTAGCCACATGGAGACTGCCGAAGGTCAGCTGCCCAAAGCCGATGCCGGTTTCTATCAGCGCTTTGGTGGGCTTAAATAAGGGCTTACTGGCTGCGGCTAGTGCTTAGCCTCAGCTTAGCGGCTGTTAGGCTAGGCAATTAATTTCCGCAAACTAGCGCTAAGCTATCGGCCTTTGGCCTGCTTTTAGATATACTCCCAATCCTTAACAACCCGCTATTTGGCGGGTTTTCGCTCTTATTTTAGGGTTCACCACTGCAACGCGGCATTAAATAGGTAGATAGTTAAATATGAAAAGCTCAGACATACGGGAAGCATTTTTAAGTTACTTTGAGCAAAAAGGGCATGCCCGTGTGGCCAGCAGTTCATTAGTGCCGGGTAATGACCCCACCTTATTATTTACCAATGCCGGCATGGTGCAGTTTAAAGACTTGTTTTTAGGGCAGGAGCAGCGCGCCTACAGCCGTGCTACTAGCTCGCAGCGCTGTGTGCGTGCCGGTGGCAAACACAACGATTTAGAAAACGTAGGTTACACAGCCCGCCACCATACTTTTTTTGAAATGCTGGGTAACTTCAGCTTTGGCGATTACTTTAAAAAAGACGCCATTGCCTTTGCTTGGGAGTTTTTAACCTCTGAGCAATACCTCAATCTGCCCACCGACAAATTATTAGTCACCGTTTATGCCGATGATGACGAGGCCTATAATATTTGGCTAAACGACATGGGCCTACCCGCCGAAAAAATCATCCGCATAGGCGACAATAAAGGTGCCAAATATGCCTCGGATAATTTTTGGGCTATGGGCGATACCGGCCCCTGCGGCCCTTGTACAGAAATCTTCTATGACCACGGCGAAGAAATTTTTGGTGGCCCTCCGGGCAGCCCCGATGAAGACGGCGATCGCTTTATAGAAATTTGGAACAATGTATTTATGCAATACAACCGTTCCGAAGACGGCACTATGCATCCCCTACCCAAGCCCTCGGTGGATACCGGCATGGGCTTAGAGCGCATCTCTGCCATTATGCAGGGTGTGCACAGCAACTACGAAATAGACTTATTTCAAAGCTTATTAAATGCAGCGGCTAAGATTATTGGGGTTAAAGATACCACCGAGTCTTCACTGCGAGTAATTGCCGATCATATACGCTCATGCTCGTTTCTGATTTGTGACGGAGTGCTGCCCTCCAACGAAGGCCGTGGCTATGTGCTGCGCCGTATTATTCGCCGCGCCGTGCGCCACGGTAATAAGCTGGGTGCGAAAGATAACTTCTTCCATAAGCTGGTAGCGCCGTTAGCGCAGGAAATGGGCGATGCCTACCCCGAGTTGGTGAAGCTACAGGCGCAAATTGAAAAAGTGCTGCTCACTGAAGAAGAGCAATTCGCTAAAACGCTAGATCAAGGTATGCGCATATTAGAGCAGGATCTTGCAGGCCTTAGCGATAAACAAATCCCCGGTGAAATCTTATTTAAGCTCTATGACACCTATGGCTTCCCCGTAGATTTAACCGGCGATATTGCCCGCGAGCGTGGCTTGACTATAGATGAGGCCGGTTTTGAAGCGGCTATGGAAAACCAGCGGCAAATGGCTAGAGCCTCTAGCAATTTTAAAATGACCTTGGCCGAAGGTGTAGATATTAACGGCAGTACAGAGTTTACCGGCTACCAGCAGCTAGCTGATGACTGTGAGGTGGTGGCGTTATTAAAAGACGGTGAGTTAGTCGACAGCTTGGCTGAGGGCGAAACCGGGGCAGTGGTGTTGGCCAGCACGCCTTTTTATGGCGAGTCTGGCGGCCAAGTGGGTGATAGCGGCTTATTAACGGCTAGCGGCGTGCGCTTTGAGGTGGCAGATACCAGCAAAAACGGCGACAACCATTTACACCAAGGTGTGTTAGTGCAGGGCTCTATTAAAGTGGGTGATAACTTGGCTGCTACGGTAGACGCCGAAGTCCGTCATGCCACGGCACTCAACCACTCTGCGACTCACTTATTGCATGCCGCCTTACGCAATGTGTTAGGCGACCATGTGCAGCAAAAGGGCTCGCTGGTTGATGCTCAAAAACTGCGTTTTGATTTCTCCCATTTTGAAGCGGTGACTGCCGAACAGCTTAAAGCCATAGAGCAGCAGGTAAACGAGCAAATACGCCTAAACAGCGCGGTAGAAACCACCGAAACCGATATGGAAAACGCCGAAAAACTGGGCGCCATGATGTTGTTTGGTGAGAAATACGGCGACAGCGTGCGTGTGCTCAGCATGGGCCAGGGCTATTCAGTAGAGCTGTGTGGTGGCACTCATGTTAAGCGCACGGGTGATATAGGTTTAATACGTTTGGTGTCAGAGTCTGGCATCTCCGCTGGCGTGCGTCGTATAGAAGGCGTAACGGGTGCGAAAGCGCTGGCCCTGTTTGATGAAGCAGAGCGCTGCGTGGCCGAAGTGGCCGCCGTGGTGAAAGGCAGCCGCGACAATGTAGTCGACAAGGTACAGCAGCTATTAGAGAAGCAGCGCAAGCTAGAAAAAGAGCTGGTCTCGCTCAAGGCCAAAATGGCTTCGGCGGCGGGCAGCGACTTGGCCTCAGAGGCGCAAAACGTGAATGGCATTAAGGTTATCGCCAGTCAGTTAGACGGTGCCGACATGAAAACTCTGGACAATACCGTATCGCAGCTAACCGATAAGCTGGGTACCGCGGTGGTGTTGCTGGCCAGTGTAGATGGTGAGCGTATCAACTTGGCCTGCGGTGTGAGCAAGGATCTGCTAAAACAATATCGCGCCGGTGACTTGATGAAGCACTTTGCCCCCTTAGTGGGCGGCAAAGGCGGCGGTAAGCCTGAAAAAGCCAAGGGGGCAGGTAGCGATGTGGCCGCTTTGGCTACAGCCTTACCCGCCGTAGTGGCTTGGGTAGAAGCTGGGGCTTAGGTTTAAAAAAAGGGGGCAAAACCAGAGCTTGAGCCCCCTAGAATATTCCTTTATACCAGTGCCATTAAATTGTTTTATTTATGCGCAGTTTAGTGTTTAATTGCGTCCCTTTTTCTTAGGTGTGATGATTGACCATGAGCTTAATTGTTCAAAAATACGGTGGTACTTCAGTAGGGACCATCGAGCGTATAGAAGGCGTAGCCGATAAGGTTGCTGCATTTCGTGCCGAGGGCCACGATATAGTGGTGGCAGTATCTGCGATGAGCGGCGAAACTAACCGTTTAATCGGCTTGGCCAAAGAAATTCAGGATCAACCCACTCCCCGCGAGTTAGATGTGTTGGTCTCTACTGGCGAGCAAGTGACCATTGCCTTGTTATGTATGGCCTTAAATAAGCGCGGCGTGCCTGCCCGTTCATACACCGGCAGCCAGGTAAAAATTCTTACTGATGATGCGCATAATAAAGCGCGTATTAAGTCCATAGACGAAAAACATATACGTGCCGATTTAGAAGAGGGGCGTGTAGTTGTAGTGGCTGGTTTTCAGGGCGCTGACGAGCATGGCAATATCACTACCTTGGGCCGTGGCGGTTCCGACACTACCGCAGTAGCTTTAGCGGCAGCGCTAAAAGCCGATGAGTGCCAGATTTATACCGATGTGGACGGGGTTTACACCACCGACCCGCGGGTAGTCGACCGTGCCAGACGCATGGATAAAATCACCTTCGAAGAAATGTTAGAGATGGCGAGCCTGGGCTCAAAAGTTCTGCAAATTCGAGCCGTAGAATTCGCCGGTAAATACAACGTACCCTTGCGTGTGCTGCACAGCTCACAAGATGGCCCCGGCACATTGATATGTACAGATGAAGAGGTTGAAATGGAAAATCCTGCGATTTCAGGCATAGCCTTTACCCGTGACGAAGCCAAAATTATGGTTAAGGGTGTGCCCGACTCACCCGGTATAGCCTATAAAATCTTAGGGCCGGTGAGCGATGCCAATATAGAAGTAGATGTAATCGTACAAAACTTTGGTGATGATCAATCTACTGATTTGACCTTTACCGTGCATCGCAATGATTTTATTAAGGCCAAAACTATAGTCGAAGCCACGGCTAAAGAGTTGGGTGCAAGAGAAGTGCTAACCGATGACACCATCGCCAAAATTTCCTTGGTAGGTGTGGGCATGCGCAGCCATGCCGGTATCGCCAGCCGTATGTTTAAGGCCTTGGCAGATGTGAACATCAACATAGAAATGATCACCACCTCTGAAATTAAAATCTCAGTCATCGTGGATGAGAAGTTTTTAGAGTTGGGTGTACGCGCTTTGCACACTGCTTTCGACCTGGATGCACCAGCAGAGGCTTAATTGTGCTTTAAAGCCAGATTGGGCTTTGAATATGCGGCAGATATGGTATCATGCCGCCCTCAATCGCTAAGGGCTTATTTAAGCTGCTATGAGATTGATTTTTAGACAGTTTTTCTTTGATGAATTGTTTAAAGTTTACGCGGAGAAGTGGCCGAGTGGCTGAAGGCGTGCCCCTGCTAAGGGTATATATGGGAAACTGTATCGAGGGTTCGAATCCCTCCTTCTCCGCCATTTATTTAAAAACGCCCATCAAAGGTGGACGATTTTAAATAATCGGTAGAATGAGAGATTAGTTCGCAAACGGTTCGACCAGTTTAGCCTACGGCGAAACTGGAACAAGCCGCATAGCGGCGCAGCCCGAACGGGGTTTTAACAGGCGAAAGCTTGTTAAAATTAATCCCACCGGTTGATGTAATCGATTCTGCTAACCCACTGATATAAGGGTATAACTATATCAACTTTGCGCGCTCGTAGCTCAGCTGGATAGAGTACTCGGCTACGAACCGAGCGGTCGAAGGTTCGAATCCTTCCGAGCGCGCCATATTAAACAAAAAAGGCCTCCCAAATGGGAGGCCTTTTTTGTTTATATGTCCCGTCCTGAAATAGGTTTACACATTGAGGACCTATTAATGGACAACTCTACACCTAAACGCCGGAAGCGCACTCAGCGCGATTACAACTTGGGCTTTAAATTAGCCGTAGTCGAACAGATCG
>NZ_JANHAP010000020.1 GCF_024734385.1 Dasania sp. GY-MA-18 | reverse complement strand
ATATCTATAACACGATGAGGCCGCACTTGAGCCTGGGGATGAGAACCCCCGAAGAGGTGCACAAAAAAGCGGCTGCCTAAGGCAGCCGCTACAATCAAAAACCGTCAACGTATTTTAGGACGGGACAATACGTCTTGCTCGTAAGGCTTGGTTCGTAAACGGTTCGACAAACTGTGCCTAGGGCACAGTTTGATACCCAAAGCACTCACTCTGTTCGTGGGGCATGCTAACGCCTGCTTTTACAAGGCGCCCGTAGGGTCAAAATACCCTTAAGGTATTTTGATCAATCCTTCCGCCCCGCCCAAATTGATCTCAAGTAAATTGCCGATATCCTCCCAAATGGGAGGCCTTTCTTGTTTATACGCTGTGCCCCCTCTAAAAAATCCCAATAAATAGCTTGCAAGCTATAGCGATGTTTAACGCTATTTATGCTCAGCAAGGCTTGTTGCTCACCCTGTGATCATTTCGGCTAATAGCCTTTGATAATAGTGAGAAAATCACCCTTCAGGGTTGACTAAACCCACCCAGATCCATATAGTGCGCACCCTACGCGCTCGTAGCTCAGCTGGATAGAGTACTCGGCTACGAACCGAGCGGTCGAAGGTTCGAATCCTTCCGAGCGCGCCATACAAAAAAACCCCGTCCGAAAGGTCGGGGTTTTTTTGTATGTGGTGTTTGGGTTGGTGCCGAGACAAGTCAAGGTTCGACAAATTACGCCTAAGGCGGAATTTGAACGCCGTAGGCGCCCGTAGGGTCAAAATACCCTTAAGGTATTTTGATTAATCCTTCCGAGCGCGCCATATTAAAAAAGGCCCCTACCGCAAGGTAGGGGCCTTTTTTAATATCTGCACACTCGAAAGGGTGCAGTTCCTAAGCGGTTCGACAATTTATGCTTATAGCATAAATTGGACGTCTGCTTTTGAAAGGCGCCCGTAGGGTCAAAATACCCTCAAGGTAATTTGATCAATCCTTCCCCCACTTCATAGTGCTTTAATAAAGAACGGTGATGCCGCAAGGTAGGGGCCTTTTTTAATATCTGCACCCTCGAATGGCTTCAGTTCCTAAGCAGGCGCCCGTAGGCCTCAAATAGCCTCAAGCTATTTGAGTTACAAATCACACGATGTTTAGGGCTTAGAGCTTGAGGCTGCGGCAAAACCGCTGCACCGCTTCTTGGGCAGTTTCGTGATCGGCCTCTTGGCTGGAACCACTCACGCCTACGGCGCCAATAAACTCGCCATCGACTTCTATAGGTACGCCACCGGCTGCAGCAATAACTCCGGGCATGGTTGTTACCCAGTGTTCACCTTTTGTTAAGCGCTCACCCCAGGTAGCGGTAGGCATTTGAAATGCATGGGCGCACAGCGCTTTTTTTTCGGCAGCGGCAAGGGTTCCGGGTTTGGCTAACTCATGCCTATGGGCAAGCAGAGCTTGTGTGCTGTGGTCCACGATGACTATAGAGGGATGCCAGTTATTTTTTTCGGCGTGTTGCTGAATAAATAAAGATAGCTGCATTGCGTCTGTTAAGCTCAGTTTGGATTTTTTTTGCATTGCTGTTACCTGATTTTAGCTTTATTGCATTGCTCTTTATCATACTGGGCTGATATAGAAATGCTGTCATCTATACAGATTACGGTTTTAGCATAGCTAATGCGAGAGAACTGAAAGAGTGGTGTGGAAGAGGTGAGGGTGAGCTAGTGTTTCGCTTCTGTTATGCAATGAGATTAAGAGTAGGGGCAGGCATCCTTGCCTATGATGTTACTTAGTTTAATTCACCAAAAACCACTTCCCCTTCCATAATTGTCGCCGTCACCTTAGCCTCAGAAATATCGCTAGGCTCAACTTCAAAAAGATTATCGCTTAGTACCACTAGGTCAGCGTATTTGCCTACTTCTATAGAACCGGTTTGGTTATCCAGAAAGTTCGCATAGGCTGCACCCAGAGTGTAGGCCTCTATAGCTTGGGCCAGGCTGATACGCTCTTTGGCTATGAGTACGGGGGTGTCTTCACCGTTGTGGGGGCTAATACGGGTGACGGCGGCTTCTATGGCGAGTAGTGGGTCAGCGGTGCTTACCGACCAATCGCTGCCAAAGGCAATACGGCCATCGGTTTTAAGAATGCTATTGATGGGGTACATCCAGCCCATGCGCTCAGGCCCTAATTGCGGCGGGTTGATATTGCGCACATAGTCATCGGCGTAAGCCCAGTAGGGTGAAAAACCGGCGATCATATCCAGCTGGCCAAAGCGAGCGATATCATCGGGGTGTACGATTTGAGTGTGGGCGGTGAGGTGGCGACTGTCGCGCTGGCCGTTGTGCTTGCGGGCGTTTGCTACTACGTCCAAGGCTTTTCTTACGGTGCCATCACCGATGGCGTGTATGTGCAGTTGAAAGCCTTCGGCATCTAAGCGGCGGCCGCCTTCTACTAATTCCTTATCGGGTACCATTAAGAAGCCGCGATTGCCGGGGGCATCGCTATAGGGTTCCAGCATATAGGCGGTGCGGGTTTCGATGATACCGTCGGCCCAAAACTTTACGGTGTTGGCTTGTAACCTGCCGCCAGAATAGTTGTCACGGGCTTTAATGATGGTGTCGATTTGATCCAGCCCCGCGTTGGGGTTCCAGCCCAGTGCAGCGGAAACGCGTAATTTTAGTTCGCCGCTGTCGCGCATTTGCGCATAGGCGTCCAGCGTGGTGTAAGGGTTGCTGCCAGAGATGTTGACGTTGGCGTCCTGCATGGCGGTAACACCTAGGCCGTGCAGATAGTTTTGGGTGTAACGTAAGGCCTCTACCAGCTGCTCGGTGGTTTGTGCGGGCAGCTTATCGGTGACCAGCTTCATGGCTGGGCCTTCCATTAAGGTGCCTATAGGTTCGCCAGTTTTTTCATCCTTACCTATGGCGCCGCCCTCAGGGCTGATGCTGTCGCGGTTAATACCTGCCAGTTTTAGCGCTGCCGAATTGACCCACAGGGTGTGGCCATCTGTATCTTTGGTAATGATGGGGCGGTTGCTGTCTATGGCGTCTAATAGTTGCTTATGGGGTTGCTGCTGGTTAAAAATCTCCCAGCTCCAGCCGCGTGCAAAAATGGGGCTGCCCGCAGGGCTTTGCTCAACGCAGTCGCTTACGGCGGCTAGTACCGCCTCTAGGCTTTTAAGGTCGAACAAGGGGCAGGTGCCATAAGCTAGGCCGCCGCTAACAGGGTGTATATGGCTATCTTGAAAGGCGGGCAGCAGCATTTTGCCTTTGAGGTCGCTGAGCTGGGTGCTGTCGCCCTTGTAGGCGGCGGCTCCGGCATTATTACCCACATAGATAATTTTGCCGTTTTTAATGGCTACGGCTTCGGCCCACTCTTGTTGTGGGTCCACGGTGTAAACCTTACCGCCTTGCAGTATCAGGTCGGCGCTGGGGGTAGCGGGGCTGCCACAGGCGCTTAGCAATAGGCTGCTGATGATGAGGCTGGGCAGTGCGATGAATGGCTTTAGGCTCATAGTAGAGATCCCTGTTTATTTGAATTGTTAGTTATTACTTGCGTTAGCCTAACACAGCTTGTTTGCGGCTGTTAGGGGGTAAATCGATGCGAAATAGCCCTGCCAATGCTATTATTACCCCCCCCTTTATTTGTCTGTTTAGCCATTGTTTAGCTTATGAACCGTAAAAAGAAAATCAACCAAGTGC
The DNA here is from genome assembly GCF_024734385.1 of Dasania sp. GY-MA-18. Lineage (GTDB taxonomy): Bacteria > Pseudomonadota > Gammaproteobacteria > Pseudomonadales > Dasaniaceae > Dasania > Dasania phycosphaerae. Next base: position 36,028 of record NZ_JANHAP010000020.1, on the reverse strand, counting down.
TTAAAAAGAAAGTGAAGCAGGCTAATGCTAAGCTCAACCCCAAAGCCAAACCGCGCTATATTTCTAAAGCTGAGCGATTAAAACTAGAGCAGGCCTCTACAGAGTCACAAAGCTAAGCCGCCTTGCCGGCATTTTATTTTTTATTAGGATTACCTCATGACCAATAACGATGTGCTGCGCCGCATACGCTACGCCTTTGATTTTAATGATAGAAAGATGATCGCGATATTTGCCTTGGCCGGTGCGGAGGTTAGCCGTGAGCAGGTCAGTGAGTGGCTAAAAAAAGAAGATGACCCCGAGTGCAAAAGAATTAACGACCGCAACTTGGCGACCTTTCTCAATGGCTTAATTATAGAAAAGCGCGGTAAAAAAGACGGCCCACTACCGGTACCCGAGTCGCGCCTCAATCACAATCTGGTTTTAAAGAAATTAAAAATCGCTCTCAATCTGCAGGCTGAAGATATGCTGGAAGTCATGAGTGCGGCTGATTTTCGTATGAGCAAGCATGAGCTCAGTGCATTTTTTAGAAAGCCTGATCACAAGCATTACCGTGAGTGTAAAGATCAAATTTTGCGACATTTTTTAAAAGGCGTGCAAATTAAATACCGTGGCCCGGCAGCTGAAGACTGATTTCCAGCTAGGGCTGACAAGGGAAGTAGGAGTGTATTAGCAAGCCGTGACTAAGGCCATGCTCTGGCCGATAAGGTACAACTGACATGAAAAAAATAAAAAACGAAGCAGAGTTGGTCGCCGAGGCATTAAGAGTTGGTGCGCTTTATATTAAAAAGCGGGGTGTGGGTGAGTTTGAGGCCAGTGACTCGGCAAAAAATAAAGTGACCTATCTTTATCGCCTGTTGGCACATGACAAACTCATACAGCCCTTAGCCAAAGGGCAAGATAACGAACCTAATATGCGCCATAAACTAGCGCTGTGGATATCCCGGCAGCTACCCGAAGATCATCCTCTGCTAAAAGATTAGTGCTGTGCGGCTGCATATAATCGCTATGGTTGTTTAGCCTGCAGTTGTTGCTCCATGGCGTGTAGTGCTTGCAGGCTGTAATCATCGAGTAACACAGAATTGGTTTGTGCGTTTATAGCGCGGGCAGGTGGGCTTAGAAAGCTGCCGGTTAGTTGGTGGTCGTGGCCTATGCTGAGCAAGGTGCTTGCTATAACTTCTTTTATTGGTGCGGGTGTTTGGGGAGAAAGGCTGAAAACCATACGCAGAGCTTGCTCGTCACCTTGCCAGTCAATTTTTATGTTTTTAAGTGATGAGCGTAGCGCTTTTTCTAATAATAAATCAGACACAATAGCAAAGGCGCATTCATTATTGATAACAGAAAACAGGCTGCCGTCTTGGGTGTTTTTGTCTATCACTTGAAAGTGGGTGTCGGGGGCGGTTGTATTATTAATTGCTGCTAGTGCCGTGGTGCTGATAGAACTGAGCCTATCGGGTATGGCTATGCACTGCCCATTTAAGGACGAGGTGCCGTCGAAAGTCGTCTCTTGCTTACTAATTAAAACCCATTTGGCCGTGTAAACCTGCTCCATCACTAATTGATAAGCATAGTTTTTTTGTAAATATAGCGCCACATGCATGGGGCTGGCTATTAGCTTGGGGGTGGGGGTCTGTGCATTAAGTATTAATTCTTCTATGGAAGAAGCCGATTTGAATACGGTATTAACTCCTGCGTGTTTTAACAGCAGCTCCTGGTAACGGTGGCTCCAAGCCTGACGTAGCTTGAGACTAAATAAAGGATAGACGTGAAGCTCTATAGCGGTGGGGGTAGCGAGTGCTGCTGGGCCCAGTGGTAGTAATAGTGCCGCACTTAATAATACCGATGAGAGTCGTATCACCTGCAATGATTCCTTATCGTTGCCTGTTATTGTAGCTAGTTTTTTAGCATGGGATGATGCTCAATGCCAATGTTTAGAAGGCTTAGCCATAGTAGCTTAGCGGCGTTGTGCTTGCTAGCCTCGGGAATTTGTCTGGGGCGGTTGATACAGCCGCTGTATGCTGGAAAAGTCTTTATCGCCATAATCTGGGTGGCTGCTTTGTAATTGCTCAAATAATTGTTGGGCGTGCAGCCCTAGGGGGGTGTCTGACCGGCTATGTTGCGCCGTTTGCATAGCTATAGCCAAATCTTTAAGCATCAGCTTAACCATAAAACCGGGCTGGTATTGATGGCTGGCAGGGGCTTGCGGCATAACCCCCGGGTAGGGGTTGTATTTATCTAGCACCCAATTGTTACCAGAGCTGTTATGCATAATCTCGGAGAGAGTGCTGGCATCTAAGCCACTATTAACGCCCATTTGCAGCGCCTCCGCAGTGCCTGCCATTTGTATGGCCAGCAACATATTATTACAGGCTTTGGCAATTTGGCCTGCGCCGGCTCCACCCGCGTGAAAAACCTGTTGGCCCATGCTTAACAGTATAGGTTTGGCTAGCGCTACATCGTCTGCCTCACCGCCGCAAATAAAGGTCAGAGTTGCCGCTGCAGCCCCTGCGGTGCCGCCCGAAACGGGGGCGTCTATGCAGCGTAGTTTTTTGGCCGCTGCACATTGGGCCAGGTGCTGGGAGTTTTGTGGCGCAATGGTGGAGCAGTCTATCACCAGGGTGGTGGGGCTAAGCTGGTTAAACAGGCCGGGATCGTGAAGGTAGAGTTGTTCGACGATTTCGCCGCTGGTTAACATGGTGATGACGGTTTGGGCACTGCTTATACAATCTAATGCCGAGCTGGCGGCATAGCAGCCTGCAGCTTGGGCTTGGTTTAGGGCGGCGGGGCTGAGGTCGTAGGCGCGTACGCTATAACCCGCTTTTACTAAGTTGGCGGCCATGCTGCCGCCCATATTGCCTAGGCCTATAAAGGCGATAGTGCTACTCATAACAGCCTCCCTTAATCATGGGGCACTTCGGGCTTTATTTAAGTGTAGAGCACTATGCTTGCTTGGCGAGTGTGTGGCTTAGCGGCTTTATTCTTCGGGGAGTTGGCGGCAGTAGGTTTCACCTATGACATCTTCTAATAGCGCTATCTCGCGCGAGAGCTCGCGGGTGAGGTTAATCATTAATAGGCCAAAATCGGCGGGGAACAGTTCGTGCAGCCTATAAAACAAAGCGCAGTCTATATCTAATATTTGGCAGTCGACTTCAGCCACATCAGTGCCATTGTGGGGGATCATCCCCAACATTAAATCAAAGCCCACTTGTTCGCCTGCTGTAAAGTGGCGGGTGAGTATGTCCTGGCCGCCAAAATGTTTGTAATAGGCAATTTTGCCACTGAGTACTACTTGAAAGTCATTGGCTGCGCCTTGGCGCTGTAAATATTCGCCCTGTTTATAGAGAGTAATACTGCCTTCATTAAGTATGTATAGGATGACTTCGTCTGAAAGCGCGCCAAAAGTGGCCAGCTCTCGAAAATAGGGTAGCCCGTGCTGTTCGATAACAGAGGCGGCTGCTAGGGTTTCCATAAAGGCTTAACTTATTGCTTGGTTTGAAAATGGCTGGGGTTATATAAAGGCTAGCATGATACCTAGTATTTGGCGCGGGTTGATAGTGTCATAACAAAAAAGAGCAGGCTGGCTAGGCGATTTGATGTTAGCAGGCTGCGATAAGGGCTAGCTGCCTCCCTCCCTGATTGCTCATAAAAATTTTTTATGGGGTTTTGGGTTCCTATAAGCATAGCTAAAGTCATGGCGGTGTTACCGCTATTTATCCTATGTTGAGTTAGCTGCGCATGCAGTGGCCAAATAATGGCCTTTTTGTTTTTTATTTAGACATTTTAGCCAGCTCTACCCCAAAAGTGTTACCTTTTATTTTGTTTTTGTTACCTTTGCCTCTAAAAAGTGCCATCTCGCCGTAATCCCCCGTTTTTTGCTGCCTCTAATAACCTGTTACTAAATTATTTCAGTTTTAACATAAAAAATTAATCTAAAAGAGTGGACGTTTATTAAACATGTGTTACTATTCGTTTCGTTGCGGTAACACATGCAGGTTTTGAATAAAAAACAGGCAGCTGACCGCAGGATCGGGCCAAAAGCCCATAATTGTAAACACTCAAAATTTTGGAGAGTAAAAATGAAAAATGTGGCTGTGCTAGCCGTTATCGTAGGTCTTTTGGGTGGTACCACCGCCGTCGCTGAAACTGGAGTCAGTAAAGGGTCTACTATGATTTTGGCAATGAATAGCATCACTGCAAACAACCAGTGGTTGGCCTCTAAGGCTGTTAGTGTCGACACAGACGCCATTGCCAAAAAAGTAGAGTTGCAAGTATCTAAAAGCCTGGAAGACATTTCCGTCGCTTTGGATAAGCAGCTTGAAGAAAAATTTGCAAAGGAATTCGCCAATGATAAGCGGTGATCATTAGTATTGCCCGGGCCAGGTTTGGACCGGGCATTATTTTAACCAGCTTATCCATATATCACTTAAACAGCACTTTTGCGGCATTTCTCGCCATAACTCCTCTTAATAGTGCTTTTTAACGACAGTTTTCAGAAATAGTCTTTTTCCTCCCTCTTTTATTAAAATTGCTTTTAAATCAATATCTTGCCATATAGCTTAGGCGCTTGTAGTGCAATGCTTTTAAGGTGCACAATAGTCTGCTTTAGCGTTCGTTGGTTGTATCCTGTTGTACCTGACGTTAAAGCTGGGTGCAGGGCAAAGCAAATAATAAAAAGAGGGAAAGAACATGGCCATCAGCGTATTTGAACTATTTAAAGTCGGTATAGGGCCATCTAGCTCACACACCGTAGGCCCTATGAAAGCGGCGCTTACTTTTGTACAGGAGTTGGACAAGGAGGGCCAGCTCCAGCAGGTGCAGCGTTTAACCGCTGAACTGTTTGGCTCGCTGGGGGCTACAGGTGCGGGGCATGGTTCCGGCAAGGCCGTTATTTTAGGCTTGCAGGGTGACAGCCCAGAATCCGTTGTTGTGGATAGTATCGCCCAGCGTGTTGCCGATGTGCGCGAAGGTGGCCGCATTAGCCTGCTGGCTAAGCATGAGATCAGCTTTACCTATGCCGAAGACTTGCTGATGCATCGCAATAAGTCACTACCCTTTCATTCTAATGGCATGACCTTTACCGCCTATGACGCTGCTGGCACCGTGTTATCGCAGCGTTGTTTTTATTCGGTGGGTGGTGGCTTTGTGGTGGATGAATCCGCTGCAGAGCAAGGCTTTATTATTGAAGATGATACGCCTGTGCCTTATCCCTTTAGCACGGGGGCAGAGTTGCTACAGCGCTGTGCCGAGTCGGGCTTATCCATTAGCGCCTTAATGATGGAAAATGAAAAGGCCTGGCGCAGCGAGGCTGAAATTAATGAAAGCCTGCTGACTATCTGGCAGGTGATGAACGATTGTATAGAAAAGGGCTGCCGTACCGAGGGTATAATGCCTGGCGGTTTAAAAGTTAAGCGTCGCGCGGCACATTTATACCGACAATTAAAAACCTGTAATATGGCTGACGACCCACTCAATGTAATGGATTGGGTGGGCTTGTATGCGCTGGCGGTCAATGAGGAGAATGCCTCGGGCGGGCGTATAGTTACTGCGCCCACCAATGGCGCGGCGGGAATAATACCGGCGGTGCTGCGCTATTATTTAGATTTTTCACCGGGTGCCAGTTTGGCCGATGCGCCGCGTTTTTTATTAACTGCCGCCGCTATCGGTATATTGTATAAAATTAATGCCTCCATTAGCGGTGCCGAAGTGGGCTGCCAAGGTGAGGTGGGTTCGGCCTGCTCTATGGCGGCGGCCGCTTTAGCCGATGCGCTGGGCGGCACTCCCGAGCAAGTGGAAAATGCCGCCGAAATAGGCATGGAACATAACCTGGGGCTAACCTGTGACCCTATAGGCGGCTTAGTGCAAGTGCCCTGCATAGAGCGCAATGCCATGGCCGCCGTAAAAGCCATTACCGCTGCGCGTATGGCGCTGCGTGGTGATGGTCATCACTTTGTTAGCTTGGATCAAGTAATCAAAACCATGCGCGATACTGGTCGCGACATGCAGGACAAATATAAAGAAACCGCCAGAGGTGGTTTGGCCGTTAATGTGCTGGCGGTGCCAGTCAGTATTATTGAGTGCTAATTTTTGTGGGTTAAAAACTTAAAGGAGTTGCTGAGTGCTAGGTAAAGGCAGTGTTATTTTAATTGGTATGCCCGGTGCAGGTAAGAGCACCATAGGGGTGTTGTTGGCCAAAGAAACCGCCAGGGATTTTGTTGATACGGATGTGCTAATTCAATTACGTGAAGAAAAAACACTGCAAGATATTTTAAATGAGACTGATTACCTCAACCTCAGGCGCATAGAGGAAGAAGTGCTACTTAGTGTTGATCTGTCTCATCATGTGATCGCTACCGGTGGCAGTGCCGTGTACAGCGATAAGGGCATGAATAAACTCAAGTCGCTAGGCCCCGTGGTATATTTGCATGCCGATTTGGCGGAATTACGCAGGCGCATACATAATTTTGATACTCGCGGCATTGCCAGTTTGCCTGGCCAGAGCCTGGAGGATTTATTTGCCGAGCGCGAGGCTTTATATAAGCAATATGCCGACTTAGTGATTGATTGTAATGGCAAAGATCAAGAGCAAATAATCACAGAGCTATTGGCAAAATTAACCAAGTAAAATTTTATTTCTATTCGTGTCTTTTTTATTAGCTGTTCAATACTGGCTTGAGTATGATGTAGCTGGCTCTTCATTATTCTGGGTTGTAATCAGCGGCTAAAAACTAAGGCTTACTATGTTTGGTCTCGATGACTTATTAGAGAATTTGCAGGTAGAACAGCTAGATACTTTGTTATTTAGGGGGCTTACCCTTAAGTTACCCCTACCGCAGGTTTACGGCGGCCAGGTATTAGCGCAGGCACTTAACGCAGCGGCGCGCACGGTAGATCCTTTACGCCACCCTCACTCCTTGCATGCGTATTTTTTACGCCGCGGCGATCAAGATAGGCCCATAATTTACGATGTAGACCCTATACGTGATGGCGGCAGCTTTTCTACTCGCAGGGTGGTTGCCAAGCAGTACGGTAAGGCCATTTTTAACTGTTCAATTTCCTTTCAAATCGTAGAGCCGGGTTATGAGCATCAAATAGACCTGCCCATAGACGTGCCTGCGCCAGAAGGCTTGGAAGGGGATAATGATTTGGTGCGGCGCTTGTTTCCCAATACCAGCTTACAAAAATTATTGGCTATTATCCCTGATGATGTAGTCGATATGCGCTCGGTTAACCCGCGTAATCCCGTAGAGCCTACCCAGGAAAAGCCGCAGCGTGGTTTTTGGTTAAAGTTTAAGGGTGAGCTAGCGCATGACCCCGCCTTGCATCGTACCCTGCTCACCTATATTTCGGATTGGGGATTGATGGAAACCGGCTTGTACCCGCATCCCATAGGCTTTTTAAGCAAAGGGTTTCAGGGAGCCAGCTTGGATCACGCCATGTGGTTTCACACTGATTTTAGAGTAGACGATTGGATTTACTATCACATGGACAGCCCGCGCTCGGCTCATGCTAGAGGGTTTAATCGCGGTAGTTTTTATACTAAAGACGGCCAGTTGATTGCCTCTAGTGCGCAGGAAGGTTTAATGCGCGTGCGCGATGATAGCTAGGCTGATTTTCTGCTTAGCTATGCCTCGTCTAATACAATACGTGCGCAATCATCAAAGAGCTGTATCTGGTCGCCCGCAATAATTTTTTTACGCTTGCGGGTTTCTACAGCGCCGTTAACCAAAACCTCACCTTGCTCTATAAACATTTTGGCTTCACCGCCGCTGCGGGCCATGCCCTCAAATTTGAGTATTTTGTACAGCTCTACGGGTTGGTGAGTAATGATTATATCTCTCATGGCTGGGTCTTATCGGGTGATGGTGGTTAATGGTAGTTGATAAAATTTAAAGTCTTAGCTCTGCGTGGTGATAAGAAAAATCATCACCTTTAGCCAGCCTGTCGTAAAGCACCACATTAACGGTGGCGGCTAAATTCATACAGCCTTCGGTGGGCACGTAAATCGTTTCACTGCAAAAATTAGTCACGGCCTTGCTGAGGCTGCCGTCTTCGGGACCAAAAATATAAAAAGCGCGAGGCGGGTGTTTGTAACTGGGTAGCGGTTTGGCGCCAGCGGCTAGCTCTACGGCAACAGGTACGCAGCCCAGTGGCACTACTTGGGCCAAGTCCTCAACGCCAATTAAGGGCAGCTTTTCATAGGCGTTTTGGGTGTCGGTATAAAAAGGTTTGGCTACATCGTAGCGGCGGCCGGTATAAAACACGCTGTTAACACCATAGCAGCCCGCTGCCCGCATCACTGAGCCTACGTTATCGGGTGACTTGGGGTTGTATAGGCCTATGCAGGCGTAGCTTTTACTCATAATTTGGCTCGCTAATAAAAACGCCAGCATAAGCTGGCGTTATCAAAGAGTAGCTGGACGCTGAGCTTAGGCGGCGCTTTCTTCCGCAGCTTCTTCTTCGGGCTGTAGCTCGGCTAGTTTCGCTTTAAGCTCGGCAACTTCGCGTACTAATTCGTTGTTTTCGCTTTTGGTCTTGTTAATAGACTTTTGTAGCAGGTCGTTACTAGCTGTTTTTTCGGCTAACTTTTTCTTGTTGGCTACTAGATTCTTTTTCAACTTTTCAGCATCGAGCTGGTTGAGCTTTTTAACTTCGGCACGCACTTCGGCCAGCTCTTTTTGCAGGGTTTTAATACGTTTTTTCTGCTCGTCAATTTCTTCTTGTTGCTTGTTAGTACGGTTGCTTAGCTCGCGGTTGGTTTGCTCAATACGCTTTTTATCGGCGGCGCTGTTGGAAAGCTCAAGCAGGCTTTCCTGTTGCTTGGCGATAGTAGCTTCTAGCTCTTTGATGGTTTCTTGGCCGCTGGCGATTTCGGCGGCTTGGTTGCTTAGCTTGTCTTCGTACTGTGCTTTTAATTCGTTCTCTATTTTAATCAAGTTCTCTAGGTTTTTAACTGCAAGCATTAAATGTATCCTGTGGGTTCAATCAGTGTATGGCCCAGCGTCTAGGCCGGTCAAAATTTGGGGTGCGCATCATACTAGATTTTGCAGCTAAAAGGTCAAATATTGACCATGAATTTAAGGCTTTTTTGTGTTTTTTAAGTTTACTGCCCAAGGCTTGGTGAAAATATAGCCAAAACTCAGTGTTCCTGCGGTTTTAGGGGGGGCTGGGAGGGTTAGCAAAACAGGGTAGGCCAGTGATGCGCTAGCTAAGGGGAGCTACCCTTATTGGCTGCTACCTACTAACTGTGCTTTTAAGTGTTACTAATGGCTAAGCAAATACTGGGTTTTGGGTTGTCGCCACAATACACGTCAAGGCGTGTGCTGTTAGCGCCTGCATCTTGTTGTAAATTGACCTCGGATTCTAAATACACAGGCCCTTTAAAGATAACGTCAAGCTGTATAGTGTTGTGATTGTTACTATTAGCATTGAGCAGGCCGCTGCTGTTATTGGCGTGCGCTAAAGCTTGCGCCAGTACCCCAAAGCCATGGGCAATATCTCTTTTTAAGCCAAATAGCTTCGCCAATAAGGGCGACATATGTATGGGGTTATAGTCCCCGGTTATTTTCGCGTAGCGTTTGCCTCGGTCTTTGGGGATAGCCCAGGTCGCTAATTTTTTGGTGTGGGTCAGTTTATCTAATTCGAAGCTGCTGTCGCTGCTAATCGGGCTGTGGCGGCTAAAATTACCGGCTTTAAAATAGGTGGTGGTCTCCTGCCATTGCTGTTCACCGGCGATTAGTATGTCGGTAGTAAAATCGAACTCTAGTCCTTTCTCGGTAATACGGTAGGCTCCCAGTTTGGATCGTATATCCATCACGGCAGCTATGCTAATGGGCTTTGTTTGCACAATGCGGTTTTTAAGGTGTACAGCGCCCAGCAAGCGGATGGGGAAATCCTTATGGGTTAATAGATGCATGTGCATACTGCCGGCCATAACATGTGGATATAAAATAGGTAGCGTATCTGATGAAGGTATATCTAATAGGCTTAGGTATTGGGCTAGGCTGTTTTGGTTCACTTCAGCATGTGGCCAATAAGCCTCTAGTGGCGGTATGCCCTGCTGGCTATTAAACCCTGGGCGGGGAATAAGTAAGGCTTTTAGCAGTGCCGGCGCTATGTTGGGCTGGGTGCTGAAATGCAATATTGACTTATTCATGGTGGATCATTCCGCGTATTTAATAGTGGTGAGTGATGGCATTTTAGTTTGTTTGTGAACAGTAGCAATGTTGATAGTGTGGCTGATTAAAGATTATCGACCCTAGATGCTTATTGCGATAAGCTGGCAGCACGATTTAGCAGCAATGAATTGCTGTGATTGGCTTTACTATAAGAGGTTATATTATCTGTTATGTTGTATCTGATACTGGCTGTAGCCATTGTTATTGTTTTAGCGGGCTATGCTGTTTATACATGGCGGTTAGCGTCCAAACAGCAACAGGCACAAGCCGATGAGTTGAGAGCGACTGAGCAGCATAGAAACGAAGCTGCAGATACCGCCCGGCTTAATATAATGACCATGTTGCGTGTTTTAGAGCAGGGCCAGGTGTCAAGTACAGAAGCTGCCATTCGTATTATGTCCTATCGGCAAGCCCTGCCTGTAGCCGAACAGCAACAAGCTTTTTTTAAACCTTTTGACCAGCTGGCATTGGCCACAGCCCATATTCCAATTTTAGATGAATGGAAAGCATTGTCCTCCACGCAGCAGCAGGCATTTGATGAGCAGCGTACAGCGCTAGAGCAGCAATATCAGGCGGATATTAAAGCTGCTGTAGCAAGTTATTTATCTGCACAGGCTTAAGCACGGCAACCGTATTTTTTTTTAAATCCTAGGCGCAAAAAAGGCAGAATAGTGAAACCGATAGTTTTAGTATTAGTAAGTTATATTTTTACTATGAGCTTGCCACTACATGCTCAAGTACAATCATTTGCCAGCTGCGTAGCTGATTTTCAGCATCAAGCTCGGGCTGAAAAATTACCGGAATGGTTAGTAACAAACGTCGTAGGGCAGTTACAGCTTGAGCCTAGGGTACTTAAGTATGATCGCGCCCAACCCGAATTTACCCAAACCTTTGCCGATTATTTTAATAAAAGGGTAACACCACAGCGTATACAAAAAGCAAGAAAGCTATTTGCCGAGCATAAAGATTTTTTGCAGCAACTCACCAGAAAATATGGTGTGCCTGGGCAATATATCATTGCTTTTTGGGGGCTGGAAACCAACTTTGGCAGCTACCTGGGTAAAATGCCTACCTTAAACGCTTTAGCAACCTTGGCCTGCGATGAACGCAGAAGTGATTATTTTACGGCCGAATTAATGGCAGCTTTGCGGGTGCTTAACCGTGAAAAATTAACAGTTGAAGAGATGCAGGGCTCTTGGGCGGGCGCTATGGGCCACACCCAGTTTATGCCTTCGGCCTATGAGCGCTACGCGATAGATGGCGATGGTGACGGCCAAATCAATTTGTGGCGTAGCCAAAAAGACGCCTTGGCTTCGGCGGCTAATTTTTTAAAAGCGCTGGGGTGGAAAAAAGAACAGCGTTGGGGGCGGGAGGTGATACTGCCAGCGGATTTTGATTATCGCCTAACCGGTTTAAAACATTCTGAAGTTGTAAGTGCCTGGCAACAAAAAGGCGTTACTCGAACTAACGGTAAAGCCCTGGGTAACTATGATATGCCCGCGTCTATACTGGTGCCTATGGGGCACACCGGGCCAGCATTTATTAGCTATGCTAATTTTAAAGTGATTATGCGTTGGAATAACTCCGAATCTTATGCGCTTGCTGTAGGGCATCTCGCTGATAGAACTGTGGGCGGCGGTAGCTTGCATGCTTCCTTGCAGACTAAAACACCTAAGTTAACACCGGCACTGGTTACCGAGCTGCAATTAGCTTTGAAGGATAGAGGCTTTAAAGTGGGTAAGGCTGACGGTATTATTGGTTCTATGACCAAAAGAGCGCTAAAAGAGTTTCAAACACAGCAGGGTTTGATTGCGGATGGTTATCCTGATTATTCTGCCTTCGCTGCCTTGGATATACAGCTTCGTTAATGCTGGGCACAAACAGCTTAAGTCAGGTCATAACGGCGTACGCCGGTATCTAGTTAAGTGGCTTTATGGATGCCGGATCAAGTCCGGCATGACGTGTAGCGGTGAGTCTTAGTGCATAGCAAATACAGGTTCGCTAATGCTAGGAAAAAATATCCCAAGTCAGGTCATACCGGCGCACGCCGGTATCCAGTTAAGTGGTTTTGTGGATGCTGGATCAAGTCCGGCATGACGCGTTGCGGTGAGTCTTAGTGCATAGCAAATACAGGTTCGCTAATGCTAGGAAAACTATCCCAAGTCAGGTCATACCGTCGCACGCCGGTATCCAGTAAGTGGCTTTATGGATGCCGGATCAAGTCCGGTATGACGTGTAGCGGTGAGTCTTAGTGCATAGCAAATACAGGTTCGCTAATGCTAGGAAAAAATATCCTAAGTCAGGTCATACCGGCGCAGGCCGGTATCTAAGTAAGTGGTTTTTTGGATGCCGGATCAAGTCCGGCATGACGTGTAGCGGTGAGTCTTAGTGTTTAGCAAATAAAGGTTTGCTAATGCTAGGGAAAAATATCCCAAGTTAGGTCATACCGGCGCACGCCGGTATCCAGTTAAGTAGTTTTGTGGATGCCGGATCAAGCCCCACTAGTGTCCGGTTAAAATCGTAATGGTATGTATTTGACACTATAAATAGTGAATAGAATGCACGTCGATTAGATTTATGACTCACTTTCAGGCTGTCGTGCCGGCCTTGAGCCGGTACCCATAGGCTTACGAAGTTCGTAGCATGTATTTAATACAGGTTTTTAAAAAATGACCATTTTGATAGCGCATTCTAATCACGCGCTGAGGATTGCTCGGATATTTCAGTTTTCGTGGATGCCGGGTCGAAGCCCGGCATGACCGGAATAGTAATTTAACCGGACACTAATGGGATCAAGTCCGGCATGACTGCGTTAAAGTGAGTGTTAGCTGCCAGAAAATAATCTAGTTTATTAACCGGCAGTCAGAGGCACTTGGCTGACTTCTTCCACTGGCTTATGTTCGCGCGCCAAATAACTATACATCACCGGCACTACAAACAAGGTAAACAAAGTACCTATAGTCATGCCCGTGGCGATTACCAAGCCTATATTGTAGCGGCTAACCGCACCTGCACCGCTGGCAAAAATTAGTGGCATAACCCCCAGTACCATCGCTGCGGTTGTCATCAGCACTGGCCGTAGGCGTACGGTGGCGGCTTCTATCACCGCCTCTTGTACTTTGTAACCCTGCTGAGTTAAGCGGTTAGCAAACTCAACTATCAATATGCCGTGCTTGCTAATCAAGCCTATCAAGGTGATTAAACCAATTTGGCTGTAAATATTGAGCGAGGCAAAACCTAAGGCGATAGGGATTAAAGCGCCGCATATAGATAGCGGCACACTGACTAAAATTACAAAGGGGTCACGGAAACTTTCAAACTGTGCTGCCAGTACTAAGTAAATGGCGATGAGCGAAATAAAAAAGATGCCGTAAAGTTGGCCGCCTTCCTGATAGTATTGCCGTGATTGGCCGTCGTAATCTAACTGGAAACCGGCGGGCAATAGGCTTTCAGCCTGCTGATTTAAAAAGTCCAAAGCATCCCCCAGGCTTACCCCTTGCGCGGGCGCGCCTTCCAGTTTAACGGCGTTAAGTTGTTGGAACTGGTTGAGGCTTTTAGGTTGCACGATGGTGTCTATCGTTATAACTGCCGACAGTGGCACTTGCCCACCGGAGGCAGTGCGCAGGTAATAACGGCCCAGCCAGTCTTTATCGTTGCGCGATTCAGCCACGCTTTGGGCGATGACTTTATAACTGCGGCCACTGAGTGCAAAGCGGTTAATTTCACCCTCACCTAATAGGGTGGATAGGGTGGTGCCTATTGCTTCCATGCTAATGCCCAATTGTGCGGCTTTGTCTCTGTCTATAGATACTTGCAGCTCGGGCTTAGAAAATTTTAAGTCGCTATCAATAAACATAAACAGGCCGCTGTTGCGGGCGGCTTCTAAAAGTTGCTCGCTTACTTGCGCTAGCTGTTTATGATCGGCAACGGACTTAATTACCAATTGCACCGCCGCACCGCCACCGGAGCCGGGTAGCGGGGGTAATAAAATAACAAAGGCGTTAATGCCGGGTATCGTATTAATCTTATCTTGCAGCTCTTGCTGCATATCAAAAATGCTGCGCTCGCGCTCGCTCCAATCTTTTAACAACATACCGCCAAAAGTGTCGCCCACATTGGCGCCAGAGTTTAATAAAAAAGAGCTTTGGTATTCGGGAAACTGTTGGTAGATAGGCTCAAACTGGCGGGTGTTTTGCTCCATATAAGCCAGGTTTGAATATTGTGGCGCGCTGCTGATAATAAGCATAAAGCCCTCATCTTCGTTGGGGGCCAGCTCCGATTGTGACACCATCATTAGCGGCGGAATAGTTAATAAAATCAGTATTGCAAATACTAAGGTCACCAAGCGGTATTGCAGGTTGCCGCGCAGTAGTTTTTTGTATTTGGCCATGAGCCGCTCAAAGGCATCGTCTATGCGGCCAGCAAAACCTTGGTGGCCGGTTTGGGTCAGTAGCTTAGAACACATCATGGGCGACAGGGTAAGGGCTATAATCCCCGAGATGATGACCGAACCCGCCAAGGTAAAGGCAAACTCTTTAAACAGCGTACCTGTTAAGCCCGCTAAAAATCCCAGCGGTGCATAAACTGCCGCCAAGGTTAAAGTCATAGAGATGACCGGCATGGCAATTTCACGGGCCCCCATTAAGGCGGCCTGTTTGGGGCTGTGGCCCTCTTCTATATGGCGGTGTATGTTTTCGACTACCACTATGGCGTCATCCACTACCAAACCTATACACAATACCAGCGCCAGCAGGGTGAGCAGGTTGATGGAGTAACCCAGCATCCAAATTAAAAATAAAGTGCCCACCAGTGATAGGGGGATGGCCACCACGGGGATAATCACCGAGCGCAACTGCCCCAAAAATAAAAACACCACCACTACAACAATTAGCGATGCCTCTAACAAGGTGCTCAGTACTTCTTTAATGGAGGACTCTATAAATAAAGACACATCATAGCTAATACCGGCAATCATGCCGTCGGGTACCTGCTGCTGTATTTTGCTCATCTCCTTGCGCACCAGCTTGGCTACATCCAGGGGGTTAGCGCCGGGGGTGGGGCTAATCCCCAGCATCACGGCAGGCTCGCCGGCGGTAAAGGCTGACATGTCAAAACTATCGGCGCTGAGGCTGACTTGGGCTATATCTTTAATGCGCACTAGGCGGTCGCCCTCATTGCGCAGCACAATATTTTCAAACTCGCTAATGCTGGTGAGATTGGTGTCGGCTTTAACTTGGGTGACTGATAGCTGGTCGCGAGTTTCACCGGCGGTGGATAAAAAGTTATTGCGTAGCAAGGCGCTGTTAACTTCGGCAGCGGTAATATTGTAAGCAGCCATACGGGTAGGGTCTAACCAAATACGCATAGCAAAATTACGGGCACCAAAAAATTGCACTTCGCCCATACCCTCTATAGTTGCCAGCTGCGGTTGCACCACACGTTTTAAATAGTCGGTAATCTCTTCAGGCGCCATACTGGGGTGGCTAAAACTCAAATACATTAACGCCGTGCCTTCCTGGTTGCCTTTGGTAATGACTGGGTCTTTGGCGCCATCGGGTAACTCGCCGCGTATTTCGGCGGCCTTGGCAACAATTTCGGTGAGAGCTTTATCGGCACTGTAGTCGGGGCGTATATGCGCTACCACTGTAGACAAACCGCTACTACTGGTAGAGGTGATATAAGCAATGCCTTCGGCACTGGCTATGGCTTGCTGGGTGGGGGTGGTGATAAAACCCTGTACCAGGTCCGCGCTGGCGCCTACATAGCTGGTGCTAACGGTAATGGCGGCGTCTTCAATTTTGGGGTATTTGCGTATGCCCAGTTGCTCGTAGGCATTAAAGCCCACTAACAAAATAAAAAAGCTCACCACGCAGGCCAATACCGGCCGGGTAATAAATAAGTCGGTAAATTTCATGGCGCTACTCCTTGCTTACTGCTGGCGCTATGGCGATCTCGGTACCGTTATTAAGTTTGAGTTGGCCGTCTATAACCACTTGCTGGCCGGGCTGTACGCCCTCGGTAATTGCAATCAAATCACCTTGTTGCTGGCCGGTAGTCACGCGCTGACGATTGACGACTAAGCGGCTGCTGCCATCTTCTTGCTGCTCGCTAATAATAAACACCTCTTTGCCATACAGTGAGTAATTCACCGCCGTGGCTGGCAGCACTACCAGCTCTTGGGCGGGCTCCAGTATTAAAGTGACATCGGCAAACATGCCCGGCACTAAGCGTTGCTGGCTATTATCAACATGGGCACGTACTTGCAGGCTGCGGGTACTAATATCCACCTTAGAATCTATGGCCGCTAATTGCGCCTCAAAAATTTCGCCGGGGTAAGCCGCCACCGTAAACTTCACCGTTTGGCCTACAAAAAGATGGGTAAGGTTTTTTTCGGGCAGGCTAAAGTCCAGGTACATCGTTTTTGCCGATTGCAACGAACCTATGCTAGTGCCCGAATCTATGTATTGGCCCAAGTCCACCTGTAAAATACCCATGCGGCCGCTAAAGGGGGCAAGGATTTTTTTCTTGGCGATGCTGGCTTTGGTTTGCTCAACCTTGGCTAGGGTCTCTTTGTATTCGGCAAAGCTGCGGTCAAATTGATTTTGGGAAACCAATTGTTTTTTGATTAGCGCCTTATCGCGCTCGTAATTTAATTTAGTGAGCTTTAACTGGGCTGCAAAAATACGCAGGTTGGCCTGCTCTACCTCATCGTCTAGCTCTAGTAACAGCTGCCCTTTATTAACGTCCTGGCCAGAGTCAAACCGTATGGCCTTAACCATGCCCTCAACTTCGGCGCTGATATTCACCCCGTAACGAGCCCGCAGTGTGCCTATAGCAGTAAGGTAGGGATGCCAGCTTTGCTGTTGCGCGCTAGCGGCAGAAACCGTAACCGGAGGGGGGCGAAAACTGGCAAAGTACTCACCCATCATGACCCCTTGCAGCCACTTGTAAGCAAAAATGCCACCAAAGATTAGGGTGACGGAGAGTAACATCAGGGTCATTCTTTTGAGCATTGCAGATTTACCTATTCCTTATTAGTAAAAACACTACATAAAAACAGCGCCTATCATAGCAAAGTTTTTTGCTTTTGCACTGTGATTTTAACCAGCGTTGTCATTGTGGTTAGGGTGCAGCTAGCCAATATTATGCGCGCTAAGCGCTTTACTAACTTTCTGGCTGGCTAGTCTACGGGAGCCGACCACTTTTTAGCTACAAACTAACCGAATCGAATAAGTAAGCCTTAAGCTGGCATCCTTTAGTAAAGACTAAAATGGGGGGCGACTTAAAAGGCCATAAAAAACATTATGTTACAAACTACAGCCGGTGCTGGCTTGGCAGCCAACCCTCAACTTTATTGCTGCTGGCTATAAAGCCGCCTTTGGATGTGAGTGGCAGCGCTTACGGGGGAGTGCTGAAACTAAACTATCAGGTCACGGCGGTGTATAGTTTTCTTACTGGACTGGAAAACTAGTTACACTACAGCTATTTTTATAAGGGGTAGGTGTGTGGCTGTTCCCCATTTCATAATAATCAAGAGCTTACAGCCGACTAATTCAGGGTATTTAAGTATGGACATACTGACTAATTCAAGCACCTCCGCATACTCTGATCTTTTTTCCAGTCTCGAGGAAAGCTTAAGTAAAATGCTATCGATCATACGTAAGCATTTAGATATGGACGTGGCTTTCTTTTCCGAATTTGTTGGTGGTCGCAGGGTTTTCACAGCGGTGGACCAATCAGAGGATGCAACGGTAAAAATTTTAGCTGGTGACTCAGACCCGTTAGAAGATACTTATTGCGAAAAAATTGCCTTTGGAAAAATGAGCCAAATTATTCATGATGCGTCCATCCACCACATTACCAGTAACTTAGCTATTACAGATGTATTAAAAATTGGTTCATACATAGGCGTCCCTATCATACTTACTAATGGTGATACCTATGGCACACTATGCTGTTTTAAACATTCGGCAGATGGTTCACTTAATCAACGAGATATTAATTTTTTAATTGCATTTGCTGAAATCTACCGTGACTTATATGAGGATCAAATAAAAGACAGCTCTTTGATGGACGAAGTGTCAGAAAAAATTCGCTCGGTATTAGAGCTTGACCTATGGTCTATGCACTACCAACCCATTTATGACTGCCGCGCCAATAGCATATCCGGGTTTGAGTCGCTTGCGCGATTTAACACAGAGCCTTACGCACCGCCAAATATTTGGTTTTCTGAGGCCGCACAAATCGGTATGGGCGAGCGCTTAGAAATAGAGGCAATTAAAAAAGCGCTTAGCAATATAAACAAACTAAATAACAATACATATCTATCGATTAACATATCGCCAGAGTTTATTTTAAATGGCGCACTAGTAAGAGCGTTGCAAAATATTAACCTAGAGCGAGTGGTGTTAGAAGTTACCGAACATAGCCCCATACAGCACTACCAAACATTTCATCAACAATTATCCCCACTAAGAGCGCGCGGGTTAGGTTTAGCTATTGATGATGCGGGTGCAGGTTACTCAAGCTTTCAGCATGTGTTGGAGCTAGAGGCCGATATTATTAAGCTGGATATCAGCCTAATACGCAATATACATATGGAGCCTAAAAAATATGCCCTAGCCAAAGCTTTATGCGCTTTTGCTAAAGCTACAAAATGCATCATTATTGCTGAAGGTGTTGAGATTGTTGAAGAGCTAAATGTGCTTAACGAACTAGGGGTAGATCGAATACAGGGTTACTTAATTGGTAAACCTATGCCTATAGCAGAGGCCGTGGCGCATACTTACCATCTCCCTTAGTGTGTGTTGCCTAAGGCTTAGCTAGCCATCAACCAAATGCCAACTGCAAACATTAAACTGCCAGCTATACGGTTAAGCCAGGCTAGGCCGCCCTCTTTCATGAGCAACTTGCGCAAAGTTTTACCGCCTAAGGCGTATAGCATCATGCAGATAAATTCCATGCTCAACATAATGGCTACTAATATGCTCAGCTGTGGTAGTAGTGGCAGCTCTTGGTCAATAAAAGGGGGTAACAGCGCAATAAAAAAAGCCCAGCCTTTAGGATTGGCTATAGCGGTAATAAAACCCTGCACCAGTAAACTACTGGCGCTTATGCTGGCAGAGTTATTACTGCCTGCCAATTGTATGGCAACGCTGCTGTGGGCGCGCCAAAACTGCCAGCCTAAAAACAGTAAATAACTGCCACCTAGTATTTTTAAGGCGGCAAAGGCCATGGGGTATAACAACATAATAGAGGCCACGCTAGTCACGGCGGCAACGGCCACTATCGCCACACCGGCCAATTCACCTAACATCATCCATAAAGTGCGGCGTAACCCTAGGCTAATTCCCAGGGTTAAGGCCAGGGTCATGCACATGCCGGGGGTGGCTGATACCACAAAAAATGTGGGGATAAAAACGGCTAAGGTGGTCGTGCTAATCATGGGCTTTACTAAGTGTGTGTTTATCTAAACTATCGCTATTTCAGTACTGGCCATAGACCGGCTGGTAAAAGCCTAGCTATGCTAAGTAAATCTGCGCTTTTAAGCTGGTATCGTCTGGCTATTTGTTCTCTATCAAACTTTTTTTTGAGGTAACAGCTAAACTTAACGACTGGTGACAATTTACAGGCGCTTGTATGGACAATAATAAACAGTCAAACCCCGTAGCCGATCATGCCCAGCCTGCAGCAGAGGTGCTTAGTTTATATCAAAGCTCAGAGCAGGGTCTAACAGATGCCGAGGCTGCGCATCGCAAGCAACAGTACGGTACTAACAGTTTACCTTTAGCCGCCCCCAAGCCTGCATGGCTGCGCTTAGTCTTGCAATTTCACAATGTACTTATTTATGTGTTGATAGTGAGCGCATTGGTGAGCGCCGCCTTGCAGCACTATGTGGACTGCGGCGTGATTGTAGCCGTAGTGGTGGTAAATGCCTTAGTTGGGTTTATTCAAGAGGGCAAGGCCGAAGATGCACTTAGGGCCATTATGACCATGGCCAAAACCCGTTGCATGGTGATGCGTGCGGGGGTGTTAGTGACTATAGATAGCGCCGATGTGGTACCGGGCGATGTAGTGATGTTACAGGCGGGCGATAGGGTGCCCGCCGATATGCGGCTGTTTTTTTGCAAAGACCTACGCTGTGATGAGTCGGCGTTAACCGGTGAGTCGCAACCGGTGGATAAACAGTTACAAGCACTACCCGCAGCAACTCCCTTGGCCGAGCGTAATAACATGGCTTACATGGGCACCATGGTGACCTTTGGTTTGGCTAGAGGTGTGGTAACCCGCACCGGTTTGCAAACACAAATTGGCGCTATTAGCGATTTGGTCGGGCAGGTAGAAATGCCGCAGACGCCGCTGCAACAACAACTAGCTGTATTTGCCCGCCAATTAACGATGCTCATCGTGCTAGTGGCGCTGGCTACCGTAGCCTTGGGGGTGTATCTACATGGCTACAGCCTTAAAGTTATGTTTCAGGCGGCTATAGGTATTGCCGTTGCCGCCATCCCCGAAGGCTTGCCAGCCATAGTGACCATAGCCCTAGCCATAGGTGTGCAGCGCATGGCTGCCAACCACGCCCTGGTGAGGCGTTTACCTTCGGTGGAGGTATTGGGCTCGGTAGATGTGATTTGTACCGACAAAACTGGCACCCTAACCGCCAATGCCATGACTGCCCGCGAAGCGGTTTGCCAGCAGCAGCGTTATCTTATCAGTGGTGAGGCCTATAAGCCGGAAGGGGCAATAAGCAATGCCAGCACGCAACAAATATTGTCATTGGATCACACTAGCGTTTTTAGCCAAGCCAGCTTAATTGCCATGCTGTGCAACGATGCCAATGTGCTATGCGAACAAGGTGAATGGATACTGCATGGCGACCCTACCGAAGGCGCCTTATTAGTGATGGCCATGAAGCATGGCTGGGTATTAAAGCAAGCGCTTAATGATTGGCCGCGCATAGATATATTGCCCTTTGATAGTGGCAGCCGTTATATGGCAACCCTGCATCACAATAATACTGGGCTGCTGCGCTTAATGGTTAAAGGTGCGCCTGAGCGTTTACTGAGTTTTGCTACCCAGGAGCTAGGGCCCCAGGGGCCGCTAGCGCTAGCGCCTGAGCAATGGCAGCAAGCCATAGATGATATGGCCCAGCGCGGTATGCGGGTCATGGCCTTGGCCTACAAAGATTACAGCAAACGGCCACAAGCATTATGCCAGCAAGACGTAGAGCAAGGCTTAGTCATGGTGGCATTAGTCGGGATTAGCGATCCGCCACGCCCAGAAGCTATTAGCAGCGTTAGCCTGTGCCAAACCGCGGGCATACAGGTCAAAATGATTACTGGTGATAACCCAGTGACTGCAGCGGCCATAGCGAAAGAGTTAGGCTTAAATGCCAGTAAAGTACTCACCGGCAGTGATCTCGATAAACTCAGCGAGGCCAGCTTGGCGCAGGAGGTAGAAAATACCGATGTGTTTGCACGCACCAGCCCGGCGAATAAATTACAGCTGGTGGCAGCCCTGCAACGCAATAGGCATGTGGTCGCCATGACCGGTGATGGGGTTAACGATGCACCTGCTTTAAAAAAAGCGAATATAGGCGTTGCCATGGGGGGCAAAGGTACCGATGCCGCTAAAGAGGCTGCAGATTTTATTTTAACCGATGATAATTTCAGCACCATTGCCCAGGCCGTTGCGGCGGGGCGCACCGTTTATGACAATATACTCAAGTCTATTATTTTTATTTTGCCTACCAATTTAGCTGAGGCGCTGGTGATTATCAGCGCGATTATGTTGGGCAGTACCATGCCCATTACGCCCGCACAAATACTATGGGTGAATACAATTACCGCCGTTACCTTGGCTCTGGCCTTGGCCTTTGAGCGTGCGGAACCGCATATTATGCATAAGCCCCCCAGGCCCTACGGCCAAGGTTTTTTTACTGCCAGTTTGTTAGGGCGCATGGTGTTAGTGGGGGCGGTGGCGGCATTCATCGTATTCTCATTATTTTATTATTATCGCAGCCTAGGTGTGACTATAGAGTTTGCCAGAACCATCGCCATTAATGCCCTGGTAATGATAGAGCTGTACTATTTGCTTAATTGTCGCTTTCTCAGCCAATCTATTTTTAACCGGCATTTCTTCAAGGGGGTGCAGCCAGCGGTATACGCGATTATTGCGGTGTTAGTATTGCAGCTAACTTTTACTTACTTGCCTTATAGCCAGCAATTATTTGGCTTGGCATCGATTAGCGCTTATGACTGGTTAATTATTATTTTGTCAGCCTTGCCGATACTAATCATAGTAGAGCTGGAAAAATACCTGCTGCGTTTATGGAAAAAATAATGGCAACAGCTATGAGCCTATATTTTTACTTGATGGCTTAGCGCTTTGCCCTGTGAAAATTCAGCCAGGCTGGTTAAGGTGGTATCGGCAATATTCGTCAGCGCATCCTCGGTAAAAAAGCCTTGGTGGGCTGTGATTAATACATTGGGGAAGGTGAGCAGCCTGCCAAAAATATCATCTTGAATAATTTCTGACGACAGGTCTTCAAAAAATAACTCGCTTTCCTGCTCGTAAACATCCAAACCTAAGTAAGCAATTTTTTTACTTTTTAGACCATCAATAATAGCGCTGGTATCTAGTACGGCACCCCGGCTGGTATTAATAATCATCACCCCTGTTTTCATTTTTGCCAACGCCTTAGCATCAATTAAGTGTTGGGTTTGCGGGGTGAGCGGGCAGTGTATGGAGATAACATCCGCCTGGCAAAATAGTTGCTCCATGCTTACATAGTCTACCCCTTGCGCGACACACTGGGGATTAGTAACTGGGTCGTGGGCTATCACCTGCATGCCCATGGCCGCGCTGATAGTGGCCACAATAGCGCCTATATTACCGGTGCCAATAATACCCAGGGTGCGGCCATAAAAATCAAAGCCTAATAAACCCTCTAGGGCAAAATTACCCTCACGGGTGCGGTTATAGGCTCGGTGCATTTTACGGTTTAATGACAGCATTAGCCCTAAGGTGTGTTCGGCTACTGCATGGGGTGAGTATGCTGCTACCCGTACCACCTTAATACCCTGTTGAGCGGCTGCATTCAGGTCGACATTGTTGACCCCTGCGCAGCGCAGGGCGATAAGCTTAACGCCTTTTTCGGCCAGGGCTGTGATTACCTCTTTATCAACAATATCATTAACAAATACACACACTGCGGTTTCATCACTGAGTAAATTTACCGTGGTAATGGATAATTTCTCCTCAACAAAGCGCAGCGCTAATTGCTGATGATTTGCAAGGGTGAAAAATTTTTTATCGTAGGGCTTGCTGCTAAAAAAAAGAGTTTTCATGAGCTACCTCTTAGGGGGGGGAGTTATCTTTGTAGCAACAGGGCTCAGAATAAGCAAGCGAAGCTAAGGGTAAGTCACCCCTTTATGTTTTAGCCAGCCATTGGGGTGGCGGCCTGCGGGGTCGTGGTGAGTCCAGTGTACAACGCCGCCCTTAGGATTCCATTCGTACTCGCCGTAAAACTCTACTTGGTCACCTATGGCAAGCTTGTCAATTTTGGGGGCTAAATCAATGTTGTGGGCAATTAATAGTGTTTGGCCATCAGCCAGCTTCAGTATAAAACGTTGATGGCGTGAGCCTACCGTATCGTCAGGCAATAATTTTATCACCACACCGCTGCCTCTAACTTGTATGTCGCTGATTTGGCTGGCATAGGCTTGGGCTATGATCTGTCCATCGTGGCTGTGGCTACACAGGCTGAAAAGACTTAGGGCTATGATTAGAGCGAGATGTTTCATACTTATATATTATTGATGCGGTGGCTATTCATCTATGGGTAGGGGGCAGTATAAAGCAATTTTTATAACACTTTGTAGGTACACTTTACTCTGGGTTAAAGTATGGACTTACTCATGGGCGGGTCATTAAACGGCTTGGCGTTAGCCCAAGCCGTGTACTTGTATTAAAAGGATGTAAAGACTAGGCAACATGCTTAGGGGGGATGTTGTTAGCAGTATTAAGGTATCTATAAGGATATTCTGTTTCACGATGTTGAAACGCCAGTATAGCGGGGTTTTGGATGATCCCCCTATCAATATTAA
This sequence comes from Dasania sp. GY-MA-18, assembly GCF_024734385.1. Lineage (GTDB taxonomy): Bacteria > Pseudomonadota > Gammaproteobacteria > Pseudomonadales > Dasaniaceae > Dasania > Dasania phycosphaerae. The sequence goes on along the minus strand of NZ_JANHAP010000020.1, from coordinate 11,748 downwards.
TAGCCCGTCGAATAGTCTCATCCTTATACCAGTTCGCACGGCCAGCCAGCACTGTAGGCAAATAAACAATTAATGCCGCAGAAATTGAGCGTGTTGCACTTTCCCATAAATAACTAGGGGTATGATCCACTGCGTAGTAATCAATGGTTTTATACTTAAAGAGCGGCTGCTTGAAGGTAGTGGGTTTGGCAAAAAAGAACCCCATGCCTTCATCGCAACTGACATCAATAATAAGACTGTTGGGCTTTAGACATGCGCTTTCTGCTTCGGTAACAAAGTCGGTGGGGTGTTCCGTGTCTTGAAAGGTGCCGTTAACAATGATGTCGGATTCACTAATTAGCTCAGTCAACGGCCGTGTGCTGCCGTCGTGGTCCACTACTATCATGCGCGCTTCGCCTTCGTTACCGGTTCGAACTCTAACATAGGTACAGTCCAGTACTTCTTCACGCACCTCATGCTCTGGGCGTTGAATGCAAATGGTAATATCTCTAAAACCATGCGCCTTAAGCGCGTATATGGCGCCGCGGCTAACCGCACCAAAACTAAAAATAATGGTTTTGCGTTGATTGCCGTAATGGCCATCAATACCCTTTAGTTGCAAAGCATGTATTACTGCGCAGTAGCCGGCCATTTCGTTATTTTTGTAAAAGGTATGGCGGCCAATGTATCCGTTAGGTGACCAAATAAACATATCCTCAAAAGCAATCAATGTTTGTTTTCGGTCTAGAGCTGCTTGGGTAATATCTAGCTGCTGCACACAGTGCACATAACCCCACAGAGTTGCACCTTCGCGTAGCTCTTGTAAGTCAGCTAGCACCGGCTTGGTGATAATCACCGTATCTAAGTCGGCCAGTAGTTGGTGGCGTGTGGCAATGCCGCCGGTGAGCGCCGCAATATCAGAATCGCTAATGCCGAAAGGGGCGCCATAGCCCTCCTCAAATATCAGTTGGCGGCGCAGAGCTTCAGGGATGCGCGACAAGTGTTCTGGATGGATTGGAAATCGTCGTTCATCGACTTTTCTTGAGCTACCAATAACGCCTATTTTCGATGTGTTCATAACTGTCGTTCCTTGTTATTAAAAATTCAAAAGGTGTGACTTCATGAACGAGTTACCATTATCGCCAATAGGCCTGTTGTTTTGTTCGGATCTGTGGACGCTGTGCCAGAGTTTCAGACAGCGAAGCTCTGTGGAAAGGATGGGAGTATCAAACTGAATCAGCTTGTAAGGCTGGATTATAGTTATTAGACGCTTTTCAGTTTTCATCTTAACTGGACTCACCGTAACACAACTGCGTGCAGTTTAGACAATATCTATTTCGTATAAGCCATAGCATAAGTTTTAGGCTCTAAGGATCGGGTCTATAGCTGGTAGTGTAGTTTTGGCGATAGACATAAAACCCTTGACCTCAAGTTGACTTTAGCTTGTACGATATCAGTACTGCCAATTAAAGATAAGCAAAGGAGACCGTGATGAGCAACCTATTATCCATAGTGTTAATCGGTATTGGAGCAACAGCAGTAATGGACTTGTGGAGTATTGCCCGAAAACCACTGCTAGCTATCCCGCCGCCAAATTATGGCCTAGTGGGGCGTTGGCTGGCACACATGGGCCACGGGCAATTTCGCCATGAGGCTATTGCAGCATCCCCTCGCATACCCGGCGAACGCATCCTAGGGTGGGTGGCCCACTATTTGATTGGTGTGGCATTTGCTGCCTTGTTAGTGGGTATGTGGGGTGAGTCATGGCTACGCAGCCCAACGATTGCCCCCGCGCTTATCGTTGGTATAGCTACTGTTGTCGCCCCCTTCTTGCTAATGCAACCGGGTATGGGGGCAGGTATTGCCGCTTGCAAAACACCACGCCCATCCTCAGCCCGGGTGCAAAGCCTTATCACACATACAGTGTTTGGTCTCGGTCTGTATGTGTCTGGCTGGGCATTAAAGATTTTTAATTCGCTATAAACGTCAGGCTTAAACAATTAGCAGCTACCGTTTTTTAACTGCTACTTAGTAGGGGGCTTGCCACTAAGAGTTTTAAGCCATTGGCCAGACAATACAAATTTTGGAAAAGTGTATAACTGTTCTATAAAAATACGAAATATTGCATTGCGTAGGCTAGTAAAAGGTTCTGCTGGATTAGTTTCTTTACAATGCCCAACACCTTGTATACCAATTGCGGTGATCATAAGTAACACTGAAATTAATACTCCAAAGATATCCAAATTAAGCAGTGCTGCTATAAATGACAAAACCGCCCCTATAAACAGGGGTACAAAAATAATATGTAACCAAAGATTTATAGGCGATTGATGATATTTTGCGTATCCGCTCCATTGCCATTTGATAATTTCTCTGATGTTCAATTTATTTCCTTAAATCTGCTTTCACTTATAAAAATCCATGCTCATTAAAATAGCTGATTATATGAAATTTATCGACAAATAATTATTTTGATAATGGTGCTGTATTTGTCAGCCTATGAGCAGCTATTTTATAGCTTAATGAATCCTATACATACCCTTTCGGACACCCTAATAATAGATGCTAACTGATGCTGGCGATGTGGCTGTTAAAATATTTAGCCATGCTAGAAACTGGACCAATTTTTAGCTGATAACTGGTTCTATGCCCTAAAAATGATAAAGGTAGTCTTATTCCTAGGGTGCCAGTAGTGAGTGATGTGAAAAACGCTATCAAAAAGTATTGGTAGTGTTTGATGCTAGGGATGTCGCTTTTTAAGTGTGGGTGAATCACTTTCATTATATTTGTATCAAAGTTGTTTTTGGCGGTAAGGCTAATTTTTACTGGGTATTAATTAGTTCATAAACAACAAGAGCTGGCCATAGTTGATAATAAAATGAGAGATAATAATATGAAATATCAAACAGTAAGGGCCAGTTGCCTGGCTGCTGCGCTGGGCTTGGCCTTATCGGCGCAGGCCGATACGATTTTTTATGACGACTTTCAGGATGGTACGAGTAACGGCTGGACGGCTTCTGGCGCAGGTTATTCAACAGTTAGCTGGTACGGTGCCAATGCATCATTACGGGTAAGCCGCACAAAAACAGCTGAAGCAAGTGTTGCAACCAATGGCTATATTGCTGTGTCGGTATCCCTGGATTTAGCTGCTTACTCTTTAGAGTATGGTGACGCCTGTTACGTCGAAGTATCAAGCAATGGTGGCAGCAGCTGGACTACTTTACTTACCGTGGCGGACGGCAGCGATGATTCAGCCTTTAGATCCTATAGTGGCTCGCCCGCCGGTGCAGACGATAACACTAACTTCAAATTACGTGTGCGCGCAGCGGGTAACCTCGCCAATGATTATTGTTATTTAGACAATGTGTTGGTTACTGGCACAGCTGGCAGTGGCGGTGGCGCGCCAGAGATTAGCGTTTCAGGCTCTGGTAATTTAGGCTCTGTGCAAGTTGGGGCTTCATCCACATCCGTTATTACCATTAGTAACGAGGGCGATGCGGCATTGGCTGTTGGCAGTTTGGCAGGTTTGGCCTCGCCATTTAGTTTAAGTGTAGATAATTGTTCAAATAGCTCTGTTGCCGCAGGTAATAGCTGTACGGCTACCGTGGATTTTTCACCAACGGCTGCAGGTTCATTTAACGATACTTTAATCATTAACTCTGACGATAGTGATGAGTCGGTTGTGAATATTGCTGTGAGCGGTACTGGCCTAGCACAGGGCAGTTGTGATTATGACTGCTTAACCGGCAATGGCAATGTCAGCCGCTCAACAGTGACTTATGCAAACTTAACAGGCAGTGCAACTAATGGCAGCTTGGTGGACTTTAGTGGCTTTAGCCTACCGGCTAATGCGGCTAACCCCAGTAATACATTTGAAGGCACGCTGTCATTTACCGGCGTTCAGCGCGGCTGGGTGGAGATTAGTGATGAGTTTGCATACGGCAGTTTAGCCGGCGCCAAGCAACTACCAAATTTTAATTATAAATTTGTACAGCATGGCACTCATATTATCCCCGAAGTGCGTGGTTTAATTGAAAATGGCAGCACTTTAGGCGAGTGGGACCTGATTTTAGAGCCTGGCCGGGTATGGGATGAAAACAGCGATAACGGGTATAGCCGCGCAGCCATCCCATTTACTTTGGTTGAATATAATCAAAACTGCTCGCACAACGGTGTATTAACATTTCTATTTAATAACAGCGGTAGTATTTCCAATGTGCAATACCAAATCGCTTCTGAAACCTGCGCCTATTATCAATTTAATATGTACGGTCGTTTAGCGGCCAGCTATACCCCAAGCTCTGTATCGTCGGCAGCTGCCATTAAGAGCGCATACGAAACAGAAGTGGCTAATCGTATGGTTACCAAATCTATAGCTGAGCTAGCAGCAGATTACCCAGCCGCAGGGGTTAATATCAGCAATATAGCAAGTGATCAGGCCGCTGCTGATTTGTCGGTGTTTGGTGTGGTATATAACGGTGTTCACTATGTGGGCGGCTGTAATACGCGATATGGCACTTATCCATTCTGTGATGTTATGACTTTGCCTTCGTATTCAACTGCCAAGTCAGTAGTAGGTGGCTTAAGCTTGATGCGCCTGGAGCAAAAATATACAGGCTCAAAGGACGCCATTGTCAAAAACTATGTGCCTGAATGTAGCAATACCAGCAAGTGGGGTAGTGTCACTTTAGAAGATGCGCTTGATATGGCTACAGGTAATTACGACTCTGCCGCCTACGAGGCCGATGAGACTAACTACGCAGTTGACTGGTTGTACACCAATACCCACAGCGGAAAAGTCGATATATCGTGTAATTTTTACAGCCATAAAGAGGCGGCAGGGCAAACTTGGGTTTACCACTCATCGGATACGTATTTAGTCGGCCGTGGCGTGAATGAGTACCTCAAGGGCCAAGAGGGCGCTAGTAAAGAATATTTTGCAGATTTATTAGTGGCCGATGTGTATCAGCCTTTGGGTTTAAGCCCTTCAATGTTTGAGACTATACGCACTAGGGATGCAGAGTCTGCGGCTGTAGCCGGTTTAGGTTTGTTCTACCATCGCGATGATGTGGTGAAGTTAGCCGAGATGCTGAACAATGATAATGGCAAAATCAATGGGGTACAGGTATTAGATGCCGCTATGGTTAATGCCAGCTTGCAGCGCAATGCCAATGACCGTGGCTTACCCTTGGACCCTGCGCAATCGACCCCGACGGGTTATTACAATAATAGTTTCTGGGCCTACGATTTAAACGCCTCTAGCGTAGTGCAAAACTGTAATGCAGAAACCTGGATTCCCTATATGTCTGGTTACGGGGGTATAGGTATACAGATGCTACCTAATGGTATGACCTACTACTTTTTTAGCGATGGTTTTGATTACTCGTTTACCGCCACATTAAATGAGTTAAATAAAATCAGTGCAATATGTAACTGAGTAAAACTACGCAAAGCAAACTTAGCCCGCCTTATGGCGGGCTTTTTTGATACGGCGGCTCATAGGGCAATAGCTTATTAATATGTATTTCAACGGGGTTGTGGTTTATGTAACTACGCCCGAGGTAAAAAAATGACATTAAAGCGGTTTTTTCAGATAGTTGTTGGTGTGGTAGCTATTCTATTGCTTGTAAATTCAGTGCTTGTATTAGGTTTATTATCCAACCAAGAAAAGCTCAATCAAGCCAGCCGTATACAAAATGAAGCAGCTAATATGTTGTCGTTTTACCGTATGGTTAACGAAATAACCGTGCGTTTAATTCGTCAGTACGCAATTACTGGTGATGAAAAAGCCAGGCAGCAATATGATGATATTATCGATGTAGTCTACGGAAAAAAGCCATGGCCAACAGGTAAAACACTCACGGCCGGGGCCTATATGCGTTATTTAGGATTTCCTAAACAAGCGCTAGAGCAGCGTGACAAAGCGATAGCGCTGGCAGCCCCCGTTTATGAGTTGGAAAACATTGCTTACCATGCCATGCAGGGTAAATTTAAAGGCAGTGATGGTGAGTTTACTGTTAAAGGTGACGTTGATCAGCAGCTGGCTATTGCAGCCTTGCATTCAAAAGAGTATCAATCGGCTTCAGACAAAATGCAGCCTATATACGAAAAACTTATGCAAGTCGTTGCGGATGATAAACAGCGACAGGTGGACGAGCTTTACCAAGCTAGTGTTAATTCAGGCAGGTTAGTTTTAACGTTTATTGCACTGTCTATAGCGATGCTGCTGTTGACCTATTGGCAAGTCAATCGCCGCATGTTGAAACCCTTACAAGAAATGCTCAGCATGACAGAGTCAGTGGCGCAGGGCGATTTAACAGTTTCATCCAGTGCTACTGGTAGCGATGAGGTCGGCCGTTTTGGTGCGGTTTTTAACCAAATGGTAAGAAGCCTAGAGGCTTTAATGCTGCGTATCTCTGCTACGGCGGATGCCGTTAACCAATCGGCTAATGGCTTGGCAGGTAAAGTTGATGAGGCAAGGCTGCGCTCGGAAACACAACAGCGAGACACAGACCAAGTAGCTGTTGCCATAAACGAAATGGCCGCCACCGCGCAAGAAGTAGCACATAATAGCGCCAATACCTCTAATGTGGCCCATCAGGTTTCCGAGGTGACTAGCGCTGGCCATGAAGAGGTTACAGAGGCGGTTAAAATTATTAACAAGTTGGCAGATACGGTTCATCATTCCAGCAAAAAAATTACTGAGCTGGAGCAACATGCCGACAATGTCTCAAATGTATTAAATGTTATACAGGGCATAGCTGAACAAACTAACCTGCTAGCATTAAACGCGGCTATAGAGGCGGCTAGGGCTGGCGAGCAAGGTAGAGGCTTTGCTGTGGTGGCGGACGAGGTTCGCACGCTGGCGCAGCGCACCCAGGATTCAACCAATGAAATCCAAATTACTATAGAGCAATTGATGATGGGAACTAAAAATGCAGTAACCGTGATGCAAAGCAACACCGCAATCGCCACCGAGGCGGTGACCCAGGCGCAGCGGGCAGGTAGTTCACTGGACACTATAGCCGAGTCGGTTGAACAAATAGATGATATGTCAGCCCATATTGCTACCGCAGCAAAAGAGCAATCAGCAGTAGTCGCAGAAGTGGACGAATTACTAACGAATATTAGGCGGCACGCTAGCGAGGCATTAGATAGCGCTGCCCATACTAGCGCCTCGGCAGTAACACTGAGTGATATATCGGCAGACCTGCAATTACATCTTAGTCAGTTTACGTTTAAAAAATCGTAGCTGTAGAAATATAAAGCCCTGTTAGTACGTGTCGTTTTCACTGTGTACAGTAACGTGTAACTCGCCATTCATGGCTGTGGAAATCACAAAACTAATAGGGCGGCAGCATACTTGGCAATCTTCGATATAGGCCTGCGAGGCATCCTCGGTGTTGATTAATACTTCAATCCTCTCACCACAATACGGGCAGTCTACTGACTCTTCATAAATAGTATCCATAGGTAATTTACCGGGTTTGATACTGCCATTAAGTTAAGTTATTAGCATAATAAATAATGTACACCTAGTGAGACTGTAGCCCTTACCCTGCGAAGCTACAACGGTAAACCCTAACAAATTGTTAGTTTTTATATTTGCAAAGTAATGTACCCCTATTAAAGTTGCCGGTAAACTTGGCGACTTTTAACTGTGTGGAAGTTGCCTCATGCCTATGCTTATCGCCGTTACCCTATTGTGGGCGTTTTCTTTTAGCTTAATCGGCGTGTATCTTGCTGGCCAGGTCGATGCTTGGTTTTCGGTATTAATGAGGGTGGCCTTAGCTACCCTGGTGTTTTTACCGTTTTTAAAGCCGCGTCAAATTAAAACCACAGTCGCTGTGCAACTAATGCTATGTGGGGCTGTGCAGCTGGGTATTATGTATGGCTTTTATTACCAATCCTTTTTATACCTATCGGTACCTAAAGTTTTACTGTTTACCGTAATGACGCCCATTTACATCACCCTGCTAAACGACATTATTGATAGGCGGCTGAATATTGGTTTTATCATTAGTGCGCTATTGGCGGTTATTGGTGCGGTTACCATTCGCTATCAAGGGGTAGATGCGGGTTATTGGAAGGGCTTGTTGATTGTGCAAGGCGCAAATCTTTGTTTTGCGGCGGGGCAGGTGGCTTACAAACGCATAATTGCCAAACAGCCTATAGACTTGCCGCAACGCACCGTGTTTGCGTGGTTTTTTATAGGCGCGTTAGTGATTGTTAGCCCTTGCTACCTGCTGCTGGGCAATGGCGATAAGCTGCCCACTACCACGCTGCAATGGGCTATTTTGAGCTACTTAGGTGTAGTGGCATCTGGCCTTGGCTATTTTGCTTGGAACAAAGGCGCAACCCAGGTCAGTGTTGGCACCTTGGCGGTGGCTAATAACTTATTGATTCCTGCGGGCATAGTCGTCAATGTGCTGTTTTGGAACCGTGATGCCGATATACTGCGCCTTAGCATAGGTGGTGCCATTATTTTATTCGCGCTGCTGGTAAATGATAAGTTCAACCAAAAAACGCAGCAAACAAAAATGGCCTAAAGGTGATAGCTTAGCCTCGCCTACGTGCTTTAGTTGTTGTGGCGATGATATCTCAATCTGGCAATCCATCGAATTTTACTAGTGCGTCTAACTTACTTTCCCAATCAGCTTTACTAGCTGTATAAATGTGGGCTGTTGGCGATATTGCAACTTTGCTGTCCAAACAGCCTGCAGGAATGACGAGTAGCCCTGCGCTATGTGTATTTGGCAATGCGCAGCCACAAAGCTTACAAAAACTTTTTCTGTGTTGAGTATTTGGCAGTGTAAAGGTAGTCACAGAATCTGTGCCCGTTAGCCAAGTCAACTTAGCCGACTGCGAAAATAAGTTTGCTGCATAAGCAGAGCCAGTATCCTTTTGACAATGCTGGCAGTGGCATAGGTAAAAGCTGTCTAGCTCCCCTTGTACTTCAAATTTTGCAGTGCCGCACAGGCATGAACCAAAGTAAACACTCATAAACCCCTCCTTATCATTGGCTAGTAGGTGACGCAGCTGTACGTTGCTAACAAGGGCAAAAGCTGCACAGTAGTTTGGCCCATCATGGCTGGCCTAGTTATGAGCTTTATTAACTCAGCCTTTATTTTTGGCATGGCCTTTAGTGGTTCTGCCCGGCACCATGGCAACTATTAGGATGATACTTTCTACTGGTGCGCTTACAAAGTAAAGCTTGCCGAATACAATAAATGAAATAATGCTTACGGCTAATACTGCAATAAAACCCAGCTACAGAGTGTGCCAAGGGCTTAGGTAATTTGAAAGCTAAGTCGGTTTTTCTGCTCTGGCTAGCATGCCTATAAACTTTTCAAATCGCCTTTGCCTGGTTTCTGGCTTCTTCGCACTTGTCAGTCCGTAGGCAATGACATAACGGCTAGATTTCGTGAGCGTTGCAAAAAACTGTTTCGCAGCCGGTTTTTTCTTCAGCGCTGCAAGAAAGTCCGCAGGTACTTCCATTTCACTTACCACATAAGCGTTTTGCCAGCGGCCGTCAGCTTTGGCCGCACGAACATGTACCAACCCTGGTTCCATCATCCGGCCCTCAGTTATCAAACGCTCTGCATGCTCGGTGTTCCTTTTAGACCAGTTGCTACCTGCTTTTCTGGGGGTGATACGCTGTAGATAGGCCTGTTCATCGATTGACTTCTTGATGCCATCTATCCAGCCCCAGCAAAGCGATTCAATCACTACCTCATCCCAAGTTACGCTAGCTATACCTGACTTTATTTTGAATATTTTTATCCATAGCTCGTTTTCTGTGGCGTGATTTAGCCTTAGCCACTCGCTGAGGTCTTTGGGTGTGGCAAATGAATTAATTTCAGCAAGATTTGGGCTTGTTTTAATCACGGTTGCTTGTTACGTTTTGGCAGCATTGATGAACTCGCTGGTTGTATAAGTAAGTGCGGCAACATTATGCTTTGGTGATGCCAATATTTCGGTTATATTCATTTCAGTTGATGAAAGCCACTTGTTTAAGAATAGGTCTAGTGGCACGAACATACTCTTCATTTTTTCGTTAAGCTTTTGAGAAAAATCAATAGCCTTGCTCTCGGATTCCCAAGTAGCAACGGCATTACCTTCTTCGGCGGTGATAGTATAAAGACTATTCTCCTTCATTAGCACCCATAATCCTTTTTGGCTGAGGATTGAATGCATATACTTTTTTTCGCCAATTAATTCTATGTTCATGATCAGTTATCGATTTGAAACGTAACGCCTATAGCACCTGAAAACTACGAAGCCGAAGGCGTAGTAGATTTTCCGGTGACTATATTTGTTAACACATTCTCACATTGATTTTTAAGGTTGGCACTTATTATTTTTGCTTCATCAATTGAAACATGATCTTCGAATACTGTGAACGTAAAAACATGATATGTATTCACTGGTATAAGGTTATCATTTTCTATTGACGGTTTAAATTTTGATCGCTTAAAGCTTCTCATTGAGTATGAGATGACGTCATTTTTAACTTTTGGAATTGAGCTTAATATTTGAGGGTTTACAACTTCCCCATTGGAGTTAATCGAATATTTAGTAAATACACATGCGTTTTGCATAGCATTAGATAATGATCTCGGGTAAGTCCCTGAAGGCATGATTTTACCGGTCCAATACTTACTCAAGTCTTGCCTCTTAACATCAAGGAAACCGGTGGTATCATGTATTTCTTGCTGAGCGCAAGATACGATTAAAAATGATATAAGAAATATTAGATATTTATTCATTGTTAGATTCTGTGTTAACGCCGCGCTCTGCGGCAAATTTGGAGCGCAGCGGAAAATTTGTCCGACAGCATTGCCTTGTTAGCTGACGACACTACTTCTCCATTGCTCGTTATTAAACTTGCAGTTTCCTGAACGAACTTCAATGTTTTTAAATCTCAATATCACTTGCTTCAAGGTAGACCAAATATCATCAGATAACTCGGTTCTCTGGAACGATATATCAAAAGAATTGCCATTGTCTTTGCAATGCCTAAAAAACAGCCCCTGACTCGTTTGTGGTATTAGGGCTACAGCCTGCAAATACCAACCGTCATATTCCTGTGGTGGAATGGTTGATGCCTCTTTGAGCTCCCCAGAGTAATACCGCCATCCCAAGCGATGTCCCTGCTCACTAAACCATTGCAGCCATTCTGCTGGAGTGGGTAGCTTCTCTCCTTGAACAGTGATAAAAATTTCACTTTCACTAAGCCACGGCTCCACAAGCTCTATCTTATTTGGTCCTTGATTGATGGTTACGCTGCTGCACTCAATCTCAATAGATTTAGGAACGTCAAGAGTGAATAAAATAATGCGACTATCCTTAAGATCTAAGCCTTCCATGCAGTGATCTTTAGACCATTCTCCGTCTTCTAGAGCAGTATTACTACGTACTCCCTCAGCTTTCATTGAGAATACTCTTAGAGTTCTCTCCGTATTAGCTTCATAGGTTCCTTCAATTTGGTAAGCAAGCTTCAAGTAAATAGTACTTTTAGACTCTTCGACTTTGTAATCTAATAAGTAGCCATCTTGAAACCAAAAATTCGATTCAAGCCATTTTTCAAAATCAGTATTATTATCAAATACCTCGCTCAATGCTTCGATCTCTCCTTACAGTAATCCTACCCACAAAAAGTAGACACGTTGTTACGCGCACTTCTCGTAATAAATTCGTTCGTATTCCTTAGGGCTTTTGTAGCCATTGGTAGAATGTCTCCTGACGCTGTTGTAGAACAATTCAATG
>NZ_JANHAP010000019.1 GCF_024734385.1 Dasania sp. GY-MA-18 | reverse complement strand
TTTGAAAGTATTTTACACCGAAGTGGCAAACCATTTTCAAACCGTCTTACCGGCGGTGAAAAAACCAAGAACTGCGTTTTTCACCCTCTCCCGTCGGCCTCTGCCTTGGAAGAGCGGCGCATTATAGGGAGATAAAATTGGGAGTCAACGACTATTGCTAATTTATTTAACAATAGCCGCTTTATTGAACAATACGCTTAAATATCAGGCTATTTCGAACAAGTGGTATTTCTTTTTACCCAGCTTAACGATAAAGAAACGACCATACAGCGCCTTATCTTTTGCAAAGCTTTCCGCTGCCTTCATATTATCTTCAGCCCCTTTGGGCTCGCCATTAATGAGCACGGCATTTCGACCTAGCGCATCTTTCACTTCGCGCCCGGCTTTTACCATGCCGCAGTCAGCCAACAAACTGGTTAAGGGCTGATCGGCAAGCGCCTCAATATCCAAATCACTAGCTGGCAAACCGTCCAGCTTGAGCTGCTCCAAGTCTGACTCTGACAAACTGGAAGAGTCGCCGCTAAACATCGCTTCGGTGATACGCTGCGCCGCCAACAGCCCCGCTTCGCCATGCACTAGTTGAGTTGCTTCTTTGGCTAAGATCATCTGCGCCTGTGGGCGACCCTCTCTAGCTTTATCCTCCGCCTCTATAGCCGCTATCTCCTGCGTACTTAAGAAAGTGAAGTAGTTCAAGAACTTATAAACATCCGCATCGGCCGTGTTGAGCCAGAACTGGTAAAAGCTATAAGGCGATGTTTTGGCCGGATCCAGCCATACCGCCCCGGACTCGGTCTTACCGAATTTAGTGCCATCCGCCTTAGTCACCAGCGGCACAGTAAAGCCAAAGGTCTGCGCCTTGTTTTGACGACGCGACAAGTCTATGCCGCCTACAATATTACCCCACTGATCACTGCCCCCAATTTGCAGGGTGCAATCATGGCGGCGATTAAGTTCGGCAAAGTCCATACCCTGCAACAGGGCGTATGAAAACTCGGTAAACGATATGCCCGCCCCTTCGCGATTAATGCGCTGCTGCACAGACTCTTTGTTAATCATTGCATTGATGGAGAAGTGCTTGCCTATGTCGCGCAGGAAATCTAGCACATTCATTTGCCCGGCCCAATCCAGGTTATTCACCACTTCTGCAGAGTTTTCACCACAGTCAAAGTCGATAAACTGGCTCACCTGGCCGCGTATTTTATCGCACCAGCTGGCGACTATATCGGGTGTATTGAGCTTGCGCTCTTCCGCCTTAAAAGAAGGGTCACCAATTAACCCGGTCGCACCCCCAACCAAGGCTATGGGCTTATGGCCAGCCATTTGAAAGCGCTTTAACACCAGCAGGGGTACTAAGTGGCCCAGGTGCAAGCTATCGGCAGTGGGGTCAAAGCCACAATATAAGGTGCGCGCGCCTTCAGCCAAATGACGCTCTAACTCACCGTCGCCCGTCATTTGCGCCACTAAACCTCTGGCCTGTAAATCTTCTATCAGTGCTGAATTTACTTCAGACATACGCTTATGCACCTTCTTATATATACCTATTCACACAACGGAAAACCCCGATTGCACTAGCCGCACACATCGGGCATCATCCCTCGCAAAATCGCGCACAATACAACAACCCTAGCCAATTGCAAGCCGGGCTGAGCACTAACTAACCAAAGAAACTAGTTAGATGGCACTTTTTTGTTATACTTCGGTCAGTTATGCGATTTTATTAGAAATTACCTTACCAGCTATAGATAGCGAACTATGAGCCAAGCGACGCCCAACAAGCCTTCACAGCATCTCAGCCAGCTCATTGCTGAATTCCCCAGACGCCATTTGCTTATCGCTATTGCGGCATGCTGCCTATTATTTATCACCCTTATGGTGATGCCTAGCCAAGAAGCCGAGGCACTACGCACCAGCCAATCCATCACCTTACCCATAGCCAGCAAACCCATTATTGAAGAACCTGCTGTCGCCGCCACCCCACAAGCGCCCTGGAAAGAACTAGTGGTGCAAAAAGGTGATAATTTATCACTGCTGTTTCAGCGCGCCCAACTCACTGGCCGCGATGTTTATGAGATCACCAGCTCTAGCAAAAAAGCCAAGCAACTTACCCAAATTTACCCAGGTCAAAAAGTGGCCTTCCAAATCGATGCCGACGGCAAATTACTAGCGCTTAAACACCAGCATGATTTATTAAAAAGCACCTTATATCAGCGCGCAGAAGATGGCTTTACCGTAACCGACTTAGAGCGTGAACCCGAAATACGCCAGCGCCACGTTACTGCCACAATTAGCTCATCACTGTATACCGCCGCCAGTAAAGCGGGCCTGCAGCAAAACCTGATTATGGAAATGGCCAATGTGTTCGGCGGCGTGATTGATTTTGTTTACGATATACGCGAGGGCGACTCGTTCAGCATCTTGTTTCAAGAGCATTTTATTGATGGTAAAAAAGTGGGCAGTGGCCCTATTTTAGCGGCCGAGTTCATCAACCAAGATCAAAGCTACAAAGCCTACCGCTATGAATACGGTAACGGTGATATAGGCTACTACAATGAACAGGGCATTAGCATGCGCAAAGCATTTTTACGCGCACCGCTAGACTTTACCCGCATCAGCTCATCCTTTAACCCCAACCGCCTACACCCAGTATTTAAAACCAAGCGCCCACACCGCGGCATAGATTACGCAGCCCCCAAAGGCACCCCGGTATACGCCACAGGCGATGGCCGAGTTGTAGAGGCCGGCTACAACAAAGCCAATGGCAACTATGTGGTGATCAAGCACGGTGAGAGCTACACCACCAAGTACCTGCACTTTACTAAACGTGCCGTTAAACGCGGCCAAAAAGTAAAACAACAGCAAATCATAGGCTGGGTGGGCTCTACCGGTTACGCCACCGGCCCACACTTACACTATGAGTTTTTAGTCAATGGCGTACACCGCAATCCACGCACAGTCTTGCGCAAACTCCCCAAAGCCGTGTCTATAGCCGCTGCCGATAAAGATGAGTTTCTAAAACAAATAGGCAGCCTACAGATGCAGCTGGCCGCCTTTCAAAATCATCATAAGTACGCGGCCAACACCTCAGCAACTAACAACGCTCTGTAATGGCTGCGCCACTACAACGCTATATAGGCCTAATGTCTGGCACCAGCATGGACGGCATAGATGCCGCCATACTGGAGGTGTCGCCCAAGGGGTTTAAGCTAGGCCAGCATTACAGTCACAACATCCCCCCGGCTCTGCACCAACAACTACTGGCCTTATGCGCCCCCGGTGACAATGAAATTATACGTATGGGGCAGGCCGATTATTTATTAGGTATGGAATTCGCCACGGCGGTAAAAAAACTATTAAACATCAGCGGATTAAAGCCTGCCGATATTACCGCCATAGGCAGCCACGGCCAGACCATACGCCATCACCCCCAGGGCCCCAGCCCCTTCAGCTTACAAATTGGCAACCCCAACTTAATTACCCAGCATACCGGCATCTGCACGGTGGCCGACTTTCGCAGCCGCGATATAGCTGCTGGCGGCCAGGGCGCACCTTTAGCTCCCGCCTTCCACCAAGCGGCCTTTGCCAGCCCCGACACTAATCGGGTTATTGTCAACATAGGCGGCATGGCTAATATCACACCGCTAATCAAAGGCCAGGCGACACAAGGCTTTGATACCGGCCCCGGCAATGTCTTATTGGACTATTGGATAGCGAAAAATATTGGGGAACGCTACGACCGCAACGGTGACTGGGCAGCCAGCGGGCAAGTACTTACAGACCTGCTAAGCCAGATGCAACAAGACCCATACTTTGCCTTGCCAGCACCCAAAAGCACCGGCCGCGAATATTTCAACAGCTATTGGCTAGAGCAACAGCTAGACCAGCGCAGCGATAAGCCCGCTGATGTGCAGGCCACCTTGCTGCAATTAACCGCAAACACTATTGCGCAAGCCATACAGGCGCTGGGCTACCCGATTAATGAAGTTTATATAGGTGGCGGCGGCGCTCACAATCTAGCGCTGATGCAGGCTTTAAAGCTAGCACTCACCCCCTACTCGGTGCATAGCACCGGCGCGCTGGGCATAGCCCCCGACTGGGTAGAGGCTGCCGCCTTTGCCTGGCTGGCACAGCAGACCCTTAACAGCCGTAGCGGCAATATCCCTGCTGCCACCGGCGCTAATAGCGCCTGTATTTTGGGAGCCATCTACCCCGTGTAGCCTGGCTTAAAAATAGTTATAACCCTGGCGCTCTAACAGACGCCGCTCTTCCGCAACACCTACAGGCACGGTACCGATAAAAGGCAACAGTTGGCTCTCGTCCAATGACTGCCCCCCCATCCAGGTTTTACACACCCGAATATCCACCACCTTGAAAGCCGATAACTTAGCCGCCAAATCCACCAAAGCTTGATTGGCCGTATACTGCTGACGAAAAAACACCTTGGCCTCAGCACCGTGCAATACAAAAGCCACCGGCGTTGCCGGGGCCTGCTGGGAGAGCTGGAATAGTCGCTGGGAACGCTGCAATAAATCATACAGCTCTGCCGCCGTATGCAACTCTATGCGCGCTAAATAGGCGGGCTCATCATCCACCGCCAGGGTGGTTTGCCCTAGAGACAGGGCCGATAACAAAAAGAAACTCAGTAACACAACAGCAGGTTTTAAACACATGGTAAAACCTCTCGCTATGTTCGGATTTAGATAGAGAAAGAGGATCCGCAGCCGCAGGTGGTTTCAGCATTGGGGTTGGCAATCACAAAACGTGAACCCTCTAGGCCCTCTTTATAATCCACTTCGGCACCGGCCAAATATTGAAAACTCATAGGGTCAACCAAGGCGGTAACCCCTTGTTTTTCAACAACAGTATCGTCCTCGGCGGGAAACTCATCAAAGGTAAACCCATATTGAAAACCCGAGCAGCCGCCGCCGGTAACAAAAACCCGCAGTTTTAAATCATCGTTACCCTCAGCCGCACGCAGTGCCAACACCTTATTAACGGCATTGTCGGTGAGAATGAGGGGTTGAGGTGAAAATTGCTCTACAGCAGACATCAATATTACCTAGTCAGTTGGGCAACAACAGGCTGCCCGACTGAGGATTATGCTAAAAACCTAGGGTTTTAGTCAACTTCTACCGCGTTTTGTGCCACGGCCTTGTTAATAGGGGTGGCAACAGATTTAGCCGCTGCATAGAGCAGACTGCCATTTACCTGTGCCCCCTTTACCATTTCTATAAGCTGGTAATGCACATTACCCTGTATTTGTGCCTTAGCTGCCAGCTCTATATGCTCAGCGCTGTGTATATCGCCTTTAACCAAGCCGTTAACTATGACATGGGGGGCGTGAATTTCGCCCTCTATCTGGCCGCCCTCTACGACTCTCACCGTGGCCTTGCTTTGGTCCTTAGCCATGATATTGCCTCGGACTATGCCTTGAATCTCTAGATCGCCAGTGAATTTTATATCACCCACAATTTCTGAGTCTTTTGATATTAGCGTGGTACCGCCACCTTGAAATGCCATTGCCTTATTCCCCTTATTTCCCCACATGATGCTTTATTCCTATGTTATTGCCTTAGCCTACAACGCTTGCACCTTCCACTCATAGGTTTGTTCTATTTGAACCTTTTTTGGGGAGGTAGCTCTAGCGACTAGTTCAATTTTTTGAGCTTCAAAGCCAGCAGGCAATGTCAGCTCGCCCTCTATATTTTGAAAGTATTTAAACCGTAGCGGTATATCAACAGTTTTAAGATCAGCCGACACATCGGCCAAGGCGTAACGACGCTGTATCTGCTCGCCTTTTTCATTAACGGCACTGCCTATTAACACCACCCTGGCAGAGCCTTTTAACAACCTATGCTTTAAGGCTGTTTGTTGCAGCACTAATTTATAGTGATACACGCCCTCTACAGCGGTTGCCAGTATTTCTACATCTCTAACACTTAAACCGCGCTCACGCTCACTGGGCGACATCAGGCCTTTATAAAAGCTAATTTCTTCAGTGAGCTCGGCAATTTTATCTTGGTTGTCTTTGAGCTCTATACGCAAACCATCGACGGCTGCCCTATCCACATCGGCGCCCATAGTGATATTAGCTAACTGCTGCTCGGCACTGTCGCGCTGCTTGGTGACCAATAGCAATTGCTTTTTATAGTCTGCATTTTCCGCCAACAATTTGTTTTTTAATTGCTCAAAATCAGTCTGGGTCACATACGCACTAGCGCCGGCAACCAATAGCAGCAATAACACAAAAGCCACTAACACAGCGGCGCGCTGCCAGGGACGATAACGCACCACAATAGAGCGGTATTGAGAGCTGCCTTTCACATCAACCATAAGTAACTGCCTTTAGGGCGTGAGCGCAACAATATTTAAACCGGCGTTTTCTTCTAGCCCCAGCATAATATTCATATTTTGCACGGCCTGGCCGGAGGCACCCTTCACTAAATTATCAATCACCGACAACACCACTATCGTGTTTCTATTTTGTGGCCTATGCACAGCGATGCGGCACATATTAGAACCTTTTACCGTGCGCGATTGTGGGTGGCTACCGGCGGGCAACACATCCACAAAAGGTTCGTTGGCATAGCGCTGTTCAAATAATTGCTGGATGCTCTCCAAAGAGGTATTGCTATCGATAAGCTCCGCGTACAAAGTTGAATGCATGCCGCGCACCATAGGAGCCAAATGCGGCGTGAATGTTAAGTTCACCTCAGCGCCGCTAACATCACGCAAACCCTGCTCAATTTCGGGCAAGTGTCTGTGCCCGGGTATGCCGTAGGCTTTATAGCTATCGCTAACCTCCGACAATAAATTATCAACCTTAGCTTGGCGACCCGCACCACTCACACCAGAAGTGGCATTGGCAATTAAACGGCTATTATCAACCAAACCGTTTTCTATTAATGGCAAATAGCCCAATTGCACCGAGGTAGGGTAACAGCCGGGGCAGGCAACCAACTGCGCAGTTTTGATTTGCTCGCGGTTCACTTCCGGCAAACCGTATACCGCCTGCGCTAAAATCTCGGGGCAGGCATGGGGCTCGCCATACCATTGCGACCACAAGGCGGCATCGCGTATACGAAAGTCAGCCGATAAATCCACCACGCGTATACCTTGGTCTAGTAGCTGCGGCATCATATTCATAGCCACGTTATGGGGTGTAGCAAAAAACACCACATCGCATTGCGCCAGCACTTCAACCTTAGGCAGGGAAAAAGCAATGTCGGTATGGCCGCGCAAATTGGGATACAGACTATCCACACGCACGCCTTCTTCGGCGCGAGAGGTAATCGCCACCACCTCCGCTTGCGGGTGATTGACCAATATGCGCAATAACTCAACACCGGTATAACCCGTGCCGCCAACAATACCTACCTTAACCACAATAAAAAGCCCCTATATTTGCACCAGAGCACAACCACCATGCCACTAAAAACACTAACCGCGCTTTTAACTTGATGCTACACTCACTTTAAGCTGGCTATAATAAATCAAATAACCCTGAAACGTTAGCGCCTATAAACTCTTATCATTGCTGTTTAAGCCCACACAATTTTATGCTGCAAAATCAGCTACAACATTTTCGCCATCATTTGGCGCATGATAACTCTCTATTACACTTTTCCACGCTGGGAATCATCGCCGGTATTAACTGCGGCCTGATCATGCTGGCCTTTCATGCCCTGCTGCGCTTTATTGAATCGCAGATACTACCCGGCGGCGTAGCGGATAATTTTGAAGCACTACCGGTATGGGCTTATTTTGCCCTGCCCGCCTGCAGCGGCTTGATTATCGGCGCCACTATACAGCTATTTGCCAAACACGCCGCCCGCACCGGTGTCCCCCATGTGCTGCACTGCCTGCACTCCAAGCATGGTCATATGCCCTTAAAAAATATGCTGGTGCAATTTTTTATGGGGGCCTTTGCTTTAGCTACCGGCCAATCGGGCGGCCGCGAAGGCCCGGCCGTGCATTTAGGCGCAGGAATTAATAGCCTGCTAGGGCAAAAGCTACTACTGCCCAATAACAGCATACGCTTACTCATAGGCTGCGGCACCGCTGCGGCCATAGCCGCGGCCTTTAACACCCCCATCGCCGGGGTCATTTTTGCCATGGAAGTGGTGATGATGGAATACACCATCGTCGGCTTTATCCCCATTACCCTGGCGGCCATTAGCGCCACCACCGTCATGCGCGCACTCACCGATACCGAGAAACTATTCTCCATCCCCCATATAGAGCAAATCGCCCTCTCTTCTTTAGCCGAGCTGCCCTATGTAGTGCTACTGGGGCTATTGGCGGGCTGCTGCTCGGCAGCATTTATTGTGATCTTAAAACAAGGTCTTAAGCTCTCAGATCGCCCCATGCTTGTCCGCGGCCTGTTAGCAGGGGTCATCACTGGCTGCTGCGCCCTGCTAGTACCCGAAGTGCTAGGTATAGGCTATGACAGCCTCAATGCGGTATTAGCCAGTGAATACACGCTGGCGATTATTCTGGCACTGCTAGCCGCCAAAATTTTAGCCACCGCAGCCAGCTGTGGCCTGGGTTTACCCATAGGATTAATAGGCCCCAACTTACTTATAGGTGCCTGCCTGGGTGGTGCCGTAGGCATAGGAGTGGAAAGCCTCTACCCCGAGCTCAGTATGCAACGAGGGTTTTATGTGCTGCTAGGCATGGGCGCGGTAATGGGTGCAGTAATGAACGCGCCACTGGCAGCGTTAATGGCGCTGCTAGAACTGACAGGCAATACGCATATTATCTTCCCCGGCATGCTGGCCATTACCGTGGCCACCATCAGCCATAGCGCCGTGTTTAAACAGCGCTCAGCAACCCAAACGGTGTTTCGCCGCTTAAACACCTTACTGCGCACCGACCCCTTAAGCCTGGCACTGCAACGCACCAGCGTGGCAGGCATAATGGAGCGTCGCATACTCACCTCACCACAGCTAATCAGTGCCATCAGCGCCCAAAGCTTATTAGACGATGCCGAACGCCAGCAGTGTGTAGGTTTGATCACCAATAGCCGCGAGGAGGGAATCAATTACTATCAATGGCAAGATATAAAGCCTCTGCTGGAGGCCGCCATCGCCAATCAAGAAACTGAAATCGATATCTATAAAATAGCCCCGGCCTTTGAACCCGCAGCAGCGCTGCATAGCCAGGCCACCCTGCGCGAAGCCTTAGACTTGATGAATGAGCAAGATGTAAACTGTGTCCATATTACCGGCCCGCGCCTGGTAGAAGGGCTGCTCACCCGCAAGGCCATTAACCGCCACGCCAGCATGCCTCAATAATGGCGGCAGCCCAATCAGGTAATCGCAACAAAAAGAATAGTAACAAAAAGGTAAGCTTATGCTGTGGCTAAAAGCCCTACATATAATTTTTATGGTGTGCTGGTTCGCTGGCATTTTTTATCTGCCTAGGCTGTTTGTGTATCACGCCATGGCCCAAGACCCAGCCACCCGCGAGCAACTGGCGATTATGGAGCGCAAGCTATACCGCTTTGTCAGCCCCTTCGCGGTGCTTACTATAGGTTTTGGCCTATGGCTGGCTAGCTATAATATCGACTACTATCTGCAGGCCAAATGGTTTTACGCAAAGTTGGCTTTGGTACTACTCTTAGTGGGCTACCACTTGCAGTGTGGCCGCTATATCAAGCAACTCGCGCAGCACAGCGGCCAGCGCAGCCATGTTTTTTACCGCTGGTTTAATGAGCTGCCAGTGCTTGTGTTATTTAGCGTGATTATTTTAGTCGTGGTTAAACCCTTTTAATTAACCCAACACCGCAACGCGGGAGAACAAAGTGACCACAGCTGTACTCAATTGCACCCCCATAGTAATGAGCATAAACAGCCACGACCCCTTAGGTGGCGCGGGCATCTCTGCCGATATAGAAGCCTTGAGCAGCCTGGGCTGCCACTGCACCCCCATTATCAGCCAGCTCTCCATTCAAAACCCAAGCTCCGAACCCCAAGATCAACAAACCACCAGTGCCAGCCTGCTGATAGGGCAAATGCGCTCGGTACTAGAAGATGCCCAGATCGACCTGATCAAAGTCGGCCAGCTCACCAGCCTCACCCATATAGAGGCCGTACACACCGTATTAAATGACTACCCCAACATCCCCGTGGTGCTAGACCCCTTTACCGGCAATATTAAAGGCCACGATCTCAACCAAGCCCTGTGCGAACTACTCTTCCCACTGGCCACCATCACCCTGCTTAGCGAAACCGATGCCTACCACCTCAGCAATAGCGCCGACAGCCTTAGCGCCTATGCCCATGAGCTGCTGGAGTTTGAAAGTGAATACCTGCTGTTTACCAATACCACCCACAAAACCCCACAGCATAAAGTCTGTAGTTTGCTCTACAGCTCTCGCGGCCTATGCCAGCAGTATGAAAGGGAGCGCCTCAGCGGCCACTTTCACGGCGGTGGCGACACTCTTAGCGCAGCCCTAGCCGCCTACTTGGCCCACGGCCTAAGCATGGCCGAATCAGTGCAACAGGCCCAACACTTCACCTGGCAAGCCCTACAAAAAGCTAAGCGCATAGGCATGGGGGAGCTAATCCCCGACCGCATGCATTGGGCGAATGAATAATGCTCGCTGCGCGGCAAGTGGCAAGCTATAAGAAGGCCAGAGCTGCTCTTTTTACTAGAAGCTAGCGACTGATAAGCGGTGGCTGCTACAATGCCCGCCAATTTCCATCTGCAACTAGTAAGGTCCCCCATGAGCCGCTCTGAAATCCTATTTGAACAAGCCCAAAAAACTATACCCGGTGGGGTTAATTCACCGGTGCGCGCTTTTCGCGCGGTAGGTGGCAGCCCGATTTTTATTGAGCGCGCCGAAGGGCCCTATATTTTCGATGCTGACGACAAGCGCTATGTCGATTATGTACTGTCTTGGGGGCCGATGATTTTAGGTCATGCCCATCCCACTATTATTAACGCCGTACAAGAGCAGCTGGTAAAAGGCTTGAGCTTTGGCACCCCCACCGAAATAGAAACCACCCTGGCCGAAAAAATTTGCAGCATCATGCCCAACATGGATTATGTGCGCATGGTCAACAGCGGCACCGAAGCCACCATGAGCGCTATACGCCTGGCCCGCGGTTACACCGGCCGCGACAAGATTATTAAATTTGAAGGCTGCTACCACGGCCACTCTGACTCACTACTGGTTAAAGCCGGTTCAGGTGCTTTAACCATGGGCGTACCCAGCTCACCGGGCGTACCCGCGGCACTGGCCGACCACACGGTGACGCTGACCTATAACGACATCGAAGGCCTTAAAAAAGCCTTTGCCGAAATCGGCGAACAAGTGGCCTGTGTGATCGTAGAGCCGGTGGCTGGCAATATGAACTGCGTGCCCCCCATACCCGGTTTTTTACAAGCCATACGGGAACAGTGCAACCAATACGGCAGCGTGTTTATTATTGACGAAGTCATGACCGGCTTTCGCCTGGGCCTAACCGGCGCACAGGGTTATTACAATGTAGAAGCCGACATCACCACCTTAGGTAAAGTGATAGGCGGCGGCATGCCGGTAGGCGCCTTTGGCGGTAAAAAAGAAATCATGGAGCAAATTGCGCCATTAGGGCCGGTGTACCAAGCCGGTACTTTATCGGGCAACCCCATCGCCATGGCCGCCGGTTTAGCCATGTTAAACGCGATTAGTGTAGAAGGCTTTTACCAGCCCTTGTTCGACAAAACCGATACCCTTATTGCCGGCTTAAACGCCGCCGCCGAAAAAGCGGGCGTGCCCTTTACCACCAACCATGTAGGTACGATGTTTGGCGGTTTCTTTTTAGGGGAAAGTTTCACTGACGAAAAAATCATCACCAACTACCAGCAAGTTATGGCCTGTGACATTCCTGCTTTTAACCGTTTCTTCCACGGCATGTTAGAGGCGGGGGTTTATTTAGCGCCTGCATCTTATGAAGCTGGGTTTATGTCGGCCGCCCACAGCGATGAAGATATACAGTTTACAATAGCTGCCGCAGAAAAAGTTTTTGCTGCGCTTTAATTTCGCTTTAAACAAAGGGGGTCAGAACCTGCGGGTCTGACCCCGACAATGGTAACAGTGGATGCCGGATCCAGTCCGGCATGACAAAAACATAACGAGATTAGCTATGTCCAAATCCCTACACCGCGGCCCATACCCACACACGCGCATGCGCCGTATGCGCAGCGATGATTTTTCGCGCCGTTTAATGCGCGAAAATATCTTAACGGTTAACGATTTAATCTACCCCATGTTTGTTTTAGAAGGGCAAGGCGAAAAAGAAACCGTAGCTTCCATGCCCGGCGTTGAGCGCTTGAGCATAGACCTGCTGGTGCAAGAAGCCAAAGAGCTAGTGCAACTGGGCATACCCGCCATTGCCTTATTCCCCGTTACCCCACAAAGTGCCAAGTCTGAATTTGCTGAAGAAGCCTACAACCCCAACGGCTTAGCCCAGCGCGCCGTTAAAGCCATTAAAGATGCCTGCCCCGAATTAGGTGTGATAACTGATGTAGCGCTAGACCCATTCACCGTACACGGCCAAGACGGCATACTCGATGCAAACGGCTATGTGCTAAATGACCGCACCATAGAAACCCTAGTCAAACAAGCCGCCTCACACGCCGACGCCGGTGTGGATATCGTCGCCCCCTCCGACATGATGGACGGCCGCATAGGCGCGGTGAGGCAAGCGCTGGAAGAAAACGGTCACGTTAATACTAAAATAATGGCCTACTCGGCCAAATACGCCTCGGCCTATTACGGCCCCTTCCGCGATGCGGTAGGCTCGGCGGGCAATATTAAAGGCGGCGATAAATTCAGCTATCAAATGGACCCCGCCAACAGCGACGAAGCCCTGCACGAATGCGCGCTGGACTTAGCCGAAGGCGCCGACATGATTATGGTCAAACCCGGTATGCCCTATTTAGACGTAGTGCGCCGCGTTAAAGATGAGCTATTAGCCCCCACTTATGCCTACCAAGTCAGTGGTGAATACGCCATGCACGTAGCCGCCTTTGAAAACGGCTGGTTAAACCGCGAGCAGGTTATTTTAGAATCACTGATCAGCTTTAAACGCGCAGGCGCTGATGGCATTTTGAGCTATTTTGCGAAAGAGGCCGCACAATTGCTGCAAAAAAAATAAATAACCCGCAGAATACTTTTCTGCTGCTACACTCTTGCTATATTTAGCCCCCTGCACAGATTTGATAAACGCGAATAATAATATCGCTCTAGGAGACACTCATGAAAAAAACCACCTTAGCTGGCGCCATCGCCCTAAGCTTATTATCCACCGCCGCCACTGCCGACACCTTAGGCTTTCGTGTAGGTGCTAATTCTTGGCAACAAGACTTCTCGGGTGACATTCAATCGGGTGATGCTGGCGACATCGTCGACATGCAGGACACGCTAGGTTTTGATGACGAAAGCAACAACAATTTTTATGTTGCCATTGAACACCCCATCCCATTAATTCCTAACGTCATGCTAGCGCGCACCGAAATGGAAATTAACGCCAGCAGCGATGCCAGCTTTAACTTTGACGGCGTCGACTATACCGCCGATATCAAAGCCACTGCCGACCTTAGCCACACCGATGCCACCCTGTATTATGAAATATTAGATAACTGGGTTTCATTGGACATAGGCTTTACCGTGCGCGCCTTTGACGAAGGTTTTAGCATTAGTGGTACAGCTGGCGGCACTACCGAAAGCAGCGAGTTTGACGTAGACGTAGTGCTACCCATGCTATATGTGGGCGCCAAATTCGAACTACCCTTATCCGGCCTGTACGTACGCGCCAGCGGTAACGGCATTAGCTATGACGGCGACAGTGTTCTCGATTACCAAGCAGCGATAGGCTATGAACATAGCATAGGCCTGGGTATAGAAGCCGGCTTTCGCTCTTTTGAAATCGAATATGAAGACGATGACGAAAACGCTGACTTAACCATTGATGGTGCTTTCCTAGGCGTGTTTTACCACTTCTAAGTATGAGTATTTAAAAAAGCCCTAGTCACCTGCGTGGCTAGGGCTTTTTTTATGCTTAATATCTATTACTATAACCAACTAAACCTTAGCGCCGCTGAGCAATATCAAAGACCTGACTAGCCAAAAGACTTAAGCATGCTCAAAGCACTCACTCTATTCTCACTGCTAACACTTAGCAGCCAGGCCAGCCTAGCCTGCCAGTGCCTATGGCAAGGCTCTTTTAACAAAGCTTATCAACAGGCCGACCTTATCGTTAGCGGCAAGGTACTAGAACACAAAGGCAATGCCGCCGACTTTGAAATTAATAAAATACTTAAAGGCAAAGAGTTTTTAGAAATCATACGGCTATGGGGCGACACCGGCAAACTCTGCCGCCCTAATATTTATGGCTTCCCCGAACATAGCGAATGGGTACTGGCACTGCATAAAATTACCGAGGTTCCTGCCGGCGGCTTTAATCCCAACACCCCCAGCTTTAGCTATGGCCGCGTCGGCGATTACAGCCTATCTAATTGCGGCGTGTATTGGCTTAAATACGAGCACGGTTTTATTAGCGGCAATTTAGTTAACGGCCCGCGCTGGCAGTGGCAGGATAAAAAAATGAACCCCGTGCGCATAGAAGTCTTAGAGGCCTACATCAACGGCAAGATAGATGACAACACGCTAAAAGAAGCCGCCAAACCACAAAAGGCCTTGCAAGACTTAATGAAAAATACTTTACAGTCGTTAGAATGACAGCCGCTAAAAAATCTTCTAATCGCTAGAGACTATCAACTAGCGACCTTCACCAATTCATCCAACATTCGCAACGACAGTCCCCAAACCCGTTTGCCTTGGTAAAAATAACAAGGCAACTCTACGGTTTTTCTATTGCGCTGCCAACGCATGGTTTGGCGATTATTTTTATTTGCTAAAAATGTTAGCGGCAGCCAAATCACTTCGTCCACTTCATGGTTTAAATTTAACTCTGGCTCACCCTGAAACTCAAACACATAACAGCTAATCACCATAGGCCGCAGATGTTTTTTGGGGGTAGCGATAATATCGGGCAAACGGCCGATACAATTGCTATAGGCATGGCTGGGCAAACCTATTTCCTCGTGAGTTTCACGCTGGGCGGTGGCCAGCCCGCCACCATCGCGCTTTTCCATACGGCCACCGGGAAAACCCATTTGCCCAGACCAAGGGTCTCCCAAGCGCTGGGCGCGCTGTATCATTAATGCCTCTACCCCCTGCTCGCCTTGGCGTAAAATGATGGCCACTGCCGAGCGATAGCAGTAACGGCGATACCATTTTTTGTGGGCACGGTACTGTTGTAGGCGCTTGATTAAATATTGCATAAATCTACTGGCTAAGTTATTTCACCACCATCATAAGCGCTGGCTTAGCATTATAAAAGCCGTTAAGCTCTGCAAGCATTCAGTTACTAGCGCAGTTAATATTATCAACCCATGAGCAAGCCCATACTCTTTCAACTACAAGATTTTTACGCCGCCTATAAAACTGAGCCCGTATTAGCAGATCTCAACTGGCAATGGCAGGCGGGGCAACAGTGGGCAGTATTGGGCAATAATGGCGCCGGTAAAAGCGCACTGGCCGATGCTTTAAGCCTAAAATTAAAAGCGTTAAAAGGCCATTACCAACACGCTGAACAGCTAGACCCTAAACACGATATAGTGCAGCTGAGTTTTGAGTTACACAAACAGTTAATAGCACACGACAAACGCTACGATAACAGCAACGAGCGCGAAGATGCTTTTGATATAGGCACCCGCGTAGATAACTTTATTTTGCAGGGCCAACCCGCCTGCCCACGGTTCCAACAGCTGGTGCAACGCTGCCATATCAGCCATATTTTAGATCACGGCATACGTTATATTTCCACTGGCGAAAGCCGCAAGGTCATGCTGGCCAAAGCCTTATACAACCAACCCAAAGTATTAATTATCGACAACCCCTTTGAGGGGCTAGACGCGCAATCACAACAAGATTTACAAAGTTTATTAGACGAAGTCTTGCGCAGTGCCATACACGTCATGCTGCTGTTGCAAAGCCCCGAGCGCATCCCCCCAGCCATTAGTCATATCATGGTGCTGGCACAGGGCCGCATACAGCAACAGGGCAATCGCGAACAAATGTTAAGCCAGCAACATGCCTCCCATGCAGACCATAAGCAGAGCCTGCCCGCATTGCCCCCTGCGGCCAAACGTAATTACCATATAGACAGCTCGCAAGCTTTATTCGATTTACAACAGGTTAATGTCAGCTACCACGAACAAGCCATACTCACCGACATTAACTGGCAATTACAGCCCGGCCAACACTGCCATATCAGCGGCCCTAATGGCGCGGGTAAATCCACCCTGCTGAGTATGATCTGCGGCGACAACCACAAAGCCTACGGCCAAAATATTTCCTTATTCGGCCGCAAGCGCGGTAGCGGCGAAAGTATTTGGGAAATTAAACAAAAGTTTGGCTTGGTCAATACGCAACTACAGCTTAACCATGTTAGCCGCATGCGGGTCACCGAAGTGGTGGCCTCAGGATTATTTGACACCGTAGGGCTATACGATAATTGCGCCGGCAAACAAAAAGACATAGTCATGCAATGGCTGCACTACATAGGCCTGGACCACTTAGCCAAAACGCGTTTTGAACAATTATCTTTCGGTCAGCAGCGCCTGGTGCTGTTAGCCAGAGCCATGGTTAAAAGCCCGCTGATATTAATTTTAGATGAACCCTGCCTGGGCTTAGACCACAGCCATCGCCAGCAAATACTGCGCATTGTCGATCACATAGCCCATAGTGGCCGCAGCCATATTTTATATGTTAGCCACGAAGCCGAACAAATCCCCCGCTGCATTAACCAACAGTTACAACTTGCCCCCCACCCTAACGGCGGTTACACCGCATCAGTCAATGACATAACTCACACATAGGATTACACATGTCACACTACAACGTTAAGTACACGGCCCTAGCCCCTGCGCTCAAGGCCGACTGGCAAGACCCACTATGGCAATTGGCAGCAACTATTCCCATCGCGCAATTCCGCGAGGAAAGTTCCAGTCATAGACCCATTACCGAAGCCAAATTACTATACAGCGACGATGGCATACACGGTATTTTTCAAGTGCAGGATCGCTACGTGCGCTGTGTACAGCAAAACTTTCAAGATTTGGTTTGCAAAGACAGCTGCGTGGAAATTTATTTTCACCCCAAAAGCGATCGCGGCTATCTCAATTTTGAAATCAGCGGCAACGGCACCTTACTAAGCTATTACATCACCAATGCCGAACGCGCCCCCGGCGGTTTTAAAGAGTTTGTTAAAATTACGGAGCAACAAGGCCAGCAAGTTGCCATTATTAGTAGCTTGCCCAAAGTGGTAGAACCAGAAATTAGCGAGGCCACAACTTGGACGCTACAGTTTTTTGTACCCTTTAGCTTACTCACTCACTATGTAGGTGAACTAGGCAGCATTAAAGGCCAACAATGGCGCTGTAATTTATTTAAATGCGGCGATGAAACCTCACACCCACACTGGGCGTCATGGCAGCCGGTACCCGAATTAAATTTTCATATGCCCGAAACCTTTGGCCATATTGTATTTGATTAGAAACACTGCGTTGCTACTGCTCTGCGGCGATTAAAAACTGGCGCGATGCCACAACTGCCATTACAGTTAGTAATAACACTAACAAACGCAGTAGAGGTCGCCATGCAGCAGTCATTGATTATGAGTTTTATCGCCGAAGACAGGCCCGGCATAGTCGACGCAATCTCAGAGGTGATAGCACAGCAACAAGGCAACTGGCTAGAAAGCCGCCTAACCCGTTTAGGCGGCCAATTTACCGGCATAATCCGTATAGAAATAGCTGAAAACGCCGTCACCAATTTAGACATGGCACTGCGCGATTTAGAAGCCCAAGGGATTACCTATAGCTTAAATGCCAATCCCCCCAGCACAGCCGCCGCAGAATTATTCCCCGTTAATTTTAAAGTCACCGGCGATGACAGACCCGGCATAGTGCAAGAGCTATCTTCTTTAATGGCCAACTGCGGCGCCAATATAGAAAGCCTCAACACCTATATCAGCAGCGCCCCTTGGTCGGGCGGCCTACTATTTACTATGGAGGGCAGCGCCACGTTGCCTCCCAGTTTAGCTAAGGGGCATTTACGCACCAAACTGGAAGGCATTTCAGACGACTTGATTGTAGAGATAGACCGCGCCGAAGACGAATAACAGCCAAGCCATTTTTTTACCCTAGCGGTGGCGATTAAAACAAATCCCTAAACCACTGCAACACGCCCTTAACACTGGTATTGCAAGGCGCTTTTTGCTGCGGCGCACTGCCCAATAAAAAAGGAACATAACGGGCATTGTCGCAGGGGCCGCTGCTAAGCAAACCGCTGTCGCCATCTACCCAGTGATAATTAACCCCAGCGGGCGCCTCTAAATTAATGGGCTGGCGGCTGACTCTGGCAAACAACTCGCGCCATACTTTTAAAGCACCACCCGCCCCAGTTAGGCCCGCGCTTTGATTATCATCGCGCCCCATCCACACCACCGCTAAATAATCGCCAGCAAAACCGGCAAACCAAGAATCGCGTAAATCATTAGTGCTGCCGGTTTTACCCGCTACGGCAAAGTCTTCGGGTAGGCGCTGGTAAACACTTTTGCCGGTACCCTCACGCACCACTTCCATCATAGAGTAATGCAGCAAGTGCACGACTGCGGAGTCGATGACTGGCTGCGACTGCACCGGGTAACGGGCCAAGGTTTTGCCCTGCTGATCATTAATTTGAGTAATCGCCCGCAGCGGTCGGCTAATGCCGTGGCTGGCAATAGTCTGATACATTTGCGTCACCTCTAAGGGCGACAACTCACCAGCTCCTAACAACAAAGCGGGCACCGCGGGTAATTTGCGGCTTACCCCTAGGCGCTGCACCATATTAAGCACCGGCTCTATACCCAGCTGCATACCCAGCCTAGCTGTCGCCTGATTATAGGACTGCGCCAAAGCATTGTGCAGCAACACCGAGCCATGGCTTTTTTTATCAAAATTTTGTGGCTGCCATAGTGAGCCGTCGCCACCTTGCACGGTTACTGCACTATCATTTAAGGGCGTGACCAAGGTGTACTGCTGCGGCTGCTCCAAGGCGGTTAAGTACACTGCCGGTTTAATTAGCGAGCCTATGGGCCGCACCGCATCCAAGGCGCGATTAAAACCGGCATAGCGCATTTCACGGCCGCCCACTAGGGCAACGATATCGCCGCTATTAACATCACTAACCACTACGGCGCCCTCGGTTTCTTTAGCCACCGTTTTAATCACGCTACTTAAACTTTGCTCGGCATGACGCTGCACTATGGGGTCAAAGGCGGTGTAGATATGCAAGCCTTGAGTTTGTAACTCCTGCTCGCTGTAATCGCGGCGCAGCTGCCTGCGTACCAAATCTAAATACGCAGGAAATACCACCGCCACCGCATTGGGCTTAGCCAAGCCCAAGCTATTCATTTGATAAAAATCACTTTGCTGCTGGGTAATTAATTGATGCTGGGCCATCAGCTTTAGCACCACATCGCGGCGTGCCTCAGCGCGTTCGGGGTGGCGCCAAGGGTCGTAATAAGAAGGCCCCTTCACCATGCCCACTAACAAGGCAATTTGGCCGGGGTTTAATTCGTATAGCGGGCGATTAAAATAATGTTGGCTGGCCAGAGCAAAACCGTGAATAGCGCGCGGGCCTTCCTGCCCCAAATAAATTTCATTGATATAGGACTCTAAAATTTTATCCTTGCTGTAATGCAGCTCCACCAATACAGTCATCACCGCTTCGGTGGCCTTGCGCCATAAACTGCGGCTGCGGCTGAGAAACACGTTTTTAACCAACTGCTGGGTAATGGTGCTGCCGCCCTGCACGGTGCGGCCAGCTTTTATATTGGCAATTAAAGCGCGGGCTATAGCCTTAGGCGACAAGCCCCAGTGGCTATAAAAATCTCTATCTTCTACTAATAGTAAAATTTCGCGCAGGCTTAGTGGCACTTCATCCAAGCGCACCAACAGCCTATCCTCTTTGTGGCTGGGGTAAATACTACCTATTTCTACAGGCTCTAAATGCACCTGCGGTAAGGCTTTACCCCACACTGAGCGCAAGTTTTTGACTCTATCGTTTAGCAGTTGCAGCTCAAATCGCTGCGAGGGCTGGTCGCCATGGCCGCGGGTAGCCACGGTAAATTTCTGACCCTGCTGCCAATAGCTGCCCGGGCGACGGCTATCGCTATTGAGTTGGTAGCCCAGTAGGTTTAATTCATAGCGCAAATCCTCGGCCGGTAAAAACTGCCCTTCGTGCAATGTTAAGGCGCGGCTGTAAACCCGAGCAGGCGTCTGCCATTGGCGCTCGTTTAGGCCATAACGCACATTGGCATCCAATGCTATCAACACCACGGCCATTAATACCGTCGCACTGATCAATAACTTCCACCAAGGAAAGCGTCTAGTGCGGGAGGTTTTAGGGGATTTTTTACGACGACTAGTCTTAGTACTGTGTGCTTTTTTACTCATGGCGCGAGTCTATCACGGCGGCCACTAATTCTTTAATCGACATTGCAAACAGCATCACAACAGGGATAATGGCCAGCCATTAACTACTCTTTTAGCTCTCAGGAACGCAAGCATGAAGCAATACCACATTTACGGCCTAGGCGCGGCACTCGTCGACACTGAAATAGAAGTGCAAGATCAAGAACTAGCGCAAATGAATGTTGATAAAGGCTTGATGACCTTGGTTGATGAAACCCGGCAGCAGGAACTGATAGCGCATTTGCAAGGCCACCTAGTGCACTCCAAACGCGCCTGTGGCGGCTCGGCCTGCAACACCATCATCGCCGCCAGCTATTTTGGTGCCAACAATTACTACAGCTGTAAAGTGGCCAACGACGACAATGGCCAGTTTTATTTGGATGATTTAAAAGCCGCGCAGGTGGATAGCGACTACGCCAGCAGCAAGCCCGAAGGCATTACCGGTAAATGCCTGGTACTGATTACTCCCGATGCCGAGCGCAGCATGAACACCTATTTAGGGATTAGCGAAACCCTGTCCGAGCAAGAGCTTAATGCCGATGCCATCGCCAACTCCGAATACCTGTATTACGAAGGCTACTTAGTCACCTCTCCCACCGGTCGCGCAGCGGCTATTAAAGCCAGGCAAATTGCCGAGCAACATGGGGTGAAAACCGCGATCAGCCTCTCCGACCCCGGCATGGTGCAGTTTTTTAAAGATGGCCTAGTAGACATGATAGGCGACGGCGTAGACCTACTGTTTTGCAATGAGGCCGAGGCCATGGGCTGGGGCGACAGCAGCAACCTTGAGGACGCCATCGCCCAGATGAAAACGCTGGCCAAGCAATTTGTCATCACCCTGGGCGCTAAAGGCGCGGTATTATTTGATGGCCAGCAGCTCATAGAGCTGCCAGGGCATCCAGTCAAAGCGGTAGACAGCAACGGCGCTGGTGATATGTTTGCCGGAGCCTTCCTATACGCACTCAGCCAAGGCCACAGCTTCCGCCAGGCCGGGCAACTCGCTTGCCGCGCCGCCGCTGAGGTAGTCAGCCACTACGGCCCACGTCTGCAAGCCGAGCAGCACCAGCAATTACTGCACAGCGTACTCTAACCTCTCAACACTAAAGGCTGGCTTAGTGATCTGCCACTAGGCCACCTACTGCCCCATCCTATCGGCAAAACCGCAGTTTATAAGCCATACTCAAGTTATTGCTATTTGCGGTATTGCTTACACTATGAGCCATCAGCCTTCTTCTGCAGCGCTAAGCGCTGGCTTAATACGAGCACAAAACAAATCCCATGGCGACTATCGCCCTAGCACCCAGCCGCTAGCTAACAGCCCCTGCGGGGAGTGTATTGGCAAGCCCTTAAATCGAACTAGCGCCAAAATCACAGCCATCAACCTAGCTCAGTACTGCTATTGCCTACCACAGCCTTATAGCGATTAGCCCTCATGGATGATAAAGACGTAGAGCAACTACAGCAGACAATTGCTAAGCTTCGCGCTGAAAATGCAGCGCTACAAAAACGCTTGAGCACCACAGCTGACGCCACCAACCAACAGCTGTCCAGTTGGTTAGATAGCTGTAGCAGTGCCACCCATATTGAACAGCTCGATATACTTTTAGGTGAAGTCGCCGCCTACCTCAATGCCGATGGCGCCACCCTGTCGATACACCATTACGGCAGCCACCAACTTAACCTAGTTAGCAGCTATCCCATTTCATCTAGCCAAGAAAAAACACGCTGCCAATATCATATTGATGATTTTCCATGGACCTGGCAGCAGCTACAGTCGGGCAGGCCGCTAATCATTAATAAGCTCAGCGATATACCTAGCAACAATAAAACTGACATCCATTTTTACCAAACCCTCAAGCAGCCTTCAGCACTGCAAATACCTTTAACCTTTGAGGATAGAATACAGGGGATACTAGAAGTACATAGCCAGGGCAGAACCCATAACTGGTCAGCTAATGATTGTGAATTACTGCAACAATTATCGCAGGCCTTTTTTTCTGCCGCCAATAGGATACTCAAAGACAAGTTGGACCGAGAGGGCTTGCAGCTATTACAAAAAGTGGCCGAAAATACCGGCGTTAGCTACGCCTTACTCAATTATGAGCGCAGCCATTACAGCTTTGGCCGCAACTTGGCCAGTATGCTAGGCCTACCTTGCGACACCCTACTGACTCCTCAAAGCTTTGATCAGCAATGGCAAGCGCAACAGCTAGTTAAACAGCAGCGCTGGTGGCAGGATATTTTCCAGCAAGAAAACACCAGCCCTTTAATCTTGCAGTGGCATGGCAAAAATAATGAAATTAAATATTTTTGCTGCACCCCCAGTATTATTTATCGCGACAAGCACAATAAACCCGACACTGTTTTAGTCGGCTATACCGACATCACGCAACTACAAACCCAAACCCTCAATTCACAATGGCTAAGCAATGTATTACAGCAACTACACCTATCACCCCAGCTTAGCACTATTAACCATATACTCAGCGAGCTACTTAAACGTTTAAACGCATCCGGCGTTATGGTGTTTTTAAATCAGCAAGTTATCACCACACAAACATCTAGCGACGCAATAGTTAAAGACATATACAGCGATAACAAGGCTGAGGATATAAATAGCTTTAATGCCGAAATATATAAGCTGTTAAAAAAATCGAGACCCTTATTTTTTACCCGCCTAGATCAAGCCCCCAAAAGCCTTATTGAAAACAGCAAATACTACAACATACTCAAGTCCATAAAATCACAGGGGCTTTATGCGGCCACTTTTAATAGGCAAAACAACACCCCTGCATTAATCGTTTTAACTTGGGATGAAAACCACAACATTGCGCAACTAAACTTAATAGAAGCCACCTTGCTATCTATAGGCGACACCCTATTCTCTGTCATAGATCAAATCAACGATAAAAAAGCCCTGCAACAAAAAATTGTTCAAGAACAGTGGCTAACCACCCAGGTTGACCAACTGTATCGCAGCCGTTACCCCATAGAGAGCACCGTCAACAAAGTCCTTAAAGCGCTATGCCAGCATCTCAATGCAGAGCGTATTTTTATTCGACATCGCATAGAAAATAGTAATATTTATCAAGTTAGCTATCAGCACTGCGAGCCTGGCATACCCAGCATAGTCGACAGCATAGGTGCCAATATTGACCTGAGCAATCTGCCCTCAGAACATGTTTTGGTTATAGGTAAACCCATAGCCATCAACGACATGTCAGGCAAAGAAAAATTACTGGCGGCTAAAAAAAATCTCGTCCTACAAGAGGACCCCGTATTAGCCACCTTAATGATGCCTTTATTTGGCATAGAAGGTATACCCGCCTATATCGCAGTCGACTGTATGACCCACACCCAACAGTGGACTAAAGAGCACGAAAAGTTAGTACAAGCCGTGGGTGACGCTATTTGCATGGCTCATGACCGGCAAGAAATCTATTATCAACTGCTTAATAATGAACAGCGCCTAAGCATGGCCATGGAGGCCTCTCAACATGGCATGTGGGAATGGCAGTTAGATACCAACAGCATCTATATAAGCCCAGAATGCTCCAGCCTGTTTGGTTTTCAACATGCAGAGCGCCAAATTTATTTTGACTCAGACAGGTTTCTTAAGCGGGTGCATGATGACGACCAAGCCTTATTTTCAGCTGAGCTAGACAAGCTACAAAATAACCAGCTGCCTTTTGAAGACATAAAACTACGATTCATCAAAAAAGATCACAGCATAATATGGTGCTACTTACGTGCAAAATTTACCGATTGGGATTTTCACGGCAATCCTAAGTGCCTAATTGGCGTAATGATAAATATCAGTGACTTTATCCTACAGCAACAGGCACTGGACAAAGCCCGCATAGAAGCGGAGCAAGCAAATATAGAAAAGAGCGATTTTCTAGCCCGCATGAGCCATGAAATACGCACCCCCATGAACGCCATTATCGGCTTATCTCACTTAATGAAAGACAGCGATCTCAATGAAAAACAACTGGACTATATAGACCACATACATTCAGCTGCTAACAATTTGCTAGGTATCATTAATGATATTTTAGATTTCTCTAAAATTGCCGCTGGCAAACTCATTATAGATAATGCCAATTTTTATTTTGAAGAAACCTTAAAACAAGTTTTGCGCATCACCTCTTTTCTTAGCGATCAAAAATCACTAAAACTGGTGCTAGTGCATGATGACAACATACCCAAAAAACTCTACGGCGACAGCTTAAGGCTATCGCAAATTTTAACTAACTTACTTAGCAATGCAGTGAAGTTTACCGAGCAGGGTGAAATTATTTTAAAAACCCAGTTGTTAAATTTAACCGGCAATAAAGTTGAACTACAAATTAATGTTATAGATTCGGGTATGGGCATTAGCGATGACTATATACAGCAACTCTTTGACCCCTTCAGCCAAGCTGATGGCTCTATTAGCCGTCGCTTTGGCGGCACTGGCCTGGGGCTAACTATAGTGCAACGTTTAGCCACGTTAATGGGCGGTAATATTGGCGTAGTCAGCGAATTGGGCAAGGGTACTAACTTCACCCTAACCCTCACCTTTGAGTTAGCTAAACAGCAGCAGCCAGACCAGAGCCAACAACAGCATGACCACTACCAACAGCAATTACGCGGCCTGCATATTCTGGTGGCCGAAGATAATATTGTTAACCAAAAAGTCGCCGCAGGGGTGCTTAATAAAAAAGGCATGCAATACAGTTTTGCCAACAACGGCCAAGAAGCGATCCAGCTTATGCAAGAACATGCCGCCAACTACGATGCCATTTTAATGGATATAGAAATGCCCGAGGTCAACGGCTATCAAGCCACCAGTTATATACGCCACACCCTAGGCAGTGACATCCCCATAATTGCCATGACTGCCCACGCCATGTCTGGTGATACTGAAAAAGCACTGGCAGCAGGTATGAATGCGCATATCAGCAAACCTATTAACCCCAACGCCTTATATCAAACCCTTAGCCACCATGTGGCGCGTCGCTAAGCCACCCCCTATAGCACGCATAAAAATATCTTTAGGCTAAGCTTAGGGAACCCAGCCCTGAATTTAATTTCTTAATAATTAACCCTAAGAGTAAGCAATAACTGCGATATGAAATTTTCACTTAGCCATTTATTATTAAGCACTGCAGCCGTGAGCCTGGTTTTACTAAGCGCCTGCAGCAGCACACCACGCCCCTCGGCGCTAAGCCCCGAACAAGCCGCCGCCAAGCACGGCTACACCATTGTTAAACCCGTCAAACAAGTACACGATTATCGGCTCAACGGCTGGGCCTATATAGACCAGCAAAACCTAGTGATGTATTCCAGCCCCGGCCGCTCTTATCTGCTCACCTTTAAACAGCGCTGCCATGAGTTACGCGCCATAGAAAACATAGCCCTGGACACGCGCACCGGCACCTTGATGGCCGGGCTAGATGCCATCAAGGTATTGCCACGCCACAGCAAAGTACTACACCCCTGTTATATAGAAGGTATATACCTGCTCATAAAAACCAAAGATAGCCACAACCCAGATAGCAATCCCCCCGATAAACACAACCCCGACAGCAAAGGCCCCGATAATAAGCCCCGTGTACAGGGCGCTAGCGATCTTGCTGCGCGATAACCGGCAAGGCGCTGCTGAGCCTAACTTCATGCTGATTAAGCTCAGCCCCATAAGCTAATACCTCCACCCCAGCGGCCATGGCCTCTCTAAACGTCTGGGCATAAACACTGTCGATTAAATCCGCCGGTGCCACACTCGTGATACCGCTGTGCTGTACACAAAAAAACAACACGGCTCTATGGCCCTGCTGCTTAACCGCCATTAACTCGCGGATATGCTTACTGCCCCTGGCGCTAACGGCATCGGGAAATACCCCCAAGCCCGTATCAGGCTGCGCTAATAAAGTGACACTCTTTACCTCTACAAAACACTGCTCGCCCTGCTCAGTGGCGAGGTGTATATCGATACGGCTGTTTTCGTCACCATATTTCAGCTCTGTGCGCAGCTGCGCATAGCCCTGCAATGGGCTTATCACCCCCTGCTCTATAGCCTCTACCACCAAGGCATTGGCCTTGGCCGAGTGTATACCTACCCAATGCCCGGCTGGGCTTTGCGCCAGCTCCCAAGTATGCCGGTATTTTCGCTTAGGGTTATCCGAGGTAGACAGCCACACCTGGCTGCCCGGTTCGGCACAGCCGGTCATCGCGCCAGTGTTGGGGCAGTGCACGGTAATAATCTCGCCATGGGGCAGCTGCACATCAGCCAAAAAGCGCTTATAGCGCTTAACTAATACCGCGGGCTGCAAAGGGGGGCACTGCATAACTCTCTCACTTTTATTAATACTTTTAAATTCAACAACTTAATGGCCCACTTAACACACTTAGCGCCACAAAGCAGGAAACTCTAGCGCAAAACGGCTTAATCTGGTACTTTTGCCCCCTTAAACATTGTCAGCAACGAAATGATTCGACCCGAGCGCGCCTTGGGGTAATGCTAACAAGGTATTTTTGAGCACTTCATTGGGATTGAGTAATGCCAGCAAAAAAACAACCAACGGCTAGCGATTTTAAAAATTTCACCCCTTATAAGCCGAAGAAAAACGAAGAGTATATGAACGAAAGCCAACTCGAGCACTTTCGTCATATTTTACTTTCGTGGAAATCGGAACTCATGGAAGAAGTAGACCGCACCGTTTCGCATATGAAAGATGATGCTGCTAATTTCCCCGACCCAGCTGACCGCGCCACGCAAGAAGAAGAGTTCAGCCTAGAGCTGCGCACCCGCGACCGCGAGCGCAAGCTGATTAAAAAAATCGATAAGACCATAGACCTTATCGATGCTGACGATTACGGCTACTGCGACACCTGTGGTGTAGAAATAGGCATTAAGCGCTTAGAAGCCCGCCCCACCGCCACCATGTGTATAGACTGCAAAACCTTAGACGAAATCAAAGAAAAGCAGCAACTAGGCTAAGCCACAGCCAACCCTAAAAAGGCAGTGTTATATCACTGCCTTTTTTATTGCTCACTGTTGCTAAGCTAGAGCCTTATGAGCCCACAGCCCGAACATACCCCGCCTAAGTACATAGGCCGCTTTGCCCCTTCACCTACCGGCCCCTTGCATTTGGGCTCATTAATTGCCGCCGTCGCCAGCTACTTAGACGCCAAGTCCCAACAAGGTTTATGGCTGTTGCGCATGGAAGATTTAGACCCCCCTAGAGAGCAAGCCGGCGCTGCCGAAAATATACTGCAATGCTTACAAGCCCATGGCCTGCACTGGCATGGCGAGGTATTGTGGCAAAGCCAACAACAGCAACGTTACCAAGCTGCGGTAGAGCAACTCATCGCCACGGGCAAAGCCTTTTACTGTCGCTGCAGCCGCAGCCAATTAGCTCAGCAGCAAGGCATACACGCCGGCAACTGCCAAGCGCAAGCGCCCTATACCGGTTGCGCGGTACGGCTAAGGGTCACAGAGCAAAGCCTAAGCTTTAACGACCCCCTGCAAGGCCGCGTGCAGCAACTACTGCACCGCGAAGTTGGCGACTTTGTAATCCAGCGCAAAGACCAATTCTATGCCTACCAATTAGCGGCAGTGTTAGACGATGCCCTGCAAGGGGTGACCCACGTAGTGCGCGGCTCGGACTTACTAGACTCCACCCCCAGGCAAATTTTTTTGCAGCAACAACTGGCACTGCCCACCCCACAATATGTGCATATACCGGTAATCACCAATAGTGCCGGTCACAAGCTCAGTAAACAAACCTTTGCCCCAGCGCTAAGCCCGCAACAGGCCTGCCAGAACTTGCTCAAGGCGCTGTACTTTTTACAGCAACCGCTGCCCCCCAAATCACAGCAACACGACTGCTCACAGATTTTGCAATGGGCCACCGCACACTGGTCGCTAAAGGCCGTGCCGCATTGCACTGCCATCGATGAAATAACGCTACAGCACTTTGCATGTTAAGTAGAGCTTGCGTACTATCAAAGCATAATAATTTCGCCCCCACTATTACCATCAGCGCCATTGTCAGCGCCTTAATAGCGAAGCCACTATGCGTATAAACCCAGCCCTGCTGCTACTGATTTTGCTGCTTATTGTGTTTACCCCCTCCATACACGAATGGATTACCGAAACCCAAAGCGCTTGGTATAGGCCTTATATTGTATGGCTGGGCTTAATTATTTTTGTGTACCTAGGCCAGCGGAGCACATCAAATAATGAACATTGATTTATGGCAGCTGTCGCTGTTTGGTATTGCCTACCTGCTATTATTATTTGGCATTGCCAGCATGGCCGAGCGCGGCATCATTCCCGAAAAAGTCATACGCCACCCCATAGTTTATGTGCTCTCACTGGGCGTTTTTGCCAGCGCCTTTGCCATTTATGGGGTAATCGGTTTAGCCCATGAATACGGCTACGGTTTTTTATCCTATTACTTTGGCATAGCTGGCGCCTTTATTTTTGCGCCATTAATGTTACTGCCCCTGCTGCGTATCTGCCGCAGCCAAATGCACAGCTCACTAGCCGACGTGTTAACGTTTCGATACCACAGCCAGTGGGCAGGCTCGGTGATGACCATCTTTATGCTGTTGGCGGTGATGCCCTTACTGGCCATGCAAATTCAGGCGGTGTCCGACTCGCTGCATATTTTATCCACCGATAGCACCCAACTATTTAGTAATGAAACTCGCCACAACAATGTGGCCTTGGTGTTTTGTTTAATTATCTCGGCGTTTACTATTTCTTTTGGCTCCAGCCATATCACCACTCATGAACGCCACGATGGCTTAGTCGTCGCCATAGCCTTTGAATCGATTATTAAACTGCTGGGCTTATTAACCGCCGGCGGCGTAGCCCTGTTTTATGTTTTTGATGGCCCGGCCGACCTAGATCAATGGTTATTAAACAACCCGCAAACCTTTGCCCTGCTCAACACTCCCATGCGCGAAGACTCGGCCCGCTCCATGCTGCTGATTTTCTTTTCGGCGGTAGTGGCCATGCCGCATTTATTCCATATGATTTTTGCTGAAAACCCCAACATCAAAGTAGTGCGCACCGCTATTTGGGGTATGCCGCTATTAATGCTGCTAATGAGCATACCAGTGCTGCCCATTTTATGGGCGGGCTTTAAGCTGGATAGCGTTTTACCCTCTGACTATTTTCCCTTGGGCATAGGCATAGAGCTGAATCAAACCTGGCTGGCCATGGTGGTCTTTATTGCCGGTTTATCGGCAGCCAGTGGCGCCATCATAGTCACCACCTTAGCGCTGGCATCCATGTGCTTAAAGCATTTGGTGCTGCCCTTTTATAAACCCAGCCATAAAAAAGATATTTACCGCTGGTTGCTGTTAATTCGGCGCGTATTAATGGTGGCTATCATTTTGGCGGGTTATGCCTTCTTCCGTTTAATCGTGGGCTACGAATCACTATCTAGCTTATCGTTGGCCACGCTGGTTGCAGGCTTACAATTTTTACCCGGCATACTGGCCGCACTGTATTGGCAAAAAGCGAATCGCAATGGTTTTTTGGCGGGCCTGTGTGCGGGCTTTATCGTTTGGTTTTTTACCCTGCTGCTGCCTATAGTCAGCGAATTTAATCCCGAGTTTATACGCCACTTTTATTTTAACTACAGTTATGGCGACCTGTGGAATGCCACCACTATCGTGTCACTGCTATGTAATATTGTTACCTTTATTGCGGTGTCTTTAATGACCCACACGCGGCCAGAAGAAATAGCCGCTGCCGAATTTTGCTCCTCCGACGATTTAAACCGCCCCACCCGCCAGCGCCTGCGCACCAAAAACCCCCAAGAGATGAAGGACAAACTCGCCGCGGCTCTGGGGCTGCACACCGCCAGCCGGGAAGTGGATAGAGCCTTGCAAGAACTGGGCATTACCCTGTATGAAACGCGGCCATTGGCGCTAAGGCGTTTGCGCTTTAGGTTAGAGGCCAACCTCTCCAGCCTGCTGGGGCCAGCCGTCGCCCACGAAATGATTATTCAATTACTGGCTACCGACGAGCATGAGTTTATCAGCCGCGATGACCTCAACCTTATCGAAGATCAGTTAGAGGGCCACAAGCACAACCTCACCGGCCTGGCCGCCGACCTAGATAGCTTGCGACGCTACCACCGGCAAACCCTACAGGACTTGCCGGTGGGGGTATGCTCCATTAGCCAAGATCACGAAATTTTAATGTGGAATGACAGCATCGCCAACATCACCACCATAGACACCCAAGCCGTCACCGGCTCACTGCTGCACAAACTCCCCGCCCCCTGGGGCAAACTGCTCAGCCGTTTTATCCAACAACCCGAGCTGCACCTATATAAGCAGTATGTAGAGATCAACGGCAGCGCAGCCTGGGTCAACCTGCATAAATCCAGCGCCCACGCCAACCCCGAACAAGATGGCCAAGTTATCGTGCTGGAAGATGCCACCGACCTGCAATTACTGGAGCACGAACTCACCCACAGCGAACGACTGGCCTCTATCGGTCGCCTCGCCGCTGGGGTAGCTCATGAAATAGGCAACCCCGTCACCGGCATAGCCTGCCTGGCGCAAAACCTGCGCTATGACACCGAAAACCCTGACAGCCTGGCCACCGCTAAGGAGATTTTGCAGCAGACCGATCGCATCTCCAAAATAGTGCAAACACTGGTCAACTTTGCCCATGCCGGCAACAACCCCCAGCATCAAAACGAAGCCGTCAATATCCATACCTGCGCCGCCGAGGCCATACACCTGCTGGCACTGAACAAAGAAGCCAAGGCCATAGACTTTCAAAACCACTGCCCAGAACAACTGTACGCCTTGGGGGATGCCCAGCGGCTGCAGCAAATCATGGTTAACCTACTCAGCAATGCCCGCGATGCCAGCCCTGCCAATAGCAGCGTACTGGTGAGCGCCGAGCAGCAACAAGGGCGGGTACTGATCAGCGTTTCGGATCAAGGCTGCGGTATTAGCAGCGAGCAACAAGAGCAAATCTTCGACCCCTTCTTTACCACCAAAGAGGCCGGCGCAGGCACCGGCCTGGGGCTGTCGCTGGTTTATAGCATTGTCG
The DNA here is from genome assembly GCF_024734385.1 of Dasania sp. GY-MA-18. Lineage (GTDB taxonomy): Bacteria > Pseudomonadota > Gammaproteobacteria > Pseudomonadales > Dasaniaceae > Dasania > Dasania phycosphaerae. Next base: position 10,792 of record NZ_JANHAP010000019.1, on the reverse strand, counting down.
AAGACTTAGAGGGTAGCATTAGCGTAGAAAGCCCCGTCCCCCCCAGCTTAAACGGCAGCCGCTTTACCGTTAACCTGCCTGCGGCCCAGGCCGCTATAGAGCCTAAAACTGGTTAAAAAAGTGACAATCCGTAGTATTACTACTTTAAAAAAGCTAACAGAAGGAGTATGTTGTTCCCCTTAGTAACACTTCCAACCACAATATAGATCGAGAGCCACACATGGAGCACATTTTAATTGTTGAAGATGAAGCGGTAATACGCACCGCTCTACGCCGCCTACTGGAGCGCAACAATTACCAAATCAGCGAAGCCGGCTCCGTGGCTGAAGCCTTACAAAGCACCAACAAACACAGTTTCGACCTTATAATTAGCGACCTGCGCCTGCCTGGTGCACCGGGCACCGACCTCATCAAGCAGGTAGAGAACACCCCGGTATTGATTATGACCAGCTACGCCAGCATGAAATCGGCGGTAGATACCATGAAGTCTGGAGCCGTGGACTATATCGCCAAACCCTTTGATCACGACAATATGCTGCAGTCCGTCGCCAACATCATCAGCCAACACAGCCCCAACAAGCACCCCAAAACCACCACCGCCACCCAACACCGCGGCCAGCCGCAATTAGGCAATATGCTGGGCAGCTGCAAACCCATGCTGGAACTGTACGAACACATCAAAAAAGTCGCCCCCACCGAAACCACCGTTTTAGTACATGGCGAAACCGGCACCGGTAAAGAGCTAGTAGCCACCTCCATACACCAACTCAGCAGCCGCGCTAACAAACCCATCATTTGCGTTAACTGCGCAGCCATCCCCGAAACATTAATAGAGTCCGAACTATTTGGTTACGAAAAAGGTGCCTTTACCGGTGCCCACACTAACCGCATGGGCCTTATCGAAGCCGCCGATGGCGGCACCCTGTTTTTGGATGAAATAGGCGAATTACCCCTAGAAGCGCAAGCCAGGCTGCTGCGCTTTATCCAAGAAGACGAAATACGCCGCATAGGCGCCACCCAATCCATGAAAGTGGATGTGCGCCTGATTTGCGCCACCCATAGGGACCTCAAACAGCTGGCCGAACAAAACCTGTTCCGCCCCGACCTGTACTACCGCATCAATGTGATGCAACTGGTCTTACCGCCCCTGCGCAGCCGTGGCAAAGACATCTTAGAGATCGCCGAGACCTTATTAGGCCGCTGCAGCGAAGAGCACAACAAAGGCCCCATGCACCTCTCCCCTAAAGCCGTGCAAGCCATTACCACCTACCACTGGCCAGGTAATGTCAGAGAGCTGGAAAACGTCATTGCCCGTGCCGTGATCTTGGCCGAAGGCGAAGAAATAGGCGACGAGTTACTCAACATAGACTTTCAGCTGGTGCATGTTAACCAACTGCGCAAGCCTCTTAATAAAGACGACCTACTGCACTTTGAAGCGGCGCCACAGTCCACCAGCCCCTTTGCCAACAACCCTTTCTCAAATAACAACGCCAGCACCCCGCCCCCCACCAGAGATAGCCTATCGCTAGATGACTATTTCCAACACTTTGTACTAGAACACCAAGACAGCATGAACGAGACCGAGCTGGCCAAAAAGCTAGGGGTGAGCCGTAAATGCCTATGGGAACGTCGCCAGCGCTTGGGCATCCCCAGAAAAAAGACCAATAAGCAGGCCTAACAACACTAATTTTGTGAAAAATTACCAAAAAAAGCGCTTGCCTAGCGCTTTTTCGACTATTTTCTCCTATTAAAAATTTTTGGTATGCCCAATAGCTATAAATATTCAGCAAAGTGAAATATTTATGTTACCCAAGCCGTGTAAATGTAACAGTCGGCGAAACATTCGGTAACAAAGCCCCACCCGCCTCTAGTCAGCATCCTCAAAACTTTATATAAGCCATTGATTTAAAAGAGATTTAAAAGTTGGCACGGCCAGTGCATTACCCTAGCCACAATAACAATAATAAAATAATAATAAAAATACTTTATAAAATAATAATAAAAACATGAGACCTGGATGGGGAAGAGAAATCTTCCCCGTCATCGCTAAACACCCTCAAGTCAGCAACACCCAGCCCTAAAATACCATCGCACACAACTGTGTAAGCAAAACCAGCTTGGCGTACACGCCACTCACTTTTTACTGTTACCCACTGCGTAGCACCGTAACACCATAGGTAATGATTAGTAACAACCGCAAGAGCCAGCCTATTCCAGCCACTGAGCTCAAAACTCTAAGCCATTGATTTAACTATAAATTATTTTTTGGCATGATAGCTGCAATCCCTTTTCGCAAATAATAATAATGACAACTAATAACAATAATTAAATAACAATAAGATTCGAGACCTGGATGGGGGAAAACAGCGTTTTCCCTTCATCATTACCCCAGCACCACACTCACCCCAGCCCGCTACCACCACAGCTAAACGCTGGTAAAACATTTGTGGTAACATCGCCCACCATTAACGCGCTATCGGCTACCCAGCCCTCACCGGCTACCGCAGATTCGCACAACTTTATACGCAATAGATCATTCTACTTATGCTGAAATGGCTTTCTGGCGCTGGCAACAAACTCAATAGCTGGCTCAATAATCATAACGAACCCGGTTCAGGCTCACCGCAAATCATCCCTAGAGACCAGCACAGCATCTCGCGCAAGCATATCAGCCGTGCGGCCCTCAATGTGATAGCAGGGCTGCGCAAAGCCGGCCACCAAGGTTTCTTAGTTGGCGGTGGCGTACGCGACCTTTTATTAGGCGGCCACCCCAAAGACTTTGATGTCGCCACTGATGCTACTCCCGAGCAAATCGTCAAACTGTTTCGCGGCGCCCGCATCATAGGCCGCCGTTTTAAAATTGTGCACGTGCGCTTTGGCCGCGAAGTCATAGAAGTCACCACTTTTCGCAGCAACCACAGCCCCAAACCCGCGCCAGAGCAAGGCCGCCCCGGCAATAAAAAATCTGTGCAAAGCGAAAGCGGCATGCTGTTGCGCGACAATGTGTTTGGCACCGTAGAAGACGACGCCATACGCCGCGACTTCACCATTAACGCTCTTTATTACACTACCGCCGACTTTGCCATTTATGACTACACCGGCGGCCTCTACGATTTACAGCATAAGATCATACGCATCATAGGCGACCCCGAAACCCGCTACCGCGAAGACCCTGTGCGCATGTTGCGCGCCGCTCGCTTTGCCGCCAAGCTGGACTTTGATATAGAAGAACACACCGCCGCCGCCATGCCCAAGCTGGCCAGCTGCCTGCGCGACATACCCGCAGCACGCCTGTTCGACGAAACCCTCAAACTATTTATGTCAGGCCAAGGCTTAGCCACCTATCAGCAGCTCAAACGCTACGGTCTGTTTGAACAACTATTCCCCGAGACCGGCGAAGTCCTGGCCAGCGGCAACCTTTACGCCGAGGCCATGATAGAGCACGCCCTAAGCAACACCGATAAGCGCATCAATCAAGGCAAGCCCGTCACCCCGGCCTTTATTTTTGCCGCCCTGCTATGGCCAGCAGTGCAACGCCGCCACCTAGAACTAATGGCTGAGCGTTTACCTGAAGTGCCCGCCCTGCATCAGGCCAGCCAAGAAATCGTCAGCCGCCAGCAGCAGCACACCGCCATCCCCAAACGCTTTGGCATACCCATGCGTGAAATTTGGGATCTGCAACTGCGACTACCCCGCCGCAGCGGCAAGCGCGCCCAAAGCCTGTTTGAAAACCGCCGCTTTAGAGCCGCCTACGACTTTTTATTACTGCGTGAACAAGCTGGCGAAGAAACCGGCAACCTAGGGCAATGGTGGACCGACTACCAAAACCAACCCGAAAACCAACGCGACCAAATGGCCAGGTCACTGCGCCCGCCCGCCGCCAACAAACGTCGCCGCCCCCGCAAGCCCAGACCTGACTAACGGGTAGCAGCAATGACGCTTTGTTTTATAGGCCTGGGCAGCAACTTAGCCAACCCCCAGCAACAAGTTAACGACGCCGTTAAAGCCCTGTCGCAACTGGCCGATACGGAGTTGCTGGCCTGCTCACCCTGGTATCGCAGCACCGCCATAGGCCCCGGCCAACAAGACGATTATGTAAACGGCGCGGTGATGCTCAACACCCAGCTCAGCCCCTTAACTTTACTGGACCAGCTACAAGCCATAGAGCAACAGCAGCAGCGGGTACGCATACAGCGCTGGGGGCCGCGTACCCTGGATTTGGACCTGCTGGCCTACGGTGAGCAGGTGATAGAGCAGCCCCGCTTAAGCGTGCCACACCCACGCATAGCCGAGCGCAACTTTGTGATATACCCCTTGTACGACTTAGCCCCTGAGCTTAAGCTGGCCAACGGCTTATGCATCAAAAGCCTGCGCGCACAGTGCGGCGATGAAGGCTTACAACGCATTAGCGACAGCGAACAATAAATAAAACGGGAGTATTACTGTGACCCTGAACGATGAAGCATCCATCATCGATTTTAAAAATCGCCAACCCCCTGCGTACATCGCCGTGGAAGGCCCTATAGGTGTAGGCAAAACCACTTTAGCCAAGCGCCTAGCAGAAACCTTTAACCACCAAGCGCTACTAGAAAACATAGGCGACAACCCCTTTTTAGAAGGTTTTTATCAAAACCAAAAAAATGCCGCACTGGCTACCCAGCTGTTCTTTTTATTTCAGCGCGCCCAGCAAATACAGGATCAGCGCCAGGCCGACATCTTCGAGCCGGTACAAGTGTCAGACTTTTTAATAGAAAAAGACCGCCTCTTCGCCCAGCTCACCCTGGACCAAAACGAATTTCAACTGTACGAAAAAGTCTACCAGCAGCTCACCATAGAGGCCCCCAGGCCCGACCTGGTGATCTATTTACAAGCCCCGGTAGACGTACTAACCTCCCGCATACAAAGCAGGGGGATAGCCTTTGAGCAAAATATTTCCAGCGACTACCTCACCGCTATTAACGAGGCCTATACCGAATTCTTCCTCTATTATGACGATGCGCCACTGCTCATCGTCAATGCCGAAGAGATAGACCTAATCAACCGCCCCAGTGACTACGCCCAATTTGTGGATTATCTATTAAACATACGCAACGGCCGCCACTACTTTAACCCAACCATATTTTAAGAGCGCTAGCCCATTATGAGAGCAGTAACCATTAACACCCTGCAAGCCCATAAAGCCGCCGGTGACAAATTTGCCGTTATCACCAGCTACGACGCCTGCTTTGCCCACTTGGTGGAAGAGGCCGGTATAGAAGTAATATTAGTGGGTGACTCATTGGGTATGGTACTGCAGGGCCACAACAGCACGCTGCCGGTAACCGTTAGCGACATGGCCTACCACACCGCCAACGTTGCCCGCGGCTGCAGCAAACCCTTAATTGTTACCGATATGCCCTTTGGCAGCTACAGCAGCAGCGAGCTGGCGCTAGCCAATGCGGTGGCGCTAATGCAGGCCGGTGCCCACATGGTCAAAGTAGAAGGGGGCGCCTGGCTGCTAAGCACCATCAAAGCTCTGACCGAGCGCAGCATACCGGTATGCGGCCACTTGGGCCTCACCCCACAATCGGTTAACAGCCTAGGGGGCTACAAAGTGCAGGGCCGCGACCCCAAACAGGCCCAAACCATTATCGACGACGCCAAACAACTAGAGCAGGCCGGGGCCAGCTTACTGGTGCTGGAATGCGTACCCGCCGACCTCGCCAAAAAAATCAGCCAGGCACTAAGCATACCCGTTATAGGTATAGGCGCAGGCGCAGACACCGATGCCCAAGTATTGGTGATACACGACATGCTAGGCCTATCCAGCCACACCCCTAAGTTTGTACGCAACTTTATGGCGGGCAACAACAGCATACAGCAGGCCCTAAGCGACTATCACGCTGCGGTAAAAAGCGGCGAATTCCCCAGTGCCGAACACACGTTTTCAGGCTAAGCAGCGCTGCACACCAGCCCTAAGGCGGCAATGTGCATTAGCGGGGCCAGCCCCCGCTAATCGCGGAAATGGCCCGATTTTGAGTTTTTCGGTAACAAACCACTGTATTTTTTCGTAACAATAGCGGTATTTTTTACACTTTACAGGATTGAACCACCTAGTTGATTAGGGCATACTTGCCCGCCTAGTCACTTTCTGATCAGTAAACAGGCAGCCAGTGACCATTATGGACTCTAGTAAACAGCGTGCTGCTCAACGCCCCAGCAAAGTCTTTTAAGGCCAAGCTCACGCCATAGTAGAACAAGACTGTATGAAAACATGCACTACCACCAAACAGCTGCGCTGCCAACTTAACCGCGAGAAACTCGCCGGTAAGCGTGTTGCATTTGTCCCCACTATGGGCAACCTGCACGAAGGCCACTTGCAACTAGTACGCAAAGCCAAACAAGTCGCCGATGTGGTGGTAGTGAGTATTTTTGTGAATCCGCTGCAGTTCAATGTGCAGGAAGACCTCAACAAATACCCCCGCACCCTAGCCGCCGATAAAGAAAAACTGTTTGCCGAAGGCGCGCAATACCTGTTCTACCCCAGCGTTGACGAAATCTACCCCGAAGGTATGGCCCAGCAAACCAAAGTGTCAGTGCCCGAATTATCAGAGACCCTATGCGGCGCCAACCGCCCCGGCCACTTTACCGGTGTGGCCACCGTGGTAGCCAAGCTGTTTAATATTGTGCAGCCCGACACCGCCATCTTTGGCAAAAAAGATTACCAGCAGCTCTCTATTATTAAAAAAATGGTACTAGACCTGTGCATGCCTATAGAGATCATAGGCATAGAGACCGCCCGCGCCGAAGACGGCCTGGCGCTAAGCTCGCGCAACGGCCACCTCAAACCCGAGGAGCGCCACACCGCCCCGCTGCTACATCAAACCCTGCAAACCTGCCGCGAAGCCATAGCCTGCGGCTACGACAGCTACCTAGAGCTGGAACAACACGCTATAGAAACCCTAAAAAATGCCGGCTTTCAGCCCGACTACTTTTCTATACGCGATGCTTACACCCTCAAAGAAGTGACCGATGACACCGAACTTATCGTGATTGCCGCCGCCGCCCAGCTGGGCATGCCGCGCCTAATCGATAACGTCACCCTCAACCTCAACCCCAACCAAGACTGGGGTATGCTGGCGACCAGCTAGGTTTAAGCCTAGCTGCAAGCTGCAAGCAAAATCATTTTGCCTCGCCACACTCTACGCGCAAGCCCGCACTGACTAGCATTTTTAAATCGCGCAATCATACCCTTTAGTGGGTATGACATAGCCTTCACCACAGGCTATGATGTTTAGCTACTGCAAAACAGCCCTTTAAATATCGAATAACAGTAAAGAGATCGCCATGTTTGAAGCAAAAACCCATCCTGTACCCACCGAGTTTGCCGCTAACGCCCATATCAATAACGAACAATACCTAGCCATGTACCAGGCATCGGTAGCAACCCCCGATATTTTTTGGGCCGAGCAAGCACAACAATTTTTAAGCTGGCAACAACCCTGGACTAGCGTCTGCGAATTTGATTTTAAAAAAGGTGAGGCCAGCTGGTTTGCCGGCGGTAAACTTAACGTAAGCGCCAACTGCATAGACCGCCACCTAGCCACACGCGGCGAGCAAACCGCCATTATTTGGGAAGGCGACGACCCCGAAGACAACATAAACATTAGCTACAACGAATTACACGAGCAGGTCTGCAAACTCGCCAACGTACTCAAAAGCCGCGGCGTAAAAAAAGGCGACCGGGTCTGCATCTACATGCCCATGATTATTGAAGCCGCCTACGCCATGCTGGCCTGTACCCGCATAGGCGCGGTGCACTCGGTAGTGTTTGGCGGCTTTTCACCCGAAGCCTTAAAAGACCGCATTTTAGACTCCGACTGCCAAGTTGTACTGACCGCCGACGAAGGTGTACGCGGCGGCAAAACCATCCCCTTAAAAAACAATGTGGATAGTGCCCTAGCCCATTGCCCCAACGTACACAGCAACATTGTCGTAGCGCGCACCGGCGGTGAGATTAGCTGGGATGAAAGCCACGACCTGTGGTACCACGAGTTGATGGAGCAGGCCTCGGCCGACTGCGAGCCCGAGTGGATGGACAGCGAAGACCCGCTGTTTATCCTCTATACCTCTGGCTCCACCGGCAAGCCTAAAGGCGTACTGCACAGCACCGGTGGCTACCTGCTACAAGCCGCCATGACCCACAAATACGCCTTTGATTACCACGACGGCGATGTTTTTTGGTGTACCGCCGATGTGGGCTGGGTCACCGGCCACAGCTACACCCTATACGGGCCACTGGCTAATGGCGGCATTACCCTGATGTTTGAAGGTGTACCCAACTACCCCGATGCCTCGCGCTTTTGGCAGGTGTGTGACAAACACCAAGTGAATATTTTTTACACCGCCCCCACCGCCCTGCGCGCCCTAATGGGAGCTGGCGACGAATTTGTACGCAGCAGCTCACGGCAATCATTAAAAGTACTAGGCACGGTTGGTGAACCCATCAACCCCGAAGCCTGGGAGTGGTATTACAACATCGTGGGCGAAGGCCGCTGCCCCATCGTCGACACCTGGTGGCAAACCGAAACCGGCGCCCATATGCTCACCCCCCTGCCCGGTGCCACCGCCTTAAAACCCGGCTCGGCCACCCGCCCCTTCTTTGGCGTGCAACCCGTATTACTAGACAGCGAAGGCAAAGAGATAGAAGGCGCAGGCGAAGGCAACCTCGCCATCAAACACTCGTGGCCCAGCCAAATACGCAGCGTGTACGGCGACCACCAGCGCATGATAGACACCTATTTCAGCACCTACCCCGGCTACTACTTTACCGGTGACGGTGCCCGCCGCGACCAAGATGGCTACTACTGGATTACCGGCCGCGTCGACGATGTACTGAATGTATCCGGCCACCGTATGGGCACCGCCGAAATTGAAAGCGCCCTAGTGCTGCACGATGCCGTGGCCGAAGCCGCGGTAGTGGGCTACCCCCACGACATTAAAGGCCAGGGCATTTACGCCTATGTAACCTTAATGAACGGGCAACAGCCCAGCGATGCGCTGAAACAAGAATTTATCGACTTGTGCGTGAAAGAGATAGGCCCCATCGCCAAACCCGATTTAATCCAATGGGCGCCGGGCCTACCCAAAACCCGCAGCGGCAAAATTATGCGCCGTATTTTACGCAAGCTAGCCGCCAACGAAGTCGACAGCCTAGGCGACACCTCTACCTTAGCCGACCCTTCGGTGGTGGATGAGTTAATGGCTAATCGTTTGAATCAATAAACCTGCTGTAAAAAACGGCAGTAGCCTTAGAGGCTGCTGCCGTTTTTTTGAACAGTCTATCTGCATCACTCATCTATAGGGCTAATCACCCCTCGCCCACCTTTACGCACCACATGCAAGTAGATTTCGGTAGTCCGTATATCACTATGCCCTAATAACTCTTGGATAGTGCGTATATCATAACCTTTCATTAATAAACGAGTCGCAAAACTATGTCGAAACGTATGGCAGCCTGACTTCTTTAAAATATTAGCCTCACGTATCGCTTGAGCAACCCTCCCTTGAACCGTCGATATCATGACATGATGCCTGCGCATCACATCACTCCTAGGGTCCTTCGCCCGATGAAAAGCTGGAAAAACATATTGCCAAGTAAGATGCCTAGCACCAGAAGGATATTTTCTAGCTAAAGCATGAGGCATATAAACTTCCCCGAACCCTTGCTTTAAGTCCAACGCATGCTGCGCTTTAACCAAATCAATTTGCGCACGGATATCCGAAATCAGTGTTTCAGGTAGCACGGTGATACGGCTTTTATTACCTTTACCGTTTCTAATCATTAAATTATTCATGCCAAAATCAAAATCCTGCACCCGCAAACGAACACACTCCGACACTCGCAAACCACTGCCGTACATCAAGCTGGCCATCAAACGATAAGGCGCTGGCAAACCGCCAATCACTGCACAGGCCTCGGCATGGGTAAATACAACAGGAATATTTCTAGGCAGCTTGGCATAATTAAACACCAAATCTTTAACGTCTTTTTTTAGAAACTGGTTAAACAAAAACATCAAGGCATTAAGCGCAGTTTTTTGCGTGCTAATGGCAACATTTTTGTGCACGGCTAGATGAGATAAAAATGCCTCTATTTCAGCCGCCCCCATATCTCTAGGGCTGCGCTTATTATGAAAACAAATAAAACGCCAGCACCAGCCTATGTAACCCTTCTCGGTAGCATATGACTTATTTTGAGCGCGGATAAATAACCTGAGCTGATCTAAAAAACCCGGAGAATTCGGATCGACTGGGATGGGTATATCGTCCATGAGACACCTCTATGCTGTATGTATAATCAGCAGTAATTATAACCACAATAACCCAGCCCGCAACGTGGGCTTAACAAAAAAGCCGTAAAACAGTGGAATCGATCAACATTCTTACAAGCCGTCTGTTTAAGGGAGCTTTTTAACCTTATAAATCAGCGACTTATAATCCATGGCTGCCCGCGGTTGGGAAATAACCCGCATGTAAATATGTCGCAGCGATCAACTTATTTCCAAAAATGTAAATAGTACAGCTTCTATCCTGTTGATATTGAAGGATAAACGTGGATACTGGTTAAAATAATTAAAACCATCGTGGAATGGGTATATGTTGATCTATTCCACTTAATAAGCTGTTGTACATAACCGCTTCGCGGTGGAGTGCGTAATTTAAGTCACGGGATGACTATTGAATTTAAACAAAGGCATATGGATATGTCGAACAAAAAAATACAGCATTTATTCACCGCATTCAAGAATGA
>NZ_JANHAP010000018.1 GCF_024734385.1 Dasania sp. GY-MA-18 | reverse complement strand
AAAGCCGGAATACTACTATAATTGGGATATTGCAGCGATTTTGAAAATTAAGGCACCTCTGGAGACCTTATGAAGCGTGGGCTGTAGCGATAAGTGTTACATTAGGCGGGGATGTCCCCAGAACCCCTCGGTGGAGTCTATTTAGAGGTGCCGCAATAATATGTCAAGCAATAAGACCGACCGCATTAGACTGCTTCGTAGCCTTGGTTTTCCATCCCTCATCGCAAGGGGGCTGGGCTTTCGCAGTTTTTGGTAATATTGGAATTCATTTTTGTTTCCATATTTGTTTATTGAGTAGTTCATAATCGGGATAGGGAGGCTCTTCACGATACGATACCGTTCACTCCTCCGGCATATCGCTCACGTACACGGTAATTAAAATTTCTTTGTGTTCAACTTGCTACCAAACAAGTATCTCCCCCCCCTCCAGCTCTTTCTAAATCACGAGGCTAAAACTTTTCAATTGGTTAGGGAGAAGGAGCCACTCAGCTGAAATACTGGCTTAGGCTTGCACGAATCAGCATAAAAATTGAGCGGGGTTAGCTCTTAAAGGCTGATCAGAAGGCCTTGGCCACCACAGGCACAAACTATTTCTTTAGGATGACTTTAAGCGCGTAAAATATCCATGCATGGAATTATCGGAAAATTTACTGCTGGTTGATGACCTTAAGGATGTTTTCACATAGCGTTGCTAAGTCTTCATCATTCATAATATATGGTGGCATTATGTAGATGAGTTTTCCAAACGGCCGAACCCAAATACCGGCATCAACAAATTGCTTCTGAATACTGGCCATATCAACGACATGTTTCATCTCAATTACACCAATACTGCCCAGCACTCGAACACTCGCTACTTGAGATAATAGAAAAGCAGGGGACAGGCCTTTTATCAACTGCCGCTCGATGTTATTGATAATGCTTTGCCATGGCTGTGAAATCAGTAGTTCGATACTTGCACATGCTACGGCCGTGGCCAACGGGTTACCCATAAACGTGGGGCCATGCATAAAGCAGCCCGCTTCGCCTTCACTAATACCAGTACTTATTCTTGCGGTGCAAAGTGTAGCGGCAAGACTGAGATAACCGCCTGTAATGGCTTTGCCTAGGCACATAATGTCAGGTTCTATTCCTGCGTGTTCGCAGGCAAAAAGCTTACCTGTACGGCCAAAGCCGGTGGCAATTTCATCAAGTATCAATAGTATTTCATACTCATCACACAGTTCACGCAAGCGTTTTAAATAACCCGGAGAATAAAAGTGCATTCCCCCAGTGCCTTGAACAATCGGCTCAATGATGACTGCCGCTAGTTGTTGGTGGTGCTGCTCTATGCGAGCTTTCATCTCGGCGATATGTTGTTCTTCAAAGGCGTCGTCAAAGCGGCATTGGGGTTGCTCTACAAAATAATGCTTCGGGAGGACATCCTTAAAAATATGGTGCATGCCGTTAACCGGGTCGCAAACGGCCATAGCTCCAAAAGTGTCGCCATGGTAGCCATTGCGAACAGTTAATAGCTTTTGCTTGCTCTTATGCCCTGTTGAATACCAATACTGTAAGGCCATTTTAATCGCGACTTCAACAGCCACTGAACCTGAATCACTGATGAAAACCTTATCGAGAGTGGGGGGGGTAATATCGACCAGCAGTTTTGCTAGTTTGGCTGCAGGTGGGTGGATAATACCGCCAAACATCACATGTGACATATCATCAAGTTGTGCCTTGACAGCTTGGTTAAGAGCCGGGTGGTTGTAGCCGTGAATAGCGGCCCACCACGATGACATGCCGTCAATCAGCTCTCTGCCATCGGCTAGCTTTAATCGAACACCTTGTGCGGATACAACCGGGTAGCTAGGTGCCGCCGCCGCTGTCATTGACGCGTAGGGGTGCCATATATGCGCCTTGTCGATGGCTAATAATTGTTCAGTGCTAAGAGGTGACGAAGACATGGTGTGGCCTGTGAGCTCAAACGAAAACCGGCATTGAAATGAAAAGTAATGAGTTACTACAACGAATATTCTACATAATTTAAATGACTCAACTACAAGTCGCTCTAAACATACTTCTCTAACTAAAAAAGTTTTCGTATGATGTCGCGAAAAAACAGCGCAATATTCTAAAGCATTGTATTTACAATTATATGGGTAAACTGTCATGTTCTATGATTTTAAAAGCTGCTGTAGATTAGGGTGATATTTCTAATAACCAGATAGCTATATGTGCTTCTATTACGGTGATTTGTTTGTGAGAAGGTATTAATTTTATCTATATTGATAAAACATAATGTGAAGTTTCAGATGAGCTTATCTAGAGGTGAAAAATTGAAGACTGGATTTGTATATCATGAAATATATATGTGGCATAACACGGGGAATAACGCAGATGTTATGCCTTATGGTAATCCAGTGCAGCCTGGTATACATATAGAGAATCCCGAAACAAAGCGCCGTTTTCATAATTTACTTGAAGTTAGTGGCTTATTGCCACAGCTTGAAAAGATTATTGCTCGGCCTGTTACGGAATCTCAACTGTTGCGCTATCACACCCCTAAGCACTTGGCTAGAGTAAAAAAATTGAGTGAAGGAGATGGTGGTGATGGTGGCTATTTTTCCCCAATAGGTAGAGGGAGTTATGAAATAGCTATGCTGTCAACGGGGGGAGTGATTAGTGCTGTAGATGCTGTTCTAAACGGTGACGTGAAAAATGCCTATGCGCTAGTTCGGCCACCGGGTCATCATGCGCTGGCGGATTCCGCCATGGGGTTTTGTATGTTTGCCAATGCTGTACTAGCGGGTTTACATGCACTGGAGGCTCGTGGCTTGAAGCGCATTGCGGTTGTTGATTGGGATGTTCACCATGGAAATGGTACCCAAGCTGGATTTTGGGAAGACCCAAGAGCTTTAACCATCTCTATTCATCAGGATCAATGTTTTCCTTCTGACTCAGGATTTACCACAGAGGTGGGCGCAGGAGAGGGTGAAGGCTACAATATAAATATTCCTTTACCTGCCGGCAGTGGTGTTGGGGCCTATGAAGCTGCCTTTGATAGAGTTGTTATTCCAGCTTTACAGACCTATAAGCCAGATTTAATTTTTGTTCCCTCTGGCTTTGATGCTGGTGCCCATGACCCGCTAGGGCGCATGCAAATGCATAGTGAGGGCTATCGTAATTTAACCAGAAAAATCATGAAGGTTGCTGATGAGGTTTGTGATGGGCGGATAGTTATGTGCCATGAAGGTGGCTATAACGCTGCGACCGTTCCTTTTTTTGGCCTGGCAGTGATGGAGGAATTATCAGGGTTGAAAACTAATGTGGTGGATCCCTTCTATGAATCTATGGCAGCTTTAGGCGGCCAAGAATTACAGCCGCATCAGGCTGATGCGATTTCTTCTGCTGAAGCGTTGCTAAAAAATTTAACAAGATAAAAAGATAGATCAGCTATGTTCTTCTAATTTACGATAGGCTTTAGGCGTTAAACCGTAATAGCGTTTAAAGGCGGTTACAAAATTACATGAATGTTCATAGCCCAGTTGCCATGAAATTTGATTGATATTTGTTTCGTGCTGGAGCAGTAGAGTTTTTGCCTTTTCCATACGCACCTGCATAAGCAGGTTTCTAGGCGAAAGCCCAAAATGCTGCTTGAAGCGACCGATTAGGGCGCTTCTACTCATTCCTATTTCTTTAACCAGCTCTTCGGCCGATGGTGGTGATGATAGGTCGGCAACAAGTAGCTCTCTTGCTCGATCCAGTAGCTCTACTTCTTTTGTGTTTAATGGTTTATAAGGGGTTGCTCGTTCTTGCCTACGAAGTAATCGAGTCATTAAACAGATCAATTCAATAGATTTTGCTTCAATAAATCTTTCTATAATAAGACCTGTTTGATCTGCGGCAGCTAGAATTTGTATGGCCTGATTAATTTCGGTGTCCATCGCTAACGTGTGGTAAAGAAAGTTACGATTTTCTTCATATATAGGACGGAGTGATAGCGGTATTTCATTTGTTTTTTCTCCAAAAAAATCTAAAAATAAAAATGATTTAGATATTAGTATTTCAACTGTCACAAATCTGACGTCGGCTTTGCAGTAGCTTTCTATTGTTTCATTGTGTTTGTAATACTTTATTCCACAAGTACCTTTGCTGTGAGGGTATTTTTCTTGATTTTTTAAAGTTAAGTGGTTGCCGTTGATATTAAAAAAATAACTAATATATCCGCCCATTGATTGTATTTTTACCGTATTGTCGCGACGCATTTTTAGATCAACAGTGCGCATAATGATGCCGTTGCGTATTGTGTAAAACTGATCAAAGCCTATCTCGTCTTCTGTTTCGTGCTTAATTCGAAAGCGAGAATGGTTAGATAATACTGAAATTAGTTCAGTATAAGGTGTGTTGTAAAACTCAATGATGTCTTCGCTGTATAAATTGGGGAAGGCTGGGGAAAAGTTTTCCACTTACAATTCCTTAATCATCTGAGTAAAATGTATGCTGTATGGATATATTTATGTGTTTATACATTGAAAGTGAAACTGTCAAAAGTATGACAAATGAGGGGTGGGGCTGAGGTTAGCTATTCTATATGTTTTTTTAAACAATATAAGGTTTTGAAATATTAAAGCATATTTATGGGGTATTACCAAATGAAATATATGAGTGTTATTGTTCACTAAACGATAGTCGGCTTGAGTGGTTGTTATCTGCGTCGGTGATATTATTTTTGATTGTCGCTAGTTATGAGGCGGGTAAAGGGCCTAGTGTCTAAATGCGCTCCTTTATACGATTTAAAACTTTTCACTTCATGTTTTACGAGTTTATATCTCAAAATCAATTTAGGAAAAGGTCAGTTGGCTCATGTTATTGTGCCGGTTATGAATGCTTGGGCTATGATGTCAATTTTCGGTTGTTTTTCAGAGAACCCTTAGAATAAATACCTCAGCAGTAATTCTGTCCCTAGAATTGTATAGGGAGGTAAATCTTACTGGTCTAGAAATTCAGTTCCACCCCGAGCGTATAGGTGCGCCCCCGGTTAGGTATGCCCAGCGGATAGGAGGTTCCCACAGCTGAGCTGCTAAAGTAGTCTTTATCTAGCAGGTTTTTTATCCTGCCAATGATTGCCGCCTTCTTACTGAAGCTATAGCGTAGTGCAGAATTGACCACCCAATAATCATCCAGAGTGACAACGGTTGATACTCCGGTGCTCATTTCCATCTCATCGTGATAATAGGCGTTAAGGTTAAAGCCCCAGCGCTTAAACTGGGTACTGGAAATCAATGAAAAGGTGTTTTTTGGTACACGATTGGGACTAGGCTCAACCTCATTCAGTAGCGTGTAGGTAGCTCGCAGTGTCCCTTCGCTTCCCAACATTGTTAACAACTCCAGTTCCCAGCCTTCGGTATTAACCTCTGTAGGCAAATTGGTAAATATATTTGGCGTATCAAAAGTGGGAAGACCTAGTGAGACTCGAGGAACGGTTGTTATCTTATTCTCATGGGTACTATTAAAGTAGGTCGCTCCGAACTGCCCCCAGTCAAATTTGTGAAACCAGATCAGCTCTTGAGTTTTTATTGTCTCGGGGTCGAGATCGGGGTTTCCGACGATGGTTGATGAAGATTGACGGATAGAAGGCGCTCGAAACGCCTCGCCATAAAGTACTTTGAAGGTAGACCCAAAATTGCTGCTATATATCAGTGCTGCGCGAGGGTTTGTGGTGACGCCAAAATCCGAGTAATCATCGCGACGTAACCCAAGAGTTAGTTGGAGCTGGTCACTAAACCGGTATTCGTTCTGCAGGTAGATACCGAGTACATCACGGCTCCCTTCCTTGACGAAGGAACTTGTTGCTCGCATCTCCCCAGAGGCATCGCTCAGAATGCGTGCTTTTTCGATGTCCGGCTTGCGTAAATTAGCGCCGGCAAACCACTTACTGTTCGGGCTAAAATTAAAGGCGCTATCTAGCCCTATTTCCCACTCCGATTCTAGCTGAGTAGTTCCTGCAAGTGGTGACGGTGTGCCGGCTGTGGCCTCAAATTGAACGTCAATGCTTGACTCTGTGTATGCGCCATGGAAACTCAGCCCCCAGCTATCATTATTGACCACCTGGTAGGTCGTGCGGATAGAGTCTTGTTGCGTTGCACGCCTATTAAGGCCATCGTGAACTGCGAAGCGGATAAAGAAATCATCCAGCTGCCGGCGCATATGACGCGCATTAATTTGCAGGTTATCGCCATGGCTATAAGCCAGATAGAAATCAGTTTCGTCTCGTGGATCATGAGTAGATGAAACGTTGGGGTTGACTGCTTGTACCACCTCGGCCCCGTAGTGTTCACCGTCATCGGTGTATCGACGGGCGGAAAGGCTCAAAGACCGGTTTTCGTCTTTATAGGTAGTATTAAAATAAGACTCAAAGCCGCCTAAATTCCCCAGGCCTAAATAGCCATTGCTGGTCTCCTTGATGGTGATAATGTTAACGACGCCGGAAAATGCTCCTGTGCCATAGAGGGCTGAGCCGGGGCCGCGAATTACCTCCACTTTTTGCGCATTGAACAATGGTATGTTGTGATTGAGATCTCCCGCCCCTCCACTTAAGTCGTCGGACAATCGCTGTCCGTCAATCATAATCAGAAGGTTGTAGGAAGTTGGTGGTGTGCTGCTACCGCGTCCGGCTATCATATGCCCACTACCCAAAACGATATCACGGGAAGACTGGAAGCCGGGCACAAAGTTCATCAGCTCTTCCAATGAGTTTATGCCCATGGACTGGATTTCTTTGCGTAAAAATACAGTTACCGAAGAAGGAGCGTCGAGCGTAAAGTGCTCTGATTTGGAAGCGACAGAGACCTCCATATTTAAAAGATCCTGAAGACTAAGGGTAAATAAGTCGAAATCTTCTGCCATACTGGCGCTGGTGCAGCCGCCCAACAAAAGCAGTATCGCTGATTTACCATAATATGGCATATTTATTTTACTCAATATATTGATAAGGGTTTTTGTTGGTGATGAGATAAATTGCCTCTAATTCAACACCTAACATCCAGTTATAAACAGCTCAAAGCTATTCAATTATGGGCGAAATTAGGTAAAAAGCTATATACGTCGTTTCTTGTCAGTATGAAAATCTCGACTTAGGTAAACAGTTTATAATTTGCCTGAATCGAGTTTAGTATAATCAACCACAACTGAGTAAGCGTGTATCAACTGCATTGTATTGTTGTGTTTCTATTGGTTTGATAATTGCGGGCAATGGTACGGCAGATTTAACGCAGCAGCGCGAAGACATTGTTAATAGTCTCAACCGTCCTGATTTGACTATTAAAAAGTTCATTTGTTTCTGCAGGGCATTGTATTTCAGCAAAGCTTTTTAAGCGTCTGGCAAAGCTCAGGATGCCTTCAATCTGATATTCTAGATATTGCTTAATAAAAGGGTGGTTATAATCAATGTTCATATTGGCCTGTAAGGCTGTGGACTAATTGAAAGGAAAGACTGCTTTACAGGTATTTAGGCTGTTTCCCTATTTAAAGGAAAAGCACTATTAGGCGAAGGGGTATTGTGTTGATACGGAGATGATTCGCCAATATGTGAAGAATCAGGGAAAACTTGGAAGAAACTGAACTTAAATTTTAATTGGTTATTGTAATCGAATTACGATGACGAAGACTATCCTTCTATGAGGGCTGGTCTTAAGGGAGAAGCCAAATCCACGTTCTTAGAGCGTGGATTTTTATTTAAGCTGTTAGCGCGACTGCAGTGATAATTAAAGTAATCACTGGCGTACAAAACAGATTTTTGCAAAGCGAAGAACGACTCGTAGGTTTCAGAGTTAATTGTGATCGCTGTTAGTGTTTTCAGTGCTGTTGAGAAATGTAAGAGGATATTGTAATGAGTGTAAGTGATAAGGTAATAAATCAAGATGCAGGTCATTTACTTGATACTGCTCATCGTGCGGCTGATGAATTCAGTCTTTTCACTAAAGAGCAGGTTGAGAGTATCGTCAGGCAGGTTGCTGAAGCGGCAGAGAAAAAGGCCAAGTTTTACGCAGAGTGGTCAGTACGCGAAACGGGATTCGGTGATGCTGGTGATAAACATAAGAAGAATATGCGCAACTCTATTGGCATGCTGGATGAGTTTAAGGTAGAAGACTACGTCAACCCGGTAGTCGATCACGAAAATAAAATCATCAGCTTTCCTAAGCCCGCTGGGGTAGTAGTAGCTCTGGTGCCCTGCACCAATCCGGTAGCTACAATTTACTATAAAGCCATGATGAGCTTAATGACGCGTAATGCGATGATTCTCTGCCCTCATCCGTCAGCCAAGAACTGCTGTGTAGATGCCGCCGACTTGGTGGCGGAGATAGCTGAGAAAGCCGGTGCCCCTAAAGGCACTATTCAGGTACTCAGAGAGCCGAGTATTCCACTGGTAAATCAGTTACTGCAGTCAGATCGCACCAGTCTAATTCTCGCCACCGGTGGCCCGGCCATGGTGCGAGCCTCCTACAGCTCCGGCAACCCGGCGCTGGGGGTAGGTCCGGCTAACGTCGGCTGTTATGTGCATAAGTCAGCCGACGTGGCTACCGCTGGCGCCAATATTGTTTTTAGTAATAGTTTTGACAACAGCTTGCCGTGTACTTGTGAGTCGGTGGTGGTTGCCGACCACGAGATCAGTAATACCCTTAAAGAGATGATGACTCAATCTAATGCATATTTTGTCGCCGGCGACGAAGAAAAAGCCCTTCGTGAGTTTTTGTTCGCTGAAGCAGAATCCAATAGAGCGGCGGTGGGTAAGAGTGCCGAATGGATAGCTGAGCAAGCGGGTTTTTCTGTGCCGGCTGGCACCAAGTCACTGGTGGTCGAAATCTCCAGCATTGGGCCGCTTGAACCGCTAAGTAAAGAGAAGATGTTTCCTGTGCTGGGTTACATCACAGTCGATGGTCCACAGCAGGCGATTGAAACCGTTCATGCTATGTTGGCGATGATGGGCAAGGGCCATTCGGCGGTTATTCATGCTAATGACCCCAGTGTTGTGGCGAGCTATGGTGCTGCTTTACCGGTATGTCGGATTGCGGTGAACACTCCTGGTGCAGCCGGGTCGGCTGGTGTTACCACCAATCTCTCTCGAGGATCAGTGATTGGTACTGGTTTCTTTGGTCGCAGCTCTGTTGATGACAATGTTGGTCCCAAGCACTTGATTCAATGGACGCGGGTGGCATACCACAGCGACCCATCCGTTGTGATTGGCGATATGGATGAGGCGTTAGAAGAAATGGGTTATTAATGCTGTTAGGGAAATATCTCGCAACCTTAATAGGGTATTGCTATTAAATTAAATAGCAATACCCTCATTTTTCTGTGTGAATAGTAAAATTGAAGGGAGCACGGGTCTACGTCAATAAGTTTTATTGGTCACGCTAGGGTATTAGGCTGAAAAAACATAGCTGTTGCAAGCTGAAGCTTGTAGGTTAAAGAATTGATGGAGCTGTCGATATTATTGCTGAAAGACATGGCAGCGGTTGCGACCATCGGCAATATGTTTTTAAGAGTTGCAAGAATCACCAGCAGGCCCATGAATGGAGTATCGGCGATACAAGCAATTAGTTGTAGTAGCCGCCGATTTAATCAACCCTGAATAGTTTTTTACGATACTCCTTCTCGATGCCGTGACATTACTTGGCCATACAGGAATAGTTGAGACATTGCCTCATAATCCTGTGGCATTGAGATAGGTTAGCTTTTTCATAAGAAAAACAATATATTAGAAGCATGATAAAAAGGTTTCCATGGAATGTTATACCGACTCTTCCGCATAAACCCCAAAACCGGTACATATACCGACTTGTCCTAAGTTTTCAGATTAAACCGACTTGTCCGTTCAATAAGCGTTATATACCTTCGATTTAATCACAAAGAACTAAATCACCATGTACGCAATGTTATCCCTAGACTTAGATAAAAATACATCCAGTGAGGAAAGAAATAAATTCTATGAATATTTAAAAAATGAGAAATGGACTAAAATTCCAAAAGTAACAACAACATGGTATGCAAAATTTAAGGATGGCGGCACAGAATCTGGGGCAACTCAGGCTACAAAAAGCGATGTTGACAATGCAGCCAAACATGCCGGAGTTACGTCATATGATGCCGTAGTCAATGTCAGTGAATCAAAACCAACATCTTTCTAGCCTTGTATATAATAAGTTTAGGCAATCGGAAAACTTACTGCGCCTTCGGCTACGTAATTTTCCGTTGCTAAAGGTGTTAACTGCACAGAGTATGAAACAGGTATCTAAAGTGATCTCAACATATATACGCCTACCTAGAAAGGTATATTGGTCTGCGGTACTTGTCGTGGTTGCCATTAGTCTTTTGAGTAACATTGGTGTAAGTGAAATGCTCATGGGAATACTTACTCCAGTTCAAGCAGGGTTGATGCTAATGGTGTTTCACTATGTGATTACGATGTTTCTGTTTAGGGAATATGAAAGTAGTAATATCCAGCGGGTAATGAAGCATCCAGTAGTTTTGGCGTTTCGACCCTGTAAATATTTCTGTGTAACTGCCAGTGTTAAATATAGTCAGTTAAGCGGTCTTCGAACTCAATGATAAATCGGTTCAAGGCCGGCTTCCAGTTTCTTATCGGCATCGTCCATTTTTTTGATGCTTCTTGTATCGCCAAGTAAACCACTTTTTTAGCCGAGTCATCACTGGGAAACAGCTTACGCTTTTTAACAGCTTTTCGAATGACACTGTTGAGCGATTCGATAGCGTTGGTGGTGTAAATGGCTTTACGAATATCCTCAGGGTAATTAAACAGTGTATTGAGGTTATTCCAGTGTGCGTGCCATGATTTACTGATCTGTGGGTATTTGTCATCCCAGCGCCCTGCAAACTGCTCTAATGCAAGCAAGGCTTCGTCTTCGGTCACTGACTTATATATGTGTTTTAAATCAGCCGCTATGGCCTTGTAGTCCTTCCAGGGCACAAACTTCATTGAGTTACGCACCATGTGCACAATACAGAGTTGCATTTGTGTCTCAGGGTAGACTGTATTAATCGCGTCAGGAAAGCCTTTTAAGCCATCAACACAGGCGATTAATATATCTTTTACACCACGGCTTTGCAGTTCAGTGAGCACGTTAAGCCAGAACTTAGCGCCTTCGTTTTCAGAGATCCAAAGCCCCAGCAGCTCTTTGTGGCCCTCTAGATTTACACCTAGCGCTAGGTAGATCGCTTTGTTGATGACCTGCTTGTCCTGCCTGATTTTGAGTACGATACAGCCGAGATAGACGATGGGGTAGATGGCATCCAGCGGCCGTGCTTGCCACTCTACCACTTGCTCGATAACCGCATTGGTCACTTTAGAGATGAGTGTTGGTGAAATGTCAGCGCCGTACATTTCTTTAAAAGTGGTGACAATTTCGCGCGTACTCATTCCCTGGGCGTAGAGAAATAGAATTTTGTCATCCATTGAGGTGAAGCGACGTTGGTGTTTTTTAACGAGCTGAGGCTCAAAGCTGCCCGCTCTGTCACGTGGAGTGTCGACTTCAAATTGACCATCTTCGGTTTGTAAGGTTTTACTTGTAAAGCCATTGCGGCTGTTAGTAGCCTCAGATGGCTCGTGTCTTGAGTAACCTAAATGATCTTCTAGTTCAGCGTTAAGCGCGGTTTCAACCGTTATTTTTGTGAGCATCTGCCTAAAGTCATTAAGATCAGCTTCCGTCTTAATGTTTTTAGCCGCAGCTTGAGCTATCGCTTTTAATTCGTCGTGATTCATAGTGCGTCTATCCTTACCCTTTTTTGGGTTTAATGATAGACAGTTACACAGATTTAGTTACAGTCTCGGCGTTTCGTTGGTTTATCCTGTTCACAATAACTGCTTTTTTAATATATGGCGTGTAAAAGACACGTTAAACCACCGTTACAGCCGAAAAAAATCCTTGGTATCACATCTAAGTCTTCCCTAGTGCCCTATACTCCCTTGTGGCGTGTGTTTTTGTTTGGGGTGAGATACTTGTGTATAGTTCATTCCTTCCACCGCGCTCGTACGGTCTGCTGTGAACTCGTAAAGGCATGAATTATTCTTAAGGTCAATTCCTACGATTATGTCTCTATAGTTTTATTTCAACTTTAGAAGTAATAATTTGCAGCCTTCCAGATCTTATTGGTTCATATTCAAACATTTTTATTTCTGACGCTATTCCACACAAGCCTGGATATATAAATGATGCTGATACTCCTAGTGTTCTTAGCCTTTCACGAAGTTCATACTTCCACTCTTTTTTTATCTCAATTTTATGAATTCCCTCAATAGATAGGGGAGAAAAGGGATCTTTAGGGCATGAAAAAACCGATTTTTGGTTCAGTTAGCGTTTGTCAGAGTATTTAGGGCGGACAAAGACTACATTGCCTTGATGGCTTTGTATTGCGAAAATAGCTACTGGCTTTTCTTTATGCTCTTCAGTGTAATTGGCAGTTTTGTAGTCAAAGATTTCAAAGTCATCAGTGAATCCAGTGTTAGTATGATAAAGGTATGCGTCATTTTCATCGTCACCTTCAATTGCAAAATAAAGGGCTGCTAGAGGGTTAGTGCTCCAGTCGAGTAGGCGGGTTGGAAGTCCATAGTGCTGTGCTAAAAACAGCCACTCAAAGTCAGTTGAGGGAGGCTCTACAATTGTTGGAGTTGAAAGCCGCTTAAATTCACTCAAAATGTTGTCTTCAATGGACGATATATCATTTCTAGTGCCTTCCTTTGTTCCGCGCCCAATAGATGGTATTAATTCATATGCTTGGCGTGAAACTCCCCTGAATAATGTTGATTTTTTATTGAGCATTAATTTGTTAAAGTCTTGCCAAAATTCTTCAATTGATTTATTCATGTTATTTAAGTTCTTACTGTATTCAGATTTTTTATTTAGCTGATTCAGCTTCCGAATAAGCAGTGGAAATAGATTTCACCTCGGTTTCAGACCATTTGTAAATCTCGATTCCAAATTTAAAGTAATCAGGAACTGTATCTGTCGCGAAACCACTGACAAAATAGTGTTTGCCATCTGAAAACTGTTTTGTCCGTCCATAATGGTCGTTTGACATAGGAAGAGGGTATTTCCCACTCCATATGCCGAATTCTGTTAGAAACTGTAAGTTATACTCGCTTTCCTCATCTGAGGTGTAACCGGCTCTTGTTGATAGTTCGTATAAATCATGCCCTAGAAGAACTTTTGGTATTTTGGGCTTCTGTGTCATTTTAGTGTGTATGTTGTCTTTGTGTTTCACACAAATTACCGATTTGAAGGCATTTTCAATTGCTATGGCGCAGTGAAAAAAGTAAGGCGACGTTACTGATGGGGGGAGGTTTATATCTCTGCTCACTTCCCCCATCATCATTGACTTCGTAATTGAAAACCTATCCTTTACATGAGGTAATAGTAACTCTGCCGTATATAGGTGTTCTAGCGAGTGTGCTAACCACTGTTTATGGGTGAGGGTTACATCTCTAAATAGTTTATCTTCGGAAGTCCATGGCTTTTCTCTTCCTGTTGTTTTTAGTTCGCTCATTTAAATATCTTATTTCAACCTCTAGGCGTTAGTGTTTCCTGAATAGATTGGAATCTCGGGTGCACTGTGTAGCGGTTAATCGGTCTGGGGGGGGGTTCTACAAGGCCTGATGTTTCTAAATCATTTAGTGCATCTCTGTGTTGTTGTGATAGTTTACCTGTGGCTATTCCCCCGTGGATTGCAAGGAGTGACAGTAGTTCTCCTGCTAAGTCGATGTCTCCTACGACAGAATAAGAACCTTCACAAAGTAGAGAGCGTTACCGCCTCCTATTTCTGATAGAGAAGAGTGCCGTCGAATGACAGTCCAAAATTCATTGGATAGCTGTGTTGAAGCATGGGATGAGCTACTGAATAATTGAAATAGATTATCTAGGCTATCTGCGGTGTATCGACGATTTTCTGAAAGTGATGGATTTTCAGTGAAGCGATGTTCAACTTCGGCTCTGACTCGCTGGCTTGTTTTAGCGTAAACCTTTAAACGCTCTCCGTTTCTGAATTGCCCTCTGAGGTATATACTTTCTCTTGATAGCTTAATGATCGTGCCTGCATATCTTAGAGGCCAGCTTTACTTTTGGTCATTTACGATTTAATTGTTAATGTAACAAGTTATTGTTTATCGCCAACAATTGGTGTGGAAAGAATTAGAATTAATCGGATACCTAAGTCTGAAGAGGGGGCGAAATAATACTTACTCCACCCCTCTTACATAGTTTTCTGGGCTCAAACATATGCCGTAAGCCTAGGGCCAGTATTGCTAAAGCCATTAGATAAATAGAAATCGACTGTTCTTTGGTATCTCGGAATATCAGGTGCTCCTACTTCTATTACATCCCACCCCATCTCTTTTGAAAAATCTTTTGCATGTAATATTAATTTTTCACCTACTGCTTTAGAGCGAAACTGAGGCTTTACATACATTTCTGTAATCTCGCCAAAATTGCCTCCTGCATATATAGCGGAGCATTGATTTAAATTAATAATGCCGGCTATTTCCCCGTCAATTTTAGCGATAAAAGACCAAGCCATAGAGTCTTGATGAATTAATTTATTGGCAGCTTTTTTCATTTTATCTAAGGGAAATAGGTCAGCCTCATCTTCAAATAACTCGATTAATAAATCATAAACTAAACCTGCAATAAGTTCTGATTCTTGAGCAGTTGCTTCTTCAATTGCAATAATATCCATATCCAACTCCTTGTTTGTTTAACTTGAAGAATAACAACCAATTAATGAATTTTATATGCCCCTAAGGGATAGCGTTTATCAGGCAAGTAAAATTGGAAGTTATCGTCGATTTTCAATTCAAGCATTGAGTTTAATGATCGGCGACCATATAAACAGATCATTTGTGAAAGGCCGTTAAGGTCGGCTTCGGGTCATTACCGACTATGTTGAAAGCAATTTTGTAACTTCCGTTATGACCAATATATCAGCCTTTCGGGCTAAGTAGATACCAGATTTGTTTTGTCTTTATTGCTTCGAAATGTCAGTTCGAGTTTGAACTTCTACAGTTAAAAGTAAGACGTTTCCTCTTCTTTCATGCTGTCACTAATAGCGCTTAAGAAATCGCCTGTTGATTGTCACGTGGATTTTGCTTATAGGGCTTCAGTCATGTGAGCTTCTTAGAGGTAGCTTGGGTAGCTGAAAGAGTTTCTATATTTTCTTTTACTGCTTTTGAGTTAGACATGATTGTTCAACCTATATTTAAGTAATAAATTAAAAAAATAAAAATGTCTTTTGTCTCTCGTGATAGGAGAGTGCGAGGGTGAGTCTATAGGGTAGTAGAAAGGGGGGGTGCTATTAGGGGTGTTACTAGGCGAATGTCTGTAAGCCTAGTGTTTATGGGCTTTGGGGGATGTTTATACTCCCTATAGTATCTAGGGTATGTATTATTATTCCGCCCCCGCAGAATCCCGTTAGTGCCCGTATAGTTTTCTACGTTATTTAGTTACATGATTGATGTATAGATGGGTAAGGGTTATATCGTAATTGATTTTATTTATTGAACTGTGGAACTTTCCAAGTTTAGATCCTTTTCCGTAATCTTCCATTACTGCATCCGATATTTTCCAGCCGCCTAGTTTTGCTGCCACCTCTCTGTTGATATCAGCCTCTCGCATTGCGTCACGGAAGTTATGTCTAAAGCTATGGAAACATACCCCTTGCTCTTTAATTTTTGTGGTTTTTAAAAAACGTGTGAACCATTTCGATAAATTATCTGAATAGCTGCCTGCTGAGCTTTGGGTTAACTCTGGAAAGAGTATTGGGTGTCCTTTCTTTTTTATCTCTTTTACGTACTCAAGGAACCCAATGGTAATTAATTATGAATAGGGATGAGGCGCTCACTAAAATCAGTTTTTAATGATTTGAGTTCGTCATCGTCAATTTGTACGTGAATAACATCTATGCCATCAATATTTTCAATGTCAGTTATGAGTAGCTGGCATATTTCATTTAGCCTCATACCGGTCGCAGAGTGCGATTAGAGGAATCCAGAATCTGCCCCTGCGAGGTTTTTTGCAACCGGTTTCATATATCGGTTCTTGTCGTCTACACAGCCGGTGTAGATTGGAGCATTAAATAATTGTTCAAGGTTCTTGTCAGAAAAGGGGTGGCGGCCATCGCTCTTTTTGCGTCTTTGTTTGACGCGAGGGGTATGGGAGGAAGGGTTTTTTCCATGTAGCCTTCCCTAACCGCAAAGTTAAAAATAGCTGATAAGTTTTTAAGTGAGTGTTGACAGATGTAGGGCTCAGGAGGCCTGTAGAGGCCCCTGAGTGCGCTTTAATAGCTTCCATGAGTGTGTGTTGGGATAGCGCTTTTTTGCGTTGGAAGGCAGGGAAGAAAGGGTGTCTCTAAATGTTCGGCAGTCTTCAGGTTTTATGGAGTTAATATCTTTGTAGGGACTAAAAAGTTCCTTTGAAAAGTCAAAGGTTAGCCTGTAACCGGCAAGTGATTTATCCGTAATGCCATCTCTCTGTTTGGCTGCTATGAATTTATCAATTAAGGTGATTAGGTTAAGGCTCTCAGCCTTTGATTCAGAAGGTGCTTGTTCTCTGACGGGTGTTGATGAGAATAGTGAAAATGGCACTCTATCGTAGCTGTCGCCAAACCTTTCTAGACTAAGGTAGGTTTGCTCAATTAGGGCTTGATGAACTAAAGAATAAGCATAACGACTTTCATCGGTATCCGTGTTCAACGCAATACCGGTTTGTTCAAATACTTGTTTGGCGGTGGACTGTACGGAGCTGGCGTATTGCGCTTCATTTTCTCCATCGAGAGATGATAAGTCCTCCCGCAAAACGTCGAAGATTTTGCTTCGCTCGTCTTGGTGTACGCCAATCCGTGAGGAGTCATCTTCGTTGGCGTGTCTTGTTACTTCATTCCGGTGCCAAAGTAATATGCAGCGTTCTATTTCAGTTCGAGAGAGGGGGGTGGGCTTGGTTTGCTTTTTGAGCTTGACTCGGAGGGTTTTGGCAAACAGTTCTTCCGCTTTTAGTTGCTCAATGGGCAGGCGTAGTTTTGCTTCTCTAAGGTCACTAGTACCTAGACTCTTTTTAATTTCTTTCTTGGCTAGTGCTTCAACAAGATCTTTAGGGACTCTGATTCTGAAGTAGAGTCTTCCGTTCCGTCGTTGAAGATTGGTGTATCTGGACAAGTCTTCCATCTCCTAAGTGTACCACGTGTGTGTACCAGTTAGGAGATGGAAAGCCTTTAATATCAACTAGTTATTCAATTTCAATAACTTAGCTTTATCTGGTGGAG
The DNA here is from genome assembly GCF_024734385.1 of Dasania sp. GY-MA-18. Lineage (GTDB taxonomy): Bacteria > Pseudomonadota > Gammaproteobacteria > Pseudomonadales > Dasaniaceae > Dasania > Dasania phycosphaerae. The sequence goes on along the minus strand of NZ_JANHAP010000018.1, from coordinate 35,185 downwards.
CCGGGGGGAGTTGCAATTAGCTACCGACAAACAGGGTGATTATTGGCTAACTAGTTAATTTTCTTATCCGACTGCTTGATGTGCTCATTTAATGCAGCTAGCTCCACCCAGCACTCGTGTAATAGTTCAACAGTCAGTTCGTTCTCTGTATCTTCGATAATACTAAATCAGCCGACAACTGACTTGGCTGCCCCCAAACAAATAGGGATGCCATATTCTAATAACTGCCCCCTGATTTGATTAACCAACACGGTTCGCAGCTGCACGCGTCTTTGTCGATACGTAGTGCATAGTGGGACGACTGTCGGCTTCATAAATAACCTCAGCATCATTGAAATCATTCTCGTTAGCTTTAGGGTAGGTTTTGATATAGCCTGGATGAGTAAGCTGAGCCTGATGCCCGAAACGCTTCGTTTGCCTCATCCAATAATGAGAGGTTGCGCAGGACTCGAAGACAAATTGACTCGCCGAGATTGTCGCAAGAAAATGTTTAAATTGAGTACCACCAAATTTGGTTTTGCTAAATCGACACCTACCGTATTAGAGTGGCTCATGAGCATACTCCTTCCAGAATTCGAATTAACGCTTTTTATGGCGAACTTAATTCAAAGAGCGTGTCCATCTCATTAGGCGGATTGTTAAAAAAGCCCCTTCATAACTTGCGATCAAGCCATTGACTAACGATAATATTTATAAGCTCCTCAGGAGGATATCATAATGCAAGGACGCCCCTAGTTTCACCCAGAACTTTTTCATACGGCTAACCTTAACGATTTTGCGCCAGAGAATCATCAATTCCGTAAATTCGATAAAGTATTAGACCTAGAGTTTGTTTACGGTCTGATATCATCACATTACTGTTCCGGTAATAGTCGTGCTTCTATCGATCCGGTACTCTTCTTTCACATGCAAATTATTGACTATCTTTATGGTGTTAAATTCGATAGAAAACTGTGCGAAGAGGTTTACCTCAATTTAGCCTATCGATGGCTCTGTCGACTTAACCATGAAGATAGTAGAATCATAACCGATCGCCACGCCACCACCGGGTCAAAGCAGGAAGGCACGATCATGTTTGATCGCATTATGTAGCAAGTAGAACAATTTCACTTGCCCACGAAAGAAGTGATTGCTGATGAAAGAATGTGAATTATGGGCTGCTTAAGAAACAAGGGGGTCGTACTTATATCTCACTACACAACCTTGGAGCCGGAAGGATTAGTCGTGGAGATGCACGCAGTAATCGTTATAAATGTCCGCAGGGCCACTGGATGTGTCCTTTCGAGAAACCTGGGAAGAATTGCCCCATGCGTGAATCTTGTTTGCCCCCAGGCGACCTAATCGTACTTGTTTCATTTAAAATCATCTCTATTAGAGTGACATTGAGCGAGTGCGAAAAAGGCAAGCAATCAGAACATTCAAATAAAAGCACTGCGAACGAGCATAGAAAGTAGAGGTTTTTTTTGGAGAGGCAAAGAATAATCATTGTTTTCGCCGAACCAAATATCGTGGTTTAAATAACGCATAAATACAGTTTTATCTAACAGCGTGGGCCCAAAACTTAAACCGGGTATCAGCTATCCTTTGATCGTTACTTTTTCCAGAGTACAGAAAAAGGCATTTATAGACAAAGTCTTAGCTTTGTTGGAATATTATTACTCTGCTAGTAGCGTTAACTAAAAAATAAGACATGCAGTGTGGCTGCACACTAAAGGCGAGGCAATGAAATTAAAAAGACTGTTTTCAACAGCTCGCAGGTTTGATCTGACAGCTACCCGTTTTTATCCAATGTTTGTCAGCATAGTTTTGGGCTAAATTCTTCTCGGCCCAAATAAATTTACCATCAAGTAAAGTTTCCATTGGTGTTCTCCGCAGCACATTTTACCTTGATAGGGTCGCTCATTATAGACGCTATTTTCTCACTAATAAGTCTTGCAGTAACTGTGTCAGAGCTGCAAGACGATAACACCATAACATTTTACCCATTGTTAGTCTGAGCTAAATGAATAAGCATAAAAAATAATCATTATTGGCGTTATACATGTGATTAATGAACATAATAAAAAAATTGTACCCGAATGAAACTAATTTATCTGAAATTAACCACGTAATAACTCATTACTACCAGTTAATTTCTGTTTTATTAGAGCGCTAAAATATCGGGCTATTGCCGTTTAATTGCTGGGTAAATTTGGGAGAGTGCAAGCAACAGGGTGCGTTTATTCGGGAGTTGCAAGTGGTATGTACTTATCTTAACGAATAAATCTGGAGAAAAACCATGAAAAAAATGTTACGTGGCGCTGGGATTATCCTCGCGCTTTCACTGTCAGCCCTGCTATGGCAGAGGGTAATTATCGCATGCCGGCTGAATGGGAACCGCAGGAGGCCATTTGGCTACAGTGGATACAAATGCCCGGCTATTATAACGAGACTCACTTTTCGTTGATCGAGGCCTTGATTCCATACACGCATGTGAAGCTGATAGTACACAGTCAAACGGCACAGAACCTGGCTACGCAAGAGCTAACCAATCGCGGAATCCCTTTAGATAATATCTCCTTTCATGAGGTGCAAGGTAATGGCATACAAGTATCCATGAGCCAGTGGGTAAGAGATATGGGGCCGATTTTTGTTTATGACGATGCCGGCAATAAGAAAATTATAGATTACGATTTTAACAACTGGAACCTAGGGGATTATGGCCCCCCGGCAACCGTTACTGAAATGGAAGCTCTCGATCGCCGCGTTGCTGCCAGCCAAGAGCTTGAAACAGTTCCCTCTACTATGATTTCAGAAGGTGGCGCTCGTGAGACCAACGGCAAAGGCACTGTAATTCTGGTTGAGTCGATTGAATTCGATCGCAATATCGGCTGGACCCGAACGCAAATTGAAGCGGAATATGCCCGCACAATAGGCGCTACCAACTTTATCTGGTTAGAAACTGGACCCGTTGAAGATAACCACCCAGACACTGGGGTAAGTGTAGGGCCTGATGGTGTCACAAAAAATGCCTACACTCTGGGTGTAAACGGCCATGCCTATGAGTTTGTGCGCTTTGTGAATTCCAATACTCTTTTGCTAGCCGAGGTTAGCGAAGAGGAAGCGGCCGGGCATCCTGTGCAAGCAGAAAACCGCGTGCGGCTGGAGCGTAGTTTTGACATTCTCAGCCAATCTACCGAAGAGCTTGGCAATCCGCTCAATGTTATTCGCGTAACTGCCCCCGTGCCTGTTTACCGTCAGTTCACCCCTGCGGACTAGCAGTATCAATGGGTTGCCGGGATGACTTTCCAAGATGGTTCCAGCTTCCCTCTGACCAATGAACCGGTATGGTTCCTTGCAGCTACCAGCTATCAAAACTTTGTAATAGCTAATGATGTCGTTGTGGCTCAGCAGTATTGGGAGCCGGGAATGGACCCTGAAATTAGTCAGCGTGATGAACACGCACAACAAATTCTGCAGAATGTATTTCCTAACCGTACAATTGTTGGGATAAACTCAATTGATCAGAATTTACAGGGCGGTGGTTTGCACTGTATTACTCAGCAAGAACCTGTTGATTTGCCTTAGTTTTATTTTGTACGGGTAAATACTGTCAACAATAATGCCTGAACCTCGTGTTTGGGCATTTTTTACCTGACGTGGTTAATTAAAATGGCTATGTTCCATTTAGGTGTGGCCTACACTTAGAGTAGTTGAAGAAAATAGCGAATAGACCTATGAGATCAAGCGATTTCAAGATGTTGATTGAGGCCTAAAGATCGGTGAAACAAATATGCAGAATTCATGATGAAGGAGGGGTTAGAGATTTTTTCCTCCAAATATTGCAACCCCCTTTGTTATCAGACCTATAGAGAGTGTCTATTATTTGTTAACGGGTAAATACCGCTCAATTGACTGCACCATTTCTTCCAAATCTGATAGTTTCGCAGTCAATTCAAAACTATGAGTACCTTCAAGTTGATATTGTACCAAGTCACCGGTGAATCGCTGTTTAGCGATGGCGATCAATTTAGTCTGCACTTAAAAATATTCAATTCATTGGCTTTCTTGGAGTAAAAGGTTTGCTAATGGTAAGCGCGGTATAAACCACTCCCTGGTGATATACCAGCCGTATAAGTGTGGTATTATTGGATTGCTAAACATCTAACTGCTGTCCCGTTAACTGTCATATCAAGGCCATCAAATCACGTTTTTCAAATAAGTTCAGCGCAAATTCGCTGCATTGTTTTTCCTAGCTTCAACTGAAGTTTGATAAAAGCTAACAGCAAATAAGCGCGCAGAGCTATCCATATTAGTGTCATCACCGCATTTTTACTGGTGCTAACAAAGGACTTGATCTTAAGGTTTTGTTTAATCCATTTAAAGAACAGCTCACTTGCCAGTGCGATCGTGTAAATATCGGTCATCGTCTTTGCGGACGAATTAAAATTATTGCTTAAAAACACTCAGTGTTTACCTGTTGTGGCATCTTTGTAACCAAACCGGCGCAGTTGAGCCTAGCACTTCTTAGCCGTTTGTGTGTCGGTGAACTCAATGGTTTAAACCCTTGCCTAAAGGGATGGTATGTCGACTTACTTCTTGCGTTTTAGCATTAGACTTTAGGTGCGTCACAAAGAAAATATCCTTATCTATTAATGATTTAAACCACGCCTACCACCTTCAGCACAGATGCTATCAAACAGCCAGTTAAGGCGTTTCATTGCTTGACTAATCAGCGCTCTAATCGGACGCAAGGGCCGATCATTGGCTACAGAGGTTTTCAAATGAGTAATAGTAAATAAGGATTCCTGAGAAATATCTTCTACGCGCACTACCAACTATCTCGCTTTAAATTATTGTTGTGCCTATTGTAACCAGTCCATATTCATGGGCGATAAGATCAACAGCCTGTTAGGGCGGTGAGATTTATCTCCCAGAAAACTTTTTAAGCTATTATCTACCATCTATGATGGTAATAATTTCATTATATTGTTTTATTGCACCATCAATACGAAGATAAAGTTCTTTTTTTTGTTTCTCCCATAAAGGTTCAAAACCAGGTGCTATTTCCCAAAATTCAAGCTCACCATAAGGGGTAGGTGTTTCTTTCATGAGTTGTAATTGTCCAACCAGTTTGTTAGCAATAGCTGGAGCTTTATCTTTTGCGATATGGGTGTCTGAGCCTAAATTTACATAAATAGGTGCGCTATGGGCAAGCGCTTGATTTTTACCAAAAGCACGTACCGCAAGCCATAGACCTGAACTAGGTTTAAGTGCTGTCTCTAACTTGAGTGTTTGCTCTCCTTCTTTGGCCTTTATTTGCGTAATCACTTCACCTTGTGAGATTAACTCAATACGATCTAGCTGATCAAAATCAGGATTCAAACTAACGTTGGCTGCAACTTGTAACTCATCACCTGCGGTTAATTTAACAGAGTCCCCCATAGATTCCCCATTAATATTAAACTCTAAAAATGGCCCATTTGTCACATAGACATGACCTTTTTTAACGGCATCAAACCAAGCTTGAGGTGAGAATTCTCCAGCCACTTTTGCGTAGGCACGTACTGCACCGGGCTGGTCGATAAAATAAGGGAAATCGGAGCCTGCCATAGGTGATAGTTTGTAGCCTAAATTTAGGAAGTCATACCATTGTCCGGTATGAATGGCTCCATTTTGCATAATTTCAACAAAATCAACCAAACCAAAAGGTACATCTAAGGCTAATCCTCTATCTTCATTAAACCAGCCAGCATCTACATGGGCATAACCTGTTAAACCGCCTTGACGTTGGTGCTCTTTAAAGACCTTGTGGTAAAGATAATATTTGTCTCTATCATGTACAGGGTTAGTGACATTTAAGCTGATTGTATGACCTCGGTGAGCGGTGCGGGGATCTTCAACGCCGGATGCTATTGCATGGTTTTTATCAATGTATTGTCCTTTTGTGCCAAAAGCATATTGTTGAAAATGCGTTGCGCTAAAGTTACCCATTTTTAACAAGTTAGAAACATGAACATCTTCAGCGGCTAACATTTTCATGATGTTTTTATTCGCAGCAGGTGCTGAACGAGAAAGATGAATGTGATCATCGCCAGAATACCAACCTTGTTCTGGCAGGTTAGCAAAGCGAGCTAAGTTAACCGTCATAGTCAGCGGTTTGTCGGCAGATACTTCAATGTCTTTTTTATACAATTGATACTCAGGGCCCTTGCTGATTACAAGGCTGTATCGTCCTTCAGGTAATTTGGCTCGATAACGGCCATCACTATAAAAAAATGACGATTTTCAGCTGGCCAAGGCTCAACCCCCCCCCAGGATTTTTTTAAATAATGCTGGGTAACCGTACGATGGTAATGTTGAAAGCTAACTGCATCATCACTGGGTAATGGCATTCTTCCTGTACTGTCATATAACCCCATACGTACGGGTATTTGGCCACTAGAATCAACTATCTTTAAATCAAAATCGCTAATTTTTTTATATTGTGGAGTTTCATATGTACGTTCGATTTTTAGATCACAGACCGTTATTTTATGGGCTTTATCTAAGGTGAAGGTTGACAGCTCAGCACCATAGGGGATCATCATGAAGTCCGTATTTGCTTGTGCGCGATTGGAAAAACGAGCACGTTTTAGAGACAAATTAATGGTATTCCATTGATCTTTTGCAGAGGGAATGGCAACTTCCTGATAACTTTCCGTTTGAGCATTACGATCATAGCCAAAGTAAAAAGTTTTATTGCCGTTTGCTTTAAGTCTAAATGAAAGCTGCACCGTTTCATCAATATCAAAGGCGAAATTATCTGCAACATCAAAGGCTAAATAGCTACCTGTTATGCATGTATTACCAGCTTCTGGTGTAGGAAAACCGCTGGCGCGGAAAGGCACCAGTCCCCAATGTGTCACCAAAGCCGGCAGAAACAACGCGAGAAATTTCAACTTGTGGCCACTGCATTTCAACAATTCCTTCAGGCCCCATAGGGGTAGAAAAATGATGTTCCTCATGCGTATGACATTGCAATGATGGTGATGATATAACTATAAGCAGCCCGAGACGAAGAAAAGATTTCAGATCACACAATATGACAGTATAATTCAAGCACATTTTTAACTTCCCATATAAATCTAAATAAGGTGTGGTATTTTGTAGTGTAAGCAATCATGACATTATCGTCTCTATGACAAAAGTCATGTATTATTGAAAACTTCACAAAATTAATTGCGCTTATAATTAAATATTTTATTCCTTTATGTGTGGCTAGTTATTCCTGTGGCTGAGCTCAATCAACGAGCTATGTTACCGTTCTTCGTTGTATCTCCACCCCGCCCCCGCACTTACTTTATTTAGCGTTCGGAGCACATGCATATTAAAAATCTCATCGCAGTAGGTACAATTGAATCGCCAAATAGATGGGTTCTATGTTGGTGTGCCTAGCTTGACATTAAATCGTGGACTATCGGCCTATTCATAGCAGGGGGGGTTAAGGCTAAGGTCGGCGAAAAAAGTTTAATCTTTCTAATTGCATATACTAGACATTTTTATAGCCTGGGTTGTCTAATAGTTAAAATATTTACAATCTTGATATTTAAAGCCAGTGGCTGGCCTGTTAATCAGTGTCCATTTTAGCGGGGGAAGATCAGCCGCCAAATGAATTATTTATTGGGCAGCGAGTAGATTTACTTGCTGGGCAATTAAATTGCAGTTATTACTTGAAACCGCGAATCACTTATTTATCATCTATAATTCCTGTGCAGTAAAATTCAAAGCTTCATAAAAAGCTTATGGAAAAAGTGTGAATTCTCATCCCTCTTGATCAACCACTCTTATTGGATAAATGACAATTAACACACATGCAGCCAATACAATTGCAGCAGTATTAATCAAAAAAATGTAATTTTCGGAGTCTCTCAATAAATACCCTGCAAGCAATGGGCCGGTAGCCAACCCCATTTTCGATGCAAAACCTCCTAATGCAGCCATTTGCCCAGCAGCGTCAAATTTTGATGTCATCGTAAACAAATAAGGAATACAAAATGCCCATGCCACACCGATGAGTGAGTTCGCCCCAAAGTACATCATGGCTGAATCACTAAAAATGAGTAACCACGTACCAATAGCTGCAGCCAAGAGTGCAATCGTTAATGGGGCTAATATTTTTAGTCTGGTTCCTGTATATATAGCCAAGACTGCGCCCAACATTGCGATAATATTAGCCAAGCCAATAGCACTGCTTAAAAAATCTGTTTGGTGCCCAAATGATTTCCCCAAGCCAAAAATAAAGGCAAATAATGACATATTAGCCGCTTGAAATAGAAAAATCGTCAGCAAAGTAAGAACAAGAGGCATCAATTTAACACTTTTGTTTACTTCAGTATTTCTTTCTTTATCAAACTCTTTATAGTCAACTGCATCTTTGCCCGGCAACGGGTAAGTACCAATAAATGGCACCATTGATAGAGTAATAACGCTAAAGGCAATAAGCGCATAAAAAGGCACATACGCCCCATACTCGGGAACTAATGGAGGCAGCAACCATAAACCGAGCGCGCCACCTCCGTATTGAACAACTAATAAGAGGCCAAATGCTACCGCTGGTTTTTTTGTTCTTGCGATAACAGAAAAACCTAAACCAACTAAGGCACCACCAATAAAGCCGTGGGCAAACCTTAGATAAATAAGCGTATCCGTAGATTCAAGTGCAATCGTAAATATATCTAGCGAAATGAGCATCGCCAGTAAGGCATATGCCGCTATTTTCCACTTTGGTAATAGGCGTATCAACAATGTTATGGCCAACGCACCAAATGCTGCACCTAGCGCATTAGCAGATGTGATTTGCCCAGCATCAAAAGTAGAAAGACCGGCGCCCTCCATAAAGGCATCAGTGATAGCAGCAAAAATATTAATATAAAATAAGCCTGCAGAAGCTAGGAACGCTAATAATAAGCTGGCCATAAAACCACTTTCTTCAGCCTTATATTTAGAAAAAAAGTTATTTAATTCGCAAGGACTAGACTGTGATGAAATTTGCATTATTAACTCTGATTTGTTGTAAAAGCGTCGTTTGACATATTTTGAATCAAGTCTCTATCTAGCATAGTATCGTGACGACCGCCTAATCACTAATAAATGCGACAGAAAAAATATAATTGGTACTTCAATGAGGTCTTTCCACGGAAGCCATTTTGCTCTGATGCCGCATTAAAGTGTGGTCAATCGAGCATTTACTGCAGTAAGCCCCTCTCTGGGCGAATTTTTGTCTTGCCTGAAAGAAAAATCATCTTCCGCATAGAGGTCTCAATAAATATTATCCATAACTATGTTCCTAGCACTTACTTTAACTCTCAATGAGATAAAGACGACATCTGATGAATAGTTTTAAACCGCACTCACAAAAAACTCGCTACTAATCAGAAGACATCCACTCCATATTCAAGGCAACACTTATCTTTACAATTTTGTAGAGCGCTAAAACTCATGCAAAGTAAAGAGATGCGTAATTACCAGCTAAGCTAAGCCGAGCTTCGCAGCTTTTCCGATTTTGAGTGGAGCATAGGTTAACCCTGCGCCAGGATTAATGCCTAAAATTCAATTTATGCCACTAAAGCGCGCATTCAGCAAGGTTGCTTCAGGTGATGTTGAAATGGCATTTGGGGCGCTCCGTAATGATATGCCATTGCGTTATTACCCTGATTGCCCCGTTCATTTTTCATCACCTGATATTGCTGTTTCAGCTGATTTGGACAAAAATTGGAAGGGATTAATTTCATTAAGTAATAAGACTGTTGCGGCACGTATAGGAGATAATTACGCCGCATATTTACCTGCTAATGTTAACTATAAAGAGTATTCATCACTTAAAGCTATGATGAAAATGTTGGCGGCGGGGCGAGTCGATGCTGTACTTGACCTTGGTGCTTGAAGACTGCAGGTCATAATGTTGATAAAGATATAGAATATTGAAAAGCAGTGCGTTAGATAGTCTCTTTCGCGTGGGGTTAGTGCCTTTTCAGCGTCTTATGGTTTGTCACCAAAACCTTTGTAGGTGATTGATACCTTCCTTTATACAGTATGAGCGACATGTCAATAATTAAAATTAACAGAATTTTCTACCGTTTGTAGTGGTTTATTAAACTATTGGCTCAATATGTATTCAAGTTCACTGCAGTCTTGTTGATATTTGGATATTTGGATATTTAATGTCGACGTCCGTAATTAAGGGGGCGCTTATATGCATCTCGCTAGACGTGAACTCGGCATTGCCTGCAGTGATTCATCGCGAGTACATTCATGTAGGCTCTGTGACAGCATTCATGCTAGCCAAGGTCACTGCATTCAATACCCAATTCATGCTTCCATAGCTAACGGGGCAGCAGTGACTTAATTTAGCAATTTCAAATTACTATCCAGTTGTTGAAATGCTACGGTTAGATGGATTAGGGGTTATCTTGACGTCCTAGCAAATTGTTGTGTTGTTAAATCTAATTTACTTCTTGAACTGGCTAGACTGATAACCCTGATTGATCAAAAGAATGTGTATGCACAGCTGATCAATGTGATCCGGCAACTCATTTCCTGTGATGTATGGCTGGTGGCTCCTGATCACTTTATTGACCCAGAGTTTATCGTAAATTATACAGCGCTTATGGTCTTCGGGAAGAGCTTTGCTGGCCTATTTGCATAAATGATGCCATTGATTAAGGTAATAGTTAGAGATACTTTGGAAAGTTCTCGGCCTAGTAAAAGCGAAATAGCAGCTACGGAAACTCAAGCTTTTGTATGTATCTTTCAGCAGGAATTTTCAAAATTCGCGACATCGTTATTGACAGATAAGGAGATTGAAATCACTCATTTATTATTGAAGGGGGCTCCCCAAAGTTGATTGCAAATGTTATAGCGCGCTCCGAAGGTACAGTGCGTAATCACCTGGTAAGCATTTATAATAAACTCAATATATCGTCGCAGGCAGAGCTGTTTGGTCTTTTTCTTGAAGCAATGTCCACTCTTGAGGCTGCGTCAAAGGATGACCCTTTAATACAGCTGGAAATAAAAGGGGGTGATGACCACTGCTAGGGATACAGGGGGGCGTTATTAGAGAGGCGATAGCTCGAAAGGGCAGGCTAAATTCATAGAAAATTTTAACCTGCTTTTTCTATTGGTGTTTATTTAGACTGCTTTATCTGCAGCCATTAAGCACAATATCTCAAACAGCATCTGGGCACCTGCTTGGGCAGTCGTGGTATTGCTATCCCAGTTAGGTGCTACTTCTACTAAATCGCCGCCAACAATATTCAATCCTTGCATACCTATTAGTAATTCCTGTGCTTCTCTTGGCAATAAACCCCCGACTTCAGGTGTTCCTGTTCCTGGTGCGTAGGCGGGATCCAGACCGTCAATATCAAAGGTCACATAGGTTGGGCCATTCCCTAAAATTTCACGAGCTTTGGCAATAACCGCTGGAATGCCCATTTCCGTCACGTCTTCAATATGCAGCACTGTCATGCCTGAATCATAGCTGAATTCCCAATAAGGGTCTGCTGAGCCGCGAATGCCAATCTGAATACAGCGGGCTGGATCCAAAACACCATCTAATACTGCATTGCGAAAGGGGCCGCCGTGGTGAAAGCGTGAATCACTAATGGGGCCACAGGTATCGCAATGAGCATCTATGTGAATCATGCCCAAAGGCTCTTTTTTACCTAGAGCGCGCATTATCGGGTAAGTGATGGAGTGGTCGCCACCAGCGGTCAATGGGCGAATACCAGCCTTAGCAATGCCTTCATAGTAAAACTCAATTTCTTTTAAGCCAGACTCTAAGTTATAGCGGCTTCCTAAGGGGACGTCTCCGATGTCAGCAATATCAGCTTTTTCAAAAGGGTTCATTTGGCTGCGATGGTTATAGGGGCCAATACGACCAATATCCCGTATGGCTCTAGGGCCAAACTTGGCGCCACCCCGATGGGTTACACCTAGGTCAAAAGGAACACCGATTAAGGCAATATCCATATCTCTGTCTTCTGGCCGATAAGGCGCATCAAGCAAGGTAGCAACGTCGTTCATTGCACCTATTGACTGTGCAACTGCAGGTTCAGGGTTTGATTCTTTAAGAAAACCGCCGGCTTCAGCACCATACTTCTGGCGTAATTCATCTAACTTCTCTTTATTGATCATTGGAGCCTCTCTTTGTTGATTTGGCGGCGTTATTTCTGGCTAATAAACTTTGTAGTGATTTTATCAGAAGAGAAAAGCGATGACTTCATGACATTTTACCCATTGTCAGCCTCGGCTAAACAAGGTTAAAGGGCAATACGAAAAGCATCTTTTACACCCTTTTGTCCATTCGATACCTTTCCTAAATCCCCAGATAGAGATTCGTTAACGTCTTAAAAACCTAAGCGTCCCTTTTTTACTTAGCTTCTATGACGCTCACTTCGCCACTACGAATTAACAGCCCCTGCTCGGCGAGCTGGTCATTAATTTCATTCAACAGCTTCTCAAATACCCCCGCATTTTCTAACAGATTACTAAAGGGCCACTAGGCAGAGTGATCGAGTACTGACTCGGGCAAACTTAAATCAACAAACCGGCGAAACAATAAGTCTCTGGTTAGCTGTTTCTCAAGGCCAAGATCACTCAAACTGTACTAACTTTGCAGTAATAACGTTTTAAACATCGTTAAGAAGAGCCCCCCATAAAGTAGATAAAATTACTGATTAATATTCTGCAGCCATTCTTTCATATGGAGGTGGCTAATGTCTTCGGATACCTCTCCGAAAATGACTCGGTTTTAAATATACGGAAGAATGATTCAGCATGAATATTACCTGTCATTGTCTTTTATCGATTCATGCTTGTTTTAATGCCTACCGATCGTAGCTTATTTTGAAAACATGAGCGCCATACTCAGTGACTTCAATGTTAGCTCTGTTGTTCAGTTTTTACCAAGTGACCAGCCGAAGGCTTTCCGTGAATAAAGATCTAGGATTACGGACATGTATATCCACTTACCTTTAACCTTAAGATAGCTGACATCACCAGCCCATTATTGATTCGGAGGTAGATGGAATGTTGTATCGAAGGTTATCAACCGTTATGCACGTGTTTGTACGATAGAGCCGCTCTACACGTTTATGGTGAACTAGCTCTCGATGGGTTCTAGGGCTTCCATAGTTACCATCGTGTAGATCAAGCAATTTTCTAATCACAGATATAAGCTAAGCATTGGTAGTGACGCGTGCCGATACAGGCCTATTTAGCCACTTATAAAAACCAGCTGGTGAAGCCTGTAAACTACGACATAGGCATCTGACGTCAAAATTATCACGATGATCAGCTATGAACCTGAATCGTTTTCCTTTTTAGCGGCGAAGAGCTCTTTCTTAAGATTACGGATCTCATCCTCTATACTTTTCTCTTCCTGTGGGGTCGTTGGCTGTTTAGTCATACTAATTCTTCTAGAGGATGTTTCAAAAAATTTACCCTCCCTGTATTCCTGTCGCCAGCGATATATCATTACCGGGTGAAGATTAAGAGCTTTTTCTATATCGATAGTTTTTACATCAAGTTAATAGTTAAGTCTGCTGATTTTAATTTTAAATTCGACCGAGAATTCAACAACTTGTTCGGAGATTAGTATTCCTGCTATTCATTATCTACCTTATAGTTAAGATAGAAGGGGTAGCCTTCTTTTTTATTGTCCAAAAAGTAGCTTTTATATCGTATAAATCTATCGATTTACTACAAACACAGATCTGGATAAAAAAATGAGGCAGTATTGATCACTTATTAAGGTTTTTGCAGGACAGATTAAGTGATGGTCAGTGATGAACTATGTGAAATTATAGTTTTTACTAAATTGGATTTCGTCTACTTAGTAGGCGATAGCTTGGTAAAAGTCACTGGTCGCAGCGTTCTTTGACAGAGCAGAGACTTTTAGGGGGCTGAGCCCAAGCTGCATGCAGTCGTTTTCAATTGCTGTCATGAGTTTTTAGGTAGTGCCCTTGCCTCTGTGAGACTTAGTTACAACTAGCTGAGAGATGTAGCCAAAGCGCCTAAATTCAGGGTCGATATGTGCAGTTCCTTGTTCTTCTTCAGCAATGGCTAAAAATATCTCGCCCGAATGTTGTTCACATTGCTTAAGCTGATGGACGAGGCATTGCTGCCTTGATCCTCGCCGCCGATTTTACCTGAGTTTCTGATCCAAATCCCTGCCTGGATTTTACCCTCAAGACCAGTACAAAATCGGGCTAGGCATATCGAGCTGAGTGCCTGAATAGTAACGGAGGACTTGCCCCTCTGGTCAAAGCCGCTGTCGGGACCGTCGGGTTTAAACGGATAACTTTTTGGCTGTTCATGGGGATTACCCATATCTATGACGAGTGTTAGAAGGAAGAATTTTATATCAGCGGCATAAATATAGGCGGAAATTAGCCGCTCCCCTATGGGTATATTTAAATTAAACATTTGATCCGCACGTTACAATACGGCATAAAGCAAAGAACTACCCAGACTACAAAAACGGATTTTGAATGTTCCTTTAATGGAAAAGAACAGTGATATCTTGTTGAAACGAGTAAAAAATAAATAAGGCCGTGCTGAGTTTAATTATTTTATAACTAGGTATGAGACGCCTCTAGTAAATGACGAGCTGATAAAGCTTTAAATTAAAAAATCCACTTGCCGAGCACCATCGCTACAAAGGGTAAGTGGCTGTTGAACCTAAGTTGCTGAGCATAATTGCTTTTAGTTGGCCGCTGTTGTGAAGTGACATAACGCCTTCATTAAATACTTTGAGTAGACGTTGGCCTTTTTTGTTGTTAGCAAAGGCTGCGTAAGTGTGATTTTTGAGACAGCATTTTTAATAATATACTGCGATTTTTCGTTAGTGGTCTTTTGTATATGTAGTATGTCCGGCTCGTAATTTAAAACAGCATCTAAGCGATCATGATTTAACATCTTTAAGATGGATTTTAATTTTTACATTTCTTTGTAATGCATATCTACATCGATATGGTCACCAAAGCTATAGCCTTTCAAAGCTCCTACCCGTTTTCCTTTTTGTGATTTTACCCCCTGCCAATTGTTAGCCATACTTTTACTTAAGGCAATATCAACTCTGTCTATTTCAAGAGGTGCACTGGAATAATTGGCTGAGAGGTCGTTGGTTTTATATACGCCAACAATGATATCAGCAGTTTTATTATTGATGATTTCAATAGATCGTTGGTAGGGATGAATTTTAAAAATGACAGTTAATCCCTATTTTTCAAATATTTCACGTACGGTATCAAGGTAATAGCCACTGCCATCTTTATTACTATAGTTTTTCCATTCGTCGCTGACGATAATGACCTTGTCGATTTCTGCGAATGCACAAGGTGCAAGAAGTAATAATAAAACAAGTGATTGTACTAATCGAAAGAATATTTTCATAATGTTGTTATCAAGACAATAAGTTGAGTTTAGAGTGCTATTTATATCTTTGTTGTTTTAAATAACGATACTACCATTGTGCTACTAATCTCTAGGCAGCATTTACAGATATTGCAATCTATTATAGCCTTAAGGATGATTGCGCTTAGCTATGGCCACAAAAAACAGACACAAATCTTCCAACATTAGTGCGGTTCCAGTTTGTACCGTAATTTCAGCGGGGTCATAACAGAGGACTACTTCAATCACATCGTCAAAAGTCATGGTTTACTCCCACTTGTAGAAATGTAAAACATAAGAAACAAAAAAGCCGACTCAAAATCTGCTAAGCCGGCACAAGCATCATCGCTGATGTGGAGATAAAGCTACTTTTGACGCTGCTCTTTACTGCTGGCGTACAGGCACAGCAAATCTAACGCAATAGTAGCGCCGGCCAATGAGGTGATTTCACCTACGTCATAGGCAGGGGCTACTTCTACTAAATCCATGCCTACTATATTGATACCGTCTAAACCACGAAGAATATGCAAGGCTTGGTAAGTTGATAAGCCGCCACAAACCGGTGTGCCCGTGCCTGGTGCGTAGCAAG
Source organism: Dasania sp. GY-MA-18 (assembly GCF_024734385.1). Taxonomy (GTDB): domain Bacteria; phylum Pseudomonadota; class Gammaproteobacteria; order Pseudomonadales; family Dasaniaceae; genus Dasania; species Dasania phycosphaerae. The sequence continues at coordinate 19,182 of NZ_JANHAP010000018.1, read as the reverse complement.
GATCAAGGCAATCAATATCAAAGGTTAAGTAACAAGGGTTATCACCAACCATTTCTTTAATTTTTGCCGCAGTAGCTTCGACGCCATTATCGTGTACCCACTTGGCATCAAATACGTTATAGCCATGAGTTTTAGGGTTAGCTAAGCGCATACCTATTTGGGCAGACGCTTCTGGATTAATTATGCCTTGTTTGGCGGCATGATAGAACATGGTGCCATGATCGATACGCCCATCTTCGTCTTCCCAGGTGTCGCTATGGGCGTCAAAATGAATTAATGAAATAGGGCCGTGTTTTTCCGCGTGAGCTTTGACAACAGGGTAAGTCACAAAATGATCGCCACCCAGCGTTAGCATAGCCACGTCATTATCTAAAATATGTTTAGCGTGGGCGTGAATTTCATCAGGCACCAGATGAGGGCGGCCCGGATAAAAATCGCAATCGCCATAATCAATAACGGCTAATTTATCGAAAGGGTCAAAGTTCCAACCCATAACGGTTCCCCAAGATAACGTTGAGGATATGTTACGAATTGCACGTGGCCCCATACGTGAACCAGAACGATTGGAGGTGGCCAGATCATAGGGCACTCCAGAAACAGCAACGTCCACACCCGTTAAATCACGGGTGTATTTACGGCGCATAAAACTGGTCGCGCCCGCAAAGGTGTGCTCAGGCGTTGTGCCATATAAATCTTCACGGGTAAAAGCAAGATCATTAGTTGGCTTTGTCATAAAAACTCTACTTGTATTTTATGTTGATAAGAGCTTTGCGGGCTCGCAATGCGAACCCGCTAGTTAACCGTTAGTCGAACTGATAATTAAAGGTTACGCCGTATGTCGCCGGTTGTTGACGATAAACGGTGCGGCCAGCAAAACCCGAGAAAGAATAGGTTTCAGATTCTTCGTCGGTAATGTTGCGGCCCCATAGGGTTAACAGCCAACGTTCGTCATCAGCGCCGATTGAGGCTTGGGCATTTGCACCTTTAACCTAGCCGTATTGCGCATTAGGGTCGCCAAGCTGAGCGAATTGCTTATCAACCCAGCTGTAGCTGGCTTGAACACGGGCAATTAAATTATTGTTAACGTTGAATTCATAAGCGGCTGAGGCGTTATAGCTCCATTCTGGTGATTGAGCTAACACGGTACCTTCAGCAACAGGTGCGCCAATGGCATCAACGAATGCGATTTCGCTGCCATCAATAGCTCCGCTGAAATCAGCATCGCCGGTGGCGTTGTCGTTGATCGATACGTCGCCGCTAATGCCGCGTAATTCGGCAGCGCTTGGTGATTTAGTGACTTCGCTATCTAAGTAGGCGATACCCGCACGCAGAGACAATTGATCAGTGGCTAACCATTCGACATCCAGCTCAAAGCCTTGAGTTTCAGATTCCGGTACGTTGATCATTGTGGTGTCTATTGTGGCTGCTGCCGTTACATAGTTACTGAAGTCATCGGCGGTATAGGTAATTAATGACTGTCTGTTTTCGTATTCCATTTTAAAAACAGAACCGTTTAGCTGCATGCTACCTTCAAGTAATGACCATTTAAAACCTAACTCGTAAGATAAAATATCTTCAGGGTCGACGTAGGTCCAGGCATCGCTATCTACGATAGCTGTGCCGTAGTAAGCGCCACTTTTGTAGCTGGTGGCGACATTAGTAAAGATCATTAAATCGTCATTTACCTGCCAATCTAAACCCAGCTTGCCGGTAATGGCGTCTTCGCTGTTACTTTCGTTTTGAGTTTGGACGGGAATAATCTCGCCAAAGAATTCTTCAGTTCCAACGGCGTCAAAACTGCGCTTATCATTGGAATAGCGAACACCGCCAATTAACTTGAAGCTGTCGTTTAACTCAGTTTCGGTATGGAGGTATGCGCCATAGGAGTCCGTTTCTTGCTCGTAAGAGGCGACGAAGCGATCAAGGCCATTGGCGTCAGCATCAGCTGGGTCAAAACTGCCGAATAGAACAGAGTCAGTCACTAGGAAAGAGTCATCAAAATAGGCTTGGTTTTCGACAACTTCTTCATAAGAAATATTGACACCGGTTATCCAAGTGAAAGCCCCATCACTGTTACTGACGAAACGAAATTCTTGTGACCATTGCTCTAACTCTTCATCCAAAAATAAATCAGTAGTTGATACGGCATAGCCATCATAATTGTCTAGCACAACACGTTCATACTGATCGAAAGAGGAAATAGAAATAAATTGGAAGGCATCAAAGTCGTAGTTAACCGTTAAGGCAATACCTGTACCTTGCTCATCTTTAGAGGCATCTAAATTGCCCACCGATACTTTGCGAGGATTAGTTGGCGAGCTAAGGACATCAAAACCAGACAAGAAGAGAGCATCAGCAGCACCTTCGTTGTGTGGTGATTCTGGTGTGGAGTTATCTTCGCTGTAGTAAGTGCGCAGCAGGGCGTCACCATTACCACTGATATCAAACGCCAATTGGCCGCGTAACGCTAGCTTATCGGTTTTACCATATTCTTTGCCGGTGGCTTCATCTTCTTGCCAGCCTTCACCGGCTTTTACATAGTTAGCAGCGAGTCGGCCGCGAACAGAATCGCTGATAGGTCCAGAGATTACGCCGGTTAACTCAACGGTCTCATGGCTGCCGTAACCTGCTTCAATAGAGGCTTCAAACTCATCGCTAGGCTTGTTGCTGATAAAGTTAATCGCACCGCCGGTGGTGTTTTTTCCATAAAGAGTACCCTGAGGGCCTTTTAAAACTTCCACGCGTTCTATATCAAATAACTGGCCGTTTAAATAAGCCGGGCTACTGGCAAACACTTCATCGGTGTAAACACCCACGCCGCTGGTGTTGTTGGCATTAAAGTCATCTAAGCCTATGCCGCGAATCGCAAAAATAGGAGTGCCGCCGGAGGTGGCATTAACAGTAACCAGGCCTGGAGTCATAGCGCCAAGGTCTGAAGACTGCTCTATGCCTAAGGCTTTTAAACCGTCACCTGATAGTGCGCTAGCTGATACCCCGATATGGTTAACTGACTGCGCGCGTTTTTGCGCAGTTACCATGACTTCTTCTAATACGGCTGCCTGAGTTGCCGTGATAAACGAAGTGCTAAAGCTGGCAGCTAAAATACTACGAGCAAGAAGGTGTTTATTTAGATACATATTATCCCCTTGGTGGTCATTATTATTGTGCAGCGAATTGATTCGCTATACTTAACGATGGGATACTCACATTTTTTGGGGGGGCGTAAGTATCCTAAGTGGATATATAGCTTGCCACTTTTCGACCCTACAAAATCGATGCCACGAATGATTTGCTAACCTCTCTCGCAGGTATATTAGCGATTGCCCAATGAATAGACCTCTTAAATCTTACCGAACGTATTGACCAGAACTTTCCGCTGCCTAAAATCAATAGGGGGCTTCTGCCTTTATTAATACACTGATCTTAATGCAGCATGAAGGTAGCTTTCATCTGGATGATATTCGCCACCTCCATGATGAAGCGCTAAGTACCGTATTGAATCTCATCAAAATACCTAAAGCGACTACGCTAGGAGACTGGCTGAGAAGAATAGGAGCAGAGCCGCAGATTGTTGATGTCTGGGTTAAGGTTAATCAATTCGTTTTGCATTCAGCCTTGCATCACTGTAAAAAGTAACATTGGGTATCAATGCCTTTGCATCGGTAATTACGAAAAGCCTTTTACACTTATTATTTAGAGAAAATCCATTCAGGGCCAAGCAGATATGAATTTAGCGCCTTGTAATGGTGCTGCCGGAGCCTGTGCTGGCTGTTATGTTTGCCTTTACGCGTGGGTTACTGCCAGAGGAGTTAACTCATCATCGCGCTATAAAACTGCCTGGCTTCTGTATTCCATCGCTGCCAAAGTGGACAAAACGGGCCGACAGTTATTTGCGAAATTAAAAACAAAGCACCGAATATTATTGAAGTGTGCTTTTGAATATACCTGTTGAGCATATTGGCGGCAACGACCTACGTTAAACAAAAAAAGGGACGCTTAGGTGTTTTAAGGCTTTATCGAATATTTATTTGGGTTATTGTCATCGCTGGTATAGATAGGTACTTTTTAACAGCAGCGGTAATCACGGCTCAATTAATAAAAGCCATCGGGCTTAATATCATTAAAACAGTAAAGGCCCTAATTTGATTTTATCGCTGACTGATAGCAGAGATCTAAAACATAAGTTCAGTTAATATAATGCTTCTTTAATAACTGGTTTGGTCATGCAACAGTACAGGCGGCTTGTCATGAACAAACAGCAGCACCATTAAATCGTCAAATATCACGATACTGCGAAACAAATCGGCCAAGCGATACCGCGCAATCTGCGCTCCCATTATTTACCGTATTCTTTATAGCCGCTTGTGTTTAGATCAATTCATTTATAGGCCGTATTATATAGTTAAGCAAGGCCGAAAACATTTTCAATTTTTATCGGTGCGACTTACCAAAGCGCCTATATGTTATTGTCAACCGCTATAGCGCAGTAAATATCGCCATCCCCCTTAAAGGATATATAAAAGTGAAATAAACTCCTTCATACTGACTTTAACTTTATAAACAAACTTAATTAACCTCAATTGTTTTACGGAGCGGACAATGTCTTCAAATAACGCAGCAGCTAACAAAGGTCAACTGAGTGCTGACGAAACTCAGGCTATTATTGATATGGATAGAGATCACCATCTCCATCCTTGTCAAATTTTTGATGTGTTTCCTGAAAAAGGTGCTTTACCTATCGCCAAAGGTGAAGGTTCATTAATTTGGGATACTAATGGCAACCAATACCTTGACGCCGTTGGTGGCTTGTGGTGTAACAATATCGGCTTGGGCCGCGATGAGATGGCTGACGTGATTGCCGAGCAAGTACGTGAACTATCATACGCCAATCCCTTCGTTGACATGACTAACGTACCTGCCGCCAAACTAGCCAAGAAATTAGCTGAATTGGCACCAGGCCACTTAAATCACGTATTCTTTACTTGTGGCGGATCAACAGCAGTAGATTCAGCCTATCGTACCGTGCAAATGTATAACAACTGTCGCGGCAAAAAAGATAAGAAGCACTTTATCTCTCGTAAAGATGCTTATCATGGCACTACTTATGCGTCGATGTCTTTGGGCGGCAAAGAGGGCGATCATCCAGACTATTTTGATTTTATATCAGACAGCATCCATCACTTAAGCTCACCTAACCACTACCGTTACAGCAATGGTTTATCGGAGCAGGACTTCGCGGATCAATTAGTGACCGAGTTTGAAGCTAAAATTGAAGAGCTAGGCGGTGCCGATAAAGTAGCGGCATTTATTGCAGAGCCTATTATGGGTGCTGGCGGAGTGGTACTACCACCGGCCAATTATCTAAAGCGTATCTGGGAAATCTGTAAGGCCAACGACATTCTTTACATCTCTGACGAGGTTGTTACCGGCTTTGGTCGCTTAGGTGAATGGTTTGCTTCAGAATCTGTTTTCGGAATCGTGCCAGATATAATCACTTGCGCAAAAGGTTTATCGTCAGGCTACTTGCCAATTGGGGCAATGATATTCTCCGAAGCCATATTTGATGCTATTTCACAACCCGGCCAAGGTTACTACTACTCACACGGCTACACTTACAGCGGCCACCCCGTTAGCTGCGTTGCCGCATTGAAAAACATTGAGATTCTTGAACGAGAAAAAATCTTAGAGCATGTTCGTGACGTTGGCCCTTATTTCTTGGAGCAACTAAACACCCTGCGTGATCTCGATATGGTTGGCGACGTGCGTGGCTCACATTTAATGGTGTGTGTTGAGTTGGTTAAAAACAAAGAGACTCGAGAAACCTTCCCCGAAGAGCTAGATATCGGCAAAGAAGTCTCAATGGTCGCCGACAGCATGGGCTTGATTGTTCGCCCTATTGTTAACCTAAACGTGATGTCTCCGCCACTAGTATTAACCAAAGAAGAAGCCGACACGATTGTTAGCACTTTGCGCAAAGCTATTTTAACGGCTGGTGAAACAATGAAAGAGCGTGGTCACTGGTAATCACACTCGAAATTAAGGGCTGATTTTTTCAGCCTTTAATTTAGAAGCGACCTTACGTTTTGACTCAAAACGCTCCAACTGCTCCGGCGTTTCCACTAGCCTTTATTTAAAACTCCATCTACACTGCGACCATTTCTTAAACTCCCATAATTCAAAGAGATAATTTAAGCGAGAGCCCCATGGATGCAACAACCTTAGCCCAACGAGTTGATGTCGACCGTTGAGGTGTTCGTTGCTACTAGGGCCTCGCATGGTGACTGTAGCCTACAGCAGCGGCAAACCCTCTTTCGGTTTTGGCGCGGGTAACGTACAGAATATTTTCGATGACAACATCGACTACATCGCTGTAGCCGATGTTGTATTACGTAGCGAAAAAATGTGCCCTGTACTCGCTGCATTTGAATACGAAGCACTTGAAGAAGCTATCGACATTGCCCGCAGCAATTTAGAGATCAAAGGTCACACCAGTGAAATTCACTCTACTTCCGAAGAATACATCAGTAAAATTGGCTTGTCTTCACCCGTTAGTCGTGTGGCGATAAACGAGCCCTGCTCACTGACGAACGGATTTATTTCTACCGGCACTTAGGCTGAGGCTCTTGGGGGAATAGCTCAATTTCAGGAAACTTAAACTACAAGCATATGATTAACACCCAGCGCATAGGTTTCACCCAAGAAGGCAGGTACGTATCCAGCGATGAGGAAATTTGGGGTTAACCTTAACTCATTAAGTTGCTATATTCTTCGGCTTTTAACCTATACTGTGTTAAAGGTCTTTTTTTGCAAAGAGTTCATACATGTCAAAACATGCTAGCTGCTTAAACATGCTAGGCGATGCCGTCGCCAACTTAGGCAATGATTCATTCATTGTTACTTTAAGCGAGAGCTTTGCCAGCCTGGATCATATTGGCCGCGTGGTAGCCCTATACTTTCCGTTAAATGATAAACCAACTTGCCTATATGCCAACTGCAAAAGCGAAGTAGAGTACTCGCTGGAGGTTGAAGCCTATATCAATGGCCCATATATTTTTGACCCTTATTATCAAGCCAGCTTGAGTGGCATTAAAAACGGTAGCTATCGCTTTAAAGACATTGCTCCTGACAACTTTAAAAAGACGGAGTTTTTCCGCCGTTACTATAAAGCCATTAACAACTCTGACGAACTCTGCTATTTAGTGAATCTTGGTAGCGGCGCACATATTCAAGTCTCGATCAGCCCCCTTGAAACGCACAAAGCTTTCACCAAAAGCGTTTTAGACTTTTTAAATACTATTAGTCATATTGTTACTTCGCTAATCATTCATCACTGGCAGCTAAGCCATAAAATATCTACTGCTCCGAAAACAGCGCAAAAAAGTTTCAAACAAGCGCTGCAGCAAGCGCTCAAAAATTTTGGTAGTACGCTGTTAACCCCCAGAGAACACGATGTACTGCAATTAATTTTACATGGTCACTCTAATAAGGCAACATCCGAACGCTTGGATATCTCACTGGGCACCGTCAAACTACATCGCAAACGCATTTATCAAAAACTTGATATCAGCTCTCAATCAGAGCTGTTTTACTTATTTATCGACGTCCTCTCTTCAGAGAAAGGCGACGGAACCGGTGACCCGCTACAAGCCTATATGAATCTAAAATAGCCCCTATCAGCATTAGGTAACATGCCTGCGTCGCACTAGAAACTATGTGTCTCCAATAGATATGTATCTCTGCGCTTTCCATACATAGCTATGTTAGCTATTTACCGCCTTAGTGTAATATTGTTATTAAGAAGTGATAAAAAGCTGTTTTAGCATTAAATGTATATCCCTGACTTATTGATGTAAGTAGAAGGATATATGTATTAAAGCCCTTTAATACGGGGGGTTAGTTGTTACTTAAAATCATATTTATTATCGTGATTGTTATTTCGGCCATGTTATGCTCGTAAAAAATTAAAACATTATTTTATAGCATGTTGTTTTCTTGGCTTTGTTGCTAGCATGAAGGGGGTAAATCCACGTGCGTGCTATGAAAAATGATGTGTTAATTGGCGGGTGGCTAAATTATTATTCGATATTGATTAATAAGAGAGGCCCTCTTATAGAGGGCTAGGAATATTATTTTTATTCAATCAAGGATAAATTATTTATCTTTTGACCATTCTGAAAAGGTTTTATTACTAAGGGCTAAGTCTTTTAAAAGCACAGATGCTTGCCAATATTGCTCGCCATACTGTTCGCGATATTGGCAAATAGTATCGTAGACATTTTTTAGACCAAGGCTATCGGCGTATTGCATTGGACCACCACGAAATACAGGGAACCCATAACCATTAACATAAACAATATCAATATCACCCGATCGCTGAGCAATGCCTTCTTCTAAAATTTTTGCACCTTCATTAATCATGGTAAAAGTAAGCCGGTTAAGGATTTCATCATCATCGAATTGACGACGCTTAATTCCTTGAGCTTTAGCTTGCTGTTCGACAACGTCCATAACTAAGGGGTCATTTGAGCGGGCACGGGTTTGCGGGTCGTATTGATAATAGCCGGCACCATTTTTTTGGCCAAGGCGATCCATCTCTACTAGCGCATCGGCAATACAGTAGGTTTTTTCTTCGCCTCTTTGCTCATCGCTAAGCCCTTGGCGTGCTTTATAGCCAATGTCTAAGCCTGCTAAATCGCCTACCGCAAATGGACCCATTGCCATGCCAAAGTTTTGCATTACAGAGTCTATTTGCTGTGGCGAGCTGCCTTCAATCAAACAAAGCTGAGCTTCACGAGCATATTGCCGTAATATGCGGTTACCAATAAAACCGTAGCAATTACCGGAAAGTACTGAAACTTTATTAATGATTTTTGCTAATTTCATACTGGTGGCAATAACATCATCAGCTGTTTTACTGCCCCGTACAATTTCAAGTAGCTTCATTATGTTGGCAGGGCTGAAGAAGTGTAAGCCGATGACATCTTGTGGGCGTTGAGTGGCATTGGCAATTTTATCAATATCTTGATAAGAGGTATTACTTGCCAGTATTGCACCGGCTTTACAGCTTTTATCAAGCTCGGCAAATATTTCTTGTTTCAACGCTAGGTTTTCAAATACTGCTTCTATCACTAGGTCTACATCGGCCAGTTCCTGATAGTCGATGACTCCGCTAATCAGAGACATACAATGTGTTTTTTGCTTTTCGCTAAGCTTTCCTTTTTTGACACTAACGCTGTAATTTTTTTCAATAATAGCTAGGCCACGAGTAATACCTTCGTTATTAATTTCTACTAGCTTCACCGGAATACCAGCATTGGCAAAGTTCATTGCAATACCGCCGCCCATGGTGCCACCACCAATAATGGCAACTGATTTAACATCACGAACGGGAGTGTCTTTATTTAATCCTTTAACTTTAGTGGCTTCGCGTTGAGCAAAAAATAAGTGTCGCATTGCCGTTGATGAGTTTGACTGCATACATTCAATAAATAGTTCTCGCTCCTTGGCTAGACCCTCATCCATAGGAAGCATTACAGCTGCCTCTATGCAGCTAATGATATTCTGTGGAGCTATTTGCCCACGGGCTCGCTTTGCAAGTTTTTCACGGTAGTTGGCAAATAAATCATTGTTTACGGTTGTGGGATCAATGCTGATATCACGTGCTTTTTTTAGCTCTGCTTTTGTTTCTATCAGCTCTTGAGCGTAAGAGTTAGCACCTGCGAATAAGTCACCCTCAATAACCTTATCAATAAGTTTGTAACTCTGTGCTTTCTCAGCGCTAATAGGATTACCGTTAGTGATCATATCCAATGCCATCTCAACTCCTGCCAAGCGTGGTACTCGTTGAGTTCCACCGGCACCAGGCAGTAGCCCCAACTTAACTTCAGGTAAGCCTACTTTGGCACTGCTTAGTGCACAGCGATAATGACAGGCAAGAGCAACTTCAAAACCACCACCGAGTGCCTGGCCGTGAATAGCAGCGATTACGGGTTTATTGGAAGCTTCTATTGTTGTTAACACATCGGGCAAAGAGGGGGGCTGTGGTGGTTTGCCAAACTCACTGATATCTGCACCGGCAATAAAGGTTCTGCCTTGGCAAATCATAATTAAAATTTTACTTTCATCTTGTTGGGCGTTAGTAATAGTTTCAACAAGCTCAGTGCGAAGAGTGTGAGATAGAGCATTAACTGGCGGATTATTAATGCTAATCACGCCGACATTATTCTCTATTTGATAATTAACTACGGGCATTTTGTTCTCCAAAATAAAGTTTTTCACACAATGTGTTAGACGCGCTCTATTACTAGAGCGATGCCTTGGCCAATGCCTATGCACATGGTTGCAAGAGCGTAGCGGCCGCCCGTTTTTTCTAATTGACGTAGGGCAGTTAAAACAATACGTGCGCCGGATGCACCTAAGGGGTGGCCAATTGCTATAGCCCCGCCATTGGGATTTACTCGGGGATCATTAAAGTCTATGTCAAGTTGTTTTAAGCAACCAAGGGCTTGCACTGCAAAAGCTTCGTTAAATTCCATAACATCCATGTCGGCGATAGTTAAGCCGGCACGGGCTAATGCTTTGCGTGTGGCTGGTACCGGGCCTAAGCCCATTACTCTGGGTTCTACGCCGGCAATTGCACCTGCCAAGATACGGGCTCTTGGTTTAACATTATATTGCTTGCCTACAGCTTCACTACCAATTAATAGGGCGCTGGCACCGTCATTGAGGCCTGATGCATTACCTGCGGTGACGACACCGCCGTTAAATAATGCTCTTAATTTGCTGAGCCCTTCTATGTTTGTTTGCGGGCGAGGGTGTTCATCTTTATTAACGTTAAGAGCTGGCTTTTTTCGGCCTTGGGATACTTCCATGCCGATAATTTCTTCATCAAAGAAGCCATTCTCTAGCGCTGCAGCATATTTGGCTTGAGAGGCATTGGCAAACACATCACATTCATCACGGCTAATATTCAAATCGGCGGCAATATTGTCGGCTGTTTCAGGCATTGAATGGCCTCCAAATTGCTTAATAATCTCTGGGTTGGTAAAGCGTGCTCCCATGGTGGTGTCTGCTAGTTCTTGGCCTCGGTCAAAGGCGTTATTTGCTTTTGATAAAACGAGTGGTGCACGGCTCATAGATTCAACACCGCAGGCAACAAATAGTTCACCTTCACCGCAGCGAACAGCGCGCCCCGCATCAAGGGTAGCGGCTAAACTTGAGCCGCATAGGCGGTTTACAGTTATACCCCCAGTTTCGATGGGCAGGCCTGACAATAGGCCTGCAAAACGTGCCACGTTACGGCTATCTTCACCAGCTTGGTTGGTACTGCCAGCGATGACATCCTCATAAATATTTTTGTCGAAACCGTTACGGTCGACTAGGGTTTTTATTACATGGGCTAGCATATCATCGGGACGAACACTCGATAAGCTACCTGTTAAACGACCAAAAGCAGTGCGACCGCCATCGTATATATAGGCATTAGACATTTTATTTCTCCAGCGTAGTCAAAGTTTAGTGGCTACATATTTAGTTAATTGTTTCGGTTAAATATTTTTCTTTTATTAAAGATCAAAATTCGATAATCAGTGGATAAGCCTGTAGTAGATCAACAGCTTGTTGGTGCTGATCATTATTATGGAGTAATACCTTAGCGATTAAGCCATGCTGTGTATCAATTCGAGTTTTTATCTCCGCTTTAATATCTGCTTTAGCCAAGCTTGCATTGATTGCAAACTCAGTAGCTAATTGTCGTAACGCGGGTTTAAATACTTTTGATACCGCTGTTAGTGGTATCTCATCAATAAACTCAATACGTTTTGGTATGGCGGCTCGTTCACTGATAACTTCTTTGCAATAATCTAATAACTCGCAACTGCTAATGTTTTTACCGGTTTTAAGTTTAACATAGGCAATGGGTACTTCCCCTGCATAAGGGTCTGGCTGGCCAATAGCAACTGCTTGGGCAATGGCAGGGTGCTTACTTAAGGGGACTTCAATAATCAAAGGGTCAATGTTGTGCCCCCCGCGAATAATTAAGTCTTTTGCTCGGCCACACAAAAACAAGTTACCTTGTTCATTGTGATAGCCAACATCGCCGGTATTGAACCACTGGCCATCTATCCAGATGGAGTTATTATCGGCATTGTTCAGGTAACCCGAAAAAATATTTGGCCCTTGCGCTAAAACCACGCCAGACTCATTAACCCCACATTCGCGGATTAATTTTGAGCCTTCGATAACAGCAGTAATCCTACGAGTATAGGGTAGGCGTAAACCAACAGAGCTTGTAGGGACGATAGTGTTACCGGGTGGCTTGGCCATCAGGCAGCTGCTTTCTGTCATGCCATAGCCATTACGAACTTTAACCTCGAAGCGTTGCTCAAAATTTTTCTTCAATTGATTGGGAAGAGGGGTGGCGCCGCAGGCAACTTCTTGCAGGCAGGATATATTGTTATCACCCAAGGGTTGATCTAAGAGAGTGCCGAGAATAGTTGGTACTGTAGAAAAGGCTTTACAGTTAAAACGTGCTGTGTGGTGCCAAAAATTCTGGATGATATTGGGATTACGAAATCCTGAGGGGCTTAACAGTACGCCGTGACGACCAGAGGCAAATAACGCTAGTCCGGTTGCCACAATACCGAAAATATGGAATAGCGGTAGGCCACAAAGAGTAGTATAACGACCAAGATGGCCAGCGGTATCGGCATAAATCTGTCCGACAAATGTGAGCCCTCCGTGGGTTAGTTTTGCAACTTTGGGGCAGCCTGTAGTACCGCCAGTATGCATATATGCGGCGATTTGTTCGGCATTAAATTGGCGGCCACTTAACAGTTTGTCGCTCGGTTGCAGCTCAAGCTGTTGAGTGTAATCCACTATTCTCAGCTCAGTTTTAGGCGAGGAGGGTAGCTCACTATTATTTTTGTCTGATTGCGAAATCAGTATAATCGTCTTTAGAGAGGGGATGCTCTGGGTCATCTGGCACACTTTCTGCCACAACTCACTGTTTTCACTGGGAGCAAGCGTTATCAGAACTTTGCTACGGGTGGCGTTCATGATTTCGGTAATATGCTCGGCTTCTAGCATGGGGTTTATAGGTCCGGCAATACCGGCGGCCTGAGCGCCCCAAAGTGTATAATGAGTTTGGAGTAGACTGGGCAGTAATAATGAGACCGCATCACCCTGAGTGACACCCAAACTATGGAGTAAATTGGCTGTTTGAGTGACTTTTGCAGCTAGCTCTCGATAACTAATATTAATAGCTTGTTCGCCTGCAACCCCCGTGGGAAGGAAGCTCAAGGCTGGATCATCGCCATATTCCAACCCTGCTTGTTGTATCAATTCATAGCTATTGCTCCAGGGGTAGCGTTGTGAACGCGGGGTCTTTTCAAACTCTTCTATGTCAGATTGATGGTGTAAGGCGTGGGCTACGGTTTGGCTCATGTTCGCTGCTCTTTAGTTTGCTATTGAGTGTTCCAAGCTAATTCTGACATAAAAAGGAATTGCATTCCACTCTGCGGAACTTCATAATGTTGTTTTGATGCTCTTCCCTTTGGTTTTTCTCTGGAAAGGCACGTTTCACAAAGTGCATTAGACTAGCAGCACTTTAAAGCATGTTTTAGATTGTTTTATTAATAGGTAATGTGATGAATATAGAATTTACTTCCGCGGAATTGGCATTTCAGCAACAGATTCGCCAGTTCTTAAATGAAAAGTTACCCGTTGATATTGCTGAAAAGCGAAAGGCTGGTCTTTATCTTGGTAAGGAGGATCAAGTTCGTTGGCAGAAGATTCTTTATAAACAGGGCTGGTCGGCGCCTAACTGGCCGGTAGAACATGGTGGTACTGGCTGGACTCCCACGGAGAAATATATATGGGCCACAGAATGTGCGCTTGCAGGTGGGCCAGAAGTTATTTCCTTTGGGTTGAAGATGGTGGCACCCATTATTTATGGTCACGGTAGTGAGGAACAAAAGCAGCGCTTCTTACCCGATATTCTTGCCAGTAATGCATGGTGGTGCCAGGGCTATTCTGAGGCTAATGCCGGCTCTGATTTAGCATCATTGAAAACTACCGCGGCGCAGGAAGGTGATGAGTATATCGTCAATGGCGCTAAAACCTGGACAACGCTGGGCCAACATGCGGATTGGATTTTCTGTTTGGTACGTACTGGTGCCCCAGAGGTAAAAAACCAGGAAGCCATTAGCTTTTTATTGATCGACATGAAGACCTCAGGCATTACTGTCTCGCCCATTATCACTCTCGATGGTAAGCCCGAAGTCAATGAGGTGTTTTTTGATAATGTACGTGTGCCGGTGACAAATCGTATTGGTGAAGAGGGTAAAGGTTGGACCTATGCCAAAACACTATTAACCCATGAGCGTACCAATATTGCGCGAGTAGGTTTGTCGAAACAGCGTTTTGCACGGGCAAAGCAATTAGCTAAAGAGACCGTTGATCTTGATGGTTATTTAATAGATAACCCGGCTTTCTCTCAAAAAATGGCTGAGGTGGAAATTGAATTATTGGCTCTGGAGTATACTGAGTTGCGTACTTTATCTGCTGTTAGTACCGGTGCGGCACCGGGACCTGAGTCTTCGATCTTAAAAATTAAAGGTACTGAAGTATCGCAAATGATTGATGAGCTGCTGGTAGAAATTGCCGGTAACTATGCCTTGCCATTTGTTAAAGAACAGTTTGAAGATGGATTTGCGGGTGAACATATAGGGCCGGAGACCGCAGCTAATAGTGCTCCTTATTACTTTAATAATCGCAAAGCTTCCATTTATGGTGGCAGTAATGAAATTCAAAAAAATATTATCTGTAAAGCCGTCTTAGGTTTATAGAATTGATCTTGTAGAGGTATAAGTAATGGATTTTTCATTTTCAGAAGAGCAGCAGATGTTGCAGAGTAGTGTCTCAAAATTTGTTCAAAAGGATTACGATTTCGAAAGCCGCTGTGGCTTGGTAGATAGTGATAATGGTTTTAGCAAGGAGCACTGGCAGCTGTTTGCTGAGTTAGGTTGGCTGATGGTACCTTTCACTGAAGAAGATGGTGGCCTAGGAGGTAGTGCTGTTGACTTGATGGTGGTGATGGAAGAATTTGGCAAAGGTATGGTCATAGAGCCTTTTTTAACGACAGCCGTTTTGGCTGGCGGTTTGATTGCCGCGTCAGCTAGTGAAGAGCAAAAACTGCAGTTATTAGGGCCGCTGATGGAGGGAAAGCTACAACTGGCCTTTGCCTATAGCGAGCCACAAAGTCGTTTTAACTTGGCGGATATAAGCACTACAGCAGAGCTGCAAGGCGACAATTATTTGCTGAATGGCCATAAGGCGGTGGTGCTCAATGCTGAGGCTGCTGATCAACTGCTTGTAGCGGTACGTACAGCCGGTGAGCAGTTCGATCGTGATGGAATTAGCCTATTTTTGGTGAATACGAATACGGCAGGTATTGCTATACAGTCTTATAAAACAGTTGATGGTTTTCGTGCCGCTGAAGTTCGTTTCGATAAAGTCAGTGTCCCTGCAGCTAATCTATTAGGCGAAGCTGGAAAGGCATTGCCTGTTATTGAAAAGCTTATTGATAGGGCTACATTGGCGTTGTGTGCAGAAGCGGTGGGTGCTATGGAAGTGACTTACAAAAAAACCGTGGAGTATACCCAAACGCGCAAACAGTTTGGTGTGAGCATCAGTAAATTTCAAGCATTACAGCACCGTATGGCCGACATGTTTATTGAGTGCGAGCAGGCACGCTCTATTTTAATGATGGCTGCTATGCAGCTTGATGCCAATCAAGGTATTGCACCTAAAGCCGTCTCGGCTGCCAAGAGCCGTATTGGTAAGGCTGCCCGCCTAATTGGTCAGGAAGCGGTACAGCTGCATGGCGGTATTGGTGTTACTGATGAGTTGGATGTGGGGCACTTTTTTAAACGTTTAACGACTGTTCAGTTCCTGTTTGGTAGTACTGATTTTCATACGCAGCGTTTTTCAAGGCTTTAATCGCTTATTGTTAAACTTTCTATAAAACTAAAAAAACGGTTTTTTTATCTGAGTAATAAGTTAATCAATGTATAAGTTTGATCAAGATACGGC
This sequence comes from Dasania sp. GY-MA-18, assembly GCF_024734385.1. Taxonomy (GTDB): domain Bacteria; phylum Pseudomonadota; class Gammaproteobacteria; order Pseudomonadales; family Dasaniaceae; genus Dasania; species Dasania phycosphaerae. The sequence continues at coordinate 3,090 of NZ_JANHAP010000018.1, read as the reverse complement.
AGTTAAACAGATTGGCCCTAACTGTTGGCAGGGTAATGTTTCAGCGGATTGGTATTTTCGCGTGGCACCTAATGGCGGTTATATGATGGCGATGGCTGCACGAGCTTTGGGGCAGGCTTTTACTACGACCGATACTATACATTCAGATCCTATTTCGGTTACCGCCAATTATATTACGCCAGCGACTATCGGCGTAGTGCAAATAGAGGTTACACTTTTGCGGTCGGGGAAGCGCTTCAGTCAAGGCATTGCGAGCTTAAAACAAGATGGTCAGCTATGCATGCAATTAACGGCTGTTTACAGCAACTTTGATTTCCCCGTCGATGCTAATTGTAACGATTTCATCGCGCCGCCAATGCCATCTCCAATGATGGCTGAACCCTTGCGTGACGAAGATGTTTCTTTTTGGCGGCAGGTGGAGGCCCGTTTACTGCCCACAGATTTTCCGTATTTCATTGATGGAGGCAAAGGGCAAATGGAAATTAGTGGCTGGTTGCGCTTTTTCGATAAGCGTCCTGCGGATTTATTGGCACTGTTTTTGTTTGCTGATGCTTTTCCTCGTGCTATTGCGATGCGAGTGGGTAAATTGAACTGGGTCCCTACCCTGGACTTAACCGTGCAATGCTTGGCGCGTCCGGCACCTGGCTTTATAACGGGGCGGTTTAGTAGTCATCAGCTGTCAGCAGGTATGCTGGAAGAGCGCGGTGAATTATGGGATAGCGAAGGTAAACTGGTTGCTGTCTGCCGTCAGGCGGCAGTAGCGAGAATACCCGAAGAAAGATTACATCTTTTAGAGTGAGCTTAATATCTAATCAGTGTTGCCTCAATATTACGCACCATATTTTTTAATTGTGGTGCGACTTCTTGCATGCAAAACTCGGGACTAAGACGGTAAGCTGGCCCGCCAGCATTAAATGTAAAAATGTGGCCTTGACTCATTACAAAGGGAACGGAAACACCATTAACGTCTTTGTCCCAATCCCCCCAAGAATAGCAATAGCCGTTTTCCTTATAGGATGAAATCGCTTCATCAATGCCTTTTTTAATTTCAGGCCAGTTATCCCCTGATTTTTTCTCAAGATAGCTGAGAAAATAGTTTCGCTCTTCTTCTTGCAGTGCTGCAAGATAAGCTCGGCCAGCAGAGCTGGTTGCCAGGGGGACTCGATCACCTATTTCATGACGGAAGGTGGTGACCTTTACTGGGGCGCAATATTCAAGGTAAATCATTTTTAAACGATCACGATTCGCAAGTCCAACGGCGGTGCCTGTAGTATTAGCAAGCTCCTGCATCAGGGGTTTGGCAATCTGGCGAATACCGAGGCTGGAAACAAAGGCATAGCCTAATGCTAGCACGCCGCTACCTAATTGATATTTTTCTAAGCGCTCAGAATAAGTCAGGTAGCCCAGTTTTGTGAGGGTATATGTTATGCGAGAAATACTGGATTTTGGCAGATTTGTTCGTTTGGAAATTTCCAGATTGCCTAAGAATCCATCGCCGGGTTCAAATGCCCGTAAAACATCTAAACCACGAGCAAGGGCTTCGATAAATTTTCGGTCAGTCTCTTCGTTTTTGTTGCGAGGAAGGCCTGTAATCGAGTTCATAGCATATCCGTGTCGAGGTGATTCTGTGGATTATACATAAGCTGATAAGGAGAATAAATACAATAGCTGCTTACTATATTTGAGATTTTCACGCGGTCTGAAATAGATCGCCTTCTACTGTTGAATCTTGACAAATCCCATTGGGGCGAAGCATTTTGCAGTAGTCAACATACAGGGAGTATTCATCTTCATCAGCGCTTAACCTCAGCTTTCAGCATTTTGGCCGCTGACCGTGAATGCTATGCTGCACAAATAATTTTAAAAGGCGACTCGCTAAAATCAGCGGTGTCTAAATTAAATGTTTATTGCGGGAGGCCAAGTCACAGTAACGTAATGTGAAAACGCTAGACATCTAATCACAGTCTGATCTACTTCTCAGCACCTTCGTTAACCAAGATGAGTCCTCAGGATATAGCGACCTGATAGGGTATTATTTAACATAAACTTTATATTAGAAGTTACTGATAGTTATGTACAAAGATGTTTATTGTATATGCTCATTTGTTACTAGTTAAGGCGTGAAGAATAAGAAAATATAGGATAAACCTATATTAGTAATATTTAATATCTACTCATGAAGTTGCTCGGTTGCAGCTGTATGATTTTAGCTTGATCTCTGAGCCCGTTTAAAATCTTTAAAGCAGCTGTCCAATGATGCTATTTTAGAACTTTCAAACCAGCTCAAGTTGAGCTGGTTAATTATAATGAGCAGAACATCAAAAATTACAAGCAGGCAGGGTTGAAGCGGTTCTTGGCTTTTTTCCGGATTTTAATAAGTTTATTGACCAGGTTCATTTTGTGAGGCGCTTATTCTTAGTGAGGGTGGAGGCAGGGTATATTGCCATAATACAGCTGAAAATAGAGCCTTTGTGAAAAGATTTAATAAAGAGCTAAAGCTATGAAGCATGATGGGCGTTATAGAAAAATAGTAGGTGAGTTTTACTTGGTAGATTAAGTCGAAACTAATACAAGTAAGCATTACTCGAAGCTTCTAGCCGGGTCTCGTGCTATTTCTCCAGCTATCGTGGCACATTCTTCCAGATGGGCTCATCTGATAATTCTATCCGTTAAACCGTGAGGATTCAATCATACGATTGAGTAGCCTTAGGGCTAGGGTCAAGTCTGGGCGAGAATGTATTAACAGCGCACTATCAGTGATATTATGAATTCTAGAAACTCGCGTCGATACTCTGTTTGTTTCAGCTAGTATGAACGGATGTGAGGGCTTGATTAAGTTAGACGCTTCTACATTTAGAATCCATATTTTAGTAATGCCGGTTCGGATAATAAGTGCAGTTGGTTGTTGTAGGTGTTCGCTTTAATCAAATAATACCTAGATGCAACGCCTAGCGGGAGGGGCTTCTTGGGGTTCTGGGGACATCCCCGCCTAATGTAACACTTATCGCTACAGCCCACGCCTCATAGGGTCTCCAGAGGTGCCTTAATTTTCATTTTGCACTATTGATTGCATAATCTCATCCAAATTGA